>NZ_LRSE01000019.1 GCF_001634625.1 Croceicoccus bisphenolivorans | reverse complement strand
AACAATCACAAACCGCAAGCCACCGCATTCCTGCCTCATCGGGCACCTGAAGATCGCCGGGGCAATTTCACTCAACAGACTTGATGGCACTGACATGGTAACTCGCCGACCGCGCTTGCTGAGGTGTTCGCAGCACCCGCCATGATCGAGGAGCCAGACCCATCAACTGACATTGAACGGTGCGACATGACGGTCCTTCTGCAAGATTACGCCCTGCCTCTCTCGCGCTCCGACCTCTTCATCGAAGCGGCATACGTGGGTGGAAAATGGGCCACGGACACCGATCGGATGGAGGTCACGAACCCGGCCACGGGCGAATTGATCGGCACCGTTCCCAATTTCGGTGCAAAGCAGACATCGCTGGCCGTCGATGCCGCAACAGCGGCCCAGAAACCCTGGGCAGCCCTGACGGCCGGATATCGCGGCGCGGTTTTGCGCGAATGGGCACGACTCGTTCTTGAACATGCCCGGGATCTGGCCACGATCATGACGGCCGAACAGGGCAAGCCGATCGCCGAAGCCCGGGGCGAGGTCGTCTATGCCGCGTCATTCCTCGAATGGTTTGCCGAAGAGGCTCGCCGCATCGACGGAGAGGTGATCCAGCCTCACGCGTCCGATCGCCGGCTTCTCGTGCGCAAGGAGCCGGTCGGCGTGGTTGCCGCAATCACACCCTGGAACTTTCCGCTCGCCATGATCACCCGCAAGGCAGGGCCTGCACTGGCAGCAGGGTGCACAATAGTCATCAAACCATCGGAACTCACGCCGTTTTCCGCATTGGCACTGGCGAAACTGGGGGAAGAGGCCGGCATCCCGGCAGGCGTGCTGAACGTAGTGACCGGCGATGCCGCACAGATCGGCGATGTGTTGACCGGCGATCCCCGCATTCGCAAGTTCACCTTCACCGGGTCGACAAGTATCGGCAAGATGCTTGCCGCCCGTTGCATGGACACGGTCAAGCGCGTGTCCCTCGAATTGGGCGGGAACGCACCTTTCATTGTTTTCGATGACGCCGATATCGATGCCGCCGTCGACGGGGCAATCGCCGCCAAGTTCCGCAACAGCGGCCAGACTTGTGTTTGCACCAATCGTTTCATCGTGCAGGAAGGGATCTACGACGAATTCGCCAACCGGCTGTCCGAACGCGTGGGGAAACTCGTGGTCGGCCCGGGTCTGGACGGACGCAGCGATCAAGGCCCCCTGATCGACCAGCGCGCGGTAGCCAGAGTCAGCGCGCATGTGGAAGACGCCGTGGGACGCGGCGCCACCCTTATGACGGGTGGCACCACAGTTTGCGGGCCGGGTACGTTTTTCAGTCCGACCGTTTTGCGCGATGTTCCGGCCGATGCCTTGCTTTGCCGCGAAGAAACCTTCGGCCCCGTCGCCGGGCTGCTGAAGTTCCGTGACGAAGCCGAAGCGATAGCGATGGCAAACGATACGCGCTCGGGCCTCGCCAGTTACCTCTTCACCCGCGATCTCGATCGCAGCATTCGTATGACTGAAGCGCTGGAATACGGCATGGTCGGGCTGAATACCGGCGTGATTTCGACCGAGGTCGCGCCATTTGGCGGGATCAAGGAATCCGGTCTGGGCCGCGAAGGATCACGACACGGCATCGACGACTATGTCGAACTTAAGCTCGTATGCACCGCCATCAAAACGACACCCTGACGACGGCGATCAACGCCCACCTGTTTCGCGGCTTTCCAGCCGCGATAGACTGTCTGCCGGGAAACGCGATCCATTACGACCGTGACCGCGCTCACCACCCCGAGGAGCCCGGATCGCCCATTTCCCGGCAGACCTTTTTCTCTTGAAATGCCCTGATCCGCCGCGGCAAGGCGGCGGGTAGGCCGGATTATGCCTCTGCCTGCGCCGTGTTTTGCGCCTTTATGGCACGGGCGATGATCTGGCGTGCGCGTGTGCCGCCCTCGTCGATGTTATAGGCCATCAGGCGCATGCCGGGATTTGCCGCGACAGATTCCTGCTGCGCTTCGAGCACTTCCTTGTCCTGCAGGAAGACGCCGCCCTGCTGCGTCTTGAAGCGGGCGGTAAAGCCGTCGTCGTCCACCTGGAAATTGCGTGCCATGCCCCAGAAGTAGTGATGGCTGTCCTCCGTTTCCGGAGTCATCACATCGATGACGAAGCCGCGCACGCCCTGATCGTGATCCTCGATCGTGGCCCCGGCGCCGACCGGCGCAACGCCGACATCGATGATGACGGCACAGGGCAACATGAAGCGGCAGATCTGCCAACGGTCGACCTTGCCGGTCTGGCGCAGCGCCGCGGCCCAGAACGGCGGCGCGTCCACCCCCGGCATCCAGCGCGTGACGAAGACTTCATCACCCTCGGTGCGGGTTTCGATCGGCGCTTCCATAAGCTCCGGCTGTCCGATCGACCCGGTGTGCACGTACGTTTCATGCGTCAGGTCCATCAGGTTGTCGATCGCAAGGCGATAGTCGGCGTCGATGGCATAATATCCGCCGTCAAAGCGCCAGCCGTCCGCCGAACAGGGCCACAGGTCGGGGATCAGCGCCGGATCGGCCTTGTCCTTCTCGCCGACCCAGACCCACACGAAGCGATGGCGTTCGTGCACGACGAACGTTTCGGCGCAGATCCGCGTGTTTACCGGATCGGTCTTGATCGGCATTTCCTCGGCCACGCCATCGGGACCAAGCTTCAGACCGTGATAGCGGCAGCGGATCGAATCCCCCTCGCGCAGGCCCATCGACAGCGGCAGCAACCGGTGCGGGCAGGCATCGCGCATGGCGACAACCTCGCCGTCCAGCTTGCGATAGAACATCATCGGCACGCCGCAGATCGTGCGCGCCAACGGGGGCGAGGACACTTCGGCATCCCAAGCCGCCGCATACCATGCATTGGTGAGCCAGGTCGTCATCTTCGTCACATTCCTCTGGATTTTAACAGCGCGTCGACACGCAAAAACGATGGTTCGTGCATCCCTTTCGTGGATCGCGTGACGCTCTTGTCCGAGATATCGGGCTTATCTGCGTGCGCTTCGTCTCGTTGAAACAGTGCGCCGTCAGCAGGCCGGTGATGAGGCCCGCGCCGTCGCCGTGAGGGACGGCGAGGCGCGGGGTTGGAAACCGGCTGAGCAAATCGCTCCGCATCGGATGCGTGAGGGAGCCGGTGCCGGCGGCAGGGTGAAAGCCGCCGGCAATTTCCCATCAGAAGCTTACGCTTCCCTGCACACCGAAGTACCGGTGATTGTCGCGGGCAACCTGCTGCGTAACGCGGCCGCCAAGGCCGGGCGACGGGAACAGTTCGCCGGGGTAGAACTTGTCGGTCAGGTTGCGTCCGAAAATCTGGAACGAGTAGCTGCCATCGTCGGCCTCGATCCCGATCGACGCGTTGATGATCGCATAACCGTCAAGCTTGGTGCGCGGATCCTGGGTCAGCGCATACTGCACCTCGCTCTGGTAGGTACCGTTCGCCTGAACGAAGGCATTGAACGGCAGGCTTTCGATGGGAATGCCCTGCCTGATGCCACCCGTCAGCTTGAAGTCCGGCGAGTTGGGAAGATCGCCGCCGGCAAGATCCTGGGCTCCGTCGACGCAGCCCTGTTCTTCGGTTTGCTGGAAATAGCACGGACCGCCGGGAAATTCGGTGATCTTGGCCTTGATGTAGGCCGCGCCGAGATTGATCCGGGTATGCTCGGACGGGCGAATGAAAGCCTCGACCTCGATACCCTTCGTCGTGAGACTGCCGGCGTTGCGAAGCGAGAATTCCTCTTCGATCGACTCGCCGCGCGACTGGGCCTGGTAGTTGCGATAATCGGTGTAGAACAGGGCAATATTCGTCGACAGAACATTGTCCGGGGTGCTCATCTTCAGGCCGATTTCGAAGGCGTCGACCGTCTCCGGCTTGACCGGCGGCTCCTCGCTCGCGGCGAAGACCATGTTGAAGCCGGCGCCCTTGTAGCCACGGGCGTAGGATGCGTAGACGTTGCCGAGATCCGACACGTCATAGCGCAAGCCGATATTGCCGGTGACCGCGGTGTCGGAGATCGAGTCCGCGAAGTCTGCCTTTGTACCCTGACCGCCGGGCAGCTTTGAATCGCCCTCGACAAACACATTGGTCGGGTCGCGGAAGACCGAATATTCCAGCTTTTCGTGCAACAGGCGCAGGCCGCCGAAAATGGTGAGGTTTTCCGCCGGATAGACATTGCCGCTCACGAACCCGGCATAGTTCGTCGTCTCGACATTGCCGGTATACTGTCCACTGCGGCTGACGGTCGGATTGACCCAGCGGCGGGCAAAGTTATGCTCCAGCTTGTGGTTGAAGAAGAACAGGCCGACGAGGAAATCGAAACCGTCATAGCTGGGCGAGGCAAGCCGGATTTCCTGGCTGATCTGGCTGAGATCGTAAGTACCGCCGTTCTGGTTCCAGCTAAAGAACGCGGGCGTGCTGCCGTCAGGGTCTACGACCACGAGATCGGGCCGCGGATCATTGGCGGTGTGATCGACATCGCTGTTATAGTACTGGCTCCATTCGCGATAGGCTGAAACAGAAGTCAGCTCGAAATCGTTCGCGAACTTGTAGGTAGCAGTCAGCGATCCGCCATAGGCTTCGGTATTGGCGAAGATATCGGCGTCGCTGACGATCTCCGTGTTCTCCTCGCCGGGTACGACCGGATCGAGCAGATCTGCGTTGGCCTCTGTGTACAGGCTGCGAATCGCCGCCTGCGGGTTGGCGTCCGAATGGCGATAGTCGCCGTTGAACATCAGGCTCAGCGCATCCGAAGGCTCGACCAGCAGCTTGCCGTGGAAACCGAAGGTTTCCCAACCGTTGAGCCGCTTTCCGGTGGCGCGGTTGATCGAACCGCCGTCATAATCCTTGTAATACCCGGTCAGCCGCGCCGCGACCTTGTCGCTCAGCGGTCCCGAAACGGTAGCGCGTTGCTGGAATTCACCGTCTTCGGTCGCAATGGTATCGACCTTTCCACTCAGCGTGAAAGTCGGCTTCTTGGTCGTGACCGACAACACGCCGGCCGATGCGTTCTTGCCGAACAGCGTGCTCTGCGGGCCGCGCAGAACCTCGACGCGCTCGATCGCAATCAGGTCCTGAAAGGCCTGGCCGTTGCGCGCCATGACGACATCGTCGACAACGACCGAAACGGATGGTTCGACCGCAGACGAGAACACGGTGGTGCCGATGCCGCGAATGCTGAGCGAGCTGCTCTCGTCGTCGAAGCCTTTGGTAAAGGTCAGGCTCGGCACGACATCGACCAGCGTGTCGACCGCGCTGACGCCCGAATTTTCAAGTTCTTCGGCCGAGAGGACCGAAACGGCCAACGGCACTTCCTGCAGCGTCTGTTCGCGGCGCTGGGCGGTAACGATAATGGCGTTTTGGCCGCCGGCGTCGGCTTCGACCCCGGCTTCGCTCTCACCCACGTCCTGCGCGTTGGCCGGTGCAGCCGCTATCGCCCATCCACAGGCCGCAGCGGCCAGGAAGGCCGACTTCCCGTTTTTGCTTAAGGTTCTCATTGCCCTCTCCTTCTCAAAAGTATCGGTTTCTCAGATGTCTGTCGTAAAATGCGATCGGGACCGCTGCGTGCGGACCGTGCGTCAGTTCCCCAGGGCGGCATCGGACGGCCGCCCATCGAGGAGGATGCTCTTCGTCTCGATGTAGGGAAGCAGGCCTTCCGCCCCCCCTTCACGCCCGATGCCGGACTGTTTGAAGCCGCCGAACGGCATTCCGGGCTGGGTGCGCATGCCGTTCTGCCCCACCATCCCGGTGCGCATTTCGCGTGCGATGCGAAACGCCGCGTCGGCATCTTTCGTCAGGACCGAACCGTGCAGGCCGAAATTGCTGTCGTTGGCGATGCGGATGGCGTCTGCTTCGTCCTTTGCCGGGATCAGGCACAGGACCGGACCGAAAATTTCCTCTTGCGCGATCCGGCTGCCGCTATCGACGTTGGCGAACAGCGTGGGCTCGATGAAATAGCCCTTGTTGAGGTGAGCCGGACGTTGGCCGCCATGGACAAGGTCTGCCGTCGCACGGCCTTCCTCGATGTAGCTTTCGACCCTTTCGAGCTGCCGCTTCATGGCCAGCGGGCCCAGTTGCACGCCCTCTTCCCGGCTGTGCCCGATCTTGATGCCGCGCATCACGTCGGCGATCGCCTCGGCCATCTCGTCATGGCGATCGGCGGGCACGATGGCGCGGGTCAGCATGGCGCAGATCTGGCCGGACAGGCGGGTGATCGTCGTTCCCAGCAGCTGCGCCGCCTCGCCGGTGGGCATATCGTCGCGGATGATCGCCGCCGACTTGCCGCCCAGTTCCAGCGAACAGCGCGCGATGCGGGAGCCGCAGACTTGCGCGATCCGCATTCCGACTGCCGTGGACCCAGTAAAGCTGACCTTGTCCACCGCAGGGCTGGAAACCAGCCTGTCCGCCACATCGCGATCCGCGGTAACGAGGTTCAGGACGCCCGGCGGGAAGCCGATCTTCGCGGCCTCCTCGGCGATGATATAAGCCTCCAGCGGTGTTTCCGGAGCAGGCTTCATGATCAGCGTGCAACCGGCGATCAGCGAATAGGCCACCTTGTTGGCCATGATCATGTAGGGCGAGTTCCAGGGCGCGATCGCCGCCACCACGCCCACCGGTTCGCGAACGATATACGCGCTGTCGACCGTCTCGCCGGCAACTTCCTCGATCCATGGGAAACGGTCGCCCAGCTCGGCGATGTCGGCAAAGGAACGGTTGCCGGTTGCGACGACACCGCGCGCCATGCCCGGCAGTCCGCCGATCTGTTCGATCCACGCATTCTCCAGCTCTTCGGACCGTGCCCGCAAAGCCTTCGCCAGCTCTGCCACCATCCGGGCGCGTTCGCGCGGCGCGGTGCGCGGCCAGGGGCCATGGTCGAACGCGCGGCGCGCAGCGGCCACGGCCGCATCCATGTCCTGCGCACAGCCCTCGGCAACACGAGCGACGACCTCTTCGCTGTTCGGCGATACGATTTCGAACGAACGGCCGCTGGTCGCCGGCACCCAGGCACCGTCGATAAACAGGCGATCAGGATGATCGATGTGGACGCCGTTGGGGGTCATGCGGAAGCACCTGTGGATTTGGTGAGAGTGGAAGCGGCGCCGTCGGCATCGCCGATGCTGCGCCGCGCGATCAGGATGCCGATGACCGACAGCAGGACGAGCGCGGGCATAAGTGCCAGCAGCGCAAAGCTGCGGATGATCGGCAAGTTGCTGGCCAGCATCCAGCCGCCGAAGATCGGGCCGAGCACGCCGCCCAGCTTGCCGATGGAACTCGCCCAGCCCGAACCGGATGCGCGAACCCTGGTGGGATAGACGGGGGCGATGATGCTGACGACCGAGAAGGTCATGCCGCCGACGATCGCAATCGCGACGATGGCCAGCCAGAGCACCGCCTGCTGCGGCAGCGGCGCGAGCCCGAGGATCAGCAACAGCGGCAACAGCAGCAGCGGATAGAAAAGCACCATGACCGGGCCGAGACGATCGGTGAAGCGCATGATGGCAAGCCCTGCGACCGACCCCATGATCCCGCCGAATGCCGTCGCGAGCGCGGCGGTCTTGCGATCGAACGCCAGCTCTTCGAGGATGATCGGGCCCCAGCCGTTGACGTAATAGACCGCAATCGAACTGGCCGCATAGGCAAGCCAGATCGCGGGCGTCGCGAATTTCAGCCAGCCTGCGAACAGATCGGAAATGCGGACCTTTCTGGTCGCCGCGTCGGGTTCGTCGCTAAGGATGAAGTGATCGTCGGACCGCATGTCCCGCGTGTCGACGCCCAGCTTGCCCAGCACGCGCACGATGGACTGGCCATTGTCCGCCTTGACCGTCAGCCAGCGGATCGATTCAGGAAGCACTGCGAACAGGATCGCCGCCGCGACCAGCGAGCCAAGGCCGCCCACAATGAACAGACCGCGCCACCCGACCATAGGCTCCAGCCATACGGTCATCGGGCCGGCACCGCTGATCCCGATGCTGTAGCCGACCATGATGATGGTCACGACGGTAGCGCGCAGACCCTTGGGCACGTATTCGCTGTTCAATGCCCAGGCGATCGGGATCACCGCGCCGATGGCGATGCCATCAAGAAAGCGGATGGCGACCAGCCACGGGTACGACGGAGCGAAGCCCATCGCCACGGTAAGCAGGCCGAACGCGAAAGAACAACCGATCAGGACGGGGCGCCGGCCGATACGGTCGCTGATCGACGCGAATACGACCGCGCCAAAGAATGTGCCCAACAGCCCTGCCGAAAGGATATTGGCCAGCTGATTGGGGTCCAGCGCAAGATCGTCGCGCAGATAAGGCGCCGCAAAGGCGGCAAGTGACAGATCGAACCCGTCGAAGATGGTGAGCAGCCACGACGCGGCGATCAGGCGATAATTGAAACCGTTCAGCGAGCGGTTTTCGATGATCCCGGAGATGTCGACGGTGCGACCGGTCATGCGACTGCACCCCGGACGAGAGCGAATCGACCGCACCCGGACAGGGCGGTCGATGACAGCCTTTGCGTCGATCCCGGAACGAAGTTCACACCGTCTCTCCCATCTCCCGCGGCCATCGCCGACGGGCAAGCGTTATCGCTTTATGGGAGCATATTAAGTGTAACTTTAAACTTCGTCAACTGCCATCATCATCATCGCGATGCATGTCGAGACCTTCGATCAGGTCGTAGAAATCACCAGCGTGCTCCAGATTCTCCACCATCTGGGCCAGATAACCGAGCAGAATAACCTTGTCCCGACGGGAAAAACCACGCAGCAGGCGCTTCTCGCGCTCCAGCGAAATCTTCACGATTTTCGCGTTCAGTGCGTACCCTTCTTCGGTCAGCTGGTACTTGCGATTGCGCCCTTCTCCCGGCGACCAGACCAGCTTCTTTTCCTCCAGCTCGCGGAGCGTGCGGCTGACGATCGACTTGTTCATCATCAGGGCATCGCAGAACCCTCGTCCACTTAGCTCTCCGCAGTCGGCAAGCACTGTAATTACACGAACTTCGTTGACGCCAAAGCCAAACGCCTCAAGGAAAAAACGCGACTGGGACCATATCAGCGCATTCGAAATCACCCCGATGTAGTGCGGCACGAAATGGTGTCGATCGAGGGTCTGCACATCGGGTCGAATCGTACGGTCGGTCATGAAAAAAATCGGTCCTTATCCTGAAGCGGCACCACCCAGGCTGCGCACGCGGCCGGTGACGTCCCCCGATCGCACGGTAGCGCCATTTGGCCGAAGCGGAAATCGCCAGCGCCACGAATCGACCAACACCGTGCCCACGCCAAAAAGACGATTGACAGATCGCCTCTTCTCACGCAGTTTAAGTTGATAGTTAAACGATAGACCGCAAATGCTGTCCAGCCGTCAGGGGATCATGCCCTGAAGTGCGGACGGGTCGCGAAGCGAATTGCAGATCGCTCATCGCGGGTAGAGGAAGAATGGCAATGTCCGAAACCTGTTCAGCCGAACAGTATGATTACATCGTCGCGGGCGGCGGCACGGCCGGCTGCGTGCTCGCCAATCGCCTGTCCGCCGACCCCGCAACCCGTGTCCTGCTGATCGAGGCCGGGCCGTGGGACAGCAATCCGCTCTATCGCATCCCGATCATGGGGATGCACCTGTTCCGCTGGAAATATAACAACTGGTCCTATGTCACCGAGCCCGAGCCCGGACTGAACGACCGTCGCATCACCTGGCCACGCGGGCGCGTCATCGGCGGTTCGTCTTCCATGAACGGGATGATCTTCACTCGCGGCGGCGCCGTCGACTACGATCGCTGGGCGCAAGCGGGTCTGTCTTCGTGGTCGTACGAAAAGGTTCTGCCCTACTTCCGCCGGCTGGAACATTACGAAGGGCCGCTGGACGAATATCGCGGCAAGGACGGGCCGATCCGGGTCAGCCGTATCGAAACGCACCACCCCTTGTTCGATTCCTTCATCGATGCCGGGCAAGAGGCGGGACTGCCCTACAACGCCGACTTCAACGGCGAGGAACTCGAAGGCGTCGGCCGCTACGACACCAATATCTCGCAAGGCCAGCGCTGGAGCGCGGCGCGCGCTTATCTGGAGCCGGCGCGTGACCGCGACAATCTCGACGTTCTGACCGGCGCCACGGTCGACCGGGTCGTGCTTGACGGCAAGCGCGCGACCGGCGTCGTCGTACGAACCCGCGCCGGCACGCGCACCATCGGCGCGGCCCGCGAAGTCGTGCTGACCGGCGGCGCAATCGGTTCGCCGACGGTGTTGCTGCATTCGGGCATCGGCGATCCGCAGGACCTTGCCGATGCAGGCGTCGCGGTAATGCATGGTCTGCGCGGGGTTGGCCGCAATCTGCAGGACCACCTGAACATCACGCACTTTCACAGTTCCAAGATACCCGACATGTTCTATCGCGACGCCCGGTTCGACCGCGCGTTCGGCATGTTGGTCCACGCATTCCTGCGCAAGCGGGGCAAAGGGGCGATGGTACCGCACAACGCCGGTGCCTTTTTGAAGAGCGACACGCGCCTGGCCTCGCCCGATCTGCAAATCCATTACATGCCCGCCGGGGTGAACAGCCGGCAGGTGCGCGTGCCGTTTCAATCCGTCACCGGAGATTCGCCCTTCGGAGTCGCGGCGCATATCTGCCACCTGCATCCGGAAAGCCGGGGCAAGATTTCGCTACGCTCCGCCGATCCCGCAGACCGGCCCCGCATCCTCGGCAACTATCTGACCGCCGAAGCAGACAAGCTGGCGATGCGTGCCGGCTTCCGCGCATTGGAAAACCTGTTCGATCAGCCGGCCTTTCGCAAAGTCGTCGGCAGCAGGATCGCGCCGCCGGACAAACCCTTCACCGATGAAGAGGTCGACGCCTGGATTCGCGACAATGCCTCGACGATCTATCACCCGGCGGGCACCTGCAAGATGGGCACGGACAGCGAGGCTGTCGTCGACGAGCGCCTGCGGGTCCATGGCATTCAAGGGCTGCGGGTTGCCGATGCCGCGATCATGCCGACGCTGGTCAGTGCCAATACCCACGCACCCACGATCATGATCGCCGAAAAGGCGGCGGACATGATGATCGAGGATGCCAAGGCCCCATCGGTCGCGCACGAAGTGGCACCCATGGCCGCAGCGCGCGAACCGGCCCTTCCCCTCAGCGAGAGCGGAGCGACACATCAATGACAGATAAAAGCGACAGCAAGCCACAGGTCCAGTCGGTCGAGCGGACCGAGGATCGTTTCCTCCCCTCCGACCTGTTCGAAGGTTCGGACCGCAACCTGCCCCCGCCCCGTCGCGGTGGCACGGTGCTGGAAGAAGCGCGCGAGATCGACATCTATCACACCTGCGACGTGGTGGTGGTAGGCGGCGGCCCTGCCGGATGCGCCGCGGCCTGGGCTGCGGCCAAAGCCGGTGCCGACGTTACGCTGGTCGAACGCTACAACTGCCTGGGCGGGCTTTCGACCGGCGGTCTGGTGATGTGGATCGATCGCATGACCGACTGGGAGGGCAATCACGTCATCCAGGGTTTTGCGCGCGAATTCGTGGATCGCATGCCTGCCGAGGGCAAGGCCGGTCCGCCTCGCGCCGACTGGGGCTCGCGCGACGAGGCCAAGGCGAAATACTGGGGCCTGCGCACCACCGCGTTTCACGGCATCGTGCAATGGGCGCCCACACTCGATCCCGAACGGATGAAGCTGAACGCACAGCAGATGCTGCTTGATGCCGGCGTACGGATCGTCTTCCACGCATGGGCCGCACGACCGATCGTCGAAGACGGCGCAGCGCGCGGCCTGGTGTTCGAGAGCAAGGCCGGGCGGCAGGCGATCAAGGCCAGGGTGGTCGTCGACACCACTGGCGACGGCGACATGTTCGCCCGCGCCGGAGCCGATTTCGATACCGACATCGAACAGGGCGACGTGCACCATTCGATGAACACCAGCTTTGCGTTCGGCGGCGTGGACATGACGCGCTGGCTGGAATTCCGGGGCGGCCAGCCCGATCAGTTCCGCGACCTTACGATTCTGGGCCGCGAGCAGGTCGGCTATTTCCAGCCACCCTATGTGTCATGGCGCAATGATATCGCACTGTTCCTCGGCCCCCGGCAATCGGGGCTGTCGGCGCTCGACGTCGACGACATGACCGAGGTGGAAATCCGCAGCCACCGGTTGATGGAAAGCCACTGCGACTTCCTGCGCAAGAACGCGCCGGGGTTCGAGAACGCCTATATGCTGCAAAGCGCATCGCAATTGGGCGTGCGCCACACCCGCCGTCTGGGCGGCGTCGAACGGATCGAGCGCGGTCAATGGAGCGGCGGCGTGGCCGGTGCCACGCAAGTCGGCATCAGCCCTTCGGTCAGCCCGAAGTTCCCGGTTATCTCGGTACCTTACGGTTCGCTGGTGCCGCGCTCTCTCGACGGGGTTCTGGCCGCAGGCCGGCACATTTCCTGCGACGCCAATTCGCATGGCTTCATGCGTGAAATTCCGCAATGCTGGCTGACCGGCCACGCGGCAGGTGCGGCGGCTGCGGTGGCGGCCAATCGCGGGATCGAACCGCGTGCAGTCGACATCGGCGAACTGCGGTCGCTGCTGCGCCAGCAGGGCGCGCATCTCAGCAACGACGCCGACCTCGTCGACGAAGCGGCCGCCAGCGCGGGCGAGGCAGCGGAATGACCGCGTTCTGCCCCGCATCAATATTCAATCCATCGAAAGGGCGATCCCTATGACTCTCCGCAGTCTCTCGGCCAATTCAGCCAGCCGGCGCGCCAACTGGGCCGCACTGGGCCTTAGCAAGGAAGACATGGAAAAGCCCAAGATCGCGGTGGTCAATTCCTCCAGCGAACTGGCCATCTGCTACGCCCATCTCGACGGTATCGCGCAGATCGTGAAGGACGAGATCCGCAAGGCGGGCGGCGTCCCGTTCGAAGTGCGCACTGCCGCACCCAGCGATTTCATCACCGGCGCGGCGAAACTGGGCAGCTACATCCTTGCCGGCCGCGACATCATCGCCAACGATATCGAAGTGCAGGTAGAGGCCGCTCTGCTGGACGGGATGATCTGCCTGACCAGCTGCGACAAGACGCCCCCGGGGCACCTGATGGCGGCGGCGCGGCTGAACATTCCCACTATTCTGGTGATCGGCGGCTATCAGCAATCGGGCGAGATCGACGGCCAACCGGTCGATGTCGAAGACCTGTGGTCCGGTCAGGTTGGCGAGGCATTCGGCGCGAAGCCGAAGTTCCCGGTTGCGGACATGGCGGAAAACGCCATTCGCGGCCCCGGCGTGTGTTCGGGCATGGCCACCGCGAATACCATGCACTCGGTGGTTGAAGCGCTGGGCATGACGCTTCCGGGCAATGCCCCGGTGCGTGCCAATTCGCCCAAGATGAAGGACAATGCCCGTGCCTGCGCGCGCCGCATCGTCGAAATGGTTCACGAAGACTTGCGCCCGCGCCAGATCATGACCGAAGGCGCATTCCGCAATGCCATCGCCACAGTGCTGGCCGTCAGCGGAAGCATCAACGCGATCAAGCACTTGCAGGCCACCGCGATCGAGGCGGAGAGCGATATCGACGTCTTCGCCTTGTGGGAGGAGATGAGCGACGTGCCAGTGATTTCGCCAGTGCGGCCCACCGGCAATATCCGTATCGAACGGTTCGAGGATGCCGGCGGCGCGCGCGCGGTGCTGAAGCGGCTTGAACCGCGCATCGATACGGACGCGCTGACCTGCACCGGCAGGACGCTGGGTGAAAACCTGGCGGACTACGAAGTGGAAGATCCCGACGTGATCCACGCTCTCGACGATCCGTTCGGTGAAGGGCCAAGCATCGCCATCCTGAAGGGCAGCTTTGCCGAAACCGCCGTCGTGCGGCTGGGATTGCGCGATGGTTCGCGGCCCGAGGAATTTTCAGGCCCGGCACGCGTGTTCGAAGATGTCGATGCCTGCATGACCGCGATCCGCGACGGGAAAATCGAACCCGGCGATGTCGTCATCAGCCGCAATCAGGGTCTGCGTGGCGGCCCCGCCATGGGGGGGCGTGCCTCTGCCATCCTGTTCGCACTCGATGCGGCAGGTCTGGCGAAGACCACCGCCTTCGTCACCGACGGCCAGCTTTCCGGCCTTTGCCTGAAGGGCCTGACCGTCGCCGAAGTTCACCCCGAAGCCGCAACCGGCGGACCGATCGGCAAAGTGCGCGATGGCGACATCGTGCGGATCAGCGTCGCCAATCGCAGCATCGACATCGATGTCCCCGCCAGCGAACTGGCCGCACGCGAAGGCCCCGGCCTGCGCGTTCCCGCCAGCGGCTATCTATCGAGTTTCCGCGAAAGCGTGCGCGCGATGCCCACCGGCGGGGTTCTGATTCCCGAGCGGGAACGATAGACGCCGGGAACGAATACGGCAGGCCGGCTAGGCCGCAGCAAGAACATTCAGGAGAGAGAAGATGGACAACAAGACCGGACGCAAGCTGCTGCGGGGCGTTTCACGCGTCGCCGCGCTGGCCGCCGCCTTGTCGATGCCGTTCACCCCGGCGCTGGCGCAGGCTGCGCCGGGCAACGGCGACCTGCTGAGCCAGGCCCGGCCCGCACCCTATCCCGCTCCGCCGCAGGCCCCAGCGAACGCGCCCAATATCCTCGTCATCATGACGGACGACACCGGGTTCGGCGCAACCGCTACCTTTGGCGGCCCGGTGCCAACGCCGAACATGGACCGGCTGGCCAAGGCGGGCCTGCGCTACAACAATTTCAACACCACCGCGATGTGCAGCCCGACGCGCGCTGCCCTGCTGACCGGGCGCAACGCCCAGTCGGTCAACTACGGTGTCATCAGCGAGGAAGCGTCGCCGGACGCGGGCTATAACTCGGTCATCCCCGATTCCGCCGCCACCTTCGGCGACGTGCTGAAACTGAACGGCTACGACACTGCCTGGTTCGGCAAGCATCACAATGTCCCGGTGTGGGAAGACACGCCGGTCGGCCCGTTC
The DNA here is from genome assembly GCF_001634625.1 of Croceicoccus bisphenolivorans. Lineage (GTDB taxonomy): Bacteria > Pseudomonadota > Alphaproteobacteria > Sphingomonadales > Sphingomonadaceae > Croceicoccus > Croceicoccus bisphenolivorans. Next base: position 30,188 of record NZ_LRSE01000019.1, on the reverse strand, counting down.
GACCATTGGCCCGACGGCCTTGGCTTCGATTATTTCTACGGCTTTATCGGCGGCGCGACGAGCCAGTTCGCGCCCTTCCTGATCGAGAACCGGAACTGGGTCGAAGCGCCCGCCGACGATCCGAACTACATCCTCGACGCCGATATGGCCGACCAGGCGATCGACTGGATCCATATCCAGAAGAGCGTGCGCCCCGACAGCCCCTTCGCCATCTATTACGCACCCGGCTCCACCCATTCGCCGCATCAGGCACCGAAAGAGTGGATTGCGAAGTTCAAGGGCCAGTTCGACCAGGGCTGGGACAAGATGCGCGAGCAGACTTTCGCCCGCCAGAAAGCCGCCGGGATCATTCCCGCCAACGCCAAGCTTACGCCCCGCCCCGCCAAGTTCCCGGCATGGTCATCCTTGTCACAGGACGAGCGGAAAGTCGCATCGCGCCTGATGGAAGTCTACGCCGCGCAGCTGGCATTCCTCGACTTCCAGATCGGGCGGATCCTCGATTCCCTCGAAGAAAGCGGGGAGCTCGACAATACGCTCGTCGTCCTGTCGATCGGCGACAACGGCGGCAGCCTCGAAGGATCGCCCGAAGGGTCGATGGATGAAATCGCGCGGAACAAGAACAAGATCAAGCTGAGCGTGGCCGAACAGATGACCCAGCTGGACGCGGCAGGCGGCCCGTTCAGCTGGAACAACTACAACGCGGGCTGGGCCTGGGCGATGAACACCCCGTTCCAGTGGGGCAAGGTCTTCGCCTCGCACCTTGGCGCAATCCGCAACGGGCTGATCGTTTCATGGCCCGATCGCATCAAGGATACCGGCGCGATCCGGCCGCAGTTCGCCCACGTCACCGACATCGCACCCACGCTCTACGACGCCGTCGGCATCACATTGCCGGAAGAGTTTCGGGGCGTGAAGCAGATGCCGCTCGAAGGAAGCAGCCTTGTCGGAACGTTCGACGATGCCAAGGCACCGTCACAGCACCGCGAGCAGTTCTTCGAGCTGCGGGAAAACATCGGCTTCTACAAGGACGGCTGGCTGGCATCGACGCAGCCGCGCGTGTTCCCCTGGGAACAGGAAGCCCCGCCCGCCGGCGGCGAAGTGAAGTGGTCGCTCTACAACCTGAACAAGGACTTCTCGCAGGCCGAAGACGTTGCCAGGCGTTACCCGGACAAACTGGCCGAACTGCAGAAGGATTTCGTCGAGGCGACGGAGCAGTTCAACATCGGTAAGCAGAGCCGCGGCCCCGACGTCATGCCCCGCCCCTCGGTGATCGGCGAACGCACGCATTTCGAATACTACAACACCGATTTCCGTTACAGCCGCGGCTCCTTCCCCCGCGTGATGAACCGCGACTGGAAGGTCAGCGCCGACATCGTCGTTCCAGAACAGGGCGGCGACGGCGCGCTGATCGCGCAGGGCGCGCGCTTTGCCGGCTGGGGTCTCGTCATCCTCGATGGGAAGCCGTCGTTCATGTACAATGCGTCGGTGCTGGAGCGCGACCAGAACCGGGTCGACGGCGACGCGGTTCTCACCCCGGGGCGGCACATGGTGGAGGCCGATTTCGACTATGACGGTGGCGGCCCCGGCAAGGGCGGCACGATCACGCTGACGGTCGATGGACATGTCGTGGGCACCGGCAGAATGGAGCGCACGCCAAGCTTCATGTTCGTCGGCGAAGGCGGCATCACCATCGGGCGCGACTACGGCACGACGCTCAGCGACGACTACACCGCTCCCTTCGTTTACCCCGGCACGATCAACAAGGTGACTGTCGACCTGGGAAAGTGAAAACGGAGGTCCGGTCAGGCTAGCGCCAAACGGTTCCACCTGGTGGCGCTTCGCCGTCTGGTGGAACCGGCATAAAAACCATTGCCGTCAAACATCACCGCTTTCCGCCCCACGTCGTCCGGCTTGGGCTCCGGCCTTGCTATTGCTCGATCCCGGGCCGGAGCGACGTCTGGTGCACAGCGAAATGTCGCATGCGCCGCTACGACATGAAATTCCGGTTCAGGGCATTCGCTCACTCGATCAGGCGAACCTGACAACACCTGCCGTGTGGCAGATATGCAAGCACCATCCCGTCGCGGCGTGATGGTGCGCCCGGCATAAATTTACGGCTTGGCGTTGGCCTCGTACGACTCTTCCACGAATTCCGCATCCCATGTGATATCGCCAAGAATATCGCTGCGCCGGAAATGCCGGATTTCGCTGCCCCGCCCCTCGCGCACCTTCTGCACCCAGTCCGGGTCGCCCAACTGTCCGCGGCCTATCGCGATCATGTCGAATTCGCCGAGATCGAAGCGCCGCACCAATTCGGCAAGTCCGGCCTCGATGTTGAATTGGGCCTCGCCCTCTTCGAACAGCGTCGCCATGAACTCGCGATCGACGCCCACGCTACCCACCGCGATCACCGGTTTTGTCGAGAACGACTTTACCCAGCCGGCCAGGCTGAGCGGGCTGTCCGGGAATGCCGCCTCGTAAAAACGACGTGTCGATACGTCGAAGACATCGACGCCCGCCGCTTCGAATTCTTCGACGAAAACACGTATATCCTCCGGCGTGTCGAATATGCGCGCGCCGAAATCGACCTCCTTGAACTGCGAGAAGCGCAGACTGATCGGAAAATCGGGGCCCAGCGCGGAACGCACCCCGCGCACAATCTCGGTTGCGAGCCGAATGCGATTGCGCAAGTCGGGACCGCCATATTCGTCATCCCGAATGTTCGTCTGCGCCCAGAAGCACTGGTCGAGGAAATAGCCATGCGCTCCGTGTATCTCGACACCGGAAGCCCCCACTTCCTTTGCCAGCAGTGCGCTACGCACGAACGCATCACGAACCTCGTGAAGCTGCTTGACCGTGGCTGGCTTGCCATGACCGCGGCCAGGTGCGACCATTCCTGACGGGCTGATCGTCGGACCATCCCAATCAGGCCCCGGCTCAAGCTCCGGCCGGTGCCCACCCTCATGCCAGAGCTGGATGAACAGGTGCCCCCCTGCCCCGCGCACTTCGCTCGCGCAATGGCGCCATGCTTCTTTGGTTGCATCGTTCATGCGTACGCAGAATTCCTGCCGCGAGGCCGACGGATGATCGACCGCCGTCGATTCGCTGATAATCAGCGGACAACCGCCTTCCACGATCCGTCTGAAACCCGCTGCAGATGCTGCGGTCGGCACGCCGCTGCGACCTTGTGCGCGCTGCATGCCCGGCAATACGAAACGGTTGGGCAATTGAATTGAATTGATATCGATAGGCGTAAACAACGCCGACAAATCTGTGGCCATGGATTGCTCCCGGATAAATTGTTGATCCCCGCGTAGAGCCGTCCGCTATGGGCTCACTGCAGGTTCAGTTGCTGTCACTGGCGCGGGTAGGACCGCATCAGGAATGGAAGACCGCCACTATTTGGCGGTTCGAGGTCGCACCGTCCCTGCTGCCTTGCCAGGCTTGGTACGCCCCGGCGGCGGCGCGGCAAGGGCCATTTGCGACGGATTGACCCACGCCCGATCGAGCCTCGTCCACACGCGCAAAGCCTCGAACGCGGCGCGTCCGTCACCCCGGTCCACAAGCTCCAGCACTTCGTCCAGCTTGCGCGTATGGGCGACCACGTCCGCCCGGAATTCGACGGAATCGAGCAGGAATTCCTTGATCAGCGGATTGTTGGACCTCTGGAACATCTCGGTCAGGTAAGGGTTATCGGCCAGATCGAGAATCACGTCCACGACATCGTAGAACACCTGAAGATGCTCTCGCTGATCGTGAGGATCGAGTGTCTGCAGCGCACGTCTTGCGTCCAGAAGCAGCGCACGCCGCTCCGGTTGCGAAGAAACCGTCATCGCTGCTTCCTGCATACCCAGGGCGAGCAAGACCGTGCTGACCGAGATCACCTGCAAGACCTCGTCGAGCGAAAGACGCCGGATCATTGCGCCTTTGTACATCTGCAGCTCGACGATGCCGTCTTGTTGCAACTTGGCAAAAGCCTCGCGCAGCACTGTCTTGCTGACACCGAGCCGTTCCATGAGATCGGTTTCGGGCAACCGTTGGCCTGCGACGAACCGCCCCGTGGAGATGAAATCGCGGATCGTGTCCGCGGCGACATCGACAGTGCTGCGTGCACGTTGGGCCGGACCAGCCGTATCGCCCTTGTTCACCCCCGCAATCTCCCTGAAATCTGACAAATTCACGCTTCTACCCAGTGCCGACGACCTGTCAAACGTCCTGCGAGATAATGGGTCGCGTTCACCTGCCGCCGCGCCAGAAGGGCGCGGCGGAGGCCGAATAGGTTTCGAAATGGCGGATACTGTATCAGTCATGTCATCCTCGCTTGAATAGGCGGCGAAGTCGCAATCAGCCGCTCCCATTGGCAACCATCAGAAGCTGGTTCCCACTGTGATCCCGTAAGTACGAGCCGCCTGAAACTGTGCGGAACCGCCAAATCTGGAGGCCTGAACCTGCAGCAGCACGGACTCGTTCAGCAGGTTGCGGGCCCACACGCTGGCATAGGGCCCCTTGTCGCTCTCGATCCGGACCGAACCATTGACGATATCGTAGGCACTTTGTCGGCGAAGGTTGTCCACTTCGGCGTAATAACCATCGCTGTGATTGTAGGTTGCCGAAAACATTACTTTCCCGAAACTGGTCGGAATTTGGTAATCGGCAGCGATAGTGGTTGCCCAATCCGCGGTATAGGGAATGCGGTTGCCACGGGCGTTGTCAAACACCAGCGTATTTCCCGGTGCAGGCGAATTGGAAATATGGAACGGCGCGTCGGGGAAGTCGCCAAACCGGTCATGAAGCACGGTAAGCCCGCCGCGAACCGTAAATGCACTCGAAGGCTGCACCGTGAAATCAAGGTCGAGACCGTAGATCTTTGCCGATGGCCCATTGATGAAAATCGGCAGCCCCAACGGCGTAAAAGTCGTTATCTGGAGATCCTGATAATCATAATAGAACAAGGACGGATTGAATCGCACCTTGCGATCGAACAAGTCTGCCTTCAGCCCGATTTCATAGGCGTCGAGCTGCTCCGGATCGAATGGTGCATCGGCAATGCCGCCCCCCGGATTGAAACCGCCGCTCTTGAAGCCGCGATTGATCGATGCATAGGCCATCACATCCGGCGTGAAGCGATGGTCCAGCGAAAGACGCCAGGTCAGCTTTTTGTATTTGACGTGGTCGTCCCTTGTTCCGAACGGCACTTCGGTGTCGTCTGCCAGTATGCCGACTTGCGTCGCATCGAAGCTTTTCCGCTCGCTCGTATAACGCAGGCCGGCCGTCAGCCGCGTAAGCTCGCCCAGCGGCATAGTGGCCTGCCCGAAAACCGCATACGAACGCGTGCCTTGCATTGAAAATGTGCGCTGCAGGGCAAGTGGGAATTCGGGGTCCTGCAAGGCGGGACCGAACTTTACGATGGAAGGTTCGTAACGCGATTTGCCGTCAAAAAAGTAACCTCCCAGCAGCCACGAAACCGGCGATTCCGGCCGGGAAACGAGCTGAAGTTCCTGCGTGAACTGTCGCTCGTTCTGGGTGTTGAAAACGCTCAGGTTCTCATTCGGCGTCGTGTCGCCATCGACCTGCACATAGAGGTCCGATTTGCGCCATGCGGTGATGCTGACCAGATCCGCGAACGAAAGCTCGTGATTGACTGTAAGGCTCGTGCCGTAGCTCTTCGTGTTGCTAATGAAGGGCACATTGCCGTTGCTGTCCCAGGTTCCCTGGTTCGGCAATGCCGGCCCGAGAGCAGGCATATCGAACGGCGATACGCGGAACTCATATTGCGAGCCCTTGATCTGCGAAAAGTCGCCGGCCAGCCGGACGTCGGTCGCGTTCCCTCTGAACATCAGCTGCGAGCGGACCGAGATGTCCTTGTCAGTCCGGTTGGCGTCGATGTTGAGGAAGCGGTTCCGGCCGAAACCATCGCCCTGAAAGCTGCCGTGCGCGGCCACATCCATCGACAGGCCCGACGCGAGCGGGCCGGTCATGTACATGTCGCCACCGAAAGTATCGTAGTTCCCGTAATTGATGCTGGCCGTTCCGCCGAAGGTTTCGCTGGGCTTCTTGGTGACGACCTGAATCAGACCGCCGGTCGCATTACGTCCGAACAGCGTGCCCTGCGGCCCCTTGAGCACCTCCACGCGCTCAACTCCGGCCAGCGAGAAGAGACCGGCTGGTGCCGCCGCGATATAGACGCCGTCGACATAGGTCGCGATCGAGTTTTCCAGGCCGGGGCCGCCGAACGAAGCACCGACGCCGCGAAGGCGGGGCCGGACGTTGCCGCCATTCTGGCCAATCGTCAGTGATGGCGTAACCGTCGTCAGGTCCTGCGTCGTGGCGATGCCGGAATTGGAAAGCTGCGCCGAATTGAGCGCGGTAACCGCGATCGGCACATTCTGCAGCCGCTCTTCGCGTCGTTGCGCAGTTACGACGATATCGGCAATCCCCTGATCGCCATCCGTGGCCGTTTCCGCCGCGGACTGCTGAGCAAAAGCCACCGTCGGGATCGCAACCACTCCTGTTACGCCGGCAGCCAGTAGCATCTTCACCTTGTTCATCTGCATTAGTCTTTCCCTCACCCATTATTGTGGTTGTGTATCAATTGTTCTTCGCGCCTTCGGAGACCCAGCGACGCAGCGTTTGCACGTCGGCTGGTGCAAGCACGCCGCCGATCGGCATCGTCAGCCCCTTGCCGCCGACACCCGCGTGCGTCCCCTCAACCTTGCGAATGAGATAGCTGCGTTCGGGATCTCCCGGCTCGACACGCTGCATTTCGATCTCCATCGAAGGCATATCGACCAGGTTTTCGTAAGCCTCGTCGGGTTCCAGGGTCAGGCCGCCCATCGGCCCCAGGTTCTGGTGACACACCGCGCAATTGGTTTGCAGGATCGGAAGCACGTCGCGTTGAAAACTCAACGGCCTTGACGCTGGCGGGTTTGCCGCCATCAGCATGGTCGAGGTCAGGCCGATGCCCAACACAGCACCGAGAAGTGGAGCGCGCGCCCTCATACACGCGCTCCCGCCTGCCTGTCGGCAAGGACAATCCCGGCGACACCGTGCTTCCGAAAGTCGGTGATCGCAGTTCCGGGCGAAGCGACAAGCGCGCCTCGCGCCGCAAACGGAGTGGGGTCGACAAAGCTGTCTCCGCCACCGTGATGGATCAGCACCTGCAGCCCGTCCATCGAACGGTGCGGCAACAGGTCCGGCCCGAGCTCCGGCCAATGACCGCCCCTGAGCTCAATCCAGTCAAATCGCTCTGGCCAGAGTGCGCAGAGCGCGCAGAGAATGGTGGCCCCCTGCCCTATCCCCACTGCGCCAATCTTGGGCTGCCCGGTCGACAGCAGGAGCAATTCAAGCTGTGTAAGGGAATCTCCAAACGTCACGGGGTCAAAACGGCTGTCGCCAATGGCCGTAAACCAACTGAACAACCCCGGCCCACGCATGCTCGCCCATCGCGGGGCTCGCGGGATAATCAGCCGCAAACCGGCGAAGTCGGCGGCGAGGTCGGCAAGCTGGTCGGGGTGCCCTTCGGCATCGTGCAGAACCATCACGACAGGACCGGTGTGAGGCCCGTACTCGACCAGTTCGAGCATCATGCGCGGCTTCACTTTCAGCATCGGTCAGCCCCTGCCCATCGCGTGACGCGCGGCAATAAAGCCGAAGGTAAGCCCGAGGCCCAGGGTTACCCCTGCGGCATAGTAAGCATCATGCGACGGGGACGCGATGCAATTGCCGGCCCCGTAAAGGCCATCGATCGGCGTACCATCATGGCGCAATACACGCGCATGCTTGTCGATCACCGGGCCACCGTTGGTGTCGAGGGTGCCCGGCCCCACGATGATCGCGTAATAGGGACCTTCGCCTGCGATCGGATATAGCGCCGGATTGGGCCCCACCGTATCTTTCCAGCGAGCAACCGGTTGGCGCGCCGCGTAGGAACCTGCCGTCTCGATGTCGTAGGGAAAACTGCCGCGCCCGAAATCGCTGTCCAGCCCGGTTTGGGCAAAGCCGTTGAACCGCGAGACGGTGGTCTCCAGCACCTGTCCGAAATCGGGTGCCAGCGAGATGCCTCCGGTCGCGGATCCCAGTTCTTTCAACCTGGCCGCGATCGCGGCAACCAGGGAGGGCCAGTCCTCCGCCTTGATTACATAATCGCTGCCGGTGGGATCGTTCGGAAATGGATGGCTGCCCGCATAAAGCTCTGCGTTACGCTGATCGTATATGACGAAGGCGATCTGGTTGGGGAATTCCGGCACATTTGCGTCGTATGCAAGCTGCGCGCGGGATCGATCGTGGTAGTTGCGCTTCTCGTTCACGAAGCGATGGCCGTGCCGGTTGACCATGATCATGCTGTCGCCGGGCGGTATCCACATGGGAGACGGCACTGTCACATATTGCAGCGCTTCTTCGAGAACGATCTGGGATCGCCATGCGCTGGCCATGTTCCCGAACTTCGCGCCTACGGCCCCGGCCATCCCGACGAAATCGCCAGTATTCGTGGGCACCCCGCAACCACCGAAAACCGGCTCCTTCATGTGCAGGTTCAGCAATGCGCGATTGTAGGTGAAGCCGCCCGTGCCAAAGATCACGCCGCGCCGCGCCCCGAACCGCATCGTGCCGCCCGGACTGCGCACATCGACGCCACGCACAGCACCGCTTGCATCCGCCTGCAGGCCCAAGACTTCGTGTTCGGTCAGCGTTTCAACGCCGAGAGCGGCCGCCCTTTCCGTCATCCGCCGCATCAGTTCGGCGCCGAACCCGGTTTGGCCGTCATCGCGACGCGGAAAGAGACCGCGTCCGCGCGGCACCCGGTTCCAGCCATCGAGTACGCCGTAATCGTAGAAATCGGGGAGACCGATCCCCTTTCCCATCTTCAACGCGCCGTTCTTCGTCAGCCAGTCCAACATGGGGCTCGCATTGTCGTAAAACGCCGCGATTAATTCGAAGCTGTTCCGGTCAAGGCCGAAGGTTGGCGATGCAGCATCAAACAAGTGCGGAAACGAATACTGCGCGCAATAGGCAAGAAACGGCGTTCGCGGGTCATCAATGCCGTTCTCCTTCAGCCAGAAATTGTTGGGTATCCAAATACCGCCACCCGACTTTGCGGACGTACCGCCCGTGATCGGAGCCTTTTCAAGCTGGATCACATGCGCGCCTTCGATGGCCGCAGTAATCGCCGCAGAGGTAGCGGCGGCGCCACTGCCGACCACGACGATGTCAGCTACGCGCATCTCGCCATTGAGCGGATCGGCATGCGATGCCTGTGTCGATGCTTCTGCAGCCGAAGCCCATGTCGATGCACCAGCGACAGCAACACCGCCCGCGGCAAGAAAGCCACGGCGCGAAACGCGAGATGCAACCGGCAATTCCGCGGGCTGCTGCTGCCTGTCGGTCATTTTATGCCCTCTCCAACTCCCGCACTCCTAATCCGAAACTGATATTATCACAAGCTATTTTCATCAGTCGATTTCATCATTATACATTACAAGATAATACGTGCGAGTGCCGCCCAAGCGGGATACGCACTCGCACCCAAGAGGTGCTGGAACTCAACGGAGGCGAGAGGATGCCCGGCAGGATAAGCAAAGAAGATCGCGCAACGGGCGACCTCACCGATGCGATCGCCAACGTGCTCGGTTTAGACGAACCGACGGGAATGACGGCCAAGCAGCGCGAAATCTTCGGGCTGATGGCGGAGTGGGTCAGCGGCCCCGGCATCGATCCGGATGGGGCGATGATGAGCCTCCAGCGGCACATCGGTAATTATTGGCGAAGCGGCATGCTGATTATGCTGCAGTCGGGGAGCTATCGGCCGTCGGCAATCCGCAAGATTTTCGGAGCGCTCAACCCGGACCGCCCACTATCTATGCGCATCCTGAGTTTGAACCTCAAGATGCTTGAATATGACGGACTGATCGAGCGCATTGCCATCCCCGGCGTCAATCATGTCGAATATCAACTTTCGCCGTTCGGGCATGAAGTAGCAAAACAAGTCATTTCACTCGGAAAATGGATTGGCTCAAGAGTTGAATTAGTGAATTCTGCACGTGCACTCTATGAATTAGATAATTAATTATATTTATTTTTTATAATCAATACATCGCATAGTGAACAAAAATGTAACTTATTGATAACTTCACCCACTTCAAATAGATTTTCCGGGATGAAGTTGAAAATCATGACCGGGACAGGAGAAATCAAATGACCGATCGCAAAAGCGAGGGTGGCAGCAACAGGCGCGGGTTCCTGAAGGCATCTACCACCGTGGTCGGCGCAAGCATGATCGGTGTCGGAACCCAGGCCGCTGCGTCTGAAGCGACCAGGCCGACGATCGTGAGCGACGTGATCGTTGTCGGCACTGGCGCCGCGGGGCTGAGCGCTGCGATTGCGGCACGGCGCGCCGGTGCATCGGTCGTCGTTCTCGAAAAGGGCGCTGCCACCGGCGGCACGACCGCAAAGTCCGGAGGCGGCTGCTGGGTGCCCAACAATCACCATCTGCGCGCCGCGGGCGAAAGCGACCCCAAACAGCAGGCGATCGCCTATATGCTGAGCAACGGCTGGCCGATCCGGTTCCGCAAGAACCAGCCGAAGTTCGGCCTCGACCGCGAATATGACATGGTTGAGACCTACTACGACACTGCCGCCGCAGTGTTCGAGGATTATGAACGCAATGGCATCGTCGAATGGCAGGTGTCCGAATTCCCCAACTACAACGATCGCTCACCTTATCTGCAGGATCCTGAGAGGGCGCTGCGGAGCTTGTTTCCAGCCACGGCAAAAAGCGGAAGTGGCGGCGGTGCGGGACTCGTCAAGTCGATGCGCGACTGGTGCACCAAAAATGGTGTTCAAATCCTGACCCGCCATGCCGTCGAACGGCTGACAATCGGTGCCGACGGCGGTGTCGACGGTGTCGAGGGCATGGCTGGTGATGCACCGTTCGCGGCGGCCGCACGGCGCGGCGTCGTGTTCGGATCGGGTGGCTTCTCACACAATCGCGAACTGATGGCACAGTACATCTCTCCGGCGATCCTGCCCGGGTGCGGCAGTCCCAATTCGCAGGGTGATTTCGTTCGTATTGCATCGCGCGTCGGCGCACGCTTCGGTAATATGATCAATGCCTGGAAAGCCGAGATCGTGATCGAAGAAGCCGTGCACAACGGAAGCGTGACCGAAGGCATATGGGTCGTGCCGGGCGACAGCGCCATCGCGGTCAACAAGTATGGCCGCCGTGTCGTGGACGAAAAACGCGCCTATCACAACCGCACCCAGGCCCACATGGTCTTCGATCCGCTTGCGGAAGAGTACCCCAACTTCCTGCTTTTCATGATCTACGATCAAAGAACCGCGGAACTGTTTGGCGGCACCTATCCCATGCCCTCCACCCCTACGGGGGCGCAATACATCATTTCCGCACCAACGCTGGATCAGCTTGCCGGAGAGATCCAGAAGCGGCTCGACGGGATCGCCGATGCGGTTGGCGAGGTGAAGCTAAGCCCCGACTTTTCAACCCAGACTCGCGCGCAGATCGAACGTTTCAACGCCGACACCCGGAATGGGGCAGACGACGAATTCGGGCGCGACAAATACGGCTTCGACATCGGCGCGACCAAGGCCGCGATCGAAATGATCGAACGCAATGTGGGGCCGATCCCGCCCAACGAGAAATGGAGCATGGACGGCGTTGTGGGATCGCGCCATCCAATCGATCTGGATGGCCCCTTCTACTGCATGATTCTGGGCGGCGGCGCTCTCGATACCAATGGTGGCCCCATGACCGACACCAAGGCGCGGATACTACATGTGGATGGCCAGCCGATCCCCCGGCTTTATGGCGCGGGCAACTGCGTTGCGGCCCCGGCCGGCGGCACTTACTGGGGGGCGGGAAGTACGATCGGCCCGGCAATAGCGTTCGGTACTATCGCAGGACGCAACGCAGCGGGAGGGCACGCGTGATGGCAAACTGGACCGTACCCGTCGCCGCTTTGGTTGTATTCGGATCTACCCTCGGCTGCACAACTGTCGGCGGAGCGCAGCCTTCGGTACCGTCAAGCTTCGCGACGAACGTGGAGCCGATCCTGTCCGACAACTGCACCGCTTGTCATCAAAGCGGTGCCGCATCGGACGATCTCAATCTCGAACCGGGTGAAGCCTTTGCCCAGCTCATCGACAAGCGGAGTGGCCATGCTCCGCTACAACTGGTCGTGCCGGGCTCACCCGATGAGAGCTACCTTATGGCGAAATTGGAAGGGACGCATATCGAGGCCGGCGGTACCGGCGCGCGCATGCCGTTCGGCGGAGAACTCACGCCCGATGAGATCGCGCAAATTCGGCAATGGATTCTGGATGGCGCAAAGCCCTAGCGGCGATAACTTCTGCAGATCGCCGCTACACTGTCCAGGGAAAATGGATCTGACAGGGTGATCAGTCAGAGTATCGCCATTGGTCCGGCCTGTTTGCGTGGCATCGATGATCGATGGCCCTGCCGGTGCCCGCACGCCGGACCTCCCCCGACCGAATGATCAGCCAGGTCTGAGCGGACCTTGCCGCGACGCGTGCCCCGGTGAAGGCGCAGGCTTCTGATCCTTGACGGAACCCATGCAGGATAAATCACCGATTGCTGTCAGTGCCGCAGCGCGGGGCTACCAGTTCGCCATCAAACAGCAACACGGCTGGAATTGCCGATCCGCACTCTGGCGCGGCTAATTCACGCAAAGATACCACCGTCGATCGTCAGTTCGGATCCAGTGATATACGACGCGCCGTCGGATAGAAGAAACGCAACCAACTGCGCGACCTCCATCGGCGAGCCCGGTCTGCCCAGCGGAATGGCAGACTCCATCGCCGCCCTCTGCTCCGGGCTGTTGAGCTGATGCATGGCGGTATCCACGATGCCCGGAATGACGGTGTTCACGCGAATTCCGTGTTTCCCCAGCTCCAGCGCAGCGCATTTGGACATACCGCGCATCGCCCATTTCGTCCCCGCATAGGCAAATGCGCCAGGCACGCCGCGTAGGGACGATATGGAGGAGATGTTGACAATCGAGCCGCCATGCCCGCCGTCGACCATAGCCTGCGCCACCGACCGCATACCCAAGTAGCAACCCAGCATATTCACCGAGTAGTGCTTCTCCCACAGCGCTTGATCCGTTTCGAGCAACGTTCCCGGTGCGTATATTCCGGCATTGTTGACCAGCGCATCGATCCGCCCGAAACGCTCCAACACTTCGGAGACGAGAGCAGTCCAGCCCGATGCGTCGGAGACGTCCTGCCGACGAAACAGGGCATTCTTTCCCAATCTCGCCGCGACTTTAGCGCCCTCTTCCGAAATGTCGGTCAAAACCACTGTGTTGCCGGCAGCCGCAAGCACCTCTGCCTCCGCTTCGCCTTGACCAGCGGCTGCCCCGGTGACGATCACCACCTTTCCTTCAGTGCCCATCCCGTCCCGTTTCCCTTTCCCAGCGGAGTTCGAATGCGTTCAATCAATCTTCCAGTTTAACTTCACGCCAACAGTCGCAGGCCTTCCGGCAAAGCGGAATGCAGTGTCGTTCGTCAGGAAACGGGATTGCACGTAGTAGGTATTCGTGCAGTTGTTGCAGTACAGCGTTGCAGTCCACCGCCCGTCCGCAGACGCCAAGCCAAGATGTGAATCGAGCAGGACGTAATCGGGAAGACGGAATTCGTCCGCTCTCAGGATCTCGTTCTCAAAGGTCGCGTTGGTTTCACCGCGATACGTGATCCCGCCCCCGATGAAGCCATTCAGCGTGTCAGATAAGCCGAATTGGTAGTCAATGCTGGCGGCAGCAGAATAGCGCGGGGTATAAGGCAATCGCGCTCCATCGAAGTCGCCGGTATAGCCCGTCTGGTTGTAGACCGCCTGACCGTCGAATGACGAAAAACTCTCCGTGATCTTCGCCTTCAGATATGTCCCGCTGAGCGAGAGCGTAAGTCCCCGCACCGGGTTTGCGGCAAGTTCACCCTCGATACCAAATACGGACGATTTCGGTATGTTGGTGGTGGTTTCAACCAATCCGAAAATCGGATCCTGGACGCGGCCCCGAACTTGCTTGTCGGTGTAGTCGTAATAAAAGGTCGCACCGTTCAGTTGAACGCGCCTACCCAGCAAAGGCGCCTTGAAACCGGCCTCGTACGCCAGCAACTTTTCCTGAGGCGCAGCGCGATACTGGCTGGTGATCGCCGCGGCGAAGTTACCGATAATGCCCGATTTATAGCCTTTGCTTATCGTTGCGTAGAGCAACGTTCCCTGCTGCAACTGATAGCTCAGACCGGCCCGCCACGGGACATTCGTTTCGCGAAGCTTGACTTCAAACGGCTCAATGATCGGACGCAGATAGGCAGGGTCGCTCGTCGGAACGCTGGTATTGAAAGTACCGCACTCACCGGGGCCGACGACAACATGACCCGCCGGATCAAGTCCGAAGGCCGTCTGCAAATCGTAAAATCCGAAGTCGGGCACGATATCGGCATTGCCGAATGTCTTCGCGTAGTTCTGCCCCTCATCAGACGGCGGATCGAACGTACACAGATCCGCACTCCGGTTCGACCAGTTGTAACGAATTCCCCCCTGTACTTTCAGTCCATCAGCGATTTCCAGCTCGGCGTTTGCAAACAGGCTGTAATTATCGATTTTCTGCCGCATATTTTGTACAGCGGTCGAAAATTCCTGACCCGGCAGCGGTGAATTAAATCCGGATTCGGTCAGATCAAACAGAAGATTGTCTTCAACGTTCGAATGATCATAACTGGCACCCACCAGACCGTGGAACCTGTCGGTATCCAGGGCAACGCGCAATTCCTGGCTGATAAATTCCTGATGCCCGAACAGAAGGGTATCCAACTGGGGAGCCGCCGTCGCGTCATTGTCAAATGACTGGTCGATGTTCTTTCGGCTGTATGAAGACAAGGACGTAACGGTGACGTCATCGGCTACATTATAGTCCGCCCTAAGGGAGGCGATGTAGAGCTTATCGTTCTTGCGCTGCGGGAAGCCGGGAGTCCATGTCGCATCGCGCGCGTCACTCCCCGGGTTCTCGGTTCCCAGATAAGTCAACGTTCCTTCGCGCCCAGACGCCGCACGGTCGAAAACCACCGTCTGCCGGGTAATGAAGGTCGGATCGAAGCGCGCGCTTTCCGGGTTGGTGTAGGAATCGAACAGCGCCGGATCGACAACCGCAAAAGGGTTCTGCGAAATGGGTGGAGCCTCCACTGCGGCGGCCTGTTCCGGAGTGCCGTAAGTGTTCAACGACGCATAGGTAAATTGGGGTGCCTGCACGTCGGACCGATCGCTGCTGAATGTGCCGGTCGCGACGAAGCGCAGACGATCGTTCGCCTCCCAATCCAGCGTCCCTCGTACAGCGAACTTGCGATCATCCCCCAATTTTTGCGTTCGGTCGGCTGTATTCCTTTGCCAATCACCTCCGTGCGCTCCGGAAAGTGCGAGCCGTCCGTTCAATCCTTCGGTCAGAGGCCCGCTCAGAAAACCGTTAGCCTCCAGCTTGCCGAAATTGTCGACACCGGCCTCAACACCGGCCTCGAAATGGCTCGTCGGCATGTTCGCGATATAGTTGATAGCGCCGCCGGTCGAACTTTGCCCGAACAGGGTACCCTGCGGCCCCTTCAGCACTTCCACGCGCTGAATATCAAGCGCGACGGTATCGGTCATCGTGGGATAAGGCAGCGGGACCTGATCCATATAAACAGCGACAGATGGCGATGATGCAAGGCTATAGTCGTAGAGGCCAATACCGCGAAGCGTAAATACAGGCGTCGCATACGGGGATCGCGTATAAGTGAAGCCGGGAACTATTTTTTCCAGGCCCGATGTATCCGTTATCCCGCGAAGTGCCAGCTGTTCCCCAGTAGCCGCGGAAACCGTCAATCCTACTTTATTTATGGATTCACTGCGTTTCTGCGCAGTTACTATGATTTCTCCTGGCGCAGTGGACCCAGTTCCCACATCTGCCTCGGGGTCCTGCTGAGCAATAGCCGTGCCGCTCTGCGCCACAAATGCGATCACGCTGGCGTTAACCAACACCCAATGCCTCATCTACGCCTCCTCCGAGCGGATTAACCGCCTCTAAAACCCATCCCATGACTTATCGCATGGTGTTTTCACCCTATGATATCATCCTTTCATATGCAAGCCCCGCTCTGAACCGCCCTGAAATAGAGGGGACGCAGAGCCAAAAAAATCGGTGCCCGCGAATGCAGGTCACCGAATAATTTGAAGTCAATAAATTGTATTATAACGATATTATCAGAATGGCATGAGAACCGATCCGAAAGCGCTCAAGCAGATCCAGGGAAATCGTCCATGAAGATCGTCTTGATCCGCCAACAGCCGTCCAGGCGGACAAACTCGACTCGGTAGTCGCTGAGTCTGGCGACCACCGGCGTCCGATCCGCCCCTTCGAACTTGTAAGCGGTCAGATAGAATTTCCCAACCGCCGCGTTGCCGTCGACTGCCACCGACGGGTTTGCCATGACATGCGCCCAGACAGGCCGACCTCCTTCGCCGCCCTCTCTCGCAACACTCTCATGATGCTTGAAAAATTCGCGAACCTCAGCCGCACCTTGCGCACCGCCGAAGCCGATCGACGACCACGAAACGTCCGGCGTACATAGCTCTAGAAGAGCATCATAATCGAGGCGATCCAGGCACCGCGCATATTCGTTCCAAACACCAACTACGGCCAATGCATCAGCACTGGCCAAACCGAATTCATACATGTCATTTCCTCTCGAAACCGTCGCGCCAGACCGCAAACACCACTATTTTATCACAGGATGATATCATAGGATAATTTTACGCGAGCCTTGCGATTGCCACATCTCTGGCGATATGCTGAGAGCACAGCAGCGCGGACCGGAATTCACCTGGCCAACCCCAAACCACGGTGCGCAGCTGGCATGAAGGACGGAAATGGGAAACGATAACAAGGAAGATTCGCTTAGTGCGGTCGATGTTTCAGTACAGACAATCCTGACTCGCATCGCATCGGGGCGCTTTGTCGCTGGCCAGCGACTTCAGGAAAGCGATCTCGCCGAACAACTCGGCGTCAGCAAGAACGTTCTTCGCGAAGCTTTCGCGCGGCTGAAGCAAGACGGCGTCCTTGACGTTCAACGTTTCAAAGGAGCGATGGTTCGGCGACTGTCTTTCGAAGATGTTTTGAAAATTCTTTCGGTAAACACTCTGCTTTTTGCGGGAGCGATGAAAGAAGCCGCGATATCTGTAAATAAAAATAAAAATAATATGAAAATATTGAAAGATATTCGCCAAGATCTTATCGATTTAAATCCAAGGGATCAAAGAGACCATCTTGAAGGATTTTATAATATTCATGATAGAATATTATTGCTTACTGAAAATCAATACCTTTCAAGCTTGCTTAATCGTGGAGTAAGTTCTCTATTAAAAGAATTTATAATCGACTCTATTCCCTTCGTGGATGAAGTAGTCGAACATACCCGGCGCCTCGACGACGTGTTGGAGTTTGTCGAGCGGGGTGATGGCGAAGCTGCATTCGAAGCCTTGCGAGTATGGGCAAAGATTGAGCGCGCATGGGTCAATCCAATTGCCCTGAATGTTGCGGTCGGCCCGGATCACGCAGCGGCAAACCGTGGGAAGAAGCGTTCAATCAGGCACTAGACCACCAACACCGCCGGCGCAGGTGCTGTCAGTCTGATGCTGATCTCACGCCATATGCAGCGCATCGCCACTTAGCGGAATCGGCGCGAAAGCCGCTCGTTCGATCGACGCCGCTTCCCGCCGGACGTCATCCGGTTCGGGGTTTGGCTTTATGGTCGTTTCACTTTGAGCATGCAGGAATTTGAGGATCTGGTGACCGCTCGCTGAGAGATGACGGTCCACCGCAGGGCGAACAAGTTCGATCCCGCGATCGCCGCAAACATCCGCAGTGAACGGGAAGGAGCAAATTTCGGACGTTCTCTCAACGAGATAGCCGTCCGGATAAGTATTATGCGACCGGTCTGGAAATAATGGGCGCAAGGAGAGGTTATGGTGGACAATCGCACTTCAGCGCGAATGTGGTTTGAGCGGGCAACGTCCGCGCTGTTCATAGTGGTGGGCCTTGTTCTCGCCGTTCCCGGAGCCTGGCTGACATTCCTTGGCGGAAGCGCCTATTACCTTCTTGCCGGTGCAGGGCTGCTGATGTCCGGCCTGTTTCTCTGGCGACGCTGCAGGCGCGGCGTGATCTGGTTTTTGATCCTGTTTGCCGCGACATTGGCGTGGTCGCTATGGGAAGCGCGACTGGACGGGTGGGCCCTGTTGCCGCGCCTCGATCTCTTCTTCGCGCTCGGCGGGCTGCTTTTCGCCGGTTGGCTTTGGGACGGATTAGGCGCGCGTCCCGTCCGCATGGCGCCCGTGTATTTCGGGGCAGGCACAGGTTTGCTGGCATGCGTCGGCCTCTTGATGGCGCTCGACATCCCACAGGCGCCAGGTTCGTCGGCGATCATCAACGTGGACGCCCCTGCGATAGAAGGCGATTGGCCATATGTTGGGGGAAGTGGCCGTTCAGACCGTTTCTCTGGCCTGCAACAGCTCACACCGGCCAATGTTTCGCAACTCAAGCCTGCCTGGACCGCGCATCTGGGCATGCCTGACGGCCCGCTCGGCGTGCTCGAAGCCACACCATTGATGGTGGGGAACCTGCTTTACATGTGCAATACGCATAGCGAAGTGCTGGCACTCGATCCAGAGACGGGCCGAACCGTGTGGCGCTTCGATCCGAAGTTCGACAAGTCGGCGTCCGCCATTCGGGTGTGCCGGGGCGTAGCCTATTATCGCCAACCCGGTGCCACGGGACTTTGCAGCGAGCGGATCATCTCCTTCACGCTCGACGCCCGCATGTTTGCGCATGATGCGAAGACAGGCCGGCGGTGCCCTGAATTTGGGGCCAACGGTGAAGTGAGCCTGCTACAGGGGATGGGTACCGTCGAGAAGGAATACTATACGGTCACGTCGGCTCCGACAGTTGTTCGGGGCAAAGTTATCGTTGGCGGGTTCGTGATGGACGGGCAACACGTTCAGGAACCGTCGGGCGCCATCCGGGCCTTCGATGTGATATCCGGCAAGTTTGCCTGGGCCTGGGATGCTGGAAGGCCGGGACGCCGCGGGTTACCGCCTGCCGGATTGACCTTTACCCGTGGTACACCCAACGCATGGGCACCCATCACCGGCGACGATGCGCTTGGGCTTGCCTATGTACCGACGGGTGCGCCGACACCGGACTATGTCACCCGTCATCGCACCCCTGCAATGAACAAATATTCGAATTCGGTAGTCGCACTTGATGTCGAGACCGGCGAAGTACGGTGGTCGTTCCAGACCAGCCATCTCGATTCCTGGGACTATGACGTCGCCTCGCCGGCAACGCTGATAGAGTTCAAGACGCCGCAGGGTATGCGTCCAGCTCTGATCCAGCCAACAAAGCGCGGTCAGTTCTTTGTTCTCGACCGGCGTACCGGCAAGCCTCTGGTGAAAACAGTCGAGCGTCCAGTACCGCAAGATCCTGTACCGGGCGAGAAGTTGTCTCCAACGCAGCCCTACCCTGTTGGCATGCCATCTTTCGGCGGTGAACGATTGACCGAAGCGAGCATGTGGGGAATGACCCCCTTCGACCAGCTGTGGTGCCGCATAAAGTTCCGTCAGGCGCGTTACGATGGAGATTATACGCCGGTCGGCCTTGAACCCAGCATTGTTTACCCCGGTTATCTGGGCGGGTCCGGATGGGCAGGAGTGTCCGTCGATCCTGACCGTCGGGTGATGGTCCTCAACGTCAATCACTTCGCCATGTACAACAAAATGCTCACCCGGGCCGAAGCCGACCGAAAAGGCATAAGGCCGTATGCCGCCCCCCCTTCGGGCGGGGGTAAGTTGTCAGTCAACAACGAAGCTCTGACAATCGCTCCTCAGGCGGGCACGCCATATGCCGTGCAAGTGAATGGTTTTGTCTCGCCGTTCGACGTTCCGTGCATCAAGCCGCCCTATAGCGAGATTGCCGCAGTTGATCTGGACAGTCGCAAGACGATCTGGCGCCAGCCGCTCGGCACTGCACGTGACAGTGGCCCTGCGAATTTCCGTTTCACTCTTCCCATTCGCATGGGTGTTCCCGCCGTGGGGGGACCGCTTGTAACGCGATCGGGTCTGATCTTCATCGCCGCTACGCAGGAACGAACCCTGCGCGCGATCGAGCTTGAGACAGGACGTCTTCTGTGGGAAGCGCGCCTGCCCGCGGGCGGTCATGCGGCCCCGATGACTTACTATTCCAGGAAAAGTGGACGCCAATTCATAGTGATCCCGGCAAGCGGCCATTTCTCGATGAAGAGCGGGCGATCGGACCAGTTGCTGGCTTTTGCGCTTCCAGCCGACGGGAACACAAATTACCGGCCAGACATCAACACGACAAACCGGATGATCTCTGACAACGAGCGGAAATAGCGGACTGTGCTGGCGGGTTTGCGAGGTCGGGGCATGGCGCTCGAGCTACCCCAACCCGCTTACTGTCCCATCAGGCGCATTGCCTTTGACGATGCCCCAAAAGGTATCTGGCCGCTTTCACGCCCCGGGACCGGTGTCATCTCCCTCGCCTCGCATGGTTTTTGCGCTGGATTCACATCCAACCGATTGCGCTATTTCCACGTCCGTCTTGAACATGCGAAGCACCGCCGGAAAGTGGGCGACACCCGGAACGCTATCGGACTGAGCGCCACCGGTGCCAATCGAAGGCCGTGTGCTGCATCGGACCGACGGCCCGCCGCACAAGCGCGTTGCAGCCGATCCTCCGATCGACCGTTCCTTTGACAGCACCTTGCGATCCGTTGACATCCCGCCTTGCTGCTTTGAACTGGCGCAGAAAGTTGATAGTGCCGACAACAGGCGGAGAGGACAGAGCAGTTGGACGGTGATGGGTCTCGGACAAATAAGGTTAGAGGGCATGGCGTCGATGAACGGCTGAACGACGATGGCCTGATCAGGTGGGCAACCGCGCTGGAACTTTATGCGCGGGACTGGGACGAGACTTTCGAAGGCAGGCCGGACTATTTCACGCAGGAGTTCTGGTACCTGCTGGTCGGATGCCTGGTGGCACATATGAAGGACCGCCCGATGACGGTCAGCGCCGCGTGCCAGAGCATGAAATCCGGTTCCAACCGCACGCGCGAAGAACGGCTCAAGCGGGCCGTCGATGATGGCTACCTGATAAAGGAACGCGCGTCCGTCGACCGTCGCGAGGCGATCGTTCGTCCCACACCCAAGCTGGAGGAAGCAATGCGCGCTCACCTGATCCGGACCCACCGGATGATGCTCGACGCGCTGTCGGAATAGGCGCATTTTTTGCGGCTATTTCTGCAACAATCTTTGCGATGGAATTGAAGGCACTATCGTGGCCCTAATTCATCCCGACAATATGGGAGGATGAAGGCAATGGTGCAATCTGCTACGGAATGGCTTCGGTCGGCGTCACTGGCCGTCCTGGCGCTGACTGCGCCCGGTATCGCGTCTGCCCAGAGCGCGGACGGCGGCAAGACGGTTGCGAAAGCGGACAACGACGACAACGGCGAAATCGTCGTTACCGCCCGCCGCCGCGAAGAAAGCCTGCAGGACGTGCCGGTCGCCGTGACAGCGCTTGGCGAAACGGCGCTTCGCAACATTCAGGCGGCCAACCTGGGCGACCTGCAAAGCTCCGTCCCCAACCTGTCGCTGCATGTCGGCGATGCGCAGAACGCCGTCGTCTATATTCGCGGCGTCGGCCAGGTGGATTCACTGGCGTTCGCCGATCCGGGCGTGGGCATCTATATCGACGATGTCTATCTGGGGCGTGCGCAGGGTGCGTTTCTGGATGTCTACGATGTGGCCCGTATCGAAGTGCTGCGCGGACCGCAGGGCACGCTCTATGGCCGCAACACGATCGGCGGCGCGGTCAAGTTCGTCTCGGCCCCGCTTAGGAACGAAACCGAAGGATCGGTCGAGTTCAACGTCGGCAATTACAACCTGATTTCGGCCAAGGGCTCGCTCAACGTTCCGCTTATCGATGACAAGCTGATCGTCAAGGCAGCCTTTGCTAGGACCACCCGGGATGGGTTTTCCACCAACCAGGTCGACGGGAGCGACGATGGCGACAAGGACCTTTGGGCCGGTCGCGTGGCGCTTGAATATCGGCCCAGCGACACCGTCACGTGGCGGGTGAATGGCGACATTTCACGCGACAATCCCGATACATCGCGCACTCCCGCGCGGGCCACCTCAGTCTTCGATCTGGTGCCGCCCAACACCGATCCGTT
This sequence comes from Croceicoccus bisphenolivorans, assembly GCF_001634625.1. Lineage (GTDB taxonomy): Bacteria > Pseudomonadota > Alphaproteobacteria > Sphingomonadales > Sphingomonadaceae > Croceicoccus > Croceicoccus bisphenolivorans. The sequence continues at coordinate 7,880 of NZ_LRSE01000019.1, read as the reverse complement.
CAAGATCGACGCCGACTTCAATGACAAGAACTTCCTGAAAACGAAGGGGATCTCCTCAACCCTTTCCATCCGGCCATCGGATACCGTCGAAATCAAGTCGATCACCGCCTATCGCACGATGGACTATTCGACGAAGCTCGACCTTGACGGGACGGAATACGCCTTCTTCGGCGTCTACGTGACCGAGCACCAGAAGCAGTTCAGCCAGGAATTGCAGTTCAACTATACCGGCGACCGCCTGACGGCGACCGGCGGGTTGTTCTACTTCCGCGAGCATGACGGTACGCTGAGCGGGCTCTATGGACCGGACATCGAGCTCGTGAGCGGGTCGTTCAACGACCAGATCAACAAGAGCTATGCCGTATACGGCCAGATGAGCTATCGCCTGACCGAGATGCTGTCGCTGACGGCCGGCCTGCGCTACACCAAGGAAGACAAGGATTTCCGCCGCACGCAGAGTTTCTTCGATGCGTCGACGCCCTTCCCGTTCGACTATGACCCGACGCCGGAGCAGCTTGTCACCGATATCGACACCGGCAAGGGCTTCAGCTCGGTCTCTCCGAAATTCGGGCTGGACTTCAAGCCGAGCGATAATCTCCTGCTCTACGCAAGCGCCAGCCGCGGGTTCAAGAGCGGTGGCTTCGACGGCCGCTCCAACACTGCGGCGGACGCGGCGCCCTACCTGCCGGAAACGATGTGGTCCTACGAAGTCGGCGCCAAGGCATCGACCCCGGATCACAAGGTGACGGCGAACCTCGCCGTGTTCCAGAACGACTACAAAAACCTGCAGCTTTCCAGCTTCGTCGCGGACGAGAACAACGACTTCGCGGCGCTGTTCACGAACGCGGGCCGCGCTACGATGCGCGGTGCCGAACTGGAACTGGCCGCACGTCCGGTTGCGGGCCTCTCGCTCAACGCCAACCTTGCCTATCTCGACAGCAAGTACGACCGCTTCATTGGTCCGGGCGGGGTCGACATCAGCAATGAGCGCCACCTGGTCAATGCCCCGAAATGGACGTGGATGCTGGCCGGCAACTACAAGTTCGATCTTGTCTCGTTCGCGACGATGACACTGGGCGGCAGTGTTTCCCATCGCTCGAAAAGCTATACCGTCGTCAGCAGCAGCGAGATCCTGGCGCAGCAGCCCCACACCCTTGTCGATGCCTTCGTCCGGTTCGAGGAACCGACCGGCGCCTGGTGGCTATCGTTCGGCGGCAAGAACCTGACGAACAAACATGTCATCACCCACGGCTTCGACCTCAGTGACTCGCTGGGATACCAGCTCGCCTACTACAACGATCCAAGGACCTATAACGCCACTCTGGGCTTCCGGTTCTGACGCGATGCAAAATCGTGGCATGGCGTCCGAAAGCGCGGACGTCGTCGAGGACATGGCGATTATCGCCGGGGTCATTCCGGTCGACCTCACGATCGAGGAGAGACGCGCATCGCTCAGCGATATGGCGAAGCGTTACGGCCCCGCTGCGGCGCCGGTCGCACGGGTGGATGAACGATTGATCGCCGGACCGGGTGGCCCGCTGAGCTTGCGCATATACCATCCGGTCAGCCAGCGCCCCGGCGCGCGCATCATGGTGCAGTTCCATGGCGGCGGCTGGGCGCTGGGCGGGCCGTCGACCTACGAACTGCAGAGCCGGGCGATCTGCGCCGCTTCGGAAACGGTGCTCGTCGACTTGGACTATCGCCTTGCGCCCGAACACAAGTTTCCGGCTGCGATCGATGATTGCATGGCGGCGCTTCGCTGGAGCCTGGAATTTGCCGGTGATCTTGGCCTTCCCGACGATCGGGCGATCGTCGTCGGCGATAGCGCAGGTGGCTACCTTGCCGCGCTGGTTTGCCAGATGGCTCCTGCCCTCGTCGCGGGACAGGTCCTGATCTACCCTGTTCTGACCGTTGGTCGCGGCAACGACCGTTCCTCGCGGCGGAGTTTGGGGTCGGGCGAATATTTCCTGACGTTCGATGCCATCACGAACGCGGAATACGAATTCTTCGAAGGCGTGGGCGTCAAAGGTGCTGATGGTCCTTCGCCCCTGCTGGCGGACGCACACGTTCTGGCGACGCTGCCGCCCACGCTGATCATCCTGGCGGGCATGGACCCGCTTGTCGACGAAGGGCTGGAATATGCCGAACGGTTGAGACTGGCCGGGGCACCCGTTCGCCAGTTGGTCGAGGAAGGAGCGATACACGGCTTCGTTCTTTTTTCCGGAGCGATAACGGCCGGTATGAAATGTTTTGCAGAGATCGGGGCGTTCGTGCGGAATTGCTGAACGGACAAGCTGCGAACCCCGGACGCTTGCGGGGCGTTGTCAGTCGTCGAACGGGTGACTCGGCCTTGATACCGTCATATCCAGCGCCCCTAGCCTCCCGGAGCAGAACGCGACTTTTGAGATAGCGCACATGTGCCAAGTGTCATGCCGCCCGCGCTGCTGCATGACTTTTCAGGTTCAGGGGTTCACTCACGACGATCATCCAGCCTGATGATACGTTTCGACGCTGGTTTGGCAAATTGACGATGTCACCGATCGTCATTTCCATGACTATTTTCCGTCGCCGTAAAACGACATGTTGTTATTTTCGGAATACCTTTGCCAAATATCCATGAATTCCTTCATGATTTCTGGCTCGTCCTTGCTCCTGTCCAGCATTTCCGCGGGATCGGTATTGATGTCGTACAACTGCCAAACCGGATGGCTTCCGACAAAACCGTGCGAGGCAGGATCGGAATAGACGGCTTTCCAGCCATCGGCACGCAATACCATGCGGCGATTGGCAAACCCCGTAACCAGAACATCGTCCGGTTTCCTCACCTGTTCAGTCGCTCCTTCCAGCAGGGGGAGCAACGTACGCCCCCCACCCTCGGCCGGCGCCGACGGCTCCTTGCTTCCCGCCAATTCCATAAAGGTCGGCATGATATCCCGGACAGAAGTCAGGGCATTGCTGACTTGCCCCTGCCCGACCCCCGGACCGGTGATAAAGGCCGGTGCCCGAATTCCGCCCTCGTTGGTGAAACCCTTGTACAACCGGAATGGCGCCATCGCGGCGATGGCCCACTGCGTATCGTATGTCAGGAAACTTGCCGATGTTCCGGCCAGTTCGGGGATTTCATTCAGCCTCTCCTGCTCTGACAGAAGCGCGGCGGATTCCGGGTTATCTCCACCCAGAAACGGCACGATTTCGTCCCATTGCGATCCACTGGCGCCGTTGTCGGACAGGAACACGACGATGGTGCTGTCCAGCCGCCCGTCCTGGCGCAATTGATCCAGTATCCGCCCGACGTTGTAGTCTAGCCGATCGACCATCGCGGCGTAGATTTCCATCATGTGAGCGGTGTGCCGTCTGTCCGCTTCGGACCGGGAAGCCCAATCCGGACCGCTGAGAGGCGGGGCAATCGCATCTTTCGGCACAAGGCCGCGATCCTTCAACCTGGCGAGCCGCCGGTCGCGGATTACGGCCGGCCCTTCATCGTAGAAACCGCGATACTTGGCGATTACCGAAGCAGGGGCCTGCAACGGCCAATGGGGCTGCGTGAACGTCAGATAGGCGAAGAACGGCTTTCCATCCGTTTGCGTCGACTGCAGGAACGCAAGCATGTTATTCGTGAACACATCGGCGGAATAGGAGCCGATGGGAAATTGCACGGGCTTTCCGTCGAAATTGTAGGTCGGATGGAACTTGCTTTTGGTCCACGCGCCGATCTGATCGGTTCCGAAGTGGTTCGCACCCCCGTCGAGAAGGGCATACGAGCGATCGAAGCCCATACTGCCGGGCCACTGATCCTTTGCCATGCCAAGGTGCCACTTGCCGGCCATGAGGGTGGTATACCCGAGTTGGCGCAAGCGGGCCGGCAGGGTTTCCCGTTCGGTCAGAAAGCCTTCATAGCCGGCTGGCCTCGGTTCCGGCAGCGGCATTTCGGCCATCGCGCCAAGGCCCACCGTATGTGGATCCTTCCCGGTCAGGAGCATGGCCCGCGTTGGCGAACAGGTTGGTGCGACATGCATGTTGGTCAGGGTAACGCCCTGCCGGGCGAGATGATCGAGATTGGGTGTCGGGATTTCTCCGCCAAAGGCGCCAATATCCGAAAAGCCGAGATCGTCGGCAACGATGATCAGGAAATTGGGTTGCTGAACTGCCTCTGTCGCCGCGCCCGTATCGGCGCTGGCCGATTGCGGCACCGCAAGTGCCACGCCGATTGCCACGAGAGCCTGGACCGTCCGCGACGCGCCGCCGCGCAACGCTGGCATCCGCCGCTTGATGCTGGCCTTGCGCTTTATCATGAAGCTCCTCTCCAAGGATCCTGAAACACGCCCCGGATTCATCCGGTAACGTTATTGGGGGGAAGGCCGGTACACAGCCTTCCCCACTCGTGGATCAGAACTCGACGCCGACCCGAACGCCGTAAGTTCTCGGCGGCGACAGCACCTGCGCGAAGAGCGTGCCCGAATACGGGTGCTTCTGCGTATTGCTGGCCACGACCTTGTCGGTCACGTTCCGCACGAAGGCCGCGATGTAGAAGCCTTCGTTGGACTCGTAGTTCAGGCCAAGGTCACCGACGAAATATCCGTCGACCTCTTGCTGCGGCAGAAAGTCGAAGCCGTTTATCGAACTGCTCTGGTAACGGCCCTGTGCCGAGAAAACGAGGTCAGCCCCGTTCTGCAGCGGCACCGTTTGTTCGACATTGCCCGAGAGTGTCCATTTCGGCGAATATGCGGCGGCCTTGCCGTTGCAGTTGACCGTATAGTTGCTGAATGGCGACCCGGGAACCGGTCCGTTGTTGGTTACCGCACATCCGGTATTGGGTCCGGCCCCGCCCGCGAGTTGCTCGTAGACGAAATCCTTCAATTCCGTATCGAGATACTGCACGTTGGCGCCGATCATCGTGTTTCGCGTGACCCGTGCCAGCAGATCCAGTTCCGCCCCCTGGATCACCACTTTACCGACGTTGCGGGTGACGAAAGTCGTCACGCCTTCGGAATCGTTGGTGAGGAACGAAAGCTGCCGGTCCTTGTAGGTCCAGTGGAACGCTTCAACGTTGACCTGCAGGCGATCGTTCATGAAGCGGTTCTTGGAACCGAGTGTGAATGCACCGACGGTTTCGGGATCGAAGCTGCGTTCCGGCGCGGTGGTATTGTAAAAGCCGCCTGCCTTGAAACCTGTTTCATAAGAAACGTAAAGCAGGGAATCCGGCGTAACGTCGTATTCGGCAGCAGCCCGCCACGTGAACTTCGTGAATTTCTTGTCGGCTTCGAAAATACCACCATTGATGGACGTTGCCGGAGCACCGGCCAGCGGGCCGAACATCGGATCGTCCGGAAAGAAATTGCCCTCCGGGAATTCGACCTGCCCGTTGATGAGATTGCCATCTTCATCGAAAGGCACGAAATCGGGCGGGCTGGTATCCAGCGAAACGGGGTTGACGCAAGGCGTGGGCAAGAAACAGCCCAGGATATTGACGTTGATGTTATCCTGATACGTGCTGCGCTTGTCGTCGGTATAACGAATACCGCCGATCAGCCGCATGTCGTCTGTCACATGATACGTCAGTCGCGCATAGCCGGCCCAGGCTTTGGACGAGGGCTGCAGCGAAGTGTAGTTCGCAAACGTCTGCTGGTTGAAGTTGACCTGGGAAACGTTATCCTCGTCCATATAGAAAGCGCCGAAGATATACTCGAACGCGCTGTCGTTGTCGGAAACGAGGCGAAGTTCCGCCGTGGTCTGCTCACTATCCTCTATCACCCGTGCGTGGAAGTTGGACACGCCGAGAAAGTCCAGCTCACTCTTCCGATATGACGGCTGGAACGTCACCACGCCCAGCGGAGTATCGATTTCCAGCTTTGCGTAAAAACCCCAGAAGTCATTGTCCTGGAATGCCGGAACGGCTCCGGGCACATCGGAAATCGGAACGATGGTCTGCCCGACGAACAGGCTGTCACCGCGCGAGTCCTCCATGCCGATGAACTTGTCGAGGCCCTTCCACGTCGACCCGGTGCCCTTCCCTCCCGAATGGGTGAAATTGCCGCTCAATGTCAGTGAAACGCCATCGGACACCCGTGCGAGCATCGTGGCGCGAATGCCTTTGATGTCTTCGTCGCCAGTTCCGTCGCTGTAAAAACCGTCGCGGGTCGACGACATGCCGGCGACCCTGATCGCGACATCCTGCGCGACCGGAAGATTTACCGCCGCGTCAAACTTGATCGCGTCATAGTTGCCATAGGAAAAATTGGCATAGCCGGAAACGCTGCCGCTAAGGTCCGGCTGCCTGGAAATGAAATTGATGGCGCCACCGGTTGCGTTGCGTCCGTAAAGCGTGCCCTGGGGGCCCTTCAGCACCTCGACCCGTTCGAGATCGAAGAACTGTCCGGCAACGCCAGTCGGGCGCGCCACTGGCACGCCGTCCAGATTCACGATCACGGCGGTCTCGCTGTTCACGTTGGCAACGAAATTGCCCACCCCGCGCAACGAGAAGGACGGGGTCGCGCCATAGAGGGTGTTGATCTGGATCGCCGGAACAAGGTTGGTCAAATTCGTAACGTCCGTGACACCCTGCTCGACCAGCTGGTTCCCACTGACGGCGGCGACCGGAAGGCCAGCATCCTGAAGCGTTTCGGCCCGCCTTTGCGCAGTCACGATAATAGCGCCAAGCCCTTCGGAAGCGCTGTCCGCTTCGTCCTGCGCAAGCGCCGGTTGCGACACCGTCAAGCCCGCCAGAACAGCGATCAAGCTCACCGATCCGAGTTTGAGATTTGCCTTATGCATCACGTCACTCTCCCCATTATTCTTTACATGATTAGTAATCCTTGCCTTTCCGGGCTGTCAACAAATTTCAGAACTCAACGTTCATTATCTATATCTGATAGGTTCGGAGTTAGGACAGATACAGCGAGCTAACCGGCACTTTCTGCGCATGGCCAGCGTATCGAAACTACGCCGCGAAGATGTATCGCTCCAAGCGCCGCCAGACAAAACCGCAGTGCCAATCCCTGCATTTTACAGCACCAACAAGCTGTAAATATTGATAATTTTCTCATTTTTTCGAGAAAAGCAGCCCACTCGGGTTTCGACTTCCCCCGAACGATGAGCGGTTGCGTTTGCGGCATCAGCGCCAAGCCTCCCACAACAGGAGCATGTCTTTTTCATCAAAACTTTGAAAACGTTATGTTCAATAATTGAAACCTCGATCGAAGCCAGGGATGCTTGTCAGTCGATCATGTGAGGAGTTTCATATGTATGTCGGTCGACGAGGTGCGTTCCGAATTGAGGCGCATGCGAAAAGTGGCGCCTGAAGCTGCGCGCTGGAGATATGCGCGACCGGCACGTCCGTGCCTGCTGCACTCGCGCCTCGCGCAGTACGTCGTGTGCGCCTTTAATCAACACGCCCGGCGGCTTGCGCCGTAGTACATATCGCGCCGTTGATGCAGTCGAGCGATAGGTCAGGTTGGACTGCCCGCCGTTGCACTGGTCCAACGATCAGCAGCCCGGCAAAGTTATCGACGTTCGCCACCATCCACGCCGCGAACGCCGCTTTGCCGAGCGTGACGGGCACTTTTTGCAACCTTGCCGGCTTCGGCGATGCAGCTCATTGCTTCGCCCTCCAGTCCCGCTTGATCTTCTTGGCGAGGCTCCATTTGTGAACCTCGGTCGGACCATCATAGATGCGGAACGCCCGCACTTCCCGAAATACCTGTTCGACAACGGTCTTGTCGGTCACGCCGGTGCCGCCCATCACCTGCACGCAGCGGTCAGCCACGCGCATCAATGCTTCCGATACGGCGACCTTGGCCATGCTGCTTTCCGACACGCCCAAACTGCCCGTATCAAGCACATCGGCACACCAGTTGAGAACGGCGGTGCAAAATTAGACCACG
>NZ_LRSE01000018.1 GCF_001634625.1 Croceicoccus bisphenolivorans | reverse complement strand
ACCGTGGTCTAATTTTGCACCGCCGTTCTCACCCTTGGCTTGTTCGACGTCAGAACGTTTGGCGCGGATCTCGCCAACTCGGCATCTGAGTCATCGCCCGCCGCAAACTGTCACAAAGCGGCATAATTGCCTCCCTAGGAGCGCGCTACCGAAAGAAAAGGGACGGCTTCCGCGCACGTTGGGCGCCGGATGTTTTCCGGACTGGCGAAACATGATGGCGATAGTTGAAGTGCCTTGGAAGTGCGCCGCTCCGGGCGCAGTGCGCGCAGAACCTAGGAATTGCGATCGGACTGAAGGTCGCGAAGAGTTGGAGGTTCTCTATCGCGAACACGCGACTGCACTGACGCGCTATATTGCTCGCCGCTTCGGCTCCGGACCGCCCGAGCCCGAGGAAGTCTGCCAGACGGCATTCGCCAGATTGGCAGCGATCGACGGCACTGCCAGCGTGCAGGACGCGCGCCGCTATCTCTACACGATCGCGTGCAATGTGGTGATCGATCACCAGCGCAGCCAGATAAGGCGTGAGGAAGCGCAGCACGATCTGGCTCAGTCCGGACATTACCAGACTGCCAGCCCCTGCCCCGAACAGGTGCTCTACGAAAGGCAGCGTTTTTCCATTTTCGAGCGCACCCTGCGCTCCATGCCGGGGACGCGGCGGCGCATCTTTCTGCTGGTCCGGGTCGAAGGCCTCTCCCCCCGGCAAGTTGCAGCGCAATTTGGCATGAGCGAAGGGGCTGTGTATAAACACGTCCAACGCGCACTCGAGGATTGCGCGAAAGCTTTCGCGAAAGCGGAGCACAAAGGGTGACCGGCAGCCATACCATGCACAGACAGGGAGAAGGCGAAGCCGAAACGGATGTTGCCGGTACGCCGCAGCATGTCCCGCCAGCGATCGGCCACCTCGAAGCCATGCCGCAAATCGTGCTCAACCGCAGCTCGGCAAGCCCGGAGGCGCTGTGCCGGGTCTGGGAAGATGCCGCAAGTCTTGGCCGGCATCCGCGCTATGCTGAACTGCTTGGGCCGCCGACTCTGCGCGAACGGTTCGTCGCCTGGACCCGCCGGATCGGCGGCATTATGGCGGGGCCGCCTGTCGCGCGCGACCGGCCCCGCTTCGCCATGGCCGCCCTGGCGGCGCTTTTCGTGCTTGGCAGCGTGTGGATGCTGCGCCCTGCCTCTCCGGTATTCGAAACCCAGATCGCGGAAGTCCGCGAAATTCCGCTCAAGGACGGCAGTCTCGTAACGCTCGGCGGGCATTCGGCCCTGAACGTGGCCTTTTCCCCCTCCGAACGCACCGTCCAGCTGACGCGTGGCGAAGCGTTCTTCTCCGTCTCTCCCGACAGGAACAGGCCTTTCGTCGTTCTGGTCGGCGGCCAGCGCATCCGGGTGGTGGGTACCAAGTTCAACGTCAATTTCGACGGCAAGCGGGTGCACGTATCGGTGATGGAAGGCGTGGTGCAAGTCGCGCCCGACACAGCTGGCGAACATCCCGAAAACCCGCAGCCCGAACCCGGCGCGCAGGGGTACGTCACACTCGTCGCGGGCCAGAAGCTGAGCGCAGGCAGCTCCGGACAGGCGCGCCCTGAGCCGCTGGGCGGGGAAGCCGGTACATGGCGCAGCGGCCATCTGGATTATCATGACGCTGCCCTTGGCCAGATCATCGCCGATGCCAGACGGTATTACCCTCACCCCATCGAGATCGCCTCACCGGCTCTTGCCAGCGAGCACCTGACGACATCCTTCAGCGCGAGCCAAGTCGATCAGATGCTGGACACCCTGCCCGACATTCTCCCCCTGACGGTGGACCGGGAGGCCGATGGCTCTGTAACGCTGCGGCGACGCAGCGCCGTGTCTAAATAGCAGCAATACCGGCTGGCACACCTCTTTTACGGCAATTTTCACTTCATCCGTAATTTCTTTGTCCGATTTCGCGTGTCCGGACGTCCTTAGCGCGAGAGCACGTCGAGGCCTGCGCAAAAGGGCCTCACGCGCTTGTGATCGGTTCAAGGAACTCGGGGGTATTCGTCGTGAAAAAGTTCGCAATTGCACTGCTCTGCATGTCATCGGTGCCGGCCCTGATAGCGGGCAGCAGCCCGGCCAGCGCCAAAGAGCAGGAGGCAACACGGGATTTCGACATTCCCGCGCAGCCGCTGGCTTCGGCGCTGCTGGAATTTTCGCGCGAGGCTGGCGTTGCCGTCACGGCGAGGTCGGAACTGACCCAGGACCACCGTTCTTCCGCGGTAACGGGGAGGTACACGCCGGAAAAGGCGCTCCAGCTGTTGCTGGCAGGGACGGGTCTGCATTATCGCGCCACGCCGAGCGGCGGCTACAGCATCGTGATGGCCCCCGCCACGAGGCACCAGGCGGAAACCGGCTCGATTTCCGGGCGCGTAATCGATGCTGCAACCGGCGAGTACAAACGCAACGCCATTGTCCGCGTCACGACATCCACGGGCGAAAAGAGGACGGCGACGACCGGGGACGGAGGGCAGTACCGGCTGCTGGACGTGCCGGCGGGCGCAACCGAGATTTCCGTCGCGTTCACCGGGTATCCCGATGAGCAAGTCACGGTGGAGACTCCTGCTGGCAAGGCGGTGGAAGTCGACTTCACGCTCTCCGCGCCCGGCTACGGCCCATCGAGCGGTGAAATAATCGTGCTGGGTACGCGCGAAGGCGATGCCAAGGCGATCATGAGCCAGCGCAATTCCATGGACATCAAGAACAGCCTGTCCTCGGAATCCTTCGGCGAGGTTTCCGAAAGCAATATCGGCGAATTCCTGAAGTTCATGCCCGGCGTCATCACGCAGAACCAGGGCGGCGCAGACGACAGCGTGCGCTATGTCGGTCTGCGCGGACTGCCGCCGGAATACACGGCCATCACGGTCAACGGCATCGCGATCGCCGGGGCCGATGCCAACGGCGGATCCAGCTCCTCGCGCTCTTTCAGCTTTGAGCAGGCTTCTCTCAGCAGCATCGATTCCATCGAAATTTCCAAGACGGTCAGCGCCGACGTCGATGCGAACGCGCCGGCAGGTACAATCAACCTGCGAACGAAGCGCGCGTTCGATCGCAAAGGGCGACGCATCGTTGTTGCCCTGAACACTACCACCCAGTCCGACCTATGGGACAGTAAGCTGGCCGGACCGGGCGAGAAGCGCGGCAATGGCCGCTTCCGTCCCGGCGGATCGATCGAATATTCCGATGTCCTGTTCGGCGGACGGCTGGGCGTGGTAGCCAGCGCAAGCCTGTCCCGCGTCCATACGGAAATGGAAACAATCCAGCATGGATGGAACTACAACGCCACCGCCATCAGTCCGGACCCGATGGTCTCTGCCACGATGACCAATCGCGTCACCTCGCAAGAAATAGACCGCTTTTCCAGCAATCTTTCGCTCGACTTCAAGGCGACCGACGACCTGACCCTGTCGTTCATGGGCATCTACAACCGGGCCTATAACCTGTCGGAACAGCGCGCCCATGTTTTCACCAGCGGAGCCCGTAGCGCTGGGCTGATCGGCGATCCGGCCTTCGACTATACCACGCAACTGGCGGATGGCACCACGACGGTGCAGGCCTCCGCCAACACGATCGCCAAGATCGGCACCAGCGTGACGCTCACGCCCAGTTTCGAATATCGCGGCAGCTACCTGACGGTGGACGGCAATGCCTTCTACACCAATTCGAAGAGCAGGTACGATCCGATGGGGCAGGAAAACGCGGTGTACACCGTCGCCTCGCCGGTGGCTTCCGGAAACTACTCCGCGCAGCGCAGCGAGGACTACTTGGCGACCGATTGGACCATTCGCCAGCTGAGCGGCGCTGACTGGAGCGATCCGGCCAGCTATTCGCTGTCGTCGATCATCATCAACGCCGAGGACGGCCGCTCGTCCAAGGTCGAGCGCACCGGCGGCGCGATCAATGTTGCCTACGAACTGCCGGGCAGCGCCTTCCCCGTCACGATCAAGACGGGCGGCAAGATTCAGCTGGCATCCTACCAATATGAAAACCAGCGCGAGGCCAGCCGCTATGTCTATACCGGGCCGCTCAGCACGGCGGAATTTCTTGCCGCGACCCAGAGCGACATCCGGAGCAGCTTTAACGAAGCCGGGCTGACGTACCAGACGCTATCAGGCTCCTCGTATCTGTATATGCCCAGCAATTACCTGATCGGGCAATATTTCCTCAACCATCCCGACGAGTTCAGCCCACTGATGACGGCGACGAACTACTACAACGCCTATATCGGCAACAGCCGTCACTTCGACGAAGATACCTATGCCGCTTATTCGATGGTGACAGCAATGCCGGCCGACTGGCTGGCGCTGCGCGCGGGGCTGCGCTGGGAACAGACGCGCACTGCCGCGCTGGAACCGGACGCGCTTTCGGCCGAGGAAGTGATCGCGGCAGGCTATGACGTTTCGGTATCGACCGGTCGTGCGACGACGGTCGAAGGCATTCAGTACCAGTATGAGTCGCGCCCTCGCGTCGCACGTAAGGGCCAATACGACTATTTCTTCCCAAGCGCCTCGGCGAAGGTCTCCTTCACCGACAACCTCGACTTGCAGCTTGGCTACAGCCGGACGATCCGTCGCCCCGAAGTGAGCGTATTGGCAGGCGTATGGTCAGTGAACGAGACCACCCAGACCGTCACCGCGCCGAACCCGGGGCTGACTCCCGAACTTTCCAACAACTACTCGGCCCGCTTGGTCAAGTATTTCGAGCCGGTCGGGCTGGTAGCTGTTAACTATTTCCGTAACGATTTGAAGGGCGCATTTCAGACGCAGGAATTCACGGCACAGGAGTTCGGCTACACTGGAACGGAATACGCCGACTACACCTTCCGAACGACGACCACCGTGGGCGAAGGCACGATCAGCATCCAGGGCGTGGAACTGGAGTTCAACTATTCGCTTGAACGCTTGCTGCCCAATCCGTTCAAGGGGCTGACCTTGCGCGGTTCCTATACCTACACCCACCCGGACGAACCGATTTCCCTGACGCCTGAAAACATGGTCACTCTGGCGCTGGCCTACAAGAGCGGGCCGGTACGGCTCTATCTCAACACCGTCTGGACTGACGACAAGCCCGCGACCATCTCCACCGGCACTTATGACAAGGCGCGCTGGGACGTGAACCTCTCGGGCAATTACCGGATCAGGCGGGGGTTACAGGCATTCTTCTCGATTAGAAACCTGCTCAACCGGGCAACCTACCGGCTGGCGCCGGGTGTCAGCAATGAGGCGGGATCCGTCCCTGACCATGTCGCCAACTACAACAACGCGGGCGTCAACGGAACGGTGGGCATTCGCGCCACATTCTGAACCGCGGCGGGTTTTGTCCTTTTCCAAAATGCTGACAGGTGATCGATGATGGCGCTGCACCGGCGTAATTTCCTCGTATCGGCAAGCGGCGCAGTCCTGTTCGCGGGACTGGGCCGTCATGCCCGACTATGGGCGGCGCCCAGGTTCGGTGCCTTCCCCTTCAGCCTTGGCGTCGCATCGGGCGATCCTTGGCCGGACGGCTTCGTGATCTGGACGCGGCTTGCCCCCCACCCCCTGCAGCCTGACGCCGGGATGCCGCCACTTGCCGTGCAAGTCCGCTGGGAAGTGGCCGAAGACGAGGCTTTCGCACATGTTGTGCGCAGTGGAGAGGAAATCGCGCACCCCGATCTGGCGCACAGCATTCATGTAGAGGTCAGCGGGTTGCGGCCGTCGCGCCTCTATTGGTACCGCTTCCTTGTCACCGGGGTGGAAGCAAGCCCGGTGGGGCGAGCGCGGACGGCTCCGGCCGCAGACGCGCTGCCGGAACGGCTCCGCCTCGGGCTGGCGGGCTGCCAGGCCTATCCGCAGGGTTGGTACGAAGCCTGGCGCCATCTTGCCAGTGAACCGGACCTCGACGCTGTCTTCCACTACGGCGACTATATCTACGAATACGGCCGCAAGAGCAGCTTCACGATACGGGACCGGGAGGGTCGGGACGCCCACCGGCGGCACCTGACCGATGAGGTTTACACGCTCCCGGAATACCGGCAGCGCTATGCGCAGTACAAGATGGACCCGGACCTGCAGGCGGCTCATCATGCGGTGCCATTCATCATGTCGTTCGACGACCACGAAGTGGACAACAACTGGGTGTCCTCGTTCGATCAGCATGGCAGCTCCCGCGAGGCTGTGCTGGCGCGGCGCATAGTCGCGATGCAGGCTTGGTATGAACATATGCCAGTGCGGCTGGCGCAGGCCCCGCGCCTTGGCGAGCTAACCATGTACCGGCGGCTAGACTTCGGACGGCTGGTCAGGATGCATGTCCTCGACACCCGCAGCCATCGCAGCCAACAATTGTGCGAGACGCCGGCCGGACGCGGATGCCGCAAGCGGGACGATGCCACGTCGACCGTTCTCGGCAACGCGCAAGAGGCATGGCTGGGCGCGGGTCTGCGCAATCAGGCCTGCTGGAACCTGATCGCGCAGCAGGTGCGGATGATGCCGATCGTCCGCAGGAATGCGGACGGCATCCGTCTGCCGGGCCCTCCCGACAGTTGGAGCGGCTACCCTGCGGCGCGCGCGCGCCTGATCGAGGCCGTCCGCGACAACGGGTTGACCAATGTCGTCGTGGCCAGCGGGGATTCCCACGTCCACAATGTCGGGCACCTCCCGGTGCGCGATGACGAATTGGACGGCCCTGCCGCCGCCGTCGAATTTCTCGGTACTTCCATCAGTTCGGGGGGCGACGGCCAGGCAGACAGCGAGAAGCGGCGCTTTCTGCTGCGCGACAACCCGCACTTCAGCCTCTACAACCAGCAGCGCGGCTATCAGCTCTTCGACATTGGCCCGCACGAATGGCGCACGGACGTCAAGGTTCTCGACAGGGTACAGACGCCGGGCAGCATGCTCAGCACGCTGGCGAGTTATCGGGTGCACCCGGATAAGGCGCAGCTGTGCTAGCGTTGAACAGCCGAAAAATCGCAATCGACGAGTGAGGGGCAATGCTACCGCGTTGATCGAGGTGGCTGGAATGGCGGGTTTTTGGCGACGGCCGCCGGTCCTGTGCGAAAGGTGGAACGGCTAGAGTTGGTTGGGGGGCGCCGTTACGGAAGAATTAAAAGCCGTGGCTGCAGCCACCAACATAGCCGCCATTCCCGAGCCCTACGTTCATAATTGTACAGCGGGATTATCGACGGTCTCGGCGAACTGCGGAAAATTCGACAATGCCGAAGTGTCTTTGACAAACTGCAAGCAAGTCTATCACCTAGTTACTACGAGCCGTTCTCTTCCACAGCTCACAAAAAATCGCCGGATTCTGGGGCCGGGACACACGCATCACTTCGACCGGAACGAGAAGGAGCTAATCGAACGGATCACACGTCTGTGCGGAACGATGCGGATGGCTAGAGCCGCTAAATATCAGACTTCAGACTTATCGCCATGAAATCCACGATAGCAGTCGTCCGATATGTATTTGGCTGTACCAAAAAGATGCTCAAAGGGTGCACCACGATGCCACCGAAAGGCCCCATTTGTCCTCTCAGTGGCCCTGATCACGCTGGACGGGATGGCGGAAACACGGCCCAGATCTGTCGGCAATCATTCCTGCAGCGTAAACGACATCAGCAGGATGGTTGCACCGGGACGGCACTGCATCTCCAGCTCGCCTCCAAGCAGTGCGATACGTTCACTGATCGAACGCGGTCGGGCAACCTCATCTGCGGCGAAGCCCTTGCCGTTATCGATCACGGTGATTTCGATCCGGGTTGCCTTGCGCCGACATTGCACCGTCAACGCGCTCGCCTTGCCGTGCCGAGCGGCATTCGAAACGGCTTCGCGCACCAGTTGCTGCAGTTCGAGCGAGAGCCAAGCCGGAACCATGAGGCGATAGTCGGAATCGACCAGTTCGACCGAAAGGTGCCAGCGCAACGCCAGATTGGGAATTATCGCGGTTACATCCTCGATGAAATTGCGCAGCCCGGTATCCGGCTCGCTATCTCGAAGCTGGGTGATCAACTGGCGGACATTGCGATGCTCGGCCTCCAGCGCATCGCGGATGGCATCGATCTCTTCCACCGCTCCAGGGCTGTCGGCCACCCGCGTGCGCAGTGCCAGCAACAGGTATTTCGCACCGGCAAGCGAATGCGCCACGCTATCGTGCAGGTCGCGGGCGATAGCCTGACGCAAGCCTGCAAGCGCGGCCTCTCTTGCGTTAAGAGCGCTGATCTGGACATCCACTTCCTGCGCCAGTTCGGTGCAGATGGCATCGGCGCTGCGCAAGTGCGACCACCCCAGCAGCGGGATGTCGCTAAGGATCAGCCAGTCGGTCCCCTCTACCGTGATGATCGGCATACAGATTCCCCGCACGACGCCAAGGTCCTTCAGCAGCTTCGCCCCCGGTATCGGCCCCCGTTCCTGAATCGAGATCATTCCGCCGCGCTGGATCAGCGCCCTTTCGCGGGCGAGGTCGAACAGCATCGGCGCAAGCTCTCTGAATGCAAGCACCTGCGTGAAGTCAAGTTCGACAGGGGTGTGGTCGCCCTTGCCTGCGCGATCGTCCAGTTTCCTGAGGTCGCCATCCAGCTGCCTGGAATCGAAAGCGAACTTTCGCGAATCGTAGCGATCCTTCCAGCAGAACACGATCCGCCTCGCCCCGGTCGTGTTGCTGATGTAGTCGAAAGCCGAGACCGGAAGCGGCAGCCCGGCCTCCGGATCTTCGGCCCGGAACCGCACCGGGACGGATCGGGATATCTGCCGGCTGGCGCAGAATATCACTATCGATCCCACGATCGCGAAAAGCCCCATGCGCAAGGCATGCGCAGAGCCCCCCGGCTGTGCGTGAAAATCGATCAAGATCACTTCCAGCATCCAGAACAGGTTGACGTAGACGGACGCAGCAAGCGCATAGGCGAGGCGCGATCGCCAGCGCAGGACGCTGGTAAAGACGATGTGTGCCAGAAAGGATAATGTGGAAGCGATCATGGCATCGTCGTGAACCGGCAGGAATATCAGCAGCACGGTAAACGCGACGATGTCCGCAATGATCAGCGGGGCGGAAAAGACGAAGTCCACGAACCAGCTACGCAGCGAAGCGATCGTGGTGGCCGTGACCCAGACCAGGTAACAAAGCGCAAAGACATCGTCGAATTCAAGCTGGAAGCCCGGCATCGCAGGGTCTGTCAGGGCGATGGCCACGAGCGCCACGGCGCAGATCATCCTGCTCGCAAGTAGAGCCAGATTATGTCTGATCATTGTCGAGAAACTCATGCATCGCTGCTAGCAAGATTTAGCGGAGACGGAATTAACTAATATCCATCTTTATGTAACATTTACTGTCATGTCGGATCTAAAATAATATCCATAAACGATGATGTTTAAGACCGAAAATACTGAATATATTGCATATTAAATTATTTATCATTTATATTCATGCATTTAATAAATATATTTTTCATGTTCAATATATTATTCCAAAGAATCGTAGCTGGATATTTTTCGAGAAACTTTATTGAGATTATAAGTGAATTATTACCGGCCATATCTTCTTTAGCCCATCTGGCGGGTCGCTCGCAGACCGAGATTCCGGGCATCAAATCCACTCAATGCTTACCAGTGGAATATATCTTGCGATATTCTTGCGCGCCATTGCAGCCTTGTGCAAGTTTTTTGTCACGGTCAGAGCTTGTC
Organism: Croceicoccus bisphenolivorans; assembly: GCF_001634625.1. GTDB lineage: Bacteria > Pseudomonadota > Alphaproteobacteria > Sphingomonadales > Sphingomonadaceae > Croceicoccus > Croceicoccus bisphenolivorans. The sequence continues at coordinate 44,529 of NZ_LRSE01000018.1, read as the reverse complement.
TTGGCCCCTTCCTGGCGGCATTGGAGGATGCGTCGGTGTGGCGATTGCGGCAAGCGCCGCCATATCGCCACGCTGTCGAGTTGCCCTCGGTAGACCGCTCATTTATGAATCGCCAAGACACAATCGGGATATTGCCGGACCGTGACACGCATTCTCATCGCTGACGATCACCCATTTTTCCGACTGGGCGTGGAAGCGGTTCTCAAGACCGGCGGGCATGAAGTCGTCGCCACCGCGGACGATGGCGACGCCACGCTGACGGAAATCGCCCGTGTCGATCCCGATGTCGTCCTGCTCGACATAAGAATGCCTGTCCGGGACGGCATCGACACCTTGCGCATGCTTCGCGAGAAAGGGGACGAGCGGCCCGTCATCATCCTTACCGTCGAAGTGACCGATGACCAGTTGCTGGAAGCCATCCGGCTGCGGGTCAACGGCATCGTCTTCAAGCATTACTGCGAGGATCGCCTGCTGGAGGCGATCGACACGGTAATGAAAGGCGACCGCTATCTTGACAGCGAGCTGTACGACAAGGCCATTTTCCATGCGAGCACACGCCCTGCCCCCTCGCCTCTCGAAACCTTGTCTCCCAAGGAGATGAAGGTGGCGCACTGCGTTGCGCAAGGCCTGCGAAATCGCGAGATTGCGGAGCAGCTTGGCACCACCGAGGGAACGGTGAAGGTGTTTCTGCACAACATCTACAAGAAGCTGCAAATCTCCAACCGCACGGAACTTGCCACCATGGCCTTGCGGAAATCCGCCTAGCGTCGAGATTGATCGCGGCGGTGCGCGCGTAACGTCCAGCGCAGGCCAAGCGTGGCGGTCACGCCAGAAAAATCGCGCGCCGCGATGTTGGAACGGTTGTCCACATAGCCGCCTTCTACAAACAGCGTGGCTCCTCCACGCAGGGCAAGCGACAATCTGGTCGATAAGTCGATCCGCGTGTCTTTTCGGTCCAACGGCAATTCAGCGGAAAAATCGTCATCGTACAGGCGCCGCATCACGGTTGCCCGCATCCGCCCATCGACACGATCGCCGATCGGCATGCCGCCCGTCAGGCGCAGGCCATAGCCAGTGTGGCTGAAGCGGTCGTCGTCGGCATCGTGCCTGATGCCCAGTATCGTCGCGCCAACGCGCGCACGGGTGCCGACCGGCCTCCAGACATGGCTCAGTTCGGCAAGCCACTCCTGCTGGTCGAAACCCTCGAACTGTCGCTCCGACTGGTTGCGAAAGCCATAGCGGACTCGCGCGACGGTGCGATGTGTGGCCGACGGGCGATGGATCAACTGCACATCGGCACGGCCCCGGTCAAAGACCCGCTCGTCGTTGTCGGCCACGTATTCGTATCCCGCGCCAATGCGAAGACGCGTTCGCCCATTTTGCGCAATCGGCAGGTCGAAAGTCGCGCCGGGATTGATTCTGTAGCGATCGAAGCGATCTTCGCCGGGATAGTTCTCAACACCCGCATCGAGCGACAGCCGGATCGGCCCGGTGACATAGTCGAGCGACGTATCGACATAGAGTTTCCCGGCAAAACGGTCCTGCACGATGCCCGCCTCCACCGCATCCGGGGGAACGATATCGCGCCCCCGCCCCCACCTCGCCCGTCAACACGACTTCTCCCTCGTGCGCTGTCGCATCGTGGGCGTAAAGGGCTCCGAAGCAGGATGAAAGGCCGGGCACAGGCAGAAAGCGAAAAGCCTGATCCCGAGCGACGACAAGCCGCAACTCGTGGAGCCCCAGCAACGATCTGCCGACTATCCTATGATTAAATATCTGTCAAAATATAATATCGTACGTTATATTTCTGAAATATTTTAGATCCGACGGGATCGCGGCCATCCATCCGTTCTCCGGCATCCAGAGCCTCCTTCTAGGCGCAGTAGATTGCCGGCAAGGTGCCCAAAAATAGTCTAATATCATGGGGTAAATCAACTATATAGGAATGCCGGCATTGCCGCTCCAGCGATCTGCTCGCAACCTACATGCGCTCATGTGTGCAAGTCCAAAAATATATCGTTAGATATCTTAATTGGGTTGTAAGGTAATATCCGATGCGATATCCGCTGGCCGCGTCGGGGGAATGGCCCCGTCACTGCAAAGGACGTTTCGATCGTGTACCGGCCCAATCCATTGCCGCTCCGGATCCTGTCGACGACCTTTTCCGCCCGACCTTTCCGAAGGCTGTGCGGGGCCTGAAATCATGGCGATCCGATGGTATGTCGCGCAGACCCGAGCCCGGGGAGAAGTGCTGGCGAAGCAGCATCTGGAGCGTCAGTCGTTCCGCACGTTCCTGCCCCGCATCCGCAGGATCACGCGCCACGCAAGGCGCGCCATCGAAGCAAAGGTGCCGCTGTTTCCCGGCTATATATTCGTTGCGTTCGACAACGGCGTAGATCGCTGGCGTTCGATCAATTCCACCCATGGGGTAAAGACGCTCGTTACGGGCGATGGCGGCGCGCCCACACCGGTCCGCCCGGGGGTAATGCGCAAACTGTGCGACGCTTGCGATGGCGATCTGTTCATGGGCAGCGCCGACGTCTGGGTGCCCGGCCAGGTCGTCCGCATAGAAGACGGACCCTTCGCCGAAACGCTGGCCCGGGTTGAAAACCTGGAAGGGCCCGACCGGGTTCGCGTCCTCTTCGCCCTGCTCGGATCGTCGGTTTCGATGACCCTGCCCTCATACGATCTCAGGCCGGCATAGGGCGGGGAGGCAGACATGGCACGCGAGCTTCCTCATCACGTCCAGCAGTTCGTCACCCGTCACAGCGCACGCAGGCGTCAGATCGGCGCGCTCGTGCGGACCAATCGCTTCACCCTCATCGGGGCGCTGGTTCTGGCGATCCTGATCCCCGAACTGTTCCATCCATTGTTCGCAAGCGAATTGGCGTGGGCCCGATCGGTTCTGCCGAACGAACCTTCGTTCTATGCTTCTGTGGTCGCGCTGCTGGCGGCCCACGTCTATCTTCGCAAGATCGGCCTGCTTCCGTTGGTTGACGACAAGGTTATCATCCTGCCGGTTTTCGCCGCGGCCTATGGCGGGGTTTTCATCGCGGTGCAGCTCGCGCTGGGGCGGATCGGTTACTACCACCCCGTCACCAGCTTCGTCATCGGCAGCGCCTGGTACCTTGCCATCGCCATGATCCGCGCGCGGGTAACGGCCCCGCGCCTGGCCTATATCGGATGCGGCGGGCCGGATAACGATCTGATGCTTGCCTCGATCGAATGGGTGCACCTGCACGTTCCGGTCTTGCCTCCGGATATTCAGGGTATCGTCTACGATTCCCATTCCGGCATTGCCGACGAATTCGAACGGCTGTTCACTCGCGCCACCTTGCGCGGGATACCGGTTTACGAAGCAGCGCAACTGCGTGAAATGATCACCGGCCGAATGGTGCTGCGCGATCATCCAGAGCAGGTTTTCGGCGCGATCCTTCCCGAACAGCCCTATCTGCGCGTAAAGCGCCTGATCGATCTGTTCTTCGCCGTGCCCGCCTCGCTTCTGGTCCTGCCCGTCATCGCGATATTCGCGGTTGCGATCAGACTCGAAAGCCCGGGGGCCGCCATGTTTCCTCAGGTCCGGCTTGGCTATCGGGGGCGGAAATTCGTCTGTTATAAACTGCGGTCGATGCGCAGCGACATCCCCGGCCCCGCATATACGACGGACAACGATCCGCGAATCACCCGGGTCGGTCGCTTTATCCGCAAGACGAGGATCGACGAGTTGCCCCAGATCTTCAACGTGATCGAGGGATCGATGAGCTGGATCGGCCCGCGCCCGGAATCGCTGAAACTGGGCCGCGATTACCAGAGAGAGCTACCCTACTATGCCTATCGCCACCTTGTGCGTCCGGGGATCACCGGCTGGGCGGCAGTGCATCAGGGTAACGTAGCCCTGGTGAGCGAAGCCCGCACAAAGCTGGAATACGACTTCTATTATCTCAAATATTTCTCGATCTGGCTCGACATGGTGATCGTATTGATGACGATTCGCACAGTCCTGACCGGGCATGGAGCAAAATAGAATTTTCTCTTGAACACCTGATGCCGGAAGTCTATGTTCAAAATTGAACGTACATTTCTTCGCACGTTTCAAGACTGCCAAATTTTTACGTGTTGGGTATTTCACCCACACTGCGGTAGCTTTGGCGAAGAATATGTCTCAACCGCCCCTCTCCAATCGTGAACTGCTCGATTTTGAGCTGCTTTATCTTCTTGAAAACGAACCGCGCCTTTCGCAACGCGAAATCGCGCAACGCCTTGGCGTCAGCGTGGGGCGGATCAATTATTCCCTGCAGCGCTTGGCCGACCAGGGTTTCATCAAGACCCGGAACCTTCGTTCGCCTTCGAACAAACCGCGCAACGCATACGCCCTGACGCCACAGGGTCGTGCGCGCAGGATGGCTGATACGCATCGCATCCTGGCAACGAAGCTGACCGAACACGACCGCCTGGCCGAACAGATCGAAAGCCTGAAGGCTGACGCCGAAAAGATCGACAAACCCTAGCCGTGCACGATCCCGCGCACCGCAACGCGCCGCGAAATCATCGCCATCATGACCAGCTCACACCCAGCCTCGCCCCGCGAAACCGTGCGTGCGACCGGTTCCCACATCGTGCTGACAGTCAACGTAGCGTGGAACTTATGCAATTTCCGCAGCGGCCTCGTTTCCGCACTACTGGCGGACGGTCATCGGCTGACGGTTCTGGCCCCGCTGGACGACAGCGTCACCACGCTGGCCGCGATGGGGTGCGAAGTATGCGACCTGCCCATGGATCGCAAAGGCCTGAACCCCGTGCGCGACGCCGGATTGCTGCGGCGGATGTCCCGGGCATTCGGAACCCTTCGCCCGGATGTCGTCCTTGGCTTCACCATCAAGAACAATATCTACGGCGCGCTCGCGGCCCGGCGGCATGGCATCGCCTTTCTGCCCAACGTGACCGGGCTTGGCACCGCGTTCCTGTCCGGCGGCGCGGTAGAGCGGATTGCGACGATGCTCTACCGGCAGGCGTTCCGCGCGGTGCCACGGGTGTTCTTCCAGAACCGCGACGATCTCTCGCTGTTCATCGAACGCAAGCTGGTAGAACACGCACAGACGGTCCTGCTGCCGGGATCGGGTATCGACCTCGACCGGTTTGCCCCCTCGCCGCCGCCTGCTTCGGACAGCGGACCCGTCTTTTTGATGATCGCCCGCTTGCTGCGCGACAAGGGTGTGCACGAATATGTCGAAGCCGCCCGCATCGTACGGTCGCGATATCCCGGTGCGCGCTTTCAGCTGTTGGGCGCGGCAGGGGATGCGAACCGCACCGCAATCGATCTTGCCACTGTCCATGGGTGGGAGCGAAGTCACGGGATCGAATATCTTGGCACCAGCTCCGACGTGCGCCGTGAAATCGCCGCCGCCCATTGCGTCGTCCTTCCCTCCTATCGCGAAGGAGCACCCCGCACGTTGATCGAGGCGGCGGCGATGGCGCGCCCCCTGATCGCGACCGATGTGCCGGGCTGCCGTGAAGTGGTCGACGACACCGAAACAGGCCTGCTGTGCAGCGCTCGCAGCAGCGAAAGCCTCGCCCGCGCCTGCACCGGCTTTATCGCGATGCCTCCCGCCGCACAGACGGAAATGGGGCGCGCCGGACGCGCGAAAATGGAACGCGAATACGATCAGCAGATCGTGATCGACGCATACCGAACCGAAATCAACCGACTGGCCCGGGCAACCGGCCGGCATGCAGCAAGCAGCGAAAATCGCCCTGCCGCTGCCTGAAAACACGGGAAACGATCCTTTGCACAAGGTCTTCATCACCGGCACGGCCGGATTCATCGGCTTTCATCTGGCCCGCGCCCTGTTGGAAGAGGGTTTGCAGGTTCACGGCTATGACGGCATGACCGATTATTACGATGTCGCGTTGAAACAGCGTCGCCACGCCATCCTGCGCGAATACGCCAACTTTGCCGCAACCGAGGCGATGCTGGAAGATGGCGGCACGCTTGGCGATACGGTCGCCGCATTCGCGCCCGACACGATCGTCCATCTCGCCGCCCAGGCCGGTGTTCGCTACAGCCTCGAAAATCCGCGCGCCTATATCGACAGCAACGTCACCGGAACGCTCAACGTGATGGATGCGGCAAAAGCGGCCGGGGTGGGTCATTTGCTGATGGCCTCCACCTCGTCGGTCTATGGCGCGAACGAGGACATGCCCTTTGCCGAAACGGACAAGGCGGACACCCAGCTTACCATCTACGCCGCGACCAAGAAGGCGAACGAAAGCATGGGCCATGCCTATGCCCACCTGTGGGACATTCCCACCACGATGTTCCGGTTCTTCACGGTCTACGGGCCATGGGGCCGCCCCGACCTCGCCCTGTTCAAGTTCGTCGATGCGATCCTGGAGGGGCGCCCGATCGACATCTACAACAACGGCGAGATGTGGCGGGATTTCACCTATGTCGACGATCTCGTCCGCGGCATCCGCCTGTTGATCGACTCCCCGCCGGTCCGCCCGAAAAGCGCCGGGGACATCGCCGCCAACGACAGCCTGTCGCCGGTGGCCCCGTTCCGGATCGTGAACATCGGCAATTCGGACAAGATCCGCCTGCTCGATTTCATCGACGCCATAGAGGATTGCCTGAACCGCAAGGCTATCCGCAACTACATGCCGATGCAGCCCGGCGACGTGCCCGCGACATGGGCCGATGCGGGCCTGCTCCAGAACCTTACCGGATATCGCCCCGAAACCGACGTTCGCGATGGTATCGCCCGCTTCGTCGAATGGTTCCGCGGATACTACGGCAAATGAACGGTGTCCGCGCCCTCGGCTCGCTGCTCGCTGCGGCCTGTCTTTGCGCAATTCTCTATTTCGCGATCGCGTACGATGGTCAGTTGCCCGATCACCCTGCGCTGCACGGGAAGAACGACCTGGCGCTCCATGCCGTCAGCTTCGCCTTGCTGACCCTGACGGTGCATGTGGCCCGCCCCGGTCGCTGCGCCGCGCTGCCGTGCATGGTCATCGCCGCCCTGATCGAGATCGCGCAAATCTGGATACCCGGACGCGAAGCCGCCTTTGACGATTTCCTTGCCGGAGCGGTCGGCTGCGTCTTCGTCGTCCTGTCGTTCCGGCTGGGCAACTCCATCCTGGCACGGGGCCGCACCAAGACCCCTCCCCGCGCCCTGAATGAGAAACCGCGATGACTCTATCCACCGACACGATCGCCGTGATCGGACTCGGCTATGTCGGCCTGCCCCTTGCCGTCGAATTCGGCAAACAACGGCCGGTCATAGGCTTCGACGTGAACGAGGGGCGGATCGAGGATCTGCGCAACGGGCATGACGCTACGCGCGAGGTTGATGGCGACGAACTGGCACAGGCATCGCTGCTAAGCTTCACGTCCGATCCCGAAGCGCTTAAAGCGGCCAGCATCTTCATCGTCACCGTCCCGACGCCGATCGACGCGCACAAGCAGCCCGATCTCACCCCGCTCATCCGCGCCTCCGAAACAGTGGGGCGGGTATTGGGCAAGGGCGATATCGTGATCTACGAAAGCACGGTCTATCCCGGCGCCACTGAAGAGGACTGCGTACCCGTTCTCGAACGTGTGTCAGGCCTTGCCTTCAATCGCGATTTCTTTTGCGGATACAGCCCCGAACGGATCAATCCGGGCGACAAGTTGCATCGCCTTACCACCATTCGCAAGGTCACCGCCGGTTCCACGCCCGAAGTGGCGGAAACGATCGACCGGCTCTACGCCTCCATCATCCAAGCCGGGACCTATCGGGCAGACAGCATCCGCGTTGCAGAAGCCGCCAAGGTGATCGAGAACACGCAGCGCGACCTTAACATTGCGCTGGTGAACGAACTGGCGATCATCTTCGCACGCATGGGGATAGACACCCAGGCCGTGCTCGACGCGGCGGGAACCAAGTGGAACTTCCTGCCTTTCCGCCCTGGCCTTGTCGGCGGGCACTGCATCGGGGTCGATCCGTACTACCTGACCCACAAGGCAGAGGCTCTGGGATATCATCCGCAGGTCATCCTTGCCGGTCGCCGCATCAACGACGGCATGGGCGGATGGCTTGCCGGCCAGATGGTCAAGGCCATGCTGAAGCGCCGGATCCAGGTCGATGGCGCGCGTGTGCTGATCCTCGGCCTAACCTTCAAGGAAAACTGCCCGGACCTTCGCAACACCCGCGTCGTCGATCTTGTCAGCGAACTGGCCGATTATGGCGTCACGGTGGAAATCCACGATCCATGGGTCGATCCCGAAGAAGCGCGGCAGGCCTATGACGTCAACCTTGTCGCAAGGCCCGATGCAGGCGCCTACGACGGCGTGATCCTTGCCGTCGCGCACGATGCCTTTCGCGAAGCGGGTTCGGCGGCCATGCGCGGCCACGGGCGCGACATCCACGTGTTCTGCGACTTGAAAAGCCTGTTCCCGGCCGCCGAGAGCGACCTTCGCCTGTGAGCACGGCGATGGCCATACCCCAGCGGGGCTGGCTGCTGCGCGCCGGCGGCGGCAGCCTTGCGATCCGGATCGGCTCGCTCGGCCTGACCACGGCTAGCTCGGTGCTTTTCGCGCGCGCGCTCGGGGTGGACGGTTATGGCAATTACGCCATGGCGATCAGCGTGCTGACCCTCATCGGCATCCCCGTCCAGATGGGGTTGCCAACGCTGGTGCTGCGCGAAACGTCGACCGGATCGATGACGGGTCGATGGGGGCGCGTTCGTGGGATGTGGGCCTGGGCTACGAAGCGGATCGCGGTGTCCGCTCTGCCCTCGCTGTTCATCGGGCTGGCCATCGCCGCCGCCTTCTGCTCGCAAGAGGCCTGGCTGGTGGCCCTCATCGGCGCACCACTGGTCCCGTTGATCGCTCTCGGCCGCGCCCGCGATGCCGCCTTGCGCGGCCTGCATAAGATCATCTGGGGCCAGTTGTCGGACGCAATCGGCAGGCCGCTCCTCACTTTCCTTCTCATTGCCGCGCTCTGGTTCTTCGCAAACGGTCTGGTTCCGGTTGAACAAGCGATGATCGTAACCGTCGCCGCTGCGGCGGCAGCCTTCGTGTTCGGTGCGCTCCTGCTGCGCCGCCACAGTCCCGAAGCGATCTGGCACGCCCGACCCGAACAGGATTCTGTAGCATGGAAGAACGCGATTCTGCCGTTGGCGGCACTTGCCGGGGTGCAGGTCGCCAGCCAGAATCTGGGTATCGTGATCGTCGGCGCACTGGCCGATCCGACCTCGGTCGCGCTTTTCAAGATTGCGCAATCGGCCAATTCCCTCGTCATCGTGGGCCTGGGCATGGTGGCCATGATCGTCGGACCGCGCATCGCCAGCCTTCATGCCCGTGGTGAGACTGCAGCGCTCCAGCACCTCATGGCCACCGGCGCAGTCTTCTCACTCGCCACGATGGCGCCATTCGTGCTCATCCTCGCATTGTGGGGAAATCCGATCCTGACGGCGCTCTACGGTGCCGGTTATTCCGGCGCCTTTCCCCTGCTAATGGTTCTGCTCGCGGGACAGTGTGTGAACGCCTTTTTCGGGGCGGTGGTGACTCTGCTCAACATGACCGGGAACGAGCGGATCACGCTCAGGGAGATGGTCGCCGGCACAATCGTCAATCTGGCGCTCACCCTCGCCCTGGTGCCGACCCATGGCGCGATGGGCGCGGCGATCGCGTCAAGCATCGCAATGACGGTGTGGAACGTCATGCTCTGGCACCGTTCGCGACGGGTGCTCGGCATCGATTCAACCGTGTTCGGCTTTGTTGCGGGGCGCAAAACGCGATGATCCGTCCCAACCTATTCATTATTGGCGCGCCCAAATGCGGCACCACCGCATGGGTCGAGTATCTGCGGCACCACCCGCAGATCGCATTTTCGCGCGACAAGGAGCCGCACTTCTTCTGCACGGACTTTCTCGGATATCAATTCGTCAAGACCGAGGACGCGTATCAAGAACAGTTCTCGGATTGCGGCGATGCCCGCATCGTCGGCGAAGCTTCGGTGCAATATCTCTATTCCCAAGATGCTCCGACCAACATCGCCGCATTCGCGCTCGACCCGCAGATTATCCTGTTCACCCGCGAACCCGTTGCGTTCCTGAAATCCTACCACAACCAATTACTGCTGAATCTGGACGAGAATATCGAAGATTTCGCAACCGCCTGGCGGACGGGAAGCGACCGTGAGGGCGAACAGATACCTCCATACTGCCGGGAACTGCGTCTGCTCGATTACCAATCGGTTGCCCGCTTTGGCGAACATCTCAATCGATGGCTGAATGTCTTCCCGCCCGATCGGTTGATGGTGATCGACATGGCGGAATGGATTTCCCAGCCTGCGCAGACCTATCTGAACATTCTCGCTTTTCTTGGTCTGGCGGATGATGGCCGCCGACACTTCCCGCGCATCCACGCTGCCAAACAGCCTCGATCCCACTGGTTGGCCCGGCTGACGCGCCGTCCCCCGAAAATCATCCTCATGCTCGCGGCTGCCTTGCGAACGCTCACGGGGTCGACCCGGCTCGGCATGGCGCAACGACTGCGGCGCCTCAACGAAACCGCCGGTTATCGCGACCGGTCGGCGCACGATGCACTCGACACCCAGATACGAGATGAATGCGCCGACGATCAGCGTCTACTGGCCGACCTGAGAAAACGCTGCAAATGAGCATTGCCTCGCTTCGCCGGCTTGGCGCAAAAATGCGCGGTCATTTCGCGCGCTGGATCTTGAGTAACAGCGATATCGCGCCCGGTTTCAAGCTTGGTGGCGGTGTGCGGATCGTATTGCGACAGGGTGGCAGGCTGCGCATCGGACCGGACGCTTTCGTCCAGCGCAATGCATTTCTTCAGGCGCGAGGCGGCCAGCTGTCGATCGGACGGGAGGCCTTTATCGGGCACGGAGCAATCCTCGTCGCTCGTGAGCAGATCAGCATCGGCGATCATGCGCTGTTCGGAGAGTACGTGACGATTCGCGATCAGGATCATCGTGCCGGAGGCCCTGTCCCGACCGCCCGGAACGGCTTCGTCACCGCTCCCGTCCATATTGGCAACAATGTCTGGCTTGGCGCGAAAGTAACGGTGTTGAAAGGCGTGTCCATAGGCGACAACGTGGTGGTCGGCGCACATTCCGTCGTGACCGGCGATTTGCCCGACAATGTTCTCGCGGTTGGCGTTCCCGCACGGATCGTCCGGCAAATGCCTGGCAGTGTCTCCACGGGACCGTTGCGGCCCATCGACGTCATCAAGGCATGAAGATCGCGTTCCTCTTGCCTGATCTGCGCGGCGGCGGGGCCGAGCGTGTGAACCTCTGCCTGGCAGACGCTTTCGCCGAACGCGGATGGTCCGTCGAAATTGTGCTCATGCAGGCCCAAGGGGCGTTCATGGCAGAGGGCCGAGCGCGTTTTCCGGTGGTCAGTCTGGGCTGCAGGCGCGTGCGAACCTTGCCAATCGCCCTTGCGCGTTATGTTTCGTATGCCCGGCCCGACATCCTCATCGCATCGATGTGGCCTTTGACGGTCATCGCACCGTTCGTCTGCGCAATGTTGAGCCACCGGACGAAGTGCATCGTCGTCGAACATGGGATTCTCTCGGCTCAATATGCGGGTCGCGGACCGCTACACCGACTGGTCATGAAGGCGACGATGGCCATCGGCTATCGGCTATCCCAAGCCCGCATCGGGGTTTCACGCGGGGTCGCGCAGGACATGGCCCGGCTTGCTGCGATGCCGATCGACCGGTTCGATGTCGTCGGCAATCCGATACCCGCTCCTGCCCCGGCAAGCGATCCACACAAAGCCGAAGCCATGTGGGGCATTCCGCGCGGCGCGCGCATCCTTACGGTCGGATCGCTCAAGGCGGTCAAGAACCAGGTCCTCCTGATCGAGGCGTTGTCGCGGTGCGGACGCAAGGACGCACGCCTTATGATCCTCGGTGCCGGCCCGGAAGAGGGCCGGTTGCGTGCAAGGGCGGACGAGCTGGGCATTACCGACAGGGTAATCCTCGCCGGGTTCCACGACGATCCCGGCCCATTTTACGCCAGTGCTGACCTTTTCGTCTTGTCTTCCAACGCGGAGGGGTTCGGCAATGTCATCGTCGAGGCGCTGCACGCAGGTTTGCCGGTCGTTTCGACAGATTGCCCCTCCGGCCCGGCAGAGATTTTGGCGGACGGACGCTGGGGCCACCTGACGCCGGTCGGCGACGCGGGGTCGATGGCCATGGCCATGGCCAAAGCGCTTGCGATGCCGGTCGATCGCTCGGCACTCCGCCGCCGTGCTGCCGATTTCTCACCGTTGCGCGCCGCCACCGCTTATCTTGCAACCGTCGAGCAAGGAAACGCGCGCTGATGCTTACCGCGGCGGACCGCATCCGGCTTCGGGTCAAGGACATGGAATTCCGCCACGGCCTGCCCATGCAGCGGCTTGCCCTGCGTACCGGGGTCTTGTCCTATCCCTACCTTCCCGAAGACGAACGTCTGGAGGCGGTTTTCATTCATGTCCCCAAGGCCGCCGGTACGAGCCTGCGCAAGGCGATCTGGCGACGAAAATCGTTCCACATACCCGCAACCCGGTACATCGCCGCCGATCCGGATCGCTTTCGCAGATGGTTCACGTTCTGCGTGGTGCGCAATCCGTGGGACCGGATGAGCAGCGCCTTTCACTATCTGCACAGGCGGCGGACCGCCCGGCCCGACTTTTTCGATCACCGCTGGGCGGCGACGCGGCTCGCCGATGTCGAGACTTTCGCCGCTTTCCTGCACCGTCTCGACGGGGATGAACGCTTCCGGTCCGATGTTATGCGCTACGTCCACTTCCGCAGCCAGCTGACCTGGATATCGCAGCCGGGCGCGCGGGATCGCATCCTGGTCGACTATGTCGGCCGCTTCGAACGGATGGACCAGGCCTACGCCTATGTCAGCAACCGGCTGGCCCCCGGAACCCCGCTCCCGCAAGAGCGGGTGCGCGGCGACGGCAAGGATTACCGACAACTGTATGATACGCGCATGGTCGACATCGTCGCCGGTCTCTATCGTCAGGATGTGGAAGTGCTGGGCTATTCCTTCGAATAGCCGGTTCCCGCCGATGACCATCAACGTGCTTTACGTCACCCGCAACGGCCTGCTCGAACCCCTGGGGCAGAGCCAGGTCTTTGCCTATCTGCGCGGCCTTTCGCGCGATCATGCGATTACCCTCATCACCTACGAGAAGGACGCAGATCGCGCAGATCGCGCCGCGATGGAGCAGATGCGGGCGCGGTGCCGTGAACTGGGCATACGCTGGCTACCGCAACGCTTCCGCTCGCTGCCAAGGGTGCTTGCTGCGGTCTACGTTCCGATGCAACTGCTGTCACTGATCCGGCGCACCGTTCGTCGGTACGACATCAGGCTGATCCACGCACGGTCCTACGTCCCTGCGGCGGCGGCCATGGTCGTGGGCAAGTGCGCCGGCGTTCCGTTCATATTCGACATGCGCGCCTTGTGGCCCGAAGAGCTGGTGACGGCGGGCCGGCTGCGCCGTGGATCGGTGCTGCACCGCGCGATCGTTGCGATGGAGCGGGCCTGCCTGCAACGCGCGGCCGCGGTCGTTTCGCTGACGCATGCTGCGGCGGCCCATCTGCGCGCAACCTATCCACGCGAGACCGGCACGCAGCGCATCTCGGTAATCCCGACTTGCGTCGATCTGGACCGCTTCACATCCGCCTCCGCCCCCGTTCCCGGCGATGAACCGCAAGTGATCGGCTGCCTTGGCACAGTTTTGAGCGGGTGGTTCCGGATGGACTGGTTCTGCACCTTCGTTACCGTCGTCTCACGCGAGAATTCCGGCGCGCGCTTTGCCATCACAACCCGAGACGATGCCGCCCGCGTGTACGAAGCGCTGGGCCCGGCGCTGGCAGACCGGGTGACGATCCGGTCCGCCCGCCCTGAAGACATTCCGTCCATCCTTCGGCGCGAGCAGACCTCGGTCATGTTTTACGCGGGCGGGAATACCTCCGAACTGGGCCGTTCACCCACCCGGCTTGGCGAGATCCTCGGCTGCGGCAAGCCGGTGATCGCCAACGCAGGGGTCGGCGATGTCGCCCGGATCGTAGAGGACTACCGGATCGGCGTGCTCGCCAGGGACGGGTCGGAGGCGGCTATGCTCGAGGCGTGGCATGGCTTGCAGGGATTGCTGACCGACCCGGACCTGGCGGCGCGGTGCCGCCGAGCCGCCGAAGAGGTGTTTTCGCTCGACGCAGGCACCCGGAGCTATCGCGAAATCTATCGCGCCGTCACGCAAGCAGATGCCCGGCAATGAACCCGAAGATCGCAATGCTGGCACGATACAGTCGCAACGGCGCATCGAGCCGGCTGCGATTTCTGCAATACGAGCCCGCGCTTGCCGCGGCCGGAATGGAGCCGGCATTCGAACCCTTCTTCGGGCCGGAGTACCTTGCGGCGCTGTATGACGGCAGGGCAAGGCGAATGCAGATCGTCGCCAGCTATGCCCGCCGCCTTGCCCTGTTGCGCAGGCGCCCATCGCCGGATCTGTTGTGGATCCAGTCAGAGGCGTTTCCATGGCTTCCGGCCATATGCGAACGCGCTGCGCTGACCGGCGCGGCACCTTATGCGATCGACTGCGACGATGCGATCTTCCACCGATACGATCTGCATCGCTCCGCCGCGGTCCGGGCCATGCTGGGCGCCAAGATCGACCGGTTGATGGCAGGGGCTGCGATCGTGACAGCGGGCAATCCCTATTTGGCGGAACGGGCACTGCGCGCAGGCGCCCGATGCGTCGAGATCGTGCCCACAGTGGTCGACCTCGATCACTATGCCGTCGGCGAACGGGCCGGGTCCGATCGTCCACCCGCCATCGGCTGGATCGGTACGCCAAGCACATGGCGCGAATACATGGTGCCGCTGATGCCCGCCCTGCTGGAAATCGCGGCAGGGCACGGCGCGCGGATCAGAACCGTCGGCGCGGAACCGTTAGCGCATCCCTTGGTAGACGCCTTCGCATGGACAGAGGCCAGCGAAGTGCGCCGGATCCAGGAAATGGACATCGGCATCATGCCGATATCCGATACGCCATGGTCGCGCGGCAAGTGCGGTTACAAGCTGATTCAGTACATGGCATGCGGCCTGCCGGTCGTCGCCTCGCCGGTCGGGGTGAACGCCGATATCGTTGAGCACGGAGTCAACGGCTTTCTGGCGACCACGCCGGATGAATGGCGGTCCGCAATCGGCACCCTGCTCGACGACGAAGACCTGAGACGACGCATGGGCAATGCAGGGCGCGCCAAGGTAGAGCGTGCTTACAGCCTTGCGGTCTGGGGGCCGCGCGTGGCCGGAATGCTGCGGCAGGCGGTTCGCCATTGATCTACGTTCTTGTCTTTGCCGCGCTGATATTGGTCAGCGTGGCGGGCAAGCGCTGGCTCTATTGGCCGGTGCTTGTCGGCCTGTTCCTGTTCGCGGCTTTCCGGTTCGAAGTCGGTTGCGACTGGACCGGCTATCTCAACCAGTTCTACGTCCATGGCGTGAGCGACTTCGGCGATGCGCTGGAGGGCAACGATCCCCTGTGGGTCTCGCTGTTCATCGCCCAGGCAGACCTCGGGCTGGCCTATCCCTGGATCAACGTCGTGTCCGCTCTGGTCTTTTTCGGCGGCATCCACCTTGTCGCCCGGCGCCAGCCCGATCCGCTTGCCTATCTCATCCTGCTGTTTCCCGTCCTCATCATCAACATGCCGATGTCGGGCATCCGTCAGGCCATGGCGATCGGCATCATGTGCGGCGCCTATGTCGCGTTCATCGACCGACGCACGGTGCGGTTCGTCATAATCGTCCTGCTGGCCTCTTCCATCCATTCAAGCGCAATCGTCTTCCTATTGCTGGCACCTCTGGTTTCGGGGGACATCACGCAGCGACGCGTGATCACGACAGCGCTGCTCGCCGTGCCCGGCCTCGCGATCGTGTGGATGGCCGGCAACGCAGAGACGGCCACGACGCGATATGTCGATACCGATATCGATGCGGCGGGGGCGCTGTTCCGGGTCGGGCTCGTTGCCCTGACAGGCATCGCATTCCTGCTGTTTCTGAGGCAACGATGGCAAACCCTGCCGGACGACAGCTATCGCCTCGTGCTGCTCGGTTCGCAAATGATGCTCGCCTTGCTCGCGATGCTGCCGTTGTCCTCGGTGATCGCCGATCGGTTGTCCTATTACCTCGTTCCCATCCAGACGATGATCCTGGCCGGGCTGCCGTTTCTTCCTTTTCACAGCCACCGGCGCACGATCGCGGCGGCCCCTTACGTGGCACTGTTTGTGATGCTGATCGTGTGGACCGCTCTCTCACGCCATTTCAACGACTGTTACCTGCCCTATCAGACTTGGCTGGGCGGCATGCCTCCGGCCAGTCGCATGCTATATTGAGGCACGACCTTGCCACCTGACATTGCCGTAACCGATCTCCCGGGGGTTTTCCTGGTGACGCCGCGCCGTTTCGGCGACGCGCGCGGTTTCTTTACCGAAAGCTGGTCTGCGAAAGACTGGGCAGAAACCGGAATCGACTGCGATTTCGTTCAGGACAACCACTCGCTGTCTCGATTGCGCGGCACGCTGCGCGGGCTGCACGCACAGGCACCGCCCGCTGCGCAGCATAAACTGGTGCGCTGTACCCGCGGCGCGATCTTCGACGTCGCGGTGGACATCAGGCGGGGTTCGGAAACCTATGGCGCATGGGTTGGGCACGAACTCTCTGCCGAAAACGGGCGGCAGATGTTCGTACCCCATGGCTTCCTGCACGGGTTCCTGACGCTTTGCGACGATACCGAGGTGCAATACAAATGCTCCGCCGGCTACGCCCCCGCGCAAGAGATCGCCGCACACTGGGACAGCGCGGGGATTGCATGGCCCGAAACGCCCGGCCCGTTCCTCTCGGACAAAGACGCCGCCGCCGCGCCGCTTGCCGAACTGCAAACTCCATTCATCGAAAGGCGTACGCCGTGAGAATTCTGGTTACCGGTGGGGCGGGCTTCATCGGCTCGGCCGTAGTCCGGCTCGCGATCGCGCGCGGACACGACGTTTTGAATGTCGACGCACTCACTTATGCCGCCTGCCTCGAAAATCTCGATCCGGTAGCGCACGATCCGCACTACAGCTTTGCCCGGATCGATATCTGCGAACGTGAAGCGGTGGATGAGGCATTCACAGTTTTCCGCCCCGATGCGGTCCTGCATCTTGCCGCGGAATCGCATGTCGATCGCTCCATCGACGGGCCGGGATCTTTCATCAGCACGAATATTACCGGCACATTCCATCTGCTGGAAGCGGCTCGGGCATACTGGACACGGAACGGCAAACCGGGCTCGTTTCGGTTTCATCACGTTTCGACGGACGAGGTCTATGGCTCCCTGCCCGACGATCCGGCAGTCCGCTTTACCGAAGACACGCCCTACGATCCGCGATCACCCTATTCAGCCTCGAAGGCGGCATCCGATCACCTCGTTCGGGCATGGCACGAAACATATGGCCTACCGGTACTGGTCACCAATTGTTCGAATAACTACGGCCCCTATCACTTCCCCGAAAAGCTGATCCCGGTGGTCATCCTCAACGCACTCGCGGGAAAGCCGCTGCCGATTTACGGTAAGGGCGAGAATATCCGCGACTGGCTCTATGTAGAGGACCACGCCGATGCCTTGCTCTGCGTGCTGTCTGGTGGAAAAGTGGGCCGCACGTACAATATCGGCGGTGGCAACGAGCGGCGCAACATAGACCTTGTACGCGATATCTGCGCGATACTGGACAAGAAGCGACCCAAAGCCGTCGGTTCTTATGCCGACCAGATAGCGTTCGTCACCGACCGCCCCGGACACGATGCCCGCTATGCCATCGACGCAAGCCGGATAGAGGATGAACTGGGCTGGTCGCCTTCGCGCACGCTGCGCGAAGGACTGGCCGACACCGTCGACTGGTATCTTGCCAACGAACGCTGGTGGCGCGCCCTGCAGGATCGTGATGGCGTCGGCGTTCGGCTGGGAACGGCGGCGTGAAACTGCTCGTCATCGGCAGGACGGGCCAGGTCGCCACGGCACTGCGCTCCGCCGTTCCGCACGGGGTCGATTGCCGTTTCCTCGGGCGTGACGAACTGGACCTCGCCCGACCGCAGGATGTTGCAGCCTGCATTACCGACGGCGATCATGACGCGGTCGTCAACCTTGCCGCCTACACGGCCGTAGATCGGGCCCAAGACGAGGCCAAGACCGCATCGCTCGTCAACTGCGTGTCTGTGGGGGCGATGGCGGATGCGTGCAGGGCAATGGCCATTCCCCTCGTCCACCTGTCCACCGATTATGTCTTCGCGGGCGGCGGCACCGCCGCCCACCGCCCCGACGATCCGACAGGACCGCTGGGCGTTTACGGCGAAACGAAGCTCGCCGGCGAATTGCGCATCCGGCAAAGCGGGGCGCGCCATGCGATCCTGCGGACAAGCTGGGTCTTCTCGGCAACCGGCGCGAATTTCCCGACCACGATGCTAAGGCTTGGTGCGGAACGATCATCGCTGAACGTCGTGGCGGACCAGATCGGCGGCCCGACGCCGGCATCGGCGCTGGCCGGCGCCGTGGTGACAATCGCGAGGGACCTGATTGGCGGTCATCCCGGCGGAACTTACCACCTGTCCGGCACACCGGACGTCAGCTGGGCCGACTTCGCTCGCGCCATCTTTCGCACCGCAGGTCTGGACTGCGCCGTCCGCGATATCGCGACGTCCGACTATCCCACCACGGCGGCACGGCCGCGAAATTCGCGTCTCGACTGTTCGGCGACCGTTCGCGATTTCGCGATTCCCAGACCCGACTGGCAAGCCGCGCTCACCGAACTCGTCTCCCGAAAGGAATCCGCGACATGAAACGCAAGGGCATCATTCTGGCCGGTGGATCCGGCACACGGCTCTGGCCGATCACGATGGGCGTCTCGAAACAGGTCCTGCCCATCTATGACAAGCCGATGATCTACTACCCGCTAAGCACGCTGATGCTTGCCGGAATCCGGGACATCGCCGTCGTCACCACACCGGGCGACCGGCCTCAGTTTCAGGAGATACTGGGGTCGGGGGAGCAATGGGGCGTGCGCTTCACCTATGTCGTCCAGCCATCGCCGGACGGGCTGGCGCAGGCATATCTGCTCACGCGCGATTTTCTGAATGGCGCCCCGTCGATGATGGTGTTGGGCGATAATATCTTCTTCGGCCACGGCCTTCCGGAAATACTGCAAAGGGCCTCGGTGAAGCCCCATGGCGGGACAGTGTTCGGATATCACGTCAACGATCCGGAACGCTATGGCGTCGCCGCCTTCGACGAACACGATCAGGTCGTCGCGCTGATCGAAAAGCCGATCGATCCGCCTTCGAACTATGCAGTAACCGGCCTGTACTTTCTCGATGGCCGTGCGCCCGATCTTGCCGAACGGGTAAAGCCGTCCGCACGGGGCGAACTGGAAATTACCGACCTGCTCGAATTCTACCGGGCCGAAGGAGCGCTGGATCTGGAAAGAATGGGTCGCGGTTTTGCCTGGCTCGATACCGGCACCCACGCCAGCCTGCTGGACGCGGGCAATTTCGTCCGCACCCTGACCGAGCGGCAGGGCCTGCAGGTCGGTTCACCCGATGAAATCGCGTTCCGTTCGGGCTGGATCAGTGCAACCGATCTGGACCGGCGTGCGGAACGCTTCCGCAAGAACGCCTATGGCGCATACCTTGCCGCCCTGGCCTGATCACCCGTGAACGCGGCGCGGAACAGTATTAGTGGTCAGGCGGGCAGCGTTGCCGGGCGGATCTGGCTGCTCGCCGTATTCGTTACGGTCACGATGCTGCTTGGCGGGACATCGCGATACGATTCCGGGCGACTGATCCTGCTCCTGCCGCTTGGCTGCCTGTTTGCCGCGCTTGGCAGTTCGATCGTCGACTGGCGTGCGATTCCGCGCCTGCCGCTGCTCTTCGTCAGCGGCATTGTCTTGCTGCTGATGATACAACTGGTCCCCTTGCCATTCGCGATATGGTCCGCATTGCCCGGTCGAGAACCCGTGGCTGCGCTGGCATCGGCGATGGGGCTCGAACAGGCCTATCCGCTTTCGCTGGCCCCCTATCGGACGCTGAACGCGCTTGCCGGAACGCCGCTGCTGTTTGCCGCGCTGACGATCGCGGCGGCGCAGGGCGATGCCGCCCCACGCCGTGTGCTGGCCGCCGTGGCCCTGCTTGCCATTGCCAGCGCGACTGTCGGATTGCTGCAAATTGCGCTGCCAACGCAGGTCTTTTATCTTTACGAGCGAACGAACATCGGCTCTCCGGTCGGTCTTTTCGCCAACTCCAACCATGCCGCGTTGTGCAACGTGCTGGGTATCCTTGCCCTTGCCGGCCTGTTGGCGATCCGGCCGCAAGACCGCGCCATGCGCTGGCTGGCGCCGGTGGGCATTGCCGGGCTCACACTCGTCAATCTTGTTAACGGATCGCGCGCTGGCTTCATGGCGACGGCTATCGCGATCACGGCATCGTCCGTTGCGCTGTTCCTTGCCGCAAGGACGCTGCCGCAATCGGGACGCTTCGCCCGCCGACCGGGACAGTTGGCGGTGATTGCGCTGGGCTGCCTGGCGGCGATCTGGTTGGCAGGCGCAGCGGCTGTGCTGTCCGGCCGCGTTCCGGCGATGGATCAGCTGCTGACACACAGCCCACTGGACGACATCCGGTTCGCCCTCATGCCGACACTGCTGACCATGGCGCAGACCTATTGGCCCATCGGCACCGGAATCGGCGCGTTCGAGGATGCTTTCTACATCCACGAACCGACGGCGCTGGTCGGCCCGACGTACGTTAACATGGCACATAACGATTTCCTGCAGCTCGTGATTGAGGGAGGACTGCCCTGGCTTGCGCTGTTCACGGCAGCGGCGTCGGGCGCGGGCCTTGCGCTGGTCCGGCTGCACCGCGCGAACCGCCTGCCCACGGGAAGCCTCGTGCTGATTGCGGCGGCCGTGGCGGTCCTGATCGTGACCAGTTCCGTCGAATACGCGATGCGTGATCCGATTTTCGAAATCATCGCGATCATGGCCCTTGCCGCGACCTGCCGTGCAGCAAGAGCGGCAAAGCCGGCCCTGTCGCAAAATCACCCGGGGGCCCCGCCCCCGGCCAAGCTGGAAGGTAATCCCTGAAATGGCTTATCCACTAAGACGGCATGGGCCGTTCGTCCTGTTCGCCGCAGCCGTGCTGACCGGATGCGGACCACGACCGCCGATCGGCGCGGCGCCGAGTATCACGGTGACCGACCTCACCACCCTGCCCGCCCCCGACCGGGGCGATGCCAACCGGCTTCGCGCGCTGGATCAGATCAACGTGCGGGTGCTTCAGGACCAAACGCTTGACGGCACCTATATCGTCGACGAAGCCGGGCTGCTCGATTTTCCTTACATCGGCCTTGTCCCTGCCGCGTCGCGTGGGCCACAGGATCTGGCCGACGATATTGCCCGCCGTCTGGACGGGCGCTTCGTGATTGACCCGCAAGTGGTGGTGATGCCGGTAACACCTGTCGCCGCCACCGTGTCGATGGGTGGCGAGGTGGCCAAGCCCGGCAACTATGCCCAGAACGACGCGACGACACTGCTGCGCGCCGTCAACGCCGCAGGCGGGCGTGGCGAATTCGCCAAGCGAGACGAAGTGCTGATCTTTCGCAAGGTTCAGGGAGTGCAATACATCGGGGTATACGATCTGGGCGCGATAGAGCGCGGTAACTACGCCGATCCGTCGATCTACCCCGGCGACATCGTGATGGTTGGCGATTCGCCATTCTGGCGGCGCCTCTCCGGCATGCTCACCGTACTCCCTCTGCTCACTACAAGCGCCATTCTGATCGATCGGCTTGGTAAATGACCATGAATAAACTGAACCCCAATCAGCCCGTCGCCGCGTTGGGAACCCCGTTGATGGGCGCCCATTCGCCCGCGCCCGAGATTTCCCATATCGTGGAGCGTTATCGCAGTCGCACCATCGAACTGCGCTTCTGGCTGCTCGGTCTGTTCGGCGCCGGCCTCGTACTGGCCATTGCGGCGACGCTGCTGATGACGCCGCGGTACCTGTCGACCGCGCGGATAGAGATAAGCCGCGTGGACAGCGGTGCCGCCGCAGGGCCCGATACGATCGATGCGCCGGTCGAGGAACGCGACCGCCAATACTACGAAACGCAGTACCAGCTGCTCCATTCGCGGTTTCTGGCAGAGCGGGTGATTGAAGCGGAAAACCTGCTTGCCAATGAAGAATTCCTTGAGACATTCGGTTTTTCCGCCGGACAGCCGGGACTGAAACGCACGGCCGCTGGCGTCCTGCTGAACACCGTCAATGTTGAGCCGGTCGAGCGATCTAACCTTGTCGACATCTCGTTCATCACCCCTGCCCCCGCCCTTTCGGCGCAGCTCGCCAATGCCTGGGCGGAGCAATTCCTGCGCGCCAATTACGACAAACGCTTCGGAGACACGCTTCTCGCCCGCGAACAGCTGCAGCAGCAACTGGGCGAAATGCGCGAAAGGCTGGAAAAGTCCGAAGCGAACCTGATTGGCTATGCCAACGCCCACGGGATCGTGGTCGTAGAGCGGGGGGAAAACGGCGGCGGTGCGGGCAGCACGCTGCTTTCCGCGGAACTGGATACCCTCAGCACGGCTCTGGCAGAGGCAACCGCCCGGCGCATCGCGGCACAAAGCGCCATGCGCGCGGGCAACGATGCATCGGCGGTCGCGGGGACCAGCGCCCTCAACACCAGGTTGGCCGAAGTCCGCGGACAACTTGCAAACCTTGGCAGCACGCTCGGGCCTGAAAACACAAAGGTAAAAGCGTTGCGGGCGGAAGAGGAATCGATCAGCCGCTCGCTCACATCGGAAACCGACCGCTTCGGCAGCGCGCGAACGGGCGAATATCGCCGGGCAATGCTTGAAGAGCGCGGCCTGCGCGAACGTTTCGAGGACGTGAAAGCCGCCTATCTCGGCCAACAGGGCAGCGGCGTGCAATACGGCATCCTGCTGCGCGAGGTGGATACCAACCGACAGATCTACGACGCCCTGTTGCAACGCTTCAAGGAAATCGACGTCGGACGAACCGGCAACAACAACATGACCCAGATCGAACATGCCTTGCCCAACGCGTCGCCCTATAGCCCGTCGCTGCCGTTGAACATCGCCATCGCGTTCGCCGTGGCGGCGGTCCTTTGCGGACTTGCGGTCTATGCGGCAGAGGCGATGGACAACTCTATCCGCGATCCCGAAGAGATGCGATCGAAACTGGGCCTCGACCTGATCGGCATCATCCCGCAGACGGACGAGAGCCGGTTGCTCGAGGACATTACCGACCCGCATTCCGAACTGTCGGAGGCCTATGCGTCCGCCGCGCTTTCGATCCGGCTGGGAACGGCGCGCGCCGGCCGTTCGCTCATGTTGACGAGCACGCGCCCGAACGAAGGGAAGACCATCTCTTCGCTCGCGCTGGCGCACAGTTTCGCGCGGGTCGGAGAGCGGATCCTGCTGGTCGATCTAGACATGCGGCGAGCAGGCCTCAGCAAACTGTTGTCCGTTCGCGGAACGCATGGCATGTCCGCGCTTCTCTCCGATCCGGCCTCACCGCCGGAAATTGCCCCACTCGAAGAGTTCGGGCTCGATTTCCTTCCCAGCGGTCCGGTTCGCAAGGACCGGTTCGTACTGTTGACCGCAGCGCGGATGCAAGCGGCGCTGGAACAGCTGGGATCGCTCGGCTACGATCGCTTGATCTTCGATGGCCCGCCCGTCCTTGGACTGGCCGATGCCCCCGAACTGTCGCGGGCCATGGATGCGGTCGTCTATGTGGTGCAGGCTAATGCGGAATCGCAACGCGCCGTGCGACGGGGCATCGCCCGCATGCGCGGGGTCGGCGCCCCGCTTCTCGGCGGGCTGACGACGCAACTGGATGCGCGCAACGATATCTATGGTTATGGCGATGGCTACGGCTTCGGTTATTCCTACAACGAAGAATAGGGGCCCCGGCTAATGCCGCTGGCTGGCAAAGGCTTCCTTATCGCGGTAACCACGGTGGTCGCCGGGCTATGCGCCGCGCAAGCGATGTCCAATGCCTGGGCAAAGCGGGGACCGGACGTCGCCGCCGCGCTTTCACCGTATGCCGCCGAAAGCGTGCAAAAACAGGCGATCCGGTCGCTGCGCGCGCATTCAGGCGATCAGGAAATCGCGCGCGATCCGGGCACCTTTGCAATCGCGCGCAAAGCCCTGTCGCGCAGCCTGCTGATGACCGAAGCGGCAGCAGTCGCGGGCCTGTCGTCGGGCGATCCCGCGCGCCGATCGGCAATATTCGATGCTGCCCAGCATCTTTCGCACCGGGGCCGTCTCCTTCAGGGTGCCCTGTTTCAGTATCACGCGGAAGAGGGCGATCTTTCCGGCGCGCTGGTCGATCTGGATCATCTCTATCGCGCCTATCCCGAGACAAGCGCGATCATCATGCCTGTCCTGATCGATTTCTTTGCGCAACAGGACAGTGACAAGGCGTTCCAGGAAGTGCTGCAAACCGGGCCTTCATGGGCCGATGCCTTTTTCCGCGAAGCCGCACAGCGGGATGCCCTGCTGCTGCGGCTTGCGCGGCTTCGCGGCAGTCTAGGCAACGCCGTCGAACTGCAGCCGAAGACCGATCAGCTTCTGGCAGGTTCGCTGGTCCGGGCGGGAAAGCCGGAAGCGGGCTACGCGCTCTACAACTCATATCTCGCCGTCGACCGTTCGGAAAACGCTGCGGGCGCGCAATCGATCGACTGGACCACTGCCTATCCCCCGTTCGGCTGGCGTCTGGCTGACCGGTTCGGATTCTACGCGCGTGTCGAACCGGGCGGAGAGCGGATCAAGGTCGTCGTCCGTCCGGGCCAGGGCGGCATTTTCGCCGAACGCCTGATCGGGATGAGCGATGCACAAGGTGCGATAACGGTGCATGCCGACTTTGCAGGCGACGAGCGGGTTTTTGCCAGGCTTTCATGCGCCAACCAACCGGATCTGGCGGTGGAACAGGTGCTGGACCGGCCTGTTGTTCGGCTTGCGCTGCCAGACCAAGACCAATGTTCAATCGTGACCCTGTCGCTCGGCGGCCGGGCGTGGTCCTCTGGCACGGGGATCTTCGGAACGGTATCTCGGGTGAGCCTCTCTGCCCGATAGCGGACAGTTCGTGCCTCGCCGTGACTGTCCGCACCTGCGAAATCACAACCCGACCGGAAAGCCGGAATCTTTAATCGGCAGATTGGCGGAACCGTTCTTGCGCTGGAAAGTATAACTGGTTATATCTTTGGATATGTATCTCAAAGGTGGATTGATCATGAAAGCCAAACCTCTCATTGCGCTTGCGGCTGTCGCCTCCGTTGCCACCGCTTCACTCGGCGCAGCGACCCCGGCAAGCGCGGAGCCGGAAAGCAACGTGGGCACGCTGGCTCTGGTCGCGGGTGCGGCGGCGCTTATCATCGGCGGTATTATCATCGCCAGCGAATCCGATGATGACGACGATGCACTGACAACCGGCTGAGCCCTGCCCTCGCTTTCGACACGCGCAAACTCAGGTATGGGCGGGGTGCGTTCGAAACAGTGGCTGGCAGTTTTCGCTTGGCGGGAAAAACGACCCCTCTCGCCAAGTTTACCCCGGGCCCGGATCTGCTTCACGACAGGTCCGGGCCTTTCGGCGTCCCATGCCGGGAACGATACCGGAACGGTACAGGGTGCGGCAAAGCCGGCCCCCAAGTCTGTCCCCATGGCCTGTTCAAAACCTTTAAGGCGATCGTAGCGCGCACCATCGCGCCATTCGGAGCGACCGGGTTAGGAACAGACGGCCCAGCACGCGTACCGGCAGCCGTAAGGCGTAGCGGCAGGCGATCCATCTGCTGCCGTCCGGTTCAATGTCGCCACCAGGCACGATCATATGCACATGCGGGTGGTGGGCTATGGCCGATCCCCATGTGTGCAGCACGGTCGTGATACCGATCCGTGCGAGGAACCTTTAGCGGGACTTGGTCAACGTGGCTGCGCATGATGGAAATGTGCACGAGAATGAGTAGATCATACATTTCGATTTCGCATCCTGACTTCAGCCGCCAGCGCGATTTTTCCTGACCGATGACGATCTGCTATGACCGACCGATAGGCGAACGAGGCCGTGCCAGCCCGATTGACGCGTCTTCCATGCAGTTGTCGATCAGTGCGAGTGAACGCATCAGACTATCGACGCTCTCCCCATCTACCAGACAGGCCGCGGTTGCCCGCACGCAATCTACATTCCGCTCGCGCAACGAACAGATCAGGTTCAATATGATCGCTTCGGATTCAGACACCTGATTGCACTGCAACTGGCAAAATCCGAACGTTTGCAGGCCGTGGTAATTGAACAATGCCATCATTTTCAAGAATGGCTGAAGTGCACACATCATGCGCCAGTATGCGAAACCACCGCATAGCGTGTTTTGCGGGCAGCGGCTTTCCGCCACCGTTCTGACCCAGCTTCGCATAGACCAGACCAGAAAGCGCCCGCCATCGTCGAGTGAGGTCACGGGTCTATCGACAAATTCGTACATGGCGGGCGCCTTCCTGCGGCTCAGGTATTGGATCGGATCAGCTTGCGCATCTCGGTTATGGCATCAGTTTGCGACAGCGTGCCGTTCGCGATTGCTGTGCCCATTTCCAGCAACCGGGCAGAAATAATGGTGCCGGTATCCGCCTGCTCGCGAATATGTATCCCGTCCTTCTTCATCGCGACCTGGTTCCACTCGTCACGAACGGCCGCCCAATAATCCTTGGTCGCGTTCCAGTAATCGTCGGCGGCCTTGACCGGATAGTCATCGAACCGGGTGTAGGTATTGAGAACGTATTCCTGCACGATCGGTCGCAACTCGCCATCAGACGATTCCATCTTGATATTGTCCTGCCAGTGTATCCACCCGTTCGGCGTAGGCTGGTGTCGATTGATCCCGTAATAGCGATCATACACAGGATGACGCACCGCATCGCGCCGGGCCAGAGGGCGCCATGTCCAGTTCGACCGCCAGCGGCGCACACCGCCCTGCGTCTCCCACTGTCCCCAACCGGCATAGCGCGGGCTGTCGTCGACCTGCCATACTGTTTGCGACCAGCGACCGTGCCGCATCTTTTCCGACACATCTTCCCATGCCCATTCGCCAGGCCCGGAATACACGAGGATACGGGCAGGCTCGTATTCCCAGTCCTGTCGCCAGTGCTTGATGACGTGCGTTTCGCCTTCATGTTCGACAACCAGAAGATGCTGGAGCACGATCTTGCGGCCGGTATCCTCGATCACGCGGACGGATTCATGCCCGCCGGATATCTTGCGGTCGATGGGAGTGTAACCCTCTTGCCACGGCGTCGACTCCTGCATGTCAAACCGCACTGAGAAATTCCCGGCCATGGCCAGAATATCGGCTCTGTCGGCCTCGTACGCGGCTTGCTCAGCATTTGCGGAGCGCTCGGCTATCGGAGGGTGCGCAAAGACCGGTGACGTCGTGAGACCGATTGCGAGGCAGCTTGCCGCCAAGGCCAAGGTGATTTTCGTCATTTTGATGATCCTTCAGGTATTCAGAAACGATAGCTGAGCGAGACGCTCGCGTTGCGACCAGGCCGGGTGTAGGCGTCGGTCACGGACGAACCTGCCGAGAGGCCGCGCACATCGCTCCAATACGCATACGTCTCGTCAGTCAGATTGAAGATGCCGGCGCGCAGGGTGAGTGCCTCGACGATGCGCAGAAATGCCGTGGCATCCACAATCGTGAAGGCGTCCGGACGATAGCATTCATCTTCGGAGCAGCTGCCCCGTGCTTGCCCGGCTTCCTTACGCGCGTGATGGGTGGCGATAAGTTCACCCCCGAAGCGATTGCCCGGATCGCGATAGCCGAGGCCGAGAACGAAGTTCAAAGGATCGATCGAAGCGAGCGGCTGATTGCCGCCACCGGACAGTTTTTCGGTACCCTTCGCATAAGCGACAGCAAACCGTCCGGTGAAACCGTTCCGGGACTGAAAATCGGCCTTCGCTTCGATCCCCTTTACCTTCACGCGGCCCACATTCACCCACTGGTAAACAGCTGGGTCAGTTGGCGTGAAGGCACCGGAAATAACCTGTTGATCTATGAAATCGCGATAATCCGCCTGGAACGCAGTAATGGCGAGGCCCACGCTATCGCCGTTAAGCCGCACGCCCCCTTCCCAGCTTTCGCTTCGTTCCGGACCAAGGTCGGGATTTGGCGCCGAGGTGTAACCATAGGCCAAGTTTTCAAAAAAGTTGTTGACCTGGCTTGGTGTCGGCGCGCGAAAGCCCTGCGCGTAATTGGCGAACAGGCGCACAGTTCTGCCGATCTTCGCGACCGCGCCGATCTTTGGCGACAGCTGCGAATCTTTCTGCCCTTCCGCAATGAAGTTCGGCAGCAGGGGATCTACGACGGGATCCAGCTTGTAGAAATCATACCGTAGGGCCGGATAAATTGTGAACCTGCCGTCCAGCAGACTGATTTCATCACCAAGAAATATCCCGCCCAGTGTGAAGTCGGTCTCTGGAAAAGCGCGGGTGGGAAAGGTTTCGCCGACAGGGGGCTCGACGCCGTCGCGCAGACCTTTTTGCAGCGTCCAGCTAACGTCGCCGCCATAGGCAAGACGATGTCCAACAACACCGGTGCCGAAATCGCTGCGCGCTTCGGCGGTCAGACCGTAGACGCGGTTTTCAAAGGTGTTCAGCCTTTCGCGGTCGGGACGCGGAGTGGCGTCGACTGAAGAGCGATCTTCATCCGTGAACTGGACGTCCTTGCCATCCTGCCAGTAAACGGCTACATGGGCGAAATCGATCGGGCCGGACCCTTCCCAGGTCCAGTCAAGCGAAACGCGCGTTCGCTTTGTACTGTCATCGGCGGTGAGATCATCGACATTCCAGCTGGGCGACGGTCCGTATAAAAATACAGGCCCCTGACCCGACAGGACATCCGTAAAGACCTTGCTTTTCAGATACTCTCCGGTCAGCCGTACACGGTGGCTGCCTTGGGACCACACCAATTTGCCGAGCAGTGCGTTGGAGCGACCGTCTTGCGGATTGGGTTCGGTCCGCTCTTCCCCCTGGCCACCAACCTTGCCCTTGTTTTGCAGCTCCTCATAATCGCGACGGGTATAGGCCAGCATGGCGGACCAGTTTCCGGATCGACCGGCGAGAGCCGCCGTTTCGGCGAATTCATGGTCGGCCGAGCTAAATTGAGCCCGAACGAAGCCACCGATCGCGGCACCCGCGTCAATCAGGTCGACCGGATCGGACGTTGTAAAGCTGACAACGCCGGAAAGGCCATCACTTCCGTAGAGTGCAGAGCCGGGACCGCGTAGTATTTCAACCGATTTGACCAGACCGATGTCTGTATAGCCGCCGCGTCCTGCATCCTGTGCGCCGAAGGAAAATCCTTGCGGCGAGCGGATGCCGTCAACCTGAATAAGAACCCGGTTGCCGCCAATGCCGCGGATGTTGAAGTCTTCGTTGCCGGCCCTGCCCGTTGCCCCCAGCGCCGCGCCGAAACGGGCTGGCGCCCGACGTACGCTGATCCCCGGTTCGAAACGAACGAGATCCTTGATGTCGGTAACCAGATTGTCGGCGATTTCCTTGTCGCTGATGACGGTAACCGTTGCGGGAGCATCAACGATTTCAACAGGAACACGTGTTGCCGTGATGGTGATCCCGTTCAGCCGGTCCGCCCAATAGAGCCCGTCATTATCCTGCGCCTGAGCTGGAACAGTCAGAAGGGAGAATGCGATCGCGATGCCGGCACACGAAGGATAAATCTGGTGCTTGCCAAACGCCCGACAACGAATGTGGCGTGCTTCCCTCCCCCAGCTCTTCTGCTTCGCCCATCCATTTTCCATCGGTCGCCCTCCAGACTTTTCAATTAATGCATATGATTCGCATTAGCATTTGAGTTGTATTCTGCGCTGCTGTCAACACCGGGAAACCGATATTCCGATCTCCCTTTTTCGCGATTGACGCGTCGAGCCAGCCGTGGCTCCGAACCCCGTCGTCAACGCCGTTAGTTAAGCTTCATACTCAGCGCACGAGGCGCTTGCGCACCGAAGATCAGTCCCCCCAAACCGGCCGCTTTCGAATGGAAGGAGAAACCACCGCGACCATGACCAACCCGGTCCACACGACCCAGAAGATCGTGGCGAATGGCGCTTGGTTTCCCAAGGTTGCGCGCACGCCCACCGTCACTATCAAGGCCAGGGGCGCTCCCCAGACGACGGCACTCCATGCCGCCCTCAGCCGTGGCTGATTGAATCCTCTTCGTTCCCTCTTGCCCAGCCAGATATAGACGCCGGTCGCGCAAATTGCTGTGAGCGCCGTGCCGAACAGGGCATAGGCCAGCTTCACCGCAAAACCTCCGAAATTACCGAAGTGCAGCTTGTAGGTCGAAGCGGCCGCCTGTTGGCCCAACGCCCCATCGGCCAGACCCGCTGTGTGAAGGAAACGCCCGGATGCGTTGAAAAGGTAATATTCGCCAAAGATCAACCGCCGCTGATGCGTTCCGACGATCTGAACCTTCTGCCCTGCTGTCATCGGATCGTGGAGGATGGCGTAAGTCGGCTCTACATCCGGGTATCGTGTGGCCATGTATCGTAGCGCGGCCGCTACATCGGGCAAACCCGTCGGTGTCGGATCGACCTTTCCCTCGGCACCGAAAATCGGTGCGTAGACCGCTTCAACATCGCCGTCATAATCCACCGTGGCGAGCGTATAGGCAGTGACCGTGGCCATACCGATCAGTGCGCCCGTCAGCCCGATCGCGAGCGAAAATGGCAGGCCCCATACGCTCAGCCGATTATGCCAGTCAGCCAACCCGAGGCCGTTCGCGCTTCTGACGCGAAGCCGAAAGGCATCGCGGAAGATGCGCGGATGCGCGATCACGCCCGAAAGCGCGAGAGCCAGCAGCATGACCCCCAGTACACCGACGATGGTAATCCCGACGACGCCGGGTAGGTTGAGCGTGTAGTGCAGGTTCACCAGGAAATCAGACCATGCAATCTCCTCTGGCCCAGCGATCGAACCGTCAGCTGCGATATTGACCGCCTGATGATCAGTGGTGATCGTCGTACGCGGCAGATCAGCCACCGGCATATGGACGAAGAGATGGGTCGTGGTCGGCTTGCCAGCCTCGCTTGCGATGACCGTCGCGACCGCTTTTTGAACTGCTTCGGGGGCAATCTCCGCCATCTCCGGTGCGTGCGGCTGCTCAAGGCGTTGCCACTCCGCATAAAATACCGACAAGGTGCCGGTCAGCGAAACCAGATATAGTAAGGCCCCTGTCAGCAATCCTGTCGCCGCGTGGGCCGAAAGGGCCCGTTTGACGGTGCCGGGTTCGGGTGCTGTTGTCATGGATATTGTCCCGCCAAAACGATCAGACAGGCTGGAAGAGTGGCCAGCGTAACAGTGAGGCACTGCTTGCGGCGATTGGCCGCCATCACAATGATGATAGCAAGCACAGCCCATGCAACGGGCATGGCGAATAGCGCCAAGACGTTGGCATCCGCCTCACCCACGCCGGCCATCTGTGCGACCGCGCGCAAGGCAACTGTGATGCACAACGCGGCGAGAGCCCCCGCCGGGACGGACAGAACAAAGGTAATCAGTCTTCCGCCCAGCCTCAGGGTTTCGCCGTTTTGGGGAAGCATTCCGGCACGCCGGTTCGATGCCCTGCCCGAGCTTTGCGGCGACCGCCATGCTGCGATCGCCAGCAAGGCATGCGCTGCCACCATCCCCGCCAGCGCGGCGACGGCAAGTCCCCATGCCCCTGCTGCCGCCCCGGCCATGGCAGCGGCCAGCGCCAGCATGCCCCAGCCCGTAGCATTAAGTGCACGCGAGCGCTGCGGGCGCGCCCATGCCCAACGCAAAACACCGACGCCGGCGATGGCGCTTGCCGCCGCCGTCCAAAGGAGCCAATCAGCCATTGTCAGAACCGATAGCTCACCGTCCCGTAAACGTTGCGCTCGGCACCCATGAAGCAATCGCCCCTTGCGAGGCAGGCAGAATAGTAGTCCTTGCCAAGCAGGTTGGTGGCGTTGAGCGCGACGCTCCAGTTTTGCCATGTCACTTCGGCAAGCGCGTCAACCAGCGTGTAGGACGGGGTGCGGATACCCCCCGGGAAAGCAGCACCGAAAGATTTGTTGCTGCCGACGTAACGCACGCCAGAGCCAAGCCGCAGGGACTTGTCATCCGGCAGTGAAAAGGTCTTCATCGCCCACATCGACGCGTTGTGCTGGGGCACATTGTCGAGTTGCCGCCCGGTGTCTTCGATCTCTGCTTCGTTATAGCTGTAGTTCGCCAGCAGCGTCACATTGCCGGGTAGGACGGTATTAGCCTCAAACTCGATACCCTTCGATGTCAACGAGCCCACCTGCAACTGCCCGGTCAAAGTGACTTCGGGGTTTTCGGGATCGGTAACGGCAACGGAAACCGGGCGGTTCGATTCCCGGATGTGATAGGCAGTTGCCGTCACGACCGTGTTGTCGTTCGGGTGAAACTTGATACCCGCTTCGAATTGCCTGCCGGTCTTGGGCGTGAACGGATCGCCATAGACATCCGAGCCTCCGATCGGTTCGAAGCTTTCGGTGTAGCTGAAGAACGGCGAGATGCCCTTCACCAGTTCGGCGATAACGCCTGCGCGGAAGCTGGTCGCCCCTGTATCGTAGACCTCGGTCCCGAACGAATCCGAACGCGCTTCGTCTCGCCGTAAGCCCAGCACCACCGAAACCCGATCCCACAGCCGAACCTGGTCTTGCAGGTAAAAGCCGATCTGTTTCTGGCTGACGTCTTCCTGACTGGCGTAGATAAAGCCGTCGGCCCCTTCCATCGGGATCGAGCCAGCATAATCGGACAGGCTGTCGTAATCGATGTCGTATATATCGATTGTTTCCAGGGCGAGGCCACTCTGCTTGCGAACGCGATTCCAGCTGTAATCGATTCCGGCCAGAAGCGTGTGTTCGATGGCGCCTCCCGTAGCGAAATCGAACTGGACGTTGTTGTCAGTGGAAAAGATTTCCATGCGCGCCAGGCTGCCGCTGGCATAGTTGGCGATCAACCGCTGGTCTTCATCTAGATAGGGGTTCGTCGGGCTGCTGTAGCTGTTGGGAT
Source organism: Croceicoccus bisphenolivorans (assembly GCF_001634625.1). Taxonomy (GTDB): domain Bacteria; phylum Pseudomonadota; class Alphaproteobacteria; order Sphingomonadales; family Sphingomonadaceae; genus Croceicoccus; species Croceicoccus bisphenolivorans. The sequence goes on along the minus strand of NZ_LRSE01000018.1, from coordinate 11,365 downwards.
AGTGCGTCAGGTAGGTGAGGTCGCTGTCGATATAACGGGCTTTCAGGTTCACCTGTACTCGATTGGAAAAGCTGTGGTGGAACAGAGCCGTGCCTTGCAGCAGGCGGCCATCGTAACGATCCCAACCGGGTTTCCCGATAAACAGGTTGTTGGCCAGCGTACCGTTCGGGTTTTCCAGAATTGTGCCGACGAGCGGAAGGAACTGCGACGTCGATCCCCCATCGTCCTCTTGATACAGGCCAAGCAACGTCAGGCTGGTGTCGTCGCCGGGTGCCCAGGTTAGCGACGGAGCCACCAGCACACGATCATCCGCGACGTAATCGGTCTGAGACCCGGAATCGCGCACGCGAGCCACGATACGGGCGGCAACATCGTCCGTCAGCGTGCCGGTCAGGTCGGCAAGTGCCTCTTTGCGGTCATGCGATCCGTAACGCAGCGAAAACTCGCCCGAGCTGTCGAAATCCGGCGTTTTCGAAACAAGGTTGATCAGCCCGCCGATGGATCCGGCGCCGAACAGTACCGAAGCGGGGCCGCGCACGACCTGCACCTGCGAGAAGTTGTACGGATCGGATCGGATGCTGGCGTAATAGCTATAGATGTCGCGCATTCCGTCGCGGAACTGCAAGGCGTCGATGCCGCGAATGAATCCGCCATCGACGCGGCCGTCCGGCCCGTAAGGATTGGCCTGCACACCCGATACGTAATTCAGCGTATCGCTGATCGAAATCGCACCCTGTGCTTCGAACGTGTCGGCTTCGATCACGGTAACCGGCTGCGGTACTTCGACAGCGGGCGTCTCCGTCTTGGTCGCAACGCCGCCATCCTGCCTTGCTCCCGTGACGAGGATTTCACCACGATCAAGCGATGCCATTTCAGCAAAGGCTGGACTCGCCAATACCGTGGAGCAAGCGAGTGCGGAAATCATTCGGATTGGCATTGGGTTCCCCTGATGGAAATGGGTTATCCATTCCCTTTCCATTTTTGCTAGTGCGACTCGTTTGCATTAGCAAGTGCCTTCCGGGAATTTATACACGCAAGTGGCATATTCTTTCCGCACAGGCGCAACGTTCACCCTTGCTCTCCTCCCAGAGCGGGAGAATTTGCCTGCCAATACCGCACTTGCATGGGCCGAGCCCCGGCGAAACCGATCAGCAAATCTCGCGAAGGGAGTAATGTTCGATCAGTTCGTGCGCATCGTCACCGGATATGTGGTACCCCGCGCCCCTGTCGCTGCGGACCGCATTTTCGAACCCGGCAACCGCCAGTTTACACCGCAAGTGATGGGCAAAGACGGCAAGGCTACGCCGCGTGTAATGCGCACTGTTGCGCGAAGAACGGAGCTGGTAAAACGTTTGGACCTGCCCCGGGTTCTGCAGCATTTTCACAAGCAGAACGGCACTGCCCCTTGGCATCATGCCGACCTGTTCGCGCACCAGCGCAACCACCTGTGCGCTCACCGGGCCGGATCCTGCGGGATCAACGATTGCCGCGATGTCGTCGGCAACCTGAAAATTGATCGATCGCAGTTCGCTGAAATCCAAGACCAGCGCCCCATTCCGCAGCCGAGCGGCCAAATCGAGCAGAGCCGCCGATTTCATCTCCATAAATGACGCGCTCCCGCAACTACCGTTCGCATTGCGCGCTGCAGCGAAAATTGCAGCAACGACGATATCCAGAACCTGCCTGTGAAAGGATGGTTCAGCCGACCCGGGATAATTAGGGACTGCATCACAGATCGACTGAACCGCCTGAACCACGGCTCAGGAAATCCGGTGGCATAGCCCAACACCAACGAAACCCGCCGGCTGTCTCCAATTCCGCCGATCCGCACCAGACGCGATGTCGTGCGCGGACAGCGCAAGCGCCGGGGGGTGCTAATGGCGACAGCGCGGCGGGCCCGTACGCCCGGTGGCCGTGCATCGAATACCGTGTCGACAATATGGTCTTGCATACCCAAACCAGAGGTTAGTCTGGCCATCATGAGCATAAGCAGATCACACCTCGTCGACCCGGCGTATTTTGCACAACTACCGAACACGACTGCATCAGAACCCGTATGAGAAGCCAATTTTCAGGCCATGATCGCGCCAGCCCGATGCGAAGCTTCCCACGTAGGACGCCCCGATCGATCCGCCGGGCATGATCTCGCTGTCGAAGCCGGCCTGCACCTCCAGTACATCCTTCGGCAGCGATGTGCCCTCAACTTCGAAGACATCTGATGTGGAGAAGCTTTGTGCACTCAGCCCCTCGCGATCACCGAATGCGTGGCGCCATGCTGCGCTGACCGTAGGAGAAATGACTGCATCCTCGCCGACCCTCCAGTCTCCGGCCGCACGCATGCCGAGCCGTGAAAAGCCCACGTTCCGCTTGCCACTCTCGACCTTAAGGCCGCTGACGGCACCACTTTCGTTGAAGCCATCGGTCTTCAAGTGCGCGTAGCTACCTGCGACAAAGGGTGAAAGCTTCAGCCCACCAGTCTGCGCGACATAACTGAGCTCACCGAAAACCGACCCGGTCTTTCCGTCGAACTCGGCCAGGTTCTCTTCCGACAACCCGCTCAACTCTATATTGCGTCGACCGTCCAGATCGTGCCAGCTGTAGGTGGCGCCGAAGTGGGCACGCAAATTCCCAAGACCGCCGCCGGCATAGGCCGATACCGCCTTTGTGTCGGTATCCACAGCGCTGTCGCGATCGTTCACGCGAACCTCGCCCGTGGCGTAGGTGAACGCAGCGCCGACCCGCCACGCGCCCAGCCCGACATCCACACCGGTCACGAAGCCGAACTCGTTATCAATCGCGGTTGCCGCGTTGCCGTCGGCTGTATTGCGGCCCCACGATCCAAATGCCTGGCCCCAGACCGCCGTCCGGCTGTCGTAGTCCTGCACCTGCGTATCGAACCCGCCTAGAGCAACGGTGATGTCGTCTGCCTGACGCAGACGCCCCAGCACACGATCGTTGTTCTGCTGCACATCGTCGATCAGCACGGTTGCCGCCGTTCCCCATACCTCACCCGAGAGCGCGTCGAACGCAGCGCGGGCGCTGGCTTCGCTGGTCTGACCAGCGATGGTGCGATAAAGCGTGCCCGTCGCATCGGCGGTTTCCAACCCGGCCGCAACTGAGGCCTGGTTGTCGGTAATGGCAGCGCTGACGAAAGGATCGTCGTTACGCACCAGCTGCAGCATGACATCGTTCGCGCCGTAGCTGAGGTAGGAGTCGAGGAACGGCAGGTCCACATCGGTTCCGTCAAAGGTGCCGTTGACCCCGCCCCCCGCGGTCAGGATGAGGTAATCGCCACTAAGCGCATAGTTGCCTGCAGCGGCCAGAACCGACACGGTGCCGCCGTTGATGTTGGCCGCCCCGGTCGCCTTGATGAGGTCGCTGTTGCCTTCGTCATCGACCTCGACTTCATAGACAGAGCCGACCTCGAAATCGATATCGCCGTTGACGTGCAGCGTTCCGATCGAGTTGCCGGGCCCGACAATTCCTTCGACGGTGGTGTGGCCAACCGTTCCGTTTCCGCCAAGCAGGCCGCCCGTGCCAACAACGACATCGGAAGCGCCGAAGTCGCCGTTTGCACGCAACACACCATCCGCGATGACGAAAAGCACGCTCCCTGTCCCGTCTCCCGTCAGGTTCAGTTCGCCCGAACCATCCTTGGTGAACGCTCCCGTCCCGGTGAAGCTTCCGCCAAAGGTCGTGTTCTTAAACTGCTCGACGAGAAGTGCGCCATCGGTGCCGAACCGCAGGGTCCCGTTGGTTCCGCTCAGACTGGCAACGATCTGTTGTTGTCCGCTGAGATCGAATGTCCCGCTGTCGATGACGAGGTCGGTTTCCTCATCCAGTTGGGAGGCCAGTTTGACTGTACCGCCCTGAACGATGGTCGCGCCCTTGTAAGTGTATTGGCCGGAAAGCAGCAGGACGCCACTGCCTTGCTTTACAAGATCTCCTTCGCCCGACAGCGCGCCGGAATATTCGTAATCGCCCGGTAGCGCGAAGATCAACGTCCCGTTGTTTTCGGTCGATCCAGCCAGATCCGCACTCTGTGCCGTAGCCGCATTGACGGCCAGTTCCAGTGTGCCGCTGGCGTTGATCACAACGTCACCGGCAAAGACATTGGTCAGCAAGATCTTGCCTGCATCGATCGTGGCGGTGCCTTCATAAGCACTGGCATCGCCAGACAGGGCGAGAGTCCCGGTGCCGACTTTGGTCAACGCGCCGTCACCGGTCAGAATAGCGTAGGTTTCGACCTCATCACCCTCTGCAACCCCGATCGCACCTCCGTCCGCGCCCAGCGCTATTTCGTCCAAGGTGCCGATGCCGGTGGCGTTCCATGTCGCGCCACCTGCAAGAGTCAGCGTGCCCAGCCCGTCGACCGCGCCGGTTAACGTCGCACCGTCAAGCATGACATCGGTATATCCGGTTGTCTTGCTGCCGGTATCCAGCAGATCGCCCGTAGCCGTGGTGCCGGAGCCGAGGGCCAGTGTCACGATCGCGCTGCCGTCGTCATTGTCGCGCGATACGTCGAGCACCGTTCCGGTGGCCGAAACGAGCGTCGAACCGGTGACCGAAAAATGGGCGACACCGCCAGCAGCGCCATCAACACCGATTGCCGCGTCGGCTGCGTCGATCGTTCCATCGGCAAAGGCAATGCTGCCAGTGCCGGCGATGGCAAGGCCGAGAGCCCCCTCGCCAGTGGTGGTGAGCGTAACGCCGGTCGCGCTGATCTGCGGCGTGTAATCCGCATCGCCATAGGCAACCAATCCATGCGCCTCGATCCCGGAGGTCGTGATACTGCCACCCTCGATCACGAGCTCACCACCGAGTTCGGCGTAACCGCCGAAAGCGTCGTCGCCCTCGGTAGTCACATATGCGTCGATGGCCGTCAGCACGCCTTCGCCCACAAGGCCATCGTCGTTACCCTGGGCATGCAGTCCGATCCCCCGTTCCCCCGCAGTGTTCACTGTCGAGTTGGAAATCGTGACGTTGCTGCCAACGTCGGCATAAACGCCGTTGGCGACCTGTCCGTCGACCGAAATGACGAGATCCGACGCCTCGATCGTCGCCACGGTATCGGCCGTCGTTCCACTTTCACGCTTGCCGAAGAGGCCGTGCGACAGAAAGCCATCCGTTTCGATCGTGCCGCCCGCGATGGTGATCGCACCAGCACCGTTGTTGTCGGCATGAGCATAAGCACCGCGTACACGGTCGCCGCTGGCAGTGATGGTGACATCCTCGGCCACGATCTCGCCGCCAGAAATTGCGAAGAGACCTGCCATACGTCCACCTTCGAGGGTGATGGTCCCGCCCGAAACGCTGGCCGTGCCGCCGTCCATCGCGGAGACGCCGCCAACCTCACTCGTGTTCATGTTCGATACCGTGGTGGAGAGCGCCACATCGGTCAGGTCGATGATACCGCCGTCGGCCATAACGCCATGCTGCGTCGTCGAAACGCTGCCACCCTGCAGACTGATCGTGCCACCGGAGACGGCAAGCGCGCCCAGTTGCCCGACACTGCCACATCGGTCGCTTCGATCGTAGCATGATTGGCCACCAGCGCGAACTGGGTGGAAGTAACCACCCCGCCGTCAAGGGTGATCGTGCCGCCGGTCATCGCCAACGCGCCTGTGGAGCCACTGGCAGCTACTTCCGTTCCGCTGGCAATCACCGCACTGTCCGCACCGATCGCGAGCAAACCGGGAGAAGACGCGCCGGATGTTTCGACGATGCCGCCATCCAGGCTGACGAGGCCACCATTTGCAGCCACCACTCCGGCTGAACCGTCAGTGCTCACGTTGGTGCCCAGAGTGTGAATCTCGCTACCTTGGTTGACCGCGAGGAGACCGGGAGCTTCGGCCCCCGATGTTTCAACCGATCCACCGTCGAGGGTGATCACACCGCCTTCATTGGAAACAACGCCCGCTTCGCCGGTCGAAACCACTCCGGCGTCTTCGCCGAAAGCAATCGTGACATTGCTACCCGCTCCGGAACGCACGGTTCCGCCCACCGTAACGCCGGCATCGATGGCAACCGAACCCTGCGCATTGGCGATGACGTTGAGACCGTCCGGCGCCCCAGTGATGGATTCGCCGTCCAGCACAAGCTGCGCCTGAGCGAGCTGCGACCAGTAGGTGTCGAAGCTGGTTACGCCATTATTCCGTCCGTTCAGGTATACCGCATATAGCTCGTCTGAAATGTTGTCTTCGGCGCCGCGCGGCATATCCCAGCTGTAGATGACAACGTCGTTCACGACGTAATCGATCCGGTCGCTTTCGGGCAGTACGCGCATCTCGAAAGTGTTCCACTCATCCAGACTGAGGGCACTTTCCGATGCGTCGAGATTCACCCACCCACCGGAAGGATTCGCGGTCGTATCCCAAACCTGCAGGCGTGCTTCGCCGTCTTCGTTGGTGAAGCTGATGATGGGGAAAATAGCCTGAGCATCGACATAGCTTTCGGTCCCCTCGGGCTGAACCGACCCCCATATTCCGGTTCGAACGTAGTCGGTGTCGGTCCCTTCGGCCCATTCGGAACCTATCCAAAGATCGCCCTTGATGCTGGCTGAACCGGCAGGTGTGTCGAGTGTCTGGCTGTACCCTTGCCAGTTGGAGAAGGACGAAGGGTTGGCGGGTGGCGAAATCGTAATGTGAACGGTGCCATCGCGCCCCTCCCAGCTTTCGTTGGTGAACGTGGCAACATCTGCCCTGTCGACGGTCCAGGCCGACACGTCCTGATCAATCTCCATCTCGATCTCGACGATCGGATCGCCCGGCGCAGCCATCGCAGGAGCGACTGACAGCATGGCAAGAGCGATCGCTCCGGTGGCACAGGACAATTCCAGATTCTTTTTCATTTTTTCCATCAAGTATCAGAATTGATACCGCCGAAAGGACAAGCAACGCGCTTGGCGGCGAGTTGAAGTCAGGGCCAGCACGCCCAGATGAGAGTCATTGCCGCGCCTGAAAAACCGGTCATTACCAGGAGTGGCGCCAGGGAATTCAGCTGCGATCGATGAGAAGAACCGACATCGGCAAGCATGGGAAAGTCGCGTTGCGGAAGTGGCCCCAGCGCATTGCAGACCTCCAGACACCGCGCGCGGTCGATCTTTGCGCGACCCGTGAGCGCAGCGTCACGACCGACAGCAGGCGAAAAGGCGGACAGGCTATTGCCTAAGGCAGCCCCCCCCACAGTTTGGGTCATCGCATGTGCAGTGCGGAACCGAAGAATCAAGGACTGCCAACAATCCGATTCCAGCGACACCAAAAACCGCGCCAGCGACGAAAGTGATCGCGAGAGCGAGCATATCGGATTACCTCTGATCTGAAGATGCGCGTGGCCATTCGCACAGGCGTCGTGGGTAGAGGCGCGCTTTGCCACCAAGGCATTCGCTGCGTCTGCGAAGCTGACGAGTTCGCCCATTACAGCACCCATGGCCTGATGGCCGACGGGCGCCCCATGAACTGACCCTGTTGCCACTCAACGCCCATCTCCACAGCCATCCGACTCTGGGCAAACGTGTCCACACCTGTAGCCACCACTTCGGGCGCCAGCGCGCCGGCCAGTTCAAAGAGCCGCCTGACGGAATTCTCGTTTCTCGCGCTGTCGCGAGCGATGCGAAGCAAGGTGCCGTCGACCTTGACGATATCTGGACGGGTGGCGAGCAGGTCACCGAAGCTGGACCGCCCCACGCCGAAACCGCTTAGAGCAACCCGACACCCCAGTCCGCGAAGCAAGCGAAGGGCCGGCTTGTTCGCAACTTCCGGCGCATCTCCGATGTCAAAAATGATGCGGCTGGCCAGCGAATAGTCCTCGACCATCGGTACGATCTCCGATGACCAGCGATTTTCCCGGAAAGCATCGTCCGACAGCCGCAGACAAAGGGCCACGTCTTCACTATCGGCAAGTTCGCTGACGATGTCGCCCACCGCATGAACTGCTGCTTCACCGGAAACGCCGCCCGGTTCGGCAAGGACGTAATCATAAAACAGGCATGCACCATCGACGCTGGCGCTCCGCACCGGCTCCCACATGATTGCCGTGTTGCCGTGTCTATCCTGCCCAACACAATCGTGTACATGCGGCAAGATTTCGGAAGGTTCGTCAGCCAGCACTCTGCCCGCGACCTGCGGCCTCAGAAGCAGCTTCCCGCATTCGATAGGCATCCGGAGAACGGTCGACGCCACCGCTTGGGCAAATTCCAACCGGCGTCCTGGCGCCGGGGCGGCCGGAAACGCGCCATCGGTAATAACCAAAAGCTCGTCGGTTTGCGATCGATGCACTTGCGCATCGTTTCCGAAAACAGAACGCAGGCGCTCTATCGTACTGCGAATTGCAGCAACGGCCGCTTGCCTGCCGAATGCGCGCTCGGTCGCCTGCAAATTCTCGATGGTAAACCGGAACTGGAAGAGCGAAGCTTCAAGCCCGAGCGGAGGAATCGCGGTGGCCGAAGAACCGGAACCCACATTGCACACTTCCATTTCCACTGCCCCCGCAACGCATCGAGTCATGCTCGATCGCCACAAGAACTAACGTACGATATATTTCATATCAAGCATAAATATATCGTTCGATATGTATCTGTCTTTGTTAAGACGTACTGATGGTGAGCGCCGCCGCACTCAAATGTACACCATACGTCCATTAAAGTGGTATTGGCCGGGCTAAACCCAAGCCTCAATCAGATCATGCGATCGGAACATTCGTTACCCCGCTAGGTCGTAACGCCTGACAAAACCTGGATCGGGATAAGGCCGCCAACTCGTCCTGTAATCCACCTTTATCGGCAGCTGTCGATTGCACACTTGCGACTATTCAGCCGGTGGGTCCCGGAAGAACAGACTTGCGCACATTTCGATATGACGTTCGAGAAATTCCGCATCAAACACTGACTGTCCGGTGAATTTCTCAACTTGCTTCTGCTCCAGGAAAATCCTGGTCGAGGCGCCCATATACAGGAAGTGAAGGTGGGCCGGATCACCCTTAACATAACGCCCCTGGCGTTGGGCTTCGCGGATAAGGTGCATGGTGTCGGCAACGTCTTCTGCCCCGTATTTTTCATGCAGCTCGGCAAAACGATCGGATTCCATCCCACTTTCATGAAGAGACAGCCATAACAGCGCGGGCTTGGCCGCCGTCATCAGGGTAAAGTGGCGGTAGATCTCGCGCAGGGTGGTGACAGGATCGCAGTGGCGCAGTTCTTTCGTCCTGGAAGAAACATCGTCGTGCCAATCGGAGAACGCCTGCTCCATCACCGCATCCCAGACCCCCTGTTTGGTCTCGAAATGGTAGATCACCAGCCCATGGCGCACTCCCGCGCGTGTCGCGATCGATCGCGTGGTAGAACCGTCGAACCCGGATGCGCTGAATTCTTCCAGCGCCGCATCCAAAATCTTGCGCCGGGTCGCAAGCGACCGCGCCTGCCTTCGACGAACGTTCACAATTTCTACGTCGTCGCCCTGATCCAATATCGACTCACTGGCCAATTTCAATCTCCAGATCCCGCATCAGAGTGTATTTACAACGCCTTGCCCGGTATGAGCGCAGTACGATTATGGGGACCATCACCGAAAAGTCCCATGCCAGTAAACAGAATGGCTCGTCAAATCTGTCTTCTGGCTGTTCCGTGCCATGTAGCACGGGCCATGTTGCGCTGATCCCAACATTCCCGTTTCGGCCAATTTGACGACTTTCAGCGAAAAAGGACCGCTGCGGTAATCCGCAACGGCCTTCCTCTTCCGAAAACCCCCATTCAGAAGTTGAAGCGGACGCTGCCACCGTAAGTGCGCGGCGGTTGTACGTTCAGGCGCGCATAGCCGGGCACAAATTGCTCTCCGCCCGCAAGGATACGTTCGTTGGCGATATTGCGAATCCAGCCGGAAACCACGATCGCGCCGTTTGCACTTTCATAAGTGAGCGCCGCATTCAGCACAGTGTTCGCAGGCTGCAGGACATTGGCCGTATACGAAGGCGAAACGTAGCGCTTGCTGGCAAACGTCATATCAAAATTGGCTGCCACGAAAGCGCCGGACGCAAGATCGAAACGATGTTCGTAACCGGCACTGCCCGACCATTTGGGAGCGCGCAGCAGCTGCTGGCCAGAGCAATCAAGCAGCGAGGATGGTGTCCCCAGGATTTCGCCATTATCCGTCGCGACGCAACCCGTGCCCGGCAGCACGGAGAAGGACGGCACCGCCCGGACAAAGGTATCATACTCCGAATGAAGATATTCGACACTGCCACGAAGCGTATCGTTCGACGTCAGCCTGAACACCATGTCGAGATCGGCACCATACATGTTGGCTTTGCCGGCATTGGCAGTCTTGAACGTAACGTTGCCGAAGTCATTGAACCCGACATAGGGTATCTGCTGATCGCTCAGCTTCCAGTAGAATGCTTCGACGTTGATCTGCAGCCGGTTGTCAAGAAAGCGGTTACGCGATCCGATTTCGAGTGCGGTCAGAAACTCCGGTTTGAACGATGAGTCCACGCCGGGACGATCGACGTAAGTGCCACCACCCTTGAAGCCGCGGCTGACCGTGCCGAACAGAAGAGATGACCGCGTGACATCGAATTCCAACCCCGCCTTCCAGGTGACGGCGCTGCTGCTGGTCTCGTTCGCGATCGGATAGTCCAATAGCTCGCCAGTCGGGTTCAATATCGGATGGAAAGGATTGTAGGCTTCCGTCTGGACGTTCTCCAGCATCGTGATCGGGTTGATCACGCCCGGCGGGCCGATCACCGAATTCAGATCGCCGGAAGTTCCGGACTGCTCATGGGTATAGCGCAAGCCGCCAATGATCCGCAGGTTATCGGTCAGGCTATACGTGGTCTCACCAAAGAACGCATAGGATTCGACCTCAGCGGCAAGGTCGACGACCCCATTCTGAAAATTCGTCTCATTGCGAATTTGGGTGGGCAGGGTCTGATCGACCTTGAAGTAATATGCCCCCAACACCCACTTCAGGTTGGCCGAGCGATCGGACAGCCGTGCCTCGATCGACTTCTGCTTTGACTTGGGGTGCTGCTTATCAGCATAGCCCGGCCCGTATTCAAGGTAATCCAGGTCTTCGAAGCGATAGGCAGGCAACACGGTAAGTGTTGCGAAGCCAAGGTCGACGTCGAGCTGCGCGTTCACACTCCACTGATAGTTTTCGTAGAACGGCTTCTCGTAGGGAGGACATACCAGCAGCGAGGTGCCGTCGGGATTATCGGGAACCCCGGCACCGAAACACGCATTGGGCACCGGACCGATACCGGGTACGAAGCCGGGAGCAAGGCCGGTATCGAGGCGCGGATCGAGCGCGCCGATGAACTTAACATCGGTGGGATTAGGATTGACCGTAAGCGCTGTCGCGGTCCCACCTTGCGC
>NZ_LRSE01000017.1 GCF_001634625.1 Croceicoccus bisphenolivorans | reverse complement strand
GGGACGCAGCGATGCGTCCCGCCTACCCGACTTGGAGCTGGGCGGCAATGTCAGGAAGGGCAGCAAGGGAACCACCATTGTCTATGCCAACAAGCTTGTCGTGAAAGACTCCGAGACGGACAACGAGCGCGCCATTCCGTTCTTGAAACGATACACGGTTTTCAATGCCGATCAGGTCGAAGGACTGGACGGCAAATATCCCGCGCCCGCCCCGATCATCACCAATCCCGAAACCCGCGACGTTGAGCTTGAAGTGATGTTCTCTCGCATCGACGCAACCGTTCGCATCGGCGGATCGCAAGCCTATTACCACACCCGCGACGACTATATCCAAATGCCCGCTTTTGAAGCGTTCCATTCCGCCGACGACTACTATGCCACGCTTGCGCATGAGGCCGTGCATCATGCAGGGCATGAAAGCCGCCTCAACCGAAAAACCCTGATTTCAACGAGCCGCGCCGACTATGCGAGGGACGAACTCGTGGCCGAGCTGGGCGCATCCTTCATCGGCGCGATTGTCGGTTTCAAGGTCGAGGAACGCGAAGACCATGCCGCGTATATCGAGCACTGGTTGACCGCGCTCCGCAACGACAAGCGCGCCATTTTTGAGGCAGCCCGCGAGGCGCAGAACGCCGCCGACTACCTGTTGGCGATGATGACCGACCAAGCGGATTGAATGCCCCGCCCCGCAAAATGCACGAGACGCCGCGCTTGCGCGGCGTCTCATTTCAGGAAAGTGAAATATGGGGGGCTACTCAATGTGGTTTATATACAAATCCCGACATGTTAACTATGGGCGGGAGCAGGTCGTTTTTAGGTGCAAAATGGAAAATATCATCGACACCTACAGGAATCGCATCAAGGCGATGGGGTATGAGCCGCGTCGGCAGGAAGACATTCCTGACGTGATGGCAGCTTATTGCGAAGCAATCGCAAATTGCAAGATTGAAGGACTTGAATTGGTTTCGGATGACCACTCTTTTTGTTTGCTGTTGGTCGAAACCCAAATTCCCGTCGATGTGGCGATTGGTCTGGCGCAGGACTACAACCGTGATGTTCTGTCCCGCCAGAAACTTGCTGCATGATTGGTGAGCGACCCTTACACCTGGCGTAACAGCGACGTTCTTCGGAACAAGCTGGGAATCCGCGACGATAATATTCTCAAGGAGCGAGAAGCTTTCTTCTCGGTTGTCCGGCATGGCGAGCTGATTGTGCAGCGCGCCATGCCGGCGACGAATGCGCGCGAGTATCGCGAACTGCACAATCATCTGTTTCAGGATGTATATGATTGGGCGGGGCGCTTTCGGACCGTGGACATAAGCAAACCCGGCAGCACTTTTGCCCGAGCGCACTTCATTGCCCGCAGCATGGAGCACGAATTTAAGCAGCTGCCCGACCTCCAAACCCTCAAGTCGATGGATCGTGATCGCTTTGCCGATACCATGGGGCGACATATTTCCGAATTAAATGCCGTTCATCCGTTCCGTGAGGGCAATGGTCGCACCATGCGGCTGCACTTGCAGCTACATTCCCTTGCGGCCGAAAAATTCGTCTCGATCCAGGCAATGGGGCCGAAGGACTGGATGGAGGCGAGCCGCGATAGCTTCCATACCGGAAATCACGCCTCCCTCGCCAAAGTCATCCGCGATGCAATGCCGCTCGAACAGAACCGCGTCGAGCCAGCGCGTGGGCCAGCGGGCATCGCGTTTCCGCCCTCGATGGAATCTCTCATGCCAGTTGGCGAACGGCGCGCAATGAGTATCGAGCAGGCCAAGGATCAAATTAGCCGTTACCTACCTACTGCGCAAACCGTTGCGTCGCGGCAGCATGAGCAGCTTAACCGGATCGCGGAAACGTCCGCTGACATGCGCCAGCTGGCCGCACGTTCAGCGCAGGAGCTTGCCTTTTTCCGCGATCCCAAAGGGCCGATGCACCACCTTCAGCTGATTGAGCAACGCCGCTATCATCAGATCGAGGTCAATTGGTCCGAGGGCATGGACCCGCTGCAAAGAGTCCGCGCCATCAGCGCGGGCGCCGCAGATTTCCTTTCGAAAATGACCGACCGCGACATTCAGGCCGCCGATCGCGCGCTACGTCTGCAAGTCATGCCTCCCGGCGTCAGTCAGGTTGATCTACGCCTTGCCGCGCAATTCGAGAAAAACTCGCCTGAGCAGAACCGGGCCGATGCCAGGTTCGCGCAATTCCAGCTCGCCATTGATAAGCGCGTCGCGACAGCTACCGAGCGCGGCGCATCGAAGGAACAGCTGGCGCAGATCGTCGAAAGCGCAAAGGCGCATGTCGCCGCAACATTGCGCGAAGGCAAATCACCGACACAGGCGGCCGAGAAATCAAAGGACCGCGAGCGCTGAAAATGAGCGGCCAGGGCCGCGCGCCTAGTAGTCTGTCAGCTGCCACATAGGATCGAGCGGCCCAGGGCCGCGCCCCGTCAGTGGTGGCAGTTGCCACCGGGGGGAACACCAAGGGCACCCGCCCTTTCGTTCCCGAAGCATAATCGACAGGACCGGGTTGCTCGACAAGTTCGGCCAGTTCCGGCGCGCTCACGCGCGCCGGGGCCTCCCTAGACGCGCCGCCCGCACCACTCCCATCGATTTTGCTTCCCCCTCCCCATCCCGCGCTTCGCCAGCGGGTCAGAGCCGCAGGCCGCAGGCAGCGGCTTCGCCTAAAGGAGTGAGGAAAATGGAAGCGACAACTGACCAGATCGCCACCATCGCGGCGCTGAACGACATTGCGCGGCGAACGATGGGTGTGACTTGTCGCACCGTGATTACGCAAGGCATCGCGGCGCTGGACGAGAACACGCAGTCCGACATTCTCAAGATGATCGAGGGCTTTGAGGATTTCACACCCGACAACGACCCGCACGGCGAGCATGACGCCGGTTTCCTTTATCGTGATGTGATCGGCCAATGGCATACCCGCTGGACTGACGACAGCACGCGCCCAGCCCTCTCGGTCATGTGGAAGTTCGACTATTACGACCGCGATCTTGAATTTGGCAGCGCCGAACCGTGGAATCCCGATGCCACAACCCGCGTGCTCACCATTCTCCTAACCAGTGAATATTGAGGGAGGCCATCATGACCAAATCGCCCCCGGTTATCGAGCTTAGCTGGCGTGATGAGAATTATGGTTCCGTCTGCGCCGTCGCCGCTTTCCGCAACTATGCGGGCACACTGGATTGGAGCGACCGCACCCACCAGCGGTTTCGCGGATGCCTGAAACGTGCAGGCTTCGCGTTCCATTGGGGGCGATGCAGCTATATCGCCACCAGCGGCACCCGCGAAGAGAGGCAGCACGCCCTTTGTGACGAGCTGGCCCGCGCAGGATTCCAGATCGACAGCGGCGACGTGAGGGCAGAGGCATGAACCGCGAACGCCGCAAGCAGATCGCCGCCGCCCGCGTGCTGATCGACAAGGGCAAAGCCCTGTTGGATGAGGCGCGCGACATGCTTGAAACCGTCAAGGATGACGAACAGGCCGCCCGCGAGAATCTACCACCCAGCCTTGAGGACAGCGAACGTGCGCAGGCGATGGACGCCGCAGTTTCCGAACTGGAAAGCGCGATTTCAGCCCTTGAAGACTTCGACGCCGACGAGATCGGCACAAACCTCGACACCGCCAGCGAATAGGAAGGATTGACCATGCAACCCATGCGCCACCTAGATCGAGACACGCGCCGCGCCCGCCTTCTGGCGGCGCGCACGCGCCCCGTCGGCGGCATCAACCGGCGCGGCATCTTCACCGGCCATTGGGACGGCGGCGATGTTGTGCGCCAGTTTCGCGGCGACAACGGATCATGGATCGGCCTTGCCGCCTACAAGGCGAAAGAAGAGCCGGAGCCGCAGCCATGAAAATCAGCAACACGGCGAGCGCCGTTCGCGTCACCCTCTCGCCTACCGAGATCAGCGATTTGCAATTTGTGATCGAGGCGGCCGAGCGCGCGGGGCATTATATGCCCGCGCGCGTCCCCAACATCATGGCGGCGCTGACGCGCAGCGCCGACGATGTTCGGATGAAACAGGCGATGAAGCGGGCGGAAAAAGATCGCGTAACGCGGATCGAGCAGGACCGGCGCGCGCGCGAACGCCAATTCATGCTAGGCGACCGATACAGCGTCATGGCGAGCCGCGCCGACTACGCCGATGCGTCTTCCGATCCGGACGCGCGCCAATGGGTTGACCTAGTGTTTCATGAAATCATGCAGAGGCCGCTTCCCGATCAATACGAACTCCGGCGCGACGTGTGGCGTGTCCACGTTGTCCAACTGGACGGCGGCACGCTCGGCGCTGTTGTAGGCGGCGATTGCACTCAAACCGCCGACCCCGCCGAAATTGCTTCCGTAGCGGAGCAGCTGATCGCCCGCTTCGAGGGCAGAGCTTGACGCGCGTGGAGCGGTGGCAGCTGCCACCGCTCCAGAGAGATCTAGAATTTGGTGATGAGAGGCAGCAGCGCCGCCGCTTGGCTTCCCAGGACCGGCACCCAATAATTCGCGGCGCGGTAATCAGGGCCGTGATCGACCGCCATCACCCCAAAGACATATCCGATCATCGGCAGCGTCCACAGCAGACGCCCGCCCAGGTCCACGCCCATCAACACCAGCGCAACGCCGAGCACGGCCCAAAGCGGAATCAGTCGTTCCATGATTTCGCGATGACGGACTATTCGCCATGCGCTTTCCCGGTCATCGGCGCTAACCTGCGATACGAGGCCCATAGCTTCCCCTTTTCATCAACGGTCGCCGGCGATCATCCAATGGCTTCACGAAAATGTGAAGAGCGTTTCGCGCGCATTGTCGTCAATCCGTTGTATAGCCTTCATCGAGCGAGGGCGAAGGACTGTGACAGCGGCCTTTCGCAAATCCTCTCGCTCAAAGGAGGTGATGTGATTTGACAGCATATGAAGCAGCTCAATTGACGATCGCAGCCGTCGCGCTCGTGATTGCAATTGTGAAGCTGGGGAAGTCCGATAAGGGCTGATCCAGCGGGGCGGGTGGTCTGACAGGGCCGCCCGCCCTAAAAGTTTGAACCCGCCGTGTGACAGCACGGCGGGTTCAGGTAGGTGCGTGAAATGAATCAGCACACGAAGCATTGCCTATATAGCCCTTTTCCCTTGCCAATCCAATAACCGGCGTGCGCGCGGCGCGTTCCCCTCCTGTTCCGTTTGGCGCATAAGCGCCCAATGGCCGCGAACTACAACCGCCCCAAGCCCATTGATCCTATCTGGTATCGGCAAGGCTGCTATCTGCGCATCCAGTGCGCTTGCGGTCGCCGCGTCGTCGCCCCGCTGGGCGACTTCGCCCGCTCACGCCGCATTTCTTTCGATACCCGCATATACGAACTCATCGCGCGGCTTCGGTGCAGCCAGTGCCGCCGCAAACCTTATGCGGACGTGTCGCGCAACCGCTCGGGCAATTAAACTGACGGAGGATCCGATTACTCGGATGCTTCCGGCGCTATCCGTTGGGCATGTCGCCGGCGACATGCCGCAGCGCCCGCTAGGTCGCCGCTACGCTATGACCTGGCGGGCGCTTTTCCCTAGATTGAGGCGGCAATGCCGCCGTGCCCGCTGTTCGACTTCGGGGCCTGTTCCTGCCCCCTGCCGCAAGGGCTGGACCGTCTCGGCCGCTATGCGGCCTCGCTTGGCGATCAGGCGGGTTTCCCCGCCCTTCCTTCGCTACGCTCCGTGCAGGACGGGTGATCCCCCTCCCCCCTGATCGGCCCTGATTTGCGGCATTCCCCGGCCCTGCTCGCCGCTGGGCAGAAGTCGATGACCCGTCATCGCCTTCGGCTCCATTCTAGGCAGGGAAAACAGCACATGACCGACATTCCGCTGGCAACAATTCTTCGGATCAACGCCGCCCGCACCATCCCGCTCGCTCGCTATGAGGAAGAGGGCAATTTCGACCGCTTCGGGGCTCTGTTGCAAAGATTGGCGGCAGTCAGAGGTAGGCTGTCGCTCTGCGCCGATCAGGCGGCTGCTGCGAAATGGTGGTTGAGCATGCCCATGGCCTCCGTCAGCGCCGAGGGCCCAATGCCAAAAGCTCTCTCCACAAGGCGCACCTCGCCCCTGATGCCGGGCTGCAGGCACCAGGGGCGAGCCTGTCCTTTGCGCAGGGCTCGCATGACTTCGAATCCCTTGATCGTGGCATAGGCCGTGGGGATCGATTTGAAACCGCGCACCGGCTTGATCAGTATCTTGAGCTTTCCGTGATCGGCCTCGATCACGTTATTGAGATACTTCACCTGCCGGTGGGCCGTCTCCCGGTCCAGCTTTCCTTCGCGCTTCAATTCGGTGATCGCTGCACCATAGCTCGGCGCTTTGTCGGTATTGAGCGTGGCAGGCTTTTCCCAGTGCTTCAGGCCTCGCAGGGCCTTGCCCAGGAACCGCTTCGCTGCCTTGGCGCTGCGGGTCGGCGACAGGTAGAAATCGATCGTGTCGCCCCGCTTGTCGACTGCCCGGTACAGGTAGGTCCACTTGCCCCGCACCTTGACGTAGGTTTCATCCAGGCGCCAGCTCGGATCAAAGCCACGCCGCCAGAACCAGCGCAGCCGCTTCTCCATCTCCGGGGCGTAGCACTGGACCCAGCGATAGATCGTCGTATGGTCGACCGAAATGCCGCGTTCCGCCAGCATTTCCTCAAGGTCGCGATAGCTGATCGGATAGCGACAATACCAGCGCACCGCCCACAGGATCACATCACCCTGGAAATGGCGCCACTTGAAATCCGTCATCGTTCCGTCCGTCCAATCTCCGCCAAGCATGCTCAAGCTTCACGATTTTTGCAACAGAGCCGAGTTCTCTTTGATCGGAGGTGCAGAGCGATCGAGCGAGCGCGCTGAGAATATCATCGAGCGCGGCGGTGAGTCCGGAATGCTCGCACCATTCGTCGTAGGTCTCCGGCGCGCCACGCGGGAGCAGAACGCGGTAGAGTGGCCAGGCGCGGCGGGCATGGTCGAGGGTGAGCCTGCTACGCCGATAATAGTAGTCATCGGCATCGGCTACGGCATCGCGATGCGCGGCAAGTTCCTTGATCGCCACCGGGTGAAGCCCGTCGCGCAGGTCGGCGAGGAAGTCGCGTAGCACTGCGAAGGCTTCGGGGTTGGGCCTGACATTTCCACGGGCCTTGAACTGGCCGACGTTGATATTGAGGGAATTGCCCGGCAAGTCGGTAATCAGCAGTTCGAGGGTCGCCACATGGTTGGAGCCGGACCGCAGCGACAGGATCTGGGTGTCGCCCCGCCGGCATTGGGAATAATATCCACCAACGCAGTGGTTGAGCGCATTGCCCTCATCGACAAGGGCTTGCGCGCTGGTGAGCGGTATGAAGCTATGCGGCCCGCAGGGGGACTGCCAGGTCGGGCAGAGCGCCGGCCAACCGGGCCGATCGGCATTGTTCTCATGGCGCAGCGCGGCGGCGCTGGCTGCGCGGCGGTGCCATTTCGCGATGGCCTTCTGGAACGAGCGCGGCCTGCGGGGTCCGATGATCCCACGATGCAAGCTTTGCAGGAGTTTGCGATGGGCAGCGGTGTCGCAGAGTTTCAGTGGAACGCCCAGGGTCGCCACGAAATTGTCGAGCGCGTGGATTCGCCGAGATAGGCCCAATGCTTCGAGACGTGCGCCCGCGAGTGGGTAGAGGAGATCCTCGCGCAGCGCCTGGAGCGTATCGCGGGTTTCGACCGAGCTATCGAGGTAGTCAGGCCGGAAAAGAGGATCGCAGTTACTTTGCTCCCAGACACGGCGGCCCCATTCACTGCTGTCCGGCCATTGTTCGAGGGGGATGTCGTGGCGGACCAGAGCGCGCACGGCGGGCATATGGTCATAGAGGGCGTTGTATGCAGCGTCTTTGGGCGTTGCACGGCGCAGGCGGCGCAATTGCGCTTCGCTGATGCCGACCGCGGCGGCTAGCACCGGCTTGAGGGGCTGCGCGGCATCGATCGCGGCCGTGACCTCCGGCTTGAGCAGGATGGTGGCGACGGCGCCGTAGAGGCTTAGCGCCTGGCCGCGGTTGCGTATCACGGTCTTGCGACCCGGGTCACCTTCGAGATCGGTTGCGAGCGCCCAGTGGATGATGCGACCGAGCGAAAGGATCTTGTTGCCGGAGCGATAACCAAGGTCACGAAACAAGATGGCGCGCAGATGGGCCTGCATAAGTTCGACCAAGCGCTCGCGCAGTTGCAGGATCGCGGTTCCGATCGTCTGCGTCATGTCCGTGATCCGGCGGTGGTCGGCGCCGGACAGAACGAGATCGGTGACGAGATCGAGATATCCGCTGTCGTTGACGGTCTGTTCGAGGCTGATGGAGAAGTGGGTATTGGGACTATGGATTGTCTGGAGGATGGCGGTGCTGAACTGGTCGATAAGCATCATCGCTTTGGGAGAGTGGGCTGGATCAGGATGGATTGTAATCATGGGTGCGAGCGCGCCTTCACGCCGCGTGAAGCGGATTTCGCAGCGGGATAGCGCGATCAGGGTCGCCGCAAGGTCGAGTGGGTCCGATCGCAGCCGTGTGGTTTGAGGGACGATGCGATGCAGGGTGGTTGCGGCGCGCGCGAGACAGCGTTCGAAGGATGGGTTGTTGTGCCTCATGCCTGTGCCTCCCCGATGATGATGGCGGGCGGGCCGGCAGGCGCGGTCTCGGGGTCGAGGACGAATGCCTCCAGGTCGTCATCAAGTTCGTCGTCGTCTTCCCAGTCCCCATCCTGGCGATAGGTCATGTCGCAGTCGCAGGGGCAGTCAGCGAAGGGCTGGATGGTGACGGTGCCATAGCCGCCCTCATTGTTGCACCAATCGCCTTCAGGAAGATCGGCCGCGAATTCGCTGAGGGCATAGCAGAGCATGGCAGGGCGTCCGACCGCGTCGATCCCGACCGGAACTTCCGGGATAGACATATTCTCGGTGCCGTCGTGGTAGCGCACGTGATCGAGGTCGGTTTCGCCCTGGTCGCCGCCGCCGTTAAGCGAGAAAGACACTTCGGTGATCTGAAGGGCGCGGAGCAATACCAGGAGCTTGCTGAATTGATTGTCGTCGGCATTCGGATCTGCCAGCTGATGAAGTCGGCGAGGCATATGGTCCTCCCAAATGCAAAAAAGCCCGCGAAAGCGCGGGCTGTGGTTGCGGTTGTCGGTGATGTGATCGTGCGGATCAGAGGGCGGAGTTGTGGGGTGCGCCGAAGATCTGCATGATCAAATCGCACCATCCCTCTTCGCTTTGTGCGCCGCAGGCGCGCGGGATTGAAAGCGATCGGTCAGGCGGCGTCCTGAATCCACTCGTAGAGCAGGTGATCATCGGGATCCTCGTCACGTCCGTTCGCGATGCGGATGAGCTTGCCGTCGCAGGCGAAAGCGGATGCACGGGGGAAGGAGAGATAGGACCGGTCTTCGAGAATGAGGTCGCCCGAGCGGACTGCTGTGACGGTCCGGATAGTCCCGAGGGCCCGGTGGCCGGCACGCGCGGCAATCAGTTTCAGTTTGTGGCCCGGCCTGAGCTGGCGCTTGAACCGCGCGAGTGGGATGCGAGCCTCGACAGGATTGGCATGGCCGCGTCTGGCGGATAGCGCTGACCAATAGGTTGTGCCGATGCTCACGCGCAGGAAGAATGAGCAGATCATATAGTCCTGCAGAAGATTGCCATTCGCGACATTGAAACGTTCCGCCTGGTCGCTGATGAGGGTTTCGAAGGCGCGGCGCGCGTCCTCGTCGGAAAGATCCCCGGGCGCATCGAGAAGCTCAACGCGGATGCTGCGCCCGCCGGAGAAGCGCTCGCCGGTAACGGAAAACCGTGCGCCCACGATAGTTCGTGTCAGATGGAGATCGATCCTGCGGCAGAGATCAGGAAGATGCTCGCCCGCGATATAGAGGTCCCCGCTATAGGCGAAATTGCCGCGGTCATCGCAGTGGGTCTGGCTCCATAAGCGGGGTTCGGTGCTGGAGAATGGCTGGGTCATCGGCGGTCCTTTCGGAAGACGGCTTGGGGCGAAAGGGCGCCGAAACCGGTGGACATCACACGATCAGCCGACGCTCCGCCCTTCTCCCTCCCCCTCCCCTTGCGCCGGCGACGCGCCGGGTTGAGCGAGGTCGCAAGGTTTGTGGTCGCATCCGTAGAAACGGGATTTCTCGAACTGCGGGTCGCCGGTCTCGTCGACCAGGTAGCCGCTGATTTCATCGGCGGGTTCGGCGTCGAGAACTTATGATCCGCCGGGGACGAGGCGCACGGGATAACTGGACTCCGTCATGATGCTGTCGGCGTGTTTCATCGCGTCGAAATGATCGGTCGCGGTCACGGCAAGCTTGATGCGAACGATGGCATAGACATGGACATGGTGTGTGATGGTCACGGTCAGTTTCCTCATCAAAAAAGGGGAACGGTCGTGCCGGCGTGCCCTCACACCCGATTGACCGGGTGTGAGGGGTGCGCTTCGTTCTGGCTGGCGATCTGCGTCAAATGCTGGTCGCGTAGGGTCGCCACATCGGTGCGCAGGGCGTCGATGTCTACGTCGAAGTCTTCCCAGTTCTGCTCTTCCGGGCAGTGGTCGAGAAGATAGGCGGAGAGGAGGTCGTGAATCCGCACGAGAAGCCACATGCGTGCTTCGTCGGAAGGTCTGTGACCCCCTGCCCTGTTCACGCTGCCTGGCCTAGGGTCTCAGCGCTGGCTTCATGCTCGCCTACGATTTCGAGCCGCGCGCCGGTATAGTGATGGCTGGAAAGCCAGTCCTCGGCGGTAGCCATGTCCGGAGCGAGATGGCGCAGCTCGTCTTCGCCCTGGAAGCTGGTGAGAATACGGACCGAACCCGGCGCAGGTTCTTCGACGATCTCGAAGGTGAGCGTGCTGGTGACGGAAAAGCTTTTGTGAACCACCAGGACGATAACGCCTTCGCTCCCGAAATTGCCTTCGTGGAGCGTGAAACCGGCCGGGTGGGTGTAGGTCGGGCGTACCGCTTCGTGTGTCTTGCGAACGACACGGCCCGACCCGTTGCTGCTCTTCCATGCGGCAAGCTTTTTGCGATGGCATTCGGGCGGCATCGGCTGGCCATTGCTGTATCGAACAAGCGCTCCGAGCGGGGCGTGGGTGTAGATCGACTGAGCGGACATAGCGTGTCTCCTTGTTTGGCTTGGGTCCACCCCGCCTTCTCTCCCTCCACTCTTCGAATTTGCGGGTCCGGGAACCGGATCAAGCGGCGTGGGACGGCAGCGGCCGATGCGAGTGGTCTCAGCGCTGCGGCGGCTTGCCCGCGCTCGGGAAGAGCGACAGCTGAATAGGGGTATGCAGACTGGCGGAACCGTCAGGCGGTGGAAGGAATGGTTGTCGGTTCTGGAGTGAGGCCGGTGCCTCACCATCCGATGGAGCATCTGCGGCATGGCACTTGGCGCGCGCGGCGAGCTTTGCATTCCAGCCGCCGAGAATATGGGCGGGCGTGTACCAGAGTTCGCGTGTTGTGCCGGCGAGTGAGTCGCCGATGATGACGATTGCCGGCACATGGAGCAGCGTGAACTGGATGTAGGCCATATGGACCGCGCGTGGATCGATATCGATCGCGGTCACATGGAGGTGCCGCTGATAGTTGATCCCGGCGTCGCGCAGCGTTTCGCAGGTCGCGATCACCATGGCGCCTGCCCCGCAGGCAGGCTCGCAAAGGGTCAGAAATCCCTCCTTTGCGATTCTGTCCTCAGGACACGAGTCCGCGGTCATGGTCGCCATCATCCGGCAGATGCTGTAGGGGGTGAAGAACTGGCCGCGGGCGGCATTGGCGAGACCGAGCTCGCCGAACACGCGGCCCAGCACGTCGCACGTCTCGGCCTCCATCGCGAAGGTGACTTCTGCGAAGATGCGCGGGAAAGTGTCGATGACGTCGCGGTCGTACCGCCCGATAATCTCCATGTAGCGCGTCTCGCGGGCTTGGCTCTGGGTGAGATCGACACTGTTGGACAGGCTGATCGCTGCGGCTTCGATGAAATCCGAAAACAGCGTGTAGCGATCGTGACGATACTGGCAGGCGTCGAACAGCTTGCAGATCGCCTTGATGTGGCGGTCGGCGGAGCCCATCGGGAAGCTCCTTTCTGTGAGTGATTGGGGGCAATGGTGGCGATTGCGGTCGTTCGACCGCTGAGGTCACTACTCTGCGGAGAACGGTGCTCCGGACCGCCGAGAATCAGTAATCCTCGGGCAGCATGATGGTGAGGACGCGGGTGGTTTTCGCCGCGTCGGCTGGATCTTCGGAGCCGAATTCCAGATTCTCGTCATAGTAATCGATCTTGAAAAGGATTTTGACCTCGCGGACGGTGATTGAACCCATGTCGCGTTCAGGGCTGTCGCGATCGAAGCTCGCACCGCGCACGGCCGCCATGATCGCCGCTTGCGCGAGCAGCTCGGCAACGAGGCCACCTTCACCAGCCAGGCGGGCAAGGCAGTTTCTGGTGATAACAGTGCGCGAACCGCGATCGAGGCCCTGCCGGCAGCGGTCGTTGAGGATGGCGATGCGCTCGGTGCGGGAACCGGCCTGCGGGTTTTTGTGCATATCTATCTCCGGGATGGGCGGGCAAACGGCGGGACTGCGTTGCGCGATCCGCCTTGCCGCCCCCCTTCCCCACCCCTCTCAGCTTTGGGCCATGAGGCTCGCGCGTGCGCGATATGGCCGCGATCTCGGAGAGCGTGGGCCGGGGTCTGGCGGTGATCTGGTGGAGATCCGATTGTCTACCCCTGTGATTTAGGAGAATCAGGCAGCGTGCTGTAGGCTCATGGGGTTCGGGATCCAGATGCGAAAGGTGAAGGCGAGATGTCGCAAGCCGAGATCATGAACTGGACGGCGCTGTATGCGGCGACCACGCTTGTCTGCATGCTCACGCTCTTTCTTTCGGGGACAATGGTCGCGGTTCAGCTGTGGCGCGAACGGTTTTGGCGCGGCCTTGGATCGGTGCGCGCGGTCCTGCTGTTCGTGCCGGGAACATGGTGGCGCTGGCAGAAGCTCTATCTGACCGGAACGCCGGTAATTCTGGCAATTGTCGCAGCCTTTGCGCTCACGCTCGAATGGTGACAGCCCGTGGGGCTGGTGTCATCCTTGTAAATCTTCCGGCACATGGAAGATTTACAAGGATGATCTCGGCGACGCATCTACCAACTCAGGTCATGTATTGCCCTAACGGTCTGCTCCATTCTCTGCGGTTCACTCACCCACGACCATGTCCAGCACCGGCTCCACGCAATCGAGAGCCTCGCCATCGCCCCGGTCAGCCCGTGCCTCATCGTCATTGTCGGAATCGAACTCACCCCTGGTCGCGGCCAGTTCGGCTTCGAGTTCTGCCAGTTCGCGCTGTTTTTCCTCCAGCAACGCGGTTTCGGGGAATTCCTGACCAAGGCGTGCCTGGAACGCGGGCAGGCGCCGCTCATTGGCTTCAAGACTTCCTCTCGCTTCGGCCAGGTCGGCATCGAGATTGGCGAGAGAGGATTCCAGTCGGCCAAGTGCTGTGCTCCACCGGGTCTTCTCGCTGATCTCGAACGCACGGTCCTGGCCGTGATGTACCGGTGCGATCATCACGCGCAGGTAGCGCCTGCCGTCGTCACTCAGGGCGGGGTGGCTGGTGACCTTGAGGTCGATGCCGCTCAGTGATCCGATGATAAGGGTGTCGGCGCCACTCTTGCGCAGGTCGAGGGCTTTCCGGATGATCCGCTCGCCGGCAGCCTTGCGGTCGGAGATGATTTGGCCTTCCAACGCCAATATGACCTCATCCTCCCTCGCTGGTATACGCTGGGCTATATCCTGTTCGAGCCTGACGATCCGCGCCCTGCCCTCATCGATCGCGTCGATCGTGCGCCTGATGGTTCTGCGGATATTGAACTGGTCGTCGACATGGGCATCGCGCAGCCGCTCCAGCCGGGCGACTTCGGCATCCAGCCCGGCTTTTCTCATCAAACGGTCATCGCCGGACGCAAGGGCTTTCGCGAGGGCGAACTGGCTGACGTTCGAACCGACATCTTCGATCCGGCGAATGGAGCGGTCGCCCGACATGGCCATGGCGATAAAGCGGGCCTTGCGCTCGAGCATCTGCCAGTTGGTCGCGTCCATCGAGCCGCTTGTGGCATAGCCATAGAGTTCGATTTCGTCGTTCTGGTTGCCCTGGCGCTCGATCCGGCCTTCGCGCTGCTCGATATCGGAGGGAATCCACGGCACATCGAGATGATGCAGGGCTTTCAGGCGCTGCTGTGCGTTGACGCCGGTTCCCATTGTCGCTGTCGAACCGAGGACGATCCGCTTGCGCCCCTGGTTGAGGTCATTGAACAGGCGCTGCTTGGCGCTGTTCTTCTTGTAATGCTGCATGAAGGCGATCTGATCGGCAGGGATGCCCATCGCGATCAGCCGGTCACGAATCCAGACATAGGCGGAGAAGCCGCGCGTCTCGATGGCGGCCTCGGTTCCGAGATCCGAAAAGATCATCTGTACGGCGCCGGGCAGCTGATAGGGCTTGCCGGTTTCCGGGTCGGTGTAGCGGTTCTCGCTGGTCTCCCGCCAGATGCGGTGGACGTTCTCGATCAGGAGATTGAGCTTGTTGCCCTCTTCGTTGCCGATCCCGGCATCGACGAAGCGCAGGTCGATCGCCGAGTGCCTGCCGTCGGTGATGACCGACAGGATGATGTCATCGCCCTTCTGCGGGCGACCGCTACGGCTTTCGATGGCTTTGATGCGCTTGGCGAGCACCCGCTGATAGGCTTTGAAGGGCGCGGCGGACTGGGCGACAACGATCTGCCGCTTGCCGCCCCGGATGGTGGGGAGCTGCACATATTGGCGCAGGTCGTCCTTCAGCACGACATCGGCGACGCTGCGGTACATCGCCATCAGGTCGGCGACGTTGACGAATTCGCAGAAGCGGGTGACCGGCTTGTAGCTACCGCTGGGCTGCAGTTCGAGTTCGGTGCGCGTGTCGCCGAAATTGGCGGCCCAGGCGTCGAACTCGTGCAAACCCTTCGAGTAAAGCTCGTCGTGCTGCATGAACCGCTGCAGCGTGTACATTTCGCCGAGCGTGTTGGTGATTGGCGTGCCGGATGAGAGGATCAGTTCGCGTCCGGGATTGATACCGGAAAGGTAGCGGGATTTGACATAGAGATCCCACGCGCGCTGTGAACCGACAGGATCGACGCCCTTGAGGTCGCCGAGGTTCGTCGCGAAAGTGAGCTTGCGGAACTGCTGGGCTTCATCGACGATGATCTGATCGATGCCGATCTCGCCGATATGGACGAGATCGTCCTTGCGGGAACGCAGGTTCTCGAGGCGACGCTGAAGCCCTTCCTTGAGGCGCTCGACGCGTTTGCGGGAGACGCGGTCATTACTGTCGATGTTGTCGACGAGGGCTTCGTAGCTCGCGAGTTGGTCTTCGATGAACTCCTTCTCGAACGTCGCCGGAGTCGGGATGAACTTGAAGGCATCATGGGTGATGATGATCGCATCCCAGTTGCCGGTGGCCGCGCGCGCGAGGAATCGCTGGCGTTTTTCCTTCACGAAGTTGGTGTCGTCGGCGACGAGGATCCGTGCGGTCGGGTAGAGCATCAGGAACTCGCGGGCGATCTGGGCGAGGCAGTGATTGGGCACTGCGACCATTGGCTTGTTGGCGAGACCGAGCCGGCGCTGCTCCATCACGGCGGCGCAGAGGCTGAACGTCTTGCCGGCGCCGACCGAGTGCGCGACGTAGGTGGAGCCGGCCGCGATGATCCGCCAGACGACACGCTTCTGGTGATCGCGCATCCGGATGGCGTCCGATGCGCCCGGCAGCTTCAGGTGCTTGCCGTTGAAGGCGCGGGGCACGAGATTGTTGTAGGCGTCGTTATAGATGCGAACGAGGCGGTCAGCGCGGTCGCTTTCCTGCCAGACCCATGTCTCGAAGGTCGATTTGATGGCCGTCAGCTTCTCCTTGGCAGCCTCGGTGTCGATCGTGTTGAGTTCGCGCCGCTCTGATCCGTCGGCCTCACGGATGACGTCGTAAATTTTGGGAATGTGGGAGTTGAGCGCGTCCTCGATGAGGTCGGCGGCGCTGCGGCGCGGGGTTCCCCAGGTCGAGGTCGAGCTAACATGTCCCTCGAAGGGAGACTTGTCGACGGTCCAGCTCGCGATGTTCACGGTGTGAAAGATGCGGGTCTCGATCTCCATCGTTTCGGCGATGAAGGTCTCGATGACATCGGTCGGTATCCAGGGAGCTCCCAGCCGCGCGGTGATCTCGCTCGGCTTGAGATCGACCGGCTGCACGTCCTCCAGCGCCGCGGCGGTGGCGAGGAAACGGGGATCGAGATCGGCCTTTTCTCGCGCTAGGGCGAGCTTGGTGCGGACCGGGCCGGAAAGCGCCTCGTCTGCGGGAACCCAGTTGTTGAAATGCGGCGTGCTGCGGATGGGGTCGAGATAGACGTCTTCAGCCAGGTCGCTCAGCGCCTGTGCCTCGCTGGTGCCGAGCAACTCGGCTATCAGGGTTATATCGACCCGTCCGCGTTCATGGAGGGAGAGCGCGAGGGCATCCTGCGCGGAGTGGATTTCATGAGTAACGGGGGGCTTGACGACGCGCTCGGTGAAGATCGGACCCGGCGTGCCGACGTCGTTCGCCTCGTCATAGGTTTCGATCGAGGCGACCAGCCAGACATCGGGGTCGTCGAGGAAGGGCTGAAGATTGGGGCGCCGCTGATATTCCTTCTCGGCTCCCGTGTCCGGGTCGGTACGGATCGTGGTGACGGTGCGGTTGATCGGGCCGTTCTTCTTGACGAAGGCCCGGTAGTGCGTGAGCAGCCGCTCCTGCAGGATGGTGTAGGGTTCGTCGTTTAGCTGGGCGCGCAGAATGGTCCGGACGGTGTCTCGGATCGGGATGAGCGCGCGGATGACGTTGGCATGTTTGGCGAAGAGACCCGGTTCGCCCCGGCCGGATTTGACCGCGACGGTCGTGGGTATGCCATCGACGATCTGGTGCAGTGCGCCGCCGGATACGAGATAGCTGCCTTCCTTGAAATCGGCCTCGTCGGCCGCAGTGCCGATCGAGAGGTCAAGCGAGACGTCCGTTCTGTCGCGGAGCGAAGTCGTCCGCTCGATTGGCCTGAAGGAACCGGCCTCGCGGGACGCGATTTCCGTCAGCGTAGCAGCCAGCAGGGCGGGAATGTCGGCGTCAGGTGCGGCGGCGCAGCCATATTCCATGCCATATTGGCCGCTGCGCCATTCATGAGTGCCGAGCACATGATCGGGATGATCGAGGAAGTAGCTGTTGATCCGCAGCGGACCACTACCCTCGTCGCTGCCTTCTATGTCGGCAAGGTCGAGCCAGTGGCGCCGGGGACGGGAGGCATCGGGCTGATGTTTCTGGAAGAGGAGGATGTCGACGACGACGTCGGTGCCCGCCTCGTCGCGCATGGCTTTCCCCGGCAGGCGCACCGCTCCGAGGAAATCGGCCATGGCATCAATATGTTGCCGCGCTTTAGGATCGCTCTTGTCGAGTGAATATCGCGACGTGACGAACATGGCGATGCCGCCGGGGCGAAGCTGCTCGATGGACCGGGCGATGAAGAAATCATGGAGCGAGAGTCCCAGGCGTCCGGGAGCCGAACGGTTCTGCACCGTTACGTTCGAGAAGGGCGGATTCCCGATCGCGAGATCGAAATCGCCGGGCAGCGATGCCTTGTCGAAATCGATGCAACGGATGAGCTGGCTGGGATAGAGGGCACCGGTAACGCGTGCGGTGACTGGGTCGTTCTCGATACCGACGAAGAGCGTGTCGCTGGAGAGGAAGTCCGGCCGCAGCCCCATGAACAACCCGCTGCCGCAACCGGGTTCGAGGATCTGGCCGCCGGTGAAGCCGAGGATGCGGGCGGCCTCCCACATGGCCCGGATGATGTATTCAGGCGTATAGTGCGCATATTGCGTGGCACGCTTGAGCGACTGAAGTTCGGTTTCGGTGGTTTCAGCGACAAGGCTTTGCCCGAGTTCTTCCCAGCCCTGCCGGTATTCATCGCCACGGCGGGCGAAGATGTTGTTGGCAAGCTCGGACGCGCCGAAGCCGATGAACTTCGCGATCGCTTCCTGTTCCGCACGCGTCGCAGTTCGATTTTCGCGATCGATCAGGTTCAGCAGGCGGATCGCCTCGATATTGTCATGGGCGCGGCCCTTCCACGACGGGGCGAGTGTCCTTCCGCCAGCGAACGAGAAATCGACCGGCAGCACGTGCGGCGGCTTTGCCTTCACCTCGAACAGGTCGGAGGCGATAGGGGATGTCTTCGGCGGTTCTGGCGAGGGCTTGATGGGCTGGTCGAAGTCCAGGCACAGCTGGAGCGCCAGCGCGGATGCACTGTTTCGCATGGAAGCTTCCTTTTCAGGCGATGTTGAGGGCTCGGCCTGCCCTGGGGGTGCGGGGCACGTCGGGGCGAGCAGTCCATGCGGGAACGGGAGTGACGCTAAGGGCGTCGCAGCGCGGGCATGGCAAAGATCGCGGTCAGGCCCACGGCCCGACCTGGAGCGTCACTAACGGGTCATCAGCAGGTCGAGGGCGTGCTCGAAGACCTCGTCTCCGGCGCCATTGACGACGACAGCCTTGGGATTGGTGGCGAGCACGGCGCTAGAGATGGTAGCGATCGGGCGCTTGCGCAGTGGATGTTGGAAGATCTGGTCCTTCTCGATGGTGACCAGATTGGTGCGCAGCAGACGTTTCAGCCGTCGGCCTTCGAGTGCGCGTGTCAGCAGATCGCTCACTTCGGCTTCGAGATCATGATCGAGGGTTATGTCGCCCAGAACGGTTGGCGCCCGGTTGGCCTTCAGCCACGTATCGACCTCAGCCAGATCCCAGCAACCGACCTTGTCGAAGAAATCGGCGGACCCGTGCCCCTGGTTATGGGCATGGAAGGCCAATTCGCCATCGATCCAGATTTCCGCGCGATAGGCAGTGGTTTCTTGGGATAGCGCGGCGCTGTGGGTGATACGTCGCAGTTCGATTTTCATAGGGGGACTCCTGTGATGCTCCAATGGCAAGCACCCGCCCCTCTCCCCCTTCCCTTTCCTGTCAGCGCGAAGCGGGGCGGTCGGATTGGAGCTGATCGCGCATCGGATCATCCCAGGCGCAGGGCCGCGGCATATTGGCGCAGCAGCTCGGTCATCGCGGATCGCAGATGGCTCTTGTTGCCGATAACGATTTCGGGATTGAGATCATGGCCGCGCGCAGTGCGGTAACCTGTTGCGGTCTCGCCATAGGCGTCTTCGACGATGATCCGGTGTCCCCGCGGATGCGCGGGGCCGGCGTAGCGGACAGTGAAATCGCCGAGACGTCCGGAGAGCCCTGCTGCCATTTTGCTCCAGCGAATATGGCCGGCTGCAAACTGCTCGCCTCGAGCCCGACCGCGGGCAAGCCAGAGACGAAACTGCGTCCGTTGTTGGAGCAGCGAGTTGCGCGTGCGCTCCATTGTTCGCGCAAGTGGCAAGATATGAGAGTCGGTATCGAGTCGTGCGAGTTCAGCTTCTTCCGCAACCGCGAGTATGTCGGCATAATCACGCTGACGAAGATGCGCCCGGAGTGCTTCGTCATCCCCGGGTGGCAGCCCGGTCGCGCCAGAAAGGGCGTAAAGGCCGGTCTGGGCGTCGATCAGACAAACTGTGGTTTCGTCATGGCCTATCCGCTCATGGAGCATGGCGAGGATGCCGATTGTCCCCGCGGCGTGTTCAGTCGCGCCGAGAAGCAGTAAACGCCGGTGCCATGAGACGGGTGTCGGCAGATCGGTGGGCGCGGGCCACTGGCTAGGCAGAGGCCGTGAGGAGGGCGGGCTGGTGGCTGTGGCAGGTTCGGGGGTGACTGCGGCAAGGGATCGGCGGGCGACGTCGAAAATGTCATCGGGCCGCCCTCCCCCATCGAGAAATCCCTGGTCGTAGGCGCCGCGGCGGCGATCGGGTTTGCCCTGGCGAGTAAGGGATGGTGGCCGGGCCTCCCATCCTGCCTTCGCTGCGTAATTGCCATCGGCCCAGGCTACCGCTTCGTCCCAGTCATAGCCATAGACGGCACGGGCATGGAGAATGCCCCTATCCCGGCTGTCGGTGCTGCCCCCGGCAACCTTCCGCTCGACATGGGCGAAGTTTGCCGCCTGGCGTTGTTGCTCGCCTTCTTGCACTATTCGTTCGTGGAGTGGCTTGAGCATCGCGGTGCGCTCGCGGGTGCGGGCCATGCGCGCTTCGAGCGGCGTATCGTTTGGCAGGTCAGGAAAGGCGCGCCAGGCATTGGCTATGGCATGAGCATGATGCGGGGCACGGCCATGCGCTATCCAGCACGCCGCATCGGCGGGATCGAAGGCGTCGGTCATGTCGACTGGTCCTCGCGCGAGGGCTCACGCTGCATGGTGGAGCAGCGGCAATGCGGTTACATCGCCCAGCGTCGCGCTTCGATCGAGTACCGGATAGGGCAGGCTCGGAACCTTGCGCGCCGCGATCCGTGCCGCTTTTGTGAGGGGGAAGAGATAGGTATGACATCCGGGATGGCGTCGTCGGCGCAGGAAGCCCGTGCGCTCAAGATCGGCGAGCCAGTCCGCGCGGTCTTCGCCGAAGCGGGGTGGGCGTGCCCCGGCACTGAGGAGCGCATCGATCGCATAGCGTTGTCCGCATTCGGCGTTGCGGATCTTGGACAGCGCGCGTGAAGAGATCGGCTGCCCGTCGGGCAGGATGAGGTCGGTGCGCGGGCTCGATCTGCCGGAATATTGGCTGTTTGCGGCGCGATAAATGAGGCCGCAATGTCCGGGGAGTATCACCCGCCCGTCGGGATCAACGCGGCGGACCGGATCGGCATAGGAGATGACGGAGAGGATTTCGGGTTTCTCGCGGCGCAGGAGCCGAAACGCGCGGGCGATCAGGAAGGTCTCGGCATTGCCACCCTGAGAATCGTCTATGACAAGACGACCGAGATCGCAGGCGGTGCGCGGATCGGCAAGGCCCGCGCTCTTGGGAACGCTGGCGTTGTTGACCGGGTGCGAGAAGACGCAAACGCCGACCAGTTCCGAGCGGCCGCCTCCCGCATTGGCGAAAAGGCCGGCCGACAGGCGCGCGACAGGCATCGAGGCGGTGTAGTGATGTGCCCGCACGAATGGGGCCGCCTGGTTCTTCGTGCTTATGACATCGACGGCAAGCTGTTTCGGATCGATTTCCGTCGCGTCTGGTATCCAGTGGCAGCGCCGGTCGCGCCAGCGCTGGCTGCGTGTGGTGAGCATGATGGTGATCTCCTTTGGATCACCATTGCCCCTCCCCCTTCCCTAACGCGGCCCGTAGGGCCTGAGAACCGTCTGGGTTTGCTGATTTGGAGGCATTGATCACCTCAAATGCTTATGCTTGAGCGTGAGTAATGTGAGGACTCAATCTCGATTGATTCCGGTCGCGTTGGCTTTGAGAGCGGAAATAACTGCATTGGTGAAGCCTGGAGGCATGCGACCGGCAACATAGGAAGGTTCCGGTGACACAGGTCGGATATCGTAACCAATCCAGGTGAAGTGATTATACTGGTCGACGACGACTGAGGTGCCGCGGGCGATCCCCGCAGCGTCCGCTACCTGATCGGGTATTGCCAGGGTTGAGGCTTGCCTGTCGGCCTTCGTCGTGATCGCGACTGTAAACACCCGCTGTCCCTGTGTGGCGATTACCATGACAGGGCGTGTTTTGACGCCCTCGTCGCGACCAGCTTGCTGTTCGTGGGTGAACAGGTAGACGTAGTGGAGTATGTCACCGACCTTAGGAAGCGGGGTCATCGTTCCAACGATCTGACGCGATTTCCTCTCTCGTCGGACGGGCCGCTTCGAAGAGGGCCGCATGCTCACTGGTCATGTCGGCGGCGTCGACGGCAACCAGATCCAGAACCGAGAGAATTTGACCGGCCGCAATTCGTTCAAGCCGCTCGAAGTAGGAAGCTTCGGCCAACGTGATGTCAGGTCTTCCATGCTTGGTGATGGTGACAGGTGTCCGGCGCCCGAGATCGAGATATTGTCCCGTGTGGTTGTGGAAGGTGGTCAGCGGAACCTTCTTTTTCGGGGGTGCGGCGATTGCGGGATCGGCCATGCGACTCTCTTTGGCTAAATGATCCTCCCAAAATAGCAAATATGGCAATTTTTGCAAGTTTCAGCAGATTCGTGGGAGCGGGATTGGCACGGTCTGACCCGAGCCAAGGTTGATGAACGCACCAGCGTGGCCGATGGAACCGCGGCCAAAGAGGTCGAACAGAAGCGCGAGTGCGTGGCTCGCGACGACGCGGTTGATGAACAGCGATTGCCGTTCCAGCGCCTCGGCGATCGAGCAGGAGGGCGCGTCGTTATCGGGCAGTGTTTCATGGCTGAGTTCGGGAAAGGCTTCGAGAACGGTGGGCAGGCGTGCTTCTTCCTCGCCTCGCTCAGGCGCTGGGCAGCCGATGATGAACTGCCCGTCATTTGCGCGGTTTCCAAGGTCCATCCAATAGTCGGGCTTGTTGCGTTCCTCTTCCATCGCCGCGCCGATCGCGCGACGCGCGGACGCGGTGTCGACACAGGTGATGAGGAGATCGGTGGCATCAAGCCTAGCGGCGTCAGGAGCGCGGCCATGGATGGCCTTCCAGTCGAGGCCGTGCGCGAGATTGATCCGTTCGGTTAGCGTGCGCGCCTTCGAGGTTCCGACATCGCATGGGTAGAAGGGTTGACGGCCAAGATTGGCCTGGGTGACGATGTCGTCATCGACCGTCGTCACATCGAGAGAGCGCGAGGAGATGGCGCGTAGGGCGGTATCGAGAGCCGTCAATCCCATGAGCATCTGCGAGCCTGAGCCGCCGCACCCGACAAGGAGGATCCGGATTGGTCGATGGCTGAAGGCGGCGGGGAGGAAATGGCGCTGTGGCATGTCATTGTGCATGACGTTCTCCTGCGAATGGGCTGCGTGGCAGGGGGAGGAACATGCCGCCGGCGCACAGGCGCGAGACCATTTCGGGGCCGGTGGGATCATCGATCCTGCCGAACACGAGCGCCAGTTTGGTCGTATCGGCATCGTCCGCATCATCGGTGGCGCTGAAGAAGGCGCGCGCTCGCCCATGGCTGTGAACATCCGCGACCATATAGCAGCCAGGCGGGAGGACGGGTGTACGGTAGACGAGGCGCGAGGGCGTCGCTTCGTCGATCGTCGGGTAACTGAGCGAGAATTGCCGGGTGACCTCGTTCCATAGCACGAATACCGCTGCCTCATTGGGGAGTGCGGCGCGAAAGTGATCGAGCATGGAGGTTCGAAATTCTTGCGGAATCAGGCCGCAAAGGAGGTCGGCACGGGGCACTCCTGCAGAGCCATAGGGAAGATAGCCGGCGATCGCGGAAGTGATTGGAACATCGAGCGCGAGCCAAGGCCGGCGCAGGATCAGCATGACAGCGTCGCATCCCACCGCGATGCCATGACCGGCAGGCGCGGATCGCAGAGCATCGATTGCGGGCGACTTGCCGGATGGCGGAATGGGGTAACAAGGCACGGCGGCGAGAATAGCCGCGGCCGTCGGATCGTCTGCGATCATGGTCATTTCCTTGCGATTGCGGCGATCAGGCGCTCGAGGGTGAACGGATCGCCTGGGTTGGCGCGCTGCTTTTGTCCGGTCCTTCGGCGGGCGCCGGCGATGAACGGCTTGAGGCGGCTCACCGGAAACCGGCGTGCCCGACGTGCGGCGAGATCGTCCCAAAGCGCGATCAGACCGCCCTTCCCCTTCACCGTAAACTCCTGACCGGGATTGGGATGGGTGGACCAGCTGTCGAACACGGCGCGCTCGAACTCGGGGATGGCGGCGGGAGAGAGTTGTTTGGGCCGCGCGATGTTACCCCAGCACAAATGTCCTTCGACAAAGACGTTGAGGATCGGCGAATGCAGCAGCCTGGTATCCGCCGTGGGCCTTTGGTTGGCCGGCAGGGCGAAGATTCCGAGGCCTGACCGGGTGGCGACGAAGAGGTGTGCCGGATAGGGAACGGGGACGATGGTCCGTGCGCCAAGTACCCGCAGGTCGTCCGGTGGGGAGGATAAGGCGAAATAGGCAGGACGTACCTGCTCGGCCACCCACCAGACGAGGACGTCAGGGTTCGAGACAAGCACATTCTCGGGGAGGATATGGGGGATGGCGGTGCGGCCGAGTGCCTCGGTCCACTGGCGCAGATGCGCGCGGGTCAGCGGTGTTCCCGCTTCGATAGTGGGGCGATCCTCGCTGTCGAGCGTGACCGGGTGCATGCTGGCGAAGGCGAAGCTGTCATCGCCAGAGGAACGGGACAATCCCCGTGTATCGCTGCGGTAGAGCAGGATCGCGTTGGCCAGGACGAGACGGCCGTCAACGGCTTCGAAATGGGTCGAATAATCGGACATGAAAGTCTCACCTTCTTGTCGGGTCGTATTTGAGCAGGGCCTGGGCGCAGTCGAGGAAGCGCGCGCCGGCGCGCAAAGTGGCGAACCAGTCGTCGATACGCTTGGCGTCCGGCAGAGGGCACAGGCCGCAAAAGTCCATGAAGCCCATTTCCATGCCATGGCGGCCGATATCGTCGAGTTCTCGCGCGAACTGGTCGAAGGGTACGAGGGTCAGCGGCGGCAGGGTTGCGCATTCCTCGATGCCGGGGACATATTCGCAGACCGTCTCGAAGTCGAAATGCCAGGCGCTGCGTTTCGGATCGCATTTGCCGAGCGCTGCATGGGCGTCGTGAAGTTCGGCGAGGAGCTGGCGCAAGCGTGCCGGGAGACGTGAGGGCCGCGCGGCATTGTCCGCGATCATCCATTCGGGGCGCCGCGCGTTCATCGTCGACGGCAATGTCATCTCGCTGTTTTCGATTTCGTCGGCGCCGTACATGTCGATCATGCTCTGGCGGGCGGCTTCATCGTCGGTCTCGCCTTCCCAATAGTACATCGAGACTTCTTCGAAGAGGTCGTCGTATCCGAAGATCGGAAGAGCGCGGCCCAGCGTCTGCCCAAGCGCCTTGTAGACAGTGGCGCGCCAACGGATCGGGGCATCACCGGTTTCGATCCAGCCAAGGTCAATCTGGCCCAGGCTATCGCAGACGACTGCGATTGCAGGCGGTCCGTGATCGTCACCGTGAAGAACAACCGTGCGTAGCTCGACCATGTCGACGGGGCCGAGGATTTCGTGAACCGCCTTGCTGAAGACCCGTTCGATATGGCGGCGCGCTTCCGGACGCGTGAAGCTTTGCGTCTCCGCAGTGCGCGCCGCGACCCATTGACCGATCAGCTTGTGGTGCGGCGCCAGCGGTCCATCGAACAGGACGGGGATATTGTTCGACACCGCGGGTGACCGCCCGACAAGATTAGCCGAGCGGCGGGAGTGCAAGTCCCGTGGGGGCGGGGATCGGTTCGGAGATACCATGCCCGGCCAGGGCTGGATTGGTGGCGACCCGCGCATGGAGGGTCTGGGCCTTGATGCTGCAGGCGGGGAGCTGGGTTCCAGGAGGATTGCCGTCATCGCATTCGATCCATTCGAGCAGGGATTTGCGGGGCGCGGGCGGTATGGGTGCGGGCTTGCGGCGCGCCATACTCAGCCCTTTGTCCCGACGGCGCGGCGATATTCGGTGACATGGACGCCTCCGACCACGCCGGCATCGACGATCTCTGCGTTGATAATCGCGGGATAGAGTGTCGCATGGTAGGTGCGCAGGGCGTTCGGCTCGGCCGCGAGGTGCGGAGGCACGGGGAGGTCAATGCCATCGTAGCGGTAGGCGCGTTCGAGATGATTGATCTGCATTAGGGTCTCCTGACTGCTGGTTGTCGAAACGGATGGTGAGGGATCAGAACAGGCTCGCAGGCTCGTCCGCTTTCGCGTCCGCGGGCGGAGAGGCCGGAGCCGGGGCTTTGGCCGCGGGGCTGGATGCCGGGATCTTGGGGGTCGAGGCTGATTTCGCCTTCGCTGCTTCGATCGCGGCCGTCTTGGCGGCTTCGGCGACCTCGCGCTGTCCTGCCAGCTGGTCAGCGAGCGTCTTGCGCGCGGCGATGAGCTGACCGAGTGCTCCTTCGGATCCCCTGGCGAGTTCGGCATCGATCTCGGTCGCGCTTGCCGTAATGGCGATCGGGCGTGTCTCGCTTTTGTCGAGAGTGTCGCTGGCGCCTTCAGCCTTGCGGGGGATGATGGTCAGGGTGACGGTGTCGTCAGGTCCTGCGACAAGATCGAAGCTGAGCGAATAGCGGGCGAGCAGCGGCAGCAGGCTTGTGACAAGCATGGTGTTCAGTCCTTTCGTGTGGGGATCGGGAGGGTAATCAGGCGACGAATTCGGCGACGCGCGCGGGGGCTTCCTCGGGAACGGGTGTTGGGGCCGGCGGCGGGCCATAGATGCTGTCGAGAGTCATTGCGCCGGGCAGTCGTCCGGCCCAGTCGAACCCACTGCGGTTGAGCATACCGGTGATGAGTTCGGTCTTCTTGGAGGCGAGAAGCTTGGCGAAAGCCTTCGCGCCGATGTGGGCAACGAGGCCGCATTCCTGGGCGATGAAGCTGAGTTCGTCCTTGGTGTACCGCTCGAGAAAGGATTGATCGGCCTGCCAGCTGTCGCGCAGATCGACCTGGAACACGCGTGCGAGATCGGCGACGTGGCTGAAGCTGAGGACGTCCTTGGCATAAGCGGCGCCAATGACGGACAAGACGTTCGCCGAGCGGGCATCGTTCAGCGCCTGGATCTGAGCGATCTTTTCCGCATAATCGAGATCCGGGAAAGTCTCGCCGACCAGGAAACCTGCGCGCGATGTCAGCGTTTCGGCCTTGATCTGTGCAAGGCTGCCCGACATCGCCGCAACAAGGATGGTCGTCCGGGCGTGATCGGTATTGCCGGCAAGCGCGCGCGCAAGGGCGGTTCGCCATGTCGCTTCTCGAAATTCCTTCGTGCGTGCGGCGATCGATTTGGCGGTCACACCGGGCTTCGGGGAGCTTTGCGTCGCTTTCACCGGAGTGGCCGGAGCAAGCGTCGGCGATGGATTGGCTTCGGACTGTGCCGAAGGTGGCTCGCCCTCCCCTTCCCCATGCTGCGAAGTCGCGGACGGCACGGTATCGGTATCCGTATCGGCGGGCGGCGCCCCGTCATCATTAGGCGATCTTGCGAGCGCAGCCCTTGCCGCGGCTTCAGCCTGCGCTTCTTTCTCAAACCGGATCACCTCGGCGGCTTCGGTCTTGAGCTGGAAGCATCCGGCATTGGTGCAATAGCCGTCGTCGACATGGGTCTCGAAGAGCGCGCGCTGGGTTGCGGAATTATAGGGGCACCTGGTGCATTCACTTTTGTCAAAACAGGCGGACGCAAGGTCCTGTGTCACACGCTTGAGAAGCTCCTGTGTCTTGGCGACGTCGAGCTGGGCCGTAAGGATGGTTTCGAGAGCCTTGTCCTGCTTGTCCTTCGGCACCGCGGCGAGCAGTTCGGCATGGCCGACCTTGATCCGGCGTTCATCCAGCGCGGTTTTGACCGGTTCGGATAGTTCCGCGAGGGCAAGCCGGCGATCGAACATGGTGCGTGACCATCCCAGACGCTTTGCGGCTTCCGCGCGGTCACCATGACATGCGGCAAGGACGCGCACGGCGGCATCGGCCTGTTCGGTCTCCGATGCGTTGTCGCGATCGTGGTTCTCTGCGATTGCCGCTTCGAGGGCTTCCTGATCGGTCATGTCGCGAATGACGACCGGGATTTCGCCTTCCGGGCCGTAAACCTCGAGTGAGGCCCGATAACGCCGCTCGCCGGCAACGATAGCGAAGAACCCTTCCTTTGGTCGGAGCAGGATGGGCTGCAAGACGCCGCGCCGACGGATCGACGCCACGAGTTCCTCATGCTTGGCTCGGTCGAAATAGCGGCGCGGATTATCTCCTTTGACGATTTTGGAAAGCGGCAGGGTGATTTCGGGACTGGGTTCTAGTGCGTCCAAGACACGTCTCCTTGCGGAATGTCGCGGACCCGTCCTTCACGGCCGTGCGCCTTCATTCCGGCGAGTCCATTCCGCTCCCCTCCCCCTTGCCTTTCGTGGCCCATCGGGCCTCAGGCCAGGTTGGTCGTTTTCGTGTGTTTGGAAAAAATGATGGCGAGCCAGGCCGCGGCTTCAGCCGCTGGTGATCAAATCCAGCAGACGTGCGTGCAGTAAGCCGTTGCGAAGTTCAGCGTCATTGATATCGATGACTGGGCCGATCTTTTCCATGCGCGGATGCGTGATCGCCTTGGCGTCGCGGTAGGCGTCTGTGTCGAAGCCCATCGCCTCGACTATGGCGATACGGTTCTCGCCGGTTTCACGAGAGTATGTTTCGATGATGAAGTCGGGCCGGCAGTTCCCAACGGGTGTCTGGATATCGAACAAGGGCTTGGTGATCGCGCTGTCGTAATAATGTTCGTCGAGCCGGTGCTGGATCCGCAGGAGATCGCGCAAGACGGTGCGTTCGAAATCGGAATCGACCGGTATGAAGCGCTGGCCGGAATAGATGGGCTGGGCGTAAGCGCGCAGCGGCGCGTAGCCTTTCACCTGCGGCAGCTCGCCGATGACGATCAGTGCCAGATAGGGGCCGGCGACGGGTGTGCCATGGATCGATGGGTGCTGGATGCGGGTCGCGATCTCGATCGGATCGCAGCCGGCGGCATGGATGATATTGCCCTCGATGCTGTTGGCAAACAGCAGGAGGAAACCTTGCGGCGCGTGTCCGCGTGGCCAACGGGGAGCAAGCGCGCGAATACCGGCATAGACGCGCCGGTGCCGGAAGGCCGAACCGTGCGTCCATAGCACCCTCGCCAACTCGACGCCTGGGGCAACTTCGATATGAGCGGCGACCTGCTGGATTGCGGCAAATTCGCTGGCGATGCCCCGTTCGTCACTGGGCGACAGCATGGCCTGGTTGCGACCTGCAAGATCGAGTAGTCGCCACATCAACCGGGCAAGCCGCGGGATATGTGGTTGGCGAATACGTCCGCTCGCGCTGTCGTCGGGTGCGCGCGCGAGACGAACCGGAGCCCTCTTCAGCACCGAGAAATAGCCATCGAGACGGTCGACTGGCCGAACCGGATCGGCAGCCGCCATGTGTCCGGGAGCGGCCTGGGCATGGAAGAATGGACAATCGAGGCGATGTTCGGGTCTTCCCGGACCCGTCAGACGTCTGAGGTAGAAAGTTTCCGCTTCGCTGAGATAGGCCGGGGTCATCAGCGGCGGAGCGACTTGCGCGCCCAGGCAGTCGCAAGCGATCCACATGTCGCCGAGCCTAGCCTGTTCGACGAGCACCACGCCGGCTTCTTCGTCGTCGTGATTGCCCTTTCCGACGTACCATCGCACGAGCGCGTTGCGCACGATCGGATCGATCGGGATACGTTGGTGCCCCCTGCCCCCGCGATCAACCAGCCACATGGAACGATCCAGGGCGACATCGGGGGCATGCCGCTGATCCTGTCAGCATGCACATTCTCCTGTCCACTGGCGTTCGGTGAGGAGCATAGCACATGGCGTATCGCCTGATAACGGTCTGGAGGAAGTTGCTCTGGTCGATTGGCCCTGTTCGTGATATGTTCCTATTTTTGCTTGTCTAGGAGATGTCACATGAGCAGCCCGAAGAAACTGCCTGGCCGGATCGATATCGACATCACGCTTGTCGATGCGTCGCTGGATCATGTGCAGCGTCCGGAGCGCCGGGCGATTGCGGCGCTGTCGATCGGTGTCGAAGCGAACGACGCGTATTACTCTGTGGTGGAGCTGCTCGAGGCTGTGCATCTTGTCGGTACCCGCCATCCAGATGGTCGGCGAAAGCTGGGCCGGATTCTGGGAGAGCGAGGCGATGATTACCAGCGTTCGATCTATTATGCGCTCGCCGGACGCGGTGCGTCCCATATGCTCGACGATCTCGACTGGCTTGCCGGGATACTCAAGACACGGGGCAGTGTAGCCCGTCACCATCCCGTGAGCGATCCGATCTCACCCTATGTATCGCCGGAACCGGATGGCCCGGTCGGCCTGTTCACACCGTCTTTTCCACTTGGTCGATCGTGGCGGACATTTCGGGCGCCAGCTGGTTGAGAGAATAGAGGGTTTCCGGGCGGGGTATTTTGTCACGGCATGACCTGTGCAGCAATCTCGGCGTTTTTGTCTGGGGTTGCGGTGACCAGGAATGGCTGTTCGACAAGACCGGTTCGTACGATGGTCTGGGGATAGCCGGCCCGCTCGCTCCGACGGCAGGCATATTCCCAGGCGCGCTGGAAGCTGTTGAGTTTGCGCTCGGCGGAGGTTTCCGACGTGGTCGGCATAGCAGGGGCCTTTCATCAGAGTAAGGGGTGAGGGATTGTCGCAAACCCTGCGTTGGGCAGTGAATCGCCCTCCCCCCTCCCCTACTTGGACCTTGACGTCGCTCGAAGCGCGTTATGAGAGGAATACCGTGGCGGACAGCGCCAGCTGATAGCCCTGATAGCCGCGTTACGTCGCAAACGGAGGTGGAGGCAATGTACGCTGCGATGGTCGACAGTTTGCTGCCTCTAGCATAATCAAAGTGCCAGGGCCGTTGTTTGATGCGCTGTGGGTTACGGTGTCCGATTGGGCAGGCCGGTGGTGTCTGGAACGAACCTCGCGGTTGCATCCCTCTTAAAGAATCATCTTATAAAAACGCCCAAGCGGAGCGCGGGAGCTTCTATAGATTCAGGATTCTAAGATTCAGGGCCATTTAGTCGTTGAAACTCAATGCGTTGATATGCCTCTATATGAGCCGGTGGGGGCTTTAGCGTGAGCGCGAGGGGGCTTTAATGCGAGCGGAAGGGGGCAACTAAATGAGCGTCCGGGGGTTAATGTGAGCGATTGGGGGTGGCCGGGATTCGATATGAAGTGGCCTTTGGAAGGGCTTGATTCAGCCCAATGAATCGTTTTGTTGGCCGACTGTGCTGGATTTGGGGTCGATTTTGAGGGCGATGGTGGCGGTCGGGATTGGCTGACGCCGGTCGTGCGGTTCTTTATATGAGTGATCGGGGGCGTCTGGGCTTGCAGTGGTAAGCGGTCAGTCCTTTGGATCGGCGTTTATATGAGTGGACGGGGGAGCCCCGGAAAACCGATTCGGATCAGCAGCTTGGCGCCGCGTTATTGTGAGTCGCTGGGGGCGCACATTGTTTGGTCTTTCGGCAGCTGAATGATCTAGGCCAACCGATCGTGTTTATGTGAGGAATCGGGGGCGCTCCTAAACCCGTGTATTTCTGCGGGTTTCGCGGCGCGTTCATGTGAGGACTAGGGGGCTGGTGACAGAGCGCCCTGCCCTCTTTCATGAGGCGGCGGGGGTTCGTCTATGTGAGTAAACGGGGGCGGGTTCTCTTTATGACACGTTGATGGTATGCAACTCATATGAAGCTCGATTCGGACATATCGGAAATCGAGGTAACATCAGGGCTGGAGAGTCTGAGCCGGACGCTGCGCGTTGCGGATGTGATTCGCCGCCGTGATCTCGATTTTGTAAGCAAACCCGGCGAATTGGTCGAGTCCGAGTTCGAGACCGGCTCGCTTGGCGCTGCTGCGCGCAAAGCTTTTGCGTTGATGCTGCGCAAGGCTGGTCCGGAAGCCTATGAAGACAAGACGTTCGTTATTACGAAGAAGGAGCTTCGAGGCTCCCACAAGGGTAATGAGCGTATTCAGACCGTGATGGATGAATTGCTTCGGGTCATTGTTCGTATTCGGACGACGACGTCGAAGGGTAAACCTGCGGTGATGTCCCAGGCGTTGCTGGCGAGCTGTGTCGAGGAAATTTCCGAAGACGGGATGAGCGTCGTCGAATTTCAGTTCTCGGATAATTTCAAGCGGGTGTTGCAGCGTTCGGACTATTATGCGCGCGTCAATCTCGGTGTGATGCTTGCGCTGCAGTCTCGCTATGCTCTCTCCCTTTACGATCTGGGGTGTCTGATCATCAATCGGCAGAACCGGGTGTACAAAATGAAGGTCGATGAACTGCGGCGGAAGCTTGGAGTTCCTGACGGCAGCTTTAAGAACTTTGCCGAGTTCCGGCGCGATGTGCTGGCGAAGTCGAAGGCGGAGATCGATCAACTGGCGGATTTCACGGTTGAATGGGAGGAAATCCGGGGATCGGGCCGCGGTCGGCCGGTCGAGGCCGTGAAACTGATGTTTCACCCCAAGGATCTTGAGGATCAGAAGGAAACCGCGCGCGAATTGGATCGTCCTAGGGTTGGTCGGCGCGCGCGGCGTGAGGGCACGGTGGAGACGATCGCGATCGCGGATCGGCCGAAGATTATCGAGCGTAAGCCGTTTCCCCGCGATTCCCTGCACTTCTGCCCCGACACGCGTTTGTTGACGATCGTTGCGGATTATGGCGGTGGTTGGGACAAGGATCTCATTGCGAGCGGGTATCGCAAGACGATGGGGTCTCG
Source organism: Croceicoccus bisphenolivorans (assembly GCF_001634625.1). GTDB lineage: Bacteria > Pseudomonadota > Alphaproteobacteria > Sphingomonadales > Sphingomonadaceae > Croceicoccus > Croceicoccus bisphenolivorans. Next base: position 26,776 of record NZ_LRSE01000017.1, on the reverse strand, counting down.
ATTGGATAACCTGGTTGGGGATGCACTTTACAAGTCGTGGGAGGGGTTTTGTAAATCCTTCGTGCAGCAACGTGGGCGTGCATAGGCCCCTGCCCCCAATTACTCACATAAACGCATCCTGGGCGTCAGACCGGCCCCTCCCCTTCGGCGAGATCGAGCAAGGCGATGATGCCGTCGGGTAGGCTGAGGTTTCTGGCCTCGCACCAGAGGACTAGTCGGTCACGCTCGGGCTGCGACAGGCGCATAGTGATATGTTTGGTCCGCGCTGGCCCGCGCATTGGTTTGCGCTTGGGAATTGCGGCGGTTTCGGCTTGGACCTGCGGAAAATAATTCGCCGGGGGCGTTGGCCGGAGCGGTTCCCGGGTTGGGGATGGGTCGACCGCGGCACCCGCCGGCGGTGTAGACGCGATCAGGCTTTTGAGGCGAGCGGTTGGATCGTCATTCGTTTCGAGGCGCTGCCGGGTTTTGCCGATGATGTCACCCATGGCCGGAGTTGCGGGTTTGGGTTCAGCCATTGGATGCTTCCTTGTTCTGAATTTCGCCGAGGACGTCGGCGAGGATGCTCTGGGCTATGCGCCGGGCTTTCTCCGTTTTGGCGAGACCAGCTTGCTCCACTTCCGCGAGGGTCATGCGGAAATTCGACATGGCGCGGAATGCATCGAGTGTGTGCATTTGCTCCTTGAATATCGGCAATGCACTGCTGATTTGGGCATCGATTTCCCACTCGGCGCGCGAGCGCGCGACCTGTCCGGTTTGGGTAATGAGGACTCGGTATGGCACCCCGCCACCCATCTTCTGCAGCATTTCGCTGGTTTCCACGGTTCTTTCGAGGTCGAGGCGCGAGGAGCGGGTTGGTATCACGACAAAGTCAGAGTCCATCGCGGCATATGCGGTCTTGAAGTTGGACGTCCCTTCAGAATCCACGATCACCAGTTGTGCACTTTCCCTCGCCCTTTTGATAGCTGCGCCGATCTCGGCGTCGCGGATCTGGGAGGCATCCTCCACAGTGATGAGGGAGTCACCTCCCCTTCCCTCTTCGCGGCGATCGCGGTGCCAGTTTAGCAGGCTGTTCTGGCGGTCAGCATCGAGCATGAATACGGAGCCGCCTAGTGCCTCGAATTCAGACGCGAGCGCGAGAGCGAGTGTGGTTTTACCCGCGCCTCCTTTGCTCTGCGCGATGGTGATGACCGGCATTCGTTAGCTCCTCTAATATAAGGCCGCGCGTTCACCTGCGCGGCACAGGCCGACCGTGCGTAAGGATGCGCAGCACCAACCGTATGCGGATGTGATAACGCGGGTATAGGCGCTGTGCAAGTATGCCGCGCGTCCGCACTCGAACGTGCTGGGCCACGCGATGCTGCATGCACATCACCATCACACTGTAGCGGCGCGTTAGAGCGCGCGCGTAGCCGCGCAGTCGCACGCACATGCGAATACGCCCGCGCAGCACACAGCGCGTTATACATTGCGCTACAAGACGCCGCACGATATGCGGCACATAACGCTGCACAAATATAAGTGGCTGATAAAACGCATATTTCCTGGAAGGGAGAAGCGCGCTTTGGAATTAATTGAGCTCGCATTTCCTAGCGAGGAGATTGTCTAATGCAGCCATTTCGGTGTCGAACGCATCGAATACCGCAGCCAGATCGCGATCGACGGGAAGGGGAGGGGGCTCTTTAGCAGGCCGTCCCCGCTTTGGCCGCACATAGCCAAAATCTGCGGCCAGGTCCGGCGTCAGAAATTGGCGCCAGCTTCGCCGCTGCGTAATTTCCACGAGCAGACCGGCCGTCGCGGCGCGCTCGAACAGCTTGCTCGCTCCGGCGATACTCATGCAAAGTAACTCTGCAGCCGATTGCGGGGAGAGCAAAGGGCGATATTGGATCAGCGCCAGCAGCGCAGGGAGGGCGCCAGGGCGGTATTCGGCGGCGATCGCGCGCTGAGCGTCGCGATAGTGCCGCTCGAGGCTGTGCAGCCGCTGCAGCGCGATCGTCGCCGCGCTTTCGAGGGCGCGCAGCACGGCCAGCCAATCATCGTCATTGGGCCGGGGCTTCAGCCGGAACGCCTTGGCGCCGCCGGCAAGGCAGGGGAGGGGGCTAGCCACAAGGCCGCGGTCGCGCAACGCGAATGGCAAGGACAGCCAGGCCATGATGCTGTGGTCGATCCGCGCGAGCTGGCGGACGGTATCGAGCGCGCGGACAAGGGGGGCGTGCTCGGTCGCCGTTGCTGGATCTCCGATCGCGGTCGGCAGGCGGTCGCGCCAGCGAAGCCGATCGTCATCCTGCAACGCTGCTCGCCATTCCGCGAAGCGGTCGAACAGGTCGAGATGGCTGGGGAGGGGAGGACGACCAGGGATTTTGAGGTCGCAGCCCCACGAAAATACGTCAATTTCCTCAACCTCGGCCGACTGCAATTGCAAGGCCCGCGCATAGCCGCTCCACGCGGCGCGCGTGGACCATGCTTTGGCCACCGGACTGACGATAATCCGGGCATCGAGACGGGCAATCGCGGCTGTCGCGGCCGCTATCGCCGTGACCATTTTTGGGGTATAGTCGGGACCGTATCGGATGGGCGAGGGCCGGTTTTCCATAGCCAATAGTGAACTGAAACGACCTCTCGGTAAAGCATGCCCGGACGCATAGTGTTGATAATGGATCGTTATCAACACCCTATACATTGGAAAGTGGGCGCGCTATCCCTCGGCGCATGAGCGCGCTCCCGCCTGAAACTCTTCCTTCCGGGCCGCCAGCGGCCTTGCCGCCCCCCTCGGCCGATGTCGGGGAGGTTGTCGACGATGTGCGCGCGCTCGCCGGAACCGTGCGGGAGATCAAGGCTGAGCTGATCGAGGCGGCCGTGCGGGCCTGGTCGCACAACACGCGTCGCGCCTTCCGCTCGGATCTGAAAATTTGGGGAGCGTGGTGCCGTCGCCGGCGTCTCGATCCGCCGAAGGCGGAGGTCAGCGCCGTGGCGGCCTATATCCGCCAGATCGCCGGGATTGACGCCTCGGCCGAAAAGGTCCGCGCGATGGCGACGATCGAACGCTACATCGTCAACATTGGCTGGGCCTATCGTATGGCGGGCCTGCCCGATCCCACCGCCGGGGAGCTGGTCACGCTCGAAATGAAAGCGGCGCGCAAGACAGTGGGCGTGCGCCAGAAGCAGGCCCGCGCGATCCGCTTCAAGGGCGACATTGCCGATTTTGATTCACCGCCCTCCGGCGTGTGCCTCGCCCATCTTCTCAAGGCTGTCCGGCGCGATCTGCTGGGCTATCGCGACGCGGCGCTGCTGCGCGTGGCCTATGACAGCGCTGGGCGCCGCTCGGAGTTGGTGGCGATCGCCGTCGACCATATCCACGGGCCGGATGCGGACGGGGCAGGGGCCTTGTTCATTCCGACAAGCAAGACAGATCGCGAAGGGGAGGGGGCCTGGGCCTATCTTGCGCCCCCGACGATGCAGGCGATCGCGCGCTGGCGCGCGGCCGCGCATATCGACAAGGGGCCGTTGTTCCGGCGCGTCGAGACGCATTTTGACGGGACGGTCGCGGCGATCGGGCGCAGGGCGCTGCATCCCAACAGCATCACGCTCATTTACAGGCGGTTGATCCGCGCGGCCCATGCGAAGAAGCTGCTCGGCGAGATGTCGAACGCCGAGCTTGAGCGCTGGGTGACGGCGGTGTCGTCGCATTCGATCCGGGTCGGGGTGGCACAGGACAACTTTGCTGCCGCTGAAAGTCTGCCGGCGATCATGCAGGCCTATCGCTGGCGTGATCCCAAGACCGTCATGCGATATGGCGCGAAGCTTGCCGCAAAAGGTGGAGCAGGCGCCCGCATGGCGAAGCGCTTTGCGACTGCATAGAAATCCGCCATGCTCAGGGTGTTGGTTGGGTTTGGACACATCTAGCTGGACTATCCGAATGACGGTTCGGTTCATTCTGGCGATCGGAGATATTTGATACCAGAGCGCCGCTGGATAGCGAGCTATGGAAGGTGTTCGTTTCACGTCGATTACTGGTTTGCATCGATATCAGAAATGATTTTCCCGGCTTCTGCAAAGGCAGTATTGGCGGCGGGCACGCTGGCTTAGATAGCGATTTGCATGGGCACTTACGTCAACTCGTCGCGCGTGAAGCCGCCACCGGTCAAGCCGGCGCGGACATGGAGTGCAGACTCTTCCCAACGGCCGAGGCTGGCGGCAAACGCCAGCACAAGTAGGCGCCGGATATGGTCATCGAGCCCGGTGCGGCCTGGATTTCATTCCAGGCGATACGTGTAATCATCGCCTAGAAATCGCTATTGCACGATGTGCAATTGGCGAGCGAGCGGTCCACCCATTCGTCGCCCAAAACACGACGACGATTGAGCAGGCCAGCCTCGAGTGGTAGCCTTTTCATCGGGCTCCGGCAGTACGAAGCTTCTGAGCGCGGACGGCAGCGCTGCGGGCGCCTCGAGTGACGGCAGATGCGCTGAGTCCCGTTTGAGATGGCGTTTCCCTGCGATAGAAGAGAGCGGTGACTGCATCCCGAATTCTGGACCGTTTTGAGCTGGAAAATTCCAATTATGATCGGGTGTAGTTTATGAAGGAGCCGGACGCTGCCTCGGACTGGTAACAATCAGGGAAGCACGTCATGCCGGATAAACCGAAGACGCCCACATAATAGTCATTCTGTCGAACAACTCGCCCCTTAGCGCCGACGTGCGGTTATCGTAAATCTTAGTGCTTATATCGTCTCCAAAGGTAGGCCGACATAATTTTCGGCCAACGATCGCTGCGCTGTTATCGAGCCGCGGATGTAATCCAGCTCCGCCATCTGGATGCGACGATCGAACCCATCCATGTTGGGAAAGCGGTGCGTGATAGACGTAAACCACCACGAAAAGCGCTCCGCCTTCCAGACCCTCGACAGTGCGCGTTCAGAGTAGCTGTCGATGCCTGCGGAAGAATGGTCGCGATAAAATTCGCGCAGGGCTTGACTAAGCATGATCACATCCGACGCTGCCAGATTTAAGCCCTTGGCGCCGGTGGGAGGCACGATATGCGCTGCATCGCCCGCCAGAAACAAACGGCCCCAACGCATCGGCTCGGATACAAAGGAGCGCAGCGGCGCGATGCTTTTTTCGAATGATGGACCTCGCGTCACTTTGGTGGCAACATCTCGTCCGAGCCGTAGGCACGCTTCATCCCAGAACCGCTCATCGGGCCAATCCTCTACCCGGTCGTTCAGCGAACATTGGATATAATAACGGCTACGTGTGGCCGAGCGCATGGAGGCGAGTGCAAAACCACGCTCATGGTTGGCATAAATCAGCTCATGTCCGGCAGGCGGTACGTCCGCCAGAATTCCCAGCCACCCAAAGGGATAAACGCGCTCAAAGGTCTTAAGCACGTTGTTGGGAATTGCCATCCGACTAGGGCCGTGAAAACCATCGCACCCCGCCACAAAATCGCAATCGAGCCTATGCTCAGTTCCATTCTTTTTCCAAGTCAGGAAGGGCCGTTCGCTATCGACATCATGCAACATGGTCTCATCCGCATCCCAGATCACATGCACTCCGCGTGGCTCGGCCGCGTCGAACAGATCCCGCATTACCTCCTGTTGTCCGTAGACGGTTACGGTGGAGCCACCGGTCAAATTCGCCAAATCGATATGAATGATTTGACCGTCCAATGACAGATTGGTCCCGCTATGAACTAAGCCGTCCTGGTCCAGTCGAGACGACAATTTGAGGCGACGCATCAAGTCCACGGTCACCTGCTCCAGCACGCCGGCGCGAACGCGCCCTTCCACATAATGGCGATCACGCCGCTCGAGGACTATCGCTTCAATGTTTTCAGCGGCAAGCAGATGTGCAAGGAGCATGCCGGCCGGACCGGCGCCAATGATTGCGACTTGGGTTCGCATCTAATCCTCTTATTGGTACGGCGGGCTCGCATGGCCACCCCACGCCCCAAATTAGCTGGCAATACGCTACGCACCATGTCACGGCCGATAAAAAGATTGGACGATTCAACGGCAAAAATTATAGTCGGACCATGACCGCACGGCAGCAGATCCCAACCTTTTACCTCTATGGGGAGCCACATAGACTCGTCGAAGATTGCTTTACACATGTCGAGTCGTTAGACGATCGATCCCGGCCAAGTGAGTGGACGATCAAGCCACATGCTCACGCCGAGCTTTGCCATATTTTCCTGATCTGGGCCGGTGGAGGGAGTATGCGTGCCGATGGCCAGGTGCTGCGTTTTATAGCGCCATCCCTTCTGGTCGTACCGGCGACGGTGGTGCATGGCTTTTCCTGGGATGAGGATTCATCGGGAACGGTCGTCACGATGGCGACGCGATACATTAGCGACCTCGCGCGCCATGATCACGCGCTTGCACGGATATTTGACGCCGCAAGAGCGCTAACGTTGTCGCATTTCGAAAAGGAGACAGCTGAGCGTCTTGTGCAGGAACTTATGCGCGAACTGGCATGGTCGGCACCGGGCCACCGGGCAGCCGTCGATGCAACTCTTCTCTCGCTTCTCGTCGTTGTTCTGCGCAACGCTACGCTAGACGACAGGCCGATTAGAAGACCAGGCTATTATGCCGGAATCGTCGCGCGTCTTAGGGAGAGGATCGAGCACAGGTTCCGGGAACGAGAGCCCGTCTCTGTCTACGCCGAAACGCTGGGGGTGAGCGAAACGACCCTACGCCTGGCCTGCTCGAAAGTTGCCGGCATGTCCCCGACCCAAGTGCTTAATCAGCGCGCTCTGCTCGAAGCACGGCGCTCGCTACTTTATACAAATCTAACGGTCGCTGAAGTCGGCTACTCGCTCGGGTTTCCGGACCCGGCCTATTTTTCCCGGTTCTTTAGCCGCCATGTGGGGCTGTCTCCAACGGACTTCCGTAGCTCTCGTTCGTCATAGCGCGTCATCACGGCTTCGTCAGTTTTATTCCCCTCAAAAATGCATATGACTTGTATGTCATTAAATTCCTATGACTTATCCAGAGTTGGATGACAGATGATCAAGTCGAAAATTGCACGCCTAATTATCCAAATCACGAATAGCGGAACTCACCATATATAATCTACATAACTTTCTAGGCGTACTTCGTAATCGGGGTCTAATCGGCGCCGATAACCATAGTTCCATGCCGCACTCGTGGCATAACATTTGGCAAAGAAAGGCATTTTTCAATCACAAATGATCTGCATAGAGTATCGTACTTTTTATCGTGCAAAATGTGTTGAAGGCGGCGGGTGGTCGAAAGCATCGCAAATCCGTGCAGGAGAGACCAGCAAGAAATTGCAAGAGCCTCTAAATAATGCTCATCATGTTTCGGCACCAAAAGAGATATATAATTAGAAAATATATTAAACTTATTCTGTACGTCTCGCATATAATCGTCGCTCGCCGGGAGATCTATAAATATATCTGCTGCAAAACATAGTTGATATAATTGCGGATGCTCCTCGGAAAACCGAAGGTATCTATCAAATACGGAACGTACCTTTTCGATAGGCGCTTCATAAGGCTCGGCTGCTTGGGCCAAGCCGTCATTAATCATCCTTAATCCATGAGAGATCAGGGCTTCCAGGAAACGGCGTCTGTTAGCAAAATGTCGATAAGGCGCTCCCCGAGACACCCCGGTTGCGGCGGCCATTTCCCGAAGGGAAAGGTTACCGTAGCCAACCCGTTCGATTTCAACAACGGCAAGGTCAAGGAGCGCACTCTGAAGCTCTCCATGGTGGTAGGGACGATCTTTGCTCATGCGAGGAGTTTGGCAGAAACCTCGGGTATTCTCAATGATTACGGACAAGCGGTCGATAAATCCGCAGCAGCCAAATACCCGATCGAATGTGTATGGGTCAGATTGGAGGTGCGCAGGCATATTCATAAATTTCAAAGGTCGTATCTCCGCCTGGGCTGCGGATTTCACAGCGCAGATGTGGGTACAGACGAGCTTGATGGCGACGAGATTGTTCTTGGGGTACCTGTCGTAGTAGGTGGCTATGCTGCGGAACCGTTCGATCCGAAATTATGCCGGATTGGACCTGTCGATGGAAACGTCGCACGTCTGCGTCGTCGATGCCGATGGGCGCAAGGTTGGAATGCAATGCGTAGACAGCACGTCAGAGGCGATCGCCGCGGTGCTGGAGCGCTATGGTCCCATTGAGCGCGCTGTGATCGAAACGGGCCGGATGAGTCCGTCGGTTGCGCTCGGGCTGCGCGAACTTGGTGTCGCGATCATCTGCATCGACGCGCGTCAGGCCCACCAGAGCCTGAAGGCGATGAAGGCGAACAAGACCGATCCGCATGATGCGGCCAGCCTTGCCCAACTGGCGTACACCGGCTTCTCGACAACACGATCCGCGGCCTGTGCGCCACATTCGGCTATCGTCCCTATCCGTTAAAAAGACTCGGCCTTGAAGTAGCGCCGGTGTCCTGATTCAGTCTGCGCGAGTGGCGGAGACGGGTCGATGATGGGCGAGCTGACAGTGGCGCAGGAGGCGCTGTTCTACACCTTCAGCCTGGAGCGGCATGTGCCGGCGGATCATCTGCTGCGCTCGATTGACCGGTTTTGTCGATCTGTCGGACATTCGCGAGCATCTGCGCCCCTGCCTCCCGATTGCGGTGAGAAAGCTTGTCGACTTCGGTGTCCCGCGAGGGAACGCAGGGTCGGATGATCTGCGAAGGTCGAGGGATGGGCCGCCGAGCTCGCTTCAAGTCAATGCAACGTCCGGCCTTGTGAGACCCGATACAGCACCACCGGCCTCAGGGTCGGCGAGTGCGGGCAGATCCTTGAGACCCTCAAGGGACAACCGCCAAGCGATCGCAAATTACAGATCACGACTTAGTTGGCCGCTGAACTGCGCGAAACTTTATTTCAGGCCCTTCCCCAATCTGGAAGCCGAAGGTGGCGCGTTCGATTGAGGTCTCACGAACTACGGCTACCCGCCTCGCTTCTCCACTTGACATCGTAAATCTCGCCTGCAATGTATGCGCCGACAACATCGCTCATAGCTTGCATGATCCCGATGAAGGGACGCAGCGGTTTGGGAAGTTAGGAGAGGATGTATGGTGATAGGAGCGCCGCGATGCGAACGCGGCAACGCTACGCGTACGCGTCGTGAAATGGCGGACTCGTGCCGATCTCGTCTGAAGGTGCCTCATAGTGGGAGCGACGGGCGGCCATCGAATATAGGCGAGTCCTCAATCCCAACCGATACACGATTATTCGCGCCGCTAGTCAAACTTCATAATGTTTTATTCGCTGAATATGTTCCTGCAGCAAAGCGCAGGCGCGTAACACTTAAAAAGGCATGCGTTCATGACTAAGCTATTTCCTGACGGTCTCTCTTTCAGTGGATACAACACTCCAAGTAGAATTGAATGCGATATATATGATCTTGAGGTGGAGGGTGATGTTCCCCCGGATCTTAATGGTAGATGGTATCGCTCCGGCCCGGATCCCCAATATCCGCCATATCTGGGAGACGACATTTACGTGAATGGGGACGGGATGATCTCGATGTTTAACTTCGAGAACGGCCATGTCGATTTCAAGATGCGCTATATTCAGACCGAAAGATGGAAAGCTGAGCGGGCTGCCCGACGTTCTCTCTATGGGAAATATCGCAATCCGTGGACTGATAAACCTGAAGTCGCCGGGAAAAGCCGAGGGACCGCAAATACCGCGCCAATTTGGCACGCTGGCCGTCTCCTGGTGCTCAAGGAGGACCATGTGCCGATGGCTGTCGATCCGGACACTCTAGCCACCTTGGGCGATTTCACTTGGAATGGGCAGCTTAAAAGTAAAACAGTTACAGCCCACCCGAAGATAGACCCCGTTACGGGTGAGCTTCTTCTGTTTAGCTATGAATGTGAAGGTGATGGTTCGTCGCCAATGTGCTTCCTGATCGAGGACAAAAGTGGGAATCTTGTTAAAGAAGAGTGGTTCGATCCCCCATATGTCGGGATGGTCCATGACTTCGCGATCACGACTGATTACGTGATCTTTCCAATCTTTCCGACGACAATGGATCCCGAGCGCTTGAAGGCAGGTGGGGATCATTGGAAGTGGGACGGGAGTTTGCCTAGTTGGGTTGGCATTATGCCGCGAGCCGGCAGTACGACCGATATCCGATGGTTCAAAGTGCCTACGTCGTGTGGCTTTCACGTCATCAACGGCTTTAACGAAGGCACAATAGTCCATCTCGATATGATGATCTCCAAGCGGAATGGCTTCCCCTACATCGGCGACATCGCAGGATCGGCCGCGGATCCTCAGGATGGCGTCCCCTATCCCACGCGTTGGTCTTTCGACATGACGTCGAACGCCGTCGATGGAGGATTCTCATCGAAGAGTTTGGCCCCATATGGCGGTGAGCTGCCGCTCATCGATCCGCGATGCGTCGGTCGGGATTATCGCTACGCCTATATCTCAATGGTGGATCCGGAGAGGCGGATATTGATGGCCGGCCCTACCTACATGGGCGCTAACATGATCGGCAAAATCGATCTGACGACCGGCGAAGTCCAAACCTATCACGGGACTGACGAGACTAGCTTCCAGGAGGGCGCGTTCATCCCGCGCGGGCCTGGCGAAGATGAAGGTTGGTATATCAATATCGCCGATCGACATGACCAAAACCGTTCCGATCTGCTGATCTTCGACGCGCGCGCCATCTCCGAGGGGCCGCTTGCAACGGCCCGATTGCCGATTCGTCTCAGGAGCGCCTTTCACACGACTTGGGTTCCGGGAGTATGACCATGATATTGCCTAACGGCGTGACTGAGGCGTCAATGCGCGCAGCACTCACGGAATTTTCCGCGATCGTCGGGAACGAATGGTTCTTTGGTCCCGAAAACGAACGACTGACAGCCTATAACGACGCCTACCCGCTGGACGATCTCGCTCAGCAAGGATATATGATGTCGAATGCGAGTTTGACATGGCGCGGCCCTGAAAACCGCTACTCTGTTGCTGTGTATATCGATAATATCGAGAACGAGACGTTAAAGGCGACCTCGTTTGTACAACCAATCGTCGGTCTTCCTGTAGTTACACTTGAAGCTCCTCGGACTTACGGAATTCGAGCTAGATTTAATTTCTGATTCGTAGGGACGGCCTGCTTTCTCCATTGATCTTCTATTTACCACTAAAGAGGTGGAAACATGCGGTTTGAACGAATCAATCCACTCACTGGCGAAGTAGCATCCTCGGCTGAGGCTATGCAGGCCGCTGACATTCCGAACTTAGGCAATAGGGCTGCCGAAGGTCAAAAGGTCTGGGCAGCGCTGGGTCCCAACACTCGTCGCATGGTTCTGCTGCGGGCGGCATCGGCCTTGGAGGCCCGCAAGGACCAGTTTGTTGCTTCGATGATGCAAGAGACTGGGTCCACACGTGGTTGGGCATTGTTCAATCTGGAACTTGCTGCCGGTATAGTCCGAGAAGCGGCAGCGCTGACTACTCAAATATGCGGTGAAGTAATTCCTTCGGACAAGCCCGGCTGTCTGGCCCTTGTGATGAAGGAACCTGTCGGGGTCGTGCTTGGGATAGCACCTTGGAACGCACCGATTATTCTCGGCGTTCGTGCTATCGCGGTGCCGCTTGCCTGTGGGAACTCGGTGATCCTCAAAGCTAGTGAATTATGTCCAAATACCCACGCGCTTATCGTCGAGGCCTTCGCTGACGCGGGGTTTCCCGAGTCGGTAGTAAATATCGTGACTAATGCGCCAGAAGATGCTGCAGAAGTAGTCGGCGCGCTGATCGACGCGCCAGAGATCAAGCGTATCAACTTTACTGGCAGCACCCATGTCGGTCGGATTATCGCTCGTCGGGCGGCGGAAAATCTTAAACCTTGCCTGCTCGAGCTTGGCGGTAAGGCGCCGCTCCTGATTCTGGAAGATGCCGATCTCGACGAAGCCGTCAAGGCGGCAGCTTTTGGTGCGTTTATGAACCAAGGCCAAATTTGCATGAGCACCGAGCGAATTATCGTGGTTGACGCAGTCGCAGAGGCTTTTGCGGAAAAGTTTGCATCAAAGACGGCGACCCTTGTCGCGAGCGACCCGCGTGAAGGGAAGGCGCCGCTGGGTTCGGTGGTCGACATGAGCACTGTGAACCGCGTCAACGAGTTGGTTGACGATGCGATCGAGAAAGGTGCCAAGATCTTGACGGGCGGAAAAGGGGACAATGTGGTGATGTCTGCCATCGTGCTTGATGGCGTAACTCCCGCAATGGATCTCTATCGCGACGAGAGCTTCGGCCCGGTCGTGGCCTTAATCCGTGCTCGCGATGCCGACCAAGCGGTGGAGATTGCCAATGACAGCCAATACGGGCTTTCTGCGGCTATCTTCACACGCGATATCGCAAAGGGGTTGATGCTCGCGAAGAGGATCAAATCAGGCATCTGTCATATCAATGGGCCCACGGTTCATGACGAGCCGCAGATGCCTTTCGGGGGTACCGGAGCGTCTGGCTATGGCCGGTTCGGAGGCAAACAGGGGATCGATAGTTTTACTGAAACTCGCTGGATTACAGTTGAAACCCTGCCAGGACAGTTTCCGATTTAAACCAAGTCTAATCAAACTTACCAGTTGGGAATTAAAACAATGGATTTCACCACATATATAGATGCATTCAATTCCGGGGATTACGTTAATCTCGTGGATCAATGGTTTACGGAGGATGTGGTCTGGGAGGATGGCGGTCAAACGGTGACGGGCCGCGATGAATGGTTGAATTTGTTCCATTTCGTTCGAAATGGTATCCGTGAGATATTTCGGCCTATCACAGGCTTTGATGGCCCGTCGGGTCATTTTCGTGAGATCGACATGGATTTTCATGCACTAAAGTCGCGGCCAGACTTTCCGTTTGGACCGTTGGCGCCAGGCGACATGATGACGGTGAAGTTCTTTATCATATATGAGTGTGAAGGTAATCGGATTCGTCGCCTGAAAGCAGCGACTTGGCCTGTCAACTATGGAACGAGTAAATTACCGCGCTTGGGCGCTCACGTTACTCAGCGAGCCGCGTTTCAGGCTTTCCAAGCAGCGCTGGCCCATGAGCATGGCGCAAATGCAAGGCAGTATCTTGCCGCTCAATTGCAAATGGGCAGCACCGGTGGGACGCGTTCCAGTTCGCATGAAGACGCGATTGGCTCGCTTAGAGAGGCTGGCGTGGCCACGGCGACGTTGAAGGACGCGAGGGACGATGAACTGTTGCTAGATGCAGGCGGGCGTCTGATGAGACTAGGCCTGCAAAACGGTCTAATATCTCAATTCGAACTGGTTTAATTCGGCGCCGACACGTCCGGCGTCCGGCATAGCGTGAGACATGCCCTCATGTTTGTAAATAAAATCTCCGTTGAGATAAGTTGGGGTGATTGCGATCCCGCCGGGATAGTTTATTATCCCCAGTATTTCCGAATGTTTGACAGCTGCACCGCCGCGATTTTTCGCATGGTGACCGGTATTGACAAGCGCGCTATGATTGAGAGGTACGGGATTGTTGGTTTTCCGATGGTGGATACCGGAGCCCGTTTTTATATTCCCAGTCGGTTTGGTGAAGAAATTCAGGTGCATACCTCCGTTCCCAAGATTGGCCGTAGTAGTTTTGAGGTGTCACATCGCGTCTTCAGAGGTGAGGATCTGGCGATCGAGGCATTCGAAAAGCGCGTTTGGTCTGCCATCGACCAGGAGAGCGGAAGATTGCGAGGCATTCCATTGCCCCCTGAAATCGTGTCCGCGCTTTCCACTCCCTCCATCCATGAAGGTGTTTCGTCGTGAGCAAGCTGATTATCACCGTTGCTCCTACGGGCGGCATGGCATCCAAGAAGCAGAGTTCGCTTCTTCCCACGCAACCCGATGAAATTGCAGCTTCCGTATACGCATCTTACAAGGAAGGGGCAGCAGTTGCTGCGCTTCACGCTCGTAGGCCGGATGATGGCGCAACTTGTAACGCGGATATTTACCGTGATATTAACGGACGTATTCGCGATTGCTGCGACATCATTATAAACAATTCCACCGGGGGCGGATCAAGCGGTGACATGCTTGTCGAGAGGCCGGACGGATTGTTCGAATCAAGCTTCGAGGAACGACTAAAGGGCTGCGAAGCCGGTGCGGAGATGGCGACCTTCGATGGCATGACCTTCGTCGACGTCCATGGCGGACGGGAAATATGCGTAATCACGCCGCCCAGCCGCTGCGAAACGCTGGTGCAGCGTATGACGGACAGGGGCATCAAGCCTGAATGGGAGGTATTTTCACCAACCCATATATTGCAGGATGTAACACGACTCATTCAGAAAGGCTATGACAAGCCTCCCTACTACATCAATATGGTCCTGGGCGCAGACAAGGGCTTTCAAGGCGCCATGCCCTATAGTCACGATATCCTAGCGGCAATGATCGCGGCTTTGCCGCCGCAGTCGATTTTCTGTGTGTCGGCGATTGGGGCGGCGCAGCTGCCCGCGACCACACAGGCTATGCTGTTGGGCGGACACGTGCGCGTCGGCCTAGAGGACAATCTTTACTATAGCCGCGGGCAGTTAGCGACCAATGAACAGCTCGTGGCTCGAACCCGCCGCATCGCGACGGAACTGGGGATTGACATCGCATCTTCCGCAGAGGCGCGTGAGATCCTCGGCCTGAGTACCCCGAATTCTTGAATGATGGAGCCGGTCTATCAGCGTGCGCAAATCAGCGGGCTATAATGGAGAAGAGGATGGTTGGAAAGAAGCCACTTGTTCTGATGATCGTCACCCACGACACGAAAGAATTCGAGGGACGTTTTCTCAGAACCTGCCTTGAAGAAGCTGGATGCGAAATAGTCCATCTCGATCCAAGCGTGCGGCGTACGGTCGGAAGCCCCGAGATTCCACCCGAAGAGGTTGCTGAAGCGGCGGGGTGGAGCATTGAGAGAGTGCGTGCGCTTGGTCATGAGGGCAAATGCCAGGCTGTGATGATCGAGGGTGCTATCCGAGTTGCCCTTCATCATCATGAGGCGCAACCCTTCTCCGGCATTATCTCTATCGGCGGGTCGATGGGAACAACGCTTGGCACAGCGGTCATGAAGGCCTTTCCCTATGGTCTTCCCAAGTTGATGGTCTCCACCATGGCGTCGGGGTTCACTGCACCATTCGTAGGGGCGAAGGACATCATAATGTCCAATGCCGTCACGGATGTCTCAGGCATCAATTCGATCAGCCGCGATGTCTATCGCAACGCCGCGCTCGCTATTGCTGGCATGGCGAAGGGTTATGACCCTGCCGCACAGAGGGAAGATCGACCTCTCGTTCTTATGACCACATTGGGTACTACCGAAGCATCAGTTCGACGTGTAAGGGAAGCGCTTCAGGACGACGGCAACGAAGTCATGGTGTTCCATTGTGCTGGCGGCGGCGGCGGAACCCTCGATGCGATCGTTGAAGGACGTGATGTCGCTCTAGTGCTCGATTTGTCGGCAACAGAAATCGTCGACCATCTTCACGGCGGCCTTACAGATGGTGGTCCTGAGCGTGCGATGGCGGCGCTGCGAAAGGGCATTCCGACGATCTTGGCTCCCGGCAATGCCGATTTCATCATCGGCGGGCCGTTAGCGGAGGCTAAGAAGCGGTTCCCAGGCACGCGCTATCACATGCATAATGCTGCGCTGACTGCTGTTCGCACACAGATGCAGGAGCTACGAAATCTGGCCGATCACTATGCCAAAATGGTCATTGAAGCGAAAGGACCTGTACGCTTTTTCGTACCGTTGGGCGGCTTTTCCAGCCATGACAGCCCGGAAGGGCATCTCCACGATATCAATGTGCCCGGCCCCTTCGCCGAATATCTTCGCAAAGTCATTCCCAGCGCTATTCCGGTCGAAGCGGTGGATGCTCACTTTAATGATGAAGTGTTTGCTGACCGCATCATTCTCGCGGCCCGCGATTATCTCAAGATCGGAGTGCATGCGTGAAAGGTGATCTGCCTCTAAGTCCTGAGGATGTGAACGAAATCGTCACAATCCTGAAAGGCAGTCAATATGATCGGTTGGACATCCGAACCGATCGCTATCGGCTTCGCGTCAGCAGGGCCGATGCAGGAGAAGGTCAAGGGGAAGGCTGGAGCCAGGCGTGGTCGCTCGAAGACGAAGCGTCGCCTGCCGGGGCGACTGCCCAGTCGGGTCAGGAAGAAATCCCGGTTCCCGAAGGCATGCATGCCATTCGCGCACCTTTGCCTGGCGTCTTTTACCGCTCCCCAGCTCCTGGAACTGCATACTTCGTTGAGGTCGGCAGCAGCGTCGAGGCAGAATCCAATGTCGGTATCATCGAGACCATGAAGCTCTTCAATCCCGTCCCCGCAGCTTGTGCAGGCGAGATCGCGGAAATCTTAGTCGAGAATGGCGCGATGGTAGATGCCGGCGCCATTTTGATGCTCGTCAAATGATCAGGCGTCTCCTCATTGCCAATCGCGGCGAAATCGCTTTTAGAGTTATTCGCACAGCAAAGCGTCTGGGCATCGAGACTGTCCTTGGGGCGTCCGAAGCGGATCTGAATAGCGCGGCCGCATGGCTGGCGGATCATATCGTAAAGGTCGGTCCGGCTCCCTCGGCGCAAAGCTATCTCGACGTTGCCAAGGTGATCGCCGCGACCAAACTAAGTGGGGCGGATGCGCTGCACCCCGGCTATGGCTTTCTCTCCGAAAATGTGGGCCTTGCCCGTGCTTGCGCGGAAGCGGGGATCGCTTTCGTCGGCCCTTCCTCATCCAGCCTCGAGGCAATGGGTGACAAGCTGATGGCGCGTAAGGTCGGCATCGAAGCGGGCCTCCCGGTGGTCCCGGGCGGTGAGGCAGGCGATAAGGAGGAAGCGCGAAGGCGCGCGCAGGAAACGGGCTATCCGCTATTGCTCAAAGCTGTGTCCGGGGGCGGCGGTAAGGGAATGAAAAGAGTCGATAATGAATCGCAGCTAGATGGTCAGATCGATCTTGCCATGGCTGAAGCGCAGGCTTCCTTCGGGGATCCACGCATCTACGTCGAGCGCTTTATCACGAGCGGCCGGCATATCGAAGTGCAGGTGCTTGGCGATGGTGTGAATGCGATTCATCTGGGCACGCGCGACTGTTCGATACAGCGCCGCTTCCAGAAGCTGGTCGAGGAAGCTCCAGCAGCCCTTCTTCCCGATGACAAGCGCACGGCTATCGAGCAGGCGGCGGTCGATTTGGCCAAGTTTCTGGCATATCGAGGAGCAGGTACGGTCGAATTTCTGGTAGATGCCGTTACTTTCGATTTTTATTTCCTAGAGATGAATGCGCGTATCCAGGTAGAGCATCCCGTAACGGAAGCGATCACCGGCGTCGATCTGATTGAGCAACAGCTGTTAGTAGCAGCCGGTAGCAAATTGGCGCTGACACAGGAGATGATACGGCCTCGCGGTCATGCCATTGAGGTGCGCATCAACGCCGAAAACTGGCGCGAAGATTTCCAGCCCTCGCCCGGGCGCGCCGCATCGGCCAAGTGGCCGGCGGGCGAAGGCATACGCGTCGATACCCATATATTCAATGGCGGCCTCGTCCCGCCCTTTTACGACTCCCTCGCCGGGAAGCTCATTGTCCATGGCAACGACCGAGCCGAGGCTATTGAGCGCCTGACTGCTGCCTTATCGGTATTCGAGCTAGAAGGCATGGATTCAACAGCTGGGCTTCACGCCATTATCGCGGCTGATCCGCGATTCCGTGCCGGCGACGTCGACACCCGCTTCTTCGGAAATTTGAACAATGGCTGAAATAAATCTCGTCGACGTTTCGGTGCGCGATGGCAACCAGTCGCTGTGGGGCGCGACAGGCCTCGATACAGCAAAGATCCTCCAGGTCGCCGGCCAGATGGATCGCGTAGGCTTTAGAGCAATCGATTTCACATCATCGACCCACATGGCCGTAGCAGTGCGTTATTTCCGTAACAATCCCTGGGAGCGTATCAGGCGTGTCCGGGCTGCCATGCCCAACACACCGCTTCAATTTATCACCACCGGCCTACGATTCATTGCTTGGCAGCAGGCTGGTCCCGAATTTATGCGAATCGTCTATCGCCGGCTCCAACATAATGGCATCGGCCGCTTCATTGTTCTTGATCCCATGCATGACATAGATGCGGTTCTTGAAGCAGCTCAGCTCATCAAAGAAGAGGGTGATGCGCAAGTTATGGCGGCGCTGACATTCACCCTCTCTGCCGTGCACGATGATGCATTCTATGCAGATTTCGCAGCGAAACTCGCCAGATCGCCCCATATCGACCTGTTCTACATCAAAGATCCGGGCGGCCTGCTATCTCCAGATCGCGTGAAGACACTCGCACCGGCGATCAAGGCGGTGATCGGCGGGAAATCGCTGGAAGTCCACCCGCACTGCACGATCGGTTATGGTCCACTTACCGCTTTGGCGGCCGCCGATTGCGGAGCTGTCGATGGCATTCATGTCGGTATCGGCCCCCTCGGGGATGGCAGTTCGTTGCCCGAGGCCGGTAGGCTTGTCGCGAATTTGCGGGAAGCAGGCCATAGTGTGCCGATCGATGACAGGGCTCTAGCAAACGTTACCGATTATTGGTGGCGTCTGGCTAAGGCGGAAGGCCTCCAACCGGGCACGCCTCAAGCCTTCGATGCCAGTTTTCTGCGTCACCAGATCGCGGGAGGGGTGATGACCACCACTCGTCGACAACTGAGTGAACTGAAGCTCGAGCACCTTTTTGGCGCGGTAGTCGAAGAGACGGAGCGTGTTCGTGCTGAACTTGGATATCCTATCATGGTAACGCCCTTTCCCCAGATGGTGATGACGCAGGCGACAACAAATATCGTCAGCGGCCAGCGGTACGTTCAGGTATCGGATCAGATTTTGCGCTATGCAATGGGCAAGCTTGGGCGTCCGACGAGCCCAATCGATCCGGTGATCCTGGATGTCATCATGGATCGACCGCGGGCAAAGGAGATAGCTGGTGAACCGGATTTCCCTGACTATTCGGATCTCCGTCGCAAGTTTGGCGCGCATCTGGACGATGAGGAATTTCTGTTGCGCGCCGTGATGCCGGCGGATCAGGTCGACGCAATGCTTGCGATGGGACCCAGCCGCGCAACCTATACTCCGGAGGCTGCGCCGTTGATGAAATTGCTACGAGAACTTATTGCTAACCCGACCCTGAAAGATGTCGTAATCGACAGAAAAGGTTTACGATTGGCACTTCATTCTGGCGCTTCCGCGGGCAAAATGTAATGGTCAGTGAATCGCTTGACGGCTTGGCTGCCCGGCTTGCTGGTGCATCGGGTTTCATTTTCGACATGGACGGCACGCTTGTACTTGGCGACAGCGCCAGTTCTGGATATCGCCCGCTTCCGGGCGCAGAAGTGCTGCTGGAAGAACTTACAGCGCGCGGCATGCCCTTTAGGATTTTCACCAATGGGTCTGCCATAGCCCCGGCTCAATATGCGTATAACCTGCGCGTTGCCGGGTTGAAGGTGCCTGACAGTGCTGTGATGACGCCGACGACGGCCGCTGCATATTGGTTTTCTGAACGGGGGATCCGCAAAGTCAGGGCGCTGGGGCGTAGCGAATCATTCGTGCCGCTGCGTGCCGCTGGTATCGAAGTCGTCGAAAATGCCGCTCCTTCTTGCGCGGTTGAGGCTGTCTATGTCGCCTATCACCGCGCATTCACGTTCGACGATCTGGAGGCGGTGCTCGCGGACCTCGAAGACGGCGCGCAGCTCACAACGGCGTCCAATGTTCCCTTTTTCGCTTCGGAGGGCGGGCGCAAGATCGGAACTAGCTTCGCGATTAATGCGGCCATCACCGCGATGACGGGGATCGAGCCTGTCATACTCGGCAAGCCATCGCTCGCAGCACTGCATTGCGCCCGATCTTTGATGGGTCTGCCGACTGATGCGACGCATAAATTGATCGTCGTGGGTGACGACCCAGGGCTAGAAATGAGAATGGCGCGGGCCGCGTCCGCCGCGAGCATTGGTGTGACGACTGGTCTCTCAGATGCAACCGACTTTGGCGCACATGCCGATGAGCAGGCAGATTTCGTCGTCAGATCGCTCGACGAATTGTGCGTGCGGTTAGGCGAAAGAATTGACGCAGTATGAGGCTTTCGGAAGCTGCGCAATCAGGACTAGAGTAATCCTACGTTGACGGTGCTTCGCTGCGCTTCTTGGTGTGCACAATCACAATGAGACGACATTGATGATGATGGTTCCGCAAATCGGGCCGGGTTAGCAGCGAAAGATTGGGAAGGTTACGCTGGTGCGCGCTGGCGACTTTGCCCCATTGGCATCAATCCCGGGCCGCTCGGCAACCGTTTGGATCGCATAGTCCAGATCGGTCGTGGTCGGCTTGCGGAAGCTTTCATGCGACTTCTCGTGCTAGGTTCATAAATTGGCAGTGCCCGGCTAGCCGCAGGGCGTTCATCCAGAACTCTCGCCGTTGGCCGGTGGCGGCCAGGGCATGGCCGCGATCTTCTGCAATTCGGCCCCTGTGCATTATGCGGACACAGATTCACGGTAGCGGTTTGATGAGCAGCGGCATGAGGCCATTGGCGTCGAGATCGAGGTGATCGGACCAGACATAATCGCCGGTGAGATTGATGCGATCCCAACCCAATGGTGAGAGCCGAGACAGCATAGCCGGATCGATCTGGCTTCCGCGGCGGCGCATTTCTTCGACGGCGTGCCCAAGATAGCGACAGTTGAACAGGATGATCGCTGCGGTGACGAGGTTGAGGGCAGCCGCGCGGGTTTGCTGGTTCTCCAAGCCACGGTCGCGAAAGCGACCGAGCCGATGGAAGGCGACCGCTCGCGCCAGGCTGTTGCGCGCCTCGCCCTTGTTCAACTCGGCGGTGACCGTGCGGCGTAGCGCCGGATCGTCGAACCAGCGCAACGTGAACAGCGTGCGCTCGATCCGTCCTACCTCGCGGAGCGCCGCGGCGAGGCTGTTCTGCTGGCGGTAGGCGGATAGCTTTTTGAGGATCAGCGAGGGCGTAACGGTGCGATCACGCATCGCGCCGATGACGCGTTCGATATCCGGCCAGTGGCTGACGATCAGATCCCGGTTGAGCCTGTGACCGAACAGTGGCGCAAGCCTGCCATAGCGCTTCGAAGGTTCGAATGCGTAGAGGCGCCGGTCGGACAGGCGAGGAATGCGCGGCTCGAAATCGAGCCCGAGGAGATGCATCGTTGCGAACACGATGTCGGAAACGCCGCCTCCATCGACGTGCAGCGCGGTCAGATCGGCGTTGCTGTCATGGCCGAGGAGCCCATCGAGCGCATGGATGGCTTCTCCTGCCGTGCCGGCGATCACCGTCTGGTGCAGCGGCGCGTAGCGGTCGGTGATGGTGGTGTAGATCTTGACCACTGGGTCGCGACCATAATGGGCGTTGACCGCTCCGCCGGCTTCGCCCGGCCCGCCCAGGTAGAAGGCCCAGTCGGCCCGAAGCTGCGATTTTGGCCATGTTGAAGAACAAAGATTGAACATGGCGATCTACCAGGCTCGCTCTTGTCCTCCAATCTCGTAAACATCGGTCTCGATCGAGCACCTGTAGCTCTCTGCGATGTTGAACATCTCTGTCTGGAGAGATGCGATCTCATCATCGAGGCTGACGCCATCGGCACCCTGATCATAGGCGACGGTCAGCGTGTAATCGCAGTTCCCGGTCTTTTGCATCTGGTAATCCCGCTCCAGCATCGCCTCAATGCGCTCGCGAGCGGGCTTTCTGCCACGACCATGCTTGTTGAAGTTCTCGATGGTCAGATGCAGGGCGATGGTGACAGAAGGCGGCTTTTCCGGCAGCCCGATCCTTGAAGGAATGACGTCAAGCGCCCGATAGACGGTCATTCTTGAGATCTTGAGGTCGCGCGCGACGCTGGCCTTGCTCGCGCCGGCGGTGATCCGGCGTCGGATTTCATCGTCATCGATGTTTTTCTTCCGGCCTTTGTAGACGCCTTCGGCGCGCGCCGCCTCGATCCCGGCGCGCTGCCGGTCCTTGATGAACGTCAGTTCCATGTCCGCGACCATGCCCAGAATGGTGATCACCATCCGCCCCATGCTTCCGGCCGTCGTCACCTCCGGCTCAAGCACCCGCAATGAGGCTCCCTTCTGGTCGAGTTCATGAACCAGATTGAGAACATCGCGTGTGGAGCGACCGAGCCGATCGAGACGCAGGACGACGAGTTCGTCATCGGCGCGCAGGAACTGCATGATCGTCTCAAGCTCCGTGCGTCCAGTGCGCGATGCGCCCGAGCCTGTTTCGGAGCGGAGGATTTCACAGCCCGCTGCCTTCAACCGGGCAACCTGGATGTCGAGATCCTGGTCGATGGTGCTGACGCGGGCGTAGCCGACGCGGGTCATGGGCAAATCCGTCACATTAGGGTGGCTTTGCCCTCGTACAGTAACATTGGTGACGGAACCACCCTTTTGTGACATGTCGTATATGTCACTTCCGATCGTCACGTTCGGGTGCACCCAAATGGTGCGAGCGGAAAGGCCCCGGTCAGGCAGCAAGCCGCCCAAAATCGATCCGGCTATTCAGATCGAGGTCGAAGCGGCCATAAGGATTGACGTGGCTGTAAATCAGCGGTGTGAGGCCGCGATAATCATCCGGCGTCATCCGGCCCGTCCATTTCGGTTCCACCAGCACGCTCTGAAGCATTCGGGTGTTCACATAGACAAGCGACGCTTGCAGCAAATGTAGCGCCAGGACCGAGAGCTGCTGCTCATCGATGCGGTTAGTGGCGATCTCGCCGCCCTTGCCGAAGAAAACGAACCCATTGGCACTGTTCCAGTTTTCAACGACATTCAGGCCTTCATGAATTTCGCGGCGGAAGGACTCCTCGCGCAGATACCGGCACAGGAAGATCGTCTTGACCGCGCGGCCCAGCTCACTCAACGCCTTGTAGGTCGGGTGCATCACCTCGGAGCGGCTAAACCGGCGCAGGATCGCCTCCGGGTCGGCGGTTTTTGTCTGCATCGCGGCTGCATATTTGACCATCTCGTCATATTGCTGCTCGATCTCATCCCAG
Source organism: Croceicoccus bisphenolivorans (assembly GCF_001634625.1). GTDB lineage: Bacteria > Pseudomonadota > Alphaproteobacteria > Sphingomonadales > Sphingomonadaceae > Croceicoccus > Croceicoccus bisphenolivorans. The sequence goes on along the minus strand of NZ_LRSE01000017.1, from coordinate 3,749 downwards.
TTGATCGGACTGGAGAGGATCGGCTGCAAGTGGGGAAGCCGCGTTCGCATGCCGACATCGGGAAGAGCCAGCTTCTGGCGAGCGATCGCTTTCAGGCGGGGTGCAAGCTCAAATCCGAGAAGCCGGCAAAATGCAAAGCCAACCGCGCTTTGGCCATGACTATCAACATATTGTCGCTGGATTTCCATGTCGGTGCAATGGCGCAGCACGCCCTCGATCATGGAGGCGACCTCGGAGGAAGAGCAGCGCTTGAGCTGGGAATAGACGCATGTCGCGCGTCGTTCGACATGCCAGTAGATCATGACGCCCCGTCCACCATAACGCGCATGCCATTCCGTCATCAGGTTGCGATCCCAGGCTCCGAACTTTGTGGAATCTGACGCACAGGCCGTGCCGGCGTCCCCCCAGACTGCAGCATTGCGGATTGCCAGGGTCGCATTCGCAACCCTGGCACACGCCTCCTTGAGCGCCGCGGCATGAACGAAGCGGCGATGGACATGCAGCAGCTCTTCATAGCTGACATCGGGGGTGGCGCCGGCGATCCGCTTGAGCCCGGCATTCGTTCCCAGGCCGTAGAGGCATAGCAGGAGACGTTGATCCAGCGCGGTTTTCGGCAGTGCAACACGCGAGGCCGATGTTTCGAACGCTTCGAGAAGTCCCGTATCAAGGGCAGCCTCCTTCAGTACGTCGAGCAGCCCGGTCATCGGCCAGCGTTGGCCGATCTCGGTCTTGATCGAGGCGAGACCCCTGGGTTCGGGCAAGGGTTTGAACGGGGTGAGAGATATACGGTTCTCGCCGCGCCACAGCAGCCGAACCTTGTCGTTCCGGGGAATATTGGCATTGAGGAGCAACAGTTCCTGAGCAAGCTCTTCCCGGATGGCGCTTGAAAATGCACGCGCATCCGCCGTCAGGTTCAATCCTGTGTAATATGCTTCTCGCCGCGCATCGAAGTCCTTGGGAAGATCGTCATCGGGATTGCGGTATCGGTCCGCCCCGACAACCCAGATTTCCTTAGAACGGATGCGATCGCGCAGTTGCGCGAGGACACAAAGCTCATAACTGATCCGGTTTACGCGCCCCTCTTCATCAATGACGGAACTGCGCCATCTCGCCGGAATGACCTCGTCGACCGGCACTGCGTGCGGCGGCACGTAGCGGCATCCATCATCCACTTTGCTTCTGATCCAGTCCAGGGCCGCCAGCACCGGACGCCACACGGCGTTGTTCGACCGGAACTCCAGTGCCGAAAGCAGGCTTGGCAGCATACGGCGATAATGATTGGCCCATGACCTCCGCATCACCTTGTAGATCCGCCGATCCAAGGCGCCCTTTGCCTGGCTTTCCTTGATGATCGCCGCCAGTTTGTCCTTGCCGGCGATTGGGAAAATGACATCGCAGATGCGCCCGGATGGATCGTCGATCGAAGCGCTGGCAATCTCGACCAGGAGTCGCTCCTTGCCATAGACCCGCTCGATGTCTTTCGCGATATCGCCCACCACCTTGCGTTTCGAGCGCGATCCGATCTTATGGACCGTCTCGATCAGCAGGTCGACCATCGCATCCGTAAGCTGAGCTTCCCGCGCCATCAGATAAACGGCATAGAGCCCGAGCTGGCGCGCCGGTACATGCCGGCGCATCTCCGAGGCTTTCTCGCCGGCAACCCGGCGAACGATCTGATCGACCCATGCCTTGCCCGTGACCGATAGGAAATCTCGGGGAAGAGCAAGCCGTTGGATAAAGGCGAGTTTGGCGGTCACGCCAAGAATGTTTTCGAGCGTCGCCTGACCTGCATCCCCCTTCATCGTGTTGAAGCCGGTCGGGCCATCGGGATCGGCGAGCGAGGCTTCCAGCAAGGCGACCGCATCCGGCGCAAGCCGATCGCGGACTCGGGCCAACAGGGCCTCCAGATAGAGGTGTCGTTGCGAACGGACGAGGCGTTCCAGCTCCTTGCGCGACGGCCCATAGATACGGCGGTCGCGGCACCACAGGAAAACATGCTCGAGCATGGCATTGATCGGCTGCCCGCCCGCACAAAGATCGTCGGAAATCCACCTCGACAACGCCCTGCGATCCGTCTGCGTCATACGGCGGAACCCGAGATGCCGCAAAATCTCCGCGCAATGCCGGCGGGCGGTGCGCCCGGAAAAATCATAGTGGTTCACGGATTTGGCATCGAGACCAAGTTGCTCCGCCAGATACAAGACACCGTCGGAGGGTATCGACGCATGATCCGGCACAAAGAAGCCATGCCCGGCGAAAAATCTAAGCTGAACCGCCAATCCCAGTCGTGCCGTCTCCGCTTTGCCGGTCACGAACGCGATGTCCGAAAAACTCAGGCTCCAGGAGCCGATCAGATCCCCACTCGAAACGCCAAGGCTCATAACGCCGCTCCCTTATCGGAGCGGAACGTCGTTCCTCGCATGGGCGATCGTCAACAACAACCAGCCCGTTCCCGACGTGTTCTCCAAGATGACCAAAATCGCAGCTTCGGGCCGACTGGGCCTAGGTGGTCCGCCAGTAGCTAACGAGTTCACGAAGATAATCGACATCCGTGCCGTAAGACCATCCAGACCCTGATATTGACGAGGGAAACCGTGTTGCGGCGAGACGTTTGTCGAGATCTACTAGGACTTCATCCGGGATGTCGATGACAAACGGCTTGGGCTCCACTACCATAGCGGGTTAGCTCCTTTACCTATAAAAGTTCCCAACGTACCCACGAACCACGGCTATCCGGCTTGCGCCCTAATTCACTACCCACAGTGCAGAATTCTTGGATTCGCTGATCCATCAACACCGCTGCAGAGACTTCGGATGGTAACCGGATAGACACGGCCCTATTTCACTTGTTGTGGTTTCAGCTCGGATCGACCGCAAAACGTCTGTCCCGCGGCAATCCAAAACTGCAAGCAGTCTTGAAGAGAGTTCTCACTCCGGTCCTACTCGGGCATACCAGGAAAACGCTCGATCATTGGGAATCCGCCGGCCAACCAGAACACCTGGCCGGTCAGATAGTCACAACTACCAGACGCGAGAAACGCGACGAGTTCTCCCAATTCTTTCTGTGTACCTAACCGCTGGAGCGCAGTGACTTTTTTGACATGGGCAACGTGTTCTGGATTCGTTTTCCACGGTTCTGTGGGGTAGAAGTAGGGACTATCTTCACTGTGAAGATAATTGGGTCCTATTGCGAACACCGGAATGTTGTATTCACCGAGTTCCTTCGAAAGGGCATTTGCCAAGGTGCATGCACCTGCTCGGGCTGACGTGTAGGTAGAAAGTTCCTTCCAAGGCCCGAAGGGCGTTGCAGAGGTAATAAAGATAATATGTCCGCTTTTGCGCTTCTTCATTTGACTTGCAACGGCGTTGACCAGTGCAAATGGTCTAATTTGTAGCGCCTCGACCGCACCGCGATAGTCCTCTACAGCGTATTTATCTATGGGTTGGAACTCTGGTGCGAATATGTCGTTGCTCACAAGTACATCAACTTGACCATAAGCGGAGGTAACTGCCTCGATGAGTTCCGCTGGTTCTTGTTCCGACATTGGTTTGAGTTGTGGATAGGTTTCGGCAAAGGCTTCAAGTTCGTCCTTTTGTTTGAAGCTTTCATCGTGGCAAGCCACTGTATGTCCTGCTTCCGAGAGACGAAGTGCAGACCCCATTCCCCCAAAATGCTTAACGTTTGTTACAATTGCGGTTGACATACTCAGATCCTTTATGTCCGTCGTCAGAACATTTGGCACAACTCG
>NZ_LRSE01000016.1 GCF_001634625.1 Croceicoccus bisphenolivorans | reverse complement strand
AAACCGCCTCCGGAAAACCCGGGACGCTTCAGATCGTCAAAACGCCTTCATCAAAGCTCGCCGAGCAAGAATCGACATCTATATTCGATGGCAGGGTAATCCGGCGTTCGAATGTACCATAGCTCCGTTCGGAGTAACCCGATTGCTCTGACTCTCGGGAAGACTTTTTCTCTCCCTTCAGAGTGAGCACACCATCGTCGATCGAGAGCTCAACGTCGTCTTCCTTGACTCCGGGAAGTTCGACACAGATTTCGACACAATCCTCACCGTTGTGAATATCCATTGCTGGAGCACTCATACCTGACCTGGCGTAAAAGCCACTGTCGCCATCTTGTTCGAACAGGTCATCGAAAAGGCGGTTCATTTGCCGATGAAGATCGGAAAGCCCGGTGCTGGAGCGCGACCGACGGTTTACAGATCGGGTGCGATAGGGTGATAAATATCCAAATGCCATTTCATCCTCCTCCGGTTTGGTTACCTCGGACGCAAGACATGACGCGATCGCCTGCAAACCAAGGCATCGTTATTGGACATTCTTCTTACGACCAATTCCGCCTGCGGTTCCCGATCTTAGATGTGCGTTTCGCCGAGTAGTGACCTTCAAGGTCTTATGGGGCGATGTGATTGCCGATCGAACCATTCTCCAAGGCCGTGACGCCTCATGAACTGGCTTGGTATTCCTATCGGACGCAATGTGCTAAATGCTCAAGATTTGTGTGTCCGCGCTCTACTGGACGGTTACGGGAAGTCGAGCGTAGCGGAGGGCCACTTGGCCTCCATGTCGACGCGCCATGGCTAGCTAATCTCAGGACCGAGCTGCTTGCTTTTCCGATCGCGAGATTCGACGATCAGCTTGATGCCTTGCCACAATTTGCCCCTCAGGGTGCAAGGTCAAGATCGCTGAGACGATGATGACCTAATCTATGTGCCATGCGACGGGCACAGGACACCGGACCGGCGTTGAGCAAAGCCAACGCGCTTTAGTCTTCAGCGGTCGCACCCACCCTCATAGTTTAAAGCCGACCCCGAGCCAACCGGTGCGCGGGGTGCCGAGATCGATCGATCCGCCCTGGTTGCGGGTCACGATATCTTCATCCGTAAGATTTTCACCTCGTAGGACAAGCGAAATGCCGGAACCCAAAGGCTCGCAATTCTGTTGGGATCCACTACTGTCAACGCAGCACTGTGGCGCAAAAAGCGCACAAATCAGCGAAACGAAGTACCGAATATCTGGCCGATCATTCCAATCCTCGGAACGTTCTGTTGCTGTACTACGTTAGTCGGTCAAATCGCCATGTTGGCAATCGGCTGAGGCATAGGCTAGGGGCTGGGATCATAATACCACTTGTGTGCCTTATCGAAAAAAACCTGCCAAGTATCCGAAACCCGGCAAGCCCACAGAGGGCTCGCCGGGCAGGGGAAAAGGATTATTCCACCGCGTCCGCGGCTTCTCCCATAGCGTCAGCCTGGTCATCCAGATTTTCTTCGGTGGCCTCTGCACCCATCTCATCGGCGAGGTCAGCTTTTTCCTCGAGGACATCTTCCTGGGACTCCAGCTGCTGTTCTGCCAGATCCTCCTGCGCTTCCTCGACACCGTTATCGCATGCTGCCAGCGAAGAAACGGCAAAAGCTGCAAGGATTGCGATGGATTTGTTCATGATTATCTCCCGCTCTGATGGATTAGTGACGCAATGCGCCCGCAGTCTGCACCTTGCCGGTTAGTGTAACACCTGGTTCCAGCGCTCGTGCTGGTTTGAGGGATACGCGCTTGGCGTCAAAATACAAACAATTCCCCGGATAAAGGGTTGCTGTATTTGTACCGTCCCAAGTGACCTGAATCGGATATCCTTTATCGGCGGCGGCCACGCCGTCAGGGCGTGGCAGACACAGACTAACATCTCGCGCAGTAGTGTATCTGATAACTTCTCGATCATCCATACTATCGAGCCAGAACGTACCAGGCTCTGCCATCATGCGGCCCCACTGAACCACCGGGCTTCGCGCATCGCCTTCCACGTGCTGGGCTTGAGCGCTTGGTGCAACCGTCATGGCTGCAGTGGCAAAGAGCGTTGCCATTGTAGCCTTCTTCAAAAACATTTCTCTCTCCTGTCTTAAGTTCTTTCTCCCATCCCGTTCAAGGCGACGACATGTCTCCTTTCCCAAACCAACGGGGCAAGCCCATTCATGTTCCGTTATTCTTCTGGTTTCGTCCTCGACGGCCAAACTTCACATCTTGTTTCGTTCGCCGGCTCGACATCCTGCTCCAGATAGTTTCGACATTGCTCGGGCGACGAGCCGAGAGGACAGCACTTCGCGATAGGCCCTTGATCGATTACGATAATCAGGTTTTCTGACGGTGAGTCTCGGTTTGCTTCTGGAATGGCAGAGGGCATAGGTTTATCGCCGCCTTCCACACAAACTGCGCCCTCGTTTCCAGCATCGTCCGGTCGACAAGTCTGTGAGGCGCTTCCGCAACCCAATATCGCACTCAAAATCAGAAACCAGTTCGCCATTTGTCGTCGTAGCCCCTTAGTTCTGGGTCACCCGCGCACAGTCATAATGTTTCTGCTGCTCGATATTCCTACGAAATTAATGACGCATGGTTCCGGTTCTGTGTCGCAACAGTTCTGCTGATCAGGTAATGCGCCTTAATAAACATCATAATTGCTTGCCTGATTGTCGCGTCGCACGTCCGATCAGAAACCGCATCTCGCAACCAAGATGGACGCCCACAATAACGCCTCGCATTCCCGGTGCTGATGTGATTCATCGTCGACGAGGGGATAACGGTGATGCACCCATCGAGCCTGTTTTCGCTGTCGGAGCGTCTGGAACGGCTGAGCCGGGATGGCGATCCACTTGAGGTATTGGGCGAGGCCGTGGATTTCGAGCGTTCCCGCCCACTTCTGGTAAAGGGGCTGGGATACAACGATGGTGCAAAAGGCGGCAGACCGCCGTTCGACCCGGTCTCGATGTTCAAGGTGCTGGTGGTGCAGGCTCAGCATAACCTTTCCGACGTCCGCATGGAGTTCATGACCCGGGACCAGCTTTCGTGGATGCGCTTCTTCGGTTTTGATCTGGGCGGCACGATGCCCGACGAGAACACCATCCGCCACTACCGCAACCGTCTGGCCGAGAGCGGAACACCCGAAGCGCTGATGCAGGCGTTCGAGCAGCAACTGCGCGAGCGCGGGTACCTCGCCATAGGCGGCCCGATCGGCGTTGCCACGCTGGTTCCCGCTCCCAAGCAGCGCAATACCGAGGAAGAGATGGCAGCGTTCAAGGCAAACAAGTCCGCAAAACAAATCTGGCCGGGCAAGCCAAATAATGTGCACCAAAACGATGTCGATGCACGCTGGACGGCGAAGGTCGGGGGGCAAGGTTCGCTACCGCCCCGATGGTACGCCCCTGCCACAGATCTTTACACACGTGTTCGGCTACAAGTCGCATATCAGCATCGACCGACGCTTTGGCTTTATCCGCGAGGGCAAAGCTACCTAGGCGGCGCATAGCGATGGACGGGAACTGCGCTATGTCGTGAATCCGCACAACACCGCCGCCGATATCTGGGCCGATAGTCTTTGCGCATCAACCAAGAAGGGACGGTCTGTTCATCCGCACCATCGGCCTTGCTAGGCCGCAGGCCAAACTCACCCTCGCCAATGTGGCCTATAACTTCGACCACCTGATTTTCCACGAAAGACGAGCCGCCTCGGCATAGGTGTGCCCGACGCACATCGACGAGGGTGGAAATGGCCAGAACGCAACCGAGTGACGCCGAAAAACAGGCACTCAGGCCGCCAATCTGCCTGCCCGATCTAAGATCTCATCGTTCGCGCCAAAAACTCCTGGTCGTTGCGGGCGTCCCTTTAGAGGGTGATGATGACCAAAACCCGGACCGAAGCAGAGACCATGAGCAAGATAGATATCCCTGCCGAAAGGCTTTTTGGTGCGCAAACCCAGCGGAGCTTCGAGAACTTCCGCATCAGCAATGAAAAAATGCCGATGCGGATCATCCACGCCCTTGGCATGATCAAAGATGCAGCAGCGCAAACAAACGCTGAAATGGACAAACTTGATAGGAACTTGGCAGACGCGATCTCGCCGAGCCTAAGCACTCAAGCGCCTAGTGGGGGCACCAAAGCGGTCACGCCATGCTCATAGCAATCGAGTTGCTCACTTCCCGTAGATCGCTACCTTCAGTTGATTCGGTAGTGGATGGGCTTGAAGGTTCCGCCGTTAGAGGCATAGGCAGAGCAGGCGGTAAGACCGATCACCAGATCCATTTCTGCCTTCAATGTGATACTGTCGCCGGCCTTGCTAACGGGTGGATCGACACGCAAACGCCCGCGGGCATCAACCGGCACATTCATGAAAAGGTTGAACGCGGTCGGGATGGAATCAGGTTCGATTCCATAAGGCCCCAGCGCCTCTGCGAGATTGCCGAAGCAGCCACGGTGTACCGGCTTTGACGGATAGAAATGCCGAAAGGTCGCCTCGCTACATGGAGTCAGAAGGAAATCGTGTCGACCAACGTCATCGGCGCAAATTCTGAGCATCGCGTTGGATCGGGTTGACCATAGGGTATTGCCGGTGGTGAGCCTCAGCGTTTCCTCATAATCAAAGGTACGCCCGTTCGAGATAACCTCACGTACGTCGCTAGCGGCAAACGCGAGCAAGTCGGAGACCTGGCAACCCTGCGGGTCGATCACGGTGAGCATGCTGCCCTTTCGTAAATGAAAGGCGGTGCCAGTCCGCGGAGGAATTTCAATCGTGGCGCTCAAGCGCGTGGATCCTCGAAGGGGCAGCGCCAATCCTTTCCGACCGCCCGACCACTGAACTGGCGGGCCGCGCTGGCATCCCCGTGGCGGGCGAGCATCGGGTTGGTCGATCCAGCCAAAGCCTCGTCGCGTTCCATTATGCGCTCACGCATCCGCTCATAACGGCCCTCGGCACGTAAACGTTCGAACTGGTCGTGCAGGTTAAACACCAGTACGGGGCGCTTGAAACGACGCGCGGGGCGCGAGGCGGCAGGGTGCAGGCCGACCACGAAATAGGCTTCGCCGCCAAAACTTACACAGAAGTGCGGGTCTTCCGGATCTGCGCTCACGCGTTCGTCGAGGTTCTGCCCGAGCCATGCGTCCTTGTCTGAGATCGATTGCAGCCGCTGCCACATGGCCTTTTCAAAACCAATCTCGTCGAGATCGTCGGGTCCTTCAAAAATGACAGCGAAGCTGCGCAGGCCGTCCGGCTCGTCCCGGTACTCGCCCGACCAATCTACCAGGGTCCGAATGATCTCGAGGTCATTCCACGCACTCGTAATATCGCGCGCAACAATGACCTGAAGCGCCCCCTGTGCGGCGGCTGACTTGGCTCCGACGCAGGGAAAGGTGCGTTCCGCGATCATGGCACGGAACTGTTCCTCCAGACCGGCGGATTGTTGTCGGCGCGAAAGAGTTTCCATGTCTCTACCAACCGGCGTCCGCCGAAATGGCTCCGATTTCCGGGCGGAAATTGAATTGTTTATGGTTCAGCCGTTGGTGCAGCGGGTTGGGCCGATCCGTTCATCGTGATTCCCGAGCCATACAGGCCGTATCAGGCGGATGGCGGGAACTTACTTTGGCTGTGGGACGCTCCTTCGATCAGAGGAAATCGACCATGGCCACCACCCCTACCAATACCGACACGGACGCTACGCACATTCTGGCGAATGACCACCGCAAGGTGGAAAAGCTCTTTGCGGGCTTCGAGAGCGCATCCGGTCGCGATCAGAAAGCCCGGATTGCCGAGCAGATATGCAACGAGCTCAAGATTCACACGATTATCGAGGAAGAAATCTTTTATCCCGCGCTCGAAGGCAAGATCGACGAGGATTTACTGAAGGAAGCCTATGTCGAACATGACGGTGCGAAGCTGCTCGTCAACGAAATCTCCGAGGGCAGTCCGGACGAGGAATTCTTCGACGCCAAGGTGACGGTGCTCAAGGAGCAGATCGAACATCACGTGAAGGAGGAAGAAAAGCAGCACGACAACATGTTCCAGCAGGCGCGTGCTGCCGATGTCGACCTCCACGAGATCGGTCAGCAGATGCTGGATCGAAAGGACGAACTCAAGCAGCTTGCCGAAGCGAAGGGTTTGCCACCGGCGCGTATGCGCACGGCGGAGTAGAGGAGCAATGGCCGAGGCCATTGAAGTCGATACTGACCGCGACTTTCAGGAGCGGTTCTGGGTAATCGTGCGTGTCGGCTGGGTGGCAATGGCACTGCTCTGCCTTGTTGCGGTGTTTGGCCTCACCGGGAGCGGTGGTCCCTATTCTTCCCAGACAATTCAGGCAGGCCGGGCTCGCATCGATCTTCCCGCTATCGCCCGATGGCAGGCGGCCGACACACTGACCGTTCACGTCGCTTCCCGATCTGAGCGGACCACGGTGCTGATCCCGGCCGCCTTTGGTGACATTTTCATGATCGATTCCGTTAGTCCGCAGGCTCGCTCAGTGACTGCGACGCAGGAGGGGGATGTATTCGAATTCGCTCTGCAACCGGGCAGAGAAATCACGATCGATTTCTCGGTGCGTCCCGCCCGACCGGTCTGGCGCAGCCCACTCGGTTCCTTCGAAGTCAACGGTGCACCGAGTCGGCCCACAACGCTCACCGTACTGCCGTAGGGAGAGAAAGCGATGGAAAGCGTCATTCGCGGTGTCGCAATTTATCTGGTTCTGCTGATCATTATCCGCTTGTCTGGCCGCAGGACGATGGACCAGGCCACACCCTTCGACTTCGTCCTGTTGCTGATCGTGGCTGAAACCACGCAGCAGGCTCTGCTGGGAGACGACTTCTCGATCACCAACGCGGTCGTGCTGATCATTACCCTGTTTCTGATGGATATCGGCTTTTCATACCTCACGCGCTGGTCGCCTTGGCTTAGAAAAGTGGTCGACGGGCGCCCGACCTTCCTCGTGCTAGACGGCCGGGTTGATGAGCGCGCGCTGCGCAAGACACGCATGAACCGGGACGACATCATGGTTGCTGCGCGCAAGCAACAAGGCCTCGAGACGCTCGCTCAGGTCAAACACGCAATCCTCGAGAATGACTCAGGGATCACCGTGATCCCGCGCGAGGAAGAAAAATAGCAAAAGCTGGCCAAGGAGTGATGATGACCAAGAAAGATCTGGAGAAGGCTGATCTGCCCGAGGGCAACAATCCCAGCCAGAACAGCCAGACCGCGAATGCGGTTCGAAACCAGTCGACCGTCAAGCCTTCGGATTACCCTGAGGAGAAGCGGCGGAAGACTGTAGCGCCGAAGAAGCGGCTTGGCGCGTGAGCTGTTCCACCCATCCGTTTGCGCGGAACAAACAAGACAGCCCACCGTCAGTTTCCTGCCCCATTTGCGGGGCAGAAAGTGAAGAAGTCGATGAATAATCAGCAAAACGATCGCAATCGTCAGCAAGGCGAAAACGATGGCCGCAAGGATGGCCAGCGTGAACAGCAGCAAGTTCGTTCGCGCCAGCAGGGCGAGGATCGCGATCACAATCAGGAGGGATCGAAGAATCGGCAGAGCTGATTTGACGATACTGGGAAGAGGCCGCCGCGGGCGGCCTCTTTCATGTTGCAGAACTGGCGAAAGCACCGAAGGTGGCGGAAACCGATTTCGGACAAGTGATATCCAGTGACGCGAGGTCGCTGGCACATACTGTGCTAGAGCGGGCCGTTTCCAAGGGTCTGCTGCTCGCGACCGCAGAAAGCTGTACCGGCGGTTTGCTCGCCACCCTTCTCACCGACATTCCCGGGCTGAGTCACTGCTTCGAGTGCGGCTTCGTCGTCTATTCCGATCAGGCGAAGATCGGGTTGCTCGGCATACCCCACGATGTCATTGACCGCCATGGTGCAGTCAGCCGGACAACAGCCTGCCAAATGGCGGAACGCGCGCTTGCGCGCTGCGGCGCGCACTTCGCCCTATCGGCAACCGGCTTTGCCGGCCCCGCAGGTCCCGGCGACGAGGCAGGTCTGGTTCACATCGCAGTTGCATCGACCCATGGGGACATTGCGCACGAAGAGCATCATTTCGGCCCGTTGGGACGTGACCAGGTCCGTCAAAAAACACTGGTTACAGCATTGAAACTGTTAGCAAGCCAGATGGAGATCTGGCCAGTGCAAGGCGAAAAGATCACTGTTTTTTGCCGCTCAAATGCGGGTTATTTCTCAACCATCTGAGCGGCCGGAATTTCTAATCCCTCCCACGACCCAGGCTCCGTTCGAGGACTGGATAATCGTCCCGAGGGTTTTATCCCCTTCAAGAATCTCGACGGGGCCATCCAGCTTCTTTCGCTCGATGATCGAAAACGCCTCGTGGGCATCCTCGCTCTGGAAGGTGATGGTTCTCGGATTTTTTGCGCTTCCTTCCTGGAAGCGGAGTGAATACTCGCGCATGCGGCCCTCCAACGTTCCGCTCGGCAAGGCTAACCTGCCAAGTGAAATGTATCGGCTAGACGCACGAAGCGGATAGGTTGCGGGCAGAAGCCGGGTCCACGAAGAGCCGATGTGGTTGAAAACCGCAACCGTCGATCGGGCATGTACCATCTTCTCGGTGGGGATTCGAACTCCATGCCGCATATTGCGACGGATCGGTCATCTGGATTGGCGATCAGTCGCTTTTGTGCTCGGGTTTGCCCTCGCGCTTGGTGCTGGCCATGTCTTCCAGTTCGTCTTCCCTCATCGAGTCGTACATTTCCCTGGACGCACCCTGCAAATCGCTGACCTTGGTATCGCCGCGCTTCGCGCTCAGCGCAGCTCCGGCGGCCTTTTGCTGCGCTTTGGACTGTGCGGGCATGGGTTCTCTCCTTTTTGTGTGACTGAAATTTTCATGTGGTTTCAGCTGTTCACGATGATTCCGCCATTGGGGTGCAAGACCTGCCCCGACATGTAGCTGGCGTCGGCGCAAGCCAGAAACAGGAACGCCGGCGCGACCTCATTAGGCTGGCCGGGGCGTCCCATTGGGGTGTTCTTGCCGAAATCGTCCATGTCCTCGGGCGGCTGCCCGCCATAAGGGTTGAGGGGGGTCCAGATCGGGCCAGGCGCGACGGCATTAACCCGGATGCCATCGCCGATGAGATTTTTCGACAGAGAGCGTGTAAAGGCCGTGATCGCGCCCTTGGTGGCGGAATAGTCGAGCAGATTGTCCGAACCCTTGTACATTGTCACGCTGGTGCAATTGACGATGGCGCTGCCTTTGGCGAGATGCGGTCGCGCAGCCTGCACCAGGAAGAACATTGAGAAGATGTTGGTCTGGAAGGTCCGTCGCAGCTGTTCCTCGGTAATATCTTCGATGTCTTCATCCGGGTGCTGCTCCCCCGCGTTGTTGATCACGATATCCAGCTTGCCGAACCGATCGATCGTGGCGGCGACAACCTCGTCTGCGAAGTCCTGGACGCCGAGATCGCCCTGCAGGCAAATCGCCTGTCGGCCTTCCTCTTCGACGATTGCTTTGGTTTTTTCCGCATCCTTGGTTTCTTCATCGGCAAAATAGACGATCGTGATGTCGGCCCCTTCGCGGGCAAACAGCGCCGCGACGGCGCGGCCAATGCCGCTGTCCGCACCGGTCACGATAGCAACCTTGCCGTCCAGCCGGCCCGAACCGGGAAAACGGGGGTGCCAGTCAGGCTTGTCGTCCATCTCGGCCTCGGCACCGGGCATGCGCGGCTGTTCGTCGATTTCAGGCTGGAATGTCTCGGCTTCAGGCATGGCTGTTTCAACTTCGGTTGATTTTGGGGGGCACCCAAAAGGGCGGCTTTGAAACGTCAACGAGGCGGGAAACGCTGCGGTTTCACGAATGGTGCGAAGCGTGCCTGCGACACGACGAACTAACTCAACCCGCGCATGGAAGGATCACAAGTCGGGTAGCGACTGCTCAGCGAAGCCCCAGCCGGCCAAGGTCTTGCTCTCTGCGCGATCGCGCAAAAGTTTGGAATCATCGATGCTGAAGGGGTGGGCGTCGGCCATGTCCTTGAGTTCATTCCAGCCGATCGGAACAGCCACCGGTGCGCCGCTGCGGGCACGAGCAGAATAGGGCACCACCGCCGTGCTGCCGCGCTGGTTGCGCAGCCAGTCGATGAAAATCTTCCCCTTGCGCTTGGCCTTGCTCATGGTTGCAGTGAAGCGCTCGGGCTCGGCCATGCTCAGGGCTTCCGCGAAGCGGCGGGCGAAGTCCTTGTGCGCTTCCCACGAGTGGACGGGAGCGAGCGGGACGACCACGTGCACGCCCTTGCCTCCCGACAGCATGGCGAAGCTGACCAGTCCCATGTCGGAGAGCCGATCGCGGATGTCGCGCGCGGCTTGCTTGACGTCGCCGAAGTCGAGCCCCTCATCGGGGTCAAGGTCGAAGACCATCCGGTCGGGCGCTTCTACATTGCTACTTCGGGCGCCCCAGCCGTGAAACTCTATCGTGCCCATCTGTACGCATTGCAGGATGCCGCGGACGTTTTCGATATAGAGATAATCCTCGGTCCCCTTTTCGGTGATGGGAACATGCTGCACTGCATCGCCGAAAGCACCGCTGTCGTGCTTCTGGAAAAAGCACTTCCGTGCCCGCCCTTGCGGACAGCGCACCAGGCTGACCGGGCGGTTGGCGGCGAAGGGCAGCATGGCAGGGGCGATAGCAGTGTAATAGTCCGCCAGCGCGCCCTTGGTCTGGCCGCTGTCGGGAAAGATAACCCTGTCCCGGCTACTGAACTTCACCTCGCCTTTCGGGGCGGGCGCCGCTTCAGCGCGCTCTGGCCTTACTTCGCTCGCCTGCTTGTCGCCGCGCAGCCCAAGGTAGCTGCCGTGCCGGATATTGCCGTCCCCGGTAAATTCGGAGAAAGCGACCTCGGCGACGAGTTGCGGCGTCACCCAGGTCACGCCCCGGCTCCTTGCCTTGTCGACTTCGGCCGGCGGGGTCTTGCGCTCGATCCGCTTCAGCTTCGCCGCCAGCGCGTCGAGGTCGTCACCGGAAAAGCCGGTGCCGACGTTACCCTTGTAGACCAGCTCGCTCCCCTCGAACTGGGCCATGAGCAGCGAGGAGAATGGTCTTCCCTTCGCGCTCGAAGCTTTCCAGCCGATAATGACAAACTCCTGCCGCCGGGTGCACTTCACCTTCACCCAGCTGCGCCGGCGCCGCCCCGAATAACGCCCGTCGACCGTCTTGGAGATAATGCCTTCCTGCCCGGCGTCGCACATCGAACGGAACAGCTTCTCGCCCGCACCGATCACGTGATCGGCCACAAACACCGGTGGCTCTGCAGTACCGAGCAGCGCCTCGAGCCGCTCCTTGCGCTCGATATTGGACAGGGCGGCCAGATCCTCTCCCGCCAGTTCCAGCAGGTCGAAGGCGTGGAACTGCAGTGTATCACCTTGCGACTGGCTGCCATGGCCGCGCTTGAGTACACCTTGCAGGGTCGAAAAATCGGGATTGCCCTTGGCATCCACCGCCACGATTTCCCCGTCGATCAGGCAGCTGGGCAGGTCTAATGCAGCAATCGCATCGACGAGGGGTCCGAACTTGTCGGTCCAGTCCTTTCCGTTGCGGGTATAGACGCGCACCTGCTTGCCCTTGGCGGCAACCAGTGCGCGGTAGCCGTCGAACTTAATCTCGTGCATCCAGCCATTGCCGGACGGCACTTGGTCGACCAGCGTCGCCAGTTGCGGCTTGCGAAACTTCGGCAGCGGCGCGTCCTTTGGCTTCCGGCGTACCTTCGCCTTTCTGGTATTGTGAGCCGAAGCCTTGGCCATTTGCGCCAGGAAAGCATCGCCCTTCTTGCCGGCCAGCGGAAACTCGCCCCCTTTGTCAGCTGCGATTTCCGCCATCGACCGGCCAGTGAGGACACTGGTGAGTTCGCGCTCCACCAGCATGTCACCCGTTTCGGCATGCTCGTCCTGCAGCTTGCGCAACAGCCAGTTCTCGCGCTTCACCTTGCCGCGCGGTTTCATCCGGATCAGCAGCCATTCGCCGCGCATTCTCTCGCCTTCGAGGCGAAAGTGGAGATGCCCCTTGTCCAGATCCTTCGCGCTCTTGCCTTCGACCGGCGACCAGGTGCCGCGATCCCACAGCATGACCGTGCCGCCGCCGTATTCACCCTTGGGGATCGTGCCCTCGAACTCGGCATAGGACATGGGATGATCCTCGGTGCGGACCGCCAGCCGCTTGACGTCGGGATCCGGGGAAGGCCCCTTCGTGACGGCCCAGCTCTTGAGCACGCCATCGACTTCCAGCCGCAAGTCCCAATGAAGCCGGGTGGCATCGTGCTTTTGCACAATGAACGCATTGCCACCGCTGCTGCTTTCCGCCTTGCCGGCCGGCTCGGGCGTCTTCGCGAAGTCGCGACGGGCATTGTATTCGGAAAGTGGATCGACAGGCGGGCTCATTCGTCTTTCCCGTCAAGTTTGCGGTCCTTGTCCTTTGGTTCGACCAGCCGGAGCAGTGTAAGAACCAGCAGGCTGATAACTGCCGCAATCGCCACGAGCGGCCATTGCGCTGCCCCGCAGGCGATACCGATCACCGCTGCCAGCCAAAGATGCGCAGCCGTGGTCAAATTGTGGACCTGCCCCTTGCTGAACACGATCAGCCCGGCACCGATAATGCCGATAAAGGCACCGGCCGCCTCATAGACGCGCAGCGGGTCCATCCGCTGCCCGCCTAGCTGCTGATAAAGTGCTATGATCGAGACGGTCATCGCCGCGGCGGCAAAGCAGATCAGCCCGTGAGTGCGCATGCCCGCAGCATGGCCGCGCAGTTCGCGATCCAGCCCCAGCAGCAAGCCCAGGATGGCAGCGACGACCAGCCGGGAAAGCAGGTCAAGATCGAACCAATGGCTGATTACCGGTTCGTTGAGTTCCATAGCATCACGCGCTCTTCTTGCTCCTAGTCGCCGGCTTCTGCCCGCCCACCGACTTCTTCAGCGCCGCCATCAGATCGATCACATTGCCGCCGGAGGTGCCGGGTTCGTCGACATCCTCGATAATCGCCTTGCCGCTCTTCGATTTAGCCTTCTTTTCGATCAGTTTGCGCAGCGCCTCGACATAACGATCCTCGAATTCGCTAGCGTCGAAGGGGGCGCTTTTCTGTTCAATCAGCGTAGTGGCGAGGTCGAGCAGTTCCTTCTTCGGTTTGGCATCGTCAATGTCGGAGAAGAAGGCCTGCCCCTGGCGCACCTCGTCGGCATAGCGCAGGGTTTCGAGCAACAGACCCTTCCCGCATGGTTTCAGCGCGACCAGTTTCTCGCTTCCGCGCACCGACAGTTGGCCCAATGCGACCTTCTTCGCTTTTCGCAGTGCCTCGCGCAGCACGATGAAGGCCTCTTCGGCCAGGTCATCTTTCGGCGCGACATAATAGGGTTTCTCGAAATAGAGCGGGTCGATCTCGCAAGTGTCGACGAACTGTACCAGTTCGAGCGTCTTGCGGCTCTCGATCCTGACCGCTTCGATTTCCTCGTCTTCCAGCAGGACGTATTCGCCCTTGGAAATTTCGTAACCCTTGATGATCTCGTCGCGATCTACCGGACCCACGCCCGGCACGACTTTCTCATACGAGATGCGCTTGCCGCTTGGCTCGTGGATCTGGTTGAAGCTGATCTTCGCGCCCGTCTTGCTGGCCGAATAGATCTCCACCGGGATCGAAACCAGCGCCAGCCTGATCTGGCCCTGCCAATATGCACGCGCAGCCATTAGCCCTACTCTCCTGCTTGCTTCCGATAGAAGCGTGCGAAGCGGGCCATCGGTTCCGTGGGAAAGGTGAGGCGATTGAACCAAGCGCCGGGTCGGGCGTTAGATCGGCATGAGCACCAATCAATCGCCTGAGCCCGAAATACTCCCAGCCGACAATGCGCCGGAGACGCCGCCGGCACCGCAGGAGCCGCTTCCCTCCCGTCCCCATGAGATCGATCCGGTCCCGCCCGATATCGACGAGCCTGATCGTGGACCGGACGAGGTCCGGCCCGATCGTCTTGGAGTTTCGCCTTCACGATGAGCGGAGGAACGCTGGCCAGGTTCCATGCGTCTTTAAAGAACGCCAACCTATAATGCAGGAGAGACCATCATGGGCGAATATGAACCCGAAGATTCGCGCGACATCACCCGAGAAAAGTCTGATTTGCCAATCGAACCGGAGCATACCGGCCCGCGCGAAGAAGAAACCCGCAAACCTACCAATCAGACCGATCCGGCAAAGGGCAGTGTGCCACAGCGCAGCGGGCATGAGCCCAAGGGAAGGGATCTGCCGCGCGGAAGCGAGCCGGAAACACGCGCTTCCAGCAGCAATCGAACTTAGCGATGGCCATGGCCCTCGTTGCCAGACGCCATGCTATTTGAGGATTCTGCCAACCTGTTGCGCACGCTGCTCCTCAGTATGGGCGCTTATGGCTCGCTGATTCTGGTCTTGCGTTTGAGTGGCAAGCGCACACTTGCCAAAATGAACGCCTTCGATCTCGTCGTGACTGTGGCACTCGGTTCGACCTTGGCGACGATCCTGCTCAACAAGGATGTAACGCTGGCGCAGGGCGTGCTGGCATTGATCGCCTTGGTATTACTGCAATACGCCATCGCGTGGCTTTCGGTGCGTTACTCGTCGATCGAGCGCCTTGCCAAGGCGGAACCTGCTGTGCTGCTGCGCGATGGCAAACTCGTCGAGGACACACTCCGGCGTGAGCGGGTTACCGCCGACGAGGTGAAGTCCGCGCTGCGAAGCTCCGGTCTCGGTTCGTTTGAACTTGCCGCCATGGTCGTGCTTGAAACGGACGGCAGCCTTAGCGTGGTGCCGAAGTCTTCGGTGGGGTTGTGTTCGGCCTTTCCACGAGACGAGCGACCTAATGGCGCAGGATGACCGCGAAAATCTTGCGCAGGACCGAACCGATCTCGCAGAAGATCGGACTGTCCTGGCGCAGGAGCGCAGTTTCGCCAGCTGGCTGCGGACGGGTCTCGGCTCAGTCGGGGTTGGGCTCGGTTTCGGCGCCTTCTTCCGCATGCTGGAACCCGACTGGATCGCGAAGGCCATCGCCTCGATTTTTCTCGTGGTGGCAATCTTCATATTCGTCTCCGCCGAGCAGCGGGCACGCGAACGCCTGGACGAGATCGATCTGCATGACATGGTTTCGCGCCGGAAGGTGCCTTTTCGCGTCCTCGCCTGGTCGCTCGCGACCGGGACGGCCGCGCTGTGCGCGGCGATGTGGCTTCTGGGATAGGCCGCATCCATTCCGTCAGCCACGAAACGGTCCGGTGCAGGGCGAACAAGTTCGGCCCAGCGATGGCTGCCAACATTCGGCGGAAGCGCGGACGGACAGATTCCGTATGGCATCTCGACGAGACGGTCGTCCGGATCAATGGCCAGCGGATGTACATGTGGCGAGCCGTCGACAAGGAAGGCAAGGTTCTCGATGTCCTCGTGCAGAAGCGATGGAACAAAACAGCAGCACTGAAATTGCCCAGAAAACTGCTCAAGAACCAAGGTGCGGTCCCCGAAGCCATCGTTACCGATGGGCTGAGATCATATCCAGCAGCCATGAAAGTCCTCGGCTGTATCGACCGACATCAACCCAGTCGATTGCGAGACAACAACTGCGCGGAAAATTCACATCTTCTCGTCCGACGACGAGAACGAACGATGCAGCGGTTCAAACCCCAGGGGCAGGCCCAACGGTTCGTCTCCACCCACTCAGCAATCTACAATACGTTCAATATCCAGCGCCACTCAGTCTCTCGAAACACAATGCGACTTTCCAGAGACCGCGCATTGCGGAGTGGAATGCTGTGGGCCCGGCAAGTTAACATGGGATCGCGGAGTCGGGCCCTCATTCGCTCAGACAAAGGTGCCCTGACGAAGCCGTCCCAAGACTCATCGCAGAGAACCATCGAATGGTCGCAAATCAGGCAAATTTACAACGTCCAAAGGAAACTTGCCTCCCTTCCACGCGTCCTCCGATTGCAGGACACATGTCTCAAAAGTCAGACTCCCAGAATTAGGATGATCCGATGAGAAAAGCTTCTAGTGGAACCGCATTCCCTAACCGCGCCAGGGTATCGAATACCGGTATCGGCTCTGCCGCAATCATTGCATCGCTTCTTTTTAGCGCTCACCGAAACGGGCAAATTGCTCACCTAGGGAGCAATATGCAGCGATCTTTGTCTCCCCCTGAAACCGATTAGAAATTCAATTTAGCCTGCATGAGGACAAGGGAAGAGGTATGCGCGCATCGCTCCAGCGTAGCCCATTGCGATTGACGAAGATGATCCCGCTCAGTGCGCGCCGGTCATCAACCCGGGACTTGCCGTGGCTCTTGGGAAATACGGCACCAGCCGCGCCATCTGCTCGGCAGTCAGCCAATAGAGGTCACTCATAATCAGTCTTCTCGCGGAGCCTGAAGTCGAAGGCGCGCAAAGCACAATCACATCGAGGCCACCCAATCAATGGGTCCTGAGCCAAGAGACGAAGCGTACCGGATCCCGTGAGAGGGATCCGGCCGTTGGCCTACCTACCAGTACACAGGTGTAGAGTAGTAATCATACACCGCCGTACGATGCCTTTGGTCCGAAATGGTCCGCTCACGATCGCTTTCTTGGAAAGATGGGGCTTCTTTTAACTGTTCCTCAGTCACGTCGAGCCTATATCCGCCCTTGTCGACGTCGTATTCGAGCTTCTGCCAAGGCACGGCATGACGACTACCGCCCATGCCAAGAAAGCTACCAACGTCGAGGATCGCTTCGCGCGCTTGACCGCTTCGCTTTTCGATCATGATGCAGTCGACCGATCCGATCTTGTCACCATCTGAGCCGTAGACCGACGTCCCTTCCACGCGATCGCTTGAAATGCAGTCTTGCGAATTTTGGGTCTGGGTTTGCATTAATCTTCTCCGTTTTTCTGGGACATCCGCGAGCCAACAGGTTCTCTGACGCTCGCTCAGTCTCATTAAAACAACGGCCTCGTAGATAATCGTTGCACCGCGCAACTGGCGAACGGGACAGACAGGGCTCGATTCAGGCTCAAACGAAGGACCCCACACTTCGCCTGACTGGCAAACGCTAACCGTTATTCTGTCGTCAGGCGGGGGGTTCAGTCGCCCTCATTCAAATATCCTTCGAATTCGGGCACCGGACGCGCTTTCGCGGCCTCCGTCGAAGCCGCCATGCCATTGGCGCCTATGTCGTTGACCAGCCATTTTATCTCGGCGATTTCCTTGCGCTGGGCGCGAATGATGCCGTTAGCCAGTTCGCGCGCGCATGCGTCCTTGATTTGCGTCCTCTCACTGGTGAGCACTGCGATCGAGTGATGCGGGATCATGGCTGACATGTACTCGCAGTCGGTGACGCTGACCTGGCTACGCACCAGGAACAAAGCTCCAGCGAAAACTGCCACGGCAACGCCGAGAATGATCCAGTGTATTAATTTCCACTGAAAGCTGACCCGGGCTTGCCATCGAGAATTGACCCGGGTGGGTATTATGTCCCGCTGTGCGGGCGGTGGGTAAATCGGGTGATTTTTCCTTTCTGGATTTGGGCGCTGCCAAACTGGCCCGGAAGCGGAAGTTGTCATTTCCAGTCTCGAGGATGTGGCAGTGATCGGTGAGCCGTTCGAGCAGCGGGGTCATCATTTTTGCGTCCCCGCGTTCGGGATAGATAGGCCGCATCTTTGTCCGAATCTCGGAACACGGCGGCCCGGGCCCCGTTAATATCGAATGACACTTAAAGCTCTTGCCCTCAACTGCTCGCTCAAGTCCGACCCGGATGACGAGTCCTCCACCGATGCCATGATCTCGGTGCTCAAGGACGCATTCGAACAGCACGAGGTCGTAGTCACCCGCACCATCCGCGTGGCTTCGCTAAACATCAAGCCGGGTGTTGCATCGGATGAAGGCGAAGACGATGACTGGCTTACCTTGCGCAACCAATTGCTCGATCATGATATCCTGATTTTCGGCGGGCCGATCTGGATGGGCCAGGTTAGCAGCGTTGCCAAACGCGTGCTCGAACGGCTTGATGCCTTTCTCGGCGAGACCGACGATCAGGGGCGCATGCCCAGTTATTCGATGGTGGCGGTCGCCGCGATTGTGGGCAACGAGGACGGTGCGCATTTCTCCTCTGCGCAATTGTTCCAGTCGCTCAATGATGTCGGCTTCACCATTCCTGCCGTCGCCGCGTGCTACTGGGTAGGGGAAGCAATGGGATCGGTCGATTTCAAGGATCTCGACGCCGTGCCCGACAAGGTTACGCAAACCGCCGCAATGGTCGCAGGAAATGCGGCGCATCTCGCCGGGCTGCTGGAGCAGTCTCCCTACCCCGGTTGACACGAACGGGTCGCGAGAGGATTGGCATGCAGGGAATGCGAACCGAAAGCGACAGCCTCGGCCCGGTCGACGTGCCGGGCAACTGCTATTGGGGCGCTCAGACGCAGCGCAGCCTGAACAATTTTCCCTTTGCCAGGCACGAACGGATGCCGCTGGAGATCATTCACGCGTTGGCGAACGTCAAACTGGCCGCATCGCGGGTTAACCGCGCGTATGGCTTGTCCGCTGAACTGGCCGATGCCATCGAAACCGCTGCTCTAGAGGTGATCGAGGGGCGACATGACGACCAGTTCCCGCTGGCGACCTGGCAGACTGGCAGCGGCACGCACAGCAACATGAATGTTAATGAGGTGATCGCTGGTCGCGCCAACGAAATCCTCGTCGGAAGCCGCGGCGGCAAGCGCCCCGTCCACCCCAACGACCATGTGAACAAGAGCCAGTCATCTAACGACAGTTTCCCGACCGCTCTGCATATTGCCACTACCCGGGCGCTCGCGGAACGGCTGCTTCCTGCCCTGGATCGGCTGCGCACGGCGCTGGATGCCAAGGCACGGAGCTGGGACACCATCGTCAAGATCGGCCGAACGCATCTTCAGGATGCAACCCCGCTCACCCTCGGGCAGGAATTTTCCGGCTATGTTGCGCAGCTCGACGCCAATCGCGCGGCCATCGATTTCGTCGCCGGTGATGTCAGTTTGCTGGCGCAGGGCGGTACCGCGGTCGGAACGGGTCTCAATGCCCCCGATGGATTCGGTAAGGCCATGGCTACCGAACTGTCGCGCCTGACGGGATATGACTTCGCGCCGGCTCCAAACCCGTTCGAGGCGCTCGCTTCGAACGATGCTCTGGTGCGGCTGTCGGGCGCGCTTGGCGCCCTTGCCGTTTCGCTGACCAAGATCGCCAACGACATCCGTTGGCTCGCCTCCGGCCCCCGTTCGGGACTAGGCGAACTGAACCTGCCGGCCAACGAGCCAGGAAGCTCGATCATGCCGGGCAAGGTCAACCCGTCGCAGTGCGAGATGCTAACCATGGTAGCGGCGCAGGTGATCGGCAACCAGCACGCAATCACTATCGGCGGCATGCAGGGGGCGTTCGAACTCAACGTGTTCAAACCGATGATCGGAGCTGCAGTCATCCGCGCGATAGACCTGCTCGCCACCGGCATGGAAAGTTTTGCCGAGCGCTGCGTCGAGGGGATCGAGCCTAACCGTGCACGGATCGCGCAGCTAGTCGACCAGTCCCTGATGCTTGTAACCGCGCTGGCGCCCGAAATCGGCTATGACAGCGCGGCGAAAATCGCCTCCCACGCTCATGCCGAGGAGCTCACCCTGCGCGAGGCGGCGCTGGAACTCGGGCTGGTGGACGAAGCGACTTTCGATCGGCTGGTGCGGCCGGAATACATGACCTGAATCGGCGAATGCAAATCAGGTGTTCTCGCTATCATCGGCCTCAAGTAGCTCGTCGGTTACTTCCATCAGCATCGGATCACCTCCCGCGCGGCGCAGATCGCATCGAGGAAGGATTTGCGCGTGGCAGGCTCGTCATAGGCCATGCCGGCATCGAATGCCTCGCGCCACCTGGCCCTCGTCCGGCCATTCGCCTACACCGACGAAGCAAATCTTGTCATCATCCCGGACCGCGCGATGAAGCCGCGAACCGAGGCTTCCATACCTACGCCTGATCAGCTTGGTCCCACGCCGCCATGCCGAACGGAATTGCTCTTCCTTCCCGGGCTGAACTTCCCAGCAGTATGTGGCGACGAATGGTCCCATCCCTTGATCAGCGGTAGGGCACGAAATCGCCAAGGAAAACGACACCGGTTGTGAAGCCAAGGGTCCTGTCCACGGTCCGCACGAAATCCTGCTTGCACAACTGGCCACCTGTGCGCTCGATGACGAGCACATCCTGGGTATCGAGCGAACGCGGGTTGTCGGGTCGCGCGACATAGATCGTGTTGCCCGCATCGTAGACGACGGCGGTTTCGTCGATCACCGTGAGGCGATTGTCGGCAAAGGCAGCAATGCAGCTTTGCGGCTCGCCAGCAGTTCGCCCAGCGAGCATCTCGGCGAGGCGAGCCTCGCCCCTCTCGGCACTAGCCCCTATGGTGGAAGTCGCACAGCCGGACAGTGCGACCACCGCCAAGGAACTGGCAATGGCGGTGGCGAGCGGGAGTTTGGCGGGGGATGTCATTGGTTTTCCTTCCCTGCCGACAAAGGGCCAAAACGCGCTTCGTCGACAATTCGGTTGCACAAGAAATGCGCTTGGTTTCGATCTCTATTATCAGGCCACGATCACACTCATCGTCAACGCAATGCACAGCGCCGCACCTCCAAGCAGGACAGCAATCGCGACCAGCACTTCTTGCTTTGAATGGCGCGCGCGCGTGTCAGAGGCGACCAGGCCTGCTTTGCCCTCAAAGGCTGATGCAACGCTGTTCAGGTGAAGCATGAGCCAGAAACCGGCCGACACCGAAGCGACGAAACTGGCCGCAGCTGCAATTCCAATAATTGTGATCGACATATTTCGTCCCTTTTAAGAGATATTTGGACGATAATATTTCAACGCACTTGGGCATGAATTGTTTCGAGTTTGCCTGGATTTTCCAACATCCATCAATCAACATATCTGCCCCGCGCTACCAATTAGCCCTACCCCGGCAGCCTCCAAGGTGCCTCGCACTATCTATAGGGTATGCGCCAGCGCCGTCAGTCCGAATTAGACCGCCGGATTGGTTCGGTCGCTTGTGGTTCTGTTGTCACAGTCGGGTCAATGCGCCAGACGGTGTTGGAAACATCGTCGGCAATAAACAAGGCGCGTCTCTCCCGATCATAGGCTACGCCCACAGGTCGCCCTCTTGCATATCCGTCCTTGAGAAACCCGGTGGCTACATCGATGGGTTTGCCCGATGGCCTGCCATTCTTGAAAGGCACAAAGACCACCCTGTATCCCGACGGATCCTTGCGGTTCCAACTGCCATGCTGGCCGACGAAAGCGCCTTCGGTAAATCGCCCGCCCAGCCCGCCACTCGTTGCGAAGCTCAATCCTAGTGCTGCCACATGAGAGCCAAGCGCATAATCCGGGCGGATCGCCTTTTGCACGAGATCAGGACGTTGAGGCTGAATTCGAGGGTCAACATGCTGCCCATAATAGCTGTAGGGCCAACCGTAGAACGCGCCTTCCTTCACCGAGGTCATGTAATCCGGCACGAGCTGCGGGCCCAGTTCGTCGCGTTCGTTAACGACAGTCCACAGCGCATCGGTCCACGGATTGATCGCAAGAGCGGTCGGATTGCGCAGGCCGGATGCGAAGATGCGACTTGCGCCGGTTTCGGGATCGATTTCCCAAATAACGGCACGATCTTCCTCCACATCCATACCGCGTTCGCCGACGTTGCTGTTCGATCCGATGCCAACATACAGTTTCGAACCGTTCGAACTGGCCGTCATTGCCTTCGTCCAGTGATGATTGATCACTGCGGGCAGCTTCGTCACCTCAATCGGGGGGCCAGATGCCTGTATCATGCCATCAGTGTATTCGAACCGAACCAAATTTCCCTGATTGGCGACAAAGATCGAACCATCCACAAACTCGAGTCCGTAGGGCGCATCCAATCCTTCGGCGAAAGTCGTTTGCAAGTCGGTCTGCCCATCGCCATCGGTATCGCGCAGCAGGGTAAGACGATCGCCGCCCTCCACCGGACTTTTGCCTTGGCCTTTGATCCACCCGGCAATGACGTCTTTGGGGCGGACCTTCGGCGCCTTCCCGCCCGACCCTTCCGCGACCAGAATGTCGCCGTTCGGCAAGATCAGCAGCTGACGGGGGATTTTCAGATTTTCTGCGATCGGCGTAATTGTGAACCCATCGGGAACGGTAGGCAGTTCGCCATTCCATCCGACAGGTGTCGGAATTTCCATTGCAGGAAGCAGCGCATCGTTCTGTCCGGGAAGGTCCGGATTCGCACCAGTCTGATCAAGCGAGGGATCGCTGGACGAACCACATCCGCCAACGGTCATTGCCAAGGGCAAGGCAAGGAGAAAAATCTTGTTCACGGGCGCTCCTCCCGGTGCTTGATACTGCCGTAGGCGATCACGGCTGCAATCAAGGCAAGCACCGTGCATGCAGCGGAAAGGACCAGCCCGGTCATCCCCACTGAATGCCAACCGTCTCGCGCATGATGAAAAGCGTTCACGACGCCGGTTGCGAACATCACCGCGACCACGATGAGATAGAGCAATCCGCGCCCCCGCGCGTGCCGAGCATGTCCGAAAAAGAGGCCCAGCACCGCGAAGAGCAGCAGGATCCCGGCAAAAAGATCGGCCCCGGCAATCAGCCACGATGCAAAGTTCGTCCACTGGATTACGGCGGTGTTGTAATAGGCGATATCCGCGAGCCATGCGGAAGGATAGAGCGCCACCGGGAAAGCCAGAACGATGGCATGCAGCGGATTGGTAAAGGGCTGTTTTTGCAGGTTGACGGTGTGGTCCATCGGTTGCCTCTTCTCCTGTCCCCCCGCATCCATTCTGGATGAGACGATTATCCCCCTCTCACCCTCTAACCCACGACTGCGGGTAAAGTGCCGAAAACAATTGCGGCAAGCGAGAGGCCGAGAGAGCCGAACGCTATAGTCGGTCGTGGCCGAGGCAGCCGAAAGGCCAGTATGCCGATGGCAACCACGGCAAGGCAGGCAGCGATCAGCGCGATTCCATTGGCAGTCGCCGTTCCGGGAAAGACGAGCGCCGCGCCATAGGCGAGGATGAAGTGCCCTCCCCAAATCGCGAAGGCCAGGAGCATCGTCCGATAGATCAGCCGATCGTGCGAATGATAGCGATCAGCCACCGGGAAATATCCGGGGGACGAGTGTGAAAACCATGCCCTGTATCGCGCAATACCCTATGAAGCGTCCGACGATGTCCATAGTCACATTTGTCGGCGTGGTCATGATGCCGCGCGCCTCGCGAAAGGCGAGATAAATGGCCATGACGATAGCCACCGCCACGACCTGCCCCTGAAGCACGGACAACATGAAAACTGTCGCGCCCATCCCGCTTTCGGTCGGATGCAGCCCGCTTTCAAGCCAGCCGGTGACGTCCAGCCAGAGCGCGCCGGTCAAAAGCGCGGCGGCAGCAGCCTGTATGATCCACGGAAGGTCCTCTGCCATCCGGCCACTGCGCAATGCCAGCACCCGCCTGCCGCCCCACGCGCCAAGGAGCGCCAAGGCTTCTACCCCCAATATGACAACGGTTTCGCCCAATGGCGGCGGAGTCTGCCAGACCTCGCCATTAATCCCGGAGAGATAGAAATAGGCGAATAGCGCCATGAACCCGATCATCCCGACGACGACCAGCAGCGTGTTGAGTGCCCACCAGCCGTGGCTCTGGGGACCGGTAATCGCTATAGGCATTTCGATGCCAGCCCCGATATCCGCCCTGTCCTGCTTGATAGGCCGATCGGTTTCCCAGACCCAACGCAGCGTGCTGACCACGGCAACAAGGCCACAAAAGATGGCGAAAGCATAAGCCTGCACTGTCAGCGAAAGAAAAAATCCGGCCGTGAAGATTGCCGCCGACAGCGGCCATGCCGACGGGCCCGGCATCAACTGCACATATTGCGGCTCTGCAAAAAGCGGGGAGGTGATCAGCGTTTCGCGATGCCCAGTTGCGGAATTTGGCAGGAAGTATCGCCCTTCGGCAACTTCGCGCGGCAAATCCGGGCGATCCCATAGCGGCTCACGCGAGGTGATGACGGGGATCGATCGGGTTGAATAAAGGCCTGTCGGCAACCATTCCAGCGTGCCGCCCCCATATAGATTCCCTACATCGTTATCGACCGTAAAGCGAAAGCGGCGGGTGCAATCGATCAGAAACAAAAGGATGCCCGCCGCCATGATAAACGCGCCGATCGTGGAAATCAGGTTGAGCAGATCCAGATCGCGACCGGGCATATAGGTATAAATGCGGCGCGGCATGCCCATCAGACCGGACAGGTGCATGGGGAAAAAGGTTATGTGCAGCCCAGCGAACATCAACCAAAAAACCCACCTTCCCACATGGTCGGACAGGGCGCGGCTGCTGGTCATGCCGTGCCAGTGGTAAAAGGCGGCAAACATCGGAAATACCATGCCGCCCATCAAAACGTAATGCAGGTGGGCAACGATGAAGTACGTATCGTGTGCCTGCCAGTCGAAAGGCACCATTCCGACCATGACCCCGGTCAGGCCGCCCATGGTAAAGATCACCACGCTGCCTACTACGAACAGCGCAGGCGTGCTCCAGCGTATTTTGCCACTGGCCAGCGTTGCAATCCAGCAGAAGACCTGAATACCTGCGGGCAGGCTGACTGCCATGCTGGCCGCAGAGAAATAGCCCGCCGAAACGCGCGGCATGTCCGTGGCGAACATATGGTGCGCCCACACGCCGAAACTGATGAAGCCGGTGGCGACCAGCGCGAGCACATTCAGGCGATAGCCGACCAGTTCAGTTTGGGCGACCGTGGCGACCATCATGCTCATCAAACCCGCGGCGGGAATGAAGATGATGTAGACTTCCGGATGACCAAAAAACCAGAACAGGTGCTGCCATAACAGCGGGTCGCCGCCTCGCGTCGCATCGAAGAACGGCCAGTTGAAGGCCCGCTCGATCTCCAGCAGCATCGTGCAGAGGATGACGCTGGGAAAGGCCACGACGATCATCACGGCAAAGACCAGCATGGCCCATGCGAACATTGGCATCTTGTCGAGCGTCATGCCCGGTGCGCGGGTGCGGAGCACCCCGACGATGATTTCTATGGCCCCTGCAATGGCCGAAATCTCGATAAATCCGATACCCAGCAGCCAGAAGTCGGTGTTGATGCCGGGGCTGAAGGCAATCGACGTCAGCGGGGGGTACATGAACCACCCGCCATCCGGAGCAAGTCCGACGAACAGCGAGAGGAAGAACATCGTTCCGCCGACGAAATACGCCCAATAGGCATAGGCCGAAAGCCGGGGAAATGGCAGATCGCGGGCAGCCAGCATCTGTGGCAAGAGCATGATCCCGATCGCCTCTACCGCGGGAACTGCGAACAGGAACATCATCACCGTGCCATGCATGGTGAAGAACTGGTTGTAGGTGTCGACGCCCAGAACATCCTGCATCGGCGCGGCTAGCTGAATCCGCATGCCCAGCGCCAGCACCCCCGCCGCCAGGAAAAACCCGAAGGCTGTAACGATGTACCAGAATCCGACGTAGTTGTTGTTTACGGCTGTCAGCCGCCGCCAGCCCTTGGGCGAGGCCCAGATCCGCTCCAGATCGCGCACTTCGCCATCGGGCCGGGCCTCGGTCGGAAACCGATCGTAGAGCGCGTGGTCGAACCCGGTCTCCGACTTCACTTCTGCAGTTCCAGAAACGCGGCGATGTGGCCAATATCCTCTGCCGACAGAACGTCATAGCTCGGCATGCGATTGCCCGGCTTGATCGACTGGCTGTCGCCGATCCAGCCCATCATCGTGCCCCGATTGTTCGGCAAGATGCCCGCGCCAAGCGAGCGGCGAGAACCAACATGCGTAAGATCGGGACCGGCAAGTCCGTTAGCCTCGGTCCCGGCGATGCGGTGACAAGCTGCGCAGCCACTCTCCATGAACAGCCGCATGCCGCGCCGCGCATCATATCTTTCCAACGTTCCCAGTTCCATGGGATAAGCCGCTGCATCGCCGGGATAGGGCATCGCGTCAGGCGGGGCAGTTTCGGCAAGCATCTCTGTGCGGGCGACCCGCGTGGTGCGATCGTCGAACCACGTTTGCCAATCCGACTCTTTGTGCGCGATCGCGACAAAGCCCATCAGCGCATGTTGACTTCCGCAATATTCGGCGCACAGACCGCCGAACTCGCCCGGGCGGTCGGCTTGCACTCGGAGCAAGGTGCGCCGACCCGGGATCATGTCTTTCTTACCCGACAGATGCGGCACCCAGAAACTGTGGATCACGTCCGCCCCTTCCAGCTCCAGCACAACGGGCACCCCGACGGGTAGATGAAGTTCGTTGGCGTCTTCCATGACAATGTCGCCGTCGGCGTTCAGGTATTGCACCCGAAACCACCACATCTCACCCGTTATGCGGATGCGCATTTCATCGCCTCGGATCGGCTGGGTAAGACTTGCGGTCAGGGTAAGACCCCAGACGAGCAGCCCCAGCAGGACCACGCCCGGAAAGGCAATCCCGCCGATCCAGATCGTGCGCTCTCCGCCGATTAATGCCTTCATCCGGGGCGATCCCCGCACCGCGAGCCACAGCGCGGCGCAGACAATGGCCGTAACCACCACGCCCATGCCGAACAGCGCCCAGGCCAGCGTCGTCACCTTGTCGGCGTAAGGGCCAGCCGGATCGAGGACCGGCGGAGGCCAACCCCACAGCGCGTCAATCATCGTCCAGGCCGTAAAGATAGGCGGCGATATCGGCCGCTTCGCTTTGCGTCACAGGCATAGCGGGCATGGTAGTGTGGCGCTTTACAGATGGGGCATTGCGGATAAAGACGGCCAGCAGATCAGGGCGATTGGGCAATTGCCCGGCGATCATCCCAACATCGTCGAAGCCATCAAGCGATGGGCCGAGCCGTCCCTTGGGCCATGCGACGCCCGGAATCTCGTGACAAGCGGCGCACCCCGCCTCGTTAATCGCCAACAACCCACGTTCCTGTGCGGCATCGTCCGGCTCGTAACGCGAGCCGATCGGGTTCTTACAGGCGGAAAGCAGACCCAGAACTATCGCACTTGCCACACCCACCCTTTTCATCGCTGCAAAGCGGCCCATTCGATCGATTTCGTTGGGGTGATCCCGCAAACCCGCCATCAAGCTGGAACTGGTCATTCGCCTCTCCGTTCCCAAGGTTCATGCGCAGTGTTTACAGCTCGACCCTTAGATCGGTGGCGTTTGGGCCATTGGCTTGCCTTGCCGCATGCGGTGCCGCGCCCGTTGCCGACCCATTTGACGATACGGGAGAGTTGGTTGCCCTATCCGGTGCCGATGCCGGGCCGGAAGCCGCGTGCCATACCTGTCACGGGTTGGATGGCAGCGGCGATGGCGCGCTGGCGCCGCGGATAGCTGGCCTGGACGTGGGATATATCGTCCGCCAACTGGGCTTTTACGCCGATGGTCAGCGCAGGCATCCGCAGATGTCGTGGCTGGCCAGCAGGTTGGACAGCGCGGAACGAGTCGCGGTCGCTAACTATTACGCACAGATGCGATCACCGCCCGAGCGATGGGAGAGTTCAGCGCCTAGCTGTTTCGAATACATGGCAAAGCTTTATCAGGACGGTGACCCGGATCGCGGCTTGCAAGCGTGCGCAAGTTGTCATGGATCGCGAGGCCAAGGCGTCGGCCCCGGAAATCCGTCTCTGACGAATCAGAGTGCGCGTTATATCGCAGAGCAATTGCAACGATGGCGAGACGGTCGCCGCTATGGCGATGCGATGGGGGCGATGCAAAAGGCAGCTGCCGGTTTGCGCGAAAATGAAATCAGACCCCTGTCGGATTATATTGCCGGTGGTCCGGTGCCCGCGGATCGTCTCGAATTTCAGGAACAATGCCAATGACGGTATCGTCGCGGTCCCAGAAGTGATGTTTTAACGCTGCACCGACGTGAAGCGGAACCAGCGCGGCCAGACCAATCACACCCAGAACGTGCAACCATTCTGCCCAATCCAGAACGCGATACTGCCATCCCGGCGACAGGGTATGAAATGGCATGGGTGGGATCGGCACGATGCCCGCGAGACGCAGCGGTTCCACCGGCTGGATTGCCGACCACATCGCCCACCCACTTAGCGGTAGCAAGGCGAAAAGGCCGTAAAACAGGTAGTGGGTCAGATGCGCAGCCTTGCTTTGCCAGCGAGGCGCATCGGCATCGTTAATTGGATCCGGGATAAACAGCCGCCAGCCAAAGCGGAGGATGGCAAGCAGTAGGATCGAAAGACCGATGTCGCTATGCAGTTCGTAAGCCGCTAATTTGTCGCCGCCGACGGGCCTGCGCGTCATCATCCAGCCCAGACCGAGCTGAAACAGGACAAGCGCGGCCATTATCCAGTGGAACCAGACCCCAATGGGAGAATACTTGCCCGCATTCGTGTAGCTGACCGCCCATTTCCGGATAAGGTTATGCAGCTTCATGGATCGCCTTGTCGCCGAACATGCGGTACAGCAAGGCAAGCGCAGCCAGCAGGTAGATGGCGCTGGCGGGTGCCCACATGATGATGCCCGCCATCTGCTGATCGTCTAGCGGGCTCCATCCCCATGTCTGCGTGGTGAGCCAGTGCGGCGCGTACATGGCATTGGGGGCAAAAGTCAGCAACGCGCCCAGCGCACCCATCGCGACCATCGTTGCCAAGAGCGACAACACCGCCGCAGGTGCGGCCGCCTGCAAGACCCTCGCCCACCAGATCGTCGCGGTCCCCACGATCGTCAGTTGCATCGCCCAGAACACCGCATCGTTGCTCATCGCAGCGGCATAGGCCGGGGGCGCGTGCCACAGCCAGAAGGTCAGCGCGTGAATTGCGGTTATGGTCGGAAGGCCGACACTCAGACGCGCTTTGTCGAGCCCGAGTGCCGCCACCGATAGTGGAGCCAGCAGTGCTGCCAGTATGACGTCATGGATAACCCGTACAGAGAAAAAAACCGAACCGAGAGCACAAAACGGACTGACGTAAAGGACCACTACCAAACCGAGCCCTGACATGGCGTAGCTGAGCCTGACTTTTGTACGAAAGATATGCAAGGCCAGAGCCGCCAACCCTAGCGCGATCAGAAGAACGGGATCGAGGTTCCAGCGTTCGAGCAATGCCGAAGGCACAGGTGCGGCTCCACAATAAGGGATCCAGGCAGGCAAGCGCATTCCTTTTTCGGCAACCGAGTTCAGGGAATGAAAACATTAATCGGGGTGCTCGTTCCCGCCTCAGACTAGCCTCTTTTTCACATTCCGTCGCGCGGCAAGGGGTAGCTGACCTGTTTCTCGGGTAGAGCGAGGACCATCAAGGCGATGGTTTCGTTGTAATCTCGAAGGAGCTAGCCATGACCGAAACCATCGATATGATCCACGAGGACGCGCTTCCCGGCCACGAAAGCGCCTTGGAACCCAAACCGGATTGGCAGCCGCGCTATCCGGGGTCCGGCCGCCTAAAAGGCAAAGTGGCTATCGTAACCGGAGCGGACAGTGGCATCGGCCGAGCCGTGGCGGCTCTTTACGCTCGTGAAGGCGCGAAGATTGCAATCGTCTACCTTCTTGAAGACGACGACGCCGAAAAGACCAGAGCGATCGTGAAGGACGAGGGCAGCGAAGCGATCTGCATCAAGGCGGACATTGGATCAAAAGACGCATGCAATACCATCGTCGACAAAACTCTGGAAGCGTTCGGCAAGATCGACATTCTCGTCAACAATGCAGGGGAGCAGCATCCCGACGACGACATAGTAGATATCACCGAAGAGCAATTGCGGCGCACTTTTCAAACAAACATTTTTGGCATGTTTTTTCTTACCCAAGCAGTCCGTCCGCATCTCGGAGAAAGTGCGAGTATCATCAATTGTACCAGCGTTACGATGTATCAGGGTAGTGCATCCTTGCTCGATTACAGTTCGACAAAGGGCGCAATCACCGCATTCACCAGATCGCTCAGCGAGAATCTCGTGGGTGATGGCATTCGTGTGAACGCGGTTGCGCCCGGTCCGATCTGGACGCCGCTGAAGCCGTGCGGAGGTGCGGATGAGGAAAAGCTGGAGCATTTCGGGGAATCGACGCCAATGGGCAGGCCCGGCCAGCCCAACGAGGTGGCGCCGGCCTTCCTGTTCCTCGCCTGCGAAGATGCAAGCTACATGAGCGGTCAGGTGCTGCACCCAAACGGCGGCGTAATCGTGAACGGCTGACCCAAGCTTTGAGGTTTCGTGCGCCGTTTTCCAGTTCGGTGCGGAACCCGCCCTGCCTCATCCGGTTGGGTTTCATGACATGCAACGAAGCGAGGTACGAATGGCAGATGAAAGCGCGGAATGGTGGCAGGGAGCAATCATCTACCACATTTATCCGCGCAGTTTTCAGGACTCCACGGGGAACGGGATCGGCGATCTTCGAGGGATAGAACAGCGGCTGGATTACATCGCGCAGCTGGGTGTTGATGCCATTTGGATTTCACCCTTCGCCAAATCGCCGATGCGTGATTTCGGCTACGACGTTTCAGACTATCTCTCGGTCGACCCGCTTTTCGGCAGCTTGGAGGATTTCCAGTCTCTGCTGAAGGCCGCGCATGATCGCGGTTTGAAAGTAATGATGGATCAGGTTCTGTCGCATACTTCCAGTGAACATCCGTGGTTTCTGGAAAGCCGGGAGGGGCGGGGCAACGCCAAGGCGGACTGGTACGTCTGGTCCGACCCGGCACCGGGCGGTGCGCCGCCCAACAACTGGCTATCCGTTTTCGGCGGATCGTCTTGGCAATGGGAGCCGCGCCGGGGGCAATACTATCTGCACAATTTCCTGCGCGAACAGCCCGATCTCAACTATCATTGCGAGGATGTGCAACGGGCTGTGCTGGACGTGTGCCGGTTCTGGCTTGAAATGGGTGTCGACGGTTTTCGCCTCGACGTCTGCGCATTTTATTTTCATGACCCTTCGCTAAGCGACAATCCGCCGGCGCAAGCGCCGCAAGGGTCGCACTTCATGTTCAACCCCTATTCGTTGCAGGAACATCGTCACGACATCGCGCAACCAGACAACCTGCAGTTCCTTGAAAAGCTGCGGGCGCTGACCGACGAATACGACGATCGTGTGCTCCTTGGCGAATTGCATCAAAGCGATGGCGAGGCGCTCCATCACGCCTATACTGGCCCGGATCGCCTGCAACTCGCCTATGGCTACTGGTTGCTTGGTGCCGACGAACTAAACGCGGAAACAATTCGCCAGATTGCCACGGACTTGCGCTTCGGCCCTGATGATGGATGGCCTTGCTGGGCGCTGGACAATCATGATTTTCATCGTGCGGTCTCACGTCTGGGCGTGGAAGAAAACCCCGACGCAGCCCTTATCGCACTGATCGCCCTAACCTGCATGCGTGGCGCAACCTGCCTGTATCAGGGGTCCGAACTCGGCCTCCCGAACGCCGATGTCCCTTATGAAGATCTTCTCGATCCTTACGGCCGAGAGTTCTATCCCTCCTTCATCGGTCGCGACGGTGCGCGCACGCCGATGCCGTGGGATGCAGAAAAACCCCATGCTGGCTTTAGCGAGGCAAAACCATGGCTACCCGTCACCGAACCCCATCGTCGACTATCGGTGCGGCAACAGGAAACTTTACCCGGATCGACCCTTAATCGGATGCGCCGTTTTTTGAACTGGCGCCGGGAAATGCCTGCTCTTCGCCTAGGTGAAATGCGCTTCCTCGACGTTCCCCAAGACGTACTTGGTTTTGTCCGGACATACGATGGGCAAAATATATGCTGCTTGTTCAATCTTTCGGCGACTGACGTTCCGGTCTCGCTGGATTTGATTGACTGCGGCGAACAGCTACATGGGCACGGCTTTGCCGCCGTATTGGAAGACGAGGTTCTTGTCCTTCCCGCCCACGGCGCCTGGTTCGGAGCCGCTAGCTGATGCGGCCCGGCCGCGAAGCGTTGATCGCGGAAGCGATGTTGCACGATCCGAGATCGAGCCACGCTGATGCAGAGTGGTGGCGCGGTGCGATGTTCTACGAAATCTATCTTCGCAGCTTCAAGGACAGCGACGGCGACGGGATCGGCGACCTTAAGGGCGTGCTGGACAAGCTCGATTACGTTGAGAGTCTGGGGGTGGATGGCCTGTGGCTGTCGCCTTTCTATCCCTCACCTCAAAAAGATTTCGGCTACGATATCACCGACTTTTGCAACGTCGATCCAATGTTCGGATCGATGGGAGATTTCCTGGATTTGATTGGAGCGGTTCATGACAGAAATCTGAAGTTGCTGATCGATCTGGTGCCGTGCCACACCTCGGAAGAGCATCCCTGGTTTCTGGAAAGCCGATCAGGTCAGGATAACGCCAAAGCCGATTGGTACATCTGGGCGGACAGCGCGCCGGATGGTGGGCCGCCCAACAACTGGCTTTCCAGTTTCGGCGGTTCGGCCTGGGAATGGGATCCGCGCCGCTCACAATATTACTACCATCCCTTTCTGACCTGTCAGCCGGCATTGAACCTGCGCAACCCCGAGGTGCTGAGGGCGATAATCGGCGTGTTCGAATACTGGATGGACCGCGGCGTGGATGGCTTCAGGCTCGATGCCATCCAGTGTCTATGCTGCGATCCCTGGCTCAGGCCCAATCCCTCGGCGCCCGGGGGAGAAGCGAATATCATGGTCGGTGGCGGTCCCAACAATCCATTCCGCAAACAATTGCACTTGTTCGATCGCGATGTCCCCGAAGCGATCCCCATCCTGGAAGCGATGCGCGATGCAGTGCGGAAATACGAGCCCGAGCGCGTACTGATCGGCGAACTGGCCGATGTCGATTCCAGCCGTATGGCGGTGAAATATACGCTGCGTGGAGAGCGCCTGCACGCAGTGTACGATTTCGATCTGATCAATGGCGCCAAATCGCTTGACGACTGGCGCGAACTGCTCAGCATCCGTGCGCGTTTCATGGCATCGGGCTGGATGATGAATGTCTTCACCAACCACGATTCCGTCAGGTCGGTTTCCAATCTCACGCTGTTCGCCGAAGAAGAAGGCGATCGCGCGGCCGCTGCAAAGCTGCTGCTCTTCATGCAGTCGACCCTGCTGGGAGGCGGAATTATTTTCCAGGGGGAAGAGCTGGGCCTGCCGCAACCTGAACTGGAGTACGAGGATTTGCAAGACCCATGGGGTAAGAACCTCTGGCCAGATTTCGCGGGCCGCGATGGCGTGCGCACGCCGATCCCCTGGACCCGATCGAAGACCAAGGCCGGCTTTACCACCGCCAAAAAGGCGTGGCTGCCCGTACCGCCAGAGCACTCTTGCCTCTCTGTATCGGCGCAAAACTCAGACGAAAATTCGGTCCTGAATTTTTTTCGATCACTGATGGCGTGGCGGCGGAATGAGCCTTTGATCCGTCGCGGGGATGAACTGGTCTACGATGTCGATGTTGCCCCGGTGATTGCCTATGATCGCTTTGATGATGCCCGCTGCCTGACCTTCGTTGTCAACGTAAGTCTCGATCAGCGATGGTTTCCGACTGACGACAGTGACGAACTTATTGATCTGGACGGTTGCGTCGCCAAGAAATCCAAGCATGGTATCGAGCTTCCGCCGCTTGGATTTGCGATCATCCAACGGGGGGAACGGGCTGGAACGATTGAAAGAAGCGTTTTCAACTGACCGACCGAAAAGTGAACTCTTTTTTCACTTTCAAATAGCTCACGTAGCATGGGTCGCCTTTTGTCATGATGAAAGGCGTGCGTGTGCGGCGGTAATCGCCTGACCCGGGTTGAAGGCGTGAGTGTGGTTACCATCAGATTTGCGCTGCGTACGATAGTCACCGCGTCAAATGCCATCCAATGACCAAAAACCCCATTGGCGCTCTAAAAATTTCTGATCTTTAGCAATTACCATATTTTTTTACGGTCAATTGGAATTTCGACGACAACTCCAATCTAGTCATTCTTGAATGACACAATCTTAATCCACTCCTCCACCTCACTCTCTACCCACACCGCGCACTTCGGTCCAAGCGACCGCGACTTCGGAAACCGCCCCTCGCTCATGCGTTGGTAGATCGCCGAACGCTTGAGCCCGACGCGGTGCATGACCTCGGGCAGCCGCAACAACCGCTGCGGCCGAGCGGCAGAAACCTGCACATCATCATCCTCAATTTTCGCAATATCGTTCGTCGTCATCACAATTCACCTCGTTTGAAGACGGTCCCCTCCAAAACGGGCTGAGCCCCAAGTCATCGCGCCAGCTGCGCCGTCACATCGCGCGCAGCAAAGTCGTCGATATGATTGGCGAGCATGCGCGCGACGAGCTGCGAGGTCCCTTTCGCCCAGCGCGGCCGCAATTCGTCGCAGCGCTCACCCAGCGTGGTTTCGAGGGCACCCGGCAGCGTCACCAGGAACTCTTCCAGAAACGCACCGACATCGTGCCGCATCCACTGACAGGCGCGTTCGTCCTCTCCGCTCAGCGCGAGGATCAGCGTCGAACGGACGGGCACGCCGCAAACCGACAGGATCCGCGCGGCATCCTCGAGCTTGATCGGCCGCTCGCCGCGAATAAGGCGGGTCAGGGTTTCGCGGTGCATGCCGGCCTCGGCAGCAAGGTCAGCGCGCGAACGCCCGGCGCTATCGACGGCGTGGGCCAGAACGCGCGCGATCCGGTCGTTGTGCGCACCTCGATCTTTCGCCTGCCTGTTCATCGTCCTGCCTCGCTGTCGTTATTGCGACTCGCAGACATAGCGACCCAACAGTCTGTAGGAAACAAGAAAGAACATTCATGGAACATCTGGTTTTTCGTTGATCGATGACGAGAGCGAAAGCGTTGTCGTGATTCGTCGACAGAAGGCGCGTGATTCTGCGGAATTGCAGTCGATTTCAGCATACATCGTCATCACCGAACTCCGTCACCAACTCCAGTGATGGTCCATATCCGTCCGCGGCATTGCCCGGATCACACATTCCTCTTTCCTACACCGACTTCCTAGCCGCATGAAGGATCACACAGCGGGTCGACCGCTGGCTCAAGACGCTCAACGAACCGGAGTTTCCTTCATGCACACCCCTTCCCTTCCCGCCGTAAAGTCCAAAAATGCCCATGGCAGGATTGTACTTGGCAAGGCGGCAAACCTCGCCCTGCCGATCGCGCTCGCAGCCCTTGTGGGCGGCACGGCCTATGCCGGCGCCGACACCACCTTCAATCCGGCGCTCACCATGTTCACCGACTTCCTCGAAGGTTCGGGCGGCAAGATCATCACCGTCCTCAGTCTCGCCGGCGGCCTGATTGCGCTTGCCTCGGGCCGCTTTGCGCTGGGCCAGGTCGCGGTTCCGGTCGGCGTCGGGATTGGCGTCGGCACGGGCGTTCCCATTGTCACCTCTGTCGTGACCGCGGTGATCTGACGCCGCTTGCGGTCACGACGGGAGGGCGGCCACGATGGCAGACCGGTACATGATCCCAAGGCGTCTCGACGATCCGGAGCTGATCGGCTTCTGGACCATCGACGAGTTCGCCGGGATGATCATCCCCTTCGCCTGGGGGATCCTTGCCCAGCACATACTGATCGGCATTGCGCTTGCCATGGGAGCCTGGTTCGCTCTGCGAAAGGCAAAGGCAGGACGCACAAGCTCCTGGCTTCTCCATGCCGCCTATTGGTATCTGCCGGCAGGCTTTACCGGCCTTGTCGCAACGCCGCCCTCCCACTGCCGCCGCCTGGCAGGCTGAGGAGGAAAAGCCATGCTCCATGATTTTGCTCACGAGCGCCAGCAGGTGCTGCTGCGCCAGCGCAACATGTTCGCGCTTGCCAGCGCCGGGCTCGCCGTCGCGCTCGTCGTCACCACGGGTTTGGCCATGACCCGCGCCCGCGAGGTCGTGCTGCTGCCGACGCTCGAGCGCCCGCTGACGGTCTCGAGCGCAGGGGTCGAAGGCGACTATCTCGAACTCGTCACCCGCGACGTCGCGCTGATGCTCCTCAATCGCAGCCCGGAAGGGCTCGACTACTGGATGGAAACGATCCTCGATGTCGCCGATCCCGCGCATCGCGGCAAACTGAAAGCCGACCTCGTCAAGATCGTTGCCGAACAGCGCGGTTCCGACGTCAGCCAGGCCTTCGTCATCACCCGGATGACCGTCGATCCGAAAAGACTGACGTCCGAGGTTTCGGGAAAGCTCAAGACCTTCGTCGGCTCGCAAGTGATCGCGAGCGACGAGCGCCAGTTCCGCCTGACCTGGACCTATCGGGGTCTCAGGCTCGCGCTTGCCGGGTTCGCCCAGATTTCCACGGACAAAGACCAGAAGGAGGCTGGATGATGCTCTGGCCCAATTCCATTTCGCATCCGCCGCTCGCGGGCCTTGCGATCGCCGTCGGACTTGCCGGCGCCACGCCCGCTTCGGCCGACCAGTTCAAGCAGGCCGCCGACGGTGCGGCGATCGACTGCACCGTGTCGCAGCGTGAGCTCACACGCTTCGCCCTGGTCGAGGACCAGTTCGCCAGTGTCTCGAAGATCTCGAGCGGCTATCCCTACAGCGATTTCGCGGTGAGCAACGAACCGCTGCGCGGCGATATCTATGTCTCGATCCCCGAGACATTCGCCGCCCGCTCGATCAGCTTCTTTGCGACGACGAAGAAAGGCCAGGTCTACAAGTTCGCCTGCCGCATCGAGGCGATTGGCGCGCAGCAGGTCTTCATCACCAATCCCGCGCTCGGGCAAAGTGCCGCCGCGCGTTTCGAGAAGGCGACCGCACCCGAAGAGACAGCCGTGCGGCTGATCCGCGCGATGGCAAGCGATGAACTGATCGAAGGCTACGAGATCCGCAGCCTTGGCGGACTGCCGGCGCGCGTCGGCGATTTAGATATCCAGCTGGTCAGCGATTACCGGGGCGCGGCCTTCACCGGCAAAGTGCTGCGGATCGCCAACCGCACCAGCGAACCGGTCACGCTCGATCCCGATGCGCTGGCACCGGCAGGCACGCTCGCCCTCGCCTTCGGCAAGGACGACCTCGCGCCCGGCGAAGCGACCAGCGCCTATCTCGTCACCGGCGCAGGAGCCTTTTCTCATGACTGATGCGACGAAGCCGCAAAACAGCGCTCCCAAGGCCGACGCTACCAAGGTGCCCAGCGCAGCCGCGCCGGGCAAGGCCGCCGCCGCCAGCAATATCAACGAGCGCACCCAACGCCGGCAGAAGATGCTCTTCGCTTCGATTGGCGCCGTTGCGCTATTGGGTGGCAGCTGGATCATCTTCGGGGGCGAGGATGGCAATTCCGGCGATGCCGATGGCGCGCGCACGATCGAGACCGCCGGTCTTGTCAATCGTGACCTAGCCAACCGCGAGTTCGTCTCGGTCTTCGACAACCGCGTCGGCAATGTCGAGCAGCAGCAGAAGAAGCTCGCCGAAAACCAGCTGCCGCGCAGCGAGCTTGAAGCCCAGCTCCAGGCGATCCGCGCCGAGAACGAAATGATGCGCGCCGATGGAGAAGCGGCGATCGACGCGATTTCGGCGGAGAACGCGGACCTCAAAACCCGGCTTGCAACAGCCGAGACCGCAGCAACTACGACACCGCCGCCACCGGCCTATGGCCCGCAGGCGGGCGGCTATGATGCGCGCGGCCTGGGCTCTCCGACCGGTCCGACGCCATCCGGCGCTGCGACGGGTCTTGATGGCAATGCGCCTGCCGGTGTCCGGCTGCTCAATTTCGCGTCGGACAAGAGTCCTGCCGGCGCCTCGCTGCGCCGCGCCGAAGCGCCGCCGCTGGTGATCGAGGATTCGCCCGAATACCTGCCGCCCAATTCCTATGCGCCGGCGCGCGTCATTGTCGGGGTCGACGCCTCGGCAGGCGTTGCCTCGCAAACCGATCCGCTGCCCGTCGTGCTGCGCATTACCGGCCCGGCCCGCTCGGTGCTGCAGGATGGGCGCGTGCTCACCACCCGGATCGAGGGCTGCGTGGTCAATGGCGCGGCGCGCGGCGACCTCTCCTCGGAAAAGGTCTACGTCATGCTGGCACGCATGACCTGCGACCAGCCCGGGGGCCGCGTCGCGGTCTCCGAGGTCAAGGGCTTCATCGCCTTTGCCGGCAAGTCGGGCGTGCGCGGCCGGGTCGTCAGCCGCGAGGGATCGCTGATCAGCCAGGCGCTGCTTGCCGGCATCGTCGGCGGGTTCGGGCGGGGCTTTTCCGCCAATGCCAATTCGGTGTTTTCCGGGATCACCGCCAATTCCGACGGCACGCGCTCGAAACTCTCGGGCACCGACATCCTCGCCGGCGGTCTCGGCCAGGGCGCGGGCGATGCCGCCGATACGGTGAGCAAATATCTCATCGAACGCGCCGAACAATACCAACCCGTCGTCGAGATGCCGACCGGCATCGAAGTCGAGATCGTGTTTCTCGACGGCGCCTTCGTGAGGAATGCCCAATGACCCCGAAGCCCCACTTTACCGAACGCCTGCGCACCCGCGTCCGAATGCTCGGCGGCTCCCGCTGGACCAAACCCACCGCGGCCACGCTCGCCGTCCTCGCGCTTTCGGGCGCAACCGGATGGGGCGTCGCGAGTTTCGCGCAAGGGACGAGTGCCGCAACGACAGAGGCCGTCAAGGAAGCGCTGAAAGTCCGTCTGCCGAAGACCGCAATCGATGCGATCGTCTGCAAGGGGCTTGGCGGTCTGTGCGAAGTCGCCTCGAAGCAGACGCTGTTCTATGTCGACAAGACCGCACGATATCTGGTGATCGGCCGGGTCTACGACATGGAGACCCGGCAGGATCTGACCGCCGCGAGGCTGCTCGAGCTCAATCCCGACCTGCTCGCCGCGGGCGCGGCGCGGCGCAGCGAAGCGGACAGCGACAATTCGTCAGCACCGACGCGCGCTGCAGCTGCTGCCAACGTCGACTTGTCCAAACTGTCCGACAAGGGTGCGATCCATTGGGGTCCGAAGGACGGCCCGCGCGTCATGGTCTTCTCCGATTTCCACTGCGGCTACTGCAAAAAGCTCGAAGCCGAACTGAAAGCGATCGGCGCGCGCGTTGAGGAACGCCCGATCTCGATCTTCGGCGCCGAAAGCCGCAAGTTGGCCGAACAGGTGCTCTGCGCGCGGCGGCCCGACGTCTCGCTGCGCATGGCCTATGCCGGGGTTGCGCTGGCCACATCCCAACCTTGCGATGTCTCCGGTCTCGACGAAAACGAGGCTTTTGCCAGGGCGCACGGGTTTGGCGGCACGCCGGTACTCGTCCGGCCCTCCGACGGCGCGGTGCTCGAGGGCTATCGCCCCGCCGAAGCGCTGCGCGCCTTTCTCACCGCCACCCCGAAGACGCGCTGAGGAACCCGACCCATGACCCATTTTCTCCGCCCCCTCGTGCTCCTGCCCGTTGTCCTCGCCGCCAGTGGCTGCGTCGGGCTTGGCACCAATATCGAAGGCGACTTTTCCTGCCGGGCGCTCAAGGGCACCTGCGCGCCGACCGCCGTCACCGACAAGGACGCCGTCGCCGGGATCGCCAGTGCCGAACCGGAGCCGGTATCACGCGCTCTCGCCGCCGGTCCGCTCAC
This sequence comes from Croceicoccus bisphenolivorans, assembly GCF_001634625.1. GTDB lineage: Bacteria > Pseudomonadota > Alphaproteobacteria > Sphingomonadales > Sphingomonadaceae > Croceicoccus > Croceicoccus bisphenolivorans. The sequence continues at coordinate 28,249 of NZ_LRSE01000016.1, read as the reverse complement.
GCCCGGCGATAGCTCGCGCACTGCCGAGCGGCGGTTGAAAGTCATCTTTCCCGCGCATGTCGATGCTTCGGGCACGCTCCACGAAGAAGCCGTCGCCTGGATTGTCGTCGAGACCCCGCGCTGGGCCGCCGAGCTTCAGGGCAATACCGCCAGGGGCCGCCCGGCAACGCTGCTGCGCGCGATCAGGCGCCAGATCCGTGATGCCGAAGATAGTGCTGATCCCAGTGCCAATGCCCGCGCCGACGTCGCAGCGCCGCCAGCAGGCGATCCGTTCGTCGCACAACCTTTTACCGCTACCTCGCCGCTTCCTCCCCCGGTCCCCTCCGAGGCGCGCGAGGCAGATGCCGGCCCACCCCTGCCGGCAGCCGGGGGACCTCGAGACGGCACCGTCCCGCCCGATCGGGTCTCCCGGCAATTTGTTCCCTCACCCGCGTCTGCGCCGGCGCAGGTGATCCGTCCCGGCTTCCCGACCCTCGATGCTGTCGTCGCCGCGCAAAGCGCAGAAGAACAAAAGGAGTCCAGATAAATGGCGCTCTCGATCGGAACACTGGCCGACCGCGTGCTCACCGGCCTCCTCGGCGACGCCGAACATGGCGAAGCCGCGAGGCCCGCGCTCATGCTCGACATGCTCTCGGACTGGCTCCCTTACCGGGTCTTCGATCCCGCAAGCCGGCTCTATATCAACGCTCGCTCGAAAGGCTTTGTCCTCGCCGTCACGCCGCTGATCAGCGCCGACGAGCGCACTGGCGAGATCCTGGGCGCGTGGTTTTCCGAAGGCCTCCCCGAAGGCGCCTGCGTCCAGATCCTGCACTACGCGAGCCCGCGCATCAGCCGGATCGTCGCGCCCTGGTTTGCGCCGCGCTATTTGCAGGGCGGGGTCTACGAAGCGATCGCGCGTCACCGCGCGCGCCGGCTCTACGGCCTCGTCTGGAAATCTGGCTCGAGCGATGCGCCGTTCCATGCCCGCCACCACCAGGTCGTGATCTCGGTCGGCGTGCCGTCGAAGAGCGAAGTGCCAAGCGACGAGCTCGCCCAGGCCCGCGACGGGCTGGTCTCGATGCTGAAGTCCTTGAACTTGGGGGTCAACGAAGTGGGTCCCGAAGCGCTGATCGCGCTGGTCGACGATCTCACCTCGCCCACGACCGCGCCGCAGGACGATGCGCTGGCCTACAATCCGCACGATCCGATTGCAGCCCAAATCCTGCGCCGCGATATCGAATTGACGGTCGAGGATGACCGGCTCGTGCTCGCGACCGAGCGCTTCCGCGCGACCGGCGAGGAGCACGACGGCGTGCCCGAGATCGGCACCGTCTATCCCGACGCGTTCGATGTGCGCCATTACGCGGTGCGCAACATGCCTGCGCGCTGGGCGCCCTGGGAATGCGCGCGGCTTATCGGCGATCTCTTCACCGACAAGCTGCGCTTTCCCTGTCCTGCCGCGACGATGCTCTGCCTCGTCTATCCCGACCGCCAGGCCGCCGAAGCCAGGGCCGGCTACAAGTTCATGCGCACGACGACACTCGCGGGTTCCAAAAGCGCGCGCTTCCTGCCCCGCCTTGCCGAGCAGTCCGCCGAATGGCAGCATGTCCAGGCCGAACTCCAGGAAGGCCGGCGGCTCGTGAAAGTCTTCTATGGGCTCACCAGCTTTTCGCCATTGGGCGAAGGCGACCGGCACGAGCGAGCGATCAAGTCGATCTACAAGGCGGCCGGATGGGACCTTGCCGACGAACGCTTTCTGCAGATCCAGGGGCTCGTCGCCGCGCTACCGCTGACGCTGGCCGATGGCCTTGCCACCGACATGGCGCGTTTGAAGCGCATGCGCACGCTCCTGTCGACAACGGCGGCGCATATCGCGCCGATGCAGGGCGAGTATTTGGGCGGCCCGCTGCCGCATCTCCTGCTGGTCGGGCGGCGCGGCCAGCCCTTCTACTGGTCGCCCTTCGAAAACGAGGCCGGCAACCACAATGTCGCGATCTGCGGCAAGTCGGGTTCGGGGAAATCGGTGCTGCTCCAGGAAATGTGCGCGGCGCTGCGCGGTGCGGGCGCCGAGGTCGTGGTCATCGACGACGGGCGCAGCTTCGAGCATTCGGTCAAACTGCAGGGCGGCCGCTTCGTCGAGTTCACGCTCGCCTCGGGCTTCTGCCTCAATCCCTTCTCGATGATCGATGCGCTGCGCGCCGAAGACGACGAGGATTACCGGCTCGACTGCTTCGCGATGGTCAAAGCCATTATCGGCCAGATGGCGCGCTATAGCGCGCCGCTCAATGACACCGAGCGCGGCCTCATCGACAAGGCGGTGAACGAGGTCTGGTCGGCGCACGGATCCGCCGCCAGCGTCACTATGGTCGGCGAGGCGCTCGCCGCATCCGACAAGCCCGCCGCGCACGATCTTGCGACCGCGCTCGCGCCTTTCATGCGAGGGGGAACCTACGGGGCCTTCTTTGAGGGCCAGGCGAGCCTCGAGGTCGGTGCCCCCTTCATTGTCTACGAGATGAGCGATCTTGCCGCGCGCGAAGAACTGCGCGCGGTCGTGCTCTCGGCGATCATGTTCATGACCAGCCAGGCGATGACCCGCAGCGACCGGTCGGTGAAGAAGCTGCTGCTGATCGACGAGGCCTGGAGTCTCCTCAAGGGCGGGTCGATGGGTGAGTTCGTCGAAACTTATGCCCGCACCTGCCGCAAATATGGCGGCGCGCTCGCCACCGCGACCCAGTCGCTCAATGACTACTACAAGTCGGACGGCGCGACCGCGGCGCTCGAAAACAGCGACTGGATGCTGATCCTCCAGCAGAAGAGCGAGACGATCGCCGATTTCAAGGCGTCGAAGCGCCTCGACATGGACGACCGCTCCGAGACGCTGATCCGCAGCCTCAAGCGCTCGGGCACCGACTATTCCGAAGTCTTCATCAAGGGGCCCGAGACCGAGGCGATCGGTCGCCTCGTCCTCGATCCTTTTTCGGCGACGCTGTTTTCAAGCTCGCCCGGAACATTCGCCGCGATCGAACATGAGATCGCGCGCGGTCACCAGCTGGCCGATGCCATCGAACGCATCGCCTTTCCCGATACGCAGACACCCGATTGAAGGACCGATTTTTCTCATGAACATGCATATCTCCACCCCCGTCGACCGCGCGCTGGCCGCAGCTCCCACACGGGACAAACATACGGGCGCAACCCTGCCGCAGCGCCTCGCGCGGTGGCGTCGGCATAGCGCCGATATTGCCTACATCAGCCTCAAGGCCTGCGGCTTCCTCGGCACCTGCTGGCTGATGGCCTTCGGGCTGCCACTGCTCTTCTTCCTCGCGATCTCGGGCGGCAATCTCGACGTGCTGTTCTGGCAGGTGGACAATCTTGCCGCGCGCTGGATCGCCGCCGACGCGGCACGCAAGATCGCCTTTTCGCAGACGGTTCAAGTCGTGCTGATTTCGAGCACCACGCTGATCGCGATGTGGCGGCTGCCGGCCTTCCTGGCAGACGTCACCGGTAGCCCGGTGCAGCGGGATGACGCACGATGACCACGAGCCTCATCCCATCGGGTGCGCGCCGACAATTGTTCGGCGTGCCGCTTGCCTCGCTCGGGCTTGGCGTGCTGCTGCTCGCCGCTCTCCTCTGGGGTGCCTGGGCGACACGCACGCTGCTGGCGCTGCAAAGCCGCGAAGTCGTGACCGTCGAACTCTCGGGGCTGATCGGCGCTTTCGTCGAGGCCGAAGCGCGGAGCGGCGCCGACCCCACAGCAAGCCAGCGGCGCGTTGCTGCCTATCTGCAAGCCATCGACGCCTCGGTCGATGCGCTGGGCCGCGATGGTCGCACCGTGCTCGTCGGCGAAGCCGTGCTCGCGGGCCAGGCCCGCGACATGACGCCCATCGTGCGCGCCGATGTCGCGCGCCGAATGGAGGCACTCGCCCATGCCGCACGCTGATAGTCTTCGCCCTCATCCCGAGCCCTGTGCCCGCAGGACCTGGCCGCGCCTCGCCCTGCTGGCAGGTCTGGGCGCCGGCGCGCTGGCGCTCACCGCGCTGCATGGCTTTGCCAAAAGCCATGCGCTGATGATCAATGCCAGCCCCTCGCTGCCGCATTGGGCGATCTGGCTGGACAAGGACACCGCGCCGACGCGCGGCATGATCGTGCTGTTCGCGCCGCCGCCGTCCGAGCTCCTCTCTGCGCATTTCGGGGAGAAACCGCAACCTTTCGGCAAGCGCGTGCTCGGCATGCCCGGCGACGTGGTGACGCGGCAAGGCCGAACCTTCGCCATCAACGGCGAGGTCGTCGCCACGGCCAAGCCGAAAAGCCGTAAGGGCGAGGCCCTCGCGCTCGGGCCGACGGGCACGATCCCTGCCGGCTGTTATTACGTCGGCACCGACCATCCCGATTCCTTCGATAGCCGCTATGCCGCCATCGGCTGGATTTGTGAGAACCGCATCCTCGGGGTCGGGAGGCCGATCCTGTGACCCGTGCGCGCCGCCTCGCCCTCGTGTTGCCGATCGCGCTGGCCGGCCTTGCCGCGGCATCGCCCACCACCGCGCGCGACTATGGCCAGCAGGGCACGGTCTGGGCCATCGCCGAACCCGACCTGCTCACGCAGATCCACGCTCGCCTCGCCGCGCTCGAGGCGAGCGGCGAGACGAAAAGACTCAACGAACGGCTGAAGCAGCGCACGATCGCCCACGTCAATCGACCGACGGCGGTCGCCGGTCTCACGCGCGCCGAAACGCCGCGGACATGGCTGTTCGATCCGACGATTGCGGTCGGCGAAAACATCACCGACGACAAGGGCCGCGTCATCATCGCCGCCGGCACCCGGGTCAATCCGCTGGACAGCGTGCCGCTACGCCAGGCGCTCATCTTTCTCGACGGCGACGATCCCGAGCAACTCGCCTGGGCAACGAAGACCTACGCCAGCACCAAGGCAAAATTGATCCTGGTGGCAGGCGCGCCGCTCGAACTGATGAAGGCCCGCCAGCGCCGCTTCTGGTTCGACCAGGAGGGCAAGCTGGTGCGCCGCTTCGGCATTCGCGCCGTCCCCGCCGTCGTCGAACAGCAGGGTCGCAAGCTCCAGGTCCGCGAACACGCGCTGCCTTCCAAACCGGAGCGGCAACCATGACGGCTCGTCCCTTCGCTCTGATCGTCCGGCTGCTGTTCGTCATTCTGGCCTGCCTTGCGCTCGCCGCTACGCCGGCGCGCGCCGATGCCGGGCCGGGACGTTGCACGGGGAGTTTCGTGAACCCGATCACCGATATCTGCTGGTCGTGCCTGTTCCCGATCTCGGTCGGATCATTGAAAATCTGGCCCTCGAACCGGCCCGATCCCGACAATCCCGATTTGCCGGTGTGCCTGTGCGGTCTTCGCCCCGGCATCGCCATGGGGTTCTGGGAGCCCGTGCGGCTCGCTGATGTCTCGATGAAACCCTGGTGCTTCGTGAACCTTGGTGGTCTCAAACTCGATCCCGGCTTCGACATCGGCTTCAAGACCATGGCCGGGCCTTCGGCCGTCGGCGGCGCGACGCAGTACCATTCGCAGTGGCACGTCCACTGGTATGCCTATCCGCTGATCTACTGGATGGAACTCGTCGCCGATTTCCTGTGCCTGGAATCCGGCTCGGTCGACATTCTCTATATCTCCGAGCTCGATCCGCTCTGGCAGGATTCCGAACTCACCGCGATCATCAATCCCGAAGCGGTGCTCTTCGCCAATCCGCTGGCGCTGGCCGCCTGCGCTGCCGATTGCGTCGAGGCAACCCGCAAGCTTCCGAGCGACAAGCTCTTCTGGTGCGCGGGCTGCCAGGGATCGATGTATCCGCTGAATGGCAATGTCTCGGCGACGATCGGCCATGTCCAGGCCTCGCGCCTCGTCCTCTCACGCTTTGCCTACAAGCTCCACCGCGAACTCGCCGCCTGGGGCACGATGGGTTCGAAGGGCCTGTGCGGCAAATACCTGATGCCGGTGATGCGAAAGCAGCAATACCGCTTCCAGGCCACCAATCCCAACCCCCAGACGAGCGGGCGCTATGCCTGCGCCCCCATCGGCGCCTCGACGACATTCATGTCGGCAGGCCAGGTCTATCCCGCCATCGGCGAGGACATGGGCTACCTCGTCTGGCGCAAAAGAAACTGCTGCGCCTTATGAAATCGAAACTTTCCCTCGCCATGCTCGCCAGCCTTGCGATGACCGCCGGCCTTGCCGCCGCCTCGGCGCAAGTCAGCGAGCCCGAGCTCGATCTCGCCAAGATCCGCGCGGCGGCAAAAGAGCAGGCAAACGATGCCGAAGCGCTCGCCGCCGAAGCGCGCCGCCGCGCCGAAGCAGTCACCGAGCAGGCCAAGCAAGCCGCGCAAGACGGTGCCGACAACGGTGCGCGCTATACCGCGGCCGTCCGAGCCAGTACCAACAATGTCGACGACAGCCAGGCCTTCGACTTCGACCGGATGATTGCCGATGCGGGCGAGATGGCCGAGGCCGAGCTTGCGGGCCAGCCCCGGCTGATCGCCTTTGCCAGCACGGCAATGCCCAGGGCCGCGCTCGCCGCGATGATCGCCGACGTCGGCAAGGCGGGCGGCGTGGTCGTGCTGCGCGGATTCCCGCAAGGCAGCGCCAAACGCCTGACTGCTGCGCTCGCACCGATTGCGCAGGACAGCGAAGCCCTCGAGCATGTCGGCATCGACCCGCGCCTGTTCCACGCTTTCCACGTCGAGGCCGTCCCGACCTACGTCGTCGCCGCGAGCGACTTCGCGCTCTGCGACGGGTTCGACTGCACGAGCATTGTTCCGCCGCACGACCGGATGAGCGGCAATGTGACGCTCGCCCATGTCCTCGAGACGTTTGCGCAAGGCAACGGTCCCGGCGCGTGGATCGCCGCGCAGCACCTCGCCCAGCTGAATGGAGAGCGGCCATGATCCGCGCTGGAACCGTAGCCGCGCTCGCGCTGGCGGTCGTGTTCGTCTCGGGTCTTGGCGCCCTCGAGCCCGGCATGGCCCAGACCACGACCGACGACGTGAAAGCCGAGGGCAAGGCCTTCGGCGGTTCACTGGCAACCCGCGCGCAGGAGGCAGCCACGACGACGCCCGATCCGTCGCGCGTCCCCAATTACGATGCCGATCCGATCGAGACTACCTATGGCGATGACCCCGACAGCCTGACGGCCCGCGCCGCCGGCGCAGCCCCCGCCCATACCGGCTATCGCGTCATGCGCGAAAGCATGGAGAGCCGCGCGACGTTCGATCCCGAGGACATCGAGGCCGTCCTCGCGCGCAGCACGACCATCAGCGCAGATCCTCTGTCCTATACCAGCGGCATGTCGGTTACCGGCAGCCAGGGGTCCTGCGTTCCGCTCCCCGGCGGGACTGTGTCGCCCGGCCGCTATTACGCCACCTGCAACGCGGGCTACACAGCGTCACAGGACCTGCTTACCTGCCCGATTACGCTGGAAGCGCGGATCGAGCAGCAGGAGCGCTACCAGTATTACTGTGTCGAAGGGTCGGGCATCGATCCCACCAGCCCCTACTATTGCGGCAATTTTTCGGCGGACACCTGCACCGTGACGCAGTCGTTTCCAATCTGCGGCTACTGGTCGGGCTTCTACTGGGGTTGCTACGGCACCTTGCGCGTCGACGTGCTCTCGTGCAGCGCAACCGTCCCGCCGCTCGAGCCTTATGCGACCAGCCTCGAGGATGTCCTCGTCACCACGCGCAACGAGAGCGCCTGCGCCGGGCTCGAAGGTGATGACACCTGCGCGCGCGAAGTCGAAACCTGCACCGACTCCGATCCGGTGACACGGATCATCGATGGGCAATCGGTGACCAAACCCTGCTGGGCCTGGGAACGCAGCTACACCTGCAACAGCTATGCAGCCGCCGAGGATTGCGGCACGCTCGAGACCACGCCCGGCTGCACGCTGGTGCGCGAGGATTGCCTGTCGGGTGAACCATGCCGGACCTGGGAGCGCGTCTACGACTGCCCGCTGCCCGACGAAGAAACCGGCACCACCCAGTATATCTGCGACGGCGATGTCTATTGCATCGACGGGTCGTGCGAAACGATCGAGCGCACCCCAAACGACGAATTCAAGGATGCGGTCGTGGCCTTGAACGCCATGGACCAGGCCCGGCGCGAGTTCGATCCCGAGACGCTGCGGCTCTTCGAAGGTACCCGCAATACCTGTTCGTCCAAGGTTTTCGGAGTCCTCAACTGCTGCAAGGGCAAGGGATTTCCGCTGCTACCGGGATCGCAGCTCCTCGTCTCGCTGGGCTGCAGCCGCGCGGAAGTGCTGCTGCACGAGCGCGACGCGCAAGGCCTCTGCGCCTATGTCGGGACTTACTGCTCGGACAGTTTCCTCGGCGTCTGCCTCACCAAGAAGAAGGTCTATTGCTGCTTTGAATCGAAGCTCACCCGGATCCTCCAGGAACAGGGCCGGGTGCAGCTGAACAAGCCCTGGGACAAGCCCAAGGACGAGCAATGTAGAGGCTTCACCATCAACGAGTTCGCCCGGCTCGATCTGAGCCGAATGGATTTTTCCGAAGTCTACGCCGAGTTCACCGCCGCCGCGCGCCTTCCCGACGAGCTTGAGGCCGCCAGCGACATCCAGCAGAAAATCGAGGACTACTATGCCCGTTCCGGCTCCTGAGACCTGGCGCCGCCTTGCCGTCGCCCTGACGCTGCTCGCCGCGATCGTAGTCGGGGCACCGAAGGTTGCGCTGGCTGCGGATGGCCCGGCGGACAAGCCGGCTAACGCACCCTTCGTCGCAACCGGCGACGGCACCGACGCCTTCTACTGCGAGGAGCGCCGCCTCGGCTACTGGTTCTACTGCACTCGGCCCGAACAGGCGGAAGACGACACCAACGACGTTGCCGATCCGCCCGCTTCGAGCGCCGTCGAAAAGCTCGATGCGATCACCGCCACCTTGCGCGAGTTGAAGGCGCGCGCGATCATCGAGCCGACGCCGGCCAATGTCACCGCCTATATCCGGTTCCAGCGCCGCCAGCTCGACCAAGCCGCGCTCTTCTCCGATGTCTGGCAACGCGCGATCTGGCAGGATCCCGAACTCGATTATACCCTCCAGCGCCCGGTCTCGACGCTGGGCAAGCGGCAATGGCAGGATGCGAGGAAAGCCGACCGCGATGCCGCCATGCGCTCGCTGTCAGCCCGCTATGGCCTGTTCTACTTCTTTGCGCAGAGCTGCGGCGCCTGCGAGGTCATGAGCCCGATCGTGCGATCGGTAACTTCCGCCTGGAACATTACCGTGCGCGCGATCTCGACCGATGGCGGACCCTCGAAGCAGTTTCCCGACTACACCGTCGAAACCAACCAGCGCGCCCGAATGGGCCTTGAGCCCAAGGTCACGCCGGCGGTCGTCCTCTGGGACGCCAAGAACCAGCGCGCCATTCCGATCGGCTACGGCGTGATGAGCGCCGACGAACTCCAGGACCGCATCTACCTTCTCACCAGCAAGGACGCCGGACATGATTTTTAGCCGCAAGCCATGGACAGGCGCGCTTGCCGCCCTCGCGCTCGTCGGTTCAACGATTGCCGCTCCGGCCTTGGCCGATGTCGGCTCGTCGATGGATGCCTTCCTCGGCGATCTCGGCGGCGCGTCCAACGTCACCGGTCCCACCGCTTTCGAGGGCCAATCGGCAGGCTATTACAGTCTCGGCAATGTCTGGACGCGTTTCCCGCAAAAGACGACCAATATAGGCAACCTGCAATTGCCGCGCGCCCGCGCGGGCTGCGGCGGCATCGATATCTTCGCCGGCTCCTTCTCCTTCATCAACGCCAGCGAGATCGTCGCGCTGCTGAAGGCCGTCGCCAACAATTCGATCGGCTTTGCCTTCTCCCTCGCGATCGACACCGTCTGCCCCGAATGCTCGAAGATCATGCAGGAGTTTTCGCAAAAAGCGCAGCTGATGAACAACTTGAACATCAGCTCCTGCGAAATGGCGCAAGGATTGGTCGGCGGCGTCTGGCCCAAGGGCGACCTTGCCGACAAGGCGATCTGCGAAGCGATCGGGAATAGCGAGGGCGTCTTCACCGACTATGCCGCGGCGAAGCACGGCTGCGGCACGAAGGGCGAGCGCGCCAGCACCACCGCGGCAGGCGCGGGCAAGTACGACGACGTCAATCCGGGCGTGCCCCGCAACTACACCTGGACGATCCTCAAGAAGAGCGCCTTCTTCAATCCCGGCGGCAGTTTCGATCGCGAGCTTGCCGAATATGCGATGACGCTGATCGGCACCGTCATCTATATACCGCCCAAGGACGACGAGCCCGGCAAGTTCGTGCCCTTTGCGGGCGACGCCTCCTCGACGCTCGTCACCGCGCTGCTCGACGGCACCGCGGCGGGCGACGTGCGCGTCTTCGATTGCGACGAGCCCGACCAGTGTTTGAACCCGACCTTCAAGACGCTGAATCTGCCCGCCTCGAAAGCGCTGCGCCCGCGCGTTGCCGCGCTCATTACCGGCATGGTCGATGCGATCCGCGACGATAGCGCGATCACCGATGCGCAGAAGGAACTGCTGCAGGTTTCCTCGGTCCCGCTCTACAAGATCCTCACCGTCCAGGCCGCCTATGGCCGCGGCATGCCGACCGACGACCGCGAGACCCTTGCCGAGATCGCCAGCGTCGACCTCCTCTTCGCGATCCTCGAGCGCATCACCGGCGAAGCCGGACGCTCGATGACCAGCTTCATCGGCGCCGACGAGGCCAAGCTCGCGATGTGGCAGCGCCAGGTGAACGACGTGCGCACCGCGCTTGCCGACCGGCAGGCCAATACGCATCTGCGGGTCAATGCGATCATGCAGATCATCGAGAAGACCGCCTTTATCGAGAACGTGCTCGCCGCCTCGATGTCGCCCGGAATGGCCGCCTCGCTCGACTGGTCGCGCGGCGTGCGCACCCGCGCGCTCACCCACTGATCGGATTTTCCCATGGTCGAGATCTTCACCATCGGCGGCGGCGACTATCTCGTCGGCACCTTCCAGGCCGTTGCCGCATGGACCGGGAACGGCGGTTACAAGAGCCTGATCCAGGTTGTCATGGTCATGGGGCTGGGTTTGTCGGCCCTCACCCTCGCCTTCAACCAGGACTGGCGTGCCTGGATCAACTGGTTCCTGGGCGCCACGCTCATCTATTCCTGCCTGATGGTGCCGCGGATCGACGTCCATGTCACCGACCGGCTCAATCCGGGCCTTGCGCCGGCAGAGGTCGCCAATGTGCCGCTGGGTCTAGCGCTCATGGCGAGTTTTACCAGCCAGGTCGGCGATTATCTGACAGGTTCCGCCGAAGTCGTCTTCGGCCTTCCCGGCGATCTCGACTATTCGAAGAACGGCATGATCTATGGCGCGCGGCTTTACGATGCGACGCGGTCCCTGCGCATTTCCGATCCCGAATTTGCCGCCAATCTCGACGAGCATTTCAAGCAATGCGTGTTCTACGACGTACTGCTCGGCCGCATGTCGATGAAGGACCTCTCTGAAAGCAGCGATATCTGGGCGACGATCGCGCCGGGCAGCCAGGCACGTGCGCAGCGCTTTCTCGTGCGCGACAGCGGCAGTGGCATGGTCACTTCGGACATCGTCACCTGCCGCGATGCCTATAATACGCTTTCCACGCAATGGGCTGGCCTGGTCGACGACATGGGCACCGTCTTCGGCCGCCAGCTCTACCCCAACCAGACCGCAGCACTCGCCAAGGCCAAGCTCTTTGCCGACCTCCCCATCGCCTACCAGTATCTCGCCGGGGTATCGGCCAATGCGACCCAAATCTTCCAGCAGACGCTGACCATCAACGCGATGGAAAGCGCCATGCATTCGATGTCGGGGGCGAGCGGGGCCGGCAGCGTCGATGTCTATGCCCAGACCCGCGCCGATATCCAGACCGAGCGCACCTATTCCTCGATCGCCAGCAATGCCATGAAATGGGTGCCACTGCTTAATGTGGCGCTGACTGTCCTGTTCTACGCGCTTTTCCCCGTGCTCTTCCCGCTGTTCCTGATGCCGCGTTCGGGACCGGTTGCCCTGAAAGGCTATGTCACCGGCTTCTTCTACCTTGCGGCCTGGGGGCCGCTTTTCGTCATCCTCCACATGATGCTGATGGCCAAGGGCGCGGCCGACATGAGCGCGGTTGCAGGCGGCAGCGGCCTGACGCTGGCGAGCTTTACCGGCATGGCCGATGTCAACAGCGATATCGGAATTCTGGCCGGTTACCTTATCGCCTCGGTGCCGTTCCTCGCCGGCGGGGTCGCGCGCGGCGCCATGGCGATCTCGCATCATGCCACGAGTTATCTGAACCCCAGCCAGAACGCGGCCGAGGAAGCCGCGCGCGAAGCCAGCACCGGCAATGTTGCCTTGGGCAATACCAGCTTCGAGAACTCGAACGTGCTCACCCGCCAGTTCGCGCAAGGCACCGTCGCACCCTCGTTTGCCTATGGCGCGGCGCAGACCCGCACCGTCAGTGCCACAGGTTCGGTCGAGACCAGCTATCCCGAAGCCAGCTACGACCAGCTCCCGAATTCGAGCTATCCGTTCACGCCCTCGGTCGGCCAGGAAGTCTCGAGCCGGCTTGCCACCATGGCGAGCGAAGCCCGCGCGAATTCCGAAAGCCTTGCCAATATAGCCGCGCAGTCGACCAGCAGCGCCGTCTCGCGCTTTCGTGAACTGCGCGACCAGTACAGCCAGGGCCGCGCCTTCGAGACCGCCACTGGGCAGTCGAATTCCGACAGCATCCAGACCGCCTTTTCCGAGGTCGACCAGGCATCACTCGCCCTGCAGCGGCAGTACGGGCTGTCGCGGCGGGCGGCCGACGATATCACGACAGCGTGGTTTGTCGGTGGGGAGATTGGGGCGCAGGCCGCTGCTACGAGCGGCATTGGGAGCATCAAAGGTGGAGGGAAAGCTGGCGGCACGCGAACGTGGACCGACAGCGATATCGGCATAGCGTCAGAAGACCGGTCGCGAATTTTGGGTAGCCTGCGGCAGATATCCGATAGCCGGAACTGGATCAGCACGCGCGACGGTTTTGTTCGCACCGTCGGAACGGAATCGAGTTCATCCGTTTCCACGTCCGCAAGCGGGATGAATGCATCGCTGACTGAAGCCCAGAGCTACACGAGGGAAGCACGGCGATCCGAAGAGATCGCCCATCGGCTCGAACAGCAGGCCTCGCTCTTCGACAGCAACAGCGCCTCGGGCACGCTCAACCTGTCGCAGGCCTATCGCGAATGGGGGATGGCGGAAATCGACCGCAACCGCGACTTCTATGGCAACGCACGCTTCGATGATGTTGCGTTCCAGCTCGGCGCCGAAGGCCGGGCACTGCAGACCCGCTTTATCGACAGCTACGCCGATATCCTGCGCGACAATATCGAGGATCAACTCGTGCTGAACTCCGGTTCAGCCGTTGCCCAACCGAACATATCCGGTCCGGTTGATGTACGCCGTCGATCAGCGGTTGGCGGCACTATCGGTGGTTCTGTGCCGAACGCTCCGAACCTCGAGCCTATCCAAAACGAAGTCAGCCGCGTGCAATCTAACGGGGACGAACGTGTCGACAAGGTTCGCGATGCGCTACGGCAGTCCACAAAAGAGGCTCGCGGAGCTAGCGCTGACGCGGCCGATGATGTGAAGAAGTGGTAACGGAGCGGCGGTTCACCAAAGACCGAACGATGCACCGGCAAGGAATGCAAAAGTCAGGACAACCAGCCCAACGGCAAGAATTGTGATCTTGCGCCCCCAAGGATCGGCCCAGGACTTGCGGAAACGATATTCCACGAGGCGATTTTCGCGGATGGCCTCGTCGACCTCGGCAAAGCCCTGCCATTCCTCGCCGTGAGGCTTGTTTCTGGGGTCGAGATCGAAGTTGGGCATCAGGGCGTTCATCCGGCTACTCCTTGGAACATAGCGGAAACAGAATGGGATTGGGAGGGGGAAATTCGGCCCTTGAAGGTTCGCCGATTTTCTGCACCCTCTACTCTCAGAAATGGTTGGCACCTTATCTCGGCCGCTCCGATGAACCTCCATCACACCGGCTTTGGAGACTTCCATCAACGTCCGAAGGATCAACAGGTGACGTGGAACTGACTAGACCGGATCGCCCGCTATGTCGGACGATCCGGAACGGCAAGTTCCGAAGCCCAGGAGCTTGAAACGGCCATTCGTTCACTCCGGTAGCGCATCTGCTTTGGGAGTAGAGTGTTGCGTGCAGTTTCATTGGACAGCGTCGACTGACTGTTTCCGGGAGGTAAATAGCTATCCACTTTTGTGGCGCGGAGCTTTCTCCAAAATGTCTCGCCACCGCGTCTTTGCGACATGGACAAGGTAAAGGTCAGCCAATTGTTTTGCGTTGCGGAGGTTGTGCAGTGATGCGTCCTCCTCGCCCGGGCTTGCCTTCAAAGCGTCGAAGACGGTGTCGCGGTGTTCGCGTTCGGGCATGAAGGGTTTGAACGCCTTGTGCAGCGTCAGCTCGAACGTATGGGGGTCACCGTCCCACCCGCCATATTTGCGCAAGGCACCCGCCAGCGCGTGTACGAAAGCGTGGCGGGCGAGTTCATCGAACGAATAATAGATGTCCGATTTCGCAATGAAGGCCAGTCCGTCAAAATAGGGACGGAAGATCGGCTCGGCCTCCTCTCCGGAAAGCGGCGCATAAGCCATCATGCAGTCGACCGCGTGCTGCATGTGCAGGGGCTCCAGTGCCACCGCACGCCCCGTCCCCCAAAAGCTTCCGGCGCGACCGATTTGAAGGGTGGACTTGGGGTTTTCGAAATCCTTGAACTGGCGGAACAACTCTGCCTCAAAGCCGGGCGGCTCGAACCAGAAATAGCCTATGCTGCCCATATTGAGGCAGGCCAATACCAGCTTTGCCAGCGATACGGCCTTGCCATGCACTTCCTGTATGCCCACGGAATCAGGAAGTGTGATTTCCAGCAGGAGCTGGTCCTTCTTCCCCGTCCACAGCAATTTCAGGATATCAATCCTGTCGTTCCAATAGTTCAGGATTTTGGGCTTAAGCGAATGCGACGGGGTGTAGATGATGGATTGCGCCTGCCAGCGCGGCTTCGCCGTCTCGACAGATCCGCCCCCCTTTCTCAGTTCCTGTGCGAGCAAGGTCGAGGATTCCGCCGCAATCCTGGCGAACTCCTCTTTCGCCCATAAAGCCCACGCTCTCGTATCGCCGAGCGCCGCATATTTCTCAAGAAAGGACTTGCTGAACAGTCGTTTGACCGCCTCAGGGTCATCAACGGTTTCTAGGAACCATTCTAGGATTTCGTCTGTCTCGCCAATTGGGCCGCCAGTCGTTTGCTCAAGTTCAAGCCGCGTGCGCGCCAGCCCAAGCACCGACACCGCATCTTCAACCGTCACATTCTCCCGAGGCGGAAGATCGGTCATATCCGCGTTCGGATCGACATAGAGCGAGGCTAGCCGCCGGGCATGGACGCTTTCGGCAAACTTCCGCGCCTCCTCGAAATCGGCAGGATCAATCTGCCGCATGGGCGACCACACCGCCCATTGAAGCTTGCGCTTATGGCTCGAAAGCCACTTGTCCATCAAGCCGTTGTCACGATCATTCCCGACGACCGCTTTGGCCGCGATCATCGTCCCTTTCCCTATTTCCTCCAAGGCCAATAGGCTTAGGTGATAGGATAGATGCGGGTACGCATTGTCTTCGAGCAGCTTTGCGGCAGCGGCGATCAACTCCGCTGCATGGGCTAGGCAAAGCTGCCGACCATGTATCAAGCCTTCATCCAACCGCCCCTCCGCGTCCAATCCGCTGGCGGCATCGCAGCAATTCTGCCCAATGGCGCCTATCGACAGTTTGTTCTGAGATGCCGATACTCCGCAAGCGTTTATGGCAATTCGAGCGGGCTATGCTTCAGATCGTCACCGGTAAATACTTTCGTCCCGTAAAACTTTACGAGACCCTGCATCGCCGCGCGCTCTACACCAATTATCGGATATTCCGGGATACGGTCTGGACCATTCCTGTCGGCACACTGCGTTTCTCGACTTCAAGCGCTGGCCTCGCCACGATCACCGCCGAAATCTTGGAGCAGCTTGAAAGCGTCACCGAGGCGAACCAGCCGGAAGTCCTCATCTCGACCGCAGGCGAAGACCTGATTGCCGACGTGGCGGATGTCTTCGCCTTCGCATTCGATGTGATTTGCAGCCCCAACCATGATCTTGCCAACCGTCTAATCATTTCGCCGGGCGTAAGTGCCAACGCTGGCCGGATGCGCGATCGCCAGCTTCCCAGGACTTTCAACTCATCGGTCATCATGCAAGATGGCGACGAGCAGGTCTTAAATGACCTCATTACAAAACTGGTCGGGCTCGACAGGAACACCTATGAGCGGTTCATGCGGGCGATCAGGCGATGCGTAATCGCTACGCATCGCGTGGCGGACGATATCAGCCTAGCGTACACGCTCATGGTCGCCGCGTTGGAGTCACTTGCCCACCTGACCGAGCCCAAGCCAGCGGAATGGGCAGATTATCCAGCGGACAAGCGCCTCCGGGTGGACGAGGCGTTGGCCGATGCATCGGAGCCTATAAAAGACGCGGTGCACGCGGCGATCCTACAGAACGAGCATCTTGGGCTGAGCCGAAAATTTATCGATTTCACGCTCGGCCATATCCAGCCATCATTTTATCGTGAGGACGCGACGCAGGGTCAGTTGCCGATCAAAGCCATCGACATCCCGCCCGCTCTGGCGGAAGCCTATGCGATCCGCTCCCGTACCATGCATCAGCTTCACACGCTGGCGCCGGAAATGTCGTCACTTGGGAAGTTCTACGAGACGGCTTGGGTGGAGGGAAAGACGCTCCTGACCATCGCCGGCCTTCATCGCCTCACCCGCCATGTCATTTTGACCGCGCTTGACCGGGCGGAACCGGGCACGAATGAGGACTTTAATTATCGGAAGGCACTGCCCGGCATCATCCGTGGGCGGCTCGCACCGCAATACTGGATTTGGCGAACGGACGGATTTCAGCCTGTTCAGGCGCATGGACGACTTGCAGCGTTCATAGAACAGCTATTACCAGTTCTTGCCGGACGTCCAGATGCCGAGTTGACCGACCTAAGACCGCTTCTCGAACTCTACGAAAAGTCTGTGGCGGGCACATCGAGCAAAGAGAAGCGCTCGATGCTCGGGCTTTATTATCTATGGCACCATGTCACCTCATCCACGCATAGGCTCGATGGCGCTGAAGCCTTCATGCGCAAGCATGAAGCGTTCATCTCGGAGCCTCACGCTGTCAGCCTTGCTCTTCTGATCTTGATGGAACGGAAAATAAACTGGCCATTGGAAACGGTACTGGCCGTCGAAAGCGACTATTGGCGGACGTGTAAGCAGAAGAACGCGCTTCGCTTCCCGCCGGAGGTCGAAGCGGGAATGGCCATGTTTGTGGCCGAACGGCTGGAAGAATCCGGTCAAATCGACGAGGCCCTTAAAGCCGCTGATCGTGCTGTGGGCGCGATGCCGGGCGTTGCCCGGATCATGGAATATGAAGAAGCCCTGCGCACTGGAAGCAAGGTGCCTTACACCCTGCTCGGGCTGATCATCGATAAAAAGCTGGAGCCAGCCGATACTAGTAATGAAGAGCTGCCCGCTCCCTAAGTTCGTTCACAATCGGGCCGCGTAGCGGGCTGACTCAGTTCATCAAGCCCTATCCTACAATAATAGGAACATCGCCATCGCAAGCGCCAGCCCAGGAAGTGCAAGCCAGATCGACTTTTTCAGCAAGGCGTATTTTCGCGAGCATACGCTCGCCACATCATAGCAATGGCGAAGCCGAGCCACTGTCAGGTTGGATTGTGACCGGGAGGCAATATCGCTGACATATTCATCGTCCGAGGCTCGCTCTGCAACATCACCAAAAAATATTAACCCTGCTTCTCCAGGCGATGAGCGCAGGCGGGGCGCGATCACCAGAAACGCGCACGTCGCCGAAGCGATCAGAAAGAAAATGGCTGCAAAAGTGAACCCGAACCTTGCCGAGAGCGCCGGATGCAACAAAATGTTCCGGACAGCATCTTTGCCAAGCAGGTATGCTAGGACCCCCGCGATAATACCGAAGCCCACACCGGCTTTGGCATCGGCCAGTTGAATATAATGTCGAACATAGCCCTCGTGGAACGTCGCGAATTCACTGTGGTACCCCTCCAACGCAAGCATCGGTACAGGTTCTATTGTTGCTGCCGCAGTCGGTGGGGCCGCCATTCCCGGTGCGTTCTCAATCTCGGGCGGCAACAGGACCGGGGTTTCATGTTCTTCGGCTCGTTGGGTGCTCATAGGATTGGCGCTTTCCAGCGTCCGATGTAACGCCAAAATGGATATGGGGTTTGTGATTGCTGATAGTGCCAGCCGGTATCTTTGGTTTCCAGCTTGACCCAATTTTGTAGCCAATAGGTCGGAAGGCCGCTCAGCATCTGATCTCCGAGCAAAATGGTGTTCGCCTTTGCAACGGAGAGCATCTTGGATGCGATGTTGGCCGTTGTGCCGACGGCTACGATACCATTGAAGCGGCGCGCCGCGCCGACTTTAGCCACCGTGATGAAGCCGTGATCCATACAGATGCGAAAATCGAGGGGCGGAATCCCGGCACGTTGTAGCACCGGATTAATCAGGTCCGCCGCTGCGAACATCGTCAGAGCGCAGGCCACGGCGCGATGTTGAATAGATATGTCCGCGAGATCGTTGCGGGCAAAATAGGCCATGAGGCCATCGCCCGTGTTCTTCTCGACGACGCCGCCATGGTCCTCGATGATATGGATCATCTCGGTGAAAAAGAGCGAGATCACCTGCATAATAGAAGCTTGCTCTTCGGCACTCTCGGACGGGCGCTGCGAGAATTTGCAAATGTCGAGAAACATCACCGTCGCTTCGATTCGCCGTCCATCATGGATCGCGATATTGTCCGCGCTCGGGACCACATAGCCTGCCCCAACACCGGCAGGGCGAGCCGTGATCTTGTTGAGCGTCGCTACGATCCTATCGATCTGAGCGCGATAATAGGTCGCAGTGAGGTCATTGGATGATGGGTTGGGCATTACACGATCCGGTAGGTTTGATAGCCGGGCATGCCGACCTGTGCGCCGTCAAATTTCACCTCTGTCGCGCGCTCTAACCACCCGACATGGATGAGCTGATAGAGGCATCGTCCGATTAGCAATTCGTTGGGCTGGCACGCTTCCTCGATCTTGACGGCGCGGTTGAGCGCATCGCTCACAACTTCTTGGCAGACAAAGCCCGTCGCGGGGACGGATATCGTCTTGATCTTGGCTTCTCCGAAGTCGGCGCCGACGCGAATGCTGAGTGGCTCAATCCCCGCCTTCTCCAATGCGGGATTGAGCGAACGATGCAGGACCGCAAGAAGGCTGAGGCCCATATCCACCACGTTGTCGGACACCCTTGTGAAGGATGGATGATCGATAAAGGCAATAAAGCCATCGCCTTTGGTCTTGAGGATCGACCCGTTGAATTGTCCGACGACGGTGCCAAGCTCACGCGTGAACAGCTCGTATGCCCGGTCGAACGCAGCAGCGTTGCGCCTGCGCATGGCGGTTGCCCCGCAAATATCGACTGACACAAACCCGATAAGCCTTTCTTCGCCGCTCGTATCCAGCTCGCGGTGCAAATTCGGGCTTTCTGCGGGAGGCGTATATTCACCCGAACCAATTTCGCTGTTGAGCGCATCATGCCGGGACTGCGTGTATTCCAGCGTTGAATCGATGCGAGGAGAAAGCGCGTAGATCGGGACGCCGGCAAACCCTGCGACCATAGCGTCCAACGAAAACGCATGTCCGAGATACTTGTCGATATAAAGGACCTCGCCGTCCTTCTCCGTTATCTCGTAACGGCGTGGATCGGGCAGCATCTTTGTGGTGATGCGCCCTTCCTCACCGACATCGACTGCCTCCATCACGAAGTCGGCGCGCTGGGGCATGCGCAAGAGTTCCCGTTGAATTTCTGAAAACATATAGGGAACATGCCATAGGCAATCATTTAGAGGAAGTCATAATCACTTCATTGCCGCTAGGGAGGCGAAAGCCAGTTTTGGGATTGATAGGGCTCCGTCGGAACTGCCGGACCGTAAAGGACTCAATTCATTCCAATTCCAGAACGCCCTTCAGTGATGAACGGACGGCTCGTTTTGAAAGGCAGACTTTACAAGCCGTACGACCGCTATGTCGGCGGAAACTGCGGTGTGGGAAGCCGGACTCGATTATTTCGGGATTTCGGGGCAGTAAATGGGGATGGACCCTAAGTTCCTCGTTTATATCGATGAAGCCGGCGATCCGGGCGTGAAGCCGAAATCGACCGCCGAGAGGCTCTGGACTGACTGGTTCTCGCTTTCCGCCGTCGTTGTTCGTGCCACCCGAGATTTGGAAGTTGTCGATTGGGTGGCGGACATGCGCGAGGCTGTTCGCAGCCATGGAACCAAAGGTCTTCACTATAGGACGCTCAGCGAGTCCAATCGCGAACGAGTGACCAGGATGCTTGGCCGCAAGCCAGTCAGGATATTCGCGTTAGCATCCCTCAAGGATACTATGCGCGACCATTACAATCCCGTGCTCGGCCGCGCGAACGACAAGGAATTCTACAACTGGTGTCTACGTCTGCTGCTAGAGCGCGTGACCGAATGGTGCTATCGTAAGTGCCTCGCTGACAACGAGCCAGTCGCGCCGGCAAAGATCATGTTCTCGGAACGCGGCGGTCACGACTACCAGGAGCTCCGCGACTACCTCACCAGATTAGAGGCGCAGACGTTGACCAAGACGCTGGTCCTGAAGAAGCGAGGTCTGGCGCCTGGCATCATTTTTAGCAGCCATTGCCAAGTGCGGCCCCATGCGGACGTTGCTGGTCTGCAATTGGCAGATATCGCGGCAAGCGCAGTCTTTCAGGCCGCTTGCTCAGTCGGCAATAAGCACTGCCTAAAGCCCGCTCAGAACTTGAAGCCAGTCTTCCCGAAGTGCGCGAGGACAAAGCGGATTGCCGATTTCAGTCTGCTGCGCCTGCCTTTCGCGCATCAGGGCACGATCCCTCTCGAAGATCGCCCCATCTTCGAGCACTTCGGATATAAATTTGAGAAAGGGTGACGAGCCCCGGCCTTCCGTTCAACTGAGCGATAGGTGGCCATCCTTCGGGCGACCGTCTCAGAAGCTGCCCTCCCACGCGCGGCGTTTAGGCGAAAGGTGTTTCCGGCGTAGCTCGTCCTCTCGACGGTACTGGAAAAATCGTTGTGATTCAAATGTTAAGATGAATCTGAATTCAATGACTTAGTCGGATCGGGCCCGGGCCGCCGGCACTTCCGCGACCGGCTTTCCGTCCGTGTCTCCCAAAGCATTGACCGTTGCGGCCCGAGCGTAGACGACAATCACGAAGTCTTTTGTTTCCGATCTCGCCTGGAATCCGACATTTCAGGCACCAAACCGCCGTGTCCCGGGCGCGGCGCGCGAGACGGTTGAACGTAGGACCGCTTTCGAGGAGGCTCCAATGCGCCTCGAATGGCTGCCTTGTCGGCGGCTGCTGAACACCAGTTCAACAGTCGTGCGACTTTTCCGCAGTTGCCTTTTCCCCGACCACTTTCGGTTGGAAAGGCAGTGGCTGCAGCCGATGGGTCCAGTCCCGATGAGTGAGTTGGAAAATTCGGGTGTCGTTCCTGCTATCTCGTGTGCTTGCTACTTTGGCCGCCCATGTGGCACAATTTTTCCCAGGTGACAGCGAGGAGAGGAAGATGGCCCGTCCGCGCATCGTAAGGGGTTTGGCTCCCGCATTGCTTCTCTGCGGGTTATTTGTCTCGCTCCCCGTAAGCGCCGAGACACTGGAAGAACTCGACGCACTGTCGGATCAATCGGCCGATGCGCCATCCGGCATTTCGATGGCGCAAGAGCAAGCGAAGCGTGGGGAATATCTCGACGCTCTGGCCACGCTTGAACGGGTGCTTGCCGCCAACCCGAAGTCACATGAAGCCCGCCTGATCCATGCTGTCTATCTCTGCCGGATCGACGACCGGCAGGGTGGCCGTGTCGAACTCGCCAAGCTCAAGAAGAAATATTACAGCGACGGTCTTCTCGACGAAGCCCGTGCCATGTGCGAACCGGCGGAGAAGGGCTGAACGATGGGCCGATCGCACAAGCTTTGGATGTCGCTCGCAGTCGGTACCGCACTTTCGTCGGTTTGTGTTGCATACCCTGCAGTGGCTCAGTCGGTCGAGGTTGGTAATGCCGCGACCGTCGTTGGCGACGTGCGGATGAGCAACGCGCAGATCAAGAAGCCGCGAGAGATCGAGCGCAAGCAGCGCATCGCCTGGGGGGACCTGATCGACACAGGCAAGCGCTCGCAATTGCAGATCCTGCTTCTGGATCGCTCGACATTCGGGATCGGCGCGCAATCACGCGTGCAGATCGATAAGTTCGTCTACGATCCGAATGCGGGGCGTTCGGTTTTCGCATCGTTCATCAAGGGAGCCCTGCGGTTCTTCTCCGGTCGTCAGGCGGACGGGAACAACGCCGAAATCCGAACCCCTGCCGGACGCATCGGCATTCGCGGTACGGCGCTGGACCTGCTGGTCGGCAAGCAGGCCCAGACCATCGCCGAGAGCGAGGAATTCGTCGGAAAAGTTGACAGCAAGAAGGATGAGGCGACGCTGGTGATCCTGCGTGGTCCGGGCGCGCAAACTGCAGGCGGACTGACGGTGGGGCAAGCTGAAGTCTCGGGTGCAGGCGTGACCGTCCTGCTCGATCGACCGGGACTCGCCGCCTATATTCCGCGTAACGGCGCCCCGCCGATCGGACCGTTTGCCATTTCGGACAAGGCGCTTTCCCAGGTGCAGGACGAGCTTGCACCCGAAGTCGCACGTGCTGCGAAGGGCGGGGGGCTGCTCGAAAAGCTGATTCCCGCCGTTGTCGGGGCCGTCGCCATAGGTGCCATACTGAGTGGTGACGACGAAGCGCCGGTGCGGACTCAGCCTGCCCAGGATGCGAACGGAATCCCGGGTACGGCAAACAACCAGAATGGTACGGGTAATTAATCGGCGCGGTGGGCGCTATTTCAGGGTTGCCACGAATATGCCGTCCCAATCATCGGCCGGCGGATCGGTGCGAAGCGCGGTGATGCGGTCGAGATAGAGATTGCGCAGGCCACCGATCTCGAACGCAGCGTAGTCGGCTGCACTGCGATTGATTGCCGCGAGCCCATCGTCCCAGCGCTGTTCACGGTAGGCCGCGATTATGCTGCCATGCACCCTGGCCAGACGTTCGAAATCCGGCTGTCCGCGGACGAGTTCGTCTCCTAGCAGTGCAAAGATCCGCTCTGGCGCATCGCGGCCCACGACACGCACGTAATCAATCTCAAGCAATGCGAATTCGGTCAGGTGCTCGGCCAGTGCGTAGCCTGCAATGATGGGTACGCCGTATTGCTTGGTCAGGCCTTCAAGACGGGAGGCCAGATTTACGGTGTCCCCAATCAGCGTATAGGACAACCGCTGCCGGGAGCCCATGTTGCCGACGCAGCACACTCCTGAGTTGAGGCCGATGCCGATCCGCACGTTTCCAGGCCATGCCGCCCCTTCGACGGCGGGCATCGTGCGGTTCAGTTCAGCGGTATTCGCAATCATCTCCAGCGCGGCTCGCGCGGCATTCTCATGCTGGTCGGGGTCATCAAGCGGTGCATTCCAGAACGCCAGCACCGCATCGCCGATATATTTGTCGATGGTGGCCTTGCGGGCGAGCAGGATGTCGCTGAGCGGCGTCAGGAAATCGATGAGGAACGAGATCAGCGCCTTCGGTGAATAGCCTTCCGAAATTCTTGAAAAACCACGAATGTCACACATCAGAACGGTCATCTCGCGCTCTTCGCCACCGAGTTCGAGCTTGTCGGGATCGGCTGCGATCCTGCGTACCATTTCGGGCGAGAGGTAGCGGTCGAATGCGGAATGGATGTAGCGGCGCTGGCGTTCCTCGCGATAGAATACCGCAACGGTCTGGACGATGTACACCATCACCAGCGATAGGATCGGATAAGTCGGATCGAGCAGGTAGCTGGCCTGCGTGAACGCCGCCCAGCTTCCGGCAGCGACTGCTGCAATGCCAAGCAAGGCAGACAACGCACCCCATGCTGCGCCAAGCCTGGGAAGAACCAGCGCCAGACTGCCACCAAGCAGGAGCGTAAGCACGAGTTCAAGGCCGAATGCCCAATCGGGTCGTTCGAGAAAATCGCCGCCGAGCATTTGCTCCGCTGCCGCGGCGTGAACGGTCACGCCAGCGATCAGCTTTTGCGTGGGGGTAGACACCAGGTCCTGCAACCCTGCCGCGCTGCCACCGACGAAGACGATTTTCCCCCTGACCGCCTTCGCGAGATCGTCGTCCGACATCGCGCCGGTGATGATCGGCCATGCCGGAAGCATGCGCTGGGATTCTGGCGGTGGAAAATGCACCCACATTTCCCCACGGTCGGTCACAGGGACTTCGACGCCGCCAATTCGAACGGCAACTGCCGAACCGGGTGCGGAGGCAGTTTCTCCGCTGCCGTCGCTTGTCATCAGGCTGGGCGATCCGGCGCTGCGGGCGATACGAACGGCCTCCAGAGAGAGGGCAGGGATCAGCTTGTCCCTGTGAATCGCCACGAGCGGGACGCGGCGGACCAATCCATCTGCGTCGCCTTCAAGGCTGACGAAACCGTTACCTGTCGCAGCAGCCTCCAACCCGGGAAGCGGCAGCAATGCCCCCTCGTAGCTGTTGACCTTCGCGGTCGGCAGCGACCCATGCAACGTGAAGCCGGTCTTTGGTTCGAAATTGCGCCCGCGTTTGTTCCGGTCGAGGAAAAAGCCTGTCACCACTGGCGCCTTGGCGAAACTTTCCGCCAATAGCGCATCGTTGTCGGGGACCTTGGCGGCAAGATCGGCAAGAGTATTGCCATATCCCAATCGTTCGTAGCGTGTGGCAACTTGCGAAATCGAAGTCCGATCCGGCTCCGAGAACACGATATCGTAGGCGATCACCACAGCGCCGGCATTGCCGAGCCGGCGCGTGAGTTCGGCAAGATCGGTTCTGGGCCAGGGCCATTGGCCGAGCCGTGCAATCGAATCCTCATCGATATCGACGATCGTCACGCGATCTTCTGCAGCGAGACGCGGTGATGCAATCTGGTAGAAATCGAACACCTGCATCCGCACACGCTGCAGCGGAGCGGGATCGGCAAACTGCAAAAGTACGATGAAAGCGAGAGTTGCAACGCCCGCAAGCGCTGGCCCAAAGCGTTTCAGCCGGGCGTAATGCGCTGCCATGAGATCTCCCTGTCGTTTACGGGTGAAGCGTATGGACGGCGAAGGAGGAAATCAAACGTAATGGGCTGCAGAGAGGCTGGCCAAGTGGCGGTTGTTCACCAGCTATACGGATGATGGTCGTCTCACGGCCCAATGTCGTCGTCCGCAAGTCTCTAGTTTATGGCAGCTTTCGTCGAACAAAATTGTGGCAGAGAACGGCCGCTTTGTCGGCGAATTAAGACAGTTGGCTCGACTTCACCGGCAATGGATTCCGGGCCTCTCCATCACGCGCGTTCACATATATCGAGAAAGGCGCGGATGCCGGCAGTGAAGTACTTCGCCTTGTGAGTGATGACGTAGAAGCGACGCTGCAATTCGAGCTCGGGGACTTTGATTTCGACGAGCCGGCCTTGCGAAATGAAATGCTGCGCTGCCACGCGAGGGACACACCCGATCAGCGGACTGACTGCCACCATTTCAAGGATGGCCTCTATCTGCTGGAGTTCCATACCGATCCGCCAGCGGCTCAGGTAAGGTTGCATAGCAGTGTCGAGAGTCTGCCGGGTACCCGATCCCTTTTCCCTGACAACCCAACGCTCGGCCAGAACATCTTCGATGCCCCACGCTTGTCGTCCGGCAAGTGGGTGCGACACGCCGCAGATCAGGATCAGCTCGTCATGAAGCCATTCCTTCACGACAAGGTCGGGGTGGACATAGGCGCCTTCCACCAACGCCAGATCGAGTGAGAATTCGGCGATCCTGCTTGCGATCTCCGCCGTGTTTCTGATTTCAAGCGTGATCGCGCATCCCTTGTACCGCTCGGAGTAGGCATTGATCAGAGCCGGGGCGATATAGTTGCCGATCGTCTGCGTGGCGCCGAGATGCAGGGGCCCCGGACCGGACCGGCCCGACAGGAGCCCGTCGATCTCCTCGGCGCGCGCCAGCAATTCGAGGGCGGGCACGAGAAGCGAACGGCCCGTTTCGTTGATCTTCAATCGCTTTCCGGCACGGTCAAACAGTGAGCGGCCATAGCGCCGTTCCAGTTCGATGAGCGCCGTGCTCGCCGCGGATTGCGACATGGAAAGTTTGGTGGCGGCGACCGAGATGCTCCCGGCGCGGGCGACGGCGACGAATATCTCGAGATGTCGGAGGCTGAACCGCATATCCATTTTTTAGATGTAATCGATCAGTATTACCAGCTTTTTGGATAATGGAGGATGGCCTAGGGCGAGGGCGCCCCGCATGGAGAAATGAGATGGCAAGTCTGCGCACCGAAAGCGTCCTGAGCGTCAACCACTGGAACGACCGGCTTTTCAGCTTCCGAACAACGCGTGATCCCTCGTTCCGGTTCGAGAGCGGCCACTTCGTGATGCTCGGCATGCACCTGAGCGGCAAGCCCCTCATGCGCGCATTCAGCATAGCCAGCCCCCACTATGCGGACGAACTGGAATTTTTCAGCATCAAGGTGCCCGATGGCCCGCTGACATCCCAGCTACAGCATATCGAGCCGGGTCAGGACATCATCGTCAGCAACAAGCCGGTCGGCACGCTCGTCATCCGTGATCTTCGGCCCGGCCGGACGCTGTACCTGTTCGCGACTGGAACCGGGCTCGCGCCGTTCCTCAGCATTGTCCAGGATCCAGACACCTACGAGAAGTTCGAGAACGTGGTGGTCGCTCATGGCGTGCGCACGGTCGGCGAACTGGCCTACTCGGACTTCCTGAGCCGGGAACTTCCCGAGCACCCGTTACTTGGCGAACTCGTCTCCCGAAAATTGCACTACTACCCCACCGTCACGCGCGAGCCGTTTCGCAACACTGGGCGGCTGACACAGCTAGTCGAAACCGGCAAGCTCGTCGCCGACCTTGGCCTGCCCGCGATCGATCCGCGGCTGGACAGGGCGATGATCTGCGGCAGCGCAGCCATGCTGCGTGAAATGTCCGGCGTACTCGACGAACTGGGCTTCGAAATCTCTCCGGGCACGGGCGAGCTTGGCGATTACGTGATCGAGCGTGCGTTTGCGGAAAAATAGGTGTCCGGTCTGGGCATTTGAATGTCAGCTTTTCAGCGAAGTCTCAAAGCTCTGCAATGACTACAATGTCGGCAGCAGTTGCCTGCCGTCGGGTTAACCGGCTGTTACGATCGAATGTTCAAGGCGCACATCGTCGAGCAGCTGCTCGATCGCTGCGCGCTGCGCCTGGCTGCCACTAAGTATAAAATCCCAATTGCAGTGGGCGTGCGTCTCCGTGTCGCGTACGATCACCTTGCCAAGCGCCCGCCGCCATGTCTGCGAAGTGCCGCCTCTCTCCCGGATCAGGCGGGTGATAAGCAGATGCTCGAGGTCGGAGGCAGTCATGCCCCCGCTTAGCCATTGTTGGCGGCTAGGCAAGTAGAGGTTGGCTCGCCAGCTTGATGGATCAATGGTAGATTTCGAGGATCAGCCGCAGAGCGGGAAAAGTCGGCTCTGTTGGCGAAATTAGACAATTCGCCGGGCTTCACCTGCAATGACATCCAGGACTCTCCATTATGTGATCGGATCATTGCGGATGCGGTCGAGCAGGTCATCTGTGACTTCCATCAATAGAATGGGCTCATCGGCCCACTCCTCGAGAGCCTCGACGAAGGCCGCCCGCGTTGCCGCGTCATCGTATTTCATCTTGGCGTCGTATGCCCGCTGCCAGGTGTCTCTGTCGGGCCATTCGGCAACACCGATAAAGCGGCCCATATCGTCTCGGTGAAGGCGTGAACCTAGCGAGCCATAGCGCTGCCTGATATGTTCGGTTCCGCGACACCAGGCCTTTCGGAACTGCTCTTCCTTTCCCGGCTTGACCCGCCACCAGTAGGCCGCGACGAACGTCATTCGCTTTCGGGAACTTTGCTGATCATTCGTACCGGACAGCGTTGCACGCCGATGGTGGTCGGTACCAGCAGATCAACGTCAATTCCCCTGCATATCTGGCCGGGGCCATTCTGGTCGAAGGCGATGGTCTCTGAATAATTG
>NZ_LRSE01000015.1 GCF_001634625.1 Croceicoccus bisphenolivorans | reverse complement strand
TGGTCTAATTTTGCACCGCCGTTCTCAGGCGGCTAATGCCGCACTCTCCAAGGAAGATACACAGTAAATAAGCGGCTGCCGCGCTCGGCTTCTCGTTGGTGATACGCTGCTCGATGACCATCTGTTGCGTATCCATCAGGCGTTCTCGGTTTGGTTCAGCCGGCCGGATCTCGCTCGGCACATCGATGACTTCATTTATAAACGCCCCCGATTGGTACCTTCCTTACGCCGTGAGAGTGGCACTCTTTTCCGATGCTCCAACCGGATTCCAGTCGAGCAGCTTCCGCCATTACCTTTAACGAAAGGCGACTTGGGACTTCGCGAAATTGATGGCGGTCTTTCCGGATCATTCAACACCATGGTCGTTCTCTATTGCCTGTTGCGACTGGCAAGTCTGCTGCGAATGCTCCAGAGGGGAGTGGGCTTTGCCCTGATTGAGCTATTCGGGCGTCGATGGTCGATGCAGCCGGCTCACAATCAGGAGTGTGTCCCATGATCAAGTCGATCTCGCTGAACAAACTCGTTCAGTCTCCACGCAATGTCCGCCGTCACAGCGATCCGGCAGCTGATGCCGAGCTCAAAGCCAGCATCGCTGCGCATGGACTGCTGCAGAACCTCATCGTCCGCCCTGGTTCGAGGGGCAAGTTCGAGGTCGAAGCCGGCGAGCGCCGCCGCAGGGCGATGCTCGCGCTGGTGGACGAAAAGAACCTCGTCCGCGATCACGAAGTCACATGCTTGGTCCTCGAAGATAGCGCCGAAGCCGCCGTCGAGACCAGCCTCGCCGAGAATTTCCACCGCCTCGCTATGAACCCAGCCGATGAAGCCCAGGCTTTTGCCGCGCTTGTCGCAGGCGGTGCGACTGTCGAAGATGTTGCCCGCCGTTTCGGCCTGACGGTCCGCTTCGTCGAGGGGCGTCTGCGCCTCGCTACGCTTGCGCCGGTCGTGTTCGAGGCACTAGCATCCGGGGAAATCACTCTCGACCTTGCCAAGGCCTTTGGCGCGACTTCCGACCAGGAAATCCAGGCCCGCGTTTTCGAGCAGGTCTCCTCGGCCTACTACGCGCCCAATCCGGACAGCATTCGGCGCATGGTCCTGTCCGGCACGGTCCGGGGCAGCGATCCGCGCGCCCGGCTCGTGGGCCGCGACGCCTATTTTGCAGCCGGCGGCCGAATCGAGCGCGAACTGTTCGACGACGACGACAGCGAATCTTGGGTGGATGTCGCCTTGCTCGAGAGCCTCGCCGCGGCGAAGATGGAAGAGCAAGCCCAGATCCTGGCGGCCGAACAAGGGCTCGCCTGGGTCAGGCCCACGCTCGATCCCTACGCAAGCCATGATCTGGTCGAGGGGCTGGTCCGTCTCCCCGCCGAAGCCGCCCCGCTCACCGAAGCGGATCTGGCAAGGCTCGACGAGCTCGATGCCTCCTATGACGAGCATGCGGCGATTCTCGAAGACGAGGATAGCGCCGAGGAGGCTGCGGCAGCGGCCGAAGCGGCCATTGAAGCTATCGAACGCGAATGCCAGGAAATCCGCGCGCGACCACCTGTCCTCGCGCCGGACCTCAAGGCCGAAGCGGGCATGATCCTGGTCCTTTCGCGCGACGGAACGCCGGTGCTGCAGCCGGTGTTCTACGGTGAGCGCCAAGCGGATCCAGCCGATAGCGACGAGTCCATCGAAGTGGTTCCCACGGACGGAAGTTCGACCACACGCCGGACGGCGTTGTCGAAGCGCCTGGTCGACGAACTGGCCATGCAACGTCGCGACGTTCTGGCGCTGCACATCGCTTCCGACCCCGGACTTGCGCTCGACCTCATGGTCTTCACGCTCGCCGATGCCGATACCCACGACTGGCGAGCGCGCGCGGCGACGACGCTGCGTGGGCCTGCTCCATCGGGGCCGATCATCGGATTTGAAGCCAAGGATGCTCCGGCGAGTAGCGCACTCGCCGAACTCAGATCCGGCCTTGATGAGAGCTGGCGCGCTGGCGACAACACGGCTGCTCGTTTCGACCTGTTCCGCGCGCTGTCCGATGACAACCGGGCCGCGTGGCTCGGCTTTGTCGTGGCCCGCTCGCTCGAAGCAAGCCTCAACATGGCCGGCGAACGTCAGGTGGCTTTTCAGGATCACCTCGGCAGCCTGGTGGGAATCGACATGGCGCAGTGGTGGCGGCCGACTGCTGCCAACTACTTCGACCGGGTTTCGAAGCAGGTGATCCTCGACGCACTGACCGACGTTGGCGGCCTCGAGCTCTCCTCGCGCTTTGCTTCGGTCAAGAAGGGCGATCTCGCGATGAGCGCGGAGCGCGTCTTTGCCGGCACGTACATCACCGAGGTCGAGGTGCGCGAAAAGGCGCTGGCCTGGGTGCCCGAGGTCATGCGCTTCGCCGCAGCCGCTCAGGAGCCGACAGCCGCCGAGCTGGACGGCGCCGATATCGACAGTGGTGAAGACGACCAAGACCAGTCCCCCCGCGAGCTGGCCGCCTGACCTCCTCCTGACAGGCAAGGCCACTCGTCCCTCGAGAAGCGGTCCTTCGGCTTATGCCGGAGGGCCGCTTCCTTTTTGGGAAGAGAGCAGAGGGTGCTCGAGGACCTGCGGCACTGATCGGCGAGCCTGTCGCCGGTGGATCAGATGCCAAATCAGGAGACCCATCATGACCTATCGCAAGGGACAAAATGGCGGCATTTCGCCCGCCACCCGTATCACCCAGGAAATCATCGCCCGTCTCGAAGCCGGAACGAAACCGTGGATCAAGCCTTGGCGCGGCGTTCCACAATCGCGGCCTCTGCGGGCCTGCGGGATTCCCTACCGCGGCATGAACGTGTTCTGGCTCTGGATGGTCGCCGACATGTGCGGCTACGCCTCTCCCTTCTGGATGACCTACAACCAGGCCAAATCGCTCGGCGCCCAGGTCCGCAAGGGTGAGAAGTCGACCATCGCGATCTTCTACAAGAGCTACACCAAGGAGGTCGAGGCCCCCGATACCGGCGAAAAGACCGACGAATCACGCCGGGTGCTGAAGTCCTATCCGGTCTTCAACGCGGATCAGGTCGAGGGGCTGCCCGAAAGGTTTTACCCAGCCGCGACGCTCGAGCTGGTCGAGCCTGAAGGACGTGAGCTGTCGCTCGACGCCTTTTTCGCCGCGATCCCCGTCAACCTGCGTCATCAGGGCAATGAGGCCTATTACGAGCCGACCGCTGATCGCGTGACAATGCCGCCGGCGAGCCTGTTCAGCGGCTTCGACCACTATTACGCCACGCTCGCGCACGAGCTGTCGCACTGGACGGGTCATGCCAACCGTCTGGGGCGCGATCTGAAGAACCGCTTCGGCACGGCGGCCTATGCCGCCGAGGAACTGGTCGCCGAACTCTCGAGCGCCATGCTGGGTGCTGAACTGGGCTTGCCGGTCACGCATCTCGACAGCCACGCAAGCTATATCGAGCATTGGCTCAAGCTCCTGAAGGACGATGACCGTGCCATCCTCACTGCTGCCGCCAAGGCCGAGGAGGCATCGACCCTGCTGCTGAGGCTCGGTGGAAGGATCTCGTCCGATCATCTTGACGAAGCGCCGGACGACGCTGCGCTCGCGGCCTGAAGGAGGACGCCATGGGCCGATCGGTCAGTTATCCCAGCGGCGCTATCGTCGCCTTCACGGTGCTCGACGTCGAAAGCGACGACGACTGGGAATTCGAGTACGAATGGCTTGGCGAGGATCTGCGCGAGCGGGCCGCTAAAGCCTTCCCGTCGCTGATTTCGCACGACGGCTGGCGCGGTCGGGAAGACCGGATCCTCAGGCGCAATGCCTATGCGGATTTCGGCCTATCGGTCTACGGCGGGCTGGTGGCCGTCTGGATCGTTGAACGCGATGACGGCGCCTATTGGGACGCCGATTGGCGCATGGCCCGGTCGCCGCGGGCACGGCGCTGGCTGTCCCAGATCGCATCCCGTTTCGATGCCATGTTCGGCGACTACGATTGTCTCGGCCACATGTCGAACGGCGAGGGGGTCTACGCCAAACGCGCAGCTTGACCGCCGATAACATGGGTCATGCGTAGCGCTGTGGGTTGCCCTTCTTGGCGGATCTGTGCCGGCCGCTCATGGCCTGTCGCCATGCGAGAGAGGCCCTGGGCCAGCCGCCAGTCCTGCGCAACCCGGCTTGGGCGGGCCCGTGTTGGCCTTGGCCCTTCGGGCTCAAGACCTGCCCGCGCCAGCCCGCCAAGCCGGGTTTCCCCTGACGGGTGCGCAATCCTGCCTGAATGCTGGCCCTGACGGGCTCTCGCTGGCGCAGCCATGAACGGGTGCGTCGGCCTCACGCCAGTCAGGAGGACATCCCATGCACACGTCATTCGCCGATCAACTCGCCGGGCTCGATCTTGCCGGTTTCTCGATTGGACCCGCTCCCGTGTCGACAAGCGATTTCCCGGTCCGGGACGCCGTCGTCCAGACTCTTGAGGCGGTCTGGTCCGATCTTTTCGCCATGGTGTCCGGGACCGCTCTTGAAACCGATGCCGAGGATCTCGGCTGGGCCTTCGTCAATATCTTCCACCGCTCCGCTGAGCGCAAATCAACAGCTCTCGACCGGGCGACCGACGAAGTCCGTGCGCTCATCGCCACGGCTGACGGTTCCGAGGTTCACACCCATGAACTCGAAACCCAGGTCGAGCGTGCGCAATGCGCCGAAACCGCCATGCTGGCGCTCGAAGAGATGCGCGAAGTCGCAGCTGCTCTGTACCTCAACGAGTTCGGTTCCTCCTGGAAGCCGGTCTCCAGTTCGCGCTTCAATCACGGCGCAATGCTGACCTCGGCGCTCGTCGAAGGGCGCGATTTCCTGCGCGCCCGTGCCGAGGCCAAACGCCGTGCTGCCGTGCCTGAAGGAACCCCGGTCGTCTTCGCTGGCGGCCGCACGCGTCATGCTACCGAAGACGATGCACTGACCTTCGGCAACAACGTCTGGGCCACCCTCGACAAGGTCCGCGACCGCGTGCCGGACATGGTGCTCATCCACGGCGGCGACACCAAGGGCGTCGACCGCCTGGCATCGAGCTGGGCCGAACGACGGGGCATTCCGCAAGTGACGTTCTCGCTCGATATGCGGCTTGGCGCCCGTGCAGGCTTCAAGCGCAACGAGCGGATGCTCTCGCTCGATCCGCGCTATGTCATCGCCTTTCCGGGCAATGGCGTACTCGAACGTCTCGTCATCGAAGCCAAGGCTCGGCGTATCACCGTTGTCGATCGCCGCGGCCCCCTCGGCACCAATCCGAAGAACACTTCGGCAAGGACTGACTGAGGTCATGCCGGTCCTCGCGCCAGCGCCCGATCGGCGCTGGCGTCATCCATCAGAGGAAAGGCGTGCGCCTGTCGATTGGAGCCAGCGAATGGCCGTTGGCTTCATTCTATAGGAGGCATTCCATGATCGATATCGAGGCCGTGATGGCCGACTTTGCCGTTCGCCAGGCCGAGCGGAAGACCGAAGTGGCCGAAGAGATCCAGCAGCTCAAGGCCGCCATACTTCCGCGCCTGCAGGAAGCCGGCATTGCCCGCGTCGAGATACGCTTCGACGGCTGCGGCGACAGCGGCGCCGTCGAGGAATGTGAGTGTTTGGATGCAGCCGGTGCGGCGATCGCTTGCCCCGACGTTACCATGCCGGAAGGCGAAGCAGACAAGGCGGATGGCGCCGGCTCGAAGGAGCCCCAGACCCTCGGCGAGGCCCTCGAGCAACTGACCTATCTGGCGCTCGAACGCCATCACCCTGGCTGGGAGATCAACGACGGCGCCTGCGGTGAACTCGTGATTGATGTGGCTGAAGCGACCTTCGTGCTCGACTGCAGTTTGCGGTTCACGGCGACCGATGACCACTCGACCGAGCTCTAGGAGACTTGGCATGGCCCATTGCTACTACCACGCCCTCTCGTCGGTCCGGAAATGGGGCGGTACGGTCGACGATTATCTCCTGCTGCACCAGTGGTTCGACCAGTCGAAGGCAATCCTCGCAGACCCACGGCACCGCGCCCTGCGGCACCATGCCGAAGGAATCTTCATGCTGGAAACGATCTTCGGTGAGACCCTCGTCAATGCCGATGGCCGGACGGTTCCGGTGCGTCTGGTCGGCGAACAGCACGTACGCGAAGACTTGGGCTCGATCCCCTCCTTTGCGGACTGGGCGCGCTTGATCACGCCGCAGGCCTGGATGCTTCGAGGCAACCCTCTGGACGGCGCTGAAGGGGTGACGATCGACATGTCTCCCCTTGGCGATCCGGTTGCTTCGAACCCTTCGCCACCTGCTGGGGCAACGGTCCGGACCACGATCTAAGAAAGGGTTCGCCGGTAGAGAGCTCTGGGGGATCGTTCATCCGGCCAAGACCTGAGGGAACGAGACAGGGCAAACCTGCTCAAGACATCCAGCTCCCCCGGCTTCGATACAAACCTGTCCCTGAATCACCCCCCGTCGAGACGCGCAACCCGGACCGGGTCCGACCGTGTTGCCGGGCTATGCCCGGCTGCCCGCACCACCCGAACCAGTTCCGGGTTCCCCTTCGGTGCGCTTCGCCGCGGGGCGCTTCTGCTCGGGTTTGCAGCCGGGATGGACCCGGAATGCTCGATCAGGAGAAAACCCATGACCAATCTCGTTATCCTCGTTGGCCGCATCGCTCGCGACCCCGAAACCCGCACCACCCAAGGCGGCACCAGCATAACCTCGATCTCGGTCGTGACCGACCGTCCCGCCCGCAAGGATGGCAAGACCTACAAGGACGAAAACGGCTACACCGCCAAGGACAGCGAATTCCACCGGATCACCTGCTTCAACGGCCTCGGCCAGAACGTCGCCAAGTACTGCACCAAGGGCCAGCTCGTGACGGTCGAAGGCCGCATCCACTACACCCAGTGGGAAGATCAGAGCGGCGCCAAGCGCTACGGCTGCGAGATCATCGCCGACAAGGTCGACTTCCTCACCAAGGGGCGTTCGGGCAGCAACGAGGGCGCACCGGACATCGACGAGGACTGAACGTCTTTCCCTCACGACAAGGCCCCGGTGGCACACGCCATCGGGGCCTTTTCTTTTGCTCCGGTGCAATGCGGCGGCGCAGGGCATTGAACCCCTTGCCGCCGCTGGTGGTGTGCTACGCAGGGGCGAGGCGTTTCAGGGTTTCCTCGATCCCGAGTGTCATCGCGGCGCGGACAACCTGGCGCAGCTGGGCCGGTTCGATCGTCTCGGCACCGCACTCGATCAGGATTTGGCCCAGGACGAGAGCGGCTTCGTCGCGGAGCTTCGCTTCCCTGGCGGCCAATTCGTCGCGCTGTTCCCTGAGCTTTTTCAAGGCATCGACCGGATTGTTCTTGCGGGGCATGTCAGTCCTTTCCGCCCCCTTGGTTTGTGGTCCCTCGAGGACCCTTCTGCCACCGCGCGCAGGGTGTAGGAAAACAAGAAAAGCGGCGCCCGCCCGCAGGCGTCCCGTACAAACCGTGAGGGTAGAGGGGCTGGCTCACGGAATGCCCAGCATGATGTCCGTCCACATGCCGCCTCAAGGACGACAGGGCCCCACCATTTTGCCGGAGAAGGGATGAATCCCTCCCCCGACAAAATCGTTTCCCCCACCGCCGCTGACGCGGCCGCGCAGGGGCGCGGTCCCTGACCCGTCATGCGCACGAACATCGCACTTCCTCCTGTCGTTCACGACAACCTCAGGAGGATCATCATGGCTTATTTCGCGCCTTGCACCGCTTCATCCCGCAGCTACTTCGAGGCCCTGGAACTCGCCGAGCGCCGGGCGCTTCACAGCTACTTCGATCAGCACATCGTGACAGACGAAGAGCTCGGATATATCGCGCTCGATGAGGGCGACTATTGCGCTCTGCCGGCACACCTGGCGGCGCGTGTCGTCCACACGATCCACGGGTCGATGCTCGATGAGTTCTGACGCCGACAAGGGCGGGAACCGGCAACGGTTCCTGCCCTTTTATTTTGCTCGCAGGCGGATGGTTTATACCACCGGCCAAGGTTGGCGAGCGGAGCGCGGGCATCGGCGCCCGCGCGCGCTTTGGTTCCGCGCTATCGAGACCCTTCATTCCCTCCAATATGATCGGCGACGTGACCGGATCACCCTCTCGCGGCTTGGTAGACTGAGCACACCGTACGCAGCCTAAGCTGCATTTATGGAGCAAAACCTAGTAAAAACAGATAGTTCGAAATTTCTAACCCACCGGCAATCTGTGGGTGGGCAAGGCACAGCCGTCACCCACAAACGCCAATCCAATAAGCTGAAACTGACCGGTCATGTGGCCCGTCGAGCCTCACTTCCGCTCGGGATTACATGGGATAATGAACTGCCTGGCTTCGGACTGCGCAAGCGCAAGTCCGGACACCTTAGCTGGATAGTGAAGTACAGGCCCCGAGGCGTGCAGAGGATGGCGACGCTGGGACGCGCGGGGGTGGCGGCAGGTGCGCTGGGCGCTCCCGCCGCGCGCGCTGCCGCGCGCAGATTGCTCATCAGGGCTACGCTTGCCGACCTGCCGTCTGCGCCCGAGCAGAAAAAGGTCCCGCTCTTTGTCGACTTCGCCGAGGAATTCTGGACCGACTATTCGCCGCACTGGAAGCCGTCGACCAGGACGAGCTCGCGCTCGCGCATCGATCAGCTGCTCATTCCGCATTTCGGCGAACTTCCGGTCGACATGATCGCACGGTCAGACATCAACCGCTGGCGCGACACCATGACAAAGAGGGAAGGGAGCTTCAATCGCACCATCCCGATCATGTCTGTCATGATGCAGTATGCGGAAAAGCTCGGGTATCGCGCCAAATGCTCCAACCCGTGTCGCGGTGTGTCCCGCTTCAAGCGCGAGCTCCCGGAGCGCTACCTTTCCGCCGACGAATACCGCAGGCTCGGGCGCGCGTTGGCCAATCACGAGTTTGCGAACCCGTTCGTGATCCCCGCGCTTCTCTTGCTCGTTTACACGGGTGCACGTGCTTCGGAGATTGCGACCTTGCGCTGGCGCTACGTCCAGATTCCTCGACTTGCCTTGCCCGACAGCAAGACCGGCCCGAAGACCATTTATCTCAATCCGCAAGCGATCGAAGTCCTTAATAACCTCGACCGCCGTGCCGACGACCAGCTTGTCTTTCCGGCGCTGCATCGGGAGGTTCCAATCAATCTTGGCGAGCACTGGATCAGGGTCAGGCGCAAGGCCGCTCTTCCCGATGTTAGGCTTCACGATCTTCGCCACAGCTTTGCCTCGATAGCCATTGCGAAGGGCACTCCTCTAGCGACCATTGGCAGGCTGTTAGGACACGCGCTTCCCGAGACGACCGCGCGCTATGCGCATCTCGCTGACGACATCATCTCGGAGAGCGCCGACCGGATTTGCTCGAGCCTCGCCGGTGCACTTGGTGTAGCGGCATGACGGGATACGATCTCAAGCATATCCTCGCCGAGGAACTCGCGCGCGTTGTTCCGGGAGAGGCTGGGAAGCGCCGGACGAGGTTTGACTATGTGCTTCCGGGCTTTGGCGAGCGCATCCACCGCTCAGGACGCAAGAGCTATGTCCTCCAGCGGACCATCGGTGGCAAGCAGCGGTTGATAACGATCGGCGATGCCGCCATCCTTACCGAGCGCATCGCGAAGGATGTTGCCCGCCGACTGATCCTCCGGATCGAGCTCGGGCAGAACCCGGCAGACAAGAAGAAGCGCGGCCGGAAGACGCCGACCTATGCGGCGTTCCTTCAGTCCTACTGGGATGTGGCGGCACCGACCTGGAAGAAGTCGACGCGCGAGATCCACGACATCTACCGCCGCACCCATCTCGATCATGCGTTCGCGGGCAACTTCATCGACGAGATCGGTCATGCCGATGCGGTGCGCTGGCACGCGGAGGTTACACGCTCGGCAGGGCCGGGTGCAGCAAACCGCGCCATGGAAATTCTGAAAGCCATGTTCGCCAAGGCCGAGGCCTGGGGCTATATTCCTGAGCACTCAAACCCCTTTCGAGGCGTGAAGAAGAACAGGGGGCGCAAGATCGAACGGTTTCTGAGCGACGCCGAAATGGCGCGGCTCGGGAAAGCCCTTGCCGACCGGCGCGCTGACCAGCCCGTCGAAGTGGCGCTAGTCACACTGCTCGCGTTGACAGGATGCCGACGCGGCGAAATCCTCAACCTCACCTGGGGCGAGGTTCAGGGGAGGAAGCTCAAACTGACCGACTCCAAGACCGGCCCGCGTATCGTCTGGCTTGGCGAGGAGGCGAGGGCGGTGCTGGATGGATTGCCGCGCGGGAAGAGGGATGAGCGGGTGTTTCCATTCAAGGGGCAGTCGGTTTCAGCGATTGACTGGTTCTGGCGCAAGCTCCGACGTGATGCCGGTCTGGATGACGTCAGGCTCCACGATCTGAGGCACAACTATGCCAGCCTGGCAGCGCGATCATCCGAGACTTTGCCGATGATTGGAAGCCTCCTTGGCCACAGGCAGGTTTCGACAACAGCTCGGTATGCACACTTGGATGATACCTCCCTCCTTGAGGCTGCGACCGAAATTGGTGATGAAATCGCGTGCAGACTGGCGCTATCCGAAGCCCCCTGGCGTCAGTGAGATTTCGCGCTCCAGAGATTCGAATTCAATGTCGTGGGGTCTAATTCGCTTGGCAGCAATGCGCCCCAATAGCGGCCATAAAGTCAGGCGAGGACACGCTTGAAAGCTGCCGTTCCAAAGTTTCGTCTGATTGAGGAAAATAAGCCTTCAATCGCAATAGGTCGAAAAATTTTCTTCGCGATGCTTCTTGGTCGCTGAAGTGAGGCGCATGAAATCCTCGTTAAGTTCGGCTTTGCCGTATCGTGACCGTGCACGAATTAAGTTGCTCCTTCATTATGACTTTCGGATGAGCACCACCCCAGCAATCACAAGCGCGCCGCCAGCCAGAAGCCAGGATTGATCGACAAGCAACGCGCTAGCTATGATCAATGCGGCAGCTAGAGGGCCTTTCAAGGACTGACGCTCATTGCGAAGTCCAGCGAGCTGCTCGATACTGAGCGGATCGAGCTGAACCGGCACATATCCTGACTTTGCGATCGAGTTCGCAGTGGCAAGTATGTCGGGCAAGGACGCCGACAAACCCAGCAGCTGACCGCGAAGTCTCTTCAAACCCGACCGAGCGCTGCCGAGCGAGAACCGCTCGGCGAGAAGCTCCGTCATGATCGGCCGGGTCTCTTCGGCGATGTTGTAGTCCGGTGCCAGCGATCGGACGAAGCCCTCTGCAGTCAACAAGGTACGCAGAAGAATGGCCAGATCAGGTGGCAGAACCAGTCGATAATCCCGCAACAGGTCGAAAGCGCGGGAAAAAATCTGCGAGAACTCGATGCCAGATAGCACGGTCCCCCTGAACTCTCCGATCAACTGATCCAGATCCACCGCGAGCGCATCGCGATCCACCTTCGGCTCCCCCGCCCATGCGAGCAGGACATTCGCGACATCGCTGGTTTCCTCACCAGCGATCGCAAGGACGAGGCGGACGATCTCGTCGCGCCTGGCCTTGGTGAGCGTCCCGACCGATCCAAAGTCGATGAAGCCGACATCCTGCTCGCCGATCATGAAGACGTTACCGGGATGGGGGTCGCCGTGAAATTCGCCGTTCAGGATGATCATCCGCAGGACAGCGTTGGCATAGCTTTTAGCGAAAGCCGCCACCCGCGGGTCGCCCGATGGGCTGCCCAGCGAAGACGCGGGCCTGCCGTACAGGCGTTCCTGAACGTTCACCCGCAGCCCGGTCAGTTCCCAATGGATGGCCGGGGACCTGACGCCGATGGTATCGAGATATGCGCCGATCCGCTCGCAGGCTCGGGATTCCGCAGCGAGGTCCATCTCCCAGGCAAGATTGCGGCCGAAGGTCCGCAGAAACTCGACTGGCCGGTAACGCGCGATGTCCGGCGACCGTGCTTCCACGATCCCGGCAAGGCGTATAAGGAGGCGCACATCAGCCTCCATCCGAGCGGCAGTGCCTGGCCGCCGAACCTTCACGATGACCTCGCTTCCGTCCCGCAGTCTGGCGGAATAGGTTTGCGCTATGGAGGCAGAGGCCAAAGGCTTTTCGTCGAACTGCGCAAAGTCGCTCCGCCAGTCCTCACCCCAGCTTGAAGCAAGTACGGGCTCGATATCTGCGAAGGGCACTGACGACACCTGATCGTGCAGGGTTGAGAATGCCGTGATCCAGTGTTCGGTAAACAGATCGCTTCGGGTGGCGAGGAGTTGCCCCAGCTTTATGCCGACTGGCCCGATGTCACGGAGGAACGCCACAACTGCAGCCGGACGAAATTCGCGAGGATCGATGACATTGCTCGAAGAGGGAATAAATCCGAGGGCTCCGGCGAGATTCTTCGCGCCGTGCCTCATTAGGATTTGGCCGATCTCCGCGGCGCGAGCGATGCTGCTGATAGGCTTTTCCGGGGGCGATGCCATGATTTTACTCAGCCTCGGCCCGGAGTTGGTCCAGATTTTCCGATACCCTTGCAAGAATCTGCTGCAACGTTTGCTTCTCGTCGGCGGCAATGTCGCGCCAAAGCAGATCATGAAGCCTATCCGCGGAGCCTCTCAGTTCGGGCAGCATATCATCTAGCTGCTCCGTGAGGATGAGCCGCCACGCTCGCCGATCCGTCTCAGCTCGAAGCCTTTTCATCAGCCCGCGTGCGCAAAGACCTGCAACCGCCTGGCCGATGGTCGCCGATTCCAGTTCCAGTTTCTTGGCGATTTCAGCCTGCGTAAGGGCAGGATCGCGAAGAAGTTGTCCGATGATCCTCCACTGTGTCTGATTGAGACCGATCCTGGCGACCCTCGCATCGTACACTCTGCGCGCGCCGCGACTGATCTCGTCCATAAGATAGAGAATGCGGTCATCATCGGTGATGACCTTCTGCCGACGCTGAGACCGTGACATGGTATCTGGTTTTTCATCCATAGCGCTGTGTAGTCGGATAGCCTCGGATGCCCAAATGCAAACTGCTAAATGCCTTTACTTTCTGACTCACGGCTCATAGGGCGCGAGACGCGTTCACCTTTTACTGAGGCTGCCGAAAGAGTCAGATGACCGATAACTCCAACCAACCGGAGCAGGAGGGCACAACCCCAACGAAACCGCAATCGCGGCGTGGCTTGCGCATCGCGCTAATCATCGTTGGTCTTGCCGTGCTGCTTGGCGGGATCTGGTGGTACTACCGGCACGTAACCTACGGACAGTACATGCAGTCGACCGATAACGCCTATGTCGCTGCCGACAGCGTCGTTATCTCTTCCAAGGTAGCGGGATACGTCGAAGAGGTCTTCGTGGGGGAGAACGAGCAGGTTGCTCGCGGCGGAGCCCTCGTACAACTGGATCTGCGGGATTATCAGGCGCAAGCGCAACAGGCGCGCGCACAGATCGCTGCGACCCTGGCCGGTGCCGACACAATCCGTTCTCAGGTAGCCGAACAGGATGCAGCCATTCGCCAGGTGCGGGGCCAACTCGCCGCCGCGCGCGCAGCACTGGACCTCGCGAACGACCAGGTGGCGCGATATCGGCCCCTTGCCGCGACAGGAGCCGAACCGCGGGAAAAGCTAGACCAGTATGAGGCGCAGGCGCGGCAAGCGCGGGCCGAACTCGTCGCCGCGCAGGCGGCGGTGGCTGCCGCGACCGCGCGCCGAGGGACCCTGTTCGAGCAGATCAACCAGACCCAGGCGCAGGCGGACGCTGCTCGCGCTCAGCTGGAAACAGCCGACCTTACGGTTGAATCGACCTTGCTGCGCGCCAGCAAGGCCGGACGCGTCGGCGATCTCTCGGTGAGGGTGGGCCAGTTCGTGCAACCGGGTCAACGTTTGATGACGGTGGTTCCGGTGAGGGCGATCTACGTGACGGCAAACTTCAAGGAAACGCAGGTCGGCCTGATCCGGGCCGGCCAGAGCGTCAGGCTCGAAGTTGACGCCCTACCCGACCTTGAGATCGCGGGACGAGTGGTCAGCATATCGCCGGGAACGGGCGCGGAATTTTCCATCCTCCCCCCCGAAAATGCCACCGGCAACTTTACCAAGATCGTTCAACGGATACCCGTCCGCATCGCTATCGATGCTCCCCCTGAAGTGCGGCGTCTGCTCGTTCCCGGCATGTCGGTAGTGGCTACGGTCGACACCCGGAATGCTGCCGGCGAATTGGAAGAGATCTCGAGTCGGACTCAATGACCGAGATAATGGCAGCGCAGGACACTTCGATCGGGCCGGCCGGGAGCCGAAAGAACGCAGACGTGACTGCCTGGGTCGCTGTGGCCGCGGGCGCGCTTGGCGCCATGCTCGCGACGCTGGACATATCAATCGTCAATTCGGCTCTTCCGGTCATTCAGGGCGAGATCGGGGCCAGCGGGACAGAAGGAACCTGGATCGCAACTTCGTTTCTTGTCGCTGAAATCGTCGTCATTCCGCTGAGCGCCTGGCTGGAACGGCTGTTCGGTCTGCGAACCCTTCTCATTATAGCGGTCAGCGCGTTCACCGCTTTTTCGGTGCTATGCGGGGTTGCCACCGACCTTACTACCATGATCATCGGCCGCACGGGCCAGGGCTTCACGGGCGGTGTCCTCATTCCGACCGCAATGAC
The DNA here is from genome assembly GCF_001634625.1 of Croceicoccus bisphenolivorans. GTDB lineage: Bacteria > Pseudomonadota > Alphaproteobacteria > Sphingomonadales > Sphingomonadaceae > Croceicoccus > Croceicoccus bisphenolivorans. The sequence goes on along the minus strand of NZ_LRSE01000015.1, from coordinate 61,845 downwards.
TATTGTGGCTAAACGATTGCCGCCGCACCAACAGCCAATCGGAATGGCCCTGTTCGGCATGACTGTGGTTCTTGGCCCCGTGATGGGGCCATTGATCGGCGGCTGGCTGACCGAGAACCTGAGCTGGCACTATGCCTTTTTCGTCAATGTGCCAGTCTGCGCAATCCTGCTGCTCCTGCTGTTTATCGGGCTGCCTCACGAGAAGCCCAAGTGGGAATATCTCACGGACGCCGATTGGGCTGGCATTCTCGGGCTGATCCTCGGACTGGGCGGTCTGACTGTTGTACTCGAGGAAGGGCACCATGAGGAATGGTTCGAGTCCTCACTCATTCGCTGGCTAACGGTGGTGACCATTATCGGCTTTGCCTGTTTGATTTACGGACAAGTGAAAGCAAGCAAGCCGGTCTTGAAACTTCGGCTTCTGCTCAATCGACAGTTCGCCAGCGTCGCGATCATGGCGCTCGCCCTGGGCATGGTGATGTATGGTTCGACCTATGTCATTCCGCAGTTTCTGGCGATCATCTCTGACTTTAATGCTTTTCAGACGGGACTGGTCATCTTCTGGATGGGTGTCCCGGCCTTTCTCCTGATGCCGGTTCTGCCCCTGATGATCCGCAAGGTGGACATCCGCATTGCCGTCGGCACCGGAATGCTGCTGATGGCGATCAGCTGCTTTGTCAGCACGAGTCTGACTGCCGAATCCGGCGGCGCTGTCTTCACTGAAAGTCAGCTTATCCGCGGGGCCGGAATGATACTTGCGATGATGTTCCTGAATCAGGCAACGGTTGCGTCGGTGGCCAAGGAAGACGCGGGCGATGCCTCGGGCATTTTCAACGCGGCCCGCAATCTTGGCGGATCATTCGCCCTTTCGGCCCTCGCTTCGTTCCAGGACCAGCGAATTTGGCACCATACGAGGCGCATGGAAGAAACGCTGAATGCGAACAGCGTTTCGCTGCAGACCTATCTCGACGGACTGGCGCGAAGCCTGGGCGATATGGAACGAGCGATGGCGGCACTCGGCGGCACTCTCCAGCGCGAAGCGTTCATCATGACCTACAATGACGTCTTTCTGGTGATGGGACTTCTCACACTCGCGACGGTCCCGCTTGCCCTGTTCCTCAAGCCGCTCCCGAAAAATGTCTCCCTTTCGATGCACTGAGCCCGAGATTATGCGCCACTTGCTACCTCCGCTTGTCACTATCGCCTTGCTAGCTGGATGCACGGCAGGGCCCGATTATGCAGGCCCCCCGGAAGTTGTGTCAGCAGACACGGGCGCTCGCTTTGTGCGCGCTGGCAGCGATGTGAGCGCATCTGATCCGGTTGTCGCTCAATGGTGGCTGCTGCTCGGCGATCCCGAGTTGACGCGGCTGGTGGAGGCTGCGCTGTCCGGCAACCCCTCGCTCGCCGCAGCGCAGGCGCGCATTGCTCAGGCACGGGCATCCATCAGGCAAGACCGTGCGGGTCGAATGCCAACGCTTGGGGCACAGGCCACTACCGTGCAGGGCCGGCTTCCTGGTCTCGACCTTCAAGGCGGGGCGCCCCCCCCGTCAGAGCAAACCAATCCTGACGCAGAAACCGATGACTCGCTCAGCTTTTACAATGTGGGCCTTAACGCCAACTGGGAGCTGGAGTTTGCCGGTGGCTCGCGCAGGCGTATTGAGGCCAGCAATGCCCAAGCTGCTGCAACGGTAGCCAATGCAGAGGACGCAAAGGTCCAGTTGACTGCCCAAGTGGCCAGCACCTACGTCAATTTGCGGGAGGCCCAATTCCGCGCAGAGCAATTTGAGGCGCAGATTTCGTTGCAGGAAGAGATCCTGTCGCTGACATACCAACGCTATCAGCGCGGTGCATTGCCGCTTTTCCCGGTAGGCACCGCGAATGCCGAACTGGAGATGCTCAAGTCACAACTTGCCGAAGCTGAAGCGGATATCGCAGTCCTGTGTGATGCACTCGCTATACTGACCGGACAAGTGCCGGGATCAGTTGATGCAGCGCTCACGACTGCGCATTCCATTCCCATGCCGCCAGAGCAGGTCGCGATCGGCGATCCGGCAAGCCTGGTGGCGCGTCGGCCTGACATAAGGGCGGCCGAACGGTCTCTTGCCGCGTCGACGGCGCGGATCGGGGTGGCCGAGGCGGCGCGGTTCCCGAAACTGTCCTTCACAGGGATCCTGGGCCTCGGCGGATCCTCGTTGGACGACGTTGTCGATGTCGGCGAATTCTCGGCACTTGCGATCCCGCGCCTCCAGTGGAATTTTCTGGATTTCGGCAGGGTAGACGCTGCGATCGACCAAGCCGGGGCGGCGCGCAACGAAGCAGTCGCCAATTACCAGCAGACGGTGCTTCTGGCACTGCAAGACGCCGAACGTGCCTTGGCTCGCTTCGGCCAGCAGCGTGTTGCGCTCGCTGCCAGTATGCAAATCAAGAAGCAGGCTGACGACGCGGCGGACCTGAACCGCCAACGTTTTGCCGCAGGAGCGATCTCGAAGGCTGACCTCAACCGGGCCCTGCGAGAACAGCAGCAGGCCTCAGGAGACCTCGTCCGGGCAAGAGGCGCCCTTACGCTGTCGTGGATTGCGCTGCAGAAGTCGCTGGGCCTTGGGTGGCAAGAGCCTGTTCGAGATCAATAGTCCCGCCGCGCTGATCAATTGATCCGGTTGACGAGAAGTAGGCACCCCTGCCGCTGGCGACCAACTTGCCGTCGGGCTCGAGAACCCGGGTTTCCGCCACCGAAATCTGTCGCCCGATCTTCACGATCTGTCCGTGAGCACTGAGAGGTCCTGAGGTTGCAGGACGGTGGTAATCGACATGCAGATCGGCCGTCGCTCTCGCCGCGACGCCCCCGGCAAGCAGAGTATAAAGCCCGGTGAGGTCGACCAGTCACGCCAGGACCCCTCCATGCGCCGACCCAATCATAGGGTTCGACACGATCTCTTCGCGCCATGGCATGGTGATCGCGATTCCCTGGTCGGAGCATGTCGCAATCTCCAGCCCAAGCCATCGATGAAACGGCGCGATATTCAGCATTTCCTGCAAGCGCTCTCGATCGATCATAGCTCCCTCGTCCTCTGTGGCTGAGCCGCATCGGATGAGTGATGGCGCCTCAGGAAATTGACGATAGCGGCGGAAAAGGCATCGTTCGCATCGCCCACGACCATGTGCGTGGCATCGGCAATATCGGTGTATTCTGCATGGGGGGCGAGTTGTCGCAGATGCAAAACGGCCTCTTCGGAAACAAGATCGCTAGAGCCGCCTCGGATGAGGTGAAGCGGAAGCGTGAGATTCGCCGCAGCTTGGCTGAGCATTGCCGATTGACGTTCTTGGCTGTCTGGGTCGCTTCGTCTGGCCGCCATTATATTACGGATAAACACCGGGTCCCAGTGCCAATAGAAGCGCCCATCCGGCTTCTGCCGCAGATAGTTTTTCAGACCATCGCTCGCGCCCCGCCTGGGACGATGCGGCATGTAGCGAGCGATCACGTCGGCCGCCTCCTCTGGTGAGGCGAAGCCGCTATCGACATGCTCTTCCATGAAACCAACCACGCGCATCACACCGCTGGGCTCCATGCGCGGGGCAATGTCGACCAATGTGAGTGAAGCAAAGCTACCTGGAGCAAGCTCCCCTGCGGCAATCAGTCCAGCGAGCCCGCCCAGTGAAGCGCCGACCAGCGCTGGCTTCTGGTCCAGGCGCGACGCTGCAGCGACCAGATCCGCCGCGAAGTCGCGCATTTCGTAAGCTCCGCATGGCGACCAATCGCTGTCTCCGTGACCGCGCATATCGAAGGCGATTGCGCGAAAGCCTGCTTGAGCCAGCTCGCTGACCACCCTTCTCCACGCGCGCCGTGTCTGCCCGCCGCCGTGCGCAAGAAGGACGGGTCTAGCGTAGGCATCCCCCTCAGCCTCGGCTGTAAGAGAAATTGCGCCTGCGCCCTGAATCGTGAAGGTTTCTCTCGCCATCACTGGATGGTAGGAAAGGCGCGCTAAATAGTAAACCGATTTAGTTTGTGGCTCTCGGCTCCGTGTTGGCTGTCCTGCAGGGGCGTCTCAACGACGGCAAAAGTCTATGCCAAGAGGGGTTTCTCCAGACCATTCTCTAATGCACCGGCTTGCGATTCGGTCAGCAGTCGCTGTCCGCTTAATCCGCTCAAAGATATAAAAGCTGCCTTTCCGCTTCCGGCCCACAGTCAGCCAATGGAGTTCAGTTGCGGAAAGGTCAGGAAGTGCGCCGGTTGCGGACTGTAGCAGTGACAGCAAAAACCTAGAGTAGTTCAGTCACCAGTGTCATCGCTTAGATCTAACCCGGGTGGAGGGGCCAGCGGCATGCGGGGCGGGGCCGTGCGCCACATGAGAGCAACTTCCTCGTCGGTCAGGCCATAGGCGCGCTCGACCATGGCAGCGAGGCTGCGCTCATGGGCCAGCAATTCGATCCGTGCCTGCCGGGCAGGCTCGGCGGTCTCGGCAAACGCTTCGCGCAGCCGACGGAGTTGGGTCGGGGTCAAGCCTTCACGTTTGGGCAGGGCGGCGCGGACCGCTGAGACAAAGCCGTCGCTGTCGAGCTTGCTGGCCTCGGAAAGGGCGGTGCTAGTAACTCTTGGGAACTCGTGACGTGACCCCCAGCTTTCCTCCAGCTGGGATTAGAGCCGGACCGCGTTGTTGCGCATGAGCGCGGTTGAAGCAATGGGCTGCGTAGCGGAGCCCGCAGGGCGTAGCGAAGCAGGCCATTGCTTATCCAGTTCTGCGGCGAACGCCGCCGGTGTTGCGTAGCCAAGGGATGAGTGCGGTCGGTCCCGATTGTAGTCATCCACCCAGGCGGCGATCTCGACACGGGCACCCGATACCCATCCGGCTTTAGTCGCGAACAGTCCTGAACCAGGTCAGCTGAGGACGGCAACCCGTTCCTTTCCGGCCGTGTTGGCAGCTGCGCTGCCTGCCCGCACCACCCGTCATGAACAGGTTTCCCTTCGGCCCTTCAGGCCTTCGGTGCAGTCCTCCCATGCCCTGCTTCTTCTGGATGTTCGCAAGCCGGAGATGGTCTCCGGTTTGAGGAACTGAAGGAACCTATTTCATGACCAATATCGCCATCCTCACCGGCCGCCTCGCCCGCGATCCGGAAGCCCGTACGACCCAGAGCGCCACCAACGTCACCGGGATCACCGTCGTCACCGATCGCCCCGCACGCGACAAGGATGGCAATACCTACAAGGACGAGAACGGCTACACCGCCAAGGAAAGCGAGTTCCACCGCGTGACCTGCTTCAACGGCCTCGCCAAGACCGTCGGCCAGTACTGCTCGAAGGGCCAGCTGGTATCGGTCCAGGGCCGGATCCACTACACCCAGTGGGAGGACAAGGACGGGGTCACGCGCTACGGCACCGAGATCCTCGCCGACAAGGTCGACTTCCTCTCCCGCGGCAACGGCTCCGGCGAGAACGCCGACAACAAGGATGCTCCCGGGATCGACTGACCTCTCCCGTAGATCTCTCTCCCGAAGGGGTCCTGTCCATGTGGGACAGGGCCCCTTTGTGGTGTATGAAAACCCAGAGATTTTTCAGTAATCGTTTGCAAAAGCGGTGCTACGAAGAATGCCATGAATGACCAGACGATCACTTGCTATCCGGGTGAGGGTGCGACCGCTGCCGAGATGGTGGCTCTTGCCGATGAGTATCGGATTGCGGCCCAGTTTCTCGTGCAGAATGGACGGCCCAAAGTGCCCAGCTCGCGGGCACCGTTTCGCATGGTCGCAATCCATGCGGTCGAGCTTTACCTCAACGCATTCCTTCTCCGATCGGGTCACAGCGCGGGCCAGGTGCGGGGTCTCCAGCACAACCTCGCGGCAAGGGCGGACCTAGCGGTGCAGATTGGGCTGGTGCTAAGGAAGCGGACGCGGGAACACCTGCATACCATGTCGCAGTCACGCGAATTTCTTGTCACGCGATATGTGCCCGGCGGAACCACCCTGTCGGAGATCAATCGTCTTCAGGCGACGCTCACAGAGGTCGCGCAGAAGGTCTCGGCAGCAATCTAGCTCGGGACTGGAGGGGAGGGGGCCTGGCTCACGTTCTCCCATTCTGATGGCCGTGCAACCGGCGCGTCAAGGACGGCAGGGTCCCACCATTTTGCCTCCCCTTCGCTGCGCTACGGTCCGACAAAATCGTTACCCCTACCGCCGCTTCGCGGTCGCCCTTTGGGCGATCCCTGACCCGCCGGTCACACGCCCATCCGTCCTGCTCCTGCCGTCAACGGCAGACATCAGGAGGATATCATGGCTTCAATTTTTCGAACCAGTTCGAACTCGGAACGCTACTTTGCCGCGCTGGCTGTGGCAGAGCGGCGGGCGCTGCACAGCTTCTTCGATCAGCACATCGTTGAGGACCGCGAACTTGGATACTTCGCTCTTGACGAGGGCGACTACAACGCTCTTCCAGCGCATCTGGCAGCGCGCGTGGTGCATACGATCCACGGGGCGATGCTCGATGAGTTCTGACCGGACAAGCAGGGCAGGGACCGGGAACGGTTCCTGCCCTTTTTCTTGTTCGCAGGGGTAGGAGTGATGGGCATCCCCGATCGTTATGCGCCCCAGCTCCTTTCGATCTCTGGACGGCTCGGTAATGACTACTTGGTCCCCATGATCCGCTCAAACGACCGGGCAATTGCCCCCCCTGAGCAATGGCCCGCCGAGAGGAATTCCCACATAACTAAGGCCAGTTGGTAGCCCAGCGGCGTTTTTGCCCTGAATTTCGTTTTTCCCTGCAACGACCCGGTTGCTCACGCTCCGAGAATAAGGATGCGAATTCAAGCGATTGAACGGAACTCAGGGCGTGCTGGAAACCCCCGCGCACATTGGAACTTGACAGGCACACCGTACGCAGTGACACTGCCGGATTTAGTATAGGTATATCAGGGTGATACGCTGAATTTTCGGGCTGGTGTCAAACCAATTTGAGGGTGAAGCATGCCTTGGATTCGCGATTTATGGGCAAATTGGGACCGCCTAACTCTCTGATGTGTGGTCGGTTTATCGAGATTGACGCGCCAATGTTCCTGATTTATTCTCATCGCTGTCTTCCGCAAGATCGAACCGGGTTCGCAAGGGTCAATTGGACCCCAGAACATGGATCGGCATCTCAGTCTTCAGACCTACGTACCCCGCCCACTTGCTGATTGGATCAAGGGCAAAGCCCGGGACCAACAGGTCTCCGTCAGCATCGTCATTCGCGATCAGCTGATCGATGCCTGGCAGCGTGAAAACGAAGCGCGAAAGCGGCCTGCGGCCCTCGACCCGGTACGGCAAAACCTGTTCATCACGGTAGCCCTCGAAGCGCTCCTGGCCAGCCATACCGATGGCTCGTTGAGGCAGCGTACGCACGAGGCCTACAATCGCCGGCTCGCCCGGCTCGGGCTCAGCGCCTCCGCACCCGGGGGAGGCAGCGATGAAGCGTAATCTCCTCAATTTCACGCGCGGCAGCCAGCTCCTCGGCCACTTCGGCTTCATGTTCGCGGCCGGCCTCAAAGGCCCGCTGTTGGTGACCTTCATCGTCGCCGCCTGGTTCTCCTACTGGGAGGTGACCTCGGCGCTTACCGATCACCAGATCTACCTGGCGTGGATGCATCTCTACGCTTCGGGCTACGCCTTCATGGAGCTTGATCCCGGCAAGCTGGTGGAGCTCAAGCTGGCCGGTGGCGGCACCGTCCGTCTGCCATTCGATGTCGTTCGCGACTTTCCTCCGATGCGCGAGGCCGTAACTGCGCTCGGTGCCGCCATCCGGCGCGGCATGAGCCTTTCAGCGCTCGTCCTCGTCCCGGCCTTCATCGCCTTTTGGTGGTTCGCCGAACGGTTCGGCGGCAAGTCCAAAGAGCGCAAGCACGAGCGCGGCGCGATGCTCGTCACCCTTGACGAGCTCGAGGCAGAAATCGACCGGCACAACCGCACGGAGCGTGCCCGCGAACTGCAAGCCGCGCTCGGCTGGAAATGGCGGCTGGCAGGCGCTGCAGCGACCGAAGAAGCAGGCTTTTATGGCCCGGCTCACCTCGCCGGCGTGTCTTGGCCCTGGCGCCTTGAGCAGAGCCATACGATGCTGATCGGCACAACTGGCACCGGCAAGACCGTGGCCCTTAGCCAGCTCCTCGGCGAGGCCCGGATGCGGGGGCAACGCGCGGTCGTTTTCGACCTCACCGGGGCTTTTATCGAAGCCTTTTACGACCCCGAGCGCGACATCATCCTGAACCCGCTCGATTCCCGCTGTCCGACCTGGAGCGTGTTCCATGACTGCACCAGCGAGGGCGAATTCCACGCCGCCGCCGAAGCGCTCGTTCCGCACGACGGCGGCGGCTCGGAGCAGTTCTGGGTGCTGGCGGCCCGCATGCTCTTCGTGGAGATGTGCCTGCATCTCCAGCGCACCGGGCAGGCCACCAACCATGCGCTAGCCACCCGGTTGATGACCGCCGATCTTGCGCAGGTCCACAAGCTCATGCGCGGCACCATGGCCGACCCGCTGACCGCTCCCGAAGCAGCGCGCATGGCAGAGTCGATCCGGGCCGTGTTCAACGCCAATGCCAAGGCGCTGAAGCTGCTGCCCAACAATAGCCCGCGCTTCTCGGTACGGGACTGGACCCGCGGCATTTCCGCTCCGGGCTCGATCCTGTTCCTCTCCGCACGCTATGTCGACATGTCGATCTGTTCGCAGCTGCTCACCTTATGGCTCGACACGGCCATGAACACGCTGATGACATTGGAGCGCACGCCTGATCTCAGGCTCTGGTTCCTCGTCGACGAACTGGGGGCACTCCACCGCCTTCCCGCGCTCGAAAAAGGGCTCCAGACCGCCCGCAATTTTGGCGGCGCGATAGTCACCGGCGTCCATGCCTTTGCCAAGCTCAAGGAGGTCTACGGCGAGAACATGGCGATGACCCTGTCCTCGCTGGCTCGAAGCAAACTCATCCTTGCAACCGCCGACCGGGAGACGGCAACCTGGTGCTCCGACTTCATTGGACATCGCCAAGTGCGCGATATGGAGGAAGGGTACAGCTACGGGTACAACAATGCTCGCGACGCCGTCAGTCTGACACCCCGGCGTCAGATTGAACCACTGCTCCTTCCCGACCAGTTCATGAACCTGCCGAGGCTCTCCGGCTACCTTAAGTTCCCCGACGGATTCCCGGCCGCTCCAGTCACGCTCGTGCCGCGCCGCTTGCCCCGGCTCGCTGAGGGGTTCATTGCGCGCGCCTCCGAACCTGCTCCCGAGCGGGCTGCCCCGGATGAGGGAGCCGCGGCGGGCACCTCTTCGCCCCCATCGCCTTCCGAAGCCGCAGAAGGTGCGCCAGCCGCGAATGACGATGGTGCTGGCAAGCCGGTCGTCCCCCGGCAGCTTAAGCTCGACCTGCAGGGCGTGAAACCTGCGGCGGATCAGGCAAGCCTAAAGGGCGAGGAACATCCCCGAGCCATGCCTACCCGTGAGGTGCGGGGAGCGCCCGACGAAGGCAAGGCCGGTGCAGATGCCGAAGCAATCGGGCCGGCTCGGACAGTCGCGACCTTGCCACCAGGACCGCTTCTTTCAGGCAGAAGTGAAGCGGCCGATGGGGCGCAGCCAGGGCCTGAGGAGAACGCGACCACACCAGGCGACAAGCCCGGTTCGACTGGCCTCAAGTCACCGCCAGTCGAGCGGCCGCAGGAGCGAGAACATCCCCGCGAAAGGGCCGAACGGGACTTGCTCGAAGGCGGCGTCGAGAGCGGAGAACAGGACTTCTACGAACCCGATCTTTGAGGGCCGAAAGCAAGGGGGCACCTTGCTTGAAGGAACAGGATCCATGCTTTCGGTCGCCAATGTCCGGTCAGCCTCCGGCGCGGCCAGCTACTTTGCTGCCGACAACTACTATGCGAGCGCCGACGCCGACCGATCGGGTCAATGGGTCGGATCAGGCGCCGCAGCCCTTGGCCTTTCCGGAGAAGTTGATGCTGTGGTCTTCGACAAGCTCCTCAAAGGCGAACTCCCAGACGGAACCAGGGTCGGCCATGAAAACCAGCATCGTGCCGGTACGGATCTCACTTTCTCGCTGCCCAAGAGCTGGTCGGTCCTCGCCCTTGTTGGCGGCGATAAGCGGATCATCGAAGCCTATCGCGAAGCGGTGATCGAGACGCTTCAATGGGCCGAGAGGAACGCGGCCGAAACGCGCCTCGTCGAAAACGGGAAAGTGCGCACGGTTCCAACGGGCAACCTCACCGTGGCGCTGTTCCAGCACGATACCAATCGCAACCAGGAGCCCAATCTCCATTTCCATGCCGTGGTCGCCAACGTCACGAAAGGCGCCGATGGCAAATGGCGGACATTGAAGAATGACCGGCTCTGGTCGCTCAACACGCTGCTCAACAGCATGACGATGGCGCGCTTCCGCCTCTCGGCTGAAAAGCTCGGCTATGCGGTGGGCCCCGTCGGCAAGCACGGCAATTTCGAGGCTGCCGGCTTTACCCGCGAGCAGGTCATGTCCTTCTCCACGCGGCGGCAGGAAGTGCTCGACGCGCGGCGCGGCCCGGGGCTGGAAGCCGGCAAGATTGCTGCCCTCGACACCCGCAGCGCCAAGCAGGCAGTCGCCGATCGGGGCGCGCTTTTGTTGAGCTGGCAAGGCCATGCCCAGGCCGCAGGCCTCGACCTGCCGGCCATGATTGAAACGGCGCAGGCCCTGGCAAATTCAGCACCTCGCGGACTCGCAGCCGGCGCCAGCCTGATCGAGCGCGGCAAGGCGTGGCTTCGGGACTTTGCCGAGCGGATCAAAGGCAATGCTGCCGATCCGCTTATCCCGGCTCACGTGCTCAAACAGGACCGTGAAACCGTTGCCGCAGCCCAGGCAACAGCCTCTGCCGTGCGCCACCTCTCTCAGCGCGAAGCGGCCTTTCCGCGCGAGGCGCTTTACAAATCAGCGCTGGATTTCGGGTTGCCCACAACGATCGCGGCCGTCGAAACGCGGGTCAATGCGCTGGTCCGTTCGGGCGATCTTGTTCCAGGGTCAGGAGAGCACAAGGGCTGGCTGACCTCGCGCGATGCGCTCGCTAGCGAGCATCGCATTCTCGCCGCGGTCGAAGCTGGGAGGGATGCAGTTGCTCCGCTTCTCGACAGCAATGAAGCAGGCGCAAGGGTCAAGGCCGTCGCTGCCATCAATCACGGGATCGACCTCAATGCAGGCCAGGAAGGGGCTGCACGCCTGATCCTGGCATCGACCCACCGAACGATTGCCATCCAGGGCGTCGCCGGCGCAGGCAAGAGCAGTGTCTTGAAACCCGTGGCGCAGATCCTCGGCGAGGAAGGCAAGGAGATCATCGGGCTCGCAGTCCAGAACACCCTGGTGCAGATGCTGGAGCGCGATACCGGCATCACCTCGATGACCTTGGCGCGGCTGCTTAAGAGCTGGGCGCCGTTGCTGGAAGACCTCGGAAATGCCTGCCTTCAGGCTGAGGCGAAGGAAGCGCTCGGCGACCGGGTGCTGGTCCTCGACGAAGCTTCAATGGTCTCGAACCACGACAAGGAGCGCCTGGTATCGCTGGCCAATCTTGCCGGCGTCCGGCGGCTTGTCCTTGTGGGCGACACGCGCCAGCTCGGCGCGGTCGATGCGGGCAAGCCTTTCGATCTCGTCCAGAAGGCGGGCATCGCGCGCGCGGACATGACGACAAACCTGCGCGGCCGGGACCCGCAGCTGCGTCTCGCCCAGGCCGCTGCACAATTGGGCGATGTCCATACTGCCCTTGGCCATCTCAAAGGCTCGACGATCGAGACAAGGGGCGACAGCGCAGTGGTTGCTGCCGAGCAATGGCTCGCGCTGGCGCCGCAGGAACGCGACGGGACTGCGATCTATGCCTCTGGCCGGCTCTTGCGCACCGCGGTCAACGACGCGGTGCAACGCGGGCTCAAGGCCAATGGCGAGCTTGGTACGGCCGCGCTGGAGCTGACTGTGCTGTCGCGAGTCAATGCTACCCGTGAGGAGCTCCGATACCTCTCTGTCTACCGCCCAGGCATGGTCCTTGAGGTTCGCAGCCCGGACAAGCAGCAGCGCCTCCCGCGCGGCGAATACAAGATCGAGAGCATCGACGACAGATCGCGCGAGGTCCGCCTTCGCGATGGCAAGGGCAGGATGCGCAGCCTTCGCCCGAGCCGCATCCGCCCCGGCGAGAAGGGCGATCGGCTCGCGCTGTTCGAAGAGAAGCGCCTTTCGGTCCATGACGGCGACCGGATTCGCTGGACCGAGAACGATCATCGGCGGGGCCTGTTCAATGCGGACCAGGCGCGGATCGAGGCTGTTGACGGCGCTCGGGTTACGCTGGTGACGTCATCCGGCCTGCGCCATGAACTCGAGCGCGGGGACCCGATGCTGAGGCGGCTCGACCTCGCCTACGCGCTCAATGCCCATATGGCCCAGGGTCTCACTTCGGATCGCGGGATTGCGGTGATGGATAGCCGCGAACGCAGCCTTGCCAACCAGCAGACCTTCCTCGTCACGGTGACACGCCTGCGCGATCACCTGACCCTTGTAGTCGACAGTGCCGATAAGCTTGGAAAGGCCGTGGCCCACAACACCGGCGAAAAGACCTCGGCCCTGGAAGTGACCGAGCGGCTCCGCGAGGCAGCCGCGAAGGGCCTGGCCGCTGGTGCCTCGAACAAGGACGATCATTCGAAGAAGCCGCCCGAACTGACCAAGGAGCGGACCAAACCCTTCGAAATCGGCATTTGAACTTTTCGATGGTGAGCCTGGACGGCGGAGCGTTCTCCAGGCACCCTGGCGCTCATCGACTTGGGCTATGGGCGGGACTGTGAAGGGCGTTTTCGAGATCAGCGGCAATTCGCGCTACGATGACGCGATCACCGAACGGTATCACTTCCCGAGCAATTACCTATCGATCGCGCGAGAGCTGGTGAGCGACTGGATCGTCTATCGCGAGACCCGCGTGGCTGGCGGCCGCATGACCTATATCGCGGCCGCCTTCGTCGAGCGGATCGATGCCGATCCCAGCGACCCCAGCCACTTCTACGCACGGGTCCGCGACTATCTCGAGTTCGACCAGCCCGTGCCGTACCGGGATGGCAGCGGCCGCTTTGCTGAACGGTTCCTGCGCGAGATGGCTAGGCCAGGCGATGCCGGACGGAGCCTCCGCGGCAAGTCGGTCCGCGTGCTCGAGAACGAAGATTTCGTGGCGATCGTCAATGCAGGGCTCGCCGAGACCCTCGATCCCGACAACCGGATCCGGCTTGAACTCGACGCGCCGCGCATCGACCCGGAAACCAATCTGCTGCTCGACGATCATTTCGCGGAACGGCGCGTCGAGCAGATGCTAGTAAACCGCAAGATCCGGGACGCAAACTTCCGCAATCATGTACTCGACGCTTACGAGAATACCTGTGCGGTCACAGGCCTCAGAATAGTCAATGGAGGCGGCAAGGCCGAAGCCCAGGCCGCGCATATCTGGTCCGTTGCCGACGGTGGGCCGGACATTGTCCAGAACGGCGTAGCGCTGTCAGCCACCGCCCATTGGCTGTTCGATCGCCACCTCATCACTTTCGATGACAATCTCTGCCTGCTGGTGTCGCACAACAAGGTGCCTTCAGAGCTCTTGCAACTCTTCCCGCCAGCAGGGCAGCAAATCCGCCTGCCGCGTGACAAATGCTTGCACCCGCGTCCCGACTTCGTTGCGCGGCATCGCGAGCGATTTGCTGGGGTCTGACGCCCGGCAGATCAGACCGAACGCCCGAACCAGATGACCCGACCGACGACATGGATCGTCGAGCGGTCGACGTCGGTCCAGGTCGGATACGCCGAATTGTCGCTCGAGATCGTGATCTGCCGCCCACCTGGCTGGATGGTCACGCGCTTCACCACGAGTGCATCGTCGGCGCGCAGCACATAAATGCCATCGCGCAAGCGCGAGCCTTGATCGGACGCGTCGACAAGAACTTCGTCGCCGTCTCGCAGTGTCGGCTCCATCGACTCTCCGTGAACATGGATGATCGACAGGCTCGCGCTCTTGGCCCGGGTCAGCTTGCCCAGCCACCGTTCGTCAAAGCCGAACCGGGTATGCGCCGTCTCGCTCTCCGCGATCGCGCCAAAGCCGGCCGAAGCATCGACATTGAGGATCGGCACTTCAACCAGGCCATCGCGCACGGGAAGTGCGGGGCCGCCGAGCACCTGCTCGTCAACGCCGAAGAAGCGGGCAAGAATGCGCCGGTCTTCGTCGTCCAGCTTGCGCGGTGAGCCGCGTTTGATGAACTGCTGGATGTACGCGGGGTTACGATTGAGCAGCCGCGAAATCGCGGAATAGCCCACGTTTCTCTGCCGGATTAGGCGATCCAGCTCTTCTCTCACATTCTCCATCGGCGGCGCCTTTCAAGGGGCGGTCCAGGTTGGCGTGTAGGAATTCATCCTAGACTCGATGGAGTCTTCCTAATAAGAACATAACAAGAACACAAGTGGAATCGGATTCGAGGTAGGCCATGAAGCTGCTGGATCGCATCGAGCGTCATCTCAAGGAAACCCACATGTCCGCCACCCGTTTCGGGCGGCGGGCGGTCGGAGATCCGCGCTTTGTGCTGGACCTACGATTGGGACGGCGGCCACGTCGGCGGACGCTGGAGAAGGTGGAGCACTACCTGCAGAACCATGAGCCCACCGGGCTTTGACGCCCTCTGATCGCCCTGATCTAACTATCTATAGGCGTCCACCACACCGTCAGTTTGAGCTGATACGTGTGGCGGAGACGGGCGTTGTCCGGGTTCAGAAGACGCTACTCCCAGTCTGCTGATTTCAGGCGAAGGCTAGTCGCGTTCTCGGAGACGGCTCGCTTTATGCTGTCGCTCGCACCGTCAGGAAACTCTGCAGAGATCTCGACCGTCAGCCGGACGTTTGCATTAGGATCGGACGCCAACAATGCGATTATCTCATCCGCAAGATTGACCAAGTGCATCTTGGCGGTCGCTGGCGGAATTTCAGCGGTCGCGTAGAAAACCTTTGGCTTCGCCGAGGTCGGCTGAGGCGTCGCCGTTGGTGTTCCCGGTTCGGAAGATGGCGGCGTTCCCGCTGTAGGAACACTCGGAACGGGAGTGGTCGGCGGATCAACTGGTGTCACCGGCTCCGTCGGGCGGCTGGTTTCCTCGTATGCTTTTGCTGCGTCAGGGTCGATCAGCAGCAACGTATCGTCAAAAACGGCCTCCCCGCCGCCGAACGAGAACCCTTCGTACTTGCCTTCGTGCTCGCCGTAAGCGGTCGCAAAAAAATCGCGACTTGCCGAGCCTGATCGTATTGCCTGCGTAAGCACGTCCCGCCCCCGCAAGCGCGGCATGTAAAGATAGCGAAGCGTGTCCTCGAAGAACGCGGCGGCATTTGCTGATCGAGCCTCGCCATTCCAGTAGAGCTCTCTCAGTTTTGCGCGGAGGTGGATTGGCGACCAGGTTGAGATGACCAACTCGTTGTCAGTACAAACCCGCTCAATCTCACTGCCGACAGAACTGCCTGCCGTGTTGATAGCAAACACCTCGATTCCAGGCTTGGGATCGGTCGGCGCGTCCTGCATTGGACACATCAACCAACGGTAGCATTCACGGGCGGCGCGAGGGAGCACCTCTTCTGCGCTCTTTAGCTCCTTTTCGGCCTGGTTCTTTTGCAGCAGGTCGATGTTGAGCCTGCTTTCCTTCACATCGTCAACGATCGAGCCCCAGGCCAGCGCCGTTCGGGCAGCATCATTAAGTCGAGCAAGCGCACCGTGATCTGCGGCCAAAAAGATAAGCCGGTTGGCGCGGTAGCGCGGCTTCGCCCCATTCTTGGCAATCATGTCGAGAACGGCGTCGAAGGACAAGCGGGTCTCATCTCGTGTGTACCAGGACTCCGGGGGAAGAACGACGAGGCGGAGCGCCGTGTCATCCGGCACATCACTATGCGGCGTGAAGATATGAACGCCGTCAAAGGACGCTGCATTTCCAACGGTCTTCTTCAGGGTCTCGGCAATCTTACCGCGCACCTCAGTGCGGTCGTCAAATCGGCGTTTGCGATCTTCCATCTCACGACGGAGATTGGCACGGGTGTCGAACCAAAATCTCGTCGCGTCCTGGCTCTTGTCGCCTGAAGCATTGAGATAGTGCAGCCGGTCGGCAAGACGGCCCAGCGCATCAGCGAAAACCGACGAGGCCTGACCGGGTTGCAGGCAGCCAAGAATGACGCGAGCGCGGTCAATGCCCCGAGCAGCAACATTTGAAACGACGGACGAAGGGGCGCTACCCAGGAATATGGTGCGGGCTATGCGCCGGGCTGCACCAACTTGCCCGAAACGAGGTTCCTTGTTTTCAAGGGCGGTGGTTTCGGCACGATCACCGTCGATATCGCGCTCGATGACGGGATCCCAGCCCGCGGGAAGATAATAGGTCAGCTCATTGCGCGTGCTGCCGTCATGCAAGGGCAGACTGCCCGGCATGATGAGCAAATCCCTGTTATCGTCCTTCCACAGGCGGAAGATCACTTTCGCCATGAGCTTGAGTACGCCGCGCGTGCGCTGGAATCCGTCGATCGTCGTCCAGTCTTCGTAAAGCCGGTCGAAGACCTCCGGATGGATCGGATAAGCCTGCTGGAGGCGGTCAAAATAGCGCCGCTCCTGCGTTTCGGCAGGAAGCTTCGCGCCTTCAGCGATATAGGTGTCGGCGAATGCCCGACAGATTTCCTCGCGCGCCTTTTCATCGCGCACCGGCTCGAACAGGCGGCGGCGCACGATCTCGAACGCCTCCTCGGTGGCAACCGGCTTCCACAGGGCCTGAACGCGGCCAAAGGTCTTCTCCAAGGCGCGCAGTGCCGCAACGCCGCGCTGGCTACCGGCCTCTACTTCCGATTCCGGCAGTGAAGCGAGCACGATGGCACGGGGCACGAGTTTGACGGCCTCGGTCAGCGCCTGCACGAAGGACAGGTTGCTGTCGTAGCTGCCGCCGCTGATCGCCTGGGATTCAGGGAACTGGCGGACATAGGCGACAAGCTCGTCGATCAGCACAACGCAGGGCGAAAACTGCTCCAGCAGCGCACGCAGCGCTTCCTTGCCCGGCGAAGTCCCGGTCGCATCGGCCTCCGCAACGTGCGCAAAGCCTTCAGCGCCGCCAAGCTGCCACGCAAGCTCGCCCCAAAGCGTCTTCACGGCCTGACCGCCATACATGCGCGGCTGGCTCGGCCCGCGATCGGTGCCATCAATGACGGCAACGCGCGCCTGTGGTACGTCCATCAGTCCGGCGCGGTCGACAAGCGCCGGTATCCCGGAAAGCTCGGCAAGAGCGCACTTGCGGGTAGCAAGGTGGTAGACCGCGAGCATGGTGTGGGTCTTGCCGCCGCCGAACGCGGTCTGAAGCTGAACGACGGGCTCGCCGCCCTTGCCGGCAAGGCGCTGCGCGACCTGAGTGAGCAGCATCGCCATGCCTTCGGTAATAAAGGTGCGCTCGTAGAACGCGACGGCATCCTGGTATTCGCGGCTTGCCTTGCCGGTATTCACGGCCGTGATATCGGCTGCGAACTCTGATTGCTGGAAGGTGCCTTCCAGAACGTCTTGGTGAGGAACAGCGACCTCTCTCCACGGTTTCATCGATGATCCCTCATTCAAACATATCAGTTTGCTGCGCTTTCGGTGCCGCCGCTGCAGCGGATTCGATTGCGCTCCAGCTTGTTACAATTTCATTGTAGGCTCGGGCATCTTCAGCCCAGCCCGCCCGCTCGCACAGCGTATATAGGCGATAGGCGAGCTGCCGCGTCACTTCCGCTTTCCCCGCAACGGTTGCAAGTGCCCTTCCGGCACCGCTCTCGCCTTCAGTCTTGAAGATGCGGATCAAGTGATGAAGCGCTTCCCATACTGGTAGGCGTTCATCTGTCTCAGGGTTCCAGTCGGCAGGATACTCCTTCCACTTCAAGAGGCGAACGATACCGCCGGAGGCATACAGTACCCCAGCTTGCTTCACGCCATCGACACTGGTTCCCTTGGCACGAGCCAGCGTGTCGGCTTCTCCGAATCTGCCCTCCTTCCAACCGTATTGCTCGAACCAATGCAGGCAGAATTGCGTATCATGGTCGAAATCATCCTCGGCGAGGAAGCGGTTGATGAGGCGCAACGCCGTCTGCACGGTCATTGGTGTGCCATCGGCCTCAACCACAGCCGCGTATTTAGAGAACACCGCCATACCTGGGCCGATGATGGCCTGCGAGAGGTCTACCGGCGCAACTGGCGAACGGTCGTCCCCGGAGCCGCGAGTCATTTCATCAAGTGCCTCCGGGAGAACCTGATTTAACTCACGTAGGAAGACACGGCGTGAGACAGTCTCTGCTGTCGTCGGGCGCTGACGGCAGACAAGAATAATGCTGGATGCGAGCGCGTTGGTGGAGACTTTAACTCCTGTTGGACGCTCAGTACGCATGGGCCATGTGCCAGCGATTCCAAAGCCTGCTTGCAGTACCGCCTCAAGGAAGGTTTCCCAGCCGGTGCTAGAAGTGCCCGCATCGTCTTTGGTTTCAGACTGCTTGAAGGCGTAGTAGATGGTGACAGGAAAGGCTGGATGAGCCTGCGTTGCCAAGTTGTGTAGCGCCTCGGTCATGCCACCAAGGAAGAACTTCTCGGCCTGCTCCTTGCTGCCGTGACGATAGGACGCGGCGACTAATTCTTCAGCCTTGGGCACCGCGACTGTCGCGAAGAGATGAGGATAAATCGGTTTGAGCGAGCGACGCAGCCAGACATAAAAGAAATCCGATAAGTCAGCGTATGCGATATTGTCGTAATATGGAGGATCCGTAGAGATGAGTTTGTTTGCACTGATGGCTTGGTTCTGAGCATCTGCTTGCTGAACGAAAGCAGGGCGCTCACTTCCTTCAGCAACAATCTTGCTCATAGATGTTGTCGTTAAGCCAAAATCACCTGCCGCACGTGCAAAGGGATTAACTTCTGGGAAGTCCCATGCCATTGGGATAGCTTGTCGGCTAAAGAGATTTACACTTTGCTCGCGACTCTGCGACCAAACAGCAAGAGCATTTACAGTATTGGTCGTTCGGCTAATTGCTAGTCCCAAGTACACTCCCACCGCCTGCGCATATGCCGTTGCGCCAACGCCGAGTCCTTCGAGGGGCTCGCCATCGTCGGGTAAACCGGCGACCAAAGCATCGGCCTTGGCCTTGGCGATCGCCTCGCTCACTAGATCAGAGAGAGCAGTAAGCGCTACAAGCTGGCGTGGAGTGAAGAGATCACCCCATTCGGTCAAGCCATAGGGAACGCATGTACCACCTGTGAGACGAGCCGGCACATTGCCGGAGGGTTTCCAAGTGGGTTGGGCCTGCCGGGCCGTAGCTTCATGCTCTCTAGACGGCGTCAGATAAACGCGGCCACGCGCCCCTTCAGCAACAACGGCCATCAGCCTTGTGCCAATCCGGCCAGCCTGCCCCTCAGCCTTGATGTAATCACCACTGATAGGCGTGTTCGAGAGAATGCAGCGGAAGTTTGCTCCTCGTCCAGTCGCTTTGGTACCTTCCTTCGCCGATTCGAGCGGCTTCCCTACCTTCACCATGAAGTGATAGCGGTCGCCATCAATCACGGGCTGCACATAGCTTTCCTTGCCTGCTTTGCTGGAAATGATGAAGGTAGAAGCCAGCGGCACATCCACATGCCGGAACGCCGGATTGGGGCTTTTCACAGTGCGTGCCCACAGCCAAGCAATGACTGTGAGCTTCTGGCCGACAAGCGGTAAAAGGTCGGGCCTCTCTTTCGCCATGTCCGCCGTGATCGCCACGGGCGGGTAGAGGTGCCCGATGCGCTTTTGTGCCTCCTCGCGCATCCACTGGCCGTAAAAGCGTACGTCCTCGGCGAGGCCCTGCGCGCCTTCCCATTGCTTACTCCAAGCATCGCGACTGGCAAGCGCTTCCGGGTTCACCGGTGGGTGGCTCGTAAACTTCGGTGGAATCTCGATCATCGCCTTGTTGATAAGGACGGCGACGGGGTTAAGGTCGGAGGCATAGCTTTCCAGCCCAAGACGCTGCGCCTCAAGAGGCAATGCGCCTCCACCGGCGAACGGGTCATGGAAGGCGGGCAGCTTATTAGGATTAAACAGTTCGGCCGCCTGCGGGTGATCCTTGTTGAGATCACAGACCTCGCGCCACGACTTGCCGATTTCCGCGCGGGCCTTTTCCAGCACCGCTTCGTTCGTAGTATTCTCCCACTTCACCAAATCCTTAATGATGGCGAAGAGCCGATTGCGGCTAGCCGCCCAACTCGCCTTGAGGTTGCCGGGAGGAATTGCCCCAGGATGCTCAAGCTCCCATTTCCAGGACGGGTCATTCACCATCTGGGCAAAAATAACGGCACGTGCGGCAGCCAATGGACGACGCGCCCACCAAAGGTGCAATGTGCTCGGATGACCATGCCGGATCGACTTCTCGCGGGCCGCAGCCGCGTTGATTGCGTCGAGGGGCAGTGCGACCTCAATAAGCTTGCGGGGGGAGATGATTTCAGGCTTCAAGGTTAAGCGCCTTCAAGGGAAAAGAGTTGTCAAATCCGCAAATTTCATCAATGGTTTTCTTTGCGACTGTAGACAAAATTGTAAAACTCTGTGGCGGACTATATTTTAAATAATCGTTAATTAATTCGGTATTTGCTGGATTTATTGCAATGTCATATTGGTCTATTGCATAAAATCCTATTGAATCTTCGCCTGATATATATTCCGCTATTTCATCTTTTGACAGATTTATACTCTTGTACAGACTCAGGGCTTGGTCAGCCCCCATCGTGCCAATGCTTTTTATTCTGGCACGTCCGCAAATCGCACCTATCGGACTCTTAATATGCGCGTAAATCCACTCGAAGGTTCGGTCTCTTGGAACACGTTTGCGAATGACGACGCTGAACTCGGAATTTAGGAAGGGCTGATGCCATTTCGAGTCAAATGACACGATGATAGCGTTAGACCTTTCATCCAAGGTCAGCGCCTTTGCTTCCGGTTTTTCCGCGTTCATTTTCATTATCTTTCCGTCAAGACGTGCCTGATAGCCGTATAGAATGGGTAGTCCTTGGTATATTCGAGGCAATCCGCAAAATAGGCGCGAATTTCGTCCGGGGTAAATCCGGCGCTGGCGGCTTCATCCACCGCTTGGATGAACCCGGCGACTGCGGCCTGACGCATGTTCCTCAACCGCCCCCATTGAGGGTTGAGTGAAAAGACCCTCAAGGTTTCAATTGCTCGATGTTGTTCGTTGGCAGCGAGGCCTTCGCGCACGGATATCGTTCCATCGGCACGGAACAGGAAAAATTGGTCAGGGTCGTCGAGACAAGGATCAATTAGATCGTCTGGGTTGTAAGCACCCGCACCGTTATCCTTGAAATGCCCGCAAGAATTTTTCTGATTGCAAGACCGGAAGAGATTGCCCCAGGAAAATGTAAGTGCCGGATAATCGTGCCTGCGCCGAAAGTGTTCAATGTGCTGCCCGAGTTCGTCGATGCTACCTTCGCAATAGGCGCAGCGGCGGCCCTGCATCTGCTCAAGATGGTCGTGAATCTGCCCTCTGTCAGCGTCTGCCAAGTTTTGCCATATTTGGACACCGTGATTGTAGGCAGCAAGGCACGGGGGGGCAGGAACTGCCGCGCGGTCAAGATAGCGCATGTCAGGCCCCATCCGGCTTTTCATGGCGAAGCCTGAATTGCTGAAACCGGATCAACCGATCGCATTCTAGAATTACGGGATGTCTCTCGCCGAAATGGCTTACAAGGCGCCAGCGTAGTGCCAGGGCATCAGGCCCCTCGGATTTGCCGTCCTCAATGAGCGCACGATAGGCGCTCAATTTCTTTGACTCCTCCACCTGCGGGATTGGATCCACGCCCATTACAGCTGCCAAGACATCCGCACTTTCAACGCCACGCGTCTGCAATAGCGGTGTTTCAACGCTCACTTCATTTTCTTCAGCACGAAGCACACGGATCGAAGATTTTTCAACAGTTGAAAGCACATGCGGACTGTGCGTACTGACAATGATTTGTAGGGCCGGAAAGGCGCCTTGCAGCAAGCCCAGCACCTGCTGCTGCCATCGCGGGTGGAGATGCATGTCCACTTCATCGATGATGAGAACGCCAGGCGTCTGAAGGGATGCCTGATCGCTGAGCTGCGGATTCAAGCTTGCACACCGCCGCGCTACATCCGCGACGAGCGCCAGCATTGTGCGAACGCCATCGCTCAGCATGATGAGGGGAAGACGACCCTGACTTTCATGTTCTGCCGACAACGCGGCAAGTTCGGAATCCCAAGCCAAGTTTAACCAACCCGTTGGTTCAAGGACTTCCCTAGTCGCTCGCTTGACGCCCTCGATCATCGCAAGATTGGTTGACAGGCTTTCCCTAAAGGCTGGCGAGGCCGTCTGCCTGAAACGATGTTCAAACCAGGTCGAAACGTCCTTGAAGGACGATGACGACGTTAGGCAATCGGTGTATCCCGCTACTCGTTCCTCGACATTCGTCACTGATGAACGACGGTATTCGGTGAGGCGGTGCTCGCTCCACAAGCGACCTGTGCCATAGTACGCGACCAGCGGAAGAATCTCGGAGTCAGCGCGGAATTTCAGCGCAGCGTCCTTCAATGGCGCGAGTTCGCGGAAGCTAGGGCGCACTTTGCCCCCATAAGTCCTAACGGTGCTCTTCCATATCACTTGCTTATCGCGGACAGTCGCCTGAGCGAGATATTCGGTCGGAAGGCAGGATGTCATCTTTCCATTGCCGTCGGGCACGAGCCGGACATCACTGCGCTCCATTTTTCTTGATTTTTCAGTTGGATTCATCGCGTTGACGAAAACTGAAAGTGCCGTGGCGACAGCGTCAAGAATGGCAGTTTTGCCGCTGCCATTCTCGGCGACCAGAACCGTGAGATTGGGGTGAAAGCCAATCTCGCATTGCTCAAAGCAACGAAAATTTCTGAGTGAAAGTGTGTCGAGACGGAGGGCTGTCATTGGGCCTCCGCTCGGGCAAGGAGTTCGCTCAAATTGAAATTGATGGACGCCACGCCCCAGCCCGGTTCGCGATCAAATGGATTTCGAACGTAGTGAGGGCCATCGATGCTGTCGTCGCTATCGACGAGCGCAATCGCGAGCACAAATTTGTCGCCCTGATTGAAGGCATAGAGCATCTCGTTGCGCGAAACGGTAACCGTGCCTGCGCCCTTCACACGGCCCTTGACCTCGATATGCCGCGGGTCGGGCTGTCTACCGTCAACCGCGGGCGGATAGGAACTCAGGTCCCAGCCGCACTTGGCGGCGGACACGTCGACCACACGGCAACCACGCGCTTCCTCGGCTTTGGTAACTGCTTGCATGGCGAGTTGCTCGATGCGCGAGCGGGCCGCGGCGTCGGCGGCAAATGTCGCCGCCGTTGGGTCGATGGGTTCGTCGCCGCGCAGCTTGTTCATGAGCCCGCCTGGCACAATCAAGGCTGCGCCAAGCACAACCGGTGTCCCGTTGACGACGTGCCGCATAGATTGAAGCTCTTTTTTGCGGCTTTCCAATCGGCTCTGAAGGTCTCCGAGCGTGCGTTCGACATTCTGGAGATTGAGGCGCACGTCCTTGCCAGCTTCCCCGTCTTCCTTGAGCTTGACCCAGCGGTCCTGCCAGAAGGCAATTTCTTTGCTCAGGCGCTCATGAACCGCATTGATCGTCTTTTCGACATGATCGATCCGGCGCTGCGCCACCTCGTTGAAGTGTTCGGGCACCAGCGTCGTAGCTGCCAGCGAGAGCGCCCGAGCTTCTTGCCCGGAAGACAACCACGGCGCATCGATCACGCCGCTGAGCAATGAACGTTCGGTTTCAACTAACGGCTCGAGATCAAGGTGCGGTGCCCAGCCTGCGAACTGCGCAGTGCCATCCGGAGCAACACGGACAAATTGCAGGCGCTTCGAAAGTACGCTGCCGTCCCCGGATTTGATTTCGTGCGTCAGCAAAAAGAGGAGAGCCGGATCAAGGCCTTCATCTGACGGATCCACCAGGACCGCGCCCTGGCGCAAGAGATTGGCGTGTTGCTCCAAAATCATGTCGGACAGGGTCAACATCAGCGGATGACCGGGATGCATCAGCAGGGCGCGCTCCAGACCCGGCTTGTCGAGTGGCTGGATGGCGTTTCGGTCAAAGCACACACGGCTATAGCGGCGCAGAACGGGTTCGTGCTCTCGGCGGTTCCGACCGGTGATCCGGCGGTCCCGCTCACGAATGGCGGCAGGGACGTGCGTGACCTCGTATCGCCCCGCTTCTCGTGGATGCGCAGTCCCGCCGAGCGTATCGAGCGCTTTCAAGAAGAACGCCCTAACAAAGAAGGGCTGCAAGCGCCGCGCTTCGGCCTTCTCCATCTCCTCCTTGACCGCGAAGAGCCGCTCCGGGCTGATCGTGGTTTGGTCCAGAGCATTGCGGTCGAGTAGGGTTTTCAGATGATCGTGGTCGAGGGCCTGATCGATCTTCTGCGACAGCCGTGCGCGAACGTCAGGTTGATCTCCGTAACGGATCGCCTGAAGCAGCAGATCCTTTAGGCTGGTTTCCTCGAAGACCTCACCGAGAATGTCGAAAACGCGGCCTTTGAGAGCATCGCTCTCCACTCTGAGCTTTTCCAGCAGACGATGGTAGACGGCGCCTTCGCGCGTTTCTTTGGCGACCAGGTTCCACAAGTGACAGACTTCGGTCTGACCGATGCGATGGATGCGGCCGAACCGCTGCTCCAGCCGGTTCGGGTTCCATGGCAGATCATAGTTCACCATCAGATTGGCATTCTGAAGGTTCACGCCTTCCCCCGCGGCGTCGGTCGCCACCAACACGCGGACGTCAGGATCGGAGCGGAATAGTGCCTGGAGGCGCCGCCGTTCGTCGCGATGAGTGCCGCCATGGATCGAGACGATCGCATCGGGATTGCCCAGCACGCCGGCTATCCGCGCCTGAAGATAGTTCAGGGTGTCGCGGTGTTCGGAGAAGATGATGATCTTGCGCTGACGTCCCGAAGCATCGCGCATTTCAGGATGGTCCTGAAGGATCTTCGAAAGCTCATCCCATTTGCGGTCTTGGCCGGACGCGACGACAACCTTTGCTTGGTCTTCGAGCCCCTTCAGGATGACAATCTCAGCTTCCAACTCGACGACCGTCTTTGCGGCTGTCGCGTCATCGATCAGGCTTTCTTCGAGGTCTTCCTGCTCCTCGGCGCTGAGGTCATCATCATCCTCGGGGATTCCTGGATAGGTCTCGGCTTTGGCCTGGCGGCCCTTGATCCCGAGCTTCTCGTCGCGAAGCCTATTTTCTAGCCGCTCACGACGGCGCTTCAGCGACTGGAAGATCGCTTCGGGGCTAGACGCAAGACGCCTTTGAAGCGCTGTGAGTGCAAAGCCGACAGAGCCCTTGCGCGCCCCTTCGAGCTGATCCGCCTTACCCATTTCGGTCTGCACGTATTCCGTGACGGCTTCGTAGAGAGCTGCTTCAATCGGAGAGAGTTCGTAATTGACGGTATATGCCTTCCGCTCGGGAAAGAGCGGGGTCCCGTCAAACTTGACGAGCTCCTCCTTGACCATCCGGCGCATGAGGTCGGATGCATCGACCTTGTGCACACCGTCCCGAAACTTGCCGTAGAAGCGGTCGGAATCGAGCAAGGACAGAAAGAGCTGGAAGTCCTCCTCCTTGCCGTTGTGAGGCGTCGCCGTCATCAAGAGCAGGTGGCGCACATGAGCGCCTAGCTTTTCAGCAAAGCGGAATCGTCCGGTCTTCTCGAGCTTGGAGCCAAAATAGTGCGCTGAGAGCTTATGGGCTTCGTCGAAGACGGCCAGGTCCCAACCAGGTGCGCAGAGCTTTTCCTGCAGCTCCTCGTTCCGCGAGAGCTGGTCGAGCCGCACGATAAGGCGAGCGTAGTCGTCAAACGGATTACCGCTCGGGGAGGTCTGCTCCATCAGGCTGGAATAGACGTGGAACTCGAGCCCAAACTTTTCATAGAGTTCGTCACGCCACTGTTCAACGAGACTGCCTGGCGCGACAATCAGAATGCGATGCGCGTCGGCTCGCATGATCAGCTCGCGGATGTAGAGCCCCGCCATGATCGTTTTACCGGCACCGGGGTCATCTGCGAGGACAAATCGCAATGGCTGACGAGGCAGCAATGATTCGTAAACAGCGGTGATCTGATGAGGGAGAGGGTCCACGTTTGAACTGTGGACCGCCATCATGGGATCAAACAGGAATGCGAGATCGATCCTCTTGGCCTCGCAAGTCAGCTTGAATGCATCACCGTCGCCATCGAAGGAAAATGGGCGCTCTGTCGTCGCAAGCTCAATCAGTTCCTCGTCGACACGGCCAAGCATCCTCTCCTTCATGGAGCCGTCCGGGGTGCGATAAATGAGCTGCACCGAACCCTCGCCAAGCGGCACGATCGCGACAACCGTCACGACTTCGCTGGGCTCCACGCCGGATAGGCTTTGGCCCTGTGCCAGCTCCTCGATCTTCATTTCCTGTCCTTCTGCTCATCCAAGAGCGATTGCGCTGGATGGGCCTCTACAAAGTCGCGCATAAACTCACGAAGCACCTGCGCCGCCGGCTTGTCCTGCGCCTTGCAGGCAGCCAAGAACTGCTCACGCAGCTCCCTCTGCACTCTGATGCGAAAGCCGGAATCCTTCATGATGATCTCTGTGTATCCAATGGATGCACATTTGGGTAGTGCAAACTCGGGGCTGGAACCAGAGCAATCTACTTTGGATGACCGGATTTCTCGCTGATGTGAGCTCTCGCCAAGTGACACAGGCGAGCCCGCCGCGGCGCCAAGGCTTGGTTTTACGACCGGCCTCTCAGGCTCGCCCGGCTTCATGGCAACGCAGCAAAGTCATTTCTGCGGTACGGATGCACCATGGTGGCCAGATCGGCTGGCTTAATGACCTCCACGCTGTCGCCCCAAGCATAGAGGTGCCAGCTCATCTCGAGGTGACCCGAAGCCTTGAAGCGCACCAGCATCGACCCGTCATCCAGACGCTCGATCTCCTGGCTCGGGTGGAACTGGAACCTCGCCGCTCGATCGGCCGCCTCGCGCGAAAATTTCCAGATTACCTCCCCGTACTCGGCCTCGTGATGATATGATCCGAAGGCACGGGTCGCGTATTCTCCGAGGTCGAATTCGTCCGGGTAAGTGAAGATCCTGGTCTGGACCTGGGCCTCCATGATGTCTTCGACGCGGTAGTGGCGGTAGCGTCCATCTCGCTTGGCCGTATCGATACCGACGAGATAGCGACGAGAACCCAGGAGCAGGCCAAGTGGCTCGATTGTTCGCCAACTCGGCTTCGCGTCCCCTCTGCCTTGGTAGTGAATTCTCAGTTCGAACGGCCCCTTCAGCGCCTCCGAAATGGCGAGGTCGACGGCTTCATTCATCGACGGGCGCGGGCCAGGTCTTGCGGCAAAGCCCATGGCTTCGAGCAGGGCTTCTTCGTCGGTCGCCAGACGGAGTGTGCGGTCGCTGGGAATGAGCGCGCGGACCTTGCGCTCAAGGCTGCGCAGCTGAATGGCCTCGCCGTTCATGTCGACCCGCTCGAGTTCGGTGATCGCCGACTTGAGGCTGACGAGCTCTTCCGCCGACGGGGTCAGTAGCGGCGCGACCGCCCGAGACGGCAGGCGCCAATAGTGCCGTCCGTCGTCACCCACATAATGCTCGGTGGCTGGAAACGCCTCTTCCAGAGCCGCGATCATGCGCTGTGCCGTCCGTCGGACACCGCCGAATTCTGCTTCCACATCGCTGAGACAAACCCCCTGTCGGGACGTGGCCATCATTGCGAGACGCAAGAGATCCACCGCCTTGGCAAATGACATAGAAGTCCCCCATGACAGTTTCTGTCACCCCGGTGATTTAGACACAACTCATCACCAAGGGAAAGGACGATCAAATGTTTACGCACCACGCCGAAGCCCGCATGCAGCAGCGCGGTATTTCTCAGCAAGCCGTCGACGCCCTGATGGCATATGGCGAATACCGCCGTCACCGCGGCGCTGAGGTTTGCTATTTCACCCGGCAGAGCCGCTCTCACATGCTCAAGGACATGGGTAAGTCGGCATTCCTGAAACTGGAAAAGGCGCTGGACGCGTACCTCGTCGTCGGTGACGATGGAGCGATCATTACTGCCGGCCATCGCCACCATCGGTTGAAATTCTGACAATTAACTCTTTGGCCGGGCTTGGACGCCATTACGTGTTCGGGCCGCTAGTCAAAGAAAGAACCGGAGAGCGGACTTATCAATCGGCACGCAGAGATGTCTGAGTGGAGGCGACAGATTTTGTCATCCTGAAGTGCTAGTGGACGGGATGCATGGTGGGAATGAAGGGGGCATGACGTAGTTCAATGAGTTCTGGCAGCCGGCAATTCGGCCTTTCCAAATCAAAAATCACCTCCTTCGAGCAGTGCCCGAAGCGCTTGTGGCTGCAGACGCATCGGCCTGACCTTGCAAAGCTCGATGCCGGTGCTGAGGCGCGCTTTGCTGCGGGTCATGAAGTCGGGGACGCGGCCTGCACACTGTGTTCCGGCGGCATTATGATCGAGGCCGAGCCGGATCTTGCCGCTGCACTTCAGCGCACTCAGGAGCTCACGTCCGCATCGGCCCTAGACCCGCTGTTCGAGGCCACCTTCGCCCACGATGGCGTGCTCGTGCGCGTGGATATCATGGAGCCCGACGGCCTCGGGGGCTGGCACGTTGCCGAAGTGAAGAGTTCGACGAGCCGCAAGGACTATCATGTCGCCGATCTGGCGACCCAGCTCTTGGTGCTGCGGGAGGCGGGGGTTCAGGTCAGTTCAGCCGCCATCCGGCACCTCAACAACCAGTTTTTCTTGACCGAGGAAGGCAACTACCAAGGCGCATTCGTGGATACGCCGTCGCTGGAGGATGCCAAGCCACTGGCCCTAAAGCGCCCCAAGCTGGTTGCGGAAATTCGGTCGGTCCTTGGCGGGAACGAGCCGGCTCGCGATCCCGGCGATCATTGCCATGATCCGTTTCCTTGCGAATTTGTGGCCTATTGCTCGCGCGATCTGGAAACGGCGCGGTATCCGGTCTCCTCGCTACCCCGAACGGGTCGGCAACTCGCCGCCAAGTGGGCCGAGCACGGCATTGTTGAGCTCGAGGATGTCCCGCCTGGCAGTTTCACCAATGCCATTCACGCGCGCATTCATGAAGCGACCCTGTCGGGCGTCCCCTACCACGACGTGGATGGCGCGCGGCGGATCATCGGCGATTGGGTATATCCCCGAACCTATCTCGATTTCGAGACGATCGCCTTTGCCTTGCCTCGCTGGCTCGGAACCAAGCCCTGGGAGCAAGTCCCCTTTCAGTTTTCAGCGCACCTCGAAGATCGCGAAGGGCAGATCAACCATCGTGAGTTTTTGAGCCTGGATGGCAAAGATCCTCGCCGCGCCTGCGCCGAAGCACTGGTGAGCCAAATCCCGCAGGACGGGACCGTCATCGCGTACAATGCAGCCTTCGAGCGGACTTGCATCCTCCGGCTGGCGGAGCGGTTTTCGGATCTGGCCGACGATCTCAAGGCGATTGCAGCGCGCATCGTCGATCTGCTGCCAGTGACCCGAGAGCACTGGTACCACCGTGACCAGGGCGGCAGCTGGTCCATCAAGGCCGTTCTGCCGACCATCGGCAATAGCGGCGACTACGCCATGCTAGATGTTGCGGATGGCTCTGCAGCGCAGCTTGCTTATCTCGAAGCTATTGCGCCGGTCACGACCGAGGCCCGGGTGGCTGAAATAGCGCAATCGCTCCGAAGTTACTGTGCAAAAGACACATTCGCCATGGTCGAAGTGGTTCGCCACCTCACGGATACAAAATAGACTGCAACTGATGCACCGATCCGTTCAAAGAATTTTGAGAAAGCACTGATGCAAGAAGCCGAATTTCGAAAGTGGATGGTGGATCAAGGTCATTCCTTGTCTACGCAGAACACGCAGGTACAGGACGCGAAGCGTCTTGAGGCGCACTACGGCGATCTCGACGAAGCCTACGACGCCGATGGCCTCGAAGGCATCAAGGCGGAACTTGCCTATTCGAAGGCCGATGAGCGTGCAGGCCGGGAGAACCCGGCTCGCTTTCCGATTGACGGCAATCTCTATGCGAACCTCTCGCACTACCGCTCGACGCTGAATTACTACATTCAGTTCCGCTCGGGGACTGCGGGTGACGGGTTCGACAGTGTCGATGCCGAGAAGCGGATCGCACTCTTTGATGATTCCAGAACGGTTCACTGGCCCATTCGCCAAACCAACCGGCAATCGGGGGTCAAAGCCTTCCGGATCATGGGCGTTTCGAACAAGACCGAAGATGCTATTGAAACCGACGATGTCCTGGCGGTGGCTCGGGCGCTGTTCAAGGAGCAGCGTCTGGTCCGGGTGCTGCGGTCCAACAACGGCCGGCGACCCTATCTGGGATACGGCAAACAGAAGCTGACTTCCTATGAGATCGACCCCGAGATCGCCAAGGCTCTCGGCATTCCTGCGAAAGGGTCGATCCACGGTAACGAGCTGATCCTTGACGCCGCCGTGCTTGCGGACCTCAAGGCCCGTTTCCTGCGGACCTATCCCGATTTTGAACCGGAAGGATTCGCCGGTGCGACCTCGCAAGTCTTCAGCGATGTCATCAACTACAAGCGGGAGGCGGTCGCCAAGGTGGCGGCACTCATGCAGTCAGAGCCGCCGCTGGCGCCCGAGGCGCTGGGCGGCGCCTTGTTCGACATCCTGACGGGTATCGATCTTCCCGGTTGGCGGACCAACAACCGTCTGGCTGCCATTCGCCAGCAGCATCCGAATGTTCTTGAACAAGCTGCAGCCCAACTGGCCTGCTCAAGCGATGACCCGCCGGCGGCGGCCAAACGAATGGTCGACGCGATCTGGCCGGCCCTTCTGGAGGGCCAGGAGAAGAGCAAACCCTACTCGGAGAGCCGCAATATCCCATCGATGTTTCTGGCGCTGGTCAGACCGCGCGAGGCGCTGGGCATCAACACCGACCCGCTCTCGAGGGCCTACAAGGCTTTGGTTCACAAGCCGCTGTTCAGCTGGAGCCCGCTGTCAGCCGAAGAATACGCCGAAGTGCTCCGCTTCGCGCACAAGCTCTACGAGGAAATGGTCGGTTGGGGATGGCAGCCCCGAGACCTGTGGGACGTCCAGAGCTTCCTCTGGGTCGTGAGCCAGGAAGACCAAGCTGCCGATGCAACGCAAGAAATTTCAGAAATGAGGCCGTCCATGCCAACTGCAACCAACCTGATCCTTTACGGGCCTCCGGGAACGGGAAAGACCTATGCTACGGCGGCAGAGGCCGTGGAAATCTGTAACGGTCCAGGATCGGCGCAGCTTGGCCGCAAGGAGCTGATGGATGTCTATCAGTCCCTTCATCGCAAGGGGCGCATCGGCTTTGTCACGTTCCACCAGTCCTTCTCTTACGAAGAGTTCGTCGAGGGACTGAGGCCCGTCACGGGCGAGGAGAGCGATGATGGTCCGGCCAGTGGAGGGTTCAGCCTGAAGCCCCATGACGGCATCTTCAAGCAGATTGCCAATCTTGCCTCTGAAAACCGCGGCCATGCGGTCGGCGCCGAGAAACCGCTGCTCGATCGAAGCCAGAAGATCTTCAAGATGTCGCTCGGGCGAAGCTGGGCAGCAGAAGATGACGCAATCTTCCAGGATGCAATCCGCGATGGGTACATTGTCCTCGGATATGGCGGCGACGTCGATTGGTCCGATCCCCGCTTCGACAAATGGGAAGCGATCAAGGAACGGTGGCGCGAGGATCACCCTGAAGCGACCGGCAACGATCCCAACATGTCCCAGATGTACGCCTTCAGGATCAACATGGAGGTCGGCTCGCTAGTCGTTGTGTCGGACGGCAACAGGAAGTTCCGGGCAATTGGCGAGGTCACTGGGGGCTATCGTTTTGTTCCCGGCCCCAACGGCGAGTACAACCATCGCCGATCGGTCAAATGGCTGTGGCACTCGGATGAAAGCCTCCCGCGTGAACGCATATACGGGAAGATCTTCAGCCAGGTTTCGGTCTACCAGCTGAACAATCGCTATATCGACTGGGACGCGCTGGAACAGATCGTTACCTCAGGTGGGGATGCGGTAGCCACCACGGGCGTACCCGAGCCCTATGTGCTCATCATCGACGAGATCAACCGCGCGAATATTTCCAAGGTCTTCGGTGAGCTCATCACCTTGCTCGAACCGGACAAGCGGATCGGTGAGGAAAACGAGCTTCGCGTGAAATTGCCCTACTCGGGTGAGATCTTCGGCGTTCCGTCGAACCTCCACATTATCGGCACGATGAATACGGCGGATCGCTCCATCGCCTTGCTCGACACCGCATTGCGTCGGCGCTTCACCTTCCGCGAGCTCATGCCAGACACCGAAGCGCTGCCTGAGGATGTCGATGGCATTGCGCTCAGAAAGCTGCTTGCCGCTCTCAACGAGCGCATCGAGTACCTCTTTGATCGGGAACACCAGATCGGGCACGCCTACTTCATGGGGTGTGCGACCCGCTCCGACGTCGATGAATGCATGCGGCACAAGGTGATCCCGCTCCTCGCCGAGTACTTCTACGAGGACTGGTCCAAGGTCGCCGCCGTGCTTGGCGACACGACCGGCGAGCGCTTCTTGGAACGGCGGGAACTGAAGGCCCCAAACGGCCTCGACTCCGATGGCGATGCTCCGGCTCGTTGGCGCTGGCAGGTCCGGCAGCCGTTTGCAGATGATGCCTACAAGGGCTTTGCGTGATCCGGCGATCACTCCTCGAATGGCAATCGCTCGCCTATGGCGACGGTGAGGAATGCATCCCTGCATGGGCAGCAGACAGGCTTGTCGCCGTTGCGCGCCGCTCCCCCTTGGCCGGGAAGAATGGCAAGGGAATCCTGGAACATGGCCGGCTTTCCCTTGGGGCGCGTCAGGTGGTGGGCGTGATTGTCGCTGATGGGTGTGCGCTGGAAATCCTGCCCAAAATTGATGCCAAGCCTTCAGCGAGCGATCCCGACAATCGCGGCTACTTGCGGGATCGCCTGGTGCATATGCTGGCCGTAGCGCTCGATCTGGAGATCGACAGCGGCACCTTGACGGCGCTTGGGTCTCAACGCGACACATTGCTCGAAGTCCTGATCGGCCTGTTTTCCCGAAAGCTTGCCGACGCCCTGCGTCAGGGCATGCCGCGTCGCTACATGGCCTGCGAGGATGAATTGCCCGCGCTTCGTGGGCGCCTTGATGTGGTGCGGCAGTTTACGCGTCTCGCCGCCTCGCCCCAGCGTCTCGCCTGCCGTTTCGACGAGCTGTCGCCTGACACCCCGCTCAATCAGATCATGAAAGCCGCTGTTTCCCGGTTGCTGCGTGTTTCGAACAATGCGGACAACCAGCGCAGGCTGGCCGAGTTGGGCTTCGCCTATGCCGACATTGCCAATGTTCCGGTAAGCAGGCTGCGCTGGGATGACGTGCATCTGGATCGCACCAACGCGCGCTGGAAAGAGCTGATCACCTTAGCCCGGCTTCTCCTCGGCGACCGGTTCCAGACAAGTTCGATGGGCCGGCAGGACGGCTTCTCGCTTCTTTTTGAAATGAATACCCTCTTCGAGGAGTATGTCGGCCGCCTGCTCAAGCGCGCGCTCTCGGGCACAGGATTCAGCGTCAGCCTTCAAGGCGGACGTCTCTTCTGCCTCGAGAATGAGACCGATGGCCGCCAGGTGTTTCAGACTAGGCCCGATATCCTGGTGAAGCGTGGCAACGAGGTCGTGCAGATCATCGACACCAAGTGGAAGCGGATTTCCTCGCGGATCGATGATCCCAAGCAGGGGGTCTCCCAAGCCGACGTCTATCAGATGATGGCCTATGGTCAGATTTACCACTGCAACTGCCTCAGTCTGCTCTACCCGCATCACTTCGCACTGGCTGACAGCCCTGGTGCTCTGGCTTCGCACCGGATCGGCGCGGATGAGACCAGGCTCCACACGATGAGCGTCGAACTCGGCTCCCGGCAGGCCGTCATCCAACAATTACGGCAGCTCACGCTCGAGTTTGCCGAAGCTGAAGTGTGCTGAGTTTTCGGGGGCTAAATCGTGCAAATTCAAAATGGAACGCCGCGCCTCAGCGCTACCGATCTGGTGGGATATCTCAACTGCCGGCACTTGACCCAATTGGAGCATTCGGCAGCGCGCGGTGAGCTTTCGCGTCCGAAATTCTTCGATCCAGCTCTCGAGGCGCTCTGGGAGCGCGGCAAGCAGCACGAACTGGCCTATGTAGAGCATCTGCGCGCCCTAGGCCTATCATCCGTTGTGATCGACGGTGTGGATGTCACCGAGGAGGCCGTCGCTCAAACTATCGCCGCCATGCGGGCCGGCGTTGACGTGATCGTCCAGGGGGCGCTGCGAGGGGGATCCTGGGCCGGCCGTGCCGACATTCTTCAGCGCGTCGATACGCCAAGCGACCTCGGCGATTGGTCCTATGAAGCCGCCGACACCAAGCTCGCCAGGGAAACGAAAGGCGGCACTGTTCTGCAGCTGTGCCTCTACTCCGAGCTCATCGGGGAAGTGCAAGGCACCATGCCGGTCTTCGCCAGCGTCATCCCGCCCTGGACCGACTTTGCACCGGAGCGGTATCGGCTCGCAGATTTCGCCGCCTATCATCGTCAGGTGAAGCAGGGACTGCTTGGTGCGATCGGAACCGACAAGCCCGGACAGACCTACCCGGAGCCGACGTCAAACTGCGATATCTGCAATTGGAGCACGCGCTGCGACAAGCAACGCCGGGATGACGATCACCTTTGCCTCGTAGCCGGCATCTCCTCGATGCAGATCGCAGAGCTCAAGGATCACGGCGTCACGACGGCGACGGCGCTGGCGGAACTGCCGCTGCCCCTGCAATGGAAGCCGGAGCGTGGCTCGAAAGAATCTCTGACCCGCGTCCGCGAGCAGGCCAGGATCCAGCTTGAAACCAAAGCAAGTGGCGAACTGCGATACGAACTGCTGGCGCCGGTGGCAGGTTTCGGCCTCAATTGCCTGCCCGAGCCTTGCGACGGCGATATCTTTCTCGACTTCGAGGGGGATTCCTTCGTCGGCCAGCATGGGCTGGAATATCTCCTGGGCTTTCACTTCCGCGAGAAGGGTGAGCCGCAGTACCGCGGGCTCTGGGCGCTTGACCGTGCCGGCGAGAAGGCAGCCTTCGAGACATTCATCGATTTCGTGCTCGAGCGAATGAAGCTCTTTCCGCAGCTTCATGTCTACCACTACGGCGGGTACGAACCTGGGGCGCTCAAGCGGCTGATGGGGCGATATGGCACGCGCGAAGACGAACTGGATTCGCTGCTGCGTGGTCTCGTGTTCGTCGACTTGCTGAGCGTCGTCCGCCATTCGCTTCGCGCGGGCGTGGAGAGCTATTCCATCAAGAAGCTCGAACCGCTCTATGGCTATGTTCGGGACGCCAGCCTTCCCGATGCCAACCTGGCGCTCAACCGCCTGCAGGTGAGCCTTGAACTGAACGACGCGGCCGGAATTCTGCCAGAGGATAAGCAGACCGTAGAAGCCTACAACCGCGACGACTGTGTCTCGACCGAGGCTCTACGCGATTGGCTGGAGGCCGAACGCGCCAAGCTCATTGCTCGGGGGATCGAGGTCACGAGACCGGAGCCAGGTGAGAGCGGGCCCAGCGAGGGCCTTTCCGAATGGCTCGAGCGGATCACGCCGCTGATTGAGCAGCTGACGGCCGACGTCCCTGTCGACCCGGAAGAGCGCACCGCCGAGCAGCATGCGCGCTGGCTCCTTGCCAATCTTCTCGAGTGGCATCGCCGCGAGGAAAAGGCGACCTGGTGGGAATACTTCCGCCTCAGCGACCTCTCCGCAGATGAGCTCATCGACGAGCGCGCCGGTCTTGCAGGTCTCGCTTTCCTGGAAACGGTAGGTGGCACAGCCAAGTGCCCGATCGACCGCTACAGCTTCCCGGTGCAGGAAGCCGATATCCGCGCAGGCAAAGGGCTGCGAGCACAGGGCGGCCAGACGCTGGGCACCGTTGAGGACATCTCGAGGGAACAGCGCACCATCGACATCAAGAAGGCCTCGGCAATGGCGGGCGAACATCCTGTTGCCGTCTTCGTGCATGAGCATGTGCCGTCCAAACCGATGCAGGAATCGCTGGTCAGATTGGCAACCCACGTCTGCGAGCATGGCATGGCCCAGGGCGAAGCCTACCAGGCAGCGCGCGACATGCTGATGCGCGTCGCGCCGCGCATTGCAGATGGCAGCGCCGTTCGGCTCGACGGTGAAAAGCCCCTCGATGCGGGCGTGCGCATCGGACCGCTCATCTCAGCAGGCGTGTTGCCGATTCAGGGGCCCCCTGGCACCGGCAAGACCCACACCGGAGGGCATATGATTTGCGAGCTTGTCCGACAGGGCAACAAGGTCGGGATCGTGGCCAACGGTCATGAGGTGATCCGCAACCTCTTGAACAAGGTCATTGAGGTCGCCGAGGAGACCGATACCCCCCTGATCTGCATCCAGAAGCCGAAGGGCGGGTCCAAGGAGGACGCGACCGACCGGCTGCGGTTCGCGAAGAAGAGCAATGCGGAGGTCTTCGCCGCGCTCAGCGCGGATTGCAGCGTTGCAGGAGGAACCGCCTGGCTGTGGTCGACGGAGGAT
This sequence comes from Croceicoccus bisphenolivorans, assembly GCF_001634625.1. Classification (GTDB taxonomy): domain Bacteria; phylum Pseudomonadota; class Alphaproteobacteria; order Sphingomonadales; family Sphingomonadaceae; genus Croceicoccus; species Croceicoccus bisphenolivorans. The sequence continues at coordinate 25,195 of NZ_LRSE01000015.1, read as the reverse complement.
GCCTTCGAAAGTCTCGACGTTCTCTTTGTCGACGAGGCGGCACAGATGTCCCTGGCGAATGTGCTTGCCGTTTCGCAGGCGGCCAAAACGCTGGTTCTGCTCGGAGACCCGCAGCAACTCGACCAACCCATGCAAGGCAGCCATCCGGACGGCACCGGCTGCTCTGCGCTCGACCACCTGCTTTCGGGCAAGCAGACCATCGCACCCGACGAAGGCCTGTTTCTCGACGTCACCTGGCGACTTCATCCGGATATCTGTGCGTTCACATCCGAGCTGTTCTACGAGGGCAAGCTCGGAGCGAAGGCAGAAGCGGCCGGGCAGCGGGTGAACGCGAAGGGGATCGCCCATGGCACGGGTCTGAGGTTCCTTCCCGTTGAGCATTCCGGCAACCAGAATTGCTCATCCGAAGAGGCTGACGTCATTGCCGAACTGGTCTCCGACATACTGGCACAGGGTGCGACCTGGATCGATCGCGAGGGGAATGAAAAGCCGCTCGGAATCGCAGACATACTGATCATCGCCCCGTACAATGCCCAGGTGTTCGAGATCCAACGTCGGCTACCCCAGGCGCGGGTCGGGACGGTCGACAAGTTCCAAGGCCAGGAGGCGCCGATCTCGATCTATTCGCTGGCCAGCTCCTCGCACGCCGATGCGCCGCGCGGGATGGAATTTCTGTATAGCCTGAACCGATTGAATGTTGCGACCTCACGCGCAAAATGCGTCACGATCCTTGTCGGTTCTCCGCAAGTTTTCGAAGCCGAATGCCGCACACCTCGTCAGATGCAACTTGCGAACGCCTTCTGCCGATATCTTGAACTCAGTTCATGAAAATGCCGCCGAACATCGCTTGGCACCCATGATTTTGTGTGTCAGAATCGCTGCATTAAGCCCGGAAATCTGCGATATTGCAGCGATTTTGGAGCAGTCGGCCTGCTGAATAGGTGCCCTATGTTGAAGTCATCTGACGACCCGGTTGCGACCGAGGACTGGAAGGGTCTCAAAGAGATCGACCGGGCCATCGCGGAAAATCGCCTGACTGCGTACACGTGGAAGAAGACCTGGGCCGATCCGTGGGGGCGCGCCGCAATGGTCACGGTCTTCACGTTGCTCACAGCGTACGTCATTTTTGTGATCATCAACGATTTGATCCTTTAAGGCCTCACCACTCTTTGACCTCGTCTGCGGCCTCTTCCGAAGCTCCCTTGGCCCCTCGGGTGGTCGCATCGAGATTGCCCCTGGATTGACCGATCCGGCCACGGCCCCGCGCCTGCGCCGCACGGACTTCTTCGCTGATCCCCGTGGTGTCAGGAGCAGCACCAAGACTGCCGGATCCACCGCCGCCACTGGGCCCACGCGCGCGGACGCTGGCCTGGCTCGCAACGGCAGGACGGCTGACCGGCGCGAACTCGGGCAGCGTCAATTGCCCTTCAATGTCATCGTGCAGCCGGTCGGCGTAGGTCTCCACGAACCGTGCCTGGAGCTGCTGGCCCTGTGCGCTCATCTGGAAATTGATGTCGTCGAAGCGGACCGGGCCGTAATAGTCACGGTTCGCCTCGACCTCCGCCATGCCCCATTCCCGGTAAGCCTGGCTGAGGTTGAGCGAACCGGTAGCGTTCGCGCCTTCGTACCAGGAGGCCTGGTTCTCGAGCCGACTTGCCAGTTCCTCGGCTCGCCGTGCTTCGACTGAGTAGGTCTGCGCTTCGGTCAGAGAGTGGCTGAGACCGGCTGCGCTGGTAGCGACCTGCGAACTCGAACTTGAGCTCGTCTGGCGCAGGAATCCTTCGCGCGTGCTCGACCAGTTCCGCGTGTCCGAAAGCTGCTGCAACGTCCCGGTAATCCGGTTGCGATCCTCAGAAGCAATGCCGACGTCGCTGTCGGTCCAGCTCTGGTTTCGTCCCCCGCTGGCTTTAGCACCAAGCTCAACAGGCCCGAGGCTTCCTCCGACGCCAGCGCTTGCCTGGCCATTGAGGAACCAGGACACGGTGATGTCGTCGGCGGCCCGGCGCGACAGACCAAACTGCCGTTGCAGGGTGGTGGAGGCGTTGTCGACCTCGCTGAAGGCCGTGCCGATGCTGTCGTTGTTGCCAGTGCCGCTCACCGTCTCCGACGACCGTCCCTGGCTGTAGGCGTTGCGGATCTCGTTGAACCGGGTGACAGCCGAGCTGGTCGATTGCTGGGCAAGGTTCGAATAGGTTTCGCTCTGCCCCCGGCTCTGGCTCGCCATGGTCGAGAGCCTGCTCGTGAAATCCTGCCCCAGCGTTGGCGTGAACGGGTACTGCGAATTCGGCACGGTCGCGAATTCCGCTTCGCCAAAGCTTGTCGTCTGGGTGCCCACGTCGCTGAACCCGCGCGTCTGCGGCGCGCCATAGGAAATGCTCGGGTTGAGCGCCCCTTGGGCAAACTGGCGTGAGAAAACCGTCGAATTGTCGAGATTGCTGTTGCCGAGCGAGACATTGCCGGTGCTTGCCTCGCGCGCCGCTTCCTCTGCCGCATTCTGCGAGGGGTTGAGGTAGGAAGTTGCCTGCCCGGAAATCGCGAGCGCGCCCTTGGCGACACCGCCTGCCAGGAACGGAACCGAGGCGACGAGATAGCCGGCCAGAAGCCCGATATCGCGGTTGACGTCGGTCATGCCCGCGAAAGTCGCGAGCGAGAGCCCGGTGCCGCCGCCGGCCGCCGCAACATCGCTCGCCCCCTTGAACATCAGGATCATGTGCAGGATCACGAAGAGCGGGTCCCATGCCGCGAGGTAGAAGAACCCGGTGATGTAGCCGCGAAGGGCTACCGGTCCGGTCTTGGGCATCAGGAACAGCGGAAAGATCACCGGGAACATCGCGTAGAAAACGACGGTCAGCACGACATTGAGGATCGGCACCCACTTCATCGCGTTCTCCGCGATCGAGGCATAGGTCCGCTCTGTCTGGATGTCGGCGCGGGTCTGGGCGAAGACGTCGATGCTCGAGGTGCCGCTCGCACCCGCAAACCCGTGCATGGCCTGGTTCATCGCGTTGATCGTCAGGACCTGACGGAAGATGTCGCTCGCGTTCTTCGACACGCCTGAGAGATACTGGTAGGCAACTGGCAGGTCGGCGAGCAGCTTGGTCTTGGCGAGCGCCGCGGTCTGGCGCGGATAGAGCTGCCGCCCGGCGCTGAGCGCCATGGAATCGATCAGGCCCGCCCATTGGTTCGATAGCGCGGTGTAGGCATCGCGGCAGGTGACGATCGACGCGGTCACACTGTCATCGGCTTGCCGCGTGAGGAACTTCTGCGCCCGCGCCGCACTTCCGGGCGCGATCGTGGTCCAGACAGCGTCGCTCTCGGCGAGCTGCTTCATCGAGTAGCGGCCAAGCAGCAGGTCGTAGAACACGCATTGCCGGACATGTTCGTCGAGATTAGCGGCAAACTCAGGGTCCGAAATGCGCAGGGAGCGCGTCGCCTCCATGAGCCGCGCACCATAGATCATGCCGTTCTTCGAGTAATTGAGGTCGTCGGGCAGGCCAAAGACGAGCTCGGCCGAGCGGGTGAGATAGTCGCCAACCTGGCTCGTGAAACTCGCCATGAGCGCGAGGCCGAGCGGCACGTTGGCGACGTTCGCAGGGGCTAGGCTCGGGTTGACCCGGTCGGTCACATGGACGTCCATGCGCGGCACCATTAGGCACATGTAAATGAGCGTCGCGCCAAGGAACCAGTTGAGCCAGGCCCGCCAATCCTGGTTGAAGGCGAGCACGATGACCGCGAGCGCCAGCCCCATGACCATGGTGACCTGGATCAGGCTCTTGTAGCCACCCGCGCCCGTCCAGCTGGCGACGGCATTGAGGACATTGACGATGTACTCGCCGCCGCCGACCGTGAAGATCTCGATCATGACTTGTCTCGCCTTAGGGGACGATGGAACGGGACTGGAGCGCGCGCGACCAGTCGAGCGATGCCGCCATTGAGGGCGACATCGAGGCAGCCAGCATGTTCTCGATCATCGCTGTCTTCTCGATGATCTGCATGATGGCCGAGACCTTGGCTTGCCCTGTCGCCTGGCGCTGCGCGAGGCTCGAGCGGACGTCCGCGACTTGCGAACGCCAGATCGCGAGCTTGGCTTCGTCGGCTGCGATAAAGCTCGCCATCGAGCGGCCGGCCTCGGACACGATCCGGTCGAGCACCGCGTAGAGCAGGTCGATGCTGGTGATCTCGGCGAGCGTGTCGCGATCATCGGTCGCCATGCCCCGGCCATAGGCGGCCTGGACCGTCAGGATCTTGTAGAGCGGCACCGAAGCCACCTGGAGCAACTCCTTCTCGGCATCGCCAATCGCGGTGTCCGAGCGGATCGCGGTCACCATGCTGCCAATGAGCGCGGCCACCCGCGGCCGGATCGCCTTGGCGGAACTGAGGCTCAAGTCCTGGAAGGTCGGGTTGAGGCACTGGTCGGCCTCATCGCAGGAAAAGACCCGGACGGTCTGGCCCTGGGTGCCATCAAGCAGTGCCGTGACCAGCGTCGAGGAGGCGTCGCCCGCAAACGGCACAAACTTGCCCGGTTCATCGTCCTTGGGCGGCACGTAGATAACCGTGCCGATCAGCGTCATTGCATATTCGGCGAGCTCGCGGTCGAATGAACCGTTGGACGTGAAGAAGGCCGACTTCTTGAGGACGTGCCAGGTGTAGTTGCGCGCCACGGCCGGGTTGACGTCGGCATAGTCTGCCCCGGCTCCCGAGTTGGTCGAGCTTCGCTGCCCTCGCGTGCCGCAGCCATGCTTGGCTGCGGCATAGTCGGTGAAGATGCCCTCGCTGTTGCCGATCGCCTCGCAGATCGCCTTGTCGGCAAGGTCGCCTTTGGGCCAGATCCCGCCGACCAACCCTTGCGCCATCTCGCAGGAGTTGATCGACAGGTTGTTCATGAGCTGCGCCTTCTGCGCAAACTCCTGCATGATCTTCGAACATTCAGGGCAGACCGTGTCGATCGCCAGGCTGAAGGCAAAGCCCACGGCATTGTTCGCGACCGCCTTCAGCAGCGCGACCATCTCGCTCGCGTTGATGAAGCTGAAGCTGCCGGCGAAGATATCGATCCCGCCGCAGCCGGCCCGCGCGCGGGGCAGCTGGAGATTGGCGATGTTGGTGGTCTTTTGCGGGAAGCGCGTCCAGACATTACCGAGGCTGTAGTAGCCCGCCGACTGCCCTTGGAAGGCGCTCGGACCCGTGACATTCGCCGCGCCGCCCATGTCGTTCATGAAGCGGTCCATGCTGTCGCCGACACTGGCGTGGAGAGGCGTTGCAACGAGGCTCGTGGCGGCAAGCGCGAGCGCCGCCGTGCGCAGCTTAGAAATCATGGCCGGCTTCCTTTGATGTCAGGAGAAAGATGCGGTCCTGCAACTCGTCGGCCGAGAGGACGCCGTAGCCGATCGGGATCGCGCGCCCCGCTTCGCTGTCCCACAGGACCAGCGCCGGCGTGATCTTGGGTTCAAGCCCCATGCGGGGGCGCTGCCCGTTCTCGACGGTGTATTGCGGGAAATGACGCGAGGGGCCGCCATCGGTGGAAATCGCCCGAACGGTCAGGTGCCAGCGATCAGCGACCGCCTTGACGATCGGGCTCATGACTTCGCAGGCGCCGCAGGTCTGGGCGAAGAAATAAAACAGCCCATAGCGGTCACCGAGATGCGCCATGACCGTGTCGCGCTCGGCGGCCCGGGCGTCCTGCCATTGCCGCTTGGCCAGCGTGCCGACCGGGCGCTCGAGCGTGTAGTCGAGCTCGGGCTCCTGCCAGATCGCGCGCTGCCAGACGTCGGAAAACAGCGAGGCACGATCGAGCTGCTCGCGCTGGAAGCGGATATAGGCGGTCACGTTCTGAGGTGTCGGCTCGATGATCGCCCGGGCCTTCAACTCGCGCAGCTCGGCCGTGACGGCTTCCAGTTGGGCTGTTGCCGACTGCGCTTGAGGGGCCGGCCCTTGCTCGCGCGGTTCGGCCCGCTTGGGCCGCACGCAGTAGAACCAGTACCCGAGACGCCGCTCACCGCAGTAGAAGGCATCGGCCTCGTCGGCGGTCACGGCCTGTTCCGGGCCATGGTCCTGGGCCGAAAGTGGCATTGTCGGGACGAGCAGCGCAGCCATGAGGGCGGCGTTCACAGAGGTACGAAACGCGCTCACGGATTGCTCCTTTCGTAATAGTCGCGGATTTTCTGCTGGATGAGCTCGGAGGTCTGCAGCTCGTCGGGGAGGCGCGCGGCGTCGGTGAACTCGGCGTAGACTTCCGAGAAATCCATGCGGGAGAGATCGAGGCGGGCGAACTCGTCGAGCGTGAAGCCCAGGCACTGCTCGGACTTTGGCTTGGCCCAGGGCTTGGGCAGCTGCGCGCGGCCTTGCTCCTGCAGGATACGAGTCAGCTTGGATTCAAAGCAGCAGTAGACCTTCTTCTTGGTCAGGCAGACGCCGAGGAAGCTCGATGAGCAATAGGTGCCAACATAGGCGCACAGGCCTTGCGCATCGCGCTCGTGCAGCAGGATTTCCTCGCGGCTGCAGCCGAGCGCGACCAGCAGCTGGACGCCGGGGATGAGCGGGAAGCCCTTGCCCTTGCAGCAGTTGAGCACGCCAAAGACCTTGGACGAGCAGGTCTCGCGCTCGCCCTTGAACAGGGTCATGGTCTCGGGATCGAATTCGCGCCGCGCCTGATCCATCGCGTTCAAGGCGACGACCGCGTCCTTGAATTCGTCGTTGGCCTCGCGGGTGATGGTCTCGCACGAGCCGTCGATGCAGTAGACGTCGCCGTCGCAGACATATTGCTGGCCCGAGCTCTCACTCGGCGGCACCGGGCACTCGTAGACGCGCTCGGCGGTCGAGCAGGGACTGTCGCCCGTCAGGCAATCCTCGCGCACGAAGCGGCAGCTGCCGTTGGCCTCGAGCTCGCTGCAATCATTGCCGGCGATCCTGGCCGAACAGGTGTAATTGCGCTGCCAGCCCCAGCAGGGCTGGGTCACCGACACTCCGTCGACGATCCGGGTGACGGGATCGCTGTCGGTGCAGACCTCGCTGTCCTGCGAACAATTGCTATCACCCACAAGGCCTGAGCACTGGCTCTCGTTGCGCTGGGTCGTCACCACGGTTTCGGTGGTCGTGGTGTAAGGCGTTGCGCCATCAACCGGCGCGGTGCAGCTCACCAGGTCGACGTGCAGGTCGCCGTAATTGCAGCCCCAATAGATCCCGAGATAGGGATCGCAGAGGTTGATCGGCCAGGACTGGGTGACGGTGCACTGCGGCGCCGGATAATGATTGCAGGCGTAGATGCTGGCGGGATCGACCCCGCTTCCGCCGACGCAGTAATAGCCATAGATTTGTCGCGGGGCCACGCTGGCCTCGAGCGTGATCGGACAGGATGCGGACTTCTGCTCGGCCGTATAGCCGGTGTTGCAGGTCGCCATGTAAGTGCCGACCGAGCCGGTGCCCGGCGGCAGCGGCACGCAATTGCCCTTCGAGCCGGACACCGACATGCCGCTGGTGTAGTCGAGCGGGGTCTCGCTGATCTCGCCCGACCGCGCGAGGATGCTCTTGATCTCCTGGGGCGAAAAGCGCGCCCGATTGTTCATCGAATCCTCGATCGTGCGGACGGCAGTGTTGCTGGTGGCGGCACTGCGCGCCGCGCCCTCGATCCGGTCCGGATTATCTGCCAAATCCTCGAGGCTTTGCGTTGCGGCAGGATTGAAGCCGGGCACGCGCGAGGCATCGGGCGAAGTCGTCGCTGCACTCTTCACCTGGTCGATCACCGCATTGCCGAACGCCTTTCCGTCGGCCTTCGCATCCGCGGTCGTCTGTCCTGAATTGGATTGGGCTGTGGCAGATTGCGCTGTGCCTGCGCATAGGAGCCCGGCGCAGAGCAGCGTCAGGATCTTTCTCATCGATCCGCTCCTTCTTCGAGGCGGGCCAGGTGAAGGCGCGCCAGCGCGGCGCCGGGGCCGGCACCGTCTTTGATGGTTTCGAGGACCTGTCCGACCGACACATTGCCGGTCAGCCGGTCGTGAGGCGGCGGAACGTCCTGGCAATCAAAGCCATCGCAAGGAGAAAAATCGCTCCCCACCATGACAAAGCTCGGCGCTGCCTCGATGTGGAAGGCGCGGAACAGGCGCGGGTCGATGCCGAGCGCCTGCGGGGCATCCTCGCCTTGCCAGATCTCGGTCAGGAGCGCCTTAAACCGCGCGGATTCGCCGGATGGAAAGCCCCGCAGCACGGTCACGCCGCCGGCGCGGCCCATGTCGCGCACCAATGCCTTCAAGGCCTCGGGCGGCATTGACAGGCTGGCAAAGGCGATGAAGCGCGGGCTCTCGCCAAGCGGCGCTTTTTCCGCCTCGGCCCGCTCGCGAACCATCGCATCGAAATCGAGAACGTCCGTGCTGTTCGTGGCGGATGGCAGACTGTCGGCATAGCGCGCGCCAGCGGCCTGGGCCTGGTCCTGGGTTTGGAGTGCGTCATCGTGCACCGCTTCGGCCCGCTCGCGGACCGCCGCCGCCAGGGCGGCCGCGTCCTCGGCGTGCTCGGCCGAGCGGGCGCGAATGGCGTCGAGATCGATGCCGTCGGGGGCACTCTGGGCGAGCGCGAGACCTGCGAGAGGGAGAGCCAGTCCCAGCGGGATGAGGAGAAGTTTCCGGTTCATAGCGCGCAGCAGTTCCGCTTGCGCCAGACGAGGTAGCCCATGTCCTCGCCGATCGCGGGGATGACCTGTCCAGCCGATTGAAAGGTGGTGGCGGCGCCGATCGGGGGGCAGGCATAGCGCCCCTTGGTCGCCGGGTTCGGATTGGTGGCCTGGAAGCGGTATTGCTGCTTGCGCATCACCGGCATCAGGTACTTGCCGCAAAGCCCCTTGCTGCCCATCGTGCCCCAGGCGACGAGCTCGCGGTGGAGCTTATAGGCGAAGCGCGAGAGCACGAGCCGCGAGGCCTGGACGTGCCCGATCGAGGCCGAGACATTGCCGTTCATCGGGTACATCGAGCCCTGGCAGCCAGCGCACCAGAACATCTCGTCGACCGGCAGGTGGACCGTCGAGGACACGCAATCGGCAGCGCAGGCGGCGAGCGCGAGCGGGTTGGCGAACAGGACCGCCTCGGGATTGATGATCGCGGTGAGTTCGCTGTCCTGCCAGAGCGGATCGATCTCGGAGATGTAGAGAATGTCGATCGAGCCCGATTCCAGGCACAGGAAATCGGCGACGATCTCCATCCAGTAGATCAGCGGATAGGCATACCAATGAACGTGCCAGCTCGAGTAGTTCTGGCTGGCCCCGCCGATCGCCGACGGACCCTTGATCGAGCGGAACCCGATATCGAAGCCGGGATCGAGCTTCATCCCGCCCAGGTTAACGAAGCACCAGGGCTTCATGCTGACGTCGGCAAGCCGAACCGGCTCCCAGAACCCCATGGCGATGCCGGGCCGCAAGCCGCATAGGCACAGTGGCAGGGTCGGGTTGGAAGGATCAGGACGGCTCGACGGCCAGATCTTGAGTCCCCCGACCGAGATCGGAAACAGGCAGGACCAGCAGATATCGGTGATCGGGTTGACGAAGCTGCCGGTGCAGCGGCCGGGGCCCGCATCTGCACTGGCTGGACTGGCCAGCATCAGGCCCAGCGCTCCGAGCGCAGCCGCTACCAGACGACGAAGATGTGTCATGGGCGGGCTCCTTGACGGGGTGGAAGGACGATCTCGCTGACTTCGAGCGCGCGGCCTTGCTGGCGCACCCGCGCCGGCACCGCCCCGATCCCGAAGTGGCGGATGAGTTTGCCGCCCTGGTCGAAGTAGAACCGCCGCTGCCGTGCCTTCATCAGCTCGAGCGGCGCGCCTTTGGTGAGGATGAGCTTCGCAGCCCTAGACTGGCTCAGCGCCCAGGCGAGCTGCTCGGGATCATCGCCGTCGAAGAACAGGAGCTCGGCGCGCAGGGGCACGCTGTCGAGCGGGTTCACCCGCGTGCCGCGGGCATGAATGAGCTCGCCCTTGGGTCCTCGAATATCGGTCTCGAGCGTGATCGTGGGATCAAAGCTCCAGCGGCGGGCGGCGCTCGCGCGGACAAGCCCGCCGACCGGCTCGGGCCGGTTGACCCGGGCCGCCGTGCGCCGTTGCAATTCCTGGTTGAGCCGCGCGGTCTCGCCCGACTTTTCCATGGCGGTCAGCCGCGTATGGATCTGCTCGAGGAGATCGCGCTCGATCACCGGGAAGACTGCGCCGTGCTGGCCATAGTCACGGGCCTCGGCCGCAGGGACGCAGGCGAGGCAGAGCGGAAGGAGAAACGCGCGCCTCACAGGATCGCCCTCCCGCTGCCAAGAATGTGGCCACGGCAGGCCAAGCCCACTTCAGCGTAGCGGCTGTCGAAGCCGCGCGGGTGGTCGCTGCCGACATAGTAGCAGTTCTGCGGGATGACGCCTTCGGGTCCGGGGCTGAGCTTGAGCCCGAGCCGGGTTTTCGCCAGGCGCGCGCCGACCTTGCGCCCGTTGACCAGGACCTCGGCGCCCTCGTGGCTCACCACGTCGCCCGGCAGGCCCAGCACGCGCTTGCCGAAAAGATGCGGACCTTTCCCGAAATGCCTCTCCAGCAGCGGCGAGGCTGGCGGCTCGAAGAAGATCAGGCTGCCACGTGCGATCGGCGCCGACTTGTCGAGCCAGAAGGCCCAGTTGGGCAGGCTCGGGCTCGCATTGATGAGGAACGCATGGTCCTCGCCGAAAGCGGCAATCGGCGCCCAGGCAAATGGCAAGGCGACAATCGCGGTGAGGAGCAACGGACGCCGGACCCGGCGCAGCGTGCGGGCGACAAGATCCGTCATGGCCGTTTCTCCCGGCCAAGCTTGGCGGCGACGCGCTGCTCGAGTTCGGCCGTGGCATCGGGGACATCGCCGGCCAATACCGCTTCGGCGACCAGCACCACCCTGCCATTGCTGCCCATCTCGCGCACGGCGGCCTCGGCGGCCTGGAGGTAAGCCAGCGTTCGTGCCTGCCCATCCTCGGGCGCCTTGCCGCTGCGCGCTTCGGTATCGACGAAGCGCGCAATCGTTTCAGACAGACGAACCGTGACGATCTGCTCGCGAGGGCGCGCCACTTCGCGGCTGACCCAGGCGCCCCACAGAAGGAGGCAGACCGCGAGGAGAACCGCGCCCAGACGCAGCGCCAGTGGGCGATTAAAAGATTGTAATAGGGTCGTGTCAGCCATTGTCGGTCTCCCGGGGAGCGGCCGGAGCGAGCGCGGTTTCGAGGCGCTTCAGGAACCGCGGTGCGCGTGCCAGCAGCACGCCGAGCGAGGTCGCGAGGAACACGCCCTGGAGGTCCTGCGAAAAGGCGATCCGCCGGATCGCGCTCGCTTCGCGGTAATGGTCGGCAAGGTTGCCGAGCTGCGTGAAGAGCAGCCCCAAGTCCCAGCCCGCGAGGAACAGGAAGGCAAAGAGCGGCAGTCCGAGCACGATCAGCAGGCTCGTGACGGCAAAACGCGAGGCCTCGATGAGGACGAAGCAAGTCCCCTGCAGAAACGGCAGCAAGCGCTGCGGCGGCGACCACACGCCGATGTGGTCGAAGGGCGTCTGGTGAAAGGCCATCAGCGCTCTCCCAGCGGCAGACCCGCAACCTTGCGGATCGCGTCGGCGAGCGGCATGCCGCGGGCCTCGAGCGCCTGGATCGCGGCGTAGGTGTCGGGGTCGGACGAAAAGATCGTCGCCGAAAGCGGATCGAGAACCAGACGGCCAATCGCCTCGGTCTCCGGGCCCTTGATGAAGATCTCGGAATATTCCGCGCCCGAGCGCTTCAGGGACCGGATCAGCGTCTCAGTACGATCGTCCATGTCGAGCCGGGCGCTTTGCCGGAAATCGGCAATCGTCTCGGCCTTCTGCTGGAGTATCAGCATCCAGTCGCTGTTCTCGAGCGCGGCGCGGGCGCCGTCCGACTTGTAGTAGTCGTTGAGCGACTGGGTGGCGGTCGCGAGCGCGCCGCCATATTTGCGCGCGGTGCGGGCATAGGTCTCGACGAACTCGCCCATCGAGCCGCCCCGCAGCATCGACCAGGCTTCGTCGATCAGCAGCAGCTTGCGCGTTGCTCGCGACGTGCGCGTCATGGCCTGGCCGGTCATGAACATGATCGCCGAGAGGACGACGCTCCTCAGCTCCTCGCGGCTCGCAAGGTCGCTCATCTCGAAGACGGTGAAATCATCGTCGAGCGCGAAGCTGGCCTTGCCTGAAAAGAACCCGCCGTAGCTGCCGCCACGGCAGTAGGGGGCGATGGCGGTCGCCAGGTTAGCCCCAAGCTCGCCGCCGCCCGCGCCAAGGGCGGCCGCGATATCGTCGATGCTGCCGCCGCTGCCGAGCGTGTCCCAGACCGTCGTCACCGCCCGGTCGATGAGGCCGCGCTCGGTATCGCTCGGCTTGTCATCGTGCCGCGCCATCTGGCCAATGATCGCCTTGATCATGGCAAAGCAGTCGAGCCGGTAGTCTTCATCGCTCGCCGCCCGGGCATCGTCGACCATCGAGAAGGGGTTGAGCGAGAAGCCGGCCGCCAGCGTGAACTCGACGAAGCGGCCGCCCTGAAGCTTGACCGAGTGCTCGAACGAGCGGCCGTCGTCGATCACGACGACTTTGGCGCCCGCACCGCGCAAGGCCGCGCAAAGCTCCTGGAGCAGGACCGACTTGCCCGAACCCGACTTGCCGCAGATCGCGATGTTGTGGTTGCCCGCTCCGTTCTCGAACGGCGACCACCAGAAGGGCTGGCCCCGGCGGCCGACAAGCAGGAGATGCGGCACGGAGCGGCCGAGATACTCGCCCTGCATCGGCGCGATATTGGCCGCCGTGGTCGAGAGCATCGTGCGCATGCGCTTCAGGCGAAGCATGTCGTCCGCCAGCCCATCGGCGAGGCTCAAGGGGAAGGCCGCGACCAGGCCCTGGAGCTGGAGAAAGCGCTCGTCAGCGAGATCCCAGCCCGCGGCCTTGAAGATCGCCTTGATCACCCGCTCGTGTGCATCGCCTTGGCCGAGCGGCGAATAGCTGGTGAGACCGTAGAACAGCTTCACCAGCTTCTTGCCGGCCTGCAGCTCGTTTTGGACATGCCGCCACTCAGCCGACTGGTCGGCAAGCTTGGGCAGGAAACGCGCGCTTTTGGTCTGGCTGAGGCTCGTGGTGCGCATGAACTTGTAGCCCGCGCGCGCCGACGCCGCTTCCTGGTCGGGATAGACCAGACACAGCATTGTTGCGGTCGGACAGGGAAACCGCAGCTTGTCGGTGAACATGTCGCCGATGAGGCGCGCGCATTCCCATGGCGCCCAGCGTTCGGGAAACGCGCGCACGGCAAAATGGCGCAGATCGAAGCTGTCGGGCAGGCATTCGCCGACTTCGGGATGGCCAGCGCGGTCGCGGCCGATCTCGCGGAACCGCTCGGTTCGCAGCACCATGCGGTCGTCTTCGACCTCGAGCTCGATGTCGCTACGGATCGCCTGGACGTCGATCTGCTCGAGCGGATTCCAGCTTTCACGCTCGGGTTCGCGGGCCGTGGTTGGCGACGTCAGCTCGTCGATCAGCCCGATCAGCGCCGACGGCCGCAGCGCATGGGCTTCAAGGCCCAGCGAATGGATGAGGCCCAGGAGCCCGTCGCGGCATTCGGCGAGTTCGGCATCGGTGACATACGCGCTCTCGGGGACGCCCAATGAGACGATCAGACGGCTGCTGCGGACATGGAAGGGAGCATGCGCCGAACCGCTCTCCCAGACGAGATCGTAGAACCGGGCAATCCGTTCGCGCGCGATCGCCTCGTAGACGCCGCCCTGCTCGTAGCGAGGCGCGAACCACGGTGAGACGACCTGCCCGATGCGCGGGCTCGCGAAATTGAGCACCTGCAGGCAGGCTCCCTGGGGCAGCCCTTCGGAGAAGAACTGACCCAGGATTTCGCCGGTGCGCTCATCGGCGCCGATGAGCGGCGTCACCTCGAGGATGAAACCTTTGGAGTGGGCATTGCGGTAAAGCCCGGCGCTCTCGTCGAAGACCCGGTAAGGGAGCCAGTCCGAGAGCATGTCGAGGGCAAAGCTCGTGCGCGGCTTTTCGGCCGAGGCCGTGTCGGCGAACAGCGAGCCCATCAGCGCGTCGCGCGCCCTGGCAAGCGAGAGAGTCATGGCTTTTGACCTTCCTGAGGAGCGGGCTCCTCCTTCTGTGCGTCAGGTTGGGGGACCCGGGCCGGGAGGGAGGCAGTCCCGGGTCCCCCGGCCGGCGCGTGCTGCAAGGGGGCAGTGAGCACGTCCGGCAAGGCGGTGGTGGTAGGATCGGCAGGAAGATCGGCCGGAGGACCGATCGGGCGCGGCGGCTCCGCCGCGCTTTCGGGATGGCGCGCGGCACTCACCGCGCGGGCGAGTGCCCGAGCGACTTCGCGGCGGCTCGCCGGATCCTGAAACTGGCTTGCAGCACTCGTCGGCAGCGGGACCTCGACGACCCGCGCTTCATGCGTCCGCCCATTGTCGTCGCGATAGGCCGCCAGCACGACGCGCAGCCGTCCCTCGGATATCTGCGGCAGGACGCGTGCCGAGGGCGGCCTCATCGCTTCGGGCGCTTTGCCCGAAGCCTGGGTGGCTGCTTCATCGATCACCGAGGTCGGCGCGCAATTGCCTTCCGGCGCGCGGCACGAGAAGCTCCCCTTGACGTTGCCGCCGAGCACCGCGCAGCCGCTGGTCGCGACAGCGAGGGCAACGAGCGCCGCAACACGCAGCGGCGCGAGTGAAAGTCTGTTGGGCCTGCCCATCACTGGCCTCCCTTGTTCGGAGTGAGGCCAAGGAAGCGGCGGATCTCGCTTGCCGGGCGATAGCCCTGCAGAACCGCGCCATCGGTCGCCCGCACCAGCACCGGGGTGCCGTTGAAGCCATTCGCCTTTGCGAAAGCCTCGTTCGCATCGAGGCCCTTGGGCTTGCAGCCAGGCCGCGCTTGTGGCGCATCTCCGGCATAGGCGGCGTGAAGTGCGGCGGCCGGATCGAGCGCGCAGAGAACGGCCTCGGAGAGCGCGCGGCTCTTGGCTCCGAAGATCGAGATCGGCCGTTCCTCGACCTGGACGCCCGCCTTGGCGAGCTCACCGGTCAGGCGCTGGCAGTAGCCGCAGTGGAAGTCCGAAAAGACCACGACTTTGGGGCCTGCCGGATTGCCCCAGCGCACGGCGCCATCGGCGGGCAATTTGGCGAGATCGACCTTGGTTGGGACCGCGTTCGCAGGTTCGTCTTGCTGCGCCTTGCTGTCGCCGCCCGCGCGCGCCGCGCCGGCAGCGATGAGGTCCGGGTTGAGCTCGAGCAGCCGCGCTGCCGTCACATCACGGCGCGTCTCCATGTCGTAGAGCCGGCCGACCAGGAGGTAGCGGGCACTCTCATCAACGTAGAACAGCGTAGTCCCCGACACGACTTCGCACAGCCCGCCGAAGCCCTCGCAGGTGAGCGCGTCGATCGGCGTCTTGGGAAGGCGCGCTTTGAGCGCGGCGCGCACGGCGCTTGACGTGGCGCTCGCCTGAGCCGGCGCGGACGTCACTGCAGCGAGACCGAGGCTGACGACGGCAAAGGCTGTGGTGACGGCAAGCGCCGCCGTTGCGGCACGGGCTTTGAAGCCCGGCCGGAATTCCGTGTAATTCATTTCGTGTTGCTCCTGACGTGAACGCCGTCGAGGAAGACGATCTCGACCTCGATGCCGGTCGGCATCTCGACGACGGGTTGGTATTGTTCGGCGCGTTCGATGAGGTACTTGCTCACCGTGTCGGCGGCCTCGCCGGCGCCCTGGCCGATGCCGCCTGTGACAATGTCAGTCGGCGAGAGCGCCTGACGCTTGCCATCGGCCCCGATCTGGCCGGTGAAGATGCCATTGGCATTGGCGGAAAAGCCCCGACCAAAGCCGCCGACGATCCCGGCGAGGAGGGCCTGGCCAACAAG
This sequence comes from Croceicoccus bisphenolivorans, assembly GCF_001634625.1. Lineage (GTDB taxonomy): Bacteria > Pseudomonadota > Alphaproteobacteria > Sphingomonadales > Sphingomonadaceae > Croceicoccus > Croceicoccus bisphenolivorans. The sequence goes on along the minus strand of NZ_LRSE01000015.1, from coordinate 9,325 downwards.
GCTGCCTTCGCGGCTGACGACACGGCCACGCACGCCCGACTTGCCGGCAAAGCTGATGAAGCCTTTGACCTCGCTCATCGCATAGCGGCCGCCCGGCTGCGCACAGGTCATGCGCGCAAGCTTCACATAGACTTTCTCGCTGCTGAGATCGCCGCGGGCCGCGCCGTTGACGAGGCAGCCGGTGATATCGGTCGTCAGCACCTTGCCGCCTCGCATGACCGAGCGTGCCGGCCCGGTAATCCTGAGCACCACCGGGAGTGGATCGGTCTGGCTGGCAACGCCGGTCGAGGCATCGACACCGACAATGACCCGCGCCGGCGCATAGCTGTTGGGCGGCAGGTAATCGGGGCTGTCCTGCAGCAGGAGCTGCGGGGCCGCGCTGTCGCCTCCCGGCTTCTTGGGTCCGGTAGCGCCGGTCTCGAAGCTCATCAGGCTGACTTTGGCGTCGGTTGCCGGGCCGTCGGCACCTTGCCGGTTTGTCCCTGGTGCCGGGGTGCCAGTACCCGGAGAAACACCAGGGCCATAGGCAGGCGGCGGCATGACCGGTGCAGCCGGCGCGCGCGAGGCCTGGTCGAGCTGCGATTTCAAGGCCGCGTTCTCTGCCGAGATTGCATCGATCGCGTGCTGACCGTCGGTGCGCATCTGCGCATTTTCGGTCTTGAGCGCGGCAAGCTGCTGTTCGAGCTCGGGACGCGAGACCTGGCCTTCCTTGAGCGCCTTGATCTCCCGGTCCTGGGCATCGGCACGGTTGCCGTAAGTCGCGACGAACTCGCGTTCCGACAGGTTGCGGTTGACGAGCCCGCCGGTGTCGATCGTCACCGCCTCGCCGGAAGTACCCGAGCCTTTGCCCTTGTCGCCGCTGAACAGGAACGTCGCGCCGCCGACGAGGGCAAGAGCGCCAACACCAATGAGCAGAGCCTTCTGGCGCTGGGCGATCTGGCGATTGAGGTTACGGCGTCCGACTTCGCGCCGGCTTTCCGGAGTGGCGGCCACCTGGCTGCTGTCGGCGGCAGGTTCACCGCCCGACCGTTCGGTTTCGTGTGCCATTACTCGAGCCCTCCCTTGCGGAAGACAAGGAAGGCGCTGGTCGTCTCGCCCGGACGCAGCGCATCGCGGCCATAAGCAAAGGCGATGGTTCCGGCCGGACCCTCACGGTCGGCTGCGAGGTCGAGCGGCTCCTTGCCGAGGTTGCGCAGGACAAGGCGCTGGCCGACGAGCTCGGCGCCGGAATATTCCGCGACCAGCTGGACCTCGATCCCGCCCGTCTTGCGGGGGAGCCCCAGTTCGGCGCGAGCGGAGAAGCCGGGAAGAACCGCGTCCCCTGCCATGGCTTCGATCAGGCGGATCGCCGCCTCATCGGGACCTGCTGTCTGCTCCCAGTCTTCGGCTTCGTGGGTCTTCAGCGCCGGATTGGTGACGAAGATCTGGCTCGCTTCCTGGGCGGCCGTCCGGCACGCGAACTTGTAGACGTAGCCCGCCTTGCTCGTGGCGAAGAAGCTGACCCGGTCGGCGGCAAACTGGGGCGGCACTGAAATGTAGATGTCGCCGCGGACCGGCTCGTGGGTCACGGTGAAATCGTTGTAAGGATAGGCGCTGGCGATCTTCGAGACGTTGGCAAAGCCATCGTCCACCAGCGCAATGCGGGTCAGTTCGCCGCGCGAGAGCACGCAGTCGATCTTGGCGTTGTCCGCCGCTTCGACGAACTGGTCGGCGAAGGCCGGGGACGCGCTGAACGCGAGGGCGCACAGGGCGACGCCAAGCGCCTTGAAACCGATGTCGACACGGCGTGTGACGCCTAGTCCGAAACAGGCGAGACCGGCACCAAGTGCGGTCGTTGGGGTAAGATAGCTCATGGCCGTCTTCAGTCCTTCTGGCTTTGGTCTTGCAGCTGCTCGAAGCCGACGAGCCCGAGGGCGAGGCCATGCCGGCTCCAGCGGAACCGGAAGCTGCGATCGTTGCTGGCGATCACCTGCGCGCCGACGAAGGTCTTGAGCGTGCCGGTGACGGTCGAAGTGAGGGCGGCCGGGTCGACCTCCATCTTGCGGATGACGAAGGCCTGGGAGATGTCCGAGCCGCGCTGCTCGTCGACGATCTTGACGAGCTCGGCCTTGAGGCGGCCGTGGGAAGCCGGATCGGCGAGCTTCAGTATCTCGGCCATCCAGTAGTCGAGGCCTTGTGGGCTTCGGTTGAGCAGCATCAGCGCGGTGTCGCGGGTGACGAGCTCGAGGTAATGCGCATCCGGTCCGGCACTGGAGAGCGAGAGCCGTTCGCTGGTCACCGGGACCAACACGACTTCCCGGTCCCGGGTCGCCGCCGCGCCCACGCCGAACAGCGTGGTGACAGCGAGGCCGCCGGCGACCAGCGCCAGCCAATTGCGCTGGCGCAGGTATTTCTGGGCCTCTTCGTATGCGAATTCTGCGCGCATCGCTTGTCTCCCTCAGCCGGCCAGGAGGCGGCAATGGGAGGGCGGCGTGGCCTTCAGCCCGAGGAAACCCCCGGGCATGTACCAGTAGGCAGCATGCACCAGCGCCGAGCCCGCGTTTCCGGATTTCGCCTTCCGCAAGACGAACCAGGTCGCAAAGGACAGTGCGATCCCGATGAAGATGTGCTGCGCCAGGATCCCCCAGGCAAAGGGGATCAACAGCCCCGCGAACTCGTCGATGGTCCAGAAGCCGATGAGCTCCGGATCGTCGAGCCGTTGGGGAACGAGGTACTTGTCGGCCATGTTGCCGCCCTCCCGCCGTGACCGGATCCGCTGTTCAGATGACCGCGGTCACGACCGAGGTGACGATCGGCACGCCCGTGCCGACACCGATGCCGACGCCCACCGGCACGGCGATCTGGCCGAGCGTGAAGCGACCCGAAGCGAGGCCGATGAGGCCGCCCGCGAGGCTGAGCACGGTGATGATCTTGCCGCCCGAGCCCTCGAGAAAATCGGTGAACTTGACGAGCGCGGGATCGAAGGTGGTGTCGGCGCCGGCATAGGCCGCGCCAGCACCGGCAAGCGCCACCAGCGCGGGCAGGATGTAGTCCTTGAGCTGAGTCCGCCGGGGAAGCTGGAGAGGGGTATTCATGAGGCAAGGCCTTTCGAGGATTGAAGGAGCAGCAAGCGGTCAACCCGTTCGCTGTCTGTTCTTCGTGATCCCTCGATGCCCCTGTAGGAAATCGCGACCGTCGTCTGGGGCCTGCCGGCCAAGCAAAAAGCGACATCAAGAGGAGCGCGAGCCGGCAATCGCGCTGCCTCGATCTCTTCGGGCGTCAATCATGCCGAAGATCGCGCCAATGAAGTCGGAATCCGCGCCAAGTCGGCCGATTTCTGCGCGAATCGAGGGAAGCGTCTGATTCGCGCCTTCCCCTTTGTTCCTTTTATGTTCTTTTCGTTTTCCTACACCCTTCCTCATCCGATAGCCGGTGAGTCGATCATTCCGGACAAAGGAGAAACACCAGTGATCGACATGGGCGTACTTGGTGAAAGCCAGACCCGGCGCGACCTCGCGCACCTTCTGCACACCGCCGTCGAACAGAGCGGTCGCAACCGCTGCGAAATTGCGCGTGAGGCAGACCTACATAAAGACGCGCTACGCCGGACGCTGTGCGGCGAGAGAAGCCCGAGCCTTGGCGAAGCACTGCGTATCCTGGCCTCATCGGGCATGGCGCCGCATGCGCACCTGCTGCTGTTCTTGGGTGCCGGCGGCGACCAGGCGACCCGCTGGCTTCAGACCGACATCGCCCAATTCTTCGAGGAACTCATCTGCGAGCTGCCAGCGGCCCTCGAACGCGTTCTTGGGAACCAGGTGCACGACGTGAAGCCGCGGTGGGCCAAGGGCACTGCGCATCGCGTGGCACGACTTCTTGCCGATCACATCGACGAATTGGAGCGCAAAGATGCACTGCTCGGCGACATCTATGCTGCCACGTTGGGAGGTCGCCATGACTGAGGCGGAGCAGCAGGTGATGCCAGAGCCGAGGCGTGTGACACGCCTCATCCGGCTCAAGGAAGTGCAATACCGCGTAGGCCTTGGCCGATCGACGATCTATCGCTGGATGGCGGAGGGGAAATTCCCGAAGCCCATACAACTTGGCGGATACGCAGTCGCTTGGGCTCAGGAGGACATTGATGGTTGGATCGCAACCAGGCTTGGGTAACCGCTCATGTCCTGAAGCAGATGTTTTTATCCCGCATTTTCAATTTTCGGGGAAATGCGGGATAACGTTTTGGTTCAATGCCTTCGTTATGCGCAATTCTCGTATTGCGCTCGCAAGGCATATTGAGTCCTGAGGTCCGACGTTCCGGCCTCCCTGCCGTGGGGCCCGATTGACAGGTCCGGACTCGACCTGCACTTTCGCCCTGTCAGCAGGGAGACGATCGTGTCGAAGAAGATTAGTGGCGCCGAATATCCTCTTTCCAAGATTTTCTCGTCCGATTTTGAATATGTCATCCCTTCTTATCAGCGACCTTACGCCTGGACTCCCGATCAGGCCGCCGAACTCTTTGATGACCTGATCACCTTCTTTCGGGCTGAAGAGGAAGAAGGCTACTTTCTTGGCAGTATCGTGCTGATCAAATCAGAGGATAGCGCTTATTCGCAGGTCATCGACGGACAACAGCGCTTAACGACACTCACAATTCTGCTGGCAGCAATGGCCTGCGCAAACGATGGTGAGGACAAGGAGGAGCTCCGCCCGTACATCCTCGAGCCGGGCAAGAAGATGGAAGGAATCCTGCCTAAACCCCGACTGTCCTTGCGTGAGCGCGATAGAGCCTTCTTCGCCAAATACATCCAGAGTCTGAAGCTCGATGCTCTGATAGATCTCGACCCTTCGTCGCTGGACAACGAGTCACAGGTCAACATCCGGGCAAACGCTAAGCATTTTGTTCAGGCAGTTGCCGACGCCTTGCCGACGCCAGAGAAGTTGCGCGCTTTCGTCACCTTTCTTTTGACGCGGTGCTATCTGGTTGCCGTCTCGACGGCCAGCCAGGAATCGGCTTTCCGCGTATTCTCGGTGATGAATAGCCGTGGCCTCGACCTTCAGCCGACCGATATCATCAAGGCAGACACGATTGGTAAGCTGAAAAGCGAGAATGATCGCCAAATTTATAACGATAAATGGGAAGAGATGGAGGTCGAGCTCACACGCGACGGATTTCGTGACCTGTTTACATATATTCGTATGATTTACGCCAAGGAGAAGGCTAAGCGAATATTGCTTGAAGAGTTCCGTGCACACGTCCTTCCGAAGAATCCGGACCCCAAAATTTTCATCGATGACGTGCTCGAGCCTTTCTCAGATGCTTTGGATGCGATCCGCAATGCCTCGTATTCAGCGACGTCTCATGCAGAGGATGTCAATTATTACATAAAATGGCTTCAGCGGATCGACAATTCTGACTGGATCCCGCCCGCAATGCTGTATCTTAAGGAGCAGCGAAACAAGCCCAAACGGGTCGTGCGCTTCTTTGAATTGCTCGAGCGTTTGGCCGCGTACATGCACATTTGCCGCTGGAATGTGAATGATCGCATCGAGGTCTATGCGCAACTCATCAGCGATATCCAGTCAGGCGCAGAGCCAGACGATATGTCGCAATTCGAGTTTACCGACGAGGATCACGAAGCATCTCGCGACGCACTCGACGGCGACATTTATGATTTGACGCCACGGCGCCGCAATTACCTGATCCTTCGCCTGGATTCCTTCATCTCTGACGGGGCCGCAACCTATGATCCCTCAGTCCTCACGATTGAGCACGTTCTCCCGCAGACGGTGCCAGCTGACAGCGAGTGGAGGACATGGTGGCCTGATCCAGCCGAACGCAAGGAGTGGGTACATCGTCTCGCAAATCTCGTTCCACTTAATAAGAAGAAGAATTCGGCTGCGCAGAATTACGAATTCGGCCCAAAATGCGAGATATACTTCTCAGGAACCAAAAATGTATCCTCATATGCCCTAACAAGCCAGGTCATGAAGCAGAAGAAATGGACCCCAAAGGTTGTAGAGGATCGTCAGCAGCAACTGCTCGAAATCCTCTACGAGAATTGGGACATCCAGGAGGCCTAGAGCACGCTTCGCTCGCAGGCCTGTCAATGGATCAAGCACTCTTTGCCAAGGCCGGAGCTGTCTGCTGTGTGTGGCGGCACTCGGGGAATTGATTGCAGCCGTAAAAGGTCGTGTCGTTCCGTCCTTTACGTTCAACCAACTCGCCGACCAGGCAACTGGGACACTGATCGAGTTCCTTGCCATCGATGGTTTCAAACCGGACTTCGTTGCCGGCGATCTCGCAAAGCTCGCGAATGTAGCGTGAGGGCTTGCGTCTGTTGCAGAGGATGAACGCCCCTCTGCTGGCGCGGGTGAGTGCGACATAGAAGAGCCGGCGCTCTTCCGCATAGGCAAACGTCTCCGGACGCGGGATGACGAGATTGAGCAGCTCGTCGTCTTCGATCCGGCTTGGAACGCCGTAGTCCCCTTCGCTGACATCAAGCAGGATCGTGTAGTCGGCCTCCAGGCCCTTGGAGCGATGAAACGACAGGCCGGTGACCTCGATTGCCGAAAATTCGGGGTGCCGACCGTGAAATGGATCCAACAGGTTGTAACGCCACAACACCAACACCTTCAGCTTTTGCCCTGCCTCACGCCGCCATTGGCCCGCAATACCTTCAAGGAATGTGTTCAGGCGATCGAGCAGCTGGAAACAGGCTTTTGGAAAGCTCGGTTTCCGCCACTCGACGCTTACAGGAATGACTCGGATTGATCGCGGTATGGCGGCGCGCGTCGACCGCACTGTCTTCTTGATCTGCTCTGGATTACGCTGGACGAAGCCTGCTGCGGTGTCGGCGAGCAGCTGGTTGCAGCGGTAGGTCTGTTCGAGCCGACCTTGCCAGCAAGCGCCAAAGTTCGCCTCGAACTGGGTGAAGATCGTAATGTCCGAACCGGCAAAGCGGTAGATCGACTGCCAATCGTCTCCGACAGCAAAAACCTTCGTGAAGGGCTTCTGGTGTTTGAGCGCCTTGATCAGATTGGCCCTCGGGTCCGAAATGTCCTGAAACTCGTCCACTAGGATCAGTGAGTACGGGCTCTGATAGCGTCCTGTCTCGACGAGGCGCACCGCGTCGCCGATCATCGAATCGAAGTCGATACGCTTCGCCTCGTCGAGCTTGCGTGAATAGGCTTCGGTGATCAGCCAGACCGCACGCGCGAAATGCTGCGCCCGGGGTTTGTCATGGAGGGACTTGGCCCGCTCGAGCAGCATCTCCAGCGTAAGCTGGCTAGCCCGGATATGCTTGATGCACACGCCGATCAGCTTCTGGTAGTGCGTGATCACCACCGGCTCGATCGCCTTGAGGATTTCGTCGACACTCTTCTCGGTCAGCAGAATTTCGCGTTTGACCAGCTCTGCCTCAAGATGCGGCAACAGCGTTCCATCGCGCGCCTGTGCCGAGGTTGTCTCGAAGAAATCCAATTCTTCGCGCTTGTAACCGGCGCGTTTGCCCTTGGTGTGCTCAGCGTAGTTCGCAAAGGGCGAGGAACCATCCGCGTTGATTGCGAAATGCTCGTGGAACGTGTCGGTCAGGGGGTAGTGGAAGTCAGGCTGGACAAATCGCCGGCTCCCATCCTCCTCTTCGAATGAAATTTGCTTCTCATATTCGAACGCGACCGAATGAACCCAAAGCCAGTTCGCGATCCGCTGCTCCTGCAGGGATTTGACGTATAGATCCTCGACGAGCGTGCCGATGGTGCTGCCGCCCTTGTCGTTGCGATCGGCGATGTAGCGATTGTAATCCGCCTCCGAGTCAAAGACCTCCGCCGGGATGTCAGCCTTCGGCAAAATGGAGAGGAGGTCGATCCATAGTCGACGAAACTCTTCGTTTGCCTCCATCAGCTCGCGTATGATTTTGTCGATCACACGGGCTTCACCGGCGGGATGCTCGACCCAGTTGGCCAGCTGCGGTGGTCGGCCTTCCGTTTCTTCAATGATGCCCCGGCCGAGCGCATGAAACGTAGTCACCCGGCATTCCAGCGTTTCCTCTTCGACAGTCAGCTGTCTGGCGATCCGTTCCTTCAGCTCATCAGCGGCGCTCTTGTTGAAAGCGAGAACGAGGATCTCGCTCGGATCGTAGAGCCCCTTCTCGAGGACATAGGCCACTTTCCCGACCATAGTGGCAGACTTGCCTGATCCGGCGGATGCAACGAGCAGGTTGTTGTCTTCCAGGCGGATGCACGCCTCGCGCTGTTCCTGGGAGAGTGAAAATCCGCCAAGGTCGGCGAAGAATCCCTCGAACTTTCGCATCTCGTGCACAACGAAGTTTTCGTTGTAACGGCTACGAACGCCCGGATCGGTGAGCATCTCAAATGAGGTTGGCAGATAGGCCCTGAGCGCATCCGGGATAAGAGCTGCATCGAACAAGGGGTGCGCCAATGCCAGTGACGCATTCCCTGGGACGCTTGCAATCGCCCGGCTGACGTCGGCATGAGCAAGATATTGCCTGTTGCTGTCGGTGATCGCGCGAATTTTGCTATCGACCTCGCGCAGGCGTTCCTTGTCGGAATCGATGAGATCCGCGAGGTGCTGGTTCACGAAAGCCAGCAAGTCGTCGCGTAAAGTCTGAGCTGCCTTGGCGGTCAGGCCGGACAGGGCATCGATACGGCCCTTCGACCGGATTTCGACCGTGTGCCAAAGCAGGGCCTTGGTTGACGAAACAGAGGTGACCCCAAGGCACGGGATTTCGTCCTGGCCAGTCGATTTCAGTCTAAGCCGATCCTGGAAAGCGGGGCTGAGGACCAGCTTCCAATTCTCCGACAAGAAAAGGCGTGCCCAAAGGCTGGGCCGGTATGTGCGGGATCGTCCAAGCATTAGGGGTTTCGCTGCCACATTCGCCAATGCGCGTCACGGGCGCGGTTGGAAATTTGACTGCGCACTCGGGCTCGCAACGGGATGTAAATCCGGCGCTGGTAAGTTTACTCTCAACGTTGCCTCCTGGCCGCCGCCATGCTTTATGCCAAGTAACGCATTGGGGGACAGCCGGCTAAACTTTTCTTAACCACAGGAACTGCTTAGTCAGCTTTCTTTGGTCTAATTTTCCGACATGAAGTATGGAGTGCAATGGGGTGGCGGCGTTTGACTTAACGAAAAATGCCTTCGCACTATTGGATGTGACGCCCCGAGCAAATCGGGCGCAACTTGAAGATGCCTACCAAGATGCGCTTCTGGAGGCAGATAATCATAAAGCTGAAGCCGTTCTCAATCGTGCCCAGCAGTCTCTGATATCCCCGCGTGACCGGCTCGAAAGCGAGTTGGGGTGTCCGTCGTCAGAACATTTGGCACAACTCG
>NZ_LRSE01000014.1 GCF_001634625.1 Croceicoccus bisphenolivorans | reverse complement strand
CGCCGGAAGCGGCAAGCATCCTCGACAGCGCGATCACGGCCTATGCCGATTGCGACAGCGTTCCGATCATGCTGGCCGGCTATACCGACCGTTCGGGTTCGACGACCTACAACATGGGCCTGTCCGAACGTCGCAACGGCTCGGTCACGTCGTACCTGACCGCACGGAGCATTCCGGAAGCGGCGATCACGAGCGAGGCGTTCGGCGAAGCCAATCCGCGCGTGCCGACTGCCGACGGTGTTCGCGAACTGCAGAACCGCCGCGTGGAAATCACGTACGGTCCGGGTTCGGGAATGTAAGCATTCCACCTGCCCGCTCTGCCGGGCATTGCGGGGGGCCGGAGCGATCCGGCCCCCTTTTTTGTGCTCCGCTATGCAAGCCTGTAGGCAACCCGCATTTGCCGGAAGTCAAAGACTTCGGCTGCACCGTCGGGCATTGTCTTGACTGATGAAGGCGGCAAGGATCACTCTTTGCCCTGTCGCCAATGGAGAGATCCGGGGCTTTGCCATGCCGTCGATGACAGCGATGCAACTGGACCGGCCCGGCACGCCGTTACGCCCGGTAGAGCGGGACATGCCGCATCCCGGCAAGGGCGAAGTGCTGATCGCGGTCGCCGCCTGCGGCATCTGCCGCACCGACCTGCACGTCGTCGACGGCGACATCCACGGATCGCTGCCCATCGTACCGGGGCATGAAATCGTGGGCCGCATCGTCGAACAGGGCAAAGGCGCTGGCCGGTTCGCAACCGGCACACGGGTCGGCGTGCCTTGGCTGGGGCACACGTGCGGGCATTGCGCATGGTGCCGGGATCACGCGGAAAACCTGTGCGACGAACCGCAGTTCACCGGATTCACCCGCGACGGCGGCTTTGCCACCCATGTCGTCGCGGACGAGCGGTTCTGCTTCGCCATCCCCGACCGTTTCGGCGATGTCGAGGCAACACCGCTGCTTTGCGCAGGGCTGATCGGATATCGCGCCTTGCGAATGGCTGGAAAGGCGCAGCGGATCGGGTTCTACGGCTTCGGCGCGGCGGCGCACATCCTGGCCCAGATCGCAACGTGGCAGCGGCGCGAAGTGTTCGCCTTCACCAGTCCGGGCGATACTGCCGCGCAAGACTTCGCGCGCATGCTGGGATGCGCGTGGGCCGGCGGATCAGACAAGCCATCGCCCGCGCCGCTGGATGCCGCGATCATATTCGCGCCCGTCGGCGCGCTGGTGCCAGCAGCGCTGCGCGCGGTGCGCAAGGGCGGCACCGTCATCTGCGCCGGCATCCACATGAGCGACATTTCCGCCTTCCCCTATCGCGACTTGTGGGAAGAACGCTCGATCCGTTCGGTCGCCAACCTGACACGGGCGGACGGAGATGAATTCTTCGCGCTGATCGCCGATATTCCCGTCCGCACCAGCACCACGCCCTATCCGCTGGTAAAGGCGAACGAGGCGCTGGACGATTTGCGCAACGGCAGGCTCAACGGGGCCGCCGTGCTGGTCCCATAAGGAAAGGATTTCGCCGCGATGGCATCGCAAACCGGAACGATCGTCGCCTGCCCCGCCTGCAACACGCTGAACCGGTTGCCGACCGGTCGCCCGCCTGCTGAAGGCAAGTGCGGCAAGTGCGCATCGCCGCTGTTCACCGGCCAGCCGCTGACGCTGACTGCGGCGAACTTCGATGCCCATGCCGCACGGTCGGGCATACCGCTGCTTGTCGATTTCTGGGCGTCGTGGTGCGGCCCATGCCGCCAGATGGCACCTGCCTTTGCCTCGGCAGCCACGCAGCTGGAACCGGCGATGCGGCTGGGCAAGCTCGATACCGAAGCCGAGCAGGCGATCGCGGGACGCTATGGCATCCGGTCGATCCCCACGATGATCCTGTTTGCAAAAGGCCGCGAGATCGCGCGGCAATTAGGTGCGATGCCAACCGGTTCCATCGTCGCGTGGGCGCGGCAGGCAGCGGGCGGTTAATCCAATGACAGAACACCCGCTTACCCTCACCTTCCACGGCGCGGCGCAGACCGTGACCGGATCCTGCATGGAATTTGCACATGGCGGGCAATCCCTGCTTGTCGATTGCGGCATGTTCCAGGGGTCGCGCACGCTGGAAACGCTCAACAACGGGGCCTTTGCCTTCGATCCCTCCCGCATTCCCGCCGTGGTGCTGACCCATGCGCATATTGATCACAGCGGTCTGCTGCCCAAGCTGGTGGCGCAAGGGTTCGACGGCGTGATCTGGTGCACCGGACAGACGGCAGACCTGCTGGAATACATGCTGGCCGATGCGGGGCGAATACAGGAAGCCGACACCCAGCGCCGCAACCGCAGACGCGACCGGGCGGGAGAGAAAGCGTTCGCCCCTGCCTATACAGAGGCGGACGCGCTGGCCGCGTGGCGCCTGTGCCGCAAGGTCGGGCTGGAGGAGTGGTTCGAACCGGCCGGGGGCATTCGGGCAAGGCTGTGGAATGCGGGACACATTCTTGGCGCCGCTTCGGTCGAACTGGTGGCGGGCGGCGTGAAGCTGATGTGTTCGGGCGATCTGGGGCCGGAGAACAAGGCGTTCCTGTCCGATCCCGAAGGCCCGTCAGGTTTCGACCATCTGGTCTGCGAATCGACATACGGCGGGCGCGAGCGCGAGGACGTGACCATAGAGCAGCGCCGCAAGCTGCTCGGCACAGAGGTCCGCGCCGCCCTTGCGCGCGGCGGCAACCTGATCATCCCCGTCTTCGCGCTGGAACGTACGCAGGAACTGATGCTCGATCTCGCCTTCCTGCTGCGCGAAGGCGAGGTGCCCGACGTGCCGGTCTTCATAGATTCGCCGCTGGCGTCGAAAGTGACCGGCGTATTCTCCCGCTATTCGGCTGAGCTGGAGGATACGGGCGGATGGGACATCTTTGCCCATTCCTCGTTCCACTTTACCGGCGACGTTTCCGAATCCATCCGGCTTAATTCCGTGTCCGGCGCGATCATCATGGCGGCATCCGGCATGTGCGAGGGCGGACGCATCCGCCACCACCTGATGCACAACCTGCACCGGCCCGATTCCACCGTGCTGTTCGTGGGCTTTCAGGCGCGCGGTTCGCTGGGCCGCGTGATTCTGGAAGGGGCGAAGACCGTGCGGATTTCCGGAACGGACGTGCGCGTGCGCGCGCAGATCCGCCGCATCGATCACTATTCCGCACATGCCGATCAGGGCGGGCTGGTGGACTGGATCGGGGCGCGCATGCCTGTTTCCGGCACCGTCTTCCTAGATCACGGGGAGCCGGAGGGGACGGAGGCGCTGCGCCGCGAACTGCAGCGAAAGGTGCCGGATGCCCACGTCCGCATTCCCGCGATCGGCGAAACCTACGGCCTTGCCGCCGGTGCGAAGGCCAAGCGGCTGGCGACGGGCAGAACCGATATCCAGCAGGCGATCGGGGCCGACTGGCAGAACGACTATGCCGCCTTCGCCACGGCGCTCAAGAAACGGCTGACCAATATCCGCAGCGAGGAAAAGCGGCGCGATGCCCTGCGCCGGATGAGCGAGATCCTCGATTCCTACAACGAAGCGGTAAGGCCCGGATCGAACGGACCAAAACCGGGCTGACCGTCAGGTAAACAGCGCCACGAGATCCCACGCGATCATCGCGGCCAGCAATGCAATGCTGGACATCAGCGCCAGCGCCGCGCTGCGCCCCGCCCGCCAGCCCGCTTCGGCAATGACGATGGCGGTCTTGAAGCTCATGTTGACGGCAACCGTTCCGGCGAGCGCCAGTGCCGCCATGTCCGCGCCCACCGCCCCTTCTGGCAGGGACGAAAAGGCGACGATGGCCGCATCCACATCGAAACTGCCCGCGATGAACAGCGACAGGGCGCCGCCCGCCTCCCCGAATTCGACTTGCGCCCATGCGACCAGCAGCGAGGCACCGGCGACCGCCAGCAGGAAGACCAGCGCGGGCAGCAGCTCGAAAGGCTTCCTGTCCAGCTTGCCCGCCCCGCCGCTGCCTGTCGTCTCCCGCCGCCACGTCACGAATACGGCGGCAAAGGCGACGAGGGCGGGCGGGCCGATCAGGCTGGCCAGCGGCAGTGTCACCACCGGTGCGATGACGAAGCTCAACAACAACACTCGAACGTACATGACGGCGCTGGCCAGCGCGATGCCGGTGGCGAACGGGCCGGATTCCCCGGCCTTCAGCCGCGTCGACAGGGAAGCGGTGACGGCTGTCGATGAATAGGCACCGCCGATCAGCGCCGTCGCGATCGTGCCCTTGCGTTCACCGACGACGCGGTTGGCGATATATCCCGCGATGGAAAAGCCGGTGATCAGCAGCACGACCAGCCACAGCCGGAACGGGTTCCACGCGTCATAGGGGCCGTATTGCGCATTCGGCAGGAACGGCAGCACGGCAAGCGCCAGCACCGCGTAACGCGCAATCGCCTGAAGCTCTTCCGATGTCAGGCGGTTCACCAGCCCGTGCAGCTGCCGCCGCAGGGCCAGCACGAATGTCGTCACCGCGGCCCCGGCAACCGCAAACGCCATGTACCCCGCCCCCGCCAGAAGGCCGAGCGCCAGCGTAAGAAGCGAGACGACCATCGTCGTCGCATCGCGGATGTCGTTTTCACCTCCGCGCCGAAGAAAAGCACCGACGAGCAGCGTGACCATTCCGGCCAGCAGGACCGCCGCCATGATCGGCGAGACCAGCCGCGCCACCATCGACAACAGCGCCCCCATGCCGCCGATCAGGGTGAAGGTGCGGATACCGGCAACGCGCGTGCCGCTGGCCTGTTCGCGCTGGCGCCAGCCCCTTTCGATCCCGATCAGCAAGCCCGATGCGACACCGGCCAGCATCGGCAGGGCAAGGGTCAGGTCGACTGGCGAGGTCTGGCTTGGCACGTCCGGTTCCCGACTTGCGCGGGGTTGCGCATCATGTGCCCGATAAGTTGATTTCCGGCCGAGAACCAGCCCGTTCGTCACAACCCCAGCGACAGGGTGCAGCCGTTACCAGGCGCATTCCCAGAACAGGGCGGAAAAGCCGGGCAGCTGTTCGCGCGATGCCCCGCCGATGGCCGCAATCAGGACGGTATTCTCGCTCGTGTCCTGAAACGGCCGCTCGCCCGGGCCAAGGTTGAACAGGCAGCGGATGCGTTGCGCCTCGAACACGCGATCCAGCACGAGGAGGTCGCCGTCGAACTGGCAATTCTCGATACCGCCCAGCCGCAGGGCCGGGAAATGCTGGCGCAGGCCGAACATCGCCCGCGCGATATTGAGCGTCGAGCCCGGATCCCCTTCCTGCAGCGAAACCGCGCGCCCGGCATTGGCCTCTCCCAGCGGCAGCCATGGCTCTCCGGTAGAGAAACCGCCGTTCGCGCTCTCGTCCCACGGGATCGGCGTGCGCACGCCATCGCGCGACAGGGTGCGCGGCCAGTTGTTGATCGCCTCGGGGTCTTTCAGCATCTCGTACGGGATATCGTCCTGCTCAAGCCCCAGTTCCTCGCCCTGAAAGGCGATGACCGTTCCGCGCAGCGCGACCAGCAGGGCCAGCTTCACTTTGGCAAAGGCGTCCTTGTGTTCGGGCGCACACCAGCGCGACACCGCACGCGGCGCATCGTGGTTTTCGAACGCCCAGCTGGGCCAGCCCATGCCCGGCTCGTCCGGCCAGTGCGTCATGACGTCATGGACAAACTGCGGCGTCAGCTGCGGGGCATAGAGAAAGTCGAAGCCATAGGCGCTGTTCATCCGGGTCGTCCCCTTGATAAAGCGCTTGATCGCGACATTTCCATCGTCGGCGCAGACTTCGGCCAGCGTGAAGATACCGTCGTACCGGTCGGTCAGCTTGCGCAGCTTTTCGAGGAACCTTGGCGTGTCCTTGTGAAACTGGCTGTAGGTGTGGTGCTGGAAATCGAAGGGACGCACCAGCGTCTTGTCGAACAGCGCAGCCGGCGGATTGTCGCGCAATTGCGGATCATGCATCGCGAAGTTCAGCGCATCGATGCGGAACCCGTCGACACCGCGATCCAGCCAGAATTGCGCCACGTCCAGCAAGGCCTGCTGCACTTGCGGATTGTGCAGGTTCAGCTGTGGCTGGCTTTCGAGGAAATTGTGCATGTAATACTGGGCACGGACAGGGTCCCACTTCCACGCGCCGCCGCCGAACATCGATTGCCAGTTGTTGGGCGGCGTCCCGTCGGCCTTCGCCTCGGCCCAGACGTACCAGTCGGCCTTCGGGTTGGTGCGGCTGGACCGGCTTTCGGCGAACCACGCGTGCTGGTCGGAAGTATGGGAATAGACTTGGTCCACCAGCACCTTCAGGCCCAGCGAATGCGCCTTTTCCAGCATCGCGTCGAAATCGGCGAGCGTGCCGAACATCGGGTCGACATCGCAATAATCGGCGACATCGTAACCAAAATCCTTCATCGGCGAGGTGTAGAACGGCGATAGCCACACTGCGTCGACGTTGAGCGAGGCGATATATTCCAGCCGCTCTGCCACGCCGACAAGATCACCGATCCCGCTGCCCGTGCTGTCGGCAAAGCTGCGCGGATAGACCTGATAGATGACCGCGCCGCGCCACCATGGCCAGTCACTCGCACCGGGTGTTCGGGTCATGCCGTGGGGCACGATGCCGGTTTCCTCTGCTGACAGGGTGGGGGAAGGCGCCGGTGGGGTAATGCCGGTTTCAAGGTTCATTCGCTACTCTCGCCAGATGATGAAAGCGTTGCGAGCGACGGATGTTCCCCTGCCGCCCGGGTGAATTTTCAAGCCTTGCACCACATCGCTCTCCCACAAGCGGATTCGAAGGCTATCACGAGAGTTCGGACCATGCACCTTGATATTCAAGGCATATTACGATAAACAATATCACCAACGGGACAGAGGGTGTTTGTAATTTATAGGCAATAAAGCCTCATGCAAAACGCCTTTAAAGTGAAATATAAAATATAAAACGTTTCACTTCTACATGCAGTTTCCGGCTTTATTTCGCTGTACTGTTTTAACTAAGCGACGGAAGACTGTTGAAAGATAACAAGACAACCAGTTCGCAAAATAGACTTCATGCTTACAGCGGGCGGGCAGAAACCTCCGTCGCTGTACTTGGCGCCGGGGCCTGGGGCACCGCGATCGCAATTGCGCTGGCGCGCGGCGGTCACGCGGTCCGCCTGCACGCTCGCAACGCCGAACATGCAGAGCGCATGCGCGCCGATCGCGCCAATGCCCGGCGCCTGCCCGGTCATCCCTTTCCATCGACACTTGCCGTGGGCGACACGATCCTTGCAACGGTCGCCGGTGCCGATGCAGTGTTCCTTGCCGGCCCCAGCAGCGCGGTAGAGGCGCAGGCGATCGCCGCGCACGAACACGTTTCGCGCCATACGCCCTTCATCGTCTGCGCCAAGGGACTGGCCAGCGACGGCACGTTCCTGTGTGAACGGATCGCAAAGATCCGCAACGGCGCGCCGGTGCTGATGCTGTCCGGCCCCAGCTTCGCGGAGGAAGTGGCCGAAGGGCTGCAGACCATCGTTTCGGTATCCGGCCCCGCCGATGTCGCGGCGCGCATCTGTTCGCGCCTGTCGAGCGAGACTTTCGTTCTTTCCCCTTGCAAGGATATTCGCGGGGTGCAGGTCGCCGGCGTTTTCAAGAACGTTGCCGCCATCCTGTGCGGCGCATCAGACGGGCTGGACGCCGGCGCCAATTCGCGCGCCGCACTGATGAGCGAGGCGATCCGCGAGGCCGCCGCATTCGTCGATGCCGTGGGCGGCGATCCGCTGACCCTGCTCGGCCCTGCAGGCTTCGGCGATTTCGCGCTGACCTGCACCGATCCGCAATCGCGCAACTATTCGATGGGCTATCGCCTTGCCAGCAGCGAGGACGAGGGCGACGAAACGCACGAGGGCGCCGCCAATGTGGAGGCGCTGGTCGCACGTGCCGACGAACTGGGCGTCGATGTCCCGCTGGTCGAAGCGGCGGCAGACCTCGTGGCCGGACGCGCCAGCCCGCGCGTCGCCGTGGGCGCGGCATTCCGCCAGCGACTGCGCCGTTCGCGCAAAACGGGGAAGGCCGCCTGATGAGCATGTCGACGATGATGGACCGCAACACGCCCGTTCAGGCGGGACAGGACTATGGACTGGTGCTGGCCACCGACCTTGACGGCACATTCCTCGGCGGCTCTGACGAAGAGCGCCGCGTGCTCTATGAAACGATCGAGGCGCGCGACGATGTCCTGCTCGTCTTCGTGACAGGGCGCGATGTCGATTTCATCCGCGAACTGATCGCGCAGCCGGGCATGCCGACGCCGCGCTACATCGTGGGCGATGTCGGCACCTCGGTCTATGACGTGGCGGAAGACTTCATGCCCGTCACCGCTCTGGAAGCGGAGATCGAGGCGAAGTGGGGCGATGCGAACGAACGCGTGGTCGCGATGCTGAAGGACGAACCGGGCATCGAACTGCAGCCGACCCCCTTCCGCCACCGCGTCAGTTATTACTACAAGCCCGACCAGTTGCAGGAATCCACCGTCCGCAAGATCGAGGATGCAGGCTTCGACTGCCTCACCAGTGCGGACCTTTACCTCGATGTTCTGCCCAAGGGGATCGCCAAGGGGCCGACGCTGCGCCGCATGGTGCAGGCGCTGTCACTGCCCGAAGCCAAGGTGCTGGCCGCGGGCGACACGATGAACGACCTGTCGATGCTGGACTGCGGATTGAACGCGGTTGCCGTCGGCAATTCGGAAAGCCGCCTGCTCGCCGCACTGCCGGAAGCCCCGCACATCTATCGCGCCACCGGACATGGCTGTGCCGGCGTGCTGGAAGCCATCCACCATTTCGACCTTACGCAAAAATAACCGACAGGAGGGGCAACCGGACATGAACAAGTCATCGCCCGACAAATCGTCGCTGGTCATCGTCTATCACCGCCAGCCCTACGAAGAGTTCGAGGAGAACGGCAAAACCGTCTTCCGCGCGAACAAGAGCCCGAACGGCATCGTCCCGACGCTGAAGGCCTTTTTCAAGCGGCTGGAACCGGGGCGCGGCGCATGGGTCGCGTGGAAAGAACACGAAGAGGGCGATCCCGATTTCGAGCGGGTGATCCACATCGATGACGAAAACGGCGGCTTCCACGTCCGCCGCCTGCCGCTGACGAAAGAACAGTCGTCGAGCTTCTATCACGTCACTTCGAAAGAAGCGTTCTGGCCGGTGCTGCACAGCTTCCCGTGGCTGTTCAGCTACGACAACGTCGACTGGCGCACGTTCCACGAAGTGAACCGCCTTTTCGCAGAAGCCGCGGCGGAACAGGCCGACGAAGGCGCGCTGGTCTGGATCCACGACTACAACCTGTGGCTGGTGCCGCATTACCTGCGCCAGATCCGGCCCGACGTGAAAATCGCGTTCTATCACCACACGCCGTTTCCTTCGCAGGACGTGTTCAACGTGCTGCCCTGGCGCGCGGAAATTCTCGGCTCGCTGCTCGACTGCGATCTCGTGGGCTTTCACATCCCGCGCTATGCCAAGAACTTTGCCGATGTCGCTCGCGGGCTGACCGGCGCGGAAATCAGCGAAGTCGTCGATACGCCGGTGCACCTCAACGTGCCGGGGCAGGCCCTGTCCGAACCGCAGATGCCGCGCACGCTGAAGCTGGGAAATCGCGAAATCGCCATCGACAGCTCGCCCGTGGGGGCAGACGTCCACCTGATCGACGAGATTCTCGACAAGCAGGACACGTCGGACCTCGAAGACCGTATTCTCAGCCGTATGGACGGGCGCAAGCTGATCGTGGCGGTTGGCCGGACCGACTATACCAAGGGCACGATCGAGGCGCTGAAGGGTTTCGAACGCCTGATCGACCGCAGGCCCGACTTGCGCGGCAAGATCAAGATGCTGTGCGTTTCGGTGCGCGCGGCCAGCGGCATGGCAATCTATGACGAGACGCAGAAGGAAATCGAGCAGCTCGTTGGACGGGTGAACGGGCTCTATTCCAATCTCGGCTGGACGCCCATCGTGCTCTATTCCAACGCGATCCCGTTCGACCGGTTGATGAGTTACTACAAGGCCGCCGACACCTGCATCACGACGCCGTTGCGCGACGGCCTCAACCTTGTCGCCAAGGAATTCGTCGCGGCCAAGAACGGTGCGCCGGGCAAGCTGATCCTGTCCGAATTCGCCGGCTGCGCGGTCGAACTGCCAGAGGCGATCTATACCAACCCCTACGGCCACCGCGACCTTGACCGCGCTTTGGACGAGGCGTTGGCAATGGACGACATGGAAGCATCGGGCCGCATGAAGCGGATGCGTGCCGACGTCGAGACTTTTGACATCGTCCACTGGATCGACAGCCTGTTCGCATCGTTTGCGCGGGTCGGTTTCGAAACGCAGGAAGAGCGGGCGGCACAAGCCGCAGCTTGATGGCCGTTTCTGCATGCATCCATCACCTGCGCCTGTTCGGCGTTGCATTGCTGGCAATGCTGGCGCTCGGCCCTGCCCGCGCGCAGGATGATGGCGCGCATGTCGCGATTGCCTGCGGTGCATTGGGCATCGAACTGGAACTGTGCCGCGACGCCGCGCAGGAATGGGCGGCAAAAACCGGCAACACGGTAGAGATCGTCAACACGCCCAATTCGTCGAGCGACCGCTTCCAGCTCTACGTCCAGTTGCTGTCGTCGCAATCGGCGGACATCGACGTGCTGCAGATCGACGTTGTCTGGGCCGGAATGCTGGAATCGCACCTCGCCGATCTCGAAGCACCGCTGGGCAAACGGGTGGACCGGATGTTTCCGGCCCTAGGCGCGAACAACCGGGTGAACGGCAAGCTGGTTGCCGTGCCGTGGTATATCGATGCAGGCGTCCTCTATTATCGCAAGGACCTGCTGGCGAAGTACGGATATCAACCGCCGGAGACATGGGACCAGCTGACCCGCACCGCCGCCGCGATCCAGCAAGCGGAACGCAGGGCAGGCAACCAGAGGATGTGGGGCTATGTCTTTCAGGCAAAGGCTTACGAAGGGCTGACCTGCAACGCGCTGGAATGGGTTTCATCCTACGGCGGCGGCAGTTTCCTCGACCTCGACCGGCAGTTTACGGCCGACAATCCGCAGGCCCGCGCGGCCCTGAACCGTGCGGCGGGCTGGATCGGCACGATCGCCCCGCGCGGCGTGCTGAATTATGACGAGGAAGCATCGCGCGGCGTGTTCCAGACCGGCAATGCCGTATTCATGCGTAACTGGCCCTATGCATGGGCCTTGGCGCAGGGCGAGGAAAGTCCCGTTCGCGGCAAGGTCGGCGTGGTGGCACTGCCCAAGGGAGGGCCGAATGGCGAAAGCGCGGCGGCGCTGGGCGGCTGGCACCTTGCCGTATCGCGCTATTCCCGCCACCGCGCCGAAGCGATCGATCTGGTGAAATACCTGACCAGCGCGCAGGAGCAGAAGCGCCGTGCGATCAAGGGTGCCTACAACCCGACGCTGACCGCGCTTTACGACGATCCCGAAGTGATCGAGGCCAACCCGTTCTTCGCGACGCTTTACCCCGCATTCGAAAATGCCGTGGCCCGCCCCGCGCGCCCTGCCGGTGCCCGCTACAACCAGGTGTCCGATGCGATCTGGCGCGCGAGTTACGACGTGCTGCAGGGCGACAGCAAGGCGGGGCCGGCCCTCACCAGGCTGGAGGACGAGATCGCCCGCATCGCCTATCGCGCGCGCTGGAACGAGGCTGCGCGATGAGCCGCCGTTCCGCCATCGATTCGGCCCGCGCACGCTCGGCGTGGATGTTCGTCGCGCCGATGCTGATCGTCCTCGCGCTCGTTGCCGCATGGCCGCTGGCGCGCACGATCTGGTTTTCGATGACCAACGCGACGCTGGTCGATCTTACCACTTACGATTTCATCTGGTTCGACAACTTCGTCGTCCATGCCGAAGGGCGCTGGTACGGCATCTTTACCGATCCGCAGTGGCTGCGTGCGCTGTGGAATACGCTGGTCTTTGCGGCAGTGTCGGTCAGTCTCGAACTGGTGCTGGGCGTCATTGTCGCGCTGATCGTGAATGCCGCACTGCCGGGCCGGGGCCTGATGCGCGCGGCAATGCTGGTGCCCTGGGCGATCCCGACGGTGGTGTCGGCCAAGATCTGGCAATGGATGCTGAATGACCAGTTCGGCGTGGTGAACGCCATGCTGGAAGGGGCAGGCTTTATCGACGGGCCGGTCGCATGGCTTGGCGGGTCCAGCCTTGCGATGGTTTCGATCATCATGGTCGATGTCTGGAAGACAACGCCTTTCGTGGCACTTCTGGTCCTTGCCGCGCTGCAGACACTGCCGAAAGAGATTTACGAGGCCGCCAAGGTCGATGGCATCCACCCCGTGAAGGTCTTCTTCAAGGTGACCCTGCCGCTGATCAAGCCCGCGCTCGTCGTCGCGGTGATCTTTCGCCTGCTGGATGCGATGCGCATGTTCGATCTAGTCTACGTGATGACGGGGTCGAGCGAGGAGACGATGACTCTGTCGGTCTTCGCGCGGCAGGCGCTCGTCTCGTTTCAGGACGTGGGTTACGGCTCTGCCGCTTCGACCGGCCTGTTCCTCATCATCGCGCTCATCACCGTCATCTACATCATGGCGCTGAAGCCGCTGGGGCGGGAGAAGGCGGCATGAGGGGCAAGCGCATGCTCAAGACCGGCGGCCTGATCGCGCTGTGGATCGTGGTCGCGCTGTTCCTGCTGTTCCCGTTCTACTACGCGGTGGTGTCGTCCTTCCGCGAAGGGTCCGCGATATTCGAGGCTTCGCTCTGGCCCGCGAACCCGACTTTCGCGAATTACGAAGCGGTGATGACCGACCAGCCGTTTGCCAAGAACATCCTCAACTCGCTGATCGTCGCGTTCTCTGTCGTCGTCCTGTCGCTGGGGCTGGCGACGTTTGCGTCCTACGCCTTCGGGCGGGCGAAGTTCAAAGGGCGGCGCCTGCTGCTCTACACCATTCTCGGCGTATCGATGTTCCCGCAAGTCGCGGTGCTGTCCGGCCTGTTCGAGATCGTGCGCCTGTTCGGGCTCTACAACAACCTGCTCTCCCTCGTGTTCAGCTACATGATCTTCACGCTGCCCTTCACGGTCTGGGTGCTCACCAGCTTCATGCGCGACCTGCCGGTAGAGATCGAGGAAGCCGCGATCATGGACGGCGCGTCGTCTTGGACCATCGTGACGAAGGTGTTCCTGCCGCTGCTCGCGCCTGCGCTGGTGACGACGGGACTGCTCGCCTTCATCGCGGCGTGGAACGAGTTCCTCTTCGCGCTGTCGTTCACGCTCACCAACGAACAGCGCACCGTGCCGGTCGCCATCGCGCTGATTACCGGTGCCAGCCAGTACGAACTGCCGTGGGGCAACATCATGGCCGCGTCCGTCATCGTGACGGTGCCGCTGATCGTGCTGGTGCTGTTCTTCCAGAAGAAGCTCGTCGCCGGGCTGACTGCCGGCGCAGTGAAGGGATAAGAGATGTCGTCCGTCCGCCTAGAAGGCATAGCCAAGCGTTTCGGCTCGACCGAAGTAATCCGCGGCGTCGACCTCGACATAAAGAGCGGCGAATTCGTCGTCTTCGTCGGCGCGTCGGGGTCGGGCAAGTCGACCCTGCTGCGCATGATCGCGGGGCTGGAACAACCGAGCGAGGGGCAGGTCTTCATCGGCGATAGCGACGTGACCGATGCCCCGCCCTCGCAGCGCGGCGTATCGATGGTGTTCCAGTCCTACGCGCTCTACCCCCACATGACGGTGCGCGATAACATCGCCTTCGGCCTGAAACTGAAGAAGGCGGGCAAGGCCGCGATCGAGGAAGCGGTGACCCGCGTTGCCACCATGCTGGAGATCGAGGGGTTGCTGGATCGCAAGCCGGGGCAGCTCTCCGGCGGCCAGCGCCAGCGCGTCGCCATTGCCCGCGCCATCGTGCGCGAACCCGATGTCTTCCTGTTCGACGAGCCGCTGTCGAACCTAGACGCCGCGCTGCGCACCCGCACCCGGATCGAGATCAAGGACCTGCACCGCAAATTGCAGGCCACGATGATCTACGTGACGCACGACCAGATCGAGGCGATGAGCCTTGCCGACCGGATGGTGATCCTGAACGGCGGGCACATCGAACAGGTCGGCCCGCCGGCCGTGCTCTATCACGAACCGGCCACGAAATATGTCGCGGCCTTCCTCGGCTCGCCTTCGATGAACTTCCTGCCGCCGGAACTCGCAGGCAGCACCGAGGCTGCCGAAATCGGCATCCGGCCAGAGGACGTGCGCGTGGCCGCGTCCGGCCTTCCGGCCACCATCGAGGAGATCGAGGAACTGGGCGAGACGCGGGTGATTCACGCAAGGCTGGAAAGCGGCGATCCGGTCGCCTTGCGAGACCGTGATCTTGCCGACCCGCACATCGGCCAGAACCTGTCGCTGGAATTCGACAGGGAGCGGGTCCACCACTTCGATGCGGACGGGAAACGCATGCCCGGCTGACGGCGATTACTGAACCGGCTACCCCTGTGAAACTAGGGGTTTTTTCCCGCTGCGCCGCACCGGCTATTAACGAATTGATAGCAGACTACGGGCTAATTGTCCGGGTGCGGCGTCGGCCCCGGCTGTGGGGTCAGTCGGCGCAGAAGGAACCGGCCGACGTGAACGATCTGAGCCTTTCGAACACCGCCTTCCCGCCAGCCACCGCGATCGGTCGCTATCCCGAACGGATGCCGATCATCCGCACGGCAAAGCTCATCTTTCCAGAAGGGGAATACCCCTGTGTGCTCCGCGACATTTCGGGCAACGCGCTGCGCGTAAAGATTTACGGTGCACCGCTGCCGGACGACGGTCGCACGTTCTGGCTGGAATTCGGCGATGGCGACCGGTTCGAAGTGTCCCTGATCTGGTCCCGCGACGGGCAGGCAGGCCTTGCCTTTACGGAACACAACGATCTCATGTCCCTGATCGGAGAGAAAGGCCCGTTCCGCAAACGCGCCATCCGCATCGCGGTCGATCTTCCCGCCACGGTCAGGTCACTGGGCCGCTCCATCGATGTCCGCATCCGCGATCTGTCGCACGAAGGCGCGCAGATCGAATGCCCGGACATGTTCTCCATGGACCAGCAGGTGCAACTGGCCGTCCCCGCCCTTGGCGAAGTCTATGCCAAGGTCCGTTGGCGCCAGCATCCCGGCTATGGCCTCGCCTTTCTGGAAACGTTCCGATTCGAGGAAATCGCCAATGTCGCGGCGAACCTGCAGGCGCTGTCGAAAGTCTGGCGCGACACCAATCCGATGTCCGACGGGGGAACGAACGACGGCAGCGGCATCGCAGCCTGATCAAAAAAGCACATCCCGATTGCGGTAATCGAGCATCTGAATCGGAACGCGTTAACGTCCTCTTAGCCATTTTCGGTCAGGAATTGCCTAGGGCCACAGCATTGGCCCAACGCAATATCCACAGGGGGCACTGTGCATCAGGGCACGAACGCAGACGGGATGGCTCAGGAACTGGGCGTAGACGTTGTCATCATCGGTGCAGGACCGGCCGGGCTTACCGCCGGTTATCTTCTGACGAAGGCGGGCAAATCCGTCGCCATCATCGAAAAGGACGAACGCTACGTCGGCGGCATCAGCCGCACGGTGGAGCATGAAGGCTACCGCTTCGACATCGGTGGCCACCGCTTCTTTTCGAAGTCCAAGGCCGTGGTCGACCTGTGGAACGAGATCCTGCCCGACGACTTCATCTCGCGCCCGCGGATGAGCCGCATCTATTACGAGGGCAAGTTCTACTCCTACCCCCTCCGCGCGTTCGAGGCGCTGCGCAATCTGGGCATATGGCGCTCGACCGTGTGCATGGCCAGCTTTGCCAAGGCGCAGGCTTTCCCGAACAAGAACGTGAAAAGCTTCGAGGACTGGACCGTCAATCAGTTCGGCCGGAAGCTCTATTCGATCTTCTTCAAGACCTATACCGAGAAGGTGTGGGGCATGCCGTGTGACGAGATGAGCGCCGACTGGGCGGCCCAACGCATCAAGGGTCTGTCGCTCTGGGGCGCGGTTGTGGACGGGCTGAAGCGTTCGCTCGGCCTCAACAAGAAACCGAATGACGGCATGGCGACCAAGACCCTGCTTGAGGAATTCCGCTATCCGCGCCTTGGCCCCGGCATGATGTGGGAAGCCGCGCGCGACAAGATCATCGCCGGTGGCGGCATGATCCTGATGGGCCATTCGCTGCGCCGCCTTGCCGCCGACACCAACGGTGGCTGGCGCCTGCACGCAACGGTTGCCGGTGGCGGCGAATGCGTGATCCGCGCCGGCCACGCGATCTCCAGCGCGCCGATGCGCGAACTGGCCGCGCGCCTTGCGCCGGTTCCGGCATCCGTGCTGGACGCCAGCGGGCTGAAGTACCGCGACTTCCTGACCGTCGCACTGAAGATCAGGTCGAAAGACCTGTTCCCCGACAACTGGATCTACATCCACGATTCGAAGGTACAGGTCGGCCGCATCCAGAACTTCCGTTCGTGGTCGCCCGAAATGGTGCCCGACCAGTCGGTCGCCTGCGTCGGCCTCGAATACTTCTGCTTCGAAGGCGACGGCCTCTGGGCATCGAGCGACGACGACCTTGTCGAACTCGCGAAGAAGGAAATGGCGATCCTCGGCCTGTGCGATCCGAACGACGTGATCGGCGGCGCGGTCGTGCGGCAGGAAAAGGCCTACCCCGTCTATGACGAGGATTATGCCGAGCGCGTGCAGGTCATGCGCGAGGAACTGGAAGCCAAGCATCCCACGCTGCACCTTGTCGGGCGCAACGGCATGCACCGCTACAACAACCAGGACCACGCGATGATGACGGCCATGCTGACGGTCGAGAACATCCTTGCCGGTGAACGCATCTACGACACGTGGTGCGTGAACGAGGACGCGGAATACCACGAGGCCGGCAACGAAGGCGACGAGATCGAACTGCCCCGCTATTCGGCAGAAGACCGCGCCGCCGCGCTTTCCAGCATGCGCGACGTGCCGGAACAGGTGACGGCGCGCGAAAAGGACGCGGCATGATCGATCCCGGCACGATGAGCTGGGCCACCATGCGCCGCTTCGTGGCCTACGGCTTTGCCAGCGTCGCCGCGCTTGGCGTCGACCTTGCCAGCTTCTACGCGCTGATGGCGGCGGGCGTTGCCGCACCCGCCGCAGCCGCGGGTGGCTATACCATCGGCATCATCGCGCACTGGTTCGCGTCCAGCCGCTTCGTGTTCAGCGGGCGCGTTGCCGAAGCAGGCCGCCAGCGCACGGAACAGAAGGGCCTGTTCGTCGCATCGGCACTGGTCGGGCTGGTCATGACATGGGGCATCGTGGGCGCAGGTACGGCATTCGGTATCGACCCCGGCCTTGCCAAGCTGGCCGCCATCGGCGCCAGTTTCGTCGCCACGTTTCTCATCCGCCACCACTTCGTGTTTACGGAGCGGCTGGCACAGACCCCCGCCAAGAGCTGACCCGCCATGGAGGGGACCGTCATCGGAGATCGCCGCCGCCCGGTTATCGACCTTGACCTGCTGAAGCGGGTTTCGGTCGTCTGGGTGCTCGTGGCGATCCTGCTGACGGCAACCAACCTGTCCTCTATCGTCGGTTTCCACTTCGTGGACGGCGACGACATCCTGCGCCTGCTGGAAACGCGGGACTGGCTGGCCGGGCAATCGTGGTTCGATGTCACCCAATACCGCATCGCCCCGCCCGAAGGGACGCCGTTGCACTGGACGCGGCTGGTCGATGTTCCACTCGCGTTCGTGACGATCCTGTTCGCGCCTTTCGTGGGCATGGGTGCGGCTGAGCATGTCGCCGCAATCGTCGTCCCGCTGATCACGCTCTATTGCGTGCTGCTGCTGATCGGGCGGATGAGCTGGCGGCTCTATGACGAGGAAGTCACCGGCCTGTCGTGCCTTGTCGCGGCGATGGCCATGCCGCTGCTGCACCAGCTGCGCCCGATGCGGATCGACCACCACGGCTGGCAAGTCGTGTGCGGGCTTGTCGCGGTAAACGCGCTGATGGGCCGCGATGCACGGCGCGCCGGCTGGGTCGCGGGCGTCGCCATGGCGGTCTGGCTGGCGATTTCGCTGGAAGCACTGCCGATGGTGGCCGTCATCATGGGCATTGCGCTGGTGCGCTGGCTACGTTGCTGGGAAGATCGCACGTGGCTGGTTTCGATGCTGCAGTCGATCTTCGTCTCCTCGCTGCTGATCCATGTCGCCACGCGCGGGTTCGATCTGGTCAGCTATTGCGATGCGATGTCGCCGGTGCAGCTTGCCGCGATGGGTATCGTCGCGCTGGGGGCAACCGGGCTTGGCCATGCGTCGCAGCGTCCGGTCACGTTCATCATGCTGGTCCTCGGCAGTGTCGGCCTTGCCGCCGTCGTCGCCGCGCTGCAGATCGCGCCGCAATGTTCGAAGGGCGCGTTCGCCGCGCTCGATCCGATGGCGCGCGACATGTGGCTGGCCAATGTGCGCGAAAGCCGGCCGATCTGGCAGCAGCTGCCGTCGACCGGCCTTGCCATCGCGCTGCCGCCGCTGGTCGCGCTGTTCGTTTCGCTGGGCCTTGCCGCCCGTACGGGTGCATGGCTGCATCGCTGGCATCTTGAATACACGGCGCTGATCGCTGCGGCGCTGATCCTGACCTGCCTTGTCGGGCGGGCCGGAGCATTCGCCGCCGCGCTGGCCGCCGTGCCGCTGGGTTATCAGTTGAAGGTGTGGCTGCGCGCGATCCGCAATCTTCAGCGTCCTGGCAAACAGGCCATGGCCGTTGTCGGCATCGTTGCCGCGCTGCTGCCCACCCTGCCGATCACGATCCTGATGCTGGCAACGCCCACGAACGCCGCGCCGCCACCGCAGCAAGCCGAAACGGAAACCTGCAGCCCCGCGACCGCACTGGCGAGCCTTGGCAACAGGCCGCGCAATATCCTCGCGCCGATCGATCTTGGCCCGCAGATCCTGTTCGAAACGCCGCACCGCGTGCTGGCCACCGCGCACCACCGCGCGGGCGTCGCCATCAGCGACAACATGCGCGCCTATATCGAACCGGAGGGCGATGCCCGCGCGATCATCGCCGCGCGTCACATCGAATACGTGATGACCTGCCCGTCATTGCCGGAAATGGACGTCTATCGCGAAGCCGGCCCCGGCGGTCTGGTCGACGGATTGCTGGACGGGAAAGCGCCCGACTGGCTGGAACCGGTAGAGGTGAAAGACGACGGCGCGAAAGTCTGGCGCGTGGTCGGCTAAGGCCGGATCAGGACGAACACGCGGAACAGGTGCCGCGCAGTTCGACCACCGTTTTCAAATTCGCAAAACCCGCCGATCCCGCCGCATCGCGCAAGCCTTCGGTCAACCGGTCATCGTCGATATGCTCGGCCCGCCCGCACTTGTCGCAGATCAGGAAGATGCAATCGTGGCGGCAACCGGGATGCCGGTTCACCAGATAGGCGTTCGCACTCTCGATCCGGTTGGCAAGGTTGGTGCGCACGAACAGGTCAAGGATGCGATAGACGCTGTTGGGCGCCACCCGCTTGCCGCGCCGCGCCGTCAGTGCATCGGCAATGTCGTAGGCGGATGCCGGCGCTTCATGTCCGGCCAGCGCGTCGAACACATCGGCGCGCATGTCGGTCCACTGCTCGCCCGCGTCGGTCAGCGCGGCACGTGCCGCGCGCACCAGCGATGCGCCGCTGTGCTCCGAATGGTGATGCCCAGACTGGGTCTCGCAAGTCATGTGCCGGATATAGGCAGGGGCAAGGCCCCTGTCAGCCCCAACGTCAGCCCCGACGGAACGCCGCGCGATAGTCGTCGGGAAACAGCGCCTTCAACGCGCGCACCTTCGGCTGGTCCCACCGCCGGATATAGGGGTGGTCCGGATTCTTCGCCATGAAGTCCTGGTGATAGGTTTCGGCGGGATAGAACGCCTGCTTCGTCTCCACCTTCGTCACGATGGGGCTTTGCCACAGGCCCGCCTTGCCCAGCTGCGCGATATAGGCCTTTGCCACGCGCGCCTGCTCCGCACCGGTCGGCACGATGGCGCTGCGATACTGCGTGCCCCTGTCCGGCCCCTGCCGGTTGAGCGTGGTCGGATCGGCCACCACGGCAAAGAAGATACGCAGCAATTCGTCGTAGCGCACGACAGACGGGTCGTACGTGACCTTCACCGCCTCTGCATGGTCAGTCGCTCCGGCGGAGACAGCCTTGTACGTTGCATCGCCCTTGCTGCCGCCGTGGTAACCGGAAACCGCGCTGCTAACGCCCTTCACATGGCTGAACACGCCTTCCACGCCCCAGAAGCAGCCGCCGGCGAAAATCGCGGTCTGCAATCCGGTCTCGCTGGATTTGACGGCTGCGGGCGGAGTCCTCACCGCCTCTTCGGCGGCAAGGGCGGGTTGCTGGCAGGCACCGACAAGCGCGGTGCCGATCAGAAGCGACAATAACGGAAGGTGGCGTTTGCGGCGCAGGCTCAGCCCAGAACCGCGGCGATCGCCTGCGTTTCGACCGGAAAGCCCGAGGCCATGAAAAGCCCGGCTGCACCCAAGACGAAGCCGATCGCGAAATTGCGTACCAGGGCCGAATCGATGAGGGGCATTTGTCGTGCTTTCAAATTGCTGTGCCATGCCGGATTAACCACGTAAGACTGAAGAAAGCGTGAACTGTAGCACATGCTTTCGTTCAGTAACGTGAACGGCGATACCGGCCGGCAGACGGGGCTGGCAGACGGGGCCGGCCAGCCGCATCCTCGCATCAGTGGCGGAAGTGGCGCATCCCGGTGAAGACCATCGCGATGCCCTTTTCATCCGCGGCGGCGATCACTTCGTCGTCGCGGATCGAACCGCCCGGCTGGATTACGGCGGTCGCGCCCGCTTCGGCGGCGGAAAGCAGTCCGTCGGCAAAGGGGAAGAACGCGTCGGAGGCAACTGCGCTGCCCACCGTCTTGGCCGCGTCCCAACCGTAGGTTTCTGCCGCTTCCAGCGCCTTTGCAGCGGCGATGCGCGCCGAATCGCGGCGGTTCATCTGGCCCGCGCCGATGCCTGCGGTCTGCCCGTCCTTGGCATAGACGATGGCATTCGATTTCACGTGGCGGGCAACGGTCCACGCGAACAGGCAGTCCTTCAGTTCCTGCTCGGTCGGCTCGCGCCTGGTCACGATCTTCAGATCGTCTGCCGTTATGGCGCGGTTGTCGCGGTCCTGCTGCAGGATGCCGCCGGCGATCACCGCAACGGTCTGGCCCGGGCGGCGCGGATCGGGCAGGCCATCCGACAGCAGCAGCAGGCGCAGGTTCTTCTTCTTGGCAAAGACCGCCTTGGCTTCCTCGCTCGCATCGGGGGCAACAACGACTTCCGTGAAGATCTGCGTGATCGCTTCTGCCGTGGCTACGTCAAGCGGGCGGTTCACCGCGACGATGCCGCCAAACGCGGACACCGAATCGCAGGCCAGAGCCTTGTCCCACGCCTCTGCCAGCGTGTCGGCCGTGGCGACGCCGCAGGGGTTGGCATGCTTGACGATGACGACGGTGGGCGGACCGTCACGGAATTCGGCGCACAGTTCCAGCGCGGCGTTCGCATCGTTGTAATTGTTGTAGGACAGTTCCTTGCCCTGCACCTGCACTGCCTGCGGCAGGCCAGACACGTGCGGCGCCTCGGGGATGTAAAGCGCGGCATCCTGATGCGGGTTTTCGCCATAGCGAAGCGTCGAATCCAGCTTCGCCGCCATCGTGCGGCGCGGCGGGAACTTCTGGTTCTGGTCGGCATAGGCGAACCAGCTGGAAATCGCGGAATCGTAAGCAGCGGTGGCCGCAAAGGCCTTGGCCGCCAGCATCTTGCGGAAATCGCGGCCGGTCGCCCCGACGCCCGCGTCCAGTTCGGTGACCAGCGCACCGTAATCGTCAGGATCGGTGACGATCGCGACATAGTCGTGGTTCTTGGCCGCCGAACGCACCATCGACGGGCCGCCGATGTCGATATTCTCGATCACGGTGTCGCGGTCCGCGCCCGATGCCACCGTCTTCACGAACGGGTAGAGGTTCACGACGACGAGATCGATCGCGCCGATGCCGTGTTCTTCCATCGCGGCGGCGTGTTCGGGATTGTCACGCACCGAAAGCAGCCCGCCGTGGACCATCGGGTGCAGCGTCTTCACCCGCCCGTCCATCATTTCCGGAAAGCCGGTGATGTCGGATACGTCCTTCACCGCAAGGCCCGCATCGCGCAGCGCCTTGGACGTGCCGCCGGTCGACACCAGTTCCACACCGCGCGCGGCCAGTGCCTTGCCCAGTTCCACCAGTCCGGTCTTGTCCGATACCGACAGGAGTGCGCGGCGGACGGTGATCGGTTTTTCCATGGTGGGCGGGCCTTTCAAGGATCTGGCGGCTTCAGGAGGTTTGCGTGTTTCGCAACTGCAATGTGTGCCGCGTGCCTCTAGTGCCTGCCCTCGCCCGCCGCAAGAACCCGCAGGGCCGAAAAGGGCGGGTTTACCCCATCCGCCTGAACGACCAGCCGATTTCGCCGCCTTCGCGTTCGATGTTACCGCTGGCGACAAGCTGCCGGATCTGCCGTGGATGGCCACCGGCATCGACCCACAGCGAATCTTCCACGTCCAGCGCGCCGGCGTCGGTGCGGAACTGCCAGTACGACCCGTCCGGCATGGCCAGCGCCAGCCCGCGCCCGCTCTCGCCCTCCAGCTGGTGCCCGATCTCTATCCCCTGCCCCAGGTGGAAGCGGATGGCATAGGGGTGGGCGCCGCGCTTCGCCTTGCGCCCGCGCGGCATCAGTCCGTCGATACCCTCCAGCACCGTACCGTCGGCTGACAGAGCAAGCCGCCGTTCGTGGAACAGGCCGTGCCTGCCGACATACCCGTCGTGAGACGCGGCCAGCACTTTCGTCCCGCCTTCGCTGCCGCGATCCAGCGTCACCGTCTTGACCCCGGAGCCCAGTTTGCCCTGCGGCTCCACCGGCGTGGAATCGGCATCGGCCAGCGTCAGCGTGGAATGCGCGGCGCTGGAGCGCAGCCCATCCTCGATCCGGCGCGGCACGGCAGCGCCCGCCAGTGCAGCGCCGCCGCAATTGACGACGATACGCTGGTCGCGGTGGCTGAATTCGAACGCAAGGGTGGAGGCGCAGGCCCCCGTCGCCACGCGCCCGGACGGCGGCGGCGCGGCATCGATCTGCACGACCGACTGGCGCGCCTGAAGCCGGTGATAGCCCCAGTGCTGCACGTCATGCAGCGGCCTTGCGCGCGGATCGGCGACTTCGGCCAGCATCGTGACCATATCGGCGGAAAGCGGCGCACTGCCCTGCCAGCTGCCCAGCGAACCATCGGCATGGGTCAGCGACAGCAGTGCGGGCGTCAGCAGAGAAAGCATGACCTGCAACTGCGCGGGCGGCTCGCGCCGACAGGCACGGTAACATGCGGCCAGCCGCAGCAGCAGCGTGATCGCCTCCACCTGATCGACGGGAGAGCGCGACAGCATGCCGCCATCCTCTCCCACCGCATCGCCCAGTGCGGCGATCAGCCCCGCCTCTCCGTAAAGGCGGCGCGGTTTGCCATCGGGCAGCAGCAGGCCGGCGGCGGTGATCGCCGCCCATGCCGGAAGCGCTTCTCGCGCGCCGTGCGCACGGCCCACCTGCCGGTCGAGCCACAGCGCGGTCCTGGAAAGGTGCTTGAGCACGCTGGCCCTGAACGCCCGATCATTGCCCGACAGGATCAGCGGCGCATGGATCAGCCAGTTGAGAACACGCAGGCCGGTGTGACCCACATCCCATGCCACCCCTTCGCCGATCTCGGAATTGACGAGCAGCCAGCGGCGCAGGATCTCCTCCCCCACCGGCGCAACCTTGTCGCGCGTTCCCGCCGCCTCCAGATCCGCCAGCCACGTAAAGCCGTGGATCGCGCGCGCCACCGGAGGGCCAAGCGCAGTGCTGGAATAATCGGCCGCGTCCGTCCCGATCCGCTTGCCCGCGATGGTGAAGTGCCCTGCGCGAAGCGCCATGCCCGCCGCCCGCTCGCCCGGCACGGGTTCGTCCACCGTGGCAAGAATGCGCAGGCGCGACGGCTTGTGGAACGGGCGCACCAGATTGCGCGCCGAAACCCCGCGCGCGTAAAGAAACCGCATCGCCCCGTCGACCATGCCAAGGCGCGGCGGGGCAAGATCGGCCAGTTCGGGCTCGCCCGCGGGGTCGGCGAGCATCGCCGCAGGTTCGACCAGCCCGGCATCGCCATCGTTCATGCTCAAGGGTATGGCCCGGCGCGGCTGAACAGTGCCGCTGCGCTTGCCAGAGCCGAGGTCGGATGGCTCGACACCCATGCGATCATCAGCCCCCCGCCGCTTTCAGCGCGGCGATGTTTTTCGCGTACATGTCCGGCCCGCCCTTGAAGGTGGCGGAACCTGCGACCAGCACGTCCGCACCCGCGTCGACGCACAGTTTTGCGGTTTCGGCATTCACGCCTCCGTCGACTTCCAGCCGGATGTCGCGGCCCGACTTGTCGATCATCTTGCGTACCGCCTCGATCTTGCGAAGCTGGGAATGGATGAAGCTCTGCCCGCCGAAACCGGGATTGACGCTCATCACCAGAACAAGGTCGATGTCGTCGATCAGGTAGTCCAGCATCTTGGCCGGCGTTGCGGGATTGAGCGAGATGCCCGCCATCTTGCCCAGCCCCTTGATCGCCTGCACCGTGCGGTGGACGTGCGGCCCTGCTTCGGGATGGACGGTGATGATGTCCGCACCCGCGGCGGCGAATTCCTCAAGATAGAGGTCCACCGGGCTGATCATCAGGTGCACGTCGAAGATCTTCTTCGTGTGCGGGCGAAGCGCCTTCACCACGGCGGGGCCGATCGTGATGTTGGGCACGAAATGCCCGTCCATGACATCGACATGGATCCAGTCGGCACCGGCGGCATCGATCGCGGCAACTTCCTCGCCCAGCTTTGCGAAATCGGCGGACAGGATGGATGGTGAAATAAGAGGTGTGGGCATGCGGGCCGAATTACTCCACTCCACCAAAGCGCCACAAGCCGGAACGAAGCTCTGTCCACATTCCACCGGCCGGCAGAGGTGGTATGACGACCAGCCGCTTGCTTCCGGCCTGCGCCGCCACGGCACAACCGGCACGGGCTGCTTGTTTCCGCTTCTGCAGAGGGTTAACGCCGCGCGGCGGCTGATCCGCCGTCCGGCATACGGGCGGCCACGTGAGGGACGGGCTTGAACACCAGTTCGGAAATTTCGCCGATGGCGGTGATGGAACGGGAAACGCGCGTCTGCCACGGCCCCGTGGCAGACAGCGTGCGCGGCATCCACGTGCCCCCTGGCCAGAACAACCTTGTCGGTGACGAATTCCTGATCCGCGAAGCTGGCCTTGCCTGCCATTACCGCAAGGGCGCCGGCATCACGGTGCAGATGGACGATCCGGAAAAGGCCGGAACGCTCGAACTGCTTCTGGCCGGATCGGTTTATGCAGCGATCGCCGCAATCAACGGGTTCCTGCCGGTCCACGCCTCTGCCGTGGAGATCGGCGGCGTGGCAATCGCGTTTACCGGCGCGGCGGGGGCGGGCAAGTCGACCACGGTCGCCGGCCTTCGCCAGCGCGGCCTGCCTATCGTGGCCGACGATACTGTGGTCCTCGACATGTCCGGCCCGCGGCCGTTGGTCCTGCCGGGGCACAAGCGGCTCAAGCTCTGGCCCGATTCGCTCGAACTGACCGGCATGTCGGGCCTGCAGCTCGTTTCCGAAGCCTATCCCAAGTTCTTCGCGACCGAAGGGGGCAGCGAACTGGACGGTCCGGTGCCGCTTGGCGCGATCGTCTCGCTTGTCGTGGGTGAGGAGCCTGCATTCGATGCCGTTCGCGGGGCAGCGCGCATCGCCTTGCTGGACGATGATCACTATACGGCCGACTATCACGCCGTGGCGCAGGGGCTGGACCATGGCGGCCGGCTGCGCGCCATCGCGGCGCTCGCCAACAGCGTACCGGCTTACCGTTACGTGCGCCCGCTGGACCCGGTCCGTTTCGCGGAATCGATTGATTTCCTGTTCGCAAAGGTGGCAGAGGTCGCGGCAGGATGACCACGATAACCAAATGCGAAGGCAGTTTCGTCGAGACGGAGGTCGACGGCGAACTCGTCCTGATGAACACCGCGACGGGAAATTTCTATTCCCTCGAAGACAGCGGCCTTGCAATCTGGCGAACGATCGACGGAAATCGCGGACGCGCCGATATCGTTAACACGCTGGCCCGCGAATTCGATGAAACACCCGAAGCGATCGCCGCCGATGTCGACGCCTTTCTGGCAAGCCTTGCCGATGCCGGCCTGATCGAGGAAAAGGCCGCCCCCTGATGCCCGTCCGCCTCCGAACGCTGGAGGCCATGATGCTGCTGATCGCGGCGCGAATGCTGGTCCGGTTCGTTCCGCTCGCGCGGTGGAAAGGGCTGCTCGGAGATTCGCAAACGCCCGAAAATAGCGCCAACCGCGATGCTGCAGATGCGAACGGCAACACCGAACTGACCGTGCGCCAATGCGTTGCCGCGATCCGGCGAGGCAGCTTCCGGCTGCCCGGCACGATCTGCCTGCCACAGGCGATCGGACTGCAATGGATGCTTGCCCGTCGCGGTATCAGTAGCACCGTAACCATCGGTTTCATGCCGGTTTCAAGGCGCGGGGATGCTGACGATCTGCACGCCTGGGTCGATTGGAACGGACACAAGATTCTTGGCGACCGGGGGGAAAATTACGCCAGCCTTCTGCAATTTCGGAAGAATTTTCGTTCTCGCAATTGCAAAAGCGGAACCGTCTGATATTCTCGCGGTTGTAAACGCCAATGGTAAACCGGTCGTTCGCTTGTTCGGACGCCCCTCTATAAGACAAGGATTAGTGGGTCATGCAGAACAAGACCGACCGTCGCTGGACGAAGCCGGAACTCAAGACTGTCGGCACTCTGCGCGATGTCGCTAACGCTGGCACCGGCACGAACCAGACGCCGAGCATCAGCAACGCATTCAGCTGACCGGCTTGCTGGCAGCGATCGTTTTCGGCTGGCCAGATAATCCATAATTTATTGCAATGATCGCGGCAGGTTTGGACTGGGGAGGCGATTCCCGGTACGATCTGTCGCGTATTGCGTTTTCGCTGGGCCTGCTTTCGGGCGGTGCAGCCGATAGCGAAGACCTCGATACCGGCGTCATCGCCCAAATGGCAGGCCCGCGCGCCCGCCCTGTGCGCGGATGGCAGGCCGCCCGCACTCCTTCCGGCCTTCCTGTCGCCTTCGTCGGCTGGGTCGACAACAGCGACGAAATCGCGGCAGAGCTGCACCTTTCCGGCGATACGGGTTTCGCATCCCTCTACGGCGCGGCCTTCGAACGCTGGGGCAATGCCGCCGAACGACGGCTGATCGGCGACTATGCCGCGATCATCGTGCAGGGTCCTGCAACTTTGCGGCTGTCGCGCGCACCATGGTCGGTTCATTCGCTGTTCTGGGCCAGTGACGGTACGGTCACGCTGGCCGCATCGGTCCCGCGCCCGATCTTCGCGGCGGGCTTCCCCAAGGTCGGCAACCCCGACCTCTATGCCGAGGCGCTGTCCAGTCTCGCGACGGTGCAAGGCGACAGCCATTTCTTCGAAGGTATCAACCGCACGCCGCAGGGCGCTGTAGTAACGATCGACCATGGCAAGGCCGAGGTAGACCGCTGGTACGATCCGCACGCGATCGGCCGGACGCGGCTTGCCAGCGATGCCGACTATGTCGACGCGGCCAGCCGGCATCTCGCCGATGCGGTACGCTCCGCCCTCCGCCCCGCGCGCAAGCCGGGCATCTTCCTGTCCGGCGGTCTCGATTCCCCACTCATCGCGGTGGAATGCATGGCGCAGATGGCCGAAGGTCAGAAACTGCAAAGCTTCACGTTCGAACCGATGCCCGGCGATCACGGCAACGTATCGGCAGGGCATTTCGCGTCGGACCGTCCCGCAGTTGAAGCACTGGCACAGCGTTATCCACGCCTGCAGCCGCATTTCGTGCAGAATGAGGGGATCAATTTCGCACACCGGCTGGAAGATTACTTCCTTGCCGGGGATGCGGCATACCCTGCCTATTCGCTGGTCGAAATGCACGGGCCGTGGCAGGCGGCTGCCGATGCCGGGTGCGACTGGCTGTTTACCGGGGAATTCGGGAACCAGACGTTCAGCAACGACGGGCGCTGGGCCTTCGTCGAATTCATGCGACGCGGCAAATGGATCGAATTGTGGCGCGTGCTGCGCGACTTTCCGGGTGACGACCGTTCGATGCTGCGCAAGCTGGCGGCACGTTCGCTGCTGCCGATGCTGCCCGCCGCCGTGCGCGGCGCGCTGCGCACGCTGGTTCACGGACCGGCGGAAAAGCCGCTGATCCGGCCCGAAGTCATGGAACGGCTACAGATTCAAGAACGGCGTGCAGAGTTTTTCGGAGAGCGCGAATGGTTCCGCTCTCACGAACAGTTCGTGGAAGTGTTCTGGCGTCAGGCCAGTTCGGGCGGAGAGATGGTCTATGCCATCGAACAGCTCCACGGTTTCCGGCTGCGCGGCATTCCGCGCTATCGCCCGCTGATCGAATTCTGCCTGTCGATCCCGACGCAGCAGTTCGTGCGGGATGGCCAGATGCGCTGGCTGGCGCGGCGCATGGCGATGGACAAGCTGCCCGAAGCGCAGCGCACGAACGTGAATTACGGGCTGCACGGGGTCGACTGGCACCAGCGCAACACGCCCTACCTGCCGGAAATGCGGGTGGAGCTGGAGCGGATCGCCGACGATCCGATGATGTCGCAGATCGTGGATGTCGACCGCGCTGTCGAACTGCTCGACAAATGGCCCGACCGGCCCACGGTGCACGGCCGCGCCGAAATCCTCTATCCGGTTGCAGCAGCCATCATCGCGGGCCGCTTCGCC
The DNA here is from genome assembly GCF_001634625.1 of Croceicoccus bisphenolivorans. Classification (GTDB taxonomy): domain Bacteria; phylum Pseudomonadota; class Alphaproteobacteria; order Sphingomonadales; family Sphingomonadaceae; genus Croceicoccus; species Croceicoccus bisphenolivorans. The sequence goes on along the minus strand of NZ_LRSE01000014.1, from coordinate 56,107 downwards.
CGCTATGTCGACGGCCGGAATTAAGTATCGTTCGGGCGCCGCGCGTGACGCGGATCGCGACTGACGCTAGGAACCGGGGATGAACGGGCCGGCCACAACCCTTGCACACAGCATTCCCCGCGCGCGGCTGGCGGCTCTGGTGGCGCTGATGCTGGGCGTTGCCCTGACCGAAGGGGCAGGCATTCTCGCGCTCGTGCCGATGCTGGCCATACTGGGCGACGGGGCCGCGCAATTGCCCGACTGGCTGCAACCCTATGCCGCGAACATCGGCATCGGCCCGCTGCTGGCCTTCTTCGTGGCGCTGGTCGCTGGCAGGGCAGCGCTGCAGTATGCACTCACGCTCAACCAGCAAAAGATCCAGTTCGCCTTGATCGATACGTGGCGCAGCCGCGTCTACGCCAGCCTTGTCCGTGCAAGCTGGCGCACGCTGTCCTCCATGCGGCAGTCGGACAATATCAGCCTGATGGTCACCAGTATCGACCGGCTGGGTTACGGCTTTGCCAACCTGTTGCAGGCCATTGCCACTTGCGTGACGCTGTTTGCGATCTGGGCCGCGGCGCTTTGGCTTGCCCCTGCGCTTGCGCTGGCCGCGGTTGTGGGCGGGCTGGTCGTTATCGCCGGTTTCATCCCGCTGAAGCGCAGGGCGCACGTGCTGGGCACCCTGCTGGGCGAACGCTACGGCCAGGTTCACGCCACGCTGGACGATGGCCTGGGCGCCATGCGCCTGATCAAGAGCCACGGGCGCGAAGCCGCCGCGATCAGCACGATGGAAAACGGCATTACGGACTTGCGCCGCGCGCAGATCGCGTTCCAGCGCGCCACCGCGCGAAGCCGGGCGGCGCTGCACATCGGCGCTGCCATGCTGCTGGCGGCAATCGTCGCCTTCGCCATGGCCCAGGGCACCTCGCTGGCGGTTCTGCTGCCGCTGATCGTGCTGTTCGGCCGTTCGGTGCCGCTGCTCGACGGATTGCAGCAGGCGATCCAGCAATGGAGCCACGCCGCACCCGCCCTTGCCGATGCACAGGCCCTGCTGGCCGTGACCGAGGCGGATGCCGAACCGGCCCTGCCGCCCGCCCCACCGGTCGTGCCGCGCGGCGCAATCGCATTGGTGGACGCCGCCGTGCATCACCGCGGCCGCGACCTGCCGGCTGCCGACCATGTGTCGCTTGCGCTAGACATCGGGACGACGACGGCGCTGGTCGGCCCGTCGGGTGCGGGGAAAAGCACGCTGGCCGACCTGTTCGGCGGGCTGGTAGAGGCCGACAGCGGCTCGCTTCAGGTCGACCGGCGCGCATTGCATGCAGAGGAAGTCGTCCGCTGGCGCGGTTCGGTATCCTACGTGCATCAGGAACCGGTGCTGTTCGCCGGTTCCATCCGCGAAAACCTGTTGTGGGCAGAACCGGATGCCGGTGAAGCCCGCCTGGCAAGCGCGCTACGCGAGGCTGCTGCCGGCTTCGTTTTCGACCTGCCCGACGGTCTGGATATGCAAGTCGGCGATGCCGGACGCAAGCTTTCTGGCGGAGAGCGGCAGCGGATTGCCCTTGCCCGCGCGCTGCTGCGCGATCCGGCGCTGCTGATCCTTGACGAGGCGACCAGCGCGCTGGACGCGGATAGCGAGGCCGCGATTGCCGAAGCCGTCGCCGCGATGCAGGGGCACCGCACTATCCTGATCGTCGCCCATCGCGGGCTGCTGACGCAGCTGGCCGACCGTGTCGTCCATATGCGCGACGGACGGATCGAACACATCGATGACCGGCGGAGGGAGCGGGCATGACCCTCGACCTTGCCGCCCGCAAGCGCGCCCTGCTGGACATGGTCGGCCCCGAACGCGCCGCGCGTCCGAACGGCCCCAAGGCTGCGGGCGAGGAGGACTGGGCCGAAATTGACGCCATGGCCGCGCAGCACCGGCTGCAACCATGGCTTCACGACCGCTTCCGCAATGGCGGCATCGCGATACCGGTGCCGCAACCGGTTTCCGATGGCTGGAAGAATGCCTATCGCCATGCCGCTCTGGGCGCGCTGACGGCGCAGGCCGCGCTGGTCCGCCTGTCCACGGCGATGCAGGCGCACAGTGTGCCGATGGTGGCGCTGAAAGGTTCGCGCCTCGCCTTCTTCGACTATCGCGAAGCCGCGTTGAGACCGATGCGGGACATCGACATCCTTGTCGCGCCAGAAGATCTTCCGGCGGCGCTGGATGCGCTGGCCGGTATCGGTTGCGACATACCCCAAGACCGGACCGGCGCAATCGCAAGGGCGCTGGAAAGCGACAAGCACCTTGCCCCGATCGCGGTGCCGGGCTGCGACCGCTTTGTCGAAGTGCACCATCGCATCGCCGATCCCGGCTTGCCGTGCATTGCCACCGACGCGATCATCGCGGCATCGCGGACAGACAGCCTTGGCGGCGCGACGGTTGCCTTCCCCTCTCCCGAACATATGCTGGGGCACCTTGTCCTGCACGCGGTTTACAATCACCGCTTCGATTGCGGCCCGCTGGCGCTGGTCGACATCGCGATGTTGCTGGGCCGCGAAACGATCGATGCCGCGCGCTTTGCGGAGCAGGCACAGGCGGGCGGCTGGCTGCCGGGTGCAAGGCTGGTGCTGGCGCTGGTGGAACGAGTGATGGGGCCAACGGGGTTCGACATCGGGCAAGCCGCCGTGCCGCGCGACATCATCGCCAATGCCGAAATGCTGCTGCTGCAGGATTTCGACCAGCGCGAACAGGTTGTGCTGGCCAGCCAGTCGGCCCGGTCCGGCCTTGCCGCCACGGTCCTTGGCCGCTTGCGCAAGGGGCTGGCGCAGCGCCCCGATGGCGGGCGGCTGCGCTGGATATCCACCCGCACCGCCCGCACCATCCGGCAGGCGCGCGACCCGCGATCGCGCGGCGAGGCGAATTCGGGCGCAGCGGTGGCGCGCTGGCTCGCCACTGCGCCGGCATCCGGCAATCCACTGGATTAAGATGGAATTCAGCGGCTATTCACGGGCCGGCGAATAGATCACAAGCCAAGACTTCCGACCGGTCCGCAACCATTTCATGCGGCGCGGGCGGCAGACGGGGGCGATTGCAGGGGTTGAACGCGCAAGGCTGCGCTTCCACCTTTGCGTCCATCCCCGATAGACGAGATTCGAACCGGAGACATGATCCGATGAATGCATTCAAGCGTGTGCCAGTATCGTTCCGCAAGACAGCGGCGGCCGTCGCCGCCGTGGCCGGAATCGGTGCGCTTGCGGCGCTACCCGCACCTGCAACGGCCAGCCCTGCATCATGCCAGGGCGATCTGAGCGGCAAGAGCTGGCTCAATGTCGAAGTTACCGGCGTGAAGTCGTCCTCCGGCCTGATTGCGGTAACGGTCTATGCCGACGACAGCAGCAAGTTCCTTGTCAGCAAGGGTTCGCTGGATGTCGTGCGCTTTCCGGCCAGCCAGGGCACGTTCCGCGGCTGCGTGAAGCTGCCCAAGAACGGGGTCTATGCCATCGCAGTCTATCATGACGAGGATGGAAGCCGGAAACTGAACCGCACCGGCCTTGGCCTGCCTGCCGAAGGATTCGGATTTTCCAACAATCCCAGCACGCTTGCCGGCATTCCCGCATTCCGCTCGGTCCGCCTAAGCGTGCCCAAGCCGGGCCTGACGACGCGGATCAACATGACCTATCCCTGATTCCGGTCAGACATACAGGGACTATCAGCGCCCCGGCCGCTCGACATAGCGGCCGGGGCGTTTATCTTGGCGGGATGCGCATCACGACCCAGACCCGATGAACAGTATCCCCAACGACGACCTGTCCGCCGCCGCCGAAGCGCTGGGGCCGGATATCACCGCCCTTCGCCGCGCGATCCACTCCGATCCCGAACTGGGGCTGGAAACACCGCGCACGATGGCCAAGGTGCGCGAGGCGCTGGCCAACCTGCCGCTGGAATGGCGCGAAGGCACGAAAACCACCGGACAAGTCGCGATCCTGAAAGGCGGGAAAGGCGCAGGCCGCCGCGTGCTGCTGCGCGGCGACATGGATGCCCTGCCGATGGGGGAGGAAACGGGCCTCGACTTCGCATCGACCATACCCGGCCGGATGCACGCCTGCGGCCATGACAGCCACACCGCCATGCTGGCCGGTGCCGTGCGCCTGCTGGCCGATCGGGCGGGCGATATCGCGGGCGAGGTTATGTTCATGTTCCAGCCGGGCGAGGAAGGCTTCGGCGGGGCGCGCATGATGATCGAAGACGGGCTGCTGGACCCCGCACCCGAAGCCGCCTTTGCCTATCACATCATTCCCAACGCGCCGCACGGCCTCTTCGTCTGCCGCGAAGGCGCGCTGATGGCTGCGTCCGACGCGATCGAGATCGTGGTAACGGGGCGCGGCGGGCATGCATCGATGCCCCATTCCGCCGCCGATCCGCTGCCCGTCGCTTGCGAGATCGTGACCGCGCTGCAAGCGATGGTCACGCGCCGGTTCGATGCCGCCGACCCGGTAGTGGTGACGGTTACCCAGTTCCGCGCCAGCAATGCCGACAACGTGATCGCCGAACGCTGCGTGCTGCGGGGGACGATCCGCACGCTTTCCGATGCCACGCGCGAACGGGTTCATGCCGCCTGCCGCGATCTCGTCACCGGCATAGCATCGGCCCATGGCATGAAGGCCGAATTCATTGTGCAACAGGGTTTTCCGGTTACCGCCAACGATCCGCGCGCGGTGCAACTGGCGCGCGAAGTCGCGACGGACCGGTTCGGCAGTGCATCGTGGTACGACCTGCCCGATCCGCTGATGACGGCGGAGGATTTCTCCTACGTCCTGCAGAAAGTGCCCGGCGCGATGCTGTTGCTGGGCGTGGCCGCGCCCGATGCCGACTGGGCCAAGGCGCCCGGACTGCACAGTCCGCACATGCATATCGACGAAGCGGTGCTGCCGCGCGGATCGGCGATGCTGGCGGCCCTTGCCCTGCGCGTTCTGGAAACCGGCCTGCCAACGACGTGATCGGGCAGCCCGATCCGGGCACCTGATTCGCACCCTTGCTGGACCCCACCGCCCCCGCCCGTTAAGGCGGGCGCGAAATGAGTCGCCTGCGCCCCCGTATCCCGATCCCGGAACGTCTCTCGCAAGAGATGGGGGACTGGCGACGGCGCGTGGCGACACTGGCCGGCGCGATCTCCATCGGCATTGTCGCGCTGGTGTTCGCCCGCGCGGGCGACCTTGCGCTCCATGGTTTCGAAGCGCTGGTGGCGAAGTGGGTCTGGCTGCCCATCATCCTCACCCCCGCGATATTCGTCGTCTGCGCATGGCTGACCCGCGTCGCCGCGCCCGAAGCGGCGGGCTCGGGCATTCCGCAAGTCGTGGCCGCCGTCCGCAACGAAAGCCAGGACGACAAGCTTTTCGCGCTAAAGTCGGGCCTTGCCAAAATCTCGCTGACCGTGCTGGCCCTGTTCGGCGGCGCTTCGGTGGGGCGTGAGGGGCCGACGGTGCAGGTCGGCGCAGCGATCATGACGACAACCCACCGCATCGCAGGTGCCTCCGTGCGGCGCAGCGTGCTGATCGCGGGCGGCGCGGCGGGCGTGTCGGCAGCGTTCAACACCCCGCTGGCCGGAATCGCCTTTGCTATCGAGGAACTGGCCATCGCCTACGAACAGCGCATGGCCGCGCTGGTGATGGGCGCGGTCATCATCGCGGGCATGACCGCGCAGGGCATCGCGGGGAACTACACCTATTTCGGATCGATAGAGGCCACGCTGCCGCTGCATACCGTGATCGTTGCGGCGCCGCTTGCGGGGCTGGTCGGCGGCGCGCTGGGCGGACTGTTTTCGCGCGCGCTGATCGGCATGCGCGGGCGCGTCAGGGCCAGCAGGCTGCTTGGCAACCGCCCGATCGTCCTTGCCCTGCTGTGCGGCATCGTCGTCGCCGCGATCGGCATCGCGACCGGCGGGCTGACATGGGGCACCGGATATGAGCCGGCGCGCGTCGCGCTGGAGGGTGAGACGGTCAGCGGCTGGCTTGGCCCGGCAAAGTTCGCCGCCACGCTCGCCACGTCGCTCAGCGGTATTCCCGGCGGCATCTTCGCCCCTTCTCTCGCAGTAGGGGCGGGCTTTGGCGAATGGCTCACATGGCTGTTCCCCGCCGATTCGCGCGGCGCGATCGTGATGCTGGGCATGGTCGCCTATTTCACCGGCGTCGTGCGCGCGCCGCTGACCGCCGTAATCATCCTGACGGAGACGACCGGCAACATCGGGCTGCTGTTGCCGCTGTTTGCCGCCGCGCTGCTGGCCGACTGGGCCGGGGCAATGGTCTGCCGCGAACGGCTTTACCACGCGCTGGCCCGCGATTTCCTGCCGAAAACGGAACCTGAGCCCGAAGCGCCCGCGCCCAAACCCGCCTGACGGCTTTATCGCCGCGCGCGGCTCGCCTATGAACCGTCGCATGAAGGAAAACTGGGTCATCGGCGTCATCGGCGGTTCGGGTCTCTACGAGATCGACGCGATAGAGGATCGCCAGTGGATCGGCGTAAACTCGCCATTCGGGCAGCCATCGGACGAAATCCTGTTCGGCAGGATCGGCAATGTGCAGTTCCGCTTCCTGCCACGCCACGGCAGGGGGCACCGCGTCGCCCCGTCGGACCTCAACGCACGCGCCAATATCGATGCGCTGAAACGCGCCGGCTGCACCGACATTCTGGCGATCAGCGCGGTCGGTTCCCTGCGCGAGGAGATCGAGCCGGGCCGCTTCGTCGTGGTCGACCAGTTCATCGACCGGACGCAGGGTCGTCCCGCCAGCTTTTTCGGCACCGGCATGGTGGCCCATGTCTCGATGGCCGATCCGGTATGCGAACGCCTGTCGGCCCATGCCGCCGCCGCCGTGGAAGCCGCGGGCGGGCGCGTCGCCAAGGGCGGCACATACCTCGCGATGGAAGGGCCGCAGTTTTCCACCCGCGCGGAAAGCCACCTCTATCGCCAGTGGGGCGCCGACGTCATCGGCATGACCGCCATGCCGGAAGCAAAGCTCGCGCGGGAGGCGGAGCTGCCCTACGCCCTTGTCTGCATGGCGACCGATTACGATTGCTGGCGGGAAGACGAAAGCGCGGTGGAAGTCACCGACGTGCTGGCCCAGATGAAGGCCAATTCGAAAATCGCGCGCGAAACCGTTGTCCGTTTCGCCGAAGCCCTGCCGGAAAGCCGCACCCCTTCGCCCATCGACAGCGTGCTCGATCATGCGATGATCACCGCGCCGAATGCGCGCGATCCGGCGGTTCTGGCCCGTCTGGACGCGGTTGCCGCCCGCTGGCTTGCCGCAAACGCCGTATCGGAATGACAGGAAATTTCATGCTGATGACGATATCTTTCAATATGGTGGCAGATATCGAGAGGTAATGTACGATTGTCGGCCTGCGCCTTTCGCTTTGTGCGCAACGACGGGGCAAAATGGGGGGAAGCGCGATGGCCACGACCGGCCTCGACATTCTGCATATCGAGGATGACGCCCGCATCGCGTCCGACCTTCAGCAACTCGTTCGCGCAACGGGCGACCGCGTGTCGTGGGAGGCAAACGGCGCTGACGGGCTTCGCCGCGCCGGCATGGGGAAGTTCGACGTCATCATCCTCGACAGGATGCTGCCCGATATCGACGGGCTGACCCTGATCAAGCGGATGCGGCAAAGCGGGATCGGCACGCCGGTGCTGATGCTTTCGGCGCTGGGCCGCACGATCGACCGTGCCGAAGGGCTGGACGCTGGGGCCGACGATTATCTGGCCAAGCCGTTCGAAGCGACGGAACTGCTTGCCCGCCTGCGCGCGCTGCACCGCCGCGCATCGGGCCATTCGCACGATGCCGTCATCATTCACGGCGCGTTCGAATGCCACGTAAAGGCGCGCACCGCCTTTCGCGGGAACAAGCACCTTGCGCTCAGCCCCAAGGAGTTCGAGCTGTTCCGCTATCTCATCGAGAATGCGGGAGAGGTCGTGACGCGCGAAATGCTGCTGCGCGATGTCTGGAAGATGAGCTTCGACCCGCAGACCAATGTCGTCGACGTCAACATCGGACGCCTGCGCCGCAAGCTGGAGGAAGGTTTCAACTCTCCGGCACTGGAAACGATCTGGGGTACCGGTTATCGCCTGCTCGACGGGAAGTGAGCGTGTCGTCGGCCATCATGGCTGACACGCTTCGCCTTGGGGGAGAGGGGATTTGACCGAAGTCCGCCTGCTGGATTCGATCTTCACGCGGCTCATCGCATGGTCGATCGCGGTCTGCATCGCGGTCGTGCTGGTCCTTGGCGCGCTGGTCGGTGCAAAGTTCGAGCAACTGGCCACTACGACACAGGAAGCGGCGATCAATGCCGACATGGCGACCCTGCTCGAAACCTATCGCCAGGGCGGAGAGACCGCACTTGTCGAGCGGATCGAACAAAGGCTCAAGTTCCGGTCGCCCACCGGCAATGCCCCGCATTACATGCTGGTCGACGATAGCGGCCAGCGGCTTGCCGGCGACCTGAGTGCATGGCCCGTCGCCGCAAATGGCCAGATGCAGACAATGGAACTGCCGGGCGGCATCTTTTCGCACGCGCGCAGCATCGATCTGGGCGAGGGTCGCAACCTGCTCGTCGCGCGCGAAGCAACGCTGGACGAGATGATCCTGAACGAGATCGGTTTCGCCTTCGTCGCGGGCGGGTTGTTCGTGGTTTTCGCCGTCGGCGTGGCTGGCCGGATCACCACCGGCCGCCTTGCCAAGCGGGTGAACCGCATCAACGCTGCCTTCGCCAATCCGGACGAACATCGCCTTATGCTGCTGGCCAAGGGCCGCAACGCGGATGACGAGATCGGCGAACTGACCCGCCATTCCAGCGAAGCACTGCAACGGCTGAACCGGCTGGTCGATGCGCACCGCGACACGCTGGACCAGATCGCCCACGAAATGCGCACCCCGCTGATGCACCTCGACAGCAAGCTGGTCCGCGCGATCAGGGCCGCGCCGGACGATGCAGCGGCGGAAGGGCTGACAGATGCGCGCGGCGAAATCCGTTCGGTCATCTCGATGCTCGAATCGCTGCTCGACATCTCGCACAGCGAAGCGCACCGCGGCGACCGGCGCGGGCTGGAGCCGATGGATCTGTCGGAAATGCTCCAGAACCTGTCCGACCTCTATGCCGGCAGCGCAGAGGAAACCGGCCATCACTTCGACGTCGCGATCGCGCCCGGCATCACGTTCACGGCCGAGCAGATGCAATTGACCCGCCTCGTCACCAACCTGCTCGACAATGCGTTCAAGTATACGCCCGCGGGCGGAACGGTATTCCTCGGGCTGGAGGCGGGGCCGGTCATCACCGTCGCCGATACGGGGCCGGGCGTGCCGTTCGACGATCGGGAGCGGATCTTCGAACGGTTCAGCCGGGCCAGCGGCAACCATGGCGCCAGCGGGGGATCGGGCCTTGGCCTTGCGCTCGCCCGCGCGATCGCTCGCCGCCACGGGCTCGACTTGCGGTTGCGCCCGACGATGCGGGGCGCCCATTTCGAAGTGCGCCCGGAACAGACAGAAGCCGCCTAGGCCCGGATCGTGTTCAGATCGGCAGGCGGCTCGTCAGCTTGATGCGTCGCAGCGCAAAGCTGGAATTGACCGAGGCGACGCCCGGCAAGTGCACCAGCACTTTCTTCAGGAACCGCTCATACTCCTCGATACTGCCGGTCACGACCCGGATCAGGTAATCGCTATCCCCGCCGACGAGGAAGCATTCCACGATCTGCGGATGGCTGAGGACCGCTTCGGCAAAGGCTTCCAGCGTATCCTCGTCATGGTGCGCGATCCGCACGTTGGCAAAGACATCGACCCCAAGCCCGACTTTCGCCGGGTCGAGAACAACCTCGCGCCCGGCGATCACGCCATCGTCCTCCAGCCGTTTCAGCCGCCGCCAGCAAGGCGTGTGCGACAGGCCCACCTTGTCGGCCAGTGCGTTGATCGACAGTTCCGGCTCTGCCTGCAGCGTGCGCAGAATCTTCCAGTCGAGTTCGTCCATATTCTTTTCGCTATTCCATCTAATCCCGCAATCATTCTTGCATATTATGATCCTGAATGAAAAGTTTTCCTAAACTTACGTGCCACGGGCCGAAGAAAGGGAAAACATCCCACGGCTGATGCGTTACAATGGGGCAAGCGGGCGCGAGTCCCGCTGCAAGAGGACGTGCCCGTGACAAAGTCGAACCTGCCCAGACTGCAGCTGCATATACCCGAACCCCCGTCGCGCCCCGGCGAGGAAGTGACCTTTGCCCACGTAAATCGCGGCGAGGCAGGTGCGGTGTCGCGGCCCGATATCGCGGTGCACGAAAGCGAAGTGCGCGACCTTCCCTACAAGCTGATCCGCGTGCTCGATGACGACAATCAGGCTGTCGGAGAGTGGGACCCGAAGCTGGCGCCCGAAACGCTGATAAAGGGCCTGCGCGCGATGATGTTGACGCGCACTTTCGACGACCGCCTGTTCCGCGCCCACCGGCAGGGCAAGACCAGCTTCTACATGAAATCCACCGGAGAGGAGGCAATTGCCGCCGCGCAGTCGATGGCGCTGGACAAGGGGGACATGTTCTTCCCCACGTATCGCGCGATGGCATGGCTGCATGCGCGCAACTACCCGCTGACCACGCTGTGCAACCAGATCTTCTCCAACGCCGAAGACCCGCTGGCGGGCAAGCAGTTGCCGATCCTGCTGTCGGCGCGCGACTACGATTTCTACTCGATCTCCGGCAATCTGGGCGTCCGGTTCGTCCATGCCGTGGGCTGGGCGATGGCATCGGCCTACAAGAACGATACGAAGATCTCCCTCGCCTATGTCGGTGACGGCACGACGGCAGAGGGCGACTTCCACGAGGCGATGACCTTTGCCGCCGCCTATCGCGCGCCGACGATACTGTGCGTGACGAACAACCAGTATGCGATTTCCAGTTTCGCAGGGTTCGCCGCGCCCGAACGCCTGCCTTTCGCGGCCAAGGCGCTGGCTTACGGATTTCCGGGCATCAAGGTCGACGGCAACGACTTCCTCGCCGTGTGGGGCGCGACGCAGTGGGCCGCCGAACGCGCGCGGACCAACAACGGCCCGACGTTGATCGAATTCTATACCTACCGCGCAGAGGGGCATTCCACCTCCGACGATCCCAGCGCCTATCGCCCCAAAGACGAGGCCGCGCACTGGCCGCTGGGCGATCCCGTGGAGCGGCTGAAGGACCACCTCATCGCGCTGGGCGCATGGGATGAGGAAAAACATGCCGCGCTTGAGGCCGAGCTGAAGGACAAGGTGAAGGTCGCGGTGAAGGAGGCAGAGGCCATCGGCACGCTCGGCCAGTCGAAGCCGCCGATCGAGGAGATGTTCGAGGATGTCTTCGCCGAAAAGGACTGGCGTCTGAAAGAGCAATTGCGCGAGTTGAAGGCCCGCCGCGCCCGTCGTGAGGGAGAGGGCGCATGAGCGAGACGAAACGCATGAACATGATCCAGGCGCTGAATTCCGCGCTGGACGTGACGATGGAGCGCGATCCGGACGTTCTCGTCTTCGGAGAGGACGTGGGCTATTTCGGCGGCGTCTTCCGCGTTACCGAGGGGCTGCAGAAGAAGCACGGCCTCACCCGCTGTTTCGATGCCCCGCTGACCGAGGGCGGCATCATCGGTGCTGCCATCGGCATGGGCGCTTATGGCCTGCGCCCCGTGCCGGAAATCCAGTTCGCCGATTACATCCTGCCTGCCTACGACCAGTTGGTGAGCGAGGCTGCACGCCTGCGCTACCGCTCCAACGGGGAGTTCTGCGCGCCGGTGACGGTCCGCACCCCCTATGGCGGCGGCATCTTCGGCGGACAGACGCACAGCCAGAGCCCGGAGGCATTGTTCGCGCATGTCACCGGCCTGAAGACGGTGATCCCGTCGAACCCCTACGACGCCAAGGGGCTGCTGATCGCCAGCATCGAATGCGACGATCCGGTCATCTTCCTGGAGCCCAAGCGGCTCTACAACGGCCCGTTCTACGGCAGGCCGGACGAGGAACTGAAGACGTGGGACAAGTCCGGCCTTGCCACCGCAGAGGTACCGCTGGGCCATTACGAAGTGCCGCTGGGCCGCGCCGCGCTTACCCGTGAAGGCAGCGAAGTCACGGTCCTGGCCTATGGCACGATGGTCCATGTCGCGCTGGCGGGGATCGAGGAATCGGGTGTCGATGCCGAACTCATTGACCTGCGCTCCATCGTCCCGCTCGACATCGATGCGATCACCGCCTCCGTTCGCAAGACCGGACGATGCGTGATCCTGCACGAGGCAACGCGCTTCGGCGGTTTTGGCGGAGAGCTTTCCGCATTGGTGCAGGAACGCTGTTTCGACCATCTGCGCGCCCCGATCGAGCGGGTTGCCGGTTACGACATGCCCTACCCCCACGCCTTCGAATGGGATTACTTCCCCGGGCCGATCCGGCTTGCCGAAGCGCTTCTGACCGCCGTGGAGTATCGCTGATGGGCACTTACAAGTTCCGCCTGCCCGACATCGGCGAAGGCGTGGCCGAGGCCGAAGTTACCGCGTGGCACGTGAAGCCGGGCGATGTAATCGAAGAAGACGATCCGCTCTGCGACGTGATGACCGACAAGGCGACGGTCGACATGACCAGCCCCGTCGGCGGCACCGTGCGCGCGATCCACGGAGAAGTCGGTGAGATGAAGGCCGTCGGCTCGGTGCTGGTCGAACTGGAAGTGGAAGGATCGGGCAACGCCGAGGACGATGTTCCCGCACCGCCAACCGCACCGAACGAGGCACCGGAAGGGCCGACGCCCCCTCCTGCCCCTGTTGCGGAGCGTGCCCCCGCACCCGCCCCGAAACGCCCTGCCCCCGCGCCGACCGATAGCGCCGAGCCCTCCTTCGCGCTTGCCGCCCCTGCCACGCGGCGCAAGGCGGCGAAGCTGGGTATCGATCTGGCCAAAGTGCCCGGATCGGGCCGCCACGGCCGCGTCACGCCGGAAGATATCGAACACTACCTCGGCGGCGGCGACCCGCGTTACGAGGCGCGATCGGGCGTGGAGGAGATCAAGATCATCGGCCTGCGCCGCAAGATTGCCGAGCGCATGGAGGAAACCTGGCGCCGCATTCCGCACATCACTTATGTCGAGGAATTCGACGTCACGGCGCTGGAGGAAACCCGCGCCGCGATGAATGCAGGGCGCAAGGATGGCCAGCCCAAGCTGACGTTCCTGCCCTTCCTCGTCCGCGCAATGGTGAAAGTGCTGCCCGAATTCCCGCACCTCAACGCGCATTACGATGATGATGCGGGCATCTTGCGCCAGCACGCCGCCGTCCACGTCGGCATCGCCGCCGCGACGCCGGCCGGCCTGATGGTGCCGGTGGTGCGCCATGCCGAACAGATGGACCCGTGGGCCATCGCATCCGAAATCGCGCGCCTGTCCGAAGCCGCGAAAGAAGGCCGCGCAAGCCGCGAGGAGCTGACCGGATCGACCATAACCATCACCTCGCTTGGGCCCATCGGCGGCATTGCGACGACGCCGATCATAAACCGGCCCGAAACCGCCATCGTCGGCCCGAACAAGATCATCGAACGGCTGGAACGGCGGAACGGCGAGATCGTGACGCGCAAGTTCATGCCCGTCTCCTCCAGTTTCGACCACCGCATCGTCGACGGTTACGAAGCAGCGCAGTTCATGCAGGCGCTGAAGCGACTGATCGAAACGCCCGCGTTGTTGTTCGTGGATTGAGGGGGAAATTCGGTCGCCGCCCGCCCTATCCCAATCAGGGTTAGGGGATCCGGCCTTTCCGTGCTACACGGCTTTCGCTGACGTCGAAATATGCGACGGACTTCGGCTTTTGACCGCCGCTTGCTGCCCAGCAGCCCCGGCGTTAACCAGACGGCGACTTCCTTTCATCGGACGACCATACGCACAACCGCTCCACGTGTCGTGGCGCGGCAACCAATCGTTCCTGAAAGGAACACGACATGGCCAAGACAGGCACCGTAAAGTTCTTCAACGCCGACAAGGGCTACGGCTTCATCCAGCCCGACGACGGTTCGGACGACAGCTTCGTCCACATCACCGCCGTGCAAGCCGCCGGCATGCAGTCGCTCGATAAGGATCAGCGTCTGAACTACGAAGTCGAACAGGGCCGCAACGGCAAGGCCAGTGCGGTCAACCTGTCGGCTGCCGACTGACAACGGTTCTATCCCGCGCGGGAAATTTCGCCGCGCGGGATAGCCTTTGCCACAACGGGAGCAGCCGATGAGCCAGACCTTCGAGTTTTACGATGCCCGCGCCCGGGAGGCTGCGATCGAAGCCAAGCAGGCAACACTCCAGAACGTGCGAGAGCGCAATCTGCGGGCCGAAAAGACATGGCGCGGCCTTGCCGATCAGGCAAAGCGCGTGACTGCGGAAAAGCTGAAGCGGGAGAACGCCCGCGAAATCGTGGCCGAGCCGACCGCCACCGACGAACCGGCCCACGCCGCGAACTGACGCGCTGAAAAACTGACCGGATGTGATCACGGCCTGCGAACAGGCTCGCTGCCGCCAAATCGCATAACTCGGTGCGGGGCGGCATCGGCCGATTTCACTGTCCTACACGATAGAGCGGCGTCATCCTGCACGCCGCTCTTTGTCATCGTCGAACCCCTCGCAACCTGTCACCTGCCATGCGGGTGCGGCCAGCCCAGCGTTTCTGCGCCTTTCACAGGTTTCGTGCCGGGTGACAGGGTGTCACCTTTGTCACCTGCGATCCGGACCGCAGGACCGAACAAGAAAAAGGCGCCAACCCTTATCGGGCGGCGCCTGTTTCTTTTCAGCCTGCTTCGTGGCTGCTTGTCGAGCCGTGCGTCAGCAGTTGCCTTCCACACCGTCCGCACACTCGCCAACGGATTCAATGTCTTCGCCCATACCCTTGACCGTGTTGCAGGCCGAAAGGACGAGGATGCTGCCGCCCACGGCAAGCGCTGTCAGGATCTTCTTCATGTGTTCTCTCCGATGATGCGGCTTGCCTGTATCCGGCTGCCTGTAACCCGTTCGTAACGCACCATGAAACCGCTAGTTCCTGACCGGGGTCGTTCGGCATGACGGACGCAACGGGTGCGTCGACGCCCACTCCCCTTTTCAAAACCGCGCCCTGCCGCTAGGGGCCATTGCTCCTGAACGACAGCGGAGCATCGCGTGCCCAATCTCATCCTCGTCCGCCACGGCCAGTCGCAGTGGAACCTGGAAAACCGCTTCACCGGCTGGTGGGACGTCGACCTCACCGAAAAGGGCGAGGCCGAGGCCAAGGCTGCGGGCGAGCTGATGGCCGCAAAGGGCATGCTGCCCGATGTCGCCTTCACCTCCTACCAGACGCGCGCGATCCGCACGCTGCACATCGCGCTGCGCGCCGCATGCCGCCTGTGGATTCCCGAAACGAAGGACTGGCGCCTTAACGAACGCCACTATGGCGGGCTGACCGGTCTCGACAAGCAGGAAACCCGCGACAAGCACGGCGACGAGCAGGTGCACATCTGGCGTCGCAGTTTCGACATTCCGCCGCCGGTCCTCGACCGCGGCAGCGAATTCGACCTGTCGTCCGATGCGCGTTATGCCGGCATCGATGTGCCGCAGACCGAAAGCCTGAAGGACACGATCGAGCGCGTGCTGCCCTACTACACCGCGAACATCCGGCCGGTGCTGGCCAGCGGCAAGACGGTGATCGTCTCGGCCCACGGCAATTCCCTGCGCGCGCTGGTGAAGCACCTGTCGGGCATTTCCGATGACGATATCACCGGGCTGGAGATTCCGACCGGCCAGCCGATCGTCTATCCGTTCGAGGGCGGCGAGCCTTCGGGCGAACGCTACTACCTTTCCGAGGCCTGAGCCATGACCGCACCCGCCGCACCCCCGGTCGCAATCGTGATGGGCAGCCAGTCCGACTGGCCGACCATGCGCCACGCCGCCGAAGTGCTGGAAGCGCTGGGCGTTCAAAGCGACTGCCGCATCGTTTCGGCCCACCGCACGCCGGAACGCATGTTCGATTTCGCAAAGGGTGCCGCTGACGAAGGCTTCAAGGTGGTGATCGCGGGCGCGGGCGGCGCGGCGCACTTGCCGGGCATGGTCGCATCGATGACGCACTTGCCGGTGCTGGGCGTGCCGGTGAAATCGAAGGCGCTGTCGGGGAAGGATTCGCTGCTTTCCATCGTGCAGATGCCGGGCGGCGTTCCGGTCGGCACGCTGGCCATCGGCGATGCGGGCGCGAAGAACGCCGGCCTGCTCGCCGCCGCGATCCTCGCCACAAGTGACGAGGCACTGGCCGAACGGCTGAAGGCATGGCGCGCCGCGCAAAGCGCAAGCGTGGCAGAGCGTCCGACGGACGAAGCCTGACATGCCGAACGGGGGCAAAGTGCCGGTGATCGCACCGGGGGCCACGATCGGCATTCTGGGCGGCGGCCAGCTTGGCCGGATGATGGCCATGGCAGCGGCCCAGTTGGGCTATCGCTGCCACATCTACGCGCCGGAGCAGGAGAGCGTGGCCGCTGAAGTCTCAGCCGAATTCACATGCGCCTCTTACGAGGACAAGGACGCGCTGGCCGCATTCGGTGCGGCCTGCGATGTCGTCACCTACGAGTTCGAGAACGTGCCCGTCGCTCCGCTCGCCGCGCTTGGCGACGTGCCGCTGCGTGCCAATGCCCGCGCGCTGGAAATCGCGCAGGACCGGCGCGCGGAAAAAGACTTCGCCACCGAACTGGGCGGTAGCACGGCCCCGTATTTCGAACTGAACGACGAAGCCGGTTTGCAGGCCGCGATCGAAAAGATCGGCGCGCCGGGCATCCTCAAGACCCGCCGCGACGGTTACGACGGCAAGGGACAGTGGCGCATCCGCCAGCCCGAGGACGCGAACGAGATGTGCGTGCCGCCCATCCCGATGCTCTACGAAGGTTTCGTGGAGTTCGAGGCGGAATTCTCGGTCATCCTCGTCCGCGCGCTCGATGGGCACATCCGTTTCTGGGATAGCGCGGCCAACGTGCACGAAGGCGGCATCCTTGTCCGCTCCACCGTGCCGGGCGGAGCGACAGTGGCATCGCAGGTTCCCGCCGCGCGCCGCCTTGCCGCGAAAGTGGCAGAGGCGCTCGACTATGTCGGCGTGCTGACGCTGGAATTCTTTGCCACTGCGGAAGGCCCTGTTTTCAACGAGATGGCCCCGCGTGTCCACAACTCCGGACACTGGACAATCGAGGGCGCGATCACCAGCCAGTTCGAAAATCACGTGCGCGCCATCTGCGGATTGCCGCTTGGCGATTGCGGTTTGCGCGTTCCCGGTGCAGTGATGGAAAACCTGATCGGAACCACGGCGGAGGAAGCCCTGCCCATCCTGAACGACCCGGCCGCCCACTTGCACCTTTATGGCAAGGGCGAAGCGCGCGAAGGGCGCAAGATGGGGCATGTCACGCGCCTTGTCCTGCAAGAGGGCACGGAATGAAGGGGCCGGAACTGTTCATCGTCGTCGCCCGCGCCGCCAACGGCACGATCGGCGCGAACGGACGGCTTCCCTGGCACATTCCGGCGGACCTTGCCCATTTCAAGCGGCTGACGATGGGCGCACCGATGATCATGGGGCGCAAGACTTTCGAATCGCTGCCGGGCACGCTGCCGGGCCGCCGTCATGTCGTGCTGACTTCCGATCCGGACTGGACGCCGGGCGATGGCGATGACGACAACGTGGAAGCCGCCAGCAGCCTCGACCAGGCGATCGCAAAGGCCAACGGCTCGCGCATCGCGGTGATCGGCGGCGCGGCTGTTTTTGGCGAAGCGCTGGCACGCGCGCGCCGGATCGAGCTGACCGAGATCCACCGCGATTACGATGGCGACGTCGCCATGCCCGTGATCCCGCCTGACGAATGGGAAGAAATCGCACGCGAAGATCATGCCGAGGATGGCAAGCACCCCGCCTTCAGTTTTGTCACCTTGCGCCGCCGGGGTTGAGCCGCCGGCCAACGTCGGCATAGATGCACGCACAGCAATGAAACGGCTTTTCTCCCACGAACCCGTCCCCGAAAACCTGCGGGGGGCCGCGCTTGCCCTCGGGAACTTCGACGGCGTGCACGAAGGGCATCAGGCCGTTATCGGCCGTGCGGTCGAACTGGCCCGTGCGCAGGGCCACCCCGTCATCGTCGCCACCTTCGATCCGCATCCGGTTCGCCATTTCCGGCCCGACACGCCGCCGTTCCGACTGACTTCGCTGGACCAGCGCGCAGAGCTGTTTGCCGGTCTGGGCGCGGATGCGATGCTCGTTTTCGAGTTCGGCGATGCCCTTGCCAGGACAAGCGCGGAAGACTTCGTGCGCGAATTGCTGGTAAACCAGCTTCACATCGCCGCGGTCGTCACCGGCAGCGACTTCACATTCGGCGAAGGCAAACGCGGCAACACAGCGATGCTGGCACGGCTCGGCAGTGAAATCGGCATGACGGTAGAGGCGATTTCGCCGATCACCGAGGATGGCGAGGTCGTTTCCTCCAGCCGCATCCGCGAGGCATTGTGGAACGGCGATCCGCAAGAGGCTGCGCGCCTGCTGACCCGCCCCTTCGCGATTCGCGGGATCGTCCAGCATGGCGACAAGGTGGGCCGCACCATCGGCTATCCGACCGCCAATATCGATCTCGGCACCTATATCCGGCCCAGGTACGGCATCTACGCCGTTACCGGCCACTTGCCCGACGGGCGCATACTGAAGGGCGCGGCCAATCTGGGCATCCGCCCCACGTTCGACCCGCCCAAGGAATTGCTGGAGCCGCATTTCTTCGACTTTTCCGAAGATCTCTACGGGCAGGAGATCGAGGTCGCGTTCCACCACTACCTGCGCGGTGAAGTGAAGTTCGACGGTCTCGACGCGCTGATCGCGCAGATGGACAAGGATTGCGAACGCGCGCGCGCGCTGCTCGGCGCGTAAGACATGCTTTATCCGCGCGCCGCTTTGTTCTAGGTGCGCCGGTCATGACCGAGAAGCGCGATTACAAAGACACGGTTTTCCTGCCGAAGACCGATTTCCCCATGAAGGCCGGCCTCCCCCAGAAGGAGCCGGGCATTCTGGCGCGCTGGCAGGAGATTGACCTCTACGCGAAGCTGCGCAAGGCGCGCGCAGGGCGCGAGACTTTCATCCTACACGACGGCCCGCCGTATGCGAACGGCGACATGCACATCGGCCACGCGCTGAACCACGTGCTGAAGGACATGGTCGTCCGCACGCAAAGCCTGCTGGGCAAGAACGCGCCCTACGTTCCGGGCTGGGACTGCCACGGCCTTCCGATCGAGTGGAAGGTGGAAGAGCAGTACCGCAAGAAGAAGAAAAACAAGGACGAGGTTCCGGCCAAGGAATTCCGCGCCGAATGCCGCGCCTATGCGCAGCACTGGGTCGATACCCAGCGCGAGCAGCTGAAGCGGCTTGGCATCAACGGTGACTGGGACAATCCGTACCTGACGATGCAGTTCGAGAGCGAGGCGACGATCGTTGCCGAACTGCTGAAGTTTGCGGAAAGCGGCCAGCTCTATCGCGGCGCGAAGCCTGTCATGTGGTCGCCGGTCGAAAAGACCGCGCTGGCCGAGGCCGAGGTCGAGTACGAGGACATCACCTCGACGCAGATCGACGTGGCGTTCGAGATCGTGGAATCGCCGATCCCCGAACTGGTCGGCGCGCACGCCGTGATCTGGACGACAACGCCATGGACGATTCCGGTGAACCAGGCGCTCGCGTATGGGCCGGAGGTCTATTACCAGCACATCAAGGCTGATGACGGAAAGCGCTATCTTATCGCGCTCGATTTGGTCGATCAGTTCATGGCTAGAACCGGACTCACCTATCGCCACCCAGATGAGGACGGCGGCATCGAGCAGATGCCAAGGCACAACATCAAAGGCTCCGACCTCGCCGGCACCGTCGCCCGCCACCCGATGCACAAGCTCGACGGGTTCTACGCCGCGCCGCGTCCGCTGCTGCCCGGTGATTTCGTCACCACCGATTCCGGCACCGGCCTCGTCCACATGGCGCCCGATCATGGCGAGGACGACTTCGACTTGTGCAAGGCCCACGGCATCGAACCCAAGTTCGTGGTCGAGGGCGATGGCCGCTACCGCGAGGACTGGCTCTGGTTGCCGCGCACCGACGAACGTTCGATGTCGGTTATCCACCCGAAGTTCAACGCGCCCGAAGGCCCCGTCTGCTCGGACTTGCGCGAGGCAGGCGCTCTCCTCAGCGCATCCACCGATTATAAACATTCTTATCCACATAGCTGGCGTTCGAAGGCGAAGGTCATCTTTCGCTGCACGCCGCAGTGGTTCGTGCCGATGGACAAGCCCGGCATGGTCCTTCTGCCCGAAACTCCCGCCGAACAGCGGTGGGACAACGAGGGCGGCGCGAAAGAACCTGCCGTCACCCTGCGCGAAGCCGCGATGAAGGCGATCGAGGATACCCGTTTTGTGCCTGCCAAGGGCCGCAACCGCATCGGATCGATGGTCGAAGGCCGCCCCGATTGGGTCCTCTCCCGTCAGCGCGCATGGGGCGTGCCGATCACGCTGTTCGTGGACAGGAAGAGCGGCCAGTACCTTGTCGACGAAGCGGTCAACGCGCGCATCGTCGCCTCGATCCGTGAAAACGGCGTGGATGGCTGGGACGAGGAATATGCAGCCTCCATCCTCGGCCCCGACTACAACCTCGACGATTACGAGCGGATCACCGACATCCTCGACGTCTGGTTCGATTCCGGCTCGACCCATGCCTTCGTGCTGGAATCGGATCGCTGGCCCGAACTTTCATGGCCGGCCGATCTCTATCTCGAAGGCAGCGACCAGCATCGCGGCTGGTTCCAGTCTTCGCTGCTCGAATCCTGCGGCACGCGTGGCCGCGCGCCTTACAAGGCTGTGCTGACCCATGGCTTCACCATGGACGGCAAGGGCGAGAAGATGTCGAAGTCGAAGGGCAACACGATCAGCCCGCTCGACACGATGCGCGATTACGGCGCGGACATCATCCGTCTCTGGGCGCTGTCGGTCGACTATACCGAGGATCACCGCATCGGCCCCGAAATCCTGAAGGGCGTTGCCGACAACTATCGCAAGCTGCGCAACACCTTCCGCTACCTGCTTGGCGCGCTGGACGGCTTTACCGAGGCGGAGCGTCTGCCGGTTGCCGAAATGCCGGAGCTGGAGCGTTATGTCCTTTCGCTGTTGGGCGATCTGGATGCGAAGCTGAAGACCTGCGTCGACGATTTCGACTTCAACACCTATACCCGCGCGCTGTCGGATTTCTGCAACGAGGACCTGTCCGCGTTCTTCTTCGATATCCGCAAGGACATGCTCTACTGCGACGCGCCGACCGATACGGGCCGCCGCGCGTATCGCACCGTCCTCGACACGCTATTCCACGCACTGGTCCGCTATGCAGCGCCGGTGCTGGTCTTCACGTCAGAGGAAGTGTGGCAGTCGCGCTATCCCGATAGCGAAAGCGTCCACATGCTCGAATGGCCGGAATTTCCTGCTGCGGGCGCGGATGCAGCCCGCTGGTCGGCCCTGCGCGACTTGCGCGAAAAGGTGAACGAGACGATCGAGCCCTATCGCCGCGAAAAGACCATCCGCTCCAGCCTGCAGGCCGAAGTGGAAGTCCCCGCAAGCGCCGTACCCGAAGGCTTCGGCGACAATGACTTGGCCGAGCTGTTCATCACCGCGACAGTCACGCGCGGGCAGGGGGACAGCGTGATCGTGAAACCCACCGACATGGCCAAGTGCGGCCGCTGCTGGCGACATCTTCCCGAAGTGAAGGAAGACGGCGACCCGTGCGACCGCTGCGAAAGCGTGGTCGAGGGGATGGAAGCGGCCTGATGGGCTTTCTCACCGCCAACCGGCTGAAGGGCCTTGCCATCGCGTTCGTCGTGATGGCGTTGGACCAGATCGTGAAGTGGTACGTCATCTCGGTGTTGGAACTGCGCCGCGTCGGCGTCGTCGATCTCGTGTCCTTCTTCGATCTGCGCTATGCCGAAAACCGCGGCATTTCCTATGGCCTGCTCACCGCAGACAGCCTCGAAAGCCGGATCCTGCTGTTCGTGCTGACCGGCGTGATCGCAACCGGCGTGCTCGTGTGGATGATGCGGGAGCGCAAAATGGGCGATATCGCGGCGCTGGCACTGGTGCTGGGTGGCGCGCTGGGCAATATCATCGACAGGGTCCGGTTCACGTTCGTCGTGGACTATGCCGACTTTCACCTCGGGACATGGCGGCCGTTCGCCGTGTTCAACCTCGCCGATGCGGCGATCACGGCTGGCGTCGTTTTGTTGCTTGCCCGTTCGCTGCTGATACGCGACAAGCCGGAGGCACAGGCCGCCGGCAACGGCGACAGAGATATTCAGGCCGATCCGGCCACGGAGACCAAGTGATGCGTTTGAAATCCGCCCTGTTCGTTCTGGCTTCGTCCGCCATGCTGGCTGGTTGCGGCACGGGCCTCAACATCTTCAACCGCGACGCGCCCGATGAAATGGCCGTTTCGCGTCAGGCTCCTCTGGCCGTTCCGCCCGATTTTTCGCTGACGCCGCCGCAGCCCGGCGCCCCGCGTCCGCAGGAGCCGACTTCCAGCCAGCAGGCTCTGGAAGCGCTGTTCGGCGGATCGGCTGCACGCAGCGGCGTCGAAACCAGCGCGCTGATGAAAGCCGGCGATGCCGATCCCGGCATCCGTTCGGCCGTCGGCGATGCCGAAACGCACACGGTCAGCAAGGGTGTCGTCACCCGCGACATCATCGCCGCCCCTTCGGGCGATGGCCGCGAAGCGCGGGCCGTTATTCCGGGCTGATCGTCATTCAGCCTCGGCGGGTGCCGGTGCGGGCTTCTCTCGCGATGCGAGAAGCTTGTCGATGCGGCGCCCGTCCATGTCGACGATCTCTACCCGCCAGCCTTGCTCACGGAAATACTCGCCCTCCACCGGCAAACGCTTGAGCACCCAGAGGGCATAGCCCGCCGCCGTCGCGAATTCGCGCGCTTCGGGCAACTCGATTGCCATCCGGTCGGCCATGCGATCGGCAGGCAGGGCACCTGACAGCAGCAACGACCCGTCCTCACGCTCCACGATCAGCGGATCGTCGCCATCGTCGGAATGCGCCACGAACTGGCCGACGAGCGCCGACAGCAGGTCCGCCGGCGAGACGATCCCCTCGAAATGTCCGTATTCGTCATGGACCAGCGCCATGGCGACATCGCCGTTGCGCATGATGCGCAGCGCGTCCAGCGCGTCGATCTGGTCGGGAATGATTTCTGCCTTCTTCATCAGGCGCACCAGGTTCGGCTTGCGCCCCTTGAGCAGGATGGCGAGCACTTCGCGCACCTTGACCACGCCGATGATATTCTCGACCGAGCCCTGCCCCACCGGCAGCAGCGAATGCGGCGACGCGGTGATAACCTTGCGCATGTCCTCCACGCTGGCGCGGCGTTCGATCCAGTCGATTTCCGTGCGCGGGGTCATCAGTTCGCGCACGGGGCGATCGGCCAGCCGCAGCACTTCGGCCATGATCGTGCGCTCCGCCTCCTCGATCGCGCCCGAGCGGGTTGCCTCCGACATGATCAGCTTCAACTCTTCCGCCGTGACTCCCGCATCGCGGCTCTTGCGCATGCCGACAAGGCTCAGCAGCAGACTCGTGCTCTTGTCGAGCAGCCACACAATCGGCGCGGCGACTTTCGCCATGATCGCCATCGGCGGTGCGGCAATCGCGGCGATCTGTTCACGCGCTCGCAGGGCGATCTGCTTGGGTGCAAGTTCACCCGCGACAAGCGAGAAGTAGGTGGTCAACACGATGACGAGCGCGAAGCCGGCATTTTCGGCGATGTCCGGGTCCAGCCCCAGCAGGACCAGCCGCTCACCGACCGGCTTGCCAAGGCTCGCGCCCGAATAGGCGCCCGCGACGATTCCGATCAGGGTAATGCCGATCTGAACGGTCGACAGGAACTTGCCGCTGTCGGCGATAAGCGACAGCGCGACTTTCGCGCCCTTGCTTCCCTCTTCAGCCATCTGGCGCAAGCGCGCGGAGCGTGATGAGACGATCGCCAGTTCGGAGAGCGAAAACAATCCGTTGAGCACGATCAGCCCGGCGATGATGAAAACGTCAGTCCAGGGAAAGGGGGACAAGCGCGGGGCCTTAGGCAGTTGCGATTTCTGGATAACCCGATAGCGGCAAATGGCCCGGCCCTGCAAGGCGCGTGGCGTTTCACTCGATTGCCTGTCATGCAACTGCAGTCCGGAACTTCTAGCCCGCTCCGGGCGTTTAACCCTGCAACACCTGGCATGGGGCTTTGGCCTCGTCCGTGCGAATTACAAAAGAAGAAGGAAAACTCCGATGGCCCGACGCCGTTATTTCACCGCTGCCCTTGCTGCCGTTTCGCTGATCGGCGTTTCGGCCTGTGTCACCGACCCCAACACGGGTGAGAAGAAGGTTTCGCGCACCGTTCTCGGCTCGGCCGGCGGCGCGGCAGCCGGTTACCTGCTGGGCGGCATCATCGGCGGCAAAACCGCGCGCATCGTCGGTGCCGGCATCGGCGGCGTCGCAGGCGGCGTAGTCGGCTACAAGATGGATCAGCAGATCAAGGAACTGAAGGAACAGACTGCCGGTACCGGCGTGGATGTCACGGACGAAGGCGACTACATCAAGGTCAACCTGCCCGACGGCGTGACCTTTGCAACCGACAGTTACACGATCTCGCCCACGTTCAAGGCGGTGCTGGACGATATCGCGGCCTCGCTCACCCAGTATCCCGACAGCCTGATCGACGTTTACGGCTTCACCGACAACACCGGTTCGGAAGCCTACAACCTCCAGCTGTCCGAACGCCGCGCCAAGGCCGTGGCCGACTACCTGATCTACAAGGGTGTCGCCTCTGCACGTATTGCCACCAAAGGCTTCGGCGAAGACCCGAACTACTTCGTGGCCAGCAACGACACGGCAGAGGGCCGCGCGCTCAATCGCCGCGTCGAGATCAAGATCATGCCGATCAGCCAGGAAGAGGTCCAGGCCGCCAAAAACTGATCGCAGATCGTGACATTCCGGTTTGGGGACCGGAAGACCGGACGGGTCAGGCGGACAACCGCCTGGCCCGTTCGCTTAGGCGCTCCACCGCTTCGGCATGAATTGCGGTTGACGTCACGAGCAAGCCGAATGCGCGCGGGTCCCGCTTGTTGAAAGCAAGCGGATTACCGTGAGCATCGGTCACAGTCGCCCCTGCTTCGCGCGCGATGAGCCCGGCAGCACCGATGTCCCATTCATAGCCCCAACGCAGCGTCGCGACGAGGTCGGCCTCGTCTGCGGCAACCATTGCGATACGCAGAGCGATCGAGTTGGGCTTGTCCACGCAGACGAGATCGGCATCCTCTTTGGGCAAGGCATCGACGGGCGTGCGCGATCCGGCCAGCACCTGCCGTCGGCTGGCGCTGAGCCTTTGATTGTTGCGAAACGCACCGCGCCCTGCCTGCGCCGTCCAGTATTCGCCGCGTGCCGGCGCCATCAGTCCGGCGATCAGGGGGCGATTGGCGCTGACCAGCGCCACCGAAACGGCCCAACCGGTCCGCCCCCGCAGGAAATCGCGTGTGCCATCGATCGGATCGACCAGCCAGATCAGCCCATCGTCCAGCCGGTCGGGCGCATCCACCGTCTCTTCGGAAAGCCATCCCGCCGCTGGCAGCAACGCGCCCAATGCATCGCGAAGGTATGTGTCCACCGCGATATCGGCAGCGCATACGGGACTATCGTCCCCCTTGTGCCAGCTTTCGGGCTTGTGACCCATACCCGGCCAGAGCCCCAGGGCGATTCGCCCTGCTTCGGCGAGAATGGCATCGAATCTTTCGCTATCGAGCATGGCCCCGCCAGTATAATTGCAATTGCTTCGCAAAATCAGAAAAAACTGCGATTTAGTTCAGCTATGTGTGCCTTGCAGCATTCTGTAGACGATGGCAGGCCTTTTCAACAGGGGCTTGCTGTGCTTTACGCACCTGCGAAACGGGCGCGCTGGCCCGGATTTATAGAGGATCGGCGATGAACATCCATGAGTATCAGGCGAAGGAACTGCTCGCCAAGTTCGGTGTGGGCATTCCGGCGGGCCATGCCGCGCTGACTGTCGAGGAAGCTGTCGAAGCTGCCAAGAAGCTGCCCGGACCGCTCTATGTCGTAAAAGCGCAGATCCACGCAGGTGGCCGCGGCAAGGGCAAGTTCAAGGAACTCGGCCCCGACGCCAAGGGCGGTGTCCGCCTCGCCAAGACCCTCGACGACGTTAAGAAGGACGCCGAGGAAATGCTCGGCAACACGCTCGTCACCGTGCAGACGGGTGATGCCGGCAAGCAGGTCAACCGCCTCTACGTCACCGACGGTGTCGACATCGCCGAAGAATATTACCTCTCGATGCTCGTCGATCGTGCAACGGGCCGCGTCGCCCTGATCGTGTCGACCGAAGGCGGCATGGACATCGAGGAAGTCGCACACTCGACTCCCGAAAAGATTACCACGATCACTATCGACCCGGCGGAAGGCTTCATGCCGCACCACGGCCGCGCGGTCGCTTTCGCCCTCAAGCTCGACGGCGATCTCAACAAGCAGGCGCAGAAGCTGTCGAAGCAGCTCTACGAAGCGTTCATGGCGCTCGACTGCGAAATGCTCGAAATCAACCCGCTCGTCGAAACCAAGCCGGATTCTTCTGGGGCCGCCAACCTGCTCGTCCTCGACACCAAGATGAGCTTCGACGGCAACGCCCTGTTCCGTCACAAGGACGTCGCTGCTCTGCGTGACGAGACCGAGGAAGACCCGGCCGAAGTCGAAGCCAGCGAATACGACCTCGCCTACATCAAGCTGGACGGCAACATCGGCTGCATGGTCAACGGCGCCGGCCTTGCCATGGCGACGATGGATATCATCAAGCTCAACGGCGCGTTCCCGGCCAACTTCCTCGACGTCGGCGGCGGCGCCACGACCGAGAAGGTGACCGCGGCCTTCAAGATCATTCTGTCGGACCCGGCTGTCGAGGGTATCCTCGTCAACATCTTCGGCGGCATCATGAAGTGCGACATCATTGCTGACGGCATCGTCGCGGCGGCAAAGGAAGTGAACCTCTCGGTTCCCCTCGTCGTCCGCCTCGAAGGGACGAACGTCGAGAAGGGCAAGGAAATCCTGGCCAACTCTGGCCTCCCGATCGTCCCCGCCGACGATCTGGGCGATGCCGCGAAGAAGATCGTGGCACAGGTCAAGGAAGCGGCCTGAACCTGATTCGAAAGGGGCAGGTGCCGCGAGGTGCCGGCCCCTTTTTTTGCCCTGTCGAGGGCCAGGCATGGCTGAGCATTTTCCGACCAGATCGCCGATAACCAGTACAACCCTGCCAAAAACCTCAGCTTGCCGTAGCGTCCTTGACCTCACTATCGCACATGCTCACACGCCTTGACGCAGTTACCGCCTATCAGGCACTGCGAGCGGCGGCGCGGCGCATGCCGATCTTGTAGAGAGAGGACCGATCGATGAAAGCCCTGGTGCCCGTGAAGCGGGTGATTGACTACAACGTGAAGCCTCGTGTGAAGGCGGACGGGTCTGGTGTTGACCTGTCGAACGTGAAGATGAGCATGAACCCGTTTGACGAGATCGCGGTGGAAGAAGCGATCCGGCTGAAGGAAGCGGGCAAGGTCGAAGAGATCATCGCCGTTTCGGTTGGCCCGGCAAAGGCGCAGGAAACGCTGCGTACCGCTCTGGCCATGGGCGCGGACAGCGCGATCCTGATCGAGACCGATGCCGAAGTCGAACCGCTGGCCGTTGCCAAAATCCTGAAGGCCGTGGCCGCAGAGGTCGAACCCGGCATCGTGATCCTTGGCAAGCAGGCGATCGACGATGACAGCAACCAGACCGGCCAGATGCTGGCCGCGCTGATGGACCTGCCGCAGGGCACGTTCGCATCGAAGGTCGAGATCGACGGCGACAGCGTCAACGTGACCCGCGAAGTCGACGGCGGTCTGGAAACGGTTAAGCTGACGCTTCCCGCCATCGTCACGACCGATCTGCGTTTGAACGAGCCGCGCTATGCCTCGCTGCCCAACATCATGAAGGCGAAGAAGAAGCCGCTCGATATGAAGTCACCTGCTGATTACGGCGTCGACATCGCCCCGCGCCTGAAAACGACCAACGTCTCCGAACCGCCGGTCCGTCAGGCTGGCGTGAAGGTTGCCGATGTCGATGAACTGGTTGCCAAGCTTAAAGCGATGGGAGTCGCCTGATGAAGACGCTCGTCTGGGTCGAACACGACAATTCGAACATGGCGGATGCTACGCTGGCCGCCGTTACCGCCGCATCGAAGCTGGGTGAAGTTCACCTCCTCGTCGCAGGATCTGGCTGCCGCGCGGTGGCCGAACAGGCTGCTGCCGTCGCGGGCGTGGGCAAGGTCCACCTCGCCGACGATGCCGCTTATGCCCACGCTCTGGCAGAGAACGTCGCGCCGCTCGTCGTGAACCTCATGGGTCACCATGACGCATTCGTGTGCCCGGCCACCACCACCGGCAAGAACGTCGCGCCGCGCGTTGCAGCCCTGCTCGACGTGATGCAGATCTCCGACATCCTCTCGGTCGAGGGCGAGAAGACCTTCACGCGTCCGATCTATGCCGGCAACGCCATCGCCACGGTTGAAAGCACCGATGCCAAGCTGGTTGTCACCGTGCGCGGCACCGCCTTCGACAAGGCCGAAGCGACCGGGGGCAGTGCCGCAATCGAGGACGTCGCCAGCACCGGCGACGCAGGTAAGTCGAGCTTCGTCGGCGCGGAAATCGCCAAGAGCGAGCGTCCGGAACTGACGAGCGCGAAGATCATCGTGTCGGGCGGCCGTGCGCTGAAGGACAGCGAGACGTTCGAAAGCGTCATCATGCCGTTGGCCGACAAGCTGGGCGCAGGCGTGGGCGCAAGCCGCGCTGCCGTGGACGCGGGCTATGTCCCCAACGACTACCAGGTCGGCCAGACCGGCAAGATCGTCGCACCGGAAGTCTATATCGCCATCGGCATCAGTGGCGCGATCCAGCACCTTGCCGGTATGAAGGATAGCAAAACCATCATCGCCATCAACAAGGACGAGGATGCACCGATCTTCCAGGTCGCCGACATCGGCCTCGTCGCCGACCTCTACAAGGTCGTGCCGGAGCTTACCGAAAAGCTCTGACGCGGCTGCGCGATAGCAACACGAAAGGGCGGTGCCGCAACGGTGCCGCCCTTTTTCTTTGTTATCCCGCTTCGCGCCACCTATCTGTAAGGCAATGCAAGACAATCCCGACGGGAGAGACATGAACGACCGCAAGGAACCGCCGCACGAGCCCGGCAAGCCCGGCCCGCACGGCAAGCCCGAACCCGCCGACCGCGCCCTGACCCCGCGCAAGTTCTACAAGGCCGAACAGGAAGCCGCGTTTTCCGACGCTTCGCCAACCCACACGCCGCAGACCAGCCACCCGGCCTATCGCCTCGCTTTTCGCGACACGGATTTCCTGCTGCGCGACGACCTGCGCCCCGTCCGCTTCCAGCTAGAGCTGCTGAAGGCAGAGACGATGCTGGAGGAAGCGGGCGTCGGCTCGATGCTCGTCATCTACGGCTCCGCGCGTATCCCTTCACCCGAACATGCCGAGCAGTTGCTGGCCAAGGCCGACAGCGATCCGCGCGGGCGGGCGGTGATCGAACGCCTTGTCGCCAAGACGAAGTATTACGAGGAAGCACGGCGCCTTGCCTACATGGCCAGTGCGGCTGCCATTGTGGAAAATGGCGAGCGCCAGTTCGTCGTCTGCTCCGGCGGCGGCCCCTCTATCATGGAAGCGGCCAATCGCGGCGCACATGAAGCCGGTGCGGAATCTGTCGGGCTCAACATCGTGCTGCCGCACGAACAGGCGCCGAACGAATACGTGACACCGCGCCTGTCGCTGCAGTTCCACTATTTCGCGCTGCGCAAGATGCACTTCCTGATGCGCGCCCGCGCGCTCGCGGTGTTCCCCGGCGGGTTCGGCACGTTCGACGAATTTTTCGAAACGCTGACCCTTGTCCAGACCGGCAAGATGAAGCCGATCCCGATCTTCCTGTTCGGACGTGAATTCTGGGAAAAGATCGTCAATTTCGAAGCGCTGGCGGACGAAGGTGTGATCAGCCACGAGGACCTGAAATTGTTCCGCATCGTCGATACCGCCGACGAAGCGTGGGAACGGATTGTGAAGTTCTACAAGCTAAAGCCGGCGGCAGCGATAGCCTGAGGTTCAGCGCAAGGCGTGATGCCCGAGAGGGCCGTGTCCGGCACCGAAACCGGGCGCGGCCTCAAGCGCGGCGCGCACGAAGGCGCGGGCCTGTTCGACGGCAGGCACGATATCCAGCCCTGCTGCCAGACCGGTCGCAATCGCACTGGCCGTAGTGCATCCGGTGCCGTGCGTGTGCCGCGTATCGATACGCGGGGCGGACCATTCCAACGTTTCCTTACCGGGCCGATAGAGCCTGTCGGTCACTGTCTCGCCGGGCGCATCGCCGCCCTTGGCAAGAAAGCTGATGCCGCGCCCACGCATACCCTCAACCCCGTCTAGCGCTGCAATCTCGGGCACATTCGGCGTGGTGATCGCCGCCAGCGCCATCAACCGTTCGAAGCCGGCGATCGTATCGGCATCGGCAAGGACCGATCCGCTGGTCGCAACCATCACCGGATCGAACACCACCGGAGCGCCGCATCCTTCCAGCAGATCCGCCACGGCATGGGCGATCGCAGGCGAACCCAGCATCCCGATCTTCACCGCGTCCACGCCGATGTCGTCGATGCAGCTTCTGGCCTGTGCCGCCACCATTTCGGGCGACAACACTTCCACCGCCTGCACGCCCAGCGTGTTCTGCGCGGTGATCGCAGTGATCGCCGTCATCGCATAGCCGCCAAGCATCGTGATCGTCTTGATGTCAGCCTGAATGCCGGCCCCGCCGGACGAATCGGAACCGGCAATCACCAGCACACGTGGCGGCTGCATCACTTCTTCGCTTTCGCCTGCGCGGCTTTGGACCGGGTTGGCCGATCCACCAGCTCGCCGCCGCAATTGGGGCAAAGATCGTCCAGTTCCTCCGCACATTCGGCGCAATAGGTGCATTCGAAGCTGCAGATGAACGCGCCCGGTGCCTCGGCCGGAAGGTCTGTATCACAGCGTTCGCAGCGGGGACGCATTTCCAGCATCAGGAACTCGCCTCCTTCACCGCGCTGCAGATCGCGTCGACCACCTGTTCGACCTCACCTGCATCGTCGCCTTCGGCCATGACGCGCACGACCGGCTCGGTGCCCGACTTACGGATCACGACGCGGCCCTTGCCTGCCAGCACGCCTTCGCCGTTCGCGATCGCATCCTTCACTTGCGGCGTTTCCAGCGGATTGCCGGAGAAGCGCACGTTCTTCAGGATCTGCGGCACCGGATCGAACAGGTGAAGCAGTTCGCTCGCCTTCTTGCCCGATTGCACCAGCGCGGCCAGCACTTGCAGCGCCGCGACAGTGCCGTCGCCGGTGGTCGCATGGTCGAGCAGGATCATGTGGCCCGATTGCTCTCCGCCGACGTTGAAATCGCCCGCGCGCATTGCCTCCAGCACGTAACGGTCGCCAACTGCCGTGCGCACAAGGCTCAGCCCTTCGCCTTCAAGAAAGCGTTCAAGGCCGAGGTTGCTCATCACCGTCGCCACCACGCCGCCGCCCCTCAGTCGGCCCTGCCGGTTCCAGTCGCGGCCGATCAGCGCCATGATCTGGTCCCCGTCGACGGTCTTGCCTTTTTCATCCACGACGATGAGGCGGTCCGCATCGCCGTCAAGGGCTATGCCGATATCCGCCCCTTCATCCACGACGCGCTGCTTGATCGCGTCCACCGCGGTCGAGCCGACGTCACGGTTAATGTTGAGCCCGTCGGGCGAAACACCCATCGCGATGACTTCCGCGCCCAGTTCCCAAAAGGCGGGCGGCGTCACGTCATAAGCCGCACCGTTGGCGCAATCGATCACGATCTTCAGGCCATCGAGCCTGATCGAATTGGGCAGCGACGCCTTCACCGCGTGGATATAACGCCCGCGCGCGTCATCGATGCGGCGGGCGCGGCCGATATCCTGCGGCGGGACGAGCAGCTGTTCCTGATCGATCATCATCTCGACCGCCAGCTCGTCTTCGTCCGAAAGCTTGAATCCGTCGGGGCCGAACAGCTTGATGCCGTTATCCTCAAACGGATTGTGGCTGGCCGAGATCATCACGCCGAGGTCGGCGCGCATCGAACGGGCCAGCAATGCCACGGCGGGCGTCGGCATCGGGCCCAGCAGGACCACGTCCATCCCCACGCTGGTGAAACCGGCCACCATCGCGCTTTCCATCATGTAGCCCGACAGGCGGGTGTCCTTGCCGATCACCACGCGGTGTTTGTGCCCGCCACGCAGGAAATACGTGCCCGCCGCCTGGCCGACCTTCATCGCCATCGTCGCGGTCATGTTGCCGGAATTGGTGCGCCCCCTGATCCCGTCGGTGCCGAAATACTTGCGTCCCAAGTCACGTCCTCTTCTCGTTTGGGCAAATGCCCGCTTCGTGCGCGCAATAGCGATACCGGCCCGTCATGGCACTGCCTTCCTTGCAGGTGAAGGCGAATGAAGCACGATCGGACCCGAAATATACTCGAAACCGCAACTTGAACCTCACAGATCCGTTGACACATATGAACGCGAGACAACGAACCTAGACCGTCCAAGGAGTTAAATGATGGCCATTGCCTTTCCCGACCTGCCCTATGCCCACGATGCGCTGAGCCCGGCGATCGGTTCGGAAACGCTGAAGACCCACCACGGCAAGCATCACAAGGCCTACGTCGACAAGACCAACGCCGCCATCGAAGGCACCGACCTTGCCGATGCGTCGCTCGAATCCATCATCGCCAAGGCTGACGAAACCGGCAATGCCGGCCTGTTCAACAATTCGGCGCAGAGCTGGAACCACGCATTCTACTGGCACTCGATGGCTCCTTCGAGCGAAGGCCCCTCGGGCGACCTGAAGGCAGCGATCGAAGCTGCTTTCGGCTCGGTCGATGCGCTCGTCGAAAAGCTGCAGACCGCAGGCGCCGGTCACTTCGCATCGGGCTGGGTCTGGCTGGCCGCTGACGCGGACGGCAAGCTGTCGATCGAGGAAACGCACGATGCGGGCACGCTCGCCATTGGCGGCAAGAACCCGCTCCTCACGCTCGACGTGTGGGAACACGCCTACTACCTCGATCACAAGAACGTGCGCCCCGACTATCTGAAGGCAGTCGCGACCGGCCACATCAACTGGGATTTCGCCGCAGAGAACTTTGCCCGCGGCTCGATCTGGTCGTACCCCTCCGCCTGATCGCGAAGGATAGACAAGACGAAAGGGCCGGGAAGCGATTCCCGGCCCTTTTCGTATTCAGGCGTGCGCTTCGTCGTGGCCATCCCGTGGCAGGAACAGGGGTTCCCCGAACAGGAAGCCGATGATGTTCGGATGGCCCAGATGCTCGAACAGGGCGAGCAGGGTGATCAGGATCGGCATCGAGAGTACCGCGCCGAGCACGCCCCAGATCCATGTGAAATAGCTGATGGCCAGCAGGATCAGGACCGGATTGACGGTGAAGCGTGCCCCCAGGATCGCAGGGGTCACGGCATTCGCCTCTACCGCGTGAAGTGCGAGATAGGCTGCGGCGGGAATCAGGCCGACGACAATCGATTCCGCACCGCCCAGCCCGACAAGGACAAGGATCGCCGTCATCGCCAGCGGGCCGAGGTAAGGCAGGAAATTGAGGATCGCGGCCAGCCCGCCCCACATGATCGGCGCGTCCATGCCAAGCGCCCATGCCCCTAGCGCGGCGAAGATCCCGACGCCAAGGTTGATGAGGCCGACGGTGAGGATGTAGCTCGCCACCCTGTCCTGCACTTCGCGCAAAGCGCGGGCGGCGCGTAGCGAGGCGCCGAATTCAGCCCGCTCCAGCAAGAGGCGGCGACGCATGCGCACCCGCGCCTCTATCATGAAGAATGCCATCAGCAGGGTAAGCAGGGTTTCCAGCACGAAAGTCGGTGTCGCCAGCGCGACCCGCTCAACGACCGAGGGTGTGGCGACGATGACTTCGCGCCCCTCCTTCTGACCTGCAAGCTGCGCGAACTGGCGATTGAGGTCGTTCAGCCAGTCGAACTGCCCGCGCAGCTGGCCGAAAGTCGTGTTGATGGAGGATACCATTTCGGGAACGCGGTCGAACATGACCACGGCGGGCTGAACGATCGCCGCGACGGCCAGAACCACCACGCCGATGAAGACGATCATGGACAGGAACGAGGCGAGGATATTGGGCATCCCGGACCGCCCCAGCCAATCGGCCAGAGGCGACAGGATGATCGTAAGCACCAGTGCTGTAACAAGTGGCAGGAAGACGATCGAACCGATCGAGAGGACAAACGGCAGGGCAAGGAACAGGCCGATGCCGATCATCAGCAAAAGGGCCGATGCCAGCCGCCCCATGTCGAGATCGGCAAATCCGGGCTTGCCCGCCGGCGGCGCGGATGCATCACCGGTCAGGCGTTCAAGCCGGCTTTCCGCCAGCTCTGGTCGGTGTTCTGTCTGCCCCTCTTCGTCGTCCACGACGCTGCGCCCCTTTTGGCCCTGCGCCTATCGCCCGGTATTGAGCTGCGGCTCCGCCATATCGTCCAGTTCACCCATGATTGCACCATGGGCCTGCACGTCTTCTACCGAACGTTGCGGGATATCGCCATCTTCCAGCATCGAGGAAAGAGCGGCGCGGGCGCGGCCCACGCGGCTTTTGATCGTGCCGACCGCACAGCCGCAGATTTCGGCCGCTTCCTCGTAACTGAAGCCACCGGCACCGACGAGCAACAACGCCTCGCGCCGTTCCGGCGGAAGGGTCAGCAGGGCGCGGTGCATGTCAGACAAGTGCAGCGGCCCTTCCTGCGATGCGGGAGCCGTCAGGATACGTTCCGCCACCGTCTCGTCGTAGTCAGCGCGGAAGCGGTTGCGGCGCATATCGGTAAGATATGCGTTGCGCAGGATCACGAAAGTCCAGGCGCGCATCGACGTTCCGGGCTGGAAGCGCTCCTGTGCTGCCCATGCCTTCATCAACGCTTCCTGCACCAGATCGTCGGCCAGATCCGGCCGCCCGCACAGGCCGCGCGCAAAGGCGCGCAGATGCGGAATGACGTCGGTCAGCTCTTTCTTGAAATCATGGTTGCGCACAGCCTCGTCAGACGCCGTGGCGGCGGGCGCATCGTCCCTGCGCTGGGTGCTCGCGGTCATCAGTCGTCCGAATCGAGCTTCGAGAGAAGGTCACTGAAGCTGTCGGGCAAAGGCTCCTCGACGACCGAATCGTAAAGTTGCCGGAGGCCGGCCGCCCATTCAGGGCGCTTGCCCGTTTTCTTCGGGCGCTGCGTATCTTCGTCTTTTTTCTTCACGTCCCTCATTCGCCTATCAGCCGATGCGAGCACCGCGACCCCTTGCCAGCCAATCGTCTCGTTTGCCGGTCCCGCGGCAAGAGCACGCTGGCGCTTGAAAATAATACCTTGCACGAAGAAGGGAACGAAACGCGCCACGGATGGTTCCCGGCGTTAGCAGATATTACGAACGAGCATCATTTTGCACTTTGCCTCCAGCCATTCCGATCCGTCCCGATCGCTTGCGGACGCACAAACAGGTTGATGAGCAGGGGCGGGGCGTGAACAGAACCGACACACCGGCTGGCAGGGAAGCCCAACTGAAGGAGCGGCGCGGACGGCGCGCCGACCCGAGACTGGGGCGCGTGCTGCGTTATTTCGCACGCTATCCCCGCGCCCTGCCGATCGGCATCTTCGTTGCTATCGCAGCGCTGACCGCAACCGGTGTCTGGGCAATCGAGAAATCGCAGCGTGAAGCACGGCGTAACGAACTGGCCCAGATCGCCACTGCCGCCGGATCGGCACTGGAACGGCGGGCCAACGCCAATGCCGCTTACTTGCGCTCAGGCGCGGCATTGATCGCCACGCAGCCGGATATCTCCCCGGCCCTGTTCCAGACTTTCGTCGGCCAGCTGCGGCTCGACGCCAACTTTCGCGGGGCCGAAGGCATCGGATGGGCCCCGCGCGTCGACAGCAGCGACATTCCGCAATTCGAAACCGCGCAGCGCGAAGCCGGGCAGGATAATTTCTCCGTCCACCCCCTGCCCCGGCCAGACCAGGCCTATGCCGTTCCCGTCACCTACCTGCAGCCTTTGACCGAACGGAACCGGCGCGCATTGGGGTTCAACATGTTTTCCGAACCTACCCGCCGCGACGCCATGCTGGAGGCTGAAAAACTTTCGCGCCCGACAACGTCTGGCCGGGTCGTGCTGGTACAGGAAATCGACGGCAGCGAAATGTCCGGCTTCCTTACCTACATGCCGGTGTTTGCGATCGACCGCAGTGGCGCGCGCAGCCTGAAAGGCTATGTCTACAGCCCCTTCAACGCACAGGATTTCCTTGGGTCCGCGATTGAGGGGGAACTGCCATACCGTGCGCATATCCAGTTGTTCGACGGGGCAGTTGAGCCGGACAACATGCTTGCCGAAATCAGCGTCGGAGAGACCGGCGGCGCAGTTCTGGTTCGCCGCATCAACATCGGCAACCGCGAATGGACGATGCGCGTCGAATCGATCAGGACATCGCTTTTGAGCGAAGTGGCCGTTATCACGCTGCTCGCCGGTCTCGTCGTGGCCAGCCTTGCACTTGCCATCGCATGGCTGCTGACGCGGCAGGCCGCAGAAGCGCGGCAAGTGATCGGCATCCTCGAAGAACAGGCGGCGATCCGAAATTCGCTGACTCGCGAACTCAATCATCGCGTCAAGAACACGCTGGCGAATGTCCTGTCGATCATTTCACTCACCCGCCGCCGGGCGACAGATATCGAGACTTTTTCGAATTCGCTGGATGGGCGAATCAGAGCGCTATCGGCAACGCACGACTTGCTGACGCAATCGGAATGGGGGACGACCCCGGTCCGGTCGGTCGTGGAAGTCGAAGTCGCCCCCTATGCGCTGGGCCGAGATGCTACCGTGGACATGGATGGGCCGTTAGTCGAACTCGCCCCGAACGACGCCCTGTCGCTTGGCCTTGCCATCCACGAACTGGCCACGAACGCGGCGAAGTTCGGCGCGCTCAGCGTTCCGCAAGGTCGCGTGGAGATCGAATGGGATCTTGTATCGGAAGAACTCGTCCGGGTGCGCTGGCGCGAAAGCGGTGGTCCCACTGTGTCGCCGGATCGCCCCCGCGGTTTCGGCACCGAACTTATCGAGAAGATTGTCGCCCACGAACTGCGCAATCCGGTCGATCTTGTGTTCGAGCCGGGCGGCGTTCGCTGCACGATGCTGATCCCTGTGCGCACGCGAAGCGAATTCATGATCCGCGCGCGCAACGCGGCTGCTACCGATAGCTGATCGCCGGCACGCGGTGAGCGAACGCCGTTTATAGCGCCCCCTTATAGTTTCCCATACGACAAGGCCCGCCACTCGTTCACGAGTGACGGGCCAAGCCGCGACGAATGGGACCGAATTCAGGGCAGCGGACGGCTGGACCCGAAGAAGAGCGCCTGACTGATAGCGGCGCGTACGGTCGATTCCTGGAACGGCTTGGTGACGAGGTAGGTCGGCTCCGGCCGGTCGCCCGTCAGCAGGCGTTCGGGATAAGCGGTGATGAAGATGACCGGCACCGACGCGATTTCGAGGATGTCGTCCACGGCATCGAGCCCCGAGCTGCCGTCGGCAAGCTGGATATCGGCCAGCACCAGGCCGGGCATGTTTTCGTCAATCACTTCGCGCGCCTGCGTGCGGGTGGCGGCCGTACCGCAGATGTCGTGACCGAGCGAACGGACGAGATCTTCCAGTTGCATGGAGATCAGCGGCTCGTCCTCAATGATAAGGACGTTCGTGGTCGATTCGCGATCGATTTCCGACACGGCCTCCTGCACGAGGTTTTCGACCTCGGCCTCGGTAAGGTCCATGATCTCGGCGGCCTGCGCGATGGAGAAATCCTCCAGCGTGGTAAGCAACAGCGCCTGCCGGTTCATCGGCGTGATGGCATTGAGCCGGTCCTGCGCCGCAGCCTCGTGGTCGCCAAGAACGGATTCGCCGTCGGCAACCTGCAGGAACGCGCTGGCCCACAACTTATTGAACGCACGATAGAGCGGCACGCGGCCACCCTCTCCCAGCGATTGCTTCAGCTCAGAATCCGCGAGCACAGCTTCAAGCGTGGCGCGGACGAATGCATCGCCCGTGCTTTGCGAACCCGAAAGCGCACGAGCGTAGCGGCGGAGATATGGCAGATTGGCGGCAACCTTGGCCCCGAGAGACATGCAAGCCCTTCCCGTTAGATGAATCGAGTTGCCTAACGCGCGCGCGGGACGAGAGTTCCCGAAATTGTGTATAATCGGGATAAATATCTGGTCTGGCGCGTAAAGAACTTTCGGGTCACACAACGCGCGCTCCATCCGTTCGGAGCGCGCCTGTCAGGGGGAATTGCCATTGAGCCTTGAAGCATCGCAGACATCCTGCCTTGAATGTCCGTTGCGCGATTGCCCCGGTCTTCGCGATGCCGACGATGATCGCCTGCGCCTGATCCATAATTTCAAGCTGGGCGAAATCGGCCTGGAACGCGGCGGGCAGGTCCTTGTGCAGGGGAACAGGAGCGCGCACATCTACACCGTGCTCGAAGGCGTGCTAATCCGCTATCGCCTGCTTGACGACGGACGCCGCCAGATTATCAACTTCGTTTTTCCGGGCGATCTCGTCGGCCTGCAATCCGCGTTCGACGAACCGATGACCCACGGCGTGGAGGCCATCACCACAGCCAGGCTCTGCGCCTTCCCACGCGACGCGTTTCGCGATTTCATCGGACAGTTCGCGCACCTCAGCTACGATCTCGTCTGGTTGGCAGCGAAGGAAGAAGCCGCGCTGGAAGAGCACCTTGTCGCACTGGGCCAGCGCAATGCACGCGAACGGATTGCCTATCTCGCCCTGTTTCTGATCGAGCGGGCCGAGAACACTTGCCTCACCGACGGCAGGCACCGGATCA
Source organism: Croceicoccus bisphenolivorans (assembly GCF_001634625.1). GTDB lineage: Bacteria > Pseudomonadota > Alphaproteobacteria > Sphingomonadales > Sphingomonadaceae > Croceicoccus > Croceicoccus bisphenolivorans. Next base: position 17,082 of record NZ_LRSE01000014.1, on the reverse strand, counting down.
ACCTGAACGTGACACAAAGCCAGATCGCCGACATGCTAGGCCTGTCGCTCGTGCATACCAACCGCTCGCTCCAGACCCTGCGCAAGGAAGGGCTGGTCACGTGGAGCCTCAACACCATCGAGATCCCCGACATGGAAGCCGTTAGGCAATACGTCCAGTTCGACCGCTCACTGGTTGGTCCACGGCCCTTCATATGATTTATCGTCTATTTTAGTATTTATTTTCAATTAGTTATAAAATATTTTGCGGCAGAGAACATTTTTTTATCGACCTGCGGAACCCAAATCTCACACGATCATTTAGTGATTGTCACCGCCGAGACCCCCCTCCCGTCCAAGCGGCCGGTGATACGATCCCGAAAGGCCTCCGTTCCCTCAAAAGGGGGAACGGAGGCCTTTTACGTTGCCATCATTGCCAGGCCCAATCATCACGGTGCTGGTCCGGCGCAGCGTACTGCCACGCGAAGCATTCGCGCATGGGGACAGGAGCCGGCCAGTGCGACCGGCTTACAATGCTGTACAGTCAGTCGGATCAGTCGGGAGAGATCGCGCCCTTGATACGGGCGAAAAGGCCGGTGCGCCGCGTGCCGGAGGCCGCCGCTATCAGCGCCTCGGGCGCATAGGGCTTGGCCAGCACCGTGCCGAGTTCGGCAATCGCGCCGGGGATGGCGCCGGGATTACCGGTCGAGAAGACTATTTTCGGTGCCTGTGGCCCAAGTTCCGCCACCAGTTCGGCAACGGCCCAACCATCGTCACGGTCGACAAGGTGCACATCGAGCACGATCACTTCGGGCGTGTCCTTTTCCAGCGCGGCCAGCGCCTGCTGCGTGCTGGAACACACAACCACCTTGGGCGATCCTGCGCCAAGCAGGATGTCCTCTATCGACAGCGCCAGGATCGGGTCATCCTCGACAACCAGCGCGGTGCCGATGCGACGATCGGTCCCGTTCTGCGATGGTTGCGTGGACATTGGCCTGTTCGATCCCTGACAAGACTTGAAAGATGCTTTCGGGGAAAACGCCGGGTGCTGTCGGCAGGTTCCCGTCCGGCACCGCAGATGCAAAATAAAGCTGGCCGCTCCCCCGCCCGGCTGATCAGAGCGCCTTGGCGTAGATCGTGTATTCCTTGTTCACGTCCGCGTCGATCGCCTCTGCGATGGCGTTCATCCCCTGGTTGTCATCGAGGATCCAGCCGATCTCGCCGCGCACCGCGCCATAGTCGGCAACGGCGGCGCGCCGGATATATTCGATCATCATGAAGGCCAGCTGGCTGGCAAGGCGCGAGCTTTGCAGTTCCTTGCGCACGCCCATCAGCGGCACGCGCATGTCGGCGTTCTTCGGCTTGCGAATCCAGTTCAGCAGCCGGATGAAGCCGAACGGGAACAGCTTGCCGCCGATCGCCTTGATCTCCTTGTTGAGGTCGGGAAGCGTCATCATGAAGGCAACCGGCTCGCCGTCATATTCGGCGATCATGATCAGGTCCTCGCGCACCAGCGGCTTGAGCTTCTTGCCGGTATAGGCAACCTCCGCGTCTGTGATCGGCACGAAGCCCCAGTTGGTCTTCCACGCATCGTTGAGGATATCGAGGATGATCGCGGCCTCTTCGTCGAACTTCGACTTGTCGACGCGGCGAACGTTGATCCGCTCGTTCTTCTCGCCCGAAGAGATGATCCGCTGGATCAGCTTGGGATACTCCACCCGCACGTCCAGATCATAGGTGCGCAGCGTCTTCGCCGGTTCGTAGCCCTCGGCCTCTACCCACGGCTGATAATGCGCCGGATCGTGGCCCATCAGCACCGTGGGCGGATGGTCGTGCCCCTTGGTCAGCAGGCCGGGTTCTTCCCAGATCGACATCGATATCGGTGCAAGGATGCGCGTCATCCCGCGCGCCTTCAGCCAGCGCTCCGCCTGCGCGATCAGGGCATGGGCCACTTCGGCATCGGCGGCATCGAACAGGCCCCAGTTGCCGGTGCCCGGCCCCATCCCCTGTTCGGGGGGCATGGTATGCGCCAGCTTGTCGAAATGGGCAGAGATGCGCCCCACCGGCTCACCGTCACGGCGCGCGATGAACAGCTGGACCTCGGCGTGTTCGAAGAACGGGTTCTTCGCCGGGTCTATCACCTCCAGTGCCTCTGCCCGAAGCGGCGGCACCCAGTTGGGGTCGCTTTCATTCAGCCGGAAGTGGACATCGATGAAAGCCTTGCGATCGGCCTTCGTCACCACCGGCTCGATCACGAGCCCGCCGCTAGCATCCGCCATAAATTCTCCGGATAGAGCCGCGTCAGGCGGCCGTCGTATTTTCGGTCTGGCGGTTGGGGTCGAACCCTTCCTTGCCCATCGCGCGGCGACGCGGATGGCCCGAAGCGATCCCGCCGGAAAGCTCCTTCACCCACGGCCATTTCATCGCCACTTCCTCGTCATAACCGAGGTTGAAGACGGTTGCCGAGCGCTTGGGCCGGTCCTTCTTCTCGTAATAGGTGCCAAGGATGCGGTCCCAGACGTAGTTCGTGATGCCGAAATTGCCGTCTTCGTCGAAATAGTGATGCTCGACGTGGCGCTGCTTCATCGTCTGCACCCACTTCCACTTCGGCTTGAACGCCAGGTGCTGGATGCAGTGCATGAATTCGTAATAGCACGTGGTCAGCAATCCGCCGGCAAAGGCCGCCGCCATGCCGCCAACGCCGCCGATGGCATAACCGATGGGCATCGTGGCAAGCGCGATTGTCGGCACCGTGGTGTGCAGCGCGCCGAACAGCACCTCCAGGTGGTTCGGGTCCTGGTGATGGTCGTAGTGGATACGCTTCCACGTGCTGGCGAGCGGCTTGATCTTGTACATCCATTGCCCGTGCAGGACATACTGATGCAGCAAGTGCCAGACGAGCGGATAGACGACGACGGCTGCCATGAAGGCGGCAACCGCGCGCAGCGGCGTGGTCGGCCAGATCGCCAGCGCGACGAAACACAGCCCCGTCAGGCCGAGATAGGCGACGATCGTGTAATGCTGGAAATAAGCAACGATCAGCTGAGGCAGCGTCATCCGGTCGAGATAGTGCGACCGTTTCCAGAACGGCAGCTTCGACTCGTCGGTCGCGGTCTGCCCAATCTGGGCCGGGTTAGTCTGGTTCTGGGCCATTATCGTGTGCTCATCGTTCCGTCTTGGCGCGGCCCTTAGCACAAGCTACCCGCGCCGCGCCAGCAATGGCGGGGCGGGCTGTTCATGGCCGCAGGCAGCGTGCCTATCATGCAACGGCTGAATGATGCGTGACCGGCCGCCATGCATTGCGCACGATCAGGATCGCGGGCCGCTCCAACGAAAAAGGGGCCGCAACCCTTGCCGGGTGCGGCCCCCTTCACGTCCCCTTCGATCAGCCGGCTCAGTCGGTCTTGACCGTCATCGACGGATCGCCATCGATATCGGCGGAAACCGAGGTATCGCTGCCGTTGATATCGGCAGTGACACCATCTTCGCTGATCGTGACCGTGTCGCTGGTATCGGCGGCAGCGCCACCGGCAACAGGCTCGGTCATCGCGGTATCGGCGCCCGTTTCGGCGCTGGCTGCGGTATCGACAGCGGCGGTGTCTTCGGCGGTGCCGGCCGGTTCGCCGCCGTCACAAGCCGCAAGGCCCAGTGCGGCAACAGTGGCAAGGGCGGGCAGGATGATCTTCTTCATGTTCGCGTCTCCATCAATTGTGGCGCAATTGAGGCATACGACGCGCAAGGATCGGGATTGTTCCGAAAAAAGTTATTCCTCTGTCCGCAGCAGGACGAGTTCGCCGATCAGCGCGAACAGGAAGAACGGCGCCCATGCGGCCAGAAACGGCGGGTATCCGCCGAAATTGCCGATGGCGAGTGCCGCGTTGTCAACGACGAAATAGGTGAAGCCCAGCCCCATGCCGATCACCGCGCGTATGAACAACTGCCCCGAACGCGCCAGCCCGAATGCCGCCACAGCGCCCAGCAGAGGCATCAGCATGGCCGATAGCGGGCCGGATATCTTGTGCCACCAGCGCCCCTTCAGCTCGTCTGTTCGGCGGCCCGCAGCTTCAAGCGCGGCGATGGACTGGCGCAAGGTGAAGATGTCCTGCGCGTCGGCGTTGACCGAACTGATCGCGATTTCCTCGGGCGTGATGCCCTTGCCGACGACGGTATCGGGCGGAAAGTCGAGCGTCGCGATGCCGACGTTGAAGCGCGACGGTTCCTCCAGCACCCAGCCCTCGCCATCCCACTTCGCGCTGTCGGAACGCCACTGTTCGGTCAGCATCAGGTTGGGATCGCGCCGATACCAGGTGACGCCGCTCAGCACCATCGAAGGGCCACTGCCCGCAGCGGTTCGCGCGGCAAGGATTGCGTCGCCTTCGGCCATGTAGACGTTGGAGCGCACATCGGACGTGGGCGGCACAGGGCCGAAATCTGCCTTTTCCCATGCGCTCAGTGTGGCCGAGGCACGGGTCACGATGCGTTCGTTGAAAACGAAGCTCATCCCCGACACGATCGTCGCAGTCATGATCAACGGGGCAAGGATCTGGTGCGCCGACAGGCCCGACGCTTTCATCGCGATCACCTCGCTGTTCTGGTTCAGCGTGGCCAGTGTCAGGATCGTCGCCAGCAGGACGGAATAGGGCAGGAAGCGGGCTATCAATTGCGGGACGCGCAGCGAGACATAGGTCCACAACTGCGCCTCGCCATTGCCTTCTGCGGCAAGGATATCGCCGCTCGTGCCCAGCAGGTCTAGGATCTGCAGCACCATGACCAGCATCACCAGCACCGCGAAAATGCGGACGATGAACGACTTGGCGAGGTAGATCGTCAGCCGGCGGGAGGGGAAGAAGTCGAGCCTCAACCGTCAGCCTCCTGACCTTGCTCAAGCGCCATACGCTTCAGTTCCTTGCGCCCTGTCAGCCGCATCAGGCGGAACAGCGCCACCGCCTTCTTGGAAACGATGCTGGCAAAGCGTTCCAGCCAGCCGATCGCCTGCCCGCCCGGAACATATGCCACGCGCCAGTACATCCACAGGATGAGCGCCGCGAACAGGAAGAACGGCAACCATAGCGAAAGCGCGGGACTGGCAAGGCCCAGCGCCGCCACGTCTTCGCCGTACTGGTTGATCTTGTGATAGGCGACGACCATCACGATCGACACGAAAACGCCAAGCGCACTGCTCGATCGTTTTGGCGGGATCGCGAGAGCGACTGCCAGCAAGGGCAGCAAGAGCATCATCACCACCTCCACCAGCCGGAAGTTCAGGCTGGCGAGGGATTCGTTGCGCACCGTCTGATCAACCTGGTCATTCCAGCCCAGCTGGAGCAGTTCGGGCAGGACGTATTCCTTGTCCTCCCCTCCGCGATCGCGAAACGCCTCTATCTCAGGCAGGTCGATCGGCAGGTCGTAACTGGTGAAAGAGAGCACCCGCGGCGCATCGAGATTAGGCTGGTCCTGAATTATCGTCCCGTCATTCAGGCGCAGGATGATGGTATTCATGTCATCGGCGTTCGCCAGGAACTGACCCTGGCGCGCACTGATCGACAGCATGTCGCCATCCTCGTCGGTGACGCGCGCGAAGATGCCTTTCAGGCGCCGCCCGTTGTCCTCGCTCTCCTCGATGCGAAGCGCCGTCTTGTCCTGGATGGAATTGAATTCGCCGACATCGATCGACGCACCCAGCGCCCCCGACTGCAGTTCGAAAGAAAGCCGGCTGTAGTCGTAGCGTGAGATGGGCTGAACGAAATAGACCAGCGCGAAGTTCACGACGACGAGCGCCAAGGTGATCATGTAGGGCACCTTGAGCAACTGGGTATAGCCAAGGCCGACCGCGCGCATGACATCGAGTTCCGACGTCGTCGCCAGCTTGCGGAACGCGAACAGGATGCCGAGCATCAGGCCCAGCGGGATCGCGAGGCTCATGTATTCCGGCAGCAGGTTCGCCAGCATCCGGAAGACGACACCGATCGGCCCGCCCTCGTTCGCGACGACTTCGAACAGGCGGAGCATCTTGTCCAGAATCAACAGCGAAGCCGCAAGCGCCAGAGTGCCCAGCATGGGCATCAGCACCAGCCGGAAGATATAGCGGTCAGTCGCGTTGAAGAAGGTCTTTGACAAGGGTACCGGTCGATCCGTTGCGCAAGCGGCTATTGGCACAGAGCCCGTCCAGCGGCAACCGCCGAGAAAGGCCCGCGATCAGCCTATGGTTCAGACCGGTCAGGCCTTTTCGAGCGTGCACTGCAGCGGGTGCTGGTTCTGGCGCGCGAAGTCCATCACCTGGTTCACCTTGGTTTCGGCGATTTCGTAAGGGTAGATCCCGCAAACGCCCACGCCGCGCTGGTGGACGTGGAGCATGACCTGCGTCGCCTGTTCCATGTCCATTCGGAAGAAACGCTTGAGGACCATCACGACGAATTCCATCGGCGTATAGTCGTCGTTCAGCATCAGCACTTTGAACTGGCTGGGCTTCTTGGGCTTGGCGCGGGTGCGCGTGGCGATGCCGACCTGCCCTTCGCCGCTATCGTCATTGCCGCCCTCGTCGTCACCGTCAGGCCCGGCAAGCGGGTGCGTCATGGCAACAGGCACGACAAGGGATGCAGCAAGTGTCGCCACGATCCTCTCGTTTGCGGAATCATCGGTCAGCTTCGGCATAGGCAGGAAGAATATCGTATCGCGGCGCCAAAGGACAAGGCCTTGGTCACAACCGCACCATTCCATAACGAAAGAAGGGGCCGGCGATGGTTAACCCAGCACCGGCCCCGTCCTTGGGAAGAGCATCAGGCAGGGGGGCTGCCCGATGCGGGGGTTTGTCGTGAAGACGCCGATCAGGCAGCCTTCATCTTTTCCATGGCGACCGACACGCGGCTCGAAAGCGGCTGCGCGGCGTCGTTGGCCAGCTTCAGCATGGCTTCGGTGTTCTTCGAAGCGGCAGCAACCGACTTGTCGAAGTACTTGCGCATCATCGCGCTCTGCAACTGGAAGAAGTCGGTCGGCGACTTGACCGAAGCGAGTTCCTTGACCTCTGCGGTCAGGGCTTCGAACTCGGCCTTCGAATCGGCAACGAACGAGCGGCCCATTTCCTGCATGCCGCTGGCGAAGATCTTGCTCGATTCAACCATGGCTTCGACGTTGCCCTTGGTGAATTCGGTGGCATCGGCCATCATGACGGTGCCCTTTTCATAAGCTTCCTTCGACTTGGCGGTGACGTCGGCCATCGCGGTCTGGAGACCCTTGGTCAGCGTTTCGGGGGTGGTCATCTTTACAAACTCCTGAGTGATCTTGATCGTGTCCTTGGCGGGCTTGGATGCCACCGCCGCGATGCTCGGGGCGGGGGCGGCAACGGTTGCGGCAACCGCGGCCTTCTGCGGAGCAGGTTCGGCGGCGGGCTTCGCGGCCGGCTTGCTGGCAGCTTTCTTCACCTGCGGCTTGGCGACAGCGGCTTTGGCCGCCGAAGTCTTCTGCCTGGGCTTGTAAGTCCGCTTGGGGGCGGGCTTTACAGCTTTGGGTGCAGCAGGCTTCTCGACAACGGGCTCGGGTGCCTTTGCGGCGACCGGTTCCGGAGCCGGATCAGCCTTGGTTACCGGCGCAGCTTCCGGCTTCGCGGTCGTCTTGGGCTTTGCGGCGACCGGTGCCTTGGGCTTGCCGGCTTCCTTGTCCTTGCTCTGGGCCATGTCGAGAATACCTCGTTTCGCTTACATTCGCGGAAGAAGCCTTTTCAACACAGCTCCCTCCGCAACAAGCCCACCTTTCGGGCTATGTTGCAGTGCACAATAAGTGTGGAGAAAAGAGGAGTCAAGAAAAATTGTGCAGTGCAACAAAAGTCGCATGCACGACTTGTCGCAGTCACAAACCGGGTCGGCGCAAACCCTTATTTTGTCTTCACATAACGCCCCGGTGCGTCCTCGATCACCGTGTCGCCTCGGCCGCCGGGCTTGCGCTTTCCGGTCGCCTTCACCCGCGTTCCATCAAACGATTCGATCCAGCGGATCCAGTCCGGCCACCAGCTTCCCGGTGTTTCGACAGCGGCTGCGCGGAATTCGTCCAGCGTATCGGGCGGCATCTGGTTCGGCTCTTCCGGGTTGCCGATCGACCAGTACTGGTACTTGCCCGACGATGGCGGATTGACGACGCCGGCGATGTGCCCCGATCCGGCCAGCAGGAAGCGCTTGGGGCCGGACAAGTGGCGGGTCAGTTTCCACACGCTCCGCAGCGGGGCGATATGATCGTCAACGCCGGCCTGTATATAAGAAGGCGTCACGTTCTTGCGCAGGTCTATCGACGTGCCGCAGGCCGACAGCGCGTCGGGCACCACCAGCAGGTTATCGTGATAAAGGTTCTTCAGGTACTCGCGGTGGAACCGCGCCGGAAGGTTGGTGGTATCCCCGTTCCAGTAGAGCAGATCGAACGCGGGATAATCCTCTCCCAGCAGGTAGTTCTTGATGACGTAGTTCCAGATAAGATCCGGACTGCGCAGCAGGTTGAACGCCAGCGCAAGGTACCGCCCGTCGACAAAGCCTTCGCCAGCCAGCGAATCGATGACCGCCAATTGCTGTTCGTCGATGAAGGCGCGCAATTCGCCCGCTTCGGTAAAATCGACCTGCGCGGTGAAGTACGTCGCGCTGGCGACCTTGTCCGCATCGCCCTTGCGGCCCATCACCGCCAGCGCGGCGGCCAGTGTCGTGCCGCCAACGCAATAGCCGATGGTATGGACGCTGGGCACCTTGAAGCGATCGCGAACGACGTCGACCGCCTCGATCATCGCGGCGATGTAATCTTCCCAGCCGATGTCGGCCATGGAGGAATCGGCCGATCGCCACGATACGACGCACACCGTCAGCCCCTGGTCGACAGCCCATTTGATGAAGCTGTTCTTCGGGCCGAGATCGAGGATGTAGAACCGGTTGATCCACGGCGGGAAGACCAGCAACGGGGTCTGCAGCACCGTTTCGGTGACCGGCGTGTACTGGATGATCTGGTACAGCGGTGTTTCGTGAACCACCTTGCCGGGGGTCGATGCGATATTCTCGCCCAGCGTGAAGGCGTTCTTGTCGGTATGGGTGAGCTTGCCCGCCTCAAGATCGGCGATCAGGTGCTCCATCCCCTTGATCAGGTTCTCGCCGCCGGTCTCCATCGTCTTTTCAAGAACCAGCGGATTGGTCAGCGGGAAATGCGCCGGGCTCAGCGCCTCGGTCATCAGGCGGGTGAAGAAACGCAGCTGGTCCTTCCGCCCGTCATTCATACCCGATGCGCCATCGGCCGCGGCCATCAGCTGTTCGGACATGAGCAGGTAGAGCTGGTGGATCAGCGCGAAGACAGGCTGTTCCTGCCAGCGCGGGTCTTTGAACCGGCGATCCTTGCGCGGCAGTCCGGATTGCGATCCGTTTTCACCCACGCCGACTTGCGTGAGCATGTTTTCCCACAGCGCGATCGAATCGGCAAAGAACCTGCTTTGCCCTTCCTCGCCGCCGACCGGCAGTTGCTGTAGCCAGCGGCCCGCCATGTCCAGCCACCGGGCAGGATCGACAATGCCGGACGATGCGATCGCGGGCTGGTCCTTCAGGAAGGTGCGCCACATTCCGTTCAGATGCGTGGCCACTTCCTGCCAATGAACGCGGTCGGCCTCTTCCGCAGGCGTGCCCGCACCGTCGGTCGCGCCGCCCGTCCTGCCCATATCCAGAAAGGCGTCCAGCATTGCTGTCGACGCGCCGGTCTGAAGCTCGATCATCTGGCGCACCGGGCCGTCCATCATGCCCAGAAAGGGGCCGGCCATCAGCGACGGCAGATATGCCGGTTCACCGCCCTTCGAACTTTCATCAACCGTTGACCCGCTCTTCTCTTTGGTGCCGGTGGCCATTCAAGTCTCCTGTCCGCAAGCCATTGTGCAATGCCGAACGGCACTTGGCAATGCAGCCAAAAGCATCATGCGGAAAGTTACCGACCCCAGATTGCACTTGCGTCACCTTGCAGGAACAAGCAATGCCGCCCATGCTTTGCGACAATAGCACCGCAAGGCCGGGCATCAGCCTGTTCTCCATGGGAAACCGAAGAGTGATGGATACCGAGTTCTACCGCATCAAGCGCCTGCCCCCCTATGTCATCGCCGAAGTCAACGCGATGCGGGCCGAAGCGCGTCGAGCGGGCAAGGACATCATCGACCTCGGCATGGGCAACCCCGACCTGCCGCCGCCCCAGCACGTCATCGACAAGCTGTGCGAAGTGGCGATGAAGCCCGACGCCCACGGCTATTCGCAGTCGAAGGGTATTCCCGGCCTGCGCCGCGCACAGGCGAACTACTACGCCCGCCGCTTCAACGTGGAGCTGGACCCCGAGCGCGAGATCGTGGTCACGATGGGCTCGAAAGAAGGGCTCGCCAGCCTCGCCACCGCGATCACCGCGCCCGGCGACGTCATCATGGCGCCCAACCCCAGCTACCCGATCCACACGTTCGGCTTCATCCTTGCCGGCGCCACGATCCGCGAAGTGCCGACGACGCCGGACGACCACTATTTCGAGGTTCTGGAAAACGCGATGCGCCACTCGGTGCCGCGCCCCACGGTCCTGATCGTGAACTATCCGTCGAACCCGACGGCGGAAACGGTCGACATCTCTTTCTACGAACGGCTGGTCCCGTGGGCGAAAGATAACAACGTCTGGATCCTGTCCGACCTTGCCTATTCGGAGCTTTACTACGACGGCAAGCCGACCCGCTCGATCCTCGAAGTTCCGGGCGCAAAGGATGTCGCGGTCGAGTTCACTTCGATGAGCAAGACCTATTCGATGGCCGGCTGGCGCATGGGCTTTGCGGTGGGCAACCAGAAGCTGATCTCGGCGCTGACTCGCGTGAAGTCGTACCTCGACTATGGCGCGTTCACCCCGATTCAGGCCGCGGCCTGCGCGGCATTGAACGGCCCGCAGGATATCGTCGAGATGAACCGCAACCTTTATCAAAAGCGCCGCGACGTCATGGTCGACGCCTTCGCGCGTGCCGGTTGGGACATCCCCAGCCCGCCCGCGTCAATGTTCGCATGGGCTCCGCTGCCCCCTGCATTGAAGGAAATGGGCAGCCTCGAATTCTCCAAGCAGCTCCTGACCGAGGCCGAAGTCGCGGTCGCACCCGGCGTCGGCTATGGCGAACAGGGCGAAGGCTACGTGCGCATCGCCATGGTGGAGAACGAGCAGCGCCTGCGCCAGGCTGCGCGCAACGTGAAGCGCTGGTTCAAGTCGATGGGGATCAACGGCGGGAGCAACGCCGGCCCGAACACCTAAAGCGGGAAGTTTCGCGCGCACGCAATTGCCCGATTGCACCGCGCGCGAAGACTCGCTAGGTGCGCCCCTCAACCGTGGTGAGGCCCGATGGCGGAGTGGTGACGCAGCGGACTGCAAATCCGTATACGCCGGTTCGATTCCGGCTCGGGCCTCCACGGTTGAGTATGAATTGGTAAGCCGCTTTAGCTCAGTTGGTAGAGCACATCATTCGTAATGATGGGGTCACGTGTTCGAGTCACGTAAGCGGCACCATTCTTCCCGATAGCGCAGGCAGTCAGAACGTCGGTAGCGACAGGCGCGCGGCTTATCGACACCTGTCATCATCACCTGCTCCCAATCAATGTTCCGGCAAACAGAAGCTGGCTGCCGCCGTGGGAACCGCTGATCGCGAACCCCATGCCGATTTCAGAACCTTGCGGGCCGAAGAACGAGCCGCCGAAGGTTCCCATGCCGCTTGGCTGCTTGGTGAAATCGCCGTTCCAGCCACTGTCGTAAACGCCGCCGCCGAAGGACTTGTACGGGAAATTCACCTGGGCGAACGGGGTGTGGTAGCTACCGAGATCGACCGTAGTGGGCGATAGGCCGGATGAAGTGAGCGCCCGACCGACGAAGTTGATCGTTATCCTCGATGCCAAAGTGACGGGGTCCACCGACCAGTTCGCCGTGCTTTCACGAAGGTCGTAGTCGATCGTCGAGCCATGTGCCGTGCCCGCTACTGCGAAGTTGCGGTAAGAGAACTTGCCTGTCGGCATCGAATCGTCCTGCTCGGTCGGAACACCGATCACGCAACGGATGTCGATCTTGTAGTCACCGGGTTTCGCAACCAGTCGGGTTTCACGGACATACTGCGCATCCATGGCCCCGAATGTCCGTCTGGCGATCGTGAAAACGACCGGCGAACCGCTCGTGTCGATGAAGCCGTATCGCTTCACCGCATCTGTCGATTGCGGATCAAGGTCCGCAGGATCGAAGAGGTAGGAATACTCGGGCCCTGCCGAATAATCGCGAGCCACACCCTCGATCTGCCAGCTGTCGGATGACGCGTCGTATTTGTGAGCCAGCGTTTCCGGATCGGCGGGATAGCTCGAGAACCATTCACTCGATGTCATCTGATTGCCGAACCAGTTGCCGCATCCGGAGTTGAACGCACGCGATCCGGTCAGGTCGTCGAACGCGGTATAGCTTGTCGTTTGCATCGGGGTTGGCGATGCCGATGGCGAAGAATCGGGTGACGGTGTCGGCGTAACGGTGGTCGTGGAACCACCTCCTTCGAAATCCCAGTCTTCCTCCAACGCCGGGCCGCAGCCGGCAACCGTGCTTGTCCCGCATAACAGCAGCGCGAGCGGCAGCAGGCGCGTCCTTGTTGCATGTTCCATTGCTTCCTCCTGTTTGTGCCGCCGGCCCGATCGGTCGGCTACGAGAGGAAGTTTTGCGCGTTCGCGGCTGCATCGGTCAGTTGCAGCGGCGCGTGCAACGATTGCAAGCGGGTGGAATGGCGCCCGCCCCCCGGGGGAGGAACCTAGCCTTCCAGCTGGCCCGGCGGGGTCGTTCCGCGCGAGAACATGTTGGCCGCCGATACCATCAGAAACATCTCGCCGCCTCGCGCCGCCGCTTCCGGCCCGACATCGCGAAACAGGTGCGCGCGCAACTCGTCGGAGATGTCCGCCTCGTCCTCGAACGGATCGTTGGTGCTCATTTCCGTGCACCGTCGGTCGTCATCCACCCTGTCGCCCGTAAGATCGGCCACACGCTCAAGCAGGATGGGCATCGCCGCAGGGGTACGCGCCGCATCGAGCGCGGCAAGCAGTACAATGCCATCAAGCCGCGTTACCTTCGGCAGCGTGACACCGCGAAAGATCAGGAACAGGGGCGTGAACCCGACCGCACCGTCCAGCATCACGAAAAGGTTCCCCTCCAGCGGCAAGGCCCAGCCGTTGAAGGCAAGACCCGCGCCGCCCATCGTAACCTCCAGCAAGCCTGTGTCGCCCCGCCGGATCATTCCGTAATCGTGGAAGACACGCCCATTCATCAGCACCGAAGGACGCGTCGTTCGCCAGAACCCTTCGTATGCGGCACCGCGTTTTTCCGTTTCGGTGTGCGCCTCTGTCACGCAATTGAGCGTACCCCCGCCAACGGCCGCAGGCGGCTGGACCGATCGTTGCGCCAGATTGGGATCGACGCCCATCAATTCGGAAAACGATCGCGCGTCCCTTTGCCAGTCCTGCATCGAGAACTGCGGGACATGTTCGGCGACAAGCGCCGATATCCGGGACAAGTTATGCTCGGTCGGGCGAACCGCGCCCGATGCCCATCGCCCGACGAGGGACTTGTCCACCTGCAACAGGGACGCAGCGCGTGCCTTGCTGAGCCCCAAAGCAAGCAGGGCTATCCGAAACAAAGTCGAAAATGCAGGCCCGTCTCCCACACCGCAGATATCCGCCGATTTCACCGTTTCGGCAATCGGGATTTTCGGTTTGCTGCGCATTCTTGCAACCGTGGCTTGTGGCTGCACCCATCGATGCACCTGACCGTGTTCGACTGCCTGCTCCACGTTCCGGGTAGTTATCAACCACTACTCAGGAGATTGACCATGGAACGCAACAGGTTAACAGCGATCTCGCTCTTCGCGGTTCTGGTTTCCGGCTGTTCGTCGACGCCGCGTCATTTCACGCCCGAACTGGCAATGCCTCCGGCCGATCAAGTCGCCTATGCGCAAACCTTGGTTGCCTGCGAGGCTGAAGGGGAGGCGGCCGGCAACGTGGCGAAGCGCAAGCAGGCCACGATCGCAAGCAAAGGAGCCGGGGGCGCTGCCATCAGCGGCGCTGCGGTTAGCGGCGCCAGTTGGTCCGCCCCTGTCGCCGCGGTCAGCGCAACAATCGTCGCCATGCCGGTCCTGGGTCTGGCCTGGGGCATTGCCCGCGCCAACCGGGCAAAAAAGGAAAAGCGGCTAAAGGAAACGGTCACACAGTGCCTGTCGAGCGAAGGCTACATCGTTGCGAACTGGCAGCGCGTAAAACGGCCTCGTAATGTGGAAGACGCTCCAGCAGTGCCCGAAGTGGAGGCGAACGCGCCAGCAGATGGCAAATCGGGTTGAGCCATACGATTTCGGGTGGCTCAACCCGCTGTTCCAAGCGTTATCGTCCGGATAATCACCGCGCACTGCATGGCGATTGTCTGGACGACCTTGCAGCCTACACGCCAAGCGCTTCGCAAAGCGGCTTGAGGCCGTCACCGTACTTGCGCCAGCGTTCGACGGCTGAATTGTAGATCGGCTTGCGAACCTGCGCCACGCTGGCCGTTTTCACCGGGCGAGCCGAAGTGTGGAAGTCGAGGCATGCCTCGTTCCAGTCCAGCCCGATGAATTCGATCACATCGCGCGCGGTCTTCTCGGTCGCGCCGACGGTATCCTCGTACTGTACCGTCATCATCACGCCTTCGGGCAGAACCTCGCGCCAATGCTGCATCAGTGCTTCGTACTGCTTGTAGTAGCGGCCCAGTTCGCCAAGGTCGTAGCTGTGCGGCATGTCATCCTTGAACAGCTTGGTGAATGCCGAAAGACAAGTATCGACGGGATTGCGCAGCGTGTTGATGATCTTCGCGTTGGGGAACATCAGGTGGATGAGCCCGACGAAGAAGTAGTTGGTCAGCAGCTTGTCGGTGATCCGCTTGGCATCGCCAGCGCCCGCCGTGATCGCCTTCAGGTACTGTTCGGCAAGGATGCCGCACTGCTGCCCGTTCATCGAAGAAACGATTTCGGGATAGACGGGCAGGGTCGGGAACCGGTCCCGCAACGACTGCAGCGAACGGCTGAGATATTTTACCTCACCCGCGCCGTGAACATCGGGATGGGCCGAGATAATCTGTTCGATCAGCGTGGAGCCGGAGCGCGGCATGCCGAGGATGAATACCGGACGCTCGCTTTCCAGCCCCGCAAAGGGACGATTGCGGAAGATCTCGGCCGGGAATTGCGCCTTGATGTCGTTGAAGAACCGGATGTTGTTCTCCTCGACATAGTTCAGCTGTCCGCGCTTCAAACGGCCACCGATGAGGTAATGTTCCAGCGCCTTCTCGTGCTCTCCGCGATCGTCCAGCGCCTTGGCATAAGCATAGTGGATCGGCAGCATCCGCTCGGCTTCGGGATCGCTGCTCTCCTCGACGATGGCTTCGATCCGCGCGAACAGTTCGGGCTCCTGCGAAAAATCGACCAGATCGTTAAGGTTCGCATAGGCACCATAGAGATTGGCATTCTCATCCAGCCCCTTCAGAATCTGCTCGCGCGCCTCATCCAACCGGCCGACCGATTTCAGCGCGACGCCATAGAAATTGCGTGCCTCGGCGTTGGAGGGTTCAAATTCCAGCGCCTTCTCCAGCAACTGGATCGCCGCGTCATACCGGTCGAGTTCATGCATCAGCTCGCCCAGAACGGTCAGCGCCTCCGCATTCTTCGGGTCTTGCTTCAGAACCAGCCGGCACGCCTGTTCAGCGGCAGGGTAATTGCCGCGCCGCAGCTGGATGCGCGCGGTAAGCACGAGGCTCTTGGCATTGTCGGGCGCGATACGCAGCACGTCGGCAAGCTGGCGCAGCGCTTCGGTATCGTCTCGTTCGGAGTGATAGAGCGCGGCCAGGTTGTTATAGGCCTCGACATAGCGCGGGTTCTGCTGGATCGCCTTTTTCAGAGCGTGCCGGGCCTGATCGATTTTGCGCTGTTCGCGCAGCAGCGTGCCAAGGTTGTTGTAGACTTCCGGATAGATTTCGCGCTGCGTCAGGGCCGTCTGGTATGCGTCCATCGCACCATCGGTATCGCCCGTCATGCGCAGCGAATTGCCCAGGTTGTTGTGCGCTTCGGGAAAATCCGGCCTGATTTCGATCGCACGGCGATAGCATTCGACCGCCTGCTCGTAATCCTTCTGCTCGTAATGCACGATGCCAAGATTGTTAGCGGCCTGCGCATTTTGCGGATCAAGGCTGGCAGCGCTTTCCAGCGATTGACGCGCGGCATCGAGTTCGCCGGCAAGGCGCTGGATCTCGCCAAGATTGGAGTGAAAGCTCGATACCTTGGGCGACAGCTTGATCGCCTGTCTGATGCTTGCGATGCCCTCGCCCGACTTGCCCAGCGCATTGAGCGACACGCCGAGGATATTGTGGGCGTCCGCGACGGTGGGCCGCGCACCGATAATCTGACGACAGACTTTCGCGGCCTGATCGTACTTGCCACGCGAATAGAGCTCTCCGGCCATGGCGATGGCCTCGCCTTCCTTCATCTGGAGCGAGCCCTTTTGCACTTGCTGGATCATCTCGTCAGTGACGAGGGTATTGCTCTTCGCGTTCATGAAATCACCCGGTTCGAACGGAGTTGGAAGCGTGCCCGGCACTATGCGCAGGGACGTGAATTATTGCAAAAAAGGGGGGATTTCTCCCCCCTTTTCCTGTTCGGTCATATCCGAAACGGATCGGTTACATTCCCGAGCCCGGACCGTACGTGATTTCCACGCGGCGGTTCTGAAGCTCGCGAACACCGTCCGCAGTCGGAACCCGCGGGTTGGCTTCGCCGAATGCCTGGCTGGTGATCGAGGCATCGGGGATGCTGCGAGCAGTCAGGTAGGCACGGGTCGAAGCGTTACGTCGTGCCGCGAGGCCCATGTTGTACTGCTCGCTACCCGAACGGTCGGTGTAACCTGCCAGCATGATCGGAACACTATCGCAATCGGAATAGGCCGCGATGGCGCTGTCGAGGATGCTTGCCGCTTCCGGCGTGATCTCTGCCGAATCCCAGTCGAAGAAGACGATGTAGGGACCCGTGTTACAGACCGCTGCCGGTGCCGGGGGCGGCGGGGGCGGC
>NZ_LRSE01000013.1 GCF_001634625.1 Croceicoccus bisphenolivorans | reverse complement strand
CCCCCCCCCCCCGCCGGTCAACCCGGCAGCAGGTCAACCAAGCGACGCGAAGCCATGCACTTCGCGTTGCACCTTGCTGTCGAGCGTGGTCGGGATAGTCCGGCCAATCGTTTCGCGCCGCGCTTCGACTCTATCTGCCAGATGGACCCAGCGCATCGACCAGATCGGGAAGGTCCGCCGTTCGACCATCACGTCATGGCGAACCACGATATCGCCGTGACGAGGGTCGCCGTATAGCCGGTGCATGAGAGCGGTGATCGCCGGCCCTGCCCCTTCGACGAACTGCAGGAATCGCTGTCCGTCGAAAAGCAGGATGCCGGTAATCTCTTCGATCGCGTTGCGGTACTGGGAGGCTCCGACGATCAGCCGCACATCACGCTCCGTGATGTCCGGTGTCGCCGTACTGGTATAAAGCAGCTGCCTCACACAGTCTCCCTGCCGATCACTGGTTCATGGTGGCGAAGAAGTCTTCGTTGGTCTTCGAATCCTTCATCTTGTCGAGCAGGAATTCCATCGCGTCGACCGTGCCCATCTGCATCAGGATGCGGCGCAGGACCCACATCTTCGACAGGTTGTCCTTGCCGACCAGCAGCTCTTCCTTGCGCGTGCCGGACTTGCCGACATCCAGCGCCGGGAAGATGCGCTTGTCCGCAACCTTGCGGTCGAGCACGATTTCCGAGTTACCGGTGCCTTTGAACTCTTCGAAGATAACCTCGTCCATGCGGCTGCCGGTATCGATCAGCGCGGTGGCGATGATGGAAAGCGAGCCGCCCTCCTCGATATTACGGGCCGCACCGAAAAAGCGCTTCGGACGCTGCAACGCGTTCGCATCGACACCGCCGGTCAGCACCTTGCCCGACGAGGGAACGACGGTGTTGTAGGCGCGGCCAAGACGGGTGATCGAATCGAGCAGGATGACGACATCCTTTTTGTGCTCGACCAGGCGCTTGGCCTTTTCGATAACCATTTCAGCAACCTGCACGTGGCGCTGCGCCGGTTCGTCGAAGGTGGAGGAGATCACCTCACCCTTCACCGAACGCTGCATATCGGTAACTTCTTCCGGACGTTCGTCCACCAGCAGGACCAGCAGGAACACTTCGGGATGATTGTCGGTGATCGCCTTGGCGATGTTCTGCAGCAGCACGGTCTTACCGGTGCGCGGCGGCGCGACGATCAGCGCGCGCTGGCCCTTGCCCTGCGGCGAGATGATGTCGATGACGCGGGCCGACTTGTCCTTCACCGTCGGATCGACGGCATCGAGCACCAGCTTCTCGTCCGGATAGAGCGGCGTCAGGTTGTCGAAGTTGACGCGGTGGCGCACGACGTCCGGATCGTCGAAATTGACCTTCAACAGCTTCGTGAGGGCGAAATAGCGCTCTCCGTCACGCGGGGCGCGGATTTCGCCTTCGACCGTGTCGCCGGTGCGCAGCTGGAACTTGCGGACCTGGTTTGGCGAAACGTAGATATCGTCCGGCCCGGCGAGGTAGTTCGCTTCGGGGCTGCGCAGGAAGCCGAAACCGTCGGGCAGCACTTCGATCGTGCCGATGCCGAGGATTTCCTCGTCTTCCGCAACTTCCTTCAGGATCCCGAACATCAGGTCCTGGCGGCGCATGGTCGACGCGCCTTCGACGCCAAGTTCCTCGGCCATCTCGACCAGCTCGGCGGGGGTTTTCTTTTTGAGTTCCTTGAGGTGCATTTTCGTTTCCGTGTGGAGTCTGGCAGGTCCCCCGCCTTGCTCGAACCGTCGGTTCGTAAAGGCTGTTGCGGGGCCTTGGTCTATGGGCTTGGTGAAAGCGGACCTGATCGCCGTTCCAGCGATCCACGGCAGGATGCCGTCCGTTTCCAGATATGCTCAGGGGTGCCCCGCGTCAATTGCCCACGCGCGGCAACGGGGCTGAATCGCGATCAGGCGAGGTAATATTTGCCCACGATCACCGTCGTGACGATCAGGATCGCGGCCATGCCCGGCACTTCGTTCAACAGGCGCAGCTGCTTGCCGGTAAGGTTCGGCTGCCCGCAGGCCAGCTTTTTCGCATAGCCGATCATCCAGCCATGATAGCCCGAAAGCACCAGCACGAAGAGCAGCTTGAGGTGAAACCACCCCGCGCTCCACGCATCGATGGTGAAGGCCAGTGCCAGCCCGAACGCCCAGACGAGCACGATCGACGGGTTGAGGATGATCTTCACCAACCGCTTCTCACGCTCCACCCAGCGTGCCGCCTCTTCCGACCCTGCCGGTGCTTCCTGATGATAAACGAAGAAGCGGGGAAGCATGAACAGCCCCGCCATCCAGAAGATCACGAAGACCAGATGGCCAACCTTCAGCCATGGATAGAGCAAGGACAGGATCTCCTGCATGAAACGTCAGATAGGACGGCCGGCGCCTCGCGCAAACCCCCGCAAACGGCAAAAAATCAGCGCGACCAGCTCCGCACGGTCGCCAGCAGTTCCTCGACATGGGCAATC
This sequence comes from Croceicoccus bisphenolivorans, assembly GCF_001634625.1. Classification (GTDB taxonomy): domain Bacteria; phylum Pseudomonadota; class Alphaproteobacteria; order Sphingomonadales; family Sphingomonadaceae; genus Croceicoccus; species Croceicoccus bisphenolivorans. The sequence goes on along the minus strand of NZ_LRSE01000013.1, from coordinate 87,488 downwards.
GGGGTCTCTTTCCCGATGCCGTGGCCCAGATTGAACACGTGAGGCCGGTCGGCGAACACGTCGAGCACATGGCGCGCGCGCTGTGCCAGCCGGTCCCCGCCTGCCAGCAGCAGCAGCGGATCGAGATTGCCCTGAACCGGCATGTTTGCGGGCAATTCACGCGCGGCCCAGACCGGATCGACCGTTTCGTCGACGCCCACTGCATCGACGCCGGTTTCGCGCGCGTAAGCCGCCAGCTTCTCGCCCGCGCCCTTCGGAAAACCTATGACGGGAACGTCGGGACACTGCGCCTTGAACCGCGCCGTGATCGCCGCATTAGGCGCTATGACCCAGCGTTCGAATTCATCCGGTGCCAGACTTCCTGACCACGAATCAAACAGTTGCACCGCTTCGGCCCCAGCCCTCGCCTGCCCGACCAGGTATTCGACCGTCACGTCGGCAATCGCATCGATGATCGCGCCGAACGCCTGTGGATCGCGATAGGCCATGGCCCGCGTCTCGTGCTGGTCGCGGCTGCCTTCCCCGTTCACCATGTAGGTCGCCACCGTCCACGGCGAACCGGCAAAGCCCAGCATCGTCTTCGTATCGTCCAGCCGCTTTACGCACAGTTCCACCGTGCGATAGATCGGAGTCAGGCGTTCGGGCACCATTTCCAGCGCGGAAAGCGCGGCATCGGCAAGGCGCGGCGACAAGTGCGGCCCTTCGCCGGCAAGGAACTGCAGGTCCTGCCCCATCGCATAGGGGACGATCAGGATATCGGAGAACAGGATCGCGCCATCGAAGCCGAACCGGTCGATGGGTTGCAGGGTGACTTCGGCCGCCGCTTCACTGTCATAGACCAGCGCGAGAAAACCGCCCTTTTCCGCACGAAGCGCACGGTATTCGGGCAGGTATCGCCCTGCCTGGCGCATGAGCCAGAGCGGACGGCGGGACGCGTTTGTCCCTTTCAGGGTATCGAGCAAAAGACCGGGCATGCGTGCTTCCAGACAACAATAAATATGATTTTAAAAGGGCTGATGGAGTCTGTTGGCCCTGTGGATATCGGGGATTGGCGCGCCCTGCCCGATTTATCCGGCAAAGGCCACTGGCAATGCGGTCATCCGAATCCCGACTCTTGCGCGGTCAAACGAAACTTGTTCGCCTTCTCCACAGGCTGTGGGTGATAGTTGTTCCTGTCCAGAAATACCCCGTACGGAATCAGGGATAGCGGGGAGGGAATTGGCCCTTCATCTTGTCCGCATGCCTCTCCCGTGGTTTATCCCGCGGTCTGTCCACAAGCTGCCGGGTACCGATGACCAAGCTTCACCTTCATCTCCTGTCCGATTCGACCGGCGAAACGCTGGAGATGATCGCCAAGGCCGCATTATCGCAGTTCGAGGGCGTGGATGTGGAGCGTCATTTCTGGCCGATGGTGCGATCGCACCAGCATCTTGACCGGATCATGTCGGAAATCACGCAATATCCGGGCCTCGTCATCTTTACACTGGTGAACCAGGAAATCCGGACACAGCTTGAAGCGGCCTGCGCCGAGGCGGACCTTGCGACCGTATCGGCGCTCGATGCAGTGACCAACAGCCTGTCGCGGGTGCTGGGCCAGAAACAGTTGCATCGGCCCGGTCGCCAGCACCAGATGGACGATGCCTATTTCGCGCGGGTGGAGGCGATCCAGTACACGATCGCGCATGACGACGGCCTGTTGTGGGAGGAATGGGAAGAGGCCGACATCATCCTTGCCGGCGTTTCACGCACATCTAAAACGCCGACCGCGATCTATCTCGCCAATCGCGGGTTTCGCGTCGCCAATATCCCGATCGTGCCACAATCGCCGCCGCCTACTGCACTTTACCGGCTGAAACGCCCGATGGTCGTCGGCCTGACGACATCGCCCGACCGGCTGGTGCAGGTACGGCGCAACCGCCTGCTTTCATTGAATCAGGCGCCCGATACCGAATATGTCGACAAGGAGCGGGTGGACGACGAAGTCCGCTATGCCCGCCGCATGTTCGCCGACAACAACTGGCCGGTCATCGACGTGACCCGCCGCTCGATCGAGGAAACCGCTGCCGCCGTGATCAACCTGCACAACGAACGCCGGATCGAACGGGCGGGGCCGAAACCGGTATGATCGTGCTGGCATCGAAAAGCGCGTCGCGTCAGGCGATGTTGACGGCTGCCGGCGTCTCGTTCGAGGCGGTGCCCGCCGATCTGGACGAACGCGCGCTGGAGGCTTCACTCGAAGGCGCGTTGCCCGAGACTGTCGCAACCTCGCTTTCCGAAGCAAAGGCACTGGCCGTTTCCGCCGCAAGGCCGGGCTCGCTGGTGCTGGGCAGCGATTCCCTTGTTGTCGTGAATGGCCAGCGGTTCGACAAGCCGCAGGGGCGAGAGGATGCTGCGCGGCACTTGCGCTTCTTTTCGGGCAAGACGATGCGGCTTCACAGCGGCGCCGCACTGGCTCGCGACGGAGATGTCGTGTTCCGCACCGTCAATCTGGCCGAACTGAAGGTGCGCGAACTGACCGACGCCTTCATCGAACAGTATCTCGATGCCGAATGGCCCGAAGTCGGCTATTGCGTCGGCGTATTCCGGATCGAGGCGCTTGGCCCGCAACTGTTCGAGAATATTTCCGGCGACCAGTTCACGGTGCTCGGCATGCCGCTTCTCGAAGTGCTGGGTGCCCTGCGCGCGGAAGGCGAGCTGCCGACATGAGCCTCGCCTATGCCGAAGTGATCGGCGATCCCATCGCACAGTCCAAGTCGCCCGCGATCCATAACTTCTGGCTGGAAAAGGCCGGAATCGATGCCGAGTACCGGCTTTGCCATGTCAGGCCCGCCGAACTGGCGGATTATCTGGCAGAGCGCAGAAGCGATCCCGACTGGCGCGGTTGCAACGTGACCATGCCGCACAAGCAGGCGGTGATGCCGCTGCTCTATTCCATCGACGAAACTGCTCGCCGCATCGGTGCCGTCAACACGATCTATCCCGCCTTTGATCGCTTGCTGGCGGGCACCAATACGGACGCTGCCGGCTTCCTCGAACCGTTGCGGGACGATCTGGCTAAGGCACACTATTTCCGCATGGCGCGGATCATCGGCACCGGCGGGGCGGCGCGGGCGATCATCACCGCACTGGCCGATGCGGGACTCGTCCTCGTCGTCGCGGCCCGCGATCCCGACAAGGCGCGCGCCCTGCTGGACGAGCTCGATCCCGGCGGCGAACACCATGTCGCCCCGCTTGATCATTTTGCGCAACGCACCGATTTCGAATTCGACGACCGCGAGGGGTGCCTCGACCTTGTCGTCAACGCGACATCGCTCGGCATGGTGGGGCAGCCGGAACTTGCGCTGGAATTCAGCCACGTTCCGCCCGGTTCGATCTGTTACGACATCGTCACCGCGCCGCTGGCAACGCCGTTCCTGACCGAAGCGGCCAAGCGCGGCTTTCGCACGATCGACGGGCTGAACATGCTGATCGGGCAAGCCGCCGTTGCGTTCGAACGGTTCTTCGGCGTTCCCGCCCCGCGTGAGGCTGGCGATGTCGACCTTCGCCGGATCCTGACGGCATGACCCGCTCCGGCCCGCGCCCCTTCATCCTTGGCCTCACCGGATCGATCGGCATGGGCAAATCGACCGTGGCCGGAATGCTGCGCGATCTTGGCGTGCCGGTCTTCGACGCCGATGCCGAAGTGCACCGGATGCAGGGGTCGGGCGGAGAGCTTTTGCCCGCGATCGAGGCGGCCTTTCCCGGTTCGACCGGCCCCGATGGCGTGAAACGGGCAGAGCTTGGCGCAATCGTGTTCGGCGATCCCGATGCACTGGCCCGGTTGGAGGCTATCGTCCATCCGGTGGTGTCTGCCGAACGTGGCGAATTCATGGATGCGAACTGGCACGAGCCATTGGTCGTGTTCGATGTGCCGCTGCTGTTCGAACGCACGGGTACGGCGGGGCTCGATGCCGTGGCCGTCGTTTCCGCTCCGGCAGGGGAACAGCGCCGCCGCGTGCTGGCGCGCGACGGCATGACGGAAACGAAATTCGAGGACATCCTTGCCCGCCAGATGCCCGATGCCGAAAAGCGCCGGCGGGCCGATTACGTGATCGATACCGGCACCACGCTGGAAGCGACGCGCGAACAGGTGGCCGCGATGGTCGAGACCATCCGCAAGCGTTCGGCCTGAAAAGAGAAAGGCGGCCCCGCAGGACCGCCTTTCCGCTCATCGACTGTGTGGGGCAGGCTTATTCAGCCTTGTCGTCGCCCGACTTCGAAGTCTCGCCCGGCTTCTTGGCTGGCGTGACTTTCTTCGCTTTCGTCTTGCGACGCTTCACCACCTTGGGCGGTGCCGGCGTCAGTTCGAATGCCAGCACCGGTTTGCCGTCCTCGTCCTTGACCGAGACGTGGACTTCGCCGCCCTGCGCCAGTTTGCCGAACAGCAGTTCTTCCGCCAGCGGCTGCTTGACCTTTTCCTGTATGAGGCGGCCCATCGGGCGCGCGCCATACAGTTTGTCATAGCCGCGATCGGCCAGCCAGCTGCGGGCATCGGTGTCGAACTGGATGTGTACGTTCTGGTCCGCCAGCTGCAGTTCGAGCTGGAGGATGAACTTGTCGACCACGCGCGAAACGATCGCCTTGCCAAGGTAGGCGAAGGGCACGATCGCATCGAGACGGTTGCGGAATTCCGGCGTGAACAGCTTCTTCACCGCATCGTCGCCCGCATCCTCCTTGGATACGTCGCCGAAGCCGATCCCGCTCTTGGCCATGTCCGCCGCACCCGCATTGGTCGTCATGATGAGGACTACGTTGCGGAAATCGACGGTCTTGCCGTGGTGGTCGGTCAGCCGGCCATTGTCCATCACCTGCAGCAGGATGTTGAACAGGTCGGGGTGCGCCTTCTCGATCTCGTCCAGCAGCAACACGCAGTGCGGCTGCTGGTCGATGGCATCGGTGAGCAGGCCGCCCTGATCGAACCCGACATAGCCCGGAGGGGCACCGATCAGGCGCGAAACCGAGTGACGCTCCATGTATTCGGACATGTCGAAACGCTGCAGCGGGATGCCCATGATGGAGGCAAGCTGGCGCGCGACTTCGGTCTTGCCGACGCCGGTGGGGCCGGAAAACAGGAACGAGCCGATCGGCTTGTCCGGATCGCGCAGACCCGCACGGCTAAGCTTCATCGCGGTCGACAGAACCTCGATCGCCTTGTCCTGACCGTAGACGACCTGCTTCAGATCGCGCTCAAGGTGTTCGAGCGCCTTCTTGTCGTCCTTCGAAACCGACTTGGGCGGGATGCGCGCCATCGTCGCGATCACGGCCTCGATCTCGCGGGCGGTGATCGTCTTCCGGCGGCGGCTGGGCGGAACCAGCATCTGCATCGCGCCAACCTCGTCGATGACGTCGATCGCCTTGTCGGGCAGCTTGCGATCGTTGATGTAGCGGGCCGAAAGCTCCACCGCCGTCTTGATCGCGTCAGGCGTGTATTTCACCTGATGGTGATCCTCGAACGCGGAACGCAGACCCCTCAGGATCTTGATCGTATCCTCGACCGTGGGTTCGTTCACGTCGATCTTCTGGAACCGGCGCAGCAGGGCGCGGTCCTTTTCGAAGTGGTTGCGGAACTCCTTGTAGGTGGTCGACCCGATGCAGCGGATCGATCCGCCCGACAGGGCCGGCTTCAACAGGTTCGATGCATCCATCGCGCCGCCGCTGGTGGCGCCCGCACCGATAACGGTGTGGATCTCGTCGATGAACAGGATCGCTTCCGGCATCTTTTCCAGTTCGTTGACGACCTGCTTCAGCCGTTCCTCGAAATCGCCGCGATAACGGGTGCCCGCCAGCAGCGCGCCCATGTCAAGCGAGTAGATCACCGCGTCCATCAGGACTTCGGGCACTTCGCCTTCGACGATCTTGCGGGCCAGACCTTCGGCAATCGCCGTCTTGCCGACGCCGGGATCGCCGACATAGAGCGGGTTGTTCTTCGACCGGCGGCACAGGATCTGGATCGTGCGATCCACTTCCGGCCCGCGTCCGATCAGCGGATCGACCTTGCCGGCCAGCGCCTTTTCATTGAGATTGACCGTGAACTGGTCGAGGGCGGTTTCCTTCTTGCCCTTCGCGCTCTCGGTCTTTTCCTCCTGCTTCGCTTCTTCGTCGGCGCCCTTGGCCGGGCGCTGTTCGACCGCGCGGCCCGACTTGCCGATGCCGTGGCTGATGTAGCTTACGGCGTCGAGGCGGCTCATGTCCTGCTGCTGCAGGAAATAGACGGCATACGAATCACGTTCGGAGAACAGGGCGACAAGCACGTTCGCGCCGGTCACGGTGTCCTTGCCCGAAGACTGGACATGCAGGATCGCACGCTGGATCACGCGCTGGAAGCCTGCAGTGGGGGACGGGTCCGCCTTCTCCGCGGTTTTCAGCGACTGGTATTCCTGGTCCAGGTACTGTTTCACCACGTTGGTCAGTTCGGGCAGATCGACGCCGCATGCTTCCATGACCTGCGCCGCGTCGGGATCGTCGACGAGTGCCAGAAGAAGATGCTCCAGCGTGGCATACTCGTGGCTGCGTTCCGCAGCATTGGCGAGCGCCGTGTGAAGCGTCTTTTCGAGGCTTTGGGCAAATGATGGCATCGTGTCAGGCCCTTTCTGTGCCTAAGGAAGTGAGTCCGATTCCCTTGATTTCGTTATAACCCAAAGGGTCTGAACGAAGGGCAAACAAACTCCTTGTTGCAATGCAGCACAAATGCCGCACCTGCGTAAAGAAAAATGCGACGAATGCAGGCCAGCCCGCCAGATCAGGGCGAGGCCGCACGCGCGTCATGCCGGTGGTTCCGCCTTTTTCGGGGCGAAGAGTGCGTCGGCGGCCAATCTGTGCGCCACCGCCTTGTCCATGTGGGAACGGCAGCGGACGATTTCCGCCTCCAGCTGAGAAATGCGAATTTCCAGCTCGTCCTGCGAATAGCTGTCCAGGCTTTCGCTGGTGAGGCGGCTGGCATTGTCGCCGCGGGTCCGGGGGCGATCGTCGTCGTCCATACTGCTGATGACAATCTTGGGTCTCTGCAGCTTGCTGTCAACGGGCAGCGCGTTTACTCCACCGTGCAATTGTGGCGAAATCCACAATCGAGGCATGCAACTAGCCAGGGGGAAGCCGTGTTGCCTGATAGAATGACCGCGATCCTGTGCGACGGGGCAGGGGGCCCCGAAGTGCTCGTCGCGCAAGAAGTGCCCGTGCCTGCGCCGGGGGCTGGCGAGGTGCTGATCAAGGTTGCGCATGCCGGTGTGAACCGGCCGGACGTGATGCAACGCAAGGGCCTTTACCCGCCGCCGGCGGGCGCGCCCGATATTCCGGGGCTGGAGATTGCCGGCACCGTCGTTGCCGTGGGCGAGGGCGTTGACGCTGCGCTCGCCGGAACGAGGCAGTGCGCGCTGGTGATCGGCGGCGGTTATGCCGAATATTGCGTCGCGAACGCGGGCCATTGCCTGCCGGTGCCCGATGGCCTTTCGCTGGCAGAGGCGGCGGCGATGCCGGAAACGGTGTTTACCGTCTGGCACAATGTCTTTGAACGCGGGCTGGCGGCAGAGGGGGACTGGTTGCTGGTCCACGGCGGCACCAGCGGAATCGGCACGATGGCGATCATGCTGGCGCACTTGTTCGGCCTGCGCACGATCGTGACCTGTGGCAGCGAGGAAAAGTGTGAGGCTGCGCGCAAGATCGGCGCCAACCACGCCATCGACTACAAGACCCGGGATTTCGTGGAGGAAGTGACCCGCATCACCGGCGGACGCGGGGTTGATGTCGTGCTCGACATGATCTCCGGAGATTACGTTGCCCGCAACATCGCCTGTATGGCGGACGATGCGCGGCATGTGACCATCGCGGTCATGGGCGGAGTGAAGGCGCAGATTCCGATGCACAAGGTGATGACCAAGCGCCTGACGCTAACCGGTTCCACCCTGCGCCCGCGTTCGGCGGCTTTCAAAAGCGCCGTTGCCGACGAGATTCGCGGCACGGTCTGGCCCTTTGTCGCCAGTGGCCAGTTGCGGCCTGTCTTGGACAAAAGCTTCCCGCTGGCCGATGCGGCAAGTGCGCATGCCCGCATGGATGGCGGGGATCATATCGGCAAGATCGTGCTGGACATATGAGGGCCGAACAGGCGCATGACGAATGCGCCCTTGCCCAAATGCCGTACATCCCCTAAATGCCACGGTGCAAGCGGCCGCTCCGGAAGGGGCGGCCCTTATCGTTTTTCCGCCCGGAAGCTTTCCAAAACATAGCGCCGGGCCTTGTCCGGAAGGATGCCCACGTGAGCCAGAAACAAGCCACTCCGTTGATGCCGCACGCCACGGCGAGCTGGCTGGTCGACAATACCGGCCTGACGTTCGAACAGATCGCCGACTTCTGCGGCCTCCATATTCTGGAAGTGCAGGCAATGGCCGACGATCTGGCCGGTGCGAAGTACACGGGCCGCGATCCGGTGCGCGCGGGCGAACTGACCCATGAAGAGATCGAGAAGGGTCAGAACGATTCGAACTACAAGCTGAAGATCCACAAGGCGCCGGTGCAGATCCAGCGCACCAAGGGTCCGCGCTACACCCCCGTGTCGAAGCGTCAGGACAAGCCGGACGGCATTGCATGGATCCTGCGCAACCACCCCGAAATGTCGGACGCGCAGATCGGCAAGCTGATCGGCACGACCCGCAACACCATCGGCGCGATTCGCGAACGCTCGCATTGGAACATCCAGAACATCAACCCGAAGGACCCGGTGACGCTGGGCTTGTGTTCGCAGCGCGAGCTTGACGCCGCCGTTGCCAAGGCCGCGAAGAAGGCCGGTATCGAGGCTTCGGCCGTTCCCGATTCCAAGCTGGTCGACGACAAGCAGGCGCTGATCGACGAGCTAAAGAAAGAGCGTGAGGACGCTGCCCGCGCAGCCGTTGTCGCCGCACAGGAAGCGGAAGCCGAAGCATGGCTTGCCGCCCGCCGCGAGGAAGGCATTCCCGAGGAATAAGCCCGCCTTCGGCAGGTTACGTTACGGTATTCGAAAGGCCCGGCCCGCACCCATGCGGAGCCGGGCCTTTTGCTGCGCGTGCGAGGCGGCTACCTTGCCGCCGGACCGATAAAGGTCCACAATAACTGACATGAATGTAAATAACATGGAGAGGATGCTTCCCGGCGAATGGCCGCGGGAGGCAACGCCGGTAAACTATCGCCACCCGATCGCATGGGACAGCGAGTTCGAGCCACTGTCAGTGCCCGATCTTTTCGAACGCGGCGTCTGTCTGGCCGGTACGCGCAAGATTGCCGACTTTTACGGACGGCGCACCAGCTACGTCGATATGCGGGAAGAGGCGCGAAAGGTCGCCGCCGCGCTGCAACGTGCCGGCGTGGGGAAGGGGGACCGGGTCGGTCTCTACCTGCCCAACGTGCCCGTCTATCTCGCCGCCTATTACGGGACGATGATCGCCGGGGCGACGGTGGTGAACTTCTCGCCGCTCTACACGGTGGAGGAACTGGCCGCGCAGGTCGAGGATTCGGGCGTGAAGATCCTTTTCACCATCGATTCCGTCGCCCTGTTGCCGACCGCGCGCGAAGTGCTCGACTGCTCGGCCCTTGAAACGCTGGTGGTGAAGGGGCTGGCCGACATGCTGCCGCGGCTGAAGTCCGCGCTATTGCGGATTGTCGGGCGCAACCAGCTGGCCGAGATACCCTCGGGCGACAGCCGCGTTGTTCCGTATGACCGGTTCGTGGCCGGATGCGGCCAGCCCGATCCGGTGGACATCGACCCCGAAAACGACATTGCCCTGCTGATCTACACCGGCGGAACGACGGGCCGGCCCAAGGGCGCGATGCTCAGCCACCAGAACATGACCGTCAATGCGCGCCAGACCTTGCGGGTCGATGTGCATCGGGGGGAGCGGGACATCATGCTTGGCGTCCTGCCGCTGTTCCATGTCTTTGCCAACGTCGTCGTGCTGAACCGCACGGTGCTGGACGGCGGTATGATCGTGATGCTGCCGCGTTTCGATGCGCGCCAGACGCTGAAGGCGCTGGCCCGCGTGCGCGCCACGTCCTTTCCCGCGGTGCCGACCATGTTTCAGGCGCTGCTGGACCATCCCGATATCGCGAAGACGAATTTCGATTCGCTGCGCGTCTGCATTTCCGGCGGCGCGCCGTTGCCGCTGCCGCTGAAGCGCCGGTTCGAACAACGCACGGGCGCACACATCGTCGAAGGCTATGGCCTGACCGAAAGCGGAATCGTTTCGACAAACCCGTTCGATGGCTGGGATTCCGAAAAACCCGGCACCATCGGCCAGCCCCTGCCGGGGACGCGCGTGCGCCTGCTGGACAAGGAAGACCCGACGCGGCTTGCCCCTGCCGGAGAGCCGGGCGAACTGGCGGTGAAGGGCCCTCAGACGATGAAAGGCTACTGGAACAGGCCCGAAGGCGGCACGGTATTTCAGGATGGCTATCTGCGCACCGGCGATGTCGCCACGATCGACGCCGACGGGTTCGTCACCATCGTCGACCGGATCAAGGACATGATCAGCGTGGGCGGGTTCAAGGTGTTCCCCAGCCATATCGAGGAGATCATCCTTTCCCGCCCGACCATCCGCGAAGCACTCGTCATCGGCGTGCCGCACGATTACCTTGGCGAGATTCCGAAAGCCTACGTGACGCTGGCCGAAGGTGCGGAGGAAGACGAAGCGACATTGCGCGACTGGATCAACACGCACGTCGGCAAGCACGAACGTGTTCGCGCTGTGGAGATCCGCGACGAATTGCCCAAGACGATGATCGGCAAGCTGGATCGCAAGGCCCTGCGCGCCGAGCTGGCCGCAGAATCGGAAGAGCCGGTCGCCTGAGGTCTAACCCCCCGGCACCGGCTCCTCGTCGCTATCCAGAAAGTTCAGTTGGCCAGGCTTAGGACCGGCTCGTCTGCCTTCTTTGCGGAGCCATGCGGTCGCTGGGCGAACTTTCCCTCGACACACGCACCCTGTTCGATGGTCAGCGTGTCGTAGAATACGTCGCCGGTGATCTTCGCGCTTTTCAGCACGACAAGGGTCTTGGCCGTGATCGACCCTTCGACCGTGCCGGCAAGACGGGCCGAATCCGCGCTGATGGAGCCGGTGATCGCGCTCTGCTCACCCTGAACCAGCGTGCCGCAATCGATGTCCCCTTCGACGCTGCCGTCGATGTGGAGATCTTCCGATGCGGTGATGTCACCCTTGATCTTGAGGTCGGCACCCAGCACCGAAAACGTTGAATTGCTTGCCACGGGATTAGCCGTCCTTTGCGGGCGCGTCGGCTCCGCCGTCTTGTTTTTCTGCGAGAACACGCTTTGCTCCAAGAAGGCTTGCGCCCTTTTCCAGCATGGGACGCGGATTGACCGCGCGATTATTGATGCGAACCTCGAAATGGAGGTGCGGGCCGGTCGAACGGCCGGAAGAACCGATTCGGCCGACAATGTCACCGGCATTCACCGGATCGCCGACCTTCGCCTCGAACTTCGACATGTGAGCATAGCGGGTCATCAGCCCATTGCCATGGCGAATTTCGACGCAGCGCCCATATCCGCCCTTCCAGCCGACGAAACTGACCTTGCCCTTGGCCGCCGCGTGGATCGGCGTGCCGATGGGGCCGCGGAAATCGAGGCCGGCATGCATGGCGCCGTGGCCGTTGAACGGATCGCGGCGATAGCCGAAGCCAGAAGAGATCATGTCGATGCTGGCGGGCAGAACGTTCGGGATACCCTGAAGCCCGCGTTCGAGCGCACTCATCCGCGCAAGCGACACGCCGAGCTTTTCGAAGCGCGGGTCAAGCGACTTGCTGCCGGTGGTGAAAGCCTCGAACGGGCCACCCATCGCGGCGTTGGCGGTGTTGCGCACGATCGCTTTCGGATCGAGCCCGATGGTGCGGATCGCTGCTTCCGCCCGCGCGGCGCGCTTGTCGGCAAGGCGGGTGAGCGCTTCGACGAAGGCGAGCTGGCGCGCTTCCATCTGGGCAAGACCCGAAGCTTCGGGAACGGCGGCGCTGACCTTGTCCACGGTCTTGCGGGTTTCGGCGGTGCTGTCCTGCACGCCGGTCACGTCCTTCACCGTCGGCAGCGTGCCGAGGTGGCTTTCGACCATGTCGTCGATGAAATCCTGGCGGCGGGAAAGATCGGAAGCAACTTCGCCCAGATCGTCGCGATAAGCGGCGACGCGGCTTTCGGCGGTGGCGATCTTGGCTTCGCGAGTGGCGAGTTCGGCAGCGTTCTGGTGCTGCAGCCATTCGTTCACGAGAGCCGTGGCCATCGTGCCGGTCCACACCATCGCCAATGCGGCGATCGCGGCGGCTCCGCGCTTCTGGAACTTGGCGCTGATGCGGACGAACCGCACCTGCCCCTGCGAACGCATGATGAATTCGCGATCCGGAAACCAGTTCTGCAGGCGGGCCGATAGCCCGCTGGCGACCTGTGTCACGTCAAGACCCCGTGTCCCTTTCAACTCCGCTGGGGGTGCGAAGTTTTCCCGTCGGCACTTTGGCTAACAGGGCGAAGGTTAACGTCGAGTTCTCGAATCTGTCTTTCAGATGAACCGTTGGACCGATGCGGTGAATTGAGGCGGAATTGTGAAAAACTTCACTCTGTCCCGGGAACGGACAGTTTTCTAAGGAGTTGTGAGGCGCCTCCAGACAGGTCCCGGCACCTCTGGGCAAGATTCGAAAAATCGTGCGAAACATCGCATCGGCCGCACGAAGCAACATTGCCCGAACCCGCCCTGAAATACCCTGACAAAATACCGTCACGGTGGTAGGCGCTGCCGTCATGACAATGCAGCAGGACCTTACCGTGCGCGAAAGCGAATCAGGCCAGGCAGGCGCTCTCGTAGATATGGATGCGCTGATGGCCGAACTGACAGGCAAGGCGCGAAGCGCCCAGCGCGTGCTGGCCGCGATGCCGGATGCGCGCAAGGCAGAGGCACTGCGCCATGCGGCGCAGGCCCTGCGCGATGCCGCGCCAACCATTATTGCCGAAAACGCCAAGGACATCGCCGCAGGCGAAGCGCGCGGGCTGTCGTCTGCCATGCTCGACAGATTGCGGCTGGACGAGGCGCGGCTTGCCGGTATCGCCGACGCGGTGGAGCAAGTCGCGAACCTGCCCGATCCCGTGGGGCAGGTGATCGACCGGTCGGAGCGTCCCAACGGGTTGCAGCTCAGCCGTGTGCGCGTGCCCATCGGGGTGATCGGCATCATCTACGAAAGCCGCCCCAACGTGACGGCCGATGCGGCATCGCTGTGCGTGCGGGCGGGCAATGCCACGATCCTGCGCGGCGGTAGCGAGGCGGTTCATTCCAATCGCGCGATTCTGGCCGCATTCGGCAAGGGACTGGCCGAAGGCGGCATTCCCGCCGATGCGGTGCAACTGGTTCCCACGCAGGACAGGGCTGCTGTCGGCGCATTGCTCCGCGCATCGGAAGGCGTGGACATGATCGTACCGCGCGGCGGCAAGAGCCTTGTCGCGCGGGTTCAGGCCGAGGCGCGGGTACCGGTGCTCGCCCACCTCGACGGGATTTGCCACACCTATATCCATGCCGCTGCCGACAGGGACATGGCCGAGGACGTGGCTTTCAACGCCAAGATGCGGCGCACCGGCATTTGCGGCGCGATGGAAACGCTGCTCATCGATGCCGCCTATCCGCAGGCGGAACCGCTTGTCGCCAAGCTGATCGATGCCGGATGCGAATTGCGCGGGGATGGACGGGCGCAGGCGCTCAATCCCAAGATCCTGCCCGCCACGGCAGAGGACTGGGATACCGAGTATCTGGAGGCCGTGCTTTCGGTCGCAGTGGTCGACGGGCTGGACGAGGCGCTGGCGCATATCGCCGCGCATTCGTCGGGGCATACCGACGCCATCATCACCGCCGACGCGAACGTGGCAGAGCAGTTCCTGAACGCCGTCGACAGTGCGATCGTCATGGCCAACGCTTCCAGCCAGTTCGCCGATGGCGGCGAATTCGGGCTGGGTGCGGAAATCGGCATCGCGACCGGAAGGCTCCACGCGCGCGGCCCCGTCGCGCTGGAGGGGCTGACCACATACAAGTGGCAAGTACGCGGGACAGGCCAGACACGGCCATGATGTGCCGGCCCTGATGCCGCGGTGACAGCGCCGATCCATACCGGCCTGCTGGGTGGCAGTTTCAATCCGGCGCACGGCGGGCATCGCCGCATCACGCTTTTCGCGATGGCTGCGCTGGGCCTGGACGAGGCATGGTGGCTGGTTTCCCCCGGCAATCCGCTGAAGCCGAAGCGGGGCATGGCGCCGCTATCCGCGCGGATGGCCTCTGCCCGTAAACAGGCACGCCGCGCGCCGATCCGCGTCACCGCGATCGAGCGGGAGCTGGGCACGGTCTTTACCGTCGATACCTTGCTGGCGCTGGTGCGCCGCTATCCCAAGCGGCGGTTCGTGTGGCTGATGGGCAGCGACAACCTTGCCCAGTTCCATTTGTGGAAGGATTGGCGGAGGATAGCGAAAGCCATGCCGATTGCGGTAATCGCGCGTCCGGGGTATGATGCGCATGCCGTGACAAGCCCTGCCACGGCCTGGCTTCGGCCTTACCGGGTACCGGCAGCCAGATTGCGAAACCGGGTTAGTTGGAGCGCACCGGCACTGGTGTTCCTGGCATTCGATCCCGATCCGCGCTCGGCCACGGCCCGGCGCAAGGCAGAGCCCGACTGGGCTGAAGCCTTTCTTGCGGCAAATCCGCGCGATGCGCTGACCCGCAAGGTGATTTCGGGAGACCCGGCTTGAGGCCTGTCGCGAAAAGCGAACATGAATCAGCCAGATACCGGTTTCGTTTTGCCTGCACGGTGCAGGAAAGGTTCATGCGCGCGAACTGTTCGTCGCATGGCCCGTTGAACGGCAAGTACAAGGAGCCTACATCAACCCCATGAATACGGCCCATGCCATGCCGGAGAAGTCCGGCCTTCCCACATCCGCGAGCGGTATCGCCGACATCGATGCCGAGCCCGGATCTCTCCACGCCCTGGTGCTGCAGTCGCTTGACGACGACCAGGCGCAGGACATCGTCTCCATCCCCCTTGCCGGAAAGAGCTCCATCGCGGACCAGATGGTCATCGCGAGCGGTCGCTCCAGCCGTCAGGTCGGCGCAATGGCCCAGAAACTGGCCGAGCGCGTGAAGGAGAACGGCTTCGGTCCGGTCCGCATCGAAGGACTGCCCGCAGCCGATTGGGTGCTGATCGATGCCGGTGACGTCATCGTCCACCTGTTCCGCCCCGAAGTGCGCACGTTCTACAACCTGGAACGCATGTGGGGCTTCGGCGAAGGCGGAACAGCTTAACCACGCGCGCATCCGCCTTGCCGCGCAGGGATAACCTGCAGGCCGGGTGGACGTGAATTGAGCGAGCGGTGTAACAGGCCCTCATGCGCCTGCACGTCATCGCTCGCGGCAAGATCGGCCGTTCGGCAGAAGCCGAGCTTGTGGCGCGTTATGCCAAGCGGGTGACATGGCCGATGAAATGGACCGAACTGCCCGATACCGGCGGCTCGGTGCCCGCTCCGGTGACGCCTGTGAAAGAGGTCCTGCTGGACGAGCGGGGCAAGCAGATGTCGTCGGAAGATTTCGCGAAATTGCTGGAAGGCTGGCGCGACAACGGCGTGCGCGAAGCCCGCTTCCTGATCGGCGCGGCCGACGGGCATGGCGATGCGGCGCGCGAAAAGGCGGACGTGTTGCTCGGCTTCGGCCCGATGACGTGGCCGCACCTGATGGTCCGCGCGATGCTGGCCGAACAGCTTTGGCGCGCGACCAGCATTATCGCCGGCCATCCCTATCATCGGGCCGGATAGTAATGCGCTGGCAGCCCCTCGTCCTTCTGATAGCCCTGCTGCCCGCCGCTGCCGGTGCCGCCACCAATGCCGATCGCCTGCGCGAGGTGGAGGCAGCGCGCGCGCTGGCCGAGAAGCAGGCGGCGCAATTCGCCGATCAGGCCCGATTGATACAGGACTCTGCATTGAAGGCCGAAGCGCGGGCCAATCGCCTGACGGCAGAGATTGCCGAGGCGGAGAGCCGGCTGGAAGCCGCGCAGATCCGTGCCGAGACTGCCGGAACCCGGCTTGCCTTGCTGCGCGACGATCTGGCGATTAGCCGCAAGCCGCTGTCGCGCATGATGGCCGCGTTGCAGCGGCTGGCGCGCAGGCCAACGCTGCTGCTGGTCATGCGCCCGTCCTCGATCCGCGATTTCGTGCGGATGCGGGCGATGGTGGCGGGGCTGCAACCGCAGATCGCCACGCGCACCGCCGATCTGCGCAAGGACCTGTCGGAAGCGAGAACGCTGGCGGACGAGACGGAGACGGCCCGCGCCGATGGCGAACGAGCGCGGTCCGACCTTGCCGAACGGCGCGAGCGGCTGGCCGAACTCGGTGCGAAGAACCGGCTGACGGCCAGCGACCTTGTCCAACAGGCGAGCGCCGCGCGGCGCGAAGCCACCTTGCGCGGGGCGCAAGCCGCCTCGATCGGCAAGCTCGTGGCCGACGAACGGGCAGGCGAACGCACCTTGGCGGCGCTTGCCGCCTTGCCCGCGCCATCGCTGCTGGCGGGCACCGGCAAGGCGCAGACCGTTTCGGGCGATACGCCGAAAGTGCCGGTAAGGGGCCGACTGCTTGCCGGTTTCGGAGAGCGGGATGCAGCCGGAGGACGCAGCAAAGGCATGACCATCGTGCCCGCGCCCGGCGCTGCGATCACGGCGCCGCTGGCCGGTGAAGTCGCCTTTGCCGGGCCGTTTCGCGGCTATGGCACGCTTGTCATCCTGCGCCATGCCGGCGACCGCACCAGCCTGCTGGCCGGGCTTGCCGCCGCGACCGTGAAGGTGGGAAGCAAGGTTCGCCGCGGCGAAACGGTGGGCACGGCGCCCGATGCGAACCCGGCCATTCTTTACGAACTGCGGCAGGGGCAGCGCGCGGTTCACCCGCTGAAACCCTGAACCGGGACCGAATTGCTGCCATCTGGCGTTAAGCCCGCTTAGGTTATACATTCCCCCGCGACCGGATGGCGCCGATGCCCGTCCGAAATACAGGATACCGATTGCCCATGGCTCTGAAGATCGCGCCGTTCATGCGTTCAGCGGCTCTTGTCACCGCACTGGCGCTGCTGCCCGCGACGACGGCGGGGCTGGCCGCGGTGGATGGCCGCGGCGCGCCGGAATTCGGCAAGCTGATGGTCATCTATCAACGGATCCAAGCCAATTACGTCGATCAGGTGGATGATGAAAAGCTGATCCGCGGCGCGATCGACGGCATGCTCGCCAGTCTCGACCCGCATTCGGCCTATCTGGATGCCACCGCGTTCGACAGCCTTCGCACCCAGACGGAGGGCAACTACGGCGGCCTTGGCCTGTCGGTCACGATGGAAGACGGCGTGGTGAAGGTCATCGCGCCGACGCGCGGCACCCCTGCCGACAATGCCGGTATCAAGGCGGGCGACTATATCACGCACCTTGACGGGAAGCTGATCTACGGCGGCTCTCTGGACGAGGCGGTGGAACAGATGCGCGGGAAGCCGGGCACCAGCATCGCGCTTACCATCTATCGCCCGGGCCGCGACGAACCCTTCGACGTTAGTGTCGAACGCGCGATCATCGAATTGCGCCCGGTGGAATATTCCATCGACGGCCGGATCGGCGTGATCACCGTATCCTCGTTCAGTGCCAACGTCGGGCGCGAGGTGGAAAAGGCGATGGACGGCATCCGCAAGGATCTCGGCGGTACGCCCGACGGCATCGTGCTCGACATGCGGTCCAACCCCGGCGGATTGCTGGACGAAGCTGTGGCGATGAGCGACCTTTTCCTCGACAAGGGGCAGATCGTGTCCCAGCGCGGCCGTTTCGCCCGCGACAACGAAAGCTATGTCGCGCGCACCGGCGATATCGCGCGCGGCGTTCCGATCATCGTGCTGATCGATGCGGGCACTGCCTCCGCATCCGAAATCGTGGCAGGCGCGTTGCAGGATCATCACCGCGCCCTCGTCATGGGAGAACGCAGCTTCGGTAAGGGCAGCGTGCAGACGCTGGTTCCGCTAACCAACGATTCCGCATTGAAGCTGACGACTGCGCGTTACTACACGCCGTCTGGCCGTTCGGTGCAGGAAGGCGGGATCGAGCCGGATATCGCCGTGCCGCAGATGTCCGACCCCGATGCACGCCTGCGCGCCGAACGCGCGATCCGCGAATCCGATCTGCGCGGGCACCTGATCAACGAAATGGATCTCGACGATCGGGAGCTTGAGCGTGACAAGATCGACGACCCGCGCTTCCAGATTACGCCGGAAGAGTTGGAGAAGCAGGGGATCGAGGATTTCCAGCTGCATTACGCGATAGACACGCTTCGCAACACGCGCCTTGCGAAGCTGCCGGTCAAGGCGGTGGCGAAGAACTGATTAGCTTGCGGGGGCAAGACCAGCGATGACAGACAGCCTTTCCCGCGCGCGCCTGATCGCGCTGGCCGTTCCGGCGGCCTTGCTGGCGGGGGCCTATTCCTTCGAATATTTCGGCGGGCTCTACCCCTGCGAGATGTGCTGGTGGCAGCGTTATGCCCACTATGCGGCACTGGGATTTGCTGTTCTCGCCTTCATGGTCGGCACCGAAGCGGTGACGAAATGGCTGGTGCGGCTGGCGGGCGTGGCGATCCTCGTGTCCGGCCTGATCGGCGCCTTTCACGCCGGTGTGGAATACGGCTGGTGGGAAGGGTTCACGCAGTGCACCGCGCTTTCCGTCGGCGAAGGGCAGTCGGCGCTGGACGCGATCATGGGCGCACCGACGGTGCGTTGTGACGAGGTGCAGTGGAGCCTGTTCGGCATTTCGATGGCGGGCTGGAATTTCCTGATTTCCGCCACGGCTGGCATCGTCGTTCTGGTGCTTTCGGCACGGACCGGCAATTCGCGCGTTGGATAAAGCATGAGCAGAGAAACTCCCGGAACCGAGACGATCGAACAGATGATCCGCGTCGATCAGGCGGGGGAGTTCGGGGCGACGCGCATCTATGCCGGGCAACTGGCGGTGATGGGTGACCGCGCACCCGGCGCGGGCGATATTTCCGCGATGGCGCTGCAGGAAGCAGACCATCTCCACCGTTTCAACGTATTGATGAACGAACGCGGCGTGCGCCCCACGGCGCTGCAGCCCTTCTGGGACGTGGCGGGCTTTGCACTGGGCGCGGCAACGGCGCTGATCGGGCCGGAAGCGGCCATGGCCTGCACCGCCGCAGTCGAAGAAGAGATCGACCGGCACTATACGAAGCAGCTCGACACCCTTGGCGACAATGACAAGGAACTGGGCGACATGATCCGCGAATTCCGCGAGGACGAGCGGGAGCATCGCGAAACCGCGCTTGCCGCAGGGGCGGAACGGGCACCTGCCTATCCGCTGCTGTCGGGTGCGATCAGGCTGGGCTGCCGCGCGGCGATTGCTATTTCGAAACGAATCTGAAGGGCCAAGGGCGCGCTTCACCTGTCATTCAGTGCACGACAGCCCTATATTGGCCGAACACAACCCGCGCTTAAGGAGGCGCAAGACAGCATGACCCGTATGCTCACCACCGCACTGGCAGCCGTTGGCACCTTCGGCCCCGCGCTGCTTTTCGCAGCCCCCGCCGCCGCGCAGGAAGCGGATGTGCCGGTGAACCAGGTCATCGTCTATGGCGATCAGGAATGCCCGCCCTCCACCGCGGACCAGATCACCGTCTGCGTGCGGCAGGAAGATCCCTATCGCATTCCGCAGAACCTGCGGCAGAGCGAATCCAAGCAGAACGAGGCATGGGCCGAACGCGTTGCGGCCAACCGCAACGTCGGCGCGACCGGCGCGGGCAGTTGCAATACCGTCGGTGCCGAGGGGCAGACCGGTTGCTCGCTGGCCGAAATCGATCAGGCCTATGCCGAAAAGCGCAACAGTTCCGATGTGCAGATGGGCAAGCTGGTGGCAGAGGCGCGGGCCGAACGTCTTTCCGAAATCGACGAGACTGCGCGGCTGGATCAGCAGCGTGTCGAAGCGATCGAGGCCGAGTACGAGGCCCGTCGCAAGGCGCAGGAAGCAGCCGCCGGCGATGCGGATGCCACGCCATTGCCCGATCCGGCCCAGTAAGTTTGAAATCATGCAAAAAGGGGCGCGGATACGATCTCCGCGCCCCTTTTTCGTGTCGTGAAGCGCGCGTTTAACTCAGCGCGATATCGGGCGCGTCTTCCTGCTTCATGCCGATGACGTGGTAGCCGCAATCGACATGATGGGTTTCGCCCGTCACACCCGATGACAGGCTGGACAGGAAGTAGAGCGCCGATCCGCCCACATCCTCGATCGTGACGTTGCGGCGCATCGGGCTGTTCAGCTCGTTCCATTTCAGGATGTAGCGGAAATCGCCGATGCCGCTGGCTGCCAGCGTCTTGATCGGCCCAGCCGAGATCGCGTTGACGCGGATGTTCTGCGGGCCAAGATCGTTGGCAAGATACTGCACGCTGGTTTCCAGCGCAGCCTTCGCCACGCCCATGACGTTGTAGTGTGGCACGACCTTTTCCGCGCCGTAATACGTGAGCGTCACGATCGATCCGCCATCGGGCATCATCGCCGCCGCACGCTTGGTAACGGCGACAAGGCTGTAGGCCGAGATGTTCATCGTCATCAGGAAGTTTTCGAGGCTGGTGTCGACATATTTGCCGCGCAGCTCGTTCTTGTCCGAAAAGCCGATGGCATGGACCACGAAGTCGATCGTGGGCCAGCGCGCCGCCAGCGTTTCGAACGCGGTGTCGAGCGCGTCCATGTCTGACACGTCGCATTCCAGCAGGAAATCGCTGCCAAGGCTTTCGGCCAGCGGACGCACGCGCTTGGCCAAAGCCTCGCCCTGATAGGAAAACGCCAGTTCCGCGCCTTGCGCACGAAGCGCCTTGGCGATGCCCCAGGCGAGCGACTTGTCATTGGCCAGACCCATGATGAGCCCGCGCTTGCCCTGCATCAGCGTACCGGTGGGGATAGCCTGTTCGTCCATCTTATGCACTCATTCCTGACCTGCCGTGGCGGTTTCGCCATCGGATTCCCTGTTGTGTTCGTCGCCGACAGCAGGCTCGGTAGCCAGCGCCGCGTTCAGTTCTGCGCCCACGACGAGCCCTAGCCCGACAAGCCAGAAAAAGAAAAGGGCGATCATCACCCCGGCAAGGCTTCCGTATGTCAGGTCATAGGCGAACAGGGTGCGCAAAACGATTGGCAGGACCATCGTCACCAGCATCCACCAGCCGGTGACGAACAGCGCGCCCGGCCATTTCGGATAGCGCGAATCGCGATACTTGCGCGGCGTCAGCGTCAGGAACAGCAGCCAGAGCGAGAGCATGAGGCCGAACGCGGGCAGGATGCGCGACAGCGAGAGCGTCGTCGCCTTGTCGGCGGCATCGGGGAACCACGCGGCAATCGCCTCTTGCGCGGCGGTGATGTAGATCTGTGCCGAAAGCGACATCATGAGCAGGATGATCGACCCGATGATCACCGCGACCGACAGCATGCGATAGCGCAGGAAGCTGGAACTGGGTTTCGTGCCATAGGCGCGGTGCAGGATGTCGCGAATCGTTTCGATCAGGCTGCCCACGGTCCACAGCCCGAACAGCGCTCCGGCCCACAGCAGCCAGCCGGTGCGGGAGGAAACCACGTCCCTCGCCACCGGCTCCACCACTTCGGCCACGACGCGCGGCACGGCCAGCAGGATCGCGTTGATCGCGGCGGTACGGTCAGCGGCATCGCCCAGCAGGGAGAACACGCCGGCGGCAACGATGAAGAACGGAAACAGCGACAGGATCGCCATGTAGGCAAGGTTGCCAGCATGGATGAACCCGTCTTCCCATGCGCCCAGCGCCACGCGTTTCAGAATCGCGAATGTGCGGGTGCCGGGGCCGATTTCGGACCGGACCCGGTGAAAATGCAGCTTTATCCGTCGCTTCACGCCGCCCTGTCCGGCAGCTTCGGGGTTTGCGGAACGCTCACACGCCCAGCTTCGCGCGGACGGTTCTGCCGTCGCTCCAGCCGTCCAGCCGCTGCTTCAGGTCGGTATCGGATTCGGGAATGTCGATCTCCAGCGTGACGAGCTGGTCGCCGCGGCTGCCGTCCTTGCGCGTGAAACCCTTGCCTTTCAGGCGCAGGACCTTGCCCGAGGAGCTGCCGGGCGCAACAGTCAGCATGACCGCGCCGCTGGTGGTGGGCACTTTCACCTTGGCGCCGTTCACCGCCTCGTCCAGCGTGACGGGCAGTTCGAGGCGCACATCGTCGCCATCCCTACGGAAGAAGGCGTGCGGTTTTTCGACAATCGTGACGATGGCATCGCCCGCACCGCCGGGGCCTTGCTCCCCCTTGCCCGACAGGCGCATCTGGGTGCCGTCTTCCGCCCCGTTGGGCAGTTTCAGGTCGATCGTCTTGCCATCGGACAAGGTGATCCGCTGGGGCGAGAGGTTGGCGATGTCGGTCAGCGTCACGGCCAGCCGGTACTGCACGCTCGCGCCCTTTGGCGGGGGACGACGCGGGCCGCCGCCCATTCCGCCACCCATGCCGCCGAACGGTCCGCCCGCACCGGGGCCGCCGCGCTGGCCGCGGCCACCGCCGAAAATGCCTTCGAACAGGTCCGACAGGTCGACTTCCTCGCCCCCGCCGAAACCGCGCCCACCAGGACCAGCGCCGCCGGGCCGCCTGCCCCCGCCGAAACCGCCACCCATGCCGAAGGGCATCTGCGGATTGCCGTCGAGGTCGATTTCGCCGCGATCGAACTGCGCACGCTTGTCCTTGTCGGACAGGAGGTCGTACGCCTTCGTCACGTCGGAGAATTTCTCCGCCGCCTTGGGATTGTCCTTGTTGCGGTCGGGGTGCAGCTCCTTCGCCAGCTTGCGATAGGCGGACTTGATGTCCTTCTCGCTTGCGGTGCGCGTGACGCCAAGGATCGAATAGGGATCGGCCATGAGCGAATAGCTAGGTAGCGTTTGCGCTTTGCGCAACAACTGGGCAGTGCCTATGTTGATGGAACGGGGGGTTGTTTCGGCTCTCCGTCCAAATCGTCACGAACTTCAAATTACCGGACTGGCTGCACGTGGAACCCGAACTCCTGGCCGAAGATGCAATCCCCACCGGCGATCCCTTCCGTCTTTTCGACGAATGGTATGCCGAAGCGCGCGAAAGCGAACCGAACGATTCGAACGCAATGGCGCTTGCCACCGCAAGCACCAGCGGCGCACCATCCGTCCGCATGGTCCTGCTGAAGGGATATGGCGCCGATCTGGGTGAGGGGGGCGGTTTCGTCTTCTATACCAACCAGCTCAGCCGCAAGGGCAGCGAGATCGCCGCCAATCCGCAGGCCGCCTTGCTGTTCCACTGGAAAAGCCTGCGCCGCCAGATCCGGATCGAGGGGCCTCTGGAGCCGGTGAGTGACGCGATGGCCGACGCCTATTTCGCCAGCCGCGCTCGCGATTCGCAGCTTGGCGCGCAGGCATCGGACCAGTCGGCCCCGATGGCCGACCGGCGCGAATTCCTGTCCCGCTTCGAAGACGTGCGCCGCCGTTACGAGGGGAAGGACGTGCCGCGTCCCGCCCACTGGGGCGGTTATCGCCTTATCCCGCAAGCGATCGAATTCTGGCAGGATCGCCAGTTCCGCCTGCACGAACGCCGCCGTTTCACGCGTAGCGCGACCGGCTGGGCCAGCACGCTGCTCTACCCGTGACAGAGGGGCCGCCTACGCAGTCGGCGCATGAACGGGCCGCAGAGCGCGGCAACCTGACGCGCAGTGCCGCCATCGCCAGCATGTCGGTGGCGCTGTTGCTGTTGGCGCTGAAGATCTATGCCGCGATCCAGACCGGATCGACCGCAATGCTGGGCAGCCTTGCCGACACCGCGCTCGATCTCGTCGCCAGCCTCGTCACGCTCATCGGTGTGTGGGTCGCGGCAATCCCGGCGGACAACGACCACCGCTTCGGCCACGGCAAGGCGGAAGCGCTGGCCGCACTGGTGCAGGTGGTGCTGATCTCAATCTCCGCCGTCGGCCTTGCCGCGCGGGCGATCAGTGTGTGGCTGGGCGGCGGGCAGGTGGAAGAAGCGGGCATGGGCATTACCGTATCGCTGATCGCGATGGCGGCGACGGTCCTGCTGCTGGCGTGGCAACGCCACGTCATCCGCCGTACCGGCAGTATCGCGATCCAGACCGATCACGTGCATTACCAGTCGGATATCCTGCTGAACCTTGGCGTCATCGCGGCGCTGGCACTGGACCAGTATGCCGGGCTGACCGGTGCGGACCCGCTGTTCGCGCTGGGCATCGCGGGCTGGCTTGGCTGGAATGCGCTTGCCGCCAGCCAGCACGCGATCGACAACCTGATGGACAGGGAATGGCCACCGGAAAAGCGGCAGCGTCTGCTGGACACCATTCGCGACAATCCGGAACTGCACGGGCTGCACGATCTGCGCACCCGCACCGCCGGATCGCGCGATTTCGCGCAGTTTCACATTACCGTTGATGCGAACATGACCGTGGCGCGGGCGCACGACGTGATGGACGAGATCGAAGCGAAGCTGCTGGCCGAATTTCCCGATACCGAGTTCCTGATTCACACCGACCCGGAAGGGCATGTCGAACCCGACGTCGGAGTGCCGGTCGACCTGCTGACCGAAGGTGTGGGAGCGGACGTTAAGGACGATGGCACCCTGATCCGCCCGGAAGCTGCGCGGGAAGCCTGAGCCGTGCCTGCCGTTCCCTATTGGCACGTGGACGCCTTCGCGCCCGCGCCCTTTGCCGGCAATCAGGCGGCGGTGATGGTCTACGATGGCGGTTTTCCGGACGATGCGACTTTGCAGCGCATCGCGGAGGAGAACAATTTCGCGGAAACCGCCTTCCTCGTGCCGCATGACGGTGCGGATGCGGACTGGCAGTTGCGATGGTTCACACCTGCCTGCGAAATTCGCCTGTGCGGCCATGCGACGCTGGCGGCGGGGCACGTCCTGCTAACCCGCGACGGCGGAGAGGCAGTGCGTTTCCTGACGCGGCAGGCCGGTGTCCTGACCGTGCGGCGCAAGGACGGGGAGTACGAAGTTGCCCTGCCCGCGATTCCCACGGAGCCGGGCGAATACCCGCAGGCGGTTGCCGCGCTGGGTGTCGCGCCGATTGCCGTAAACCGTTCGCCCGATCGCTACGGCATCTTCCTGTTCGCGGATGAAGCGACCGTGCGCGCGCTTGCCCCGGACATGAAGGCACTGGGAGCGCTGGGCGACGACCAGTTCATCTGCACTTCACCCGGGCACGACACCGATGTCGTCAGCCGCGTATTCGTGCCCGGCGCGGGCGTGGACGAGGATAGCGTCACCGGATCGGCCCATGCGGCGCTGACGCCGTTCTGGGCAAAGCGGCTGGGGCGCGACGAATTTACCGCGTTTCAGGCTTCACGCCGCGGCGGCAGGCTGACCTGCCGGCTGGATGGCGGGACGGCGTGGCTTGGCGGGCAGTGCGTCACGATCCTTGAGGGGCTGTTCCGCTACTGAGCTTTCGGAAAGCGGGAGAGGAGCGTTGCCATCGCCTCCCGCAACCGGCTTTCCGCCTCTTCACCGCGCGTATCGCCAAGCCGGACGATCACCAGATCCTGTTCGGGTGAGATCACCACGTATTGCCCGCGAAAGCCCAGCATCGCGAAGACGCGGTCCGACGCCTTGCCCGGAAACAGCACCGGCTCGCGCCCTTCGGGGCGGGTGCGGTTCAGCCATAGATGTGCGCCATAGGCGGGATCTGCAGGGCTTGGCGTGATCATGAAGCGGACCCAGCTGCGCGGAATCACCCGCACGCGGTTCTCGGCAAGGCCGCTGTCGCGCAGCATCGCGCCGAATTTCGCCCAGTCGCGCGCCGTGGCGTGAAGCATCGATCCGCCGATGAACGTGCCGCGCGCATCGAATTCCGGCACCGCGCTGGTCATGCCCAGCGGGCCGAACAGCCGTTCGTGGAGGTATCCGGCCATGGCGGCCTGCCGTTCCGCCGGTTTTTCCGATGAAGTCAGCGCGCGTGTCGCGACATCGGACAGGATCACGCTCGTCGCGCTGGAATAGTTCCAGTCCTTTCCCGGATCGGCATCGAGTGGCTGGGTTTCGGCGTAGTGCGCCATGTCGTCCCGCCCGTCGAGGTAGAGCATGCGCGGCGTGTCGCCGGTGTAGTTCGGTTCGCCCACCTCTTCGTGCCTGAGGCCGGATCGCATCTGCAGCAGTTCGCGTACGGTGATCGTCGCGCGCGGATCGCCGCCGCGTTGCCAGCGGGGCAGCGGGGCGGGCTGGTCCAGCGCCAGCGAACCGTCTGCGATCAGCATGCCGATGACGACGCCGGTCACCGTCTTGGTGAGCGACCAGCCGACAAAGCGCGTGTCGTCTGCATATCCCTCGCCATAGCGTTCGGCCACGATTCTGGTGCCGTGCATGACGATCAATGCGCGGGTCTCGCCAGCCTCTTGCGCGAACACGCCGTCGATGGCGCGGGCAAGGTTTTCGCGCGATGCGCCGATGTCCCCTTTGGCCAGCGCAGCCATCGATTCGGCGGAAGGCGGGGGCGGCAGGCCCGCGCCGTCGGTCGCATCGCAGGCGCAAAGGACTGGCAGCAGAACGGCGGCAAGGATAGGGAGGACGCGGCGCGGCATGACCGGCGCCTGATCGACCACATTACCCACCCAAGGCAAGTCGCCCGCAAAGATGCCCCCAAGCAATTCGAAACCCGCCCGCACAACCCATTCGCGCCAGCCTGCCCGCACCCGCTCCAAGGTCGTGCTTGGCGGCGGCGCGCTTGTCGCCGTGATCGCCTTCTGGGGCTGGCAGCCGCTGACGTCGCAGGCAGAGGCGGGAACGGCCTTCGGCGCGCGCATGGCCTGTTCCTGCCGCTTCATCGGCGGGCGCGAACTGGGCGATTGCGAAAAGGATTTCGTCGACGGGATGGCGATGGTCTCGCTGAGCGAGGACACCACGGCAAAGTCCGTCACCGCCAGCGTACCGCTGGTGTCGAGCACGACGGCGACCTACCGCGAAGGCTGGGGCTGCGTGCTGGAACCTTACGAGGACTGATTTACGACCGGATCGGGCGTCCACTTGCCGGCAGGCACCTCGCTCTGCGGCAGGCACATTTCGCCCGGTGCGCGGCCCTTGTGCGGAATCCGGGCAAGGTCGATCGGCGGCGGGGGCATCGGCGGGATGGAGGCCTGACATTCGGCCTCGCTCCGCCCTTGGGCAAGGCAGGGTGCGATCTGTTCCTTGCGCATTCCGGCCATACGCGCGGTCACGGCGCGTTGATTGGCGTTCATCGCAGCGCGGTTTTCAGCTACTTGCGCCGGCGTCAGGTCGCAGACCGGCGTTCGGCGCAACGTATCGACCACCATCACATCCGCATTGCCGCCGCACTGTATGCGCAGCGCATTCACACCGGCTTCAACCGCAGGGCTGGCGGGCAGCGCGCTGGTTCCGATCAGTCCCGTTTCGCCGATGCGCAAACTGTCCATGCCGGACAGGCTGCCGACGGAGAGCCAGCCTGCGTCATCGATGAAAACCGAATTGGCGCGCGGCGACAGGACGACAAGCGGACCATCGCCGTTGCTCAGCCGCAAACACCCGCGCGACAGGACGAGGCGGTTTTCTTCCGGTCCCTGCATCGCCGTTTCGGCGGGTTCGGGCAGGTCGATCACGGCAATTCGCGCATCGGGTGACCACTGGCCATAGCCTTCCGAAATCACGGCCACGACCCGCACCGCGCTACCGACTTCGCCAATGAACGCCTGTGCCGGCAGGGACCATGCCTCGGTCAGGCTTTGCGGCCCGCCGGTTGCAAAGCTGGATCGCCACAACTGGTCTTCGGTGCCGTAGCGGACCGGCGCTTCGGCAACATTCCCGACCGCGAAACGCGCGCCATATCCGTCGCCCGAATACCAGACGCCTTCCGGATCGGCGAAACCGCGCTTGGGGGTTATCAGCGTGACGGCAGGTTCGCGGACCGGTTGTTCGTAGCGGTGCCTACCGATGTGGAACGGATCGAACCACGCCAATATTGCAATGAAGATCCACGAACCGATCAGCAGGCCCAGCCATGTCGTGCGGCTCTTGTGGTCCGGCTTCAGCCTCAGGCCTTTTCGGTATCCTCGATCCATCCGCCGCCGACGACCCTTTCCCCGGCGTAGAACACCGCGGCCTGTCCGGGTGCGACACCGTATTCCGGATTATCGAACACCACACGGACAGTCGCGTTCCCGCCGAGTTCGCCTTCTATCCGGCAAGGCACGGGTTTCGCAAGAGAGCGAACCTTTACAGATAGTTGACCGCCCGGAATCGGCCCGATGCGGTTCGTTTCCACCACTTCCATTGCGTCCACCGCCAATAACCGCTTCGGCCCCACCAGCACCGCCTGCCGCGCGGCATCGATACCGGTGACATAGAGCGGTTCGGCCTGCCCGCCGATCTCAAGCCCGCGCCGCTGGCCGACGGTGTAGTGGATGATGCCCTTGTGCGTCCCCAGCTCCTCGCCCGTTTCAGCGTGAAGGATGGGGCCGGTCTGGCCCGCAGCGGGGCGCAGCTTCTTTACCAGAGAGGCATAGTCGCCCTCCGGCACGAAGCAGATGTCCTGGCTGTCCGGCTTTGCCGCGACGCCAAGGCCGAGTTCGGCGGCGATGGCGCGCACTTGCGGCTTGGGCAAACCGCCCAGCGGGAAGCGCAGGAAATCGAGCTGTTCGTCCGTCGTGCCGTAAAGGAAATACGACTGGTCGCGTGCGGGATCGAGCGCGCGGTGCAGTTCGGGGCCGCTTTCACCCTCCACACGCTGCACGTAATGGCCGGTGGCAAGGCAGTCCGCGCCCAGTTCGCGTGCCATGCGGAACAGGTCGGTGAACTTCACGCCCATGTTGCAACGGATGCACGGGATCGGCGTGCGACCGGCCATATATTCGTCGGCAAAGCGGTCGATCACGTCTTCGCGGAACTGGCTTTCGTGATCGAACACGTAATGCGCGATGCCCAGCCGGTCTGCCACCTGGCGTGCATCGCGGATATCGTCGCCGGCGCAGCACGCGCCCTTGCGCTTCACCGCTTCGCCGTGATCGTAAAGCTGGAGCGTGACGCCGATGACTTCCGCGCCGCTTTTCGCGGCAAGCGCGGCCACGACCGAACTGTCGACCCCGCCCGACATCGCCACGACGATGCGCTTGCCGGCAAGCGGGGCTTCCAGCTGGAACAGGGCGGCAAGGTCCATCGTGTCGGCAGTGGCGATGGAATCCGCGATTTTCGTCGAAACCGGGGGCATGGGGCGCGCTCTACACGCTTGCGCCCTTTTGCAAAAGGGCGCCGTTTTTCGAGGCAACTCAGGGTTTATGCCTAATGAAGTATGAAGTGCCCGTTTACGGGTTCTTGACCAAACACAGGGCATGGTCGTGCCCATGTTCGCAAGATTCCCCCATCTGCCGGACGATGCCAGCCGCGAGGAGCAGCGGCGTCACCGTCTGGAATGGCACGCGCTGATCGCGCGGCTCGATGCGGAACGGGACTTGCGCAATTCCCTTGGCGGCGAAGACGATGCCTGCGGCATTGCCGCCCTGATGGCCGAAGGAAGCTTCGATCCACGCGCTGCGGAAATGATCTTTTCACTGGCGGCCAGCGTGCGCGTTTCGGGCGATCTGCCCGAGCGTCGTTTCTCGCCCGACGACCTTGCCCGGCTGTCGCAGGCGATAACGGACGGGGCGGCGCGTTTACGCAATCCTAAGCCTTATGATTGTAACAATCGTGCACAGACGGCGGACCCCGGCCTTCGGGCAAATACGGGCGATACGGCCACTCCGGTGGCAGGAACGCGGCCTGACGGGAACGTTTCGAGGACTAGATGATCGAGAAGCAGGGATGATCGAAAACCAGGACATAAAACCTGCCATGGTGATTGGCCCCTTGGGCGAACCGCTTACGCTTGACGATCTTCCCCCGCCGAGCACGAAGCGGTGGGTGGTGCGCCGCAAGGCGGAAGTGGTTGCGGCCGTGAACGGCGGGCTGCTGACCATCGACGATGCGTGCAAACGCTACGACCTCACGCTTGAGGAATTCGCATCCTGGCAACGGGCGGTCGAACGTTCCGGCATGAAGGGCCTGCGCGTCACACGCATCCAGCACTATCGCGATCTCTACGAACGCCAGATGAAGTACTGAGGTACGGTGGCTGCGCGCCGCCGAGGCCGCCAACATTCCGGCTGCGGACATTTCGCGCCGGAACCCGATGACCGCATGGTGCGTTTTCCTTCCTGAAAAGCAGGAAGGAGGGATGCCATGGACTGGATTTTCGCAATCGTCGTGGGTGGAATCGCCGGCTGGCTGGCCAGCATGGTGATGAACCGCGATGCATCGATGGGCATATTCTGGAACATCGTCGTCGGCGTGATTGGCGCCGTGATCGGCAAAGTCGTGCTCGGCATGTTCAGCATTGCCGGTGGCGCGACCTGGCTGATGTGGTTCGTTTCGGCCCTGATCGGTTCGATCATCCTGCTCGCCATCGTGAACCTGGTGCAAAGAGGCCGCGTTCGCTGACATTTTTGCAAATAGCGCCGACCGTCGATTGTCTTGCCGGCATTTGATTGATACCTCGCGGAAATACGGGGAGCCGTCTTCTTTGCTGCAGGGGGTGGCTAGTATATCTTGTAACCACATGGGCCGCTCTTGCCATAGGTGACTTATGTGGGTAATACAGCGCGTGTTCCTCGACGCTGCGCCGGGAGTGCCATCGGGCTCGAAGCTATGAACTATGACACGCCGCTGGACCAGCGACATGCGGACGATGCAAGTGCCGGCTATGTCGTTGACGAAACCGTGCTGACGGATGTGGATGACAGCGCGCACCAGCGCCGCCATCGCAAGCAGATCGTCATCGGTGCGATCATTGCCGCCATCGTGGTCCTGATCATTGCCATCGCTCTTTACATGAACAGCGCCGGCGGCGGCGATGCGGCATCGGAAGGTGGCGAACAGATCCCGGTCGTTTCCGTCATCGTTCCCGGCAAGGGAACGGTGATAAGCGATATCACCGCCAGCGGCACACTCGCCGCTCGTCGACCGCTGCCGGTCGGCTCTGTCGGAGAAGGCGGGCAGGTCGTCGACGTGCGCGTGGACGAAGGTGACTGGGTCCGCAAGGGACAGCTCCTTGCCGTGATCGACCGTTCGGTCCAATCGCAGCAGGCCGCCGCGCAGGCCGCACAAGTACAGGTTGCCCGCGCCGATGCCAGTCTTGCCCAGTCCAACCTCGATCGCGCGCTCGCACTTGTGGAGCGCGGGTTCATTTCGAAAGCCGATGTCGACAGGCTGACCGCGACCCGCGATGCCGCCGTGGCCCGCGTTCGCGTCGCCGAATCGCAACTGGGCGAGCTGCGCGCCCGTACGGCCCGTCTCAACATCGTGGCACCCGCAGGTGGCCTGGTTCTCGAACGCAATGTCGAACTGGGACAAGTGGTCAGTGCCGGTGCAGGTACATTGTTCCTGCTGGCGCAGGGTGGAGAAATGGAACTTGCCGCGCTGGTGGGCGAAGGCGACCTTTCGCGGCTGGCCGTGGGGGCCAGCGCCGAAGTATCGCCTGTCGGATCGGACCAGACCTTCACCGGCCAGATCTGGCAGCTTTCCCCCACGATCGATGAAAGCTCCCGGCAGGGAGAAGCACGCATTGCCCTGTCCTACGATCGTGCCCTGCGTCCCGGCGGCTTTGCCACGGCGCGGATCGGCACGGGCGGGGTCAGCGCACCGCTGCTGCCGGAATCGGCAATCCTGAACGACGAGGCGGGCACGTTCGTCTACATCGTCGACAAGGATAACAAGGTGCGCCGCCGCGCGGTTCGCACCGGTCTCGTCACCGATGCCGGGATCACGATTGCAGAGGGGCTGACCGGTAGCGAACGCATCGTGATGATGGCCGGCGGCTTCCTGTTCGAAGGTGACGAGGTCAAGCCGAGCATCGCCAAGTCTGGCGAGTGAGGGGCACCGGCGCATGAATTTCCGCAATCTCTCGGCATGGTCGATCCGTAATCCGATCGTACCGATCGTGATGTTCGCGGCATTGCTGCTGGCCGGAATCTTCGCGTTCGCGCGGATGGACGTGAACAACAATCCGGACATCGATTTCCCGGTCGTTGTCGTCACCGTCGCACAGCCGGGCGCCGCGCCCAGCGAAATCAACACGCAGATCACCCAGAAGGTCGAAGCGGCCATCCGCTCGATCAACGGTGTCGACGAAATCCAGTCCACCGCCAGCGAAGGTTCCAGCCAGACGATCGTGCAGTTCGAACTTGGCATCGACGCCAACGATGCCACGAACGAAGTGCGCAATATGATCGACCAGACGCGGAGCGATCTGCCCGACGGCATTCTGGAACCGCAGGTTTCCAAGGTTTCCGTTGGTGGAGACGGCCCGATCGCCTATTTCGCGGTTTCTGCCGACGACATGACGATGGAACAGCTCAGCTGGTTCGTCGACGACACGATCTCCAAACGTCTGCTCTCGATCGAGGGGATGGCTGCGGTTAGCCGTCGCGGCGGCGTCGATCGCGAAATTCGCGTGGTGCTCGATCCCCAGAAGATGCAGTCGCTGGGCGTTACCGCGGCGCAGATCAACTCGGTCCTGCGGCAGGTCAACGTCGATGCTGCCGGTGGTCGTGCGGAAATCGCCGGCGCTCGCCAGTCGGTCCGCGTTCTGGGCAATGCCCGCGATGCCTATGACCTGGGCGAGACGCGTATCAACCTTTCCGGCGGACGCATCATCCGGCTGAAGGACGTGGCCACCGTCACCGATGGCTATTCGGAACAGGTTCGTGTCGCCAAGCTAAAGGGACGGCAGGTCGTAACTTTCGGGATCGAACGTGCCAAGGGCGCGTCCGAGGTGACGGTGTATGACGCCGCGATGGAGGAGATCGACCAGATCATCGCCGACAATCCCGGCATCCACATCTTTCCCCAGTTCACGACGGTCAAATACACCAAGGAACAGTACAAGAGCTCGATCGAGGCACTGGTCGAAGGGGCCTTGCTGGCCATTGTCGTCGTGTTCTTCTTCCTGCGCGACTGGCGGGCGACGATCATCAGCGCCATCGCCATCCCGCTTTCGGCAATCCCGACGTTCTGGTTCATGGAACTCATGGGATTCTCGCTCAACACGCTGTCGCTGCTCGCGCTAAGCCTCGTGGCGGGCGTGCTGGTCGATGACGCAATCGTCGAAATCGAGAACATCGTGCGCCACATGCGCATGGGCAAGTCGGCCTATCAGGCATCGATCGATGCGGCCGATGAAATCGGGCTGGCGGTCGTGGCGACGACAATGTCGATCGTGGCCGTGTTCCTGCCAGTCGGCCTGATGCCGGGTCTGTCGGGTCAGTTCTTCAAGAATTTCGGCCTGACGGTCGTGGCCGCCGTTTTGATGAGCCTTGCCGTCGCGCGCATGATCACGCCGATGATCGCTGCCTATTTCCTTCGGGCGAAGGGGCATGCCGAACATGGCGGCGGCCCGATGATGGACCTTTACATGAAGGTGCTGCCCTTCATGCTGGACGAATCCAAGGCGGAACGCCGCAAGGCGATGGCATCGCGCGATATCGAGATGTTCGTGCCGGCAGCCATTCTGGCGTTGTTCGTCTTCGGTACAGCCGCACCCATTCTGCTGGCCACCGCAGACTATGGGGATACCACCGGGGCGGCACTTGCGGCTCTGTTTGGTGCGCTGGGCAAATCGTTGCTCATCGCCGGAATTGCCGGAGGGGCCCTGTTCCTCGTCAGTCTGCTGATCGCGACGCTTGCCGCGGCGTATCGCCGTACGGGTCAGGGGGCTTTTGCAAAGTTGACGGCGTTCGGGCACCGGGCCTACGCCCGCGTGTTCGATCATCGTTTCTGGGCGTTCACGGCAGGTATCGGCGCGCTCGTCCTGACGATCGTCCTGTTCCTGGCGCTGCCGCAGGAATTCCAGCCGAATACGGATTCGGACACGAGCCAGGTCCGGATCGAGATGGTGCCCGGCACGACGCTGGAGCAGACGACACGCGTAGCCGACGAGGTGTCCGAACTTCTTTACCAGCAACCGGAGGTAGAGCGGGCGCTGGAATCGGTAAACGAAGGCAATGCCCGCATCTTCATCAAGCTCAAGGACGATCGCGAAACGACCAGCATCGAATTCGAGCGGCGGCTCACACCCAAGATGCAGAACATTGCCGATGCCCGCATTTCCTTCGCATCGCAGGCCGGTGGCTTTGGATCGGGGCGGGCCATCACGATCATGCTCTCGGGCTCCGATCCCGATCTGTTGAAGAGCACGGCCAATAATGTGGTCGAAGAGATGCGCGGCGTGAACGACGTCGTTGCCCCCCGGATCGAGGCTGATCTGCAGCGGCCCGAGCTGATCATTTCGCCGCGCCCGGAGCTTGCCGCCCAGCTGGGCGTGACGACTGCGGCGCTCAGCCAGGCGATCCGCATCGCCACGATTGGCGAGATCGACCAGAACGCGGCCAAGTTCTCGCTGTCGGACCGGCAGATCCCGATCCGCGTGATCCTTGCCAAGCAATCGCGGCAGGACATCGCGACGATCGAGAACCTGCCCGTGCCGACTGCCAGTGGAGGATCGGTGCCGCTGGGCCGGGTGGCCGACATCAGCTTCGGCGCAGGCCCCACCCAAATCCAGCGCTTCAACCAGTCCCGGCGCATCCTGATCGGTGCCGATCTTGGCGAGGGCGCGGTAAAAGGGCCGGTGATGGAGGAGATTTACAAGCTCCCCACGCTGAGCGATCTGCCGACCGGAGTCAGCACCGCGCCAGTGGGCGAGGACGAGTGGCAGCAGGAAATGGTCACGAACTTCCTCATCGCGGTCGTCACCGGCATTTTCCTCGTCTTTGCGGTGCTGGTCCTCCTCTACAAGCGCGTCGTTTCCCCGCTGGTGAACATGACATCGCTACTGCTCGCCCCGCTTGGCGGATTGCTCGTGCTCGGCTTTCTCGGCTTTTTCAGCGATACGGCAGGCTCGATTTCCATGCCGGTCTATATTGGCATCCTGATGCTGCTTGGTATCGTTGCGAAGAACTCGATCCTCCTGATCGACTTCGCGATCGAGGAAATGGAAAGCGGCGTGCCGAAAAAGGAAGCAATCATCGATGCCGGGCACAAGCGCGCACAGCCGATCGTGATGACGACCGTTGCCATGGCCGCGGGCATGGTGCCGACGGCGCTGTCGCTTGGTGGTGACGGTGCGTGGCGCTCTCCGATGGGGACGGTCGTGATCGGCGGCTTGCTGCTTTCGACCCTGCTGACGCTTGTCATCGTGCCGGCCGGTTTCAGCCTGGCGGACGGGTTCGAGAAACGGATCGGACCCAAGCTGCGCACCCTGCTGCTAACCTATCGCCCCGGCGATGAGCAGCATGACGGTAAGCGCGACGACGCGCTACCGGCGGAATAGCCAGCGGGACCGAAAGAACCTTGGCCGGCCTGACACCGCGAGATTCCAGCTCCGCCCTCGCGTCGGCACCTGTGCAGGATCGCGCGCGCGCGATGCGCATGGTGGCAACGGGCTTGCTGATCCTGATGGCCGCGGTTTTTCTCGTCGCGCGCCAATATCTGGGCCTGCACCCTGCCGTGGGTTACGTGATGGCCTTTGCCGAAGCGGCGATGGTCGGCGCCTTGGCCGACTGGTTCGCCGTAACCGCCTTGTTCCGCCGCCCGCTCGGCCTGCCGATACCGCACACCGCGATCATTCCGACGAACAAGGACCGCATCGCCGAAACGATGGCCGGTTTCCTGCGCACCAATTTCCTCACCCCGCAAGTCGTGGCCCGCCGGATGAGCGGGATGAACATCGCCCGCGCGCTGGGCGATTACCTTGCCGATCCGGCCAAGCGCGGCAACAGCGGCATGCGCGCCGGCGCGGCCGAACTGTTCGCCGAAGTGCTCGAATCGCTCGATCCCGAACGGCTGGGCGAACAGGTTCGCGCCGGATTGAAGTCGCAAGCCGACCGGCTGGAAATCTCGCCGCTGCTGGGACAGGTGCTGGGCGCGGCCATTGCCGACCGCAAGCACTTGCCGTTGATCGATGCCGCGATCCGCTGGGCGGGAATCACGCTGGAAGCGAACGAGCCTATGGTTCGCGCGATGATCCACGAACGCGCCAATGCGCTGCTGCGCTGGACCGGTCTGGACGAAAGGCTCGCGAACTCGGTTCTCGACGGGCTCTACCGCCTGCTGGCTGAAATGCTGGTCGATCCCGACCATCCGGTGCGCGGCAAGGTGCAGGAAGGGCTGGAGAAGCTGGCGCACGATCTGTCGCACGATCCGGACATGCGCGCCAAGGTGGAAGGGATCAAGCACGAGATCCTGAACAGCCCCGCCGTCGGAACGTGGTGGCAAGGCGTGTGGGAGCGTTTGCGCCGCAACCTGATCGCAACCGCGCGCAGCCCCGACAATGCCCTTGCGGGGCAGCTTGGCGGCGCGCTGGCCGAACTGGGGCAGGCCCTGCGCGATGATGCGCGCCTGCAGGTGCAGATCAACCGCTTTGCCCGTCGCAGCGCCGTGGGCATCGCCAACCGCTATGGCGACCAGCTTGTCCGGCTGGTTTCCGAAACGGTGAAGCGCTGGGATGCGACGACGATCACGCAGAGGGTGGAGGGCGCGGTCGGCCGCGACCTGCAGTTTATCCGGATCAACGGAACGCTGGTGGGCGGGCTTGTCGGGCTTGCCATCCATGCACTCGACGCCGCGCTCGGCTGATCGAAAAACCTACGGGAAACTGCCTATCCGCCGCTGCGCGTGGTGTTGAGGCGCCGCCGTTAACCCTGTTTGCTCCGGCCAGTCGTGCCGGCAGCAGGGAGTTGACGCGCCGATGTCCGCCACGACCGATGCCCTCGAACGCGAAGTCGCCGCGATCCGGGCCTTGCCCGCCGACGCCGACATGCGGACAGAGGCCAGGCGGAACCGGCATTTCGATCGCATCCTGCAACTCATCGCACCGCGCATCCGGCATTTCACGCGGGCCTATGGCCTGACCGACATGGCAGACGATGCGCGGCAGGCCTGCGCGATCGGCGTGCACAGGGCTATATGCGACTACGATCCGGAACGCGCACGGTTCACCACGTTCGTGAACTGGCAGCTGCGCTGCGAACTGCAGGCGCTGCGCCACAGGGTGCGGCTGGATTCGCGTGACAGCGCGAAAAGAGTCGGGGCCCGCACGGTCTCGCTCGATGCCCTGCTTGCCGATGACGCCGAACGCACTCCGTTCGAGATCGAGGACGATCTGGCGCAATCGAGGGTAGAGGCCATGGTCGCCACCCGCATCGCGCGAGAGGCGTTCGACGCCATGCTGGAACGGTATGAAGACCGGATGCGCGAACGCGCCTGTCGAGAGATCGCGAAGGACACGCTGCGCAAGCGGGAAACAATGCCCGGAACGGTGCATCCGGACGAACTGGCGGCGGTGGAACGCGATCTTGCGCGGGAAAGGGCGATCGTCACCCGCTATGTCTTTGCCGAAAGCGACGATGCCAAGTTCGACGCCGACCTGCCGCTCGACAATGAAAAACAGCGCCAGATCTCGCGCCGCATCCTGCGTAATCTTCGCGCGCAAGTGGACGGCGCCGCGCTGAACTGACCGCTGCTACCCGAGATGCAAGGATTGGATGCCCCGCGAGGAGGAGATAGTCCCTGCTCCTAACGGCTGATTTCCTTGGCTTTTTGAGCACCGAGGTGACATCAATGTACTCGGTTTTGTACCACTTTCAAGGGCGGGAGGCCCGACGATATGAGCCGAATACAGGGGACTACAGCTTTGGCCGATGGCATCGCGCAGCATATGGGAGACGGCGTCATCGTCCTATGCCAGAAGGATACCGAGCGGGGCCCACAGAGCGTTGTGGTGACAGAAGCGGACCTGAGGCGCTTGTTGGCGGCGAGTGGCTAAGCGGCATGTCCGAAGGATTTGACCTTGAGGGCCACTGGGCCGAGATTGACCGCTGGCTCGAGAAGCTAGGAAGGGAGCGGAACAGGACGAACTTCCTGCGCCTCTTCTACCAGGACCTACCGGACGAATGGGACGACGAGGCCGAGGAGCAGTTGCCTCCCGACTTGCGGTTGGTTCCTGCGCCCTCGACCCCGTTGCCACACTGAGACGCCTTCGCCAGCTTCATAGCATTTCGAAAAAATCCCCCAGGAGGCCCTGAGGCTTCCTGGGGGTATCATTTAGTGCGACCGGTCTATGCGCTCCCACCTGAGATATGGGTGGGCTTCCTTCAGGTCGATCCACTCTCGATGCCTGCCGGAGCGTTTGGTCGGGTGAGGCGGAAGTAGACCGCTGGGCATGAGTGCGAGGAACGAGGCGGGATCGTCACGCCGGACGGTCGGCACCAGCTCCAGCATCTGCCTCTTCGTCCACGACGTGAGATGCTGCGCTCGGAGGGCATCCGTGGCTTCGGTCCAGAGCCATACTCCAATCGGAGACAGTAGGGTGACGGCCCCGTCGGGCTCTCCCTCAATCTCGGGGTCCTCGAGCTCGATGCCTGTGCTGCGACAGTAGCTTGGGATGGCTGGGGAGGTCTTGGCCGTCTCGAGGGTCCATGGTGCCCAACCCAAAGCATCGACAAGGTCGGGTGCGGCGAACCAAAGGGTCCCGTTGGCCACCACGATGCGAATGGGATTGCGGTGGAAGAGGATTTCCTCGCTGACCGCGTCGTCGGAGGCTTGAGTAAGTGGAACGGCAGGACTGACCAGAGGGGCAAGGCCGCTCCTCAGGTGTGAGGGGGCACGGCGTACAGGGACCGCTGGGGTGGCATAGGTTTGCATTTTGGGGGCTTTCGGCAGCCCAGGAGCGACCTGGGCAGGTTGTACAACTCGCACACCATCACCGCGACGTCGTTTTGGCGACGGTTTTGCGATGGTCGGCCCTATTGGTGGCTGAGGGCCTGACAGACCCCGCCCCGAGACGCCGCGTCGGTTGGTTGTGCATTATTCGGCACTAGTGCTGGCCTGAAGCTGGCTTGCGCCCTGGGAATGCACAGAAACGCAGGAAAAGAGGGAGGGGTCGGACCTGCAAAGTGGCCTGCAGCGAAGCCGCCAGTTTTGAATTGTGATTTCGGGATTTCCGCAGGTAACATCAGGGCGACTGGGAGGGACCCGTAGGGGACCCATGACATTCCCGTCATTCTCTCAACCCGACCTCGCACCGGATCGCCAGTCGCCGAGTTACCCCCCACCCTCGCTATCGCTCCGATCGTCGACCACTCGGCACATTGGGGGGCCTAAGGGTAATCGGCATTGGCCACCTCCCCCGCGACGACATTTGCCGCCACGGTGGCACTAGAGCGGCCAGCCGTCCGTTGGGGTATACTCGTAGGAGACGGTGGCGTGAGACATCCTTCTTGTCCCATTAGGGTTGACATAGAGGAATGAGACAGTGCAAAGGGTCGGGTCTAGACCCTAGAGAGACACAATCATGACCACGACGATCGGATACGCCAGAGCGAGCTCGGAAGACCAGGACTGCACTATCCAGGTAGACGCCCTCAAGGCTGCAGGGTGCGCCACCGTCCGCGCCGAGAAGCGGTCAGGCACAAGCCTGAAGGGCCGCGAGGAGCTGCAGACGGTCCTCGACTTCCTCCGTGAGGGCGACACCTTGATGGTGACCCGCATCGACCGGCTGGCCCGTTCCGTGAAGGACCTTGAGGACATCGTTGGGACCATCAGGTCCAAGGGTGCCCACCTGCAGGCGACCGAGCAGCCGATCGACACCTCCTCTGCGGCTGGCATCGCCTTCCTTCAGATGCTGGGGGTCTTCGCGCAGTTTGAGACCGCGCTGAGGAAGGAGCGACAGGCCGAAGGGATCGCGAAGGCCAAGGCAGCTGGTGTCTACAAGGGACGGAAGCCCACGGTGCCTGTGGAGGACGTAAGGCGGCTCAGGGCGGAGGGTGTTACACCCACCCAAATCTCGAAGCAGCTGCGCATCGCTCGTGCGTCTGTCTATCGGGCACTTGAGGATGCCTCCTAAGGCCGCGAGTGGCCGAAAATAATCGGGTGGCCGTAGTGGAGCAAAAGCGGTTTCAGGGCGGATGCCCAGACGGCCACCGAGGGACCTACAGGAGCCCCCAGAGCCCCAACAGGCAACCCAGAGAAACCCCACACCCGTAGTAGCCGCGCCCCGCCCCATGGCATCTACAGGCCCGTGTGGGCCCAGTGGATGCCCTACGGTACCTTAGGGCTTGCCTCTGCACCATGCATAGGCCAAATGCGCAGAAGTTTGATGCCGGAAACCCAGATGCACACCCTTGCCATACCGACGCGTGACGCGCGATCCCAAGAGATACAGGCCCTGGCCGAAGCAGCTGCCGAAGCCTCGCTAACAGGATCGCCAGCCTACCTGCATCTCGACAGCATCCGCGAAAACAGTGCCGTCTTTCAACCCCGCTTCGATAGCATCGCTTATGCCCCTGGTAGGAGCGAACGGCACATTGCTGAGCTCGCCAGGATCGCGAAGGCAGGGACCGATCTGGACCCCGTCACCATCGCAGCGTTCGGTGACAGCTGGTATCTGCTCGACGGCCACCACAGGCTCGAGGCATACCGACAGGCGGGAAGGACAGAACCCGTACCCGTGCAAGCTCTCCAGTCGGAACTGACGGGTGCCGGTCGGGTCCATTGGGCCATCCAAGAGAGTGTACGCGACAATAAGAAGAACCGGCTCTCCATGTCACCTACGGACAAGATGGATGCCGCGTGGGCCGCAGTTGCCCGTGGAGACGATGTTTCCATTGCAAAGACAGCGGCACTCTACGGCATCGGCCCCCGCGCAGTCTCCAATATGCGGTCTGCACGGAAAACACTCGTGGCGGCTGAGGTCGACCCTACGCAGCACCCAGTTCTCTCATGGTCCGCAGCTAGGCGGGAGACCGAACGGCTCGAGAAGGGTGGCAGAGAGACACCGGACTGGGATCAGGATGCCCGTGAGGCTCAGCTGAAACGCAAAGCAGCCAAGAGCCTCCGACCGGTGATGGATATGGAATTGCCCCCCCGTCTCCTCGCCGAGGTGCTCGAGGAGTATGCACCTGGTCTCGTCGAGGCGATGGGCCGCTTTGTGGGTCATGCGGACGACGGATGGGATGACCTGATCTAACGATCCGGCCTACGCGGATAGGGACGGGGACCACCCCCTTAGCGACCCCACGAATGCCCATTCTCCCCGCAGTTTCGCTCGATCGAGGTCAGGGCTTCGTCGGCGGTGTAACTTTCGGCATGCCACCCCTCAAGGTTCGCCTGGATGATGGCGCGGCAATTCTTCGGCAGGCCCGTGTCACCATAAGTGGGCGATGCATTCGGATCGCAACCGGCGACTGCAACGAGCGCGACGGGAAGGAGGTACAACCGCGTCAGCGTGGCCTCCGCCGTAGCCTGGCCGATCGGAACGAAGCGCCCAACGCGCCTTATGCCTCGGACCGTGCTGAGGTGGCCCCCAGCGCCTTCTTAATGCGACGGCGATTACCTAGCCAGCCGCCGAACAGCATCGCACCACCACACAAGCCAGCGCCGTACCCGAATGCGTACACAAGGTTGCCCATGCTCAGGACACTGGATGGGTCCAAACCTGCAGCCGCCGTACGCTTAGAATAAGCGTCCACCGCAGCCACTGCGTAAACACAACCGAACAGCAGCAGCCCGATCGCATGCTTCGCGCCGAAGCGGCGACCGTTGCCACCAACTCGCCACCCGAGAATGAAGAACACAACGGCGGGAATTATTAGCATGCGGCCCCCTATTTCTTTGCAGCTTGTCGTATCCCAACATTCCTTAAGAAGACGCCAGTGTCCACCTCCATCTCTACGGTCTGCTGTTCAATTCGCGACTGGCGCCTCAGGGGGCTTCCACGGCTCCACCAGCTCCAATACGTCGATCAGCGGGCGATACTCATCGATCCATACGGCGTGGGGGTTGAGCTTGCCGTATTTCGCCGTCATGCGGGGTTGGCCATCGCCTGTTCCCGTGTGCCCAATGATGTACCCGATGGAAGGTTCAGGGATGCGGCTTACCCTTGCACCGGTAACGAAAGTATCCCGAAACTCCCGCATGGGCTTCCGTCCGCTGCGGCGCTTCAGGATGCCAGCATCGTAAAGCGCATTGCACCAAGGTTCGCCGAATGACGGGTAGAGCCGGTTGAACTTGTTGCGGACCCGCAACTTCGGGAACAGGGCCTCTTCGCCGTGGTCCTGCAGCCACTCCACATAGTCCATGAAGCCGAGCGCGATCAGGTCGGCGGGAATGGGAAACACGCGAGGACCTGTCCCCTTCTCCTGCGTCTTAAGGCGCTGCTGCCCCTTCTCAGGGTGTGCGCTCGTGCCAGCGAAGTCGAAGACAGGCCGTTCGGTCTCGTGGTCCCCATAGATGTTCCCGACTACCAACTGGGCGACCTCCTCAGGCCGCGCACCCGTGTAGAGGGCCAATAGTGGCAGCCAGTATGCGGCTTCGCCTTTCCCCCAGCGGGGCGGGGGCCCACCACCAAAGAATGGCAGGCTGAAGATGTCTTTGAGCTCCCCTTCGGTGAACCCGTCGACCTCCTTGGGTCCACGCGACTTTGTCCCAAACGATCGCCCCTCGAACGGATTGGGTATCGACGCCGGAATGGGTCCTTCCTTCACCGCGTGGTTCCACCGTTTCGAAAGGACACGACAGTGCTTCTCCAGTGTCCCCTGGCTGGCACGCTGAACGTCCTGCCCCTCGTATTTGGCCACGAGGTCTCCCAAGGGCATCACCCGCTCTGCAGCCGTCACGAAAGCGGGGCGCTGGGAGATGACATCCAGCCACCGGCCCACCTCGGTCTTCGTGAGCTGCTCGGGCGAGGGATCGCCAAGAACGTCCCCGAGGTATCTGAGAGCGGTGCCGACTTGGGCTCTGGTAGGACCCCCAATCTCGAAGCGTGGGTTAGCGAGCATGTCCTCCACGATCGTACGGAACGAGCGTAGTGGCGCGGGCGGCGGAGTGCTGGTCATCGGAAGTGTAGGCATGGGCGGGGTGTCGATGATCTTCCCCTCCATGCGGCCCAGCTCGGCTTCGTGGACAGCGATCGCCGTTTCGTTGAGCCGCAGGCAAAGGGTCTGGAA
The DNA here is from genome assembly GCF_001634625.1 of Croceicoccus bisphenolivorans. GTDB lineage: Bacteria > Pseudomonadota > Alphaproteobacteria > Sphingomonadales > Sphingomonadaceae > Croceicoccus > Croceicoccus bisphenolivorans. The sequence goes on along the minus strand of NZ_LRSE01000013.1, from coordinate 44,382 downwards.
CGACGGGTTCGAACGGTCCAGCACCAAACCGGCCACCTCTGCCAGCTCCTCGGCCTTGTCGCCCCAAGCCCATACGATACCGTCTATGTCGCCATCGGCGCTGAGACCTCGGTACACCTCAAGGACGGTTTCGATCGTGACACGTATGCCCTGGGACCACTTTGCCGTGGGCCTCACCACAGGGAGCTCAAATCCCGCCAGCTTCGCTGCTTCGGTAACCTGCTCACCACGGGCCTTGGCAGCAGGGTCCAGCCTCCGTTCGGCATCTTCGGATAGCTGTTGTGACCTGAAGGCATCCATGAGGATGTTGATCGTCGACGGGGCGAGCGTGTCGTATCGCCCTGAAGCCAACTTCTCCGCACGAGCCACGATCGAGGCATATCTCTGGGCAGCCCGTTCGAACCGCTCGGCAGCGCCAGGTTCCGTTATCTCCCTGGCCTCCAGGGTGACCTTGAGTTGGACAGGTCGGCACCCAGGCTCGCTGATGAATGGCCGCAGCCGCACAGGGTAGACCCTGCGGTAGCGGAGTATGCCGGTCTTTTTATCGCGTTCGAGGTAAGGCACGATGACTTCCACGCCGAAGGGTCCTTTGTACCACCGATTGTACTACCGGAAGCACAGGGAAAGCTGGAAAATCAGGTAAATACCAACAGAGCAAGCACTTTTCGCTTGACTGGATGCCCCGCGAGGATTCGAACCTCGATAGACGGAATCAGAATCCGTAGTCTTACCATTAGACGACGGGGCAACGGCAGCGCGCCTGTTGGCGTACTGCGGAGGGTGCCTCTATGCGCCAAACGGGCTGAGGTCAAGGCGCTCTGTACGCCCATTGCGTCGTCAGGTTGCCACATCCGCCACCCGTCGTTAGCATGGGCGTCAGGTTCGCCGTGTCGGGCATTTGCCACGGGCGCGGTTCACAGACGTATTTGGAAGTTGAAGCATGGCGGATTTCGAGCCGCCGGCAACGCAGGACGGGGATCGGCAGGCAGGGCATTCTGCGATCGATCCGGGACCGGAAGGGGCAAGTGGCCCCGTTTCCGCCCAGAGCGCGCCGGAACAGAAGGCGAAGGACAAGCGCAACGATGGGCGCCGCCATAATGGCGGGTCCGGCCGGCAACCTGCGAAGGGTGCACCGGTCGCAAACGCCGCGCGCGGGGTGCCGCAGCGTCAGGCCTATGCCGCGATCGACCTTGGCACTAACAACTGCCGGTTGCTGATAGCACGGCCTTCGGGCGAGAATTTCGTCGTCATCGATGCGTTCAGCCGCGTCGTCCGGCTGGGCGAGGGGCTGGCGCAGACCGGGCGGCTGTCCGACGGCGCGATGGAGCGTGCGCTTTCCGCCCTGCACGTCTGTGCCGACAAGCTGCGCCGCCGCAATGTCCATCTTGCCCGCTCCGTCGCGACAGAGGCTTGCCGCCGCGCAAGCAATGGCGAGGCCTTTATCGAGAAGGTTCGCGAAGAGACCGGTATCGCGCTGGACGTGATCAGCGCACAGGAAGAAGCGCGCCTTGCCGTGCTGGGCTGCCACGTCCTGCTGGAACAGGGCGAAGGGCCGGCGATGATCTTCGACATCGGCGGCGGATCGACCGAGCTGGTCCTGATCGAGACGGGCGAGGCGGTGCCGCGCATCATGGACTGGCAATCGGTGCCGTGGGGCGTTGTTTCGCTGACCGAGAGCTTTCCCGCCAGTGAACCCGAAACCGATGCCGACCGGCTGGCGCGATATCGCCGTATGCGCCGTGCGGTCAGCGATTCGTTCCGCGATTTCTCCGCGCGGCTGGAGCCGTTCCGCAAGCAGCCGGTCCACACCAGCCCGCGCCTGCTTGGTACCAGCGGCACGGTGACAACGCTTGCCAGCCTGCACCTCGGCCTGCCGCAATATGACCGGCGGGCCGTCGACGGGCTGATCGTGAAGGCGAGTGCGATGCGCGACATTGCGAAGGATCTGTCCACGCTTTCGCCCGTCGAACGACAGGCGCTGCCCTGCATCGGGCGGGATCGGGCGGAACTGGTCGTGGCTGGCTGCGCGATCCTTGAAACGATCCTCGACCTCTGGCCCGCGGCGCGGCTTGGCGTTGCCGATCGCGGCATCCGTGAAGGCATCTTGCGCAGCCTGATGGCGGGCGCGCGCCTTGGCGACCATAACCGGGAGATGGTGCGGCGCGAGCGGGCGTTGTAGGGGGCGTTGCATGAGCAGATCCGGAAGCGACCGCCAGAAGCTGAAGAGCAACAAGAAACGCACCGCATCGTCGGCGCGCTGGCTCGCGCGGCAGCTGAACGACCCTTACGTCGTGAAGGCAAAGGCCGACGGCTATCGCAGCCGCGCCGCCTACAAGCTGAAGGAACTGGACGAGAAGTTCGGCCTGCTGAAGGGCGCGAACGCGGTCGTCGATCTCGGCATCGCGCCGGGCGGGTGGAGTCAGGTGGTGGCTGAACTCCGCCCCCATGCCAAAATCGTCGGCATCGACCTGCTCGACGTCGATCCCTTGCCCGGGGTGACGATCTTCAAGATGGATTTCATGGACGATGCCGCGCCCGACGCGCTGTTGGAGGCGCTGGGACAGGCGCCCGACCTCGTCCTGTCCGACATGGCGGCCAATACCGTGGGCCACAAGCAGACCGACCACTTGCGCACGATGGGGCTGGTGGAAACGGCGGTGGACTTCGCGGTGCAGACATTGGCACCGGGCGGCGATTTCATCGCCAAGGTGTTTGCCGGCGGCACGGACAAGGCCCTGCTCGACATCCTGAAAAAGAACTTCCGCACCGTGAAACACGCCAAGCCGCCCGCCAGCCGCAAGGATAGCAGCGAATGGTACGTCATCGCGCAGGGTTTCAAGGGGCGCGACGCGGACGCGCCTTGAAGGCCGTATCCTACGCCGGCGCTCCAGCCACGAAGTGCGTCCAGCCCGCAACCGTCATGCTGGCCAGATATTCCGCCTGCATCGGTTCGGTCAGCACCTCGATCATCCGTTCACTCTCGATCCACATTTCGATCACACCGAAGATGTCGCCGCGCTTTCGGTAGTGCGCGGCCCAGCCCTCGCGTTCGGCGATCGCCAGAACCTCCTCCATCGTCAGCCGCGTGCCCATGGCGAAATGGGTGGCCGAGCCGCGCACTTGCGCGGCCTCTCCGTGGAAGTTGCCCTGGGCGTCATCATCGCTCTTCGCCTCGAGGATCGTCCCGCGGGGATAGACCTCGACCATGGTGTTGCGATCGTCACCGGCCATGGCGAGCCAGCTGCCGACCGCGACGGGCGGGAAAGGCGTGACAGTTCCGCCACCGAACAACTCGGCCAGGATGCGGGCGACGTGCTCGGGATCGTGGGCATCGATGGAAAGGTGGAACAACATGGCGAATCCTTTCAGCGAGGCAGCGATCACCTCTCCCGTTCGTCCTGCACCTTGGCACAGAATGTGTCAACGACTATTTGACACATTCTGTGCCACATGGCATCGCGAGCCTTATGGATACTCAAGCTGCAACTGCCGACCGACGCGTACTTACCAACAACGACGCGCGAATCGATGCCGCCCTGCTCAACCTTGCTGCCGACGGGGTTCCGTTGACGCACGATGCGGTTGCGGCCGTTTCGGGCATATCGCGCCGGACGGTGTATCGTCGCTTCGCCGACCAGCCGGCATTGCGGGCCCGCCTGTGGGATCTGCTATCGCCGCCGGGGGGGATGCCGCGCGATCTTTCGGCATTGCTCGAACGGGAGTTGCGCGAAACCTTCGAGAAATTCGACACCAACCGTGCGGCCATGGCCGTCGCTACCGCCAGCGCGGAGGGGCGGCAGATGCGGATGGAGCGCAAGGATGAACGCGTTGCCGCCTACAGCCGCGCGTTCGCAGGCCACACCGGCTCACTGCCGGACAAGGCCCGAAGACAGGCCAACGGCGTCCTGCAACTGCTCTGCTCCGGCCTCGCATGGCGCGAAATGCGCGACCAGTGGGATCTCGACGGAACGGAAACTGCAGAGGCTTCGGTCTGGGCGCTGCGCATCCTGCTCGCCCACCTGGCGCGTGGGGATGCTCCGGGCGTCGATTAGCCGGAGCGACAGGCACAAACAAAAAGGGCGGCCCCGTGGGAGCCGCCCTTTCCGTGTTCGGGTGAACCAGAACTTGTCGTTGCGAATTAACGCTTCGAGAACTGGAAGCTACGACGTGCCTTGGCGCGGCCGTACTTCTTACGCTCAACCACGCGGCTGTCGCGGGTGAGGAAGCCGGCGGCCTTAACCGTGCCGCGCAGAGCGGGCTCGAACTTCGAAAGCGCCTGCGAGATGCCGTGCTTTACCGCACCGGCCTGACCCGAAAGGCCACCGCCCTTGACGGTTGCGACGACATCGTACTGGCCCTGGCGATCGGTGATCGCGAAAGGCTGGTCGATGACGAGACGCAGCGTCGGACGTGCGAAGTACACTTCCTGGTCGCGGCCGTTGACGGTGACCTTGCCCGAACCGGGCTTGATCCACACGCGGGCAACGGCGTCCTTGCGGCGGCCGGTTGCGTAAGCGCGGCCGAACTTGTCCAGCTGCTGTTCGCGAAGCGGCGTGGTGGGAACCTGCGCTTCGGTGCTTGCGATCTCGGTGCCTTCGGTAAGTTCAGCGAGATCGGCGAGGGTGTTCGTTTCGTCGGCCATCATGCACCAACCTTGTTCTTGCGATTGCGGGCGGCAACGTCGAGCACTGCGGGCTGCTGACCGTCGTGCGGGTGTTCGGTGCCGGCGTAGAGGTGCAGCGCCTTCATCTGCTGGCGGCCAAGCGGACCGCGCGGAACCATGCGTTCCACAGCCTTTTCAAGGACGCGTTCGGGGAAACGACCGCCCAGCACCTTGGCCGGGCTGGTTTCCTTGATGCCGCCGGCATAGCCGGTGTGCTTGTAATAACGCTTGTCCTGCGTCTTGTTGCCGGTGAACTTCACCTTGTCCGCGTTGATGACGACGACGTGGTCGCCGCAATCGACGTGCGGGGTGTAGCTCGGCTTGTGCTTGCCGCGCAGGTGGTTGGCGATGATCACCGCGAGACGACCGACGACGAGGCCGTCGGCATCGATCAGGTGCCATTTCTTTTCGACCTCGGCCGGCTTGATCGACCGGGTCTGGGTGCTGAGCGCCTTCATGGCTTTCTCATTCCTTCGTCTAGATGCGAGAATCGCCCCGGATGACCCAAGGCGAAGTGGCGCGCTTTTGTCTGCGCGAAGGCTTCAAGTCAAGCAAATCCGCGCGTTTCCGACGCGGTAAAATAATACCGTGTCAGGTGGCGTGAGGGCCGGTTGCGCCGATGACGGCAAGCCATGCCAGCGTTTCTCCGCCCGCAGCTTCGCATGTCCAGCCGGTGATTGCGGGGGTGTCGTAGGGGTGCAGTTCCTCCAGCCGCGCCACCGCGCGTTGCAGCATGTCGGCCCGCGTCTTGAACAGCGCGCCGCATTCCTCACCCTCGCCCCGCTCGCCCTTCCAGACGTAGCGCGACTTTACCGGAATCAGGTTGCAGCAGGCGACCAGCCCCTCATCCAGCAGCATGTCGGCGACCTGTCCGGCGCTGGCCTCGTCCGCGAAGGGGGCCCAGATGAGCGCCGCCCCACTCATGCCCGAACGTTCATTTCATCACGCTGCCCGGCATCCGGTCCCGAAAGCCCAGCGCATGGGCGCCCCATACGGCGCAGGCCAGGACCAGCGCGCCGACGATCTGGTGCGCCACCGCGACCCAGAGCACCATGCCGGTCCAGATCGTCGCGATGCCGAGCAGGATCTGCGTGCCAAACGCGATGTGGATCGCGACGGAGATATGCCGGAACCGCGCCCGCAACCGCCGCGCCATCACGACAAGGGCGGCCACGGCAACCCATGCCCACCAGCGGTGGATGAAATGGACGAGGAACGGGTCGGCAGTGAAGGCATGGATCGCGCCTAGCGACCAGTCGATCCCGTCGGGAAACAACGCGCCCTGCATCAGCGGCCACGAATCGAACCAGCCGCCCCCCGCGACATAGCCCGCGTTAAGGCCCGCCATCCACGCGCCGTAAAGCAGTTGCACGGCAACGATCAGGAGCACGCCCGTCTGGAACCGGCCCAGCCCCGCGTGGGGATCGCCCTTGGCCCAGTTGCGCAAGTCGAGCGCGGTCCAGACCAGCCCGCCCAGCGTGAACAGGGCCGTCATCAGGTGGATCGAGAGCCAGTAGTGCGAAACGTCGGTCCTCATGTCAGGCATGGCATCGGGGCCGGTGCCCGAACGCACCATCAGCCATCCGAACACGCCCTGCAGCCCGCCAAGGGCGAGCAGCGCCAGCAGCCGCGGCTTGTATCCGGCGGGAATCGCCTTCCGGACCCAGAACCACGCGAGCGGCAGCGCGAATGCCACCCCGATCACGCGGCCCAGCAACCGGTGAAACCATTCCCAGAAATAGATGAACTTGTAATCCGCCAGCGTCATGCCGGCGGGTCCGTTCACCTCTATGTACTCGGGGATCTGCTTGTAGGCGTCGAACTCTGCCTGCCACTGCGCCTCGCTCATCGGGGGCAGGGCGCCGGTCACCGGCTTCCATTCGGTGATCGACAGGCCCGATTCCGTCAGCCGGGTAATGCCGCCCACCGCCACCATCAGGACGACGAGCGTGGCCATCATCAGCAGCCAGCGAGACAGGGCAATCGGGCGTTCCGAACCGTAACGCACCGGGTTGAGCGAAGAGATCGTTGCAGTGTTCATGTCCGGCCCCGCGTGTGCTGCGCTTTGTCGCAAAGCGCAAGGGGGAGCGAGGGATTCACCGATTCAGCACTTGCATGATGATATAATGTTACATATCTGCGGGGGGCATGGAACGCCCCTCCTACATGACCCGACTCAAGCTGGACCGGCTCGGCATTGCCCTGTCGGGGCTGTGCGCGGTGCATTGTGTCGCCTCGATCCTGCTGGTGGCCCTGCTCGGGCTGGGCGGGGAGTGGCTGCTGGATCCGGCGATCCACGAGGTCGGGCTGGCGCTGGCCATCGTGATCGGTGCCTTGACCATCGGGGCGGGCGTGTGGCGCCATGGCCGGATCGGCCCGCTCGTGCTTGGCGGTGTCGGCCTGTCGCTGATGGGTGCAGCCCTTTGGGGTCCCCACGGCGCGGGTGAGGCTGCGCTGACTATCGCGGGGGTTGCCTGCGTGGCCACCGCGCACATCCTGAACCTGCGCTTCCACTCTTTCTGACCGCCACGCCGTCGGCTGCGCTTGAACCGGCGCGCGAAGCGGCTATGTCCGCCCGCATGACTGAAGCGATTTCCATCATCGTCAACGGCGAAACCCGCCGCATTCCCTACGGCAGCTCGATCGCGGATCTGGCGCGCCTGCTGGAACTCGATCCGGCAAAGGTGGCTGTTGAGCGCAATGGCGACATCGTGCCGCGCTCCACGCTGGAAGGCGTGGGGCTGGCGCAGGGCGACAAACTGGAAATCGTGCATTTTGTAGGAGGCGGCGACGTGGCCAATATTGATAACGATAGCTGGACCGTTGCCGGGCAGACGTTCCGTTCGCGCCTGATCGTGGGCACGGGCAAGTACAAGGATTTCGCCCAGAACGCCGCCGCTCTCGAAGCGAGCGGGGCCGAAATCGTCACCGTCGCGGTGCGCAGGGTGAACATTTCCGATCCCAAGGCGCCGATGTTGACCGACTATATCGACCCGAAGAAGATCACCTACCTGCCCAACACTGCCGGATGTTTCACGGCAGAGGACGCGATCCGCACCCTGCGCCTTGCGCGCGAAGCGGGCGGCTGGGACCTCGTGAAGCTGGAAGTGCTGGGAGAGGCGAAGACGCTGTACCCCGACATGCGCGAAACGCTGCGCGCGACAGAGGTGCTGGCGAACGAAGGCTTCAAGCCAATGGTTTACTGCGTCGACGATCCGATCGCGGCCAAGCAGCTGGAGGAAGCGGGCGCAGTCGCGATCATGCCGCTGGGCGCGCCGATCGGCTCCGGCCTTGGCATCCAGAACCGTGTTACGATCCGCCTGATTGTCGAAGGCGCGAACGTGCCGGTACTGGTCGATGCGGGTGTGGGCACGGCCAGCGATGCCGCCGTGGCCATGGAACTGGGCTGCGACGGCGTGCTGATGAACACCGCCATCGCAGAGGCGAAAGACCCGATCCTGATGGCGCGCGCCATGAAGCTGTCGGTAGAGGCGGGCCGCGCCGCATACCGCGCAGGCCGCATGGCAACGCGCAAGTACGCCGACCCGTCCAGCCCGCTTGCCGGTTTGATCTGAACCGATGGAGACCCCGCGCGAAGCTGTTGAAGATACGCTCGCGCAACTGGCTGCGGCTTTGCCGGACCTCGGTTTCGAGGCGAAATCGGGCCTGAAACTCGTGCGCAGGCATGGCGACCTGACGCAGGAAATCCATGCCCAGCCTGACCGCGCCAACCGTGCTGGCGAGGTCGTGCGGATGCGCTTTTCCGCGATGCTCCAATCCGCGCTCGCCAAACGATGGGCCAAGGCGCAAACCGACCCGGAGCTGCATGCAGAAGGCCCATGGGCAGGCGTGATCGACACGCGGCAGATGCATTTCGAGGAAGGGTTGAACGGGCGCGACTTCGATGTCGTCAATCCCGACGACCGCCCCTTCGTTGCCGACACGGTAGCGGCGAAAGTTCGGGAAGATATCATGCCGTGGTTCGACACGATGGGAGATCCCGTCGCCGCACTCGCCACATTGGGCACAGGTGTCGCCAACGAGAAATGGGTCCTGCGCCACGCGCTCGCCCACGGCTACGATGCAGAGGCCCGCGACGCCTTGGCGCAACGCTGCCTGCGCTGGCCCGAATTCGGCCAGTTATTCGCGCAATACGCGATCCAGATCCGCGCCAACGGCTATCCGCAGGGCTACAGCGACGCGACGGAGGAGCTGGCCGCCTTCGCCGTGGCGGCACAAATCGCGCCTTGAGCGCTCGCCTCCGGCCACACAAAAATCACCCCGCCTTTAACCCGATGCTAACCCTGACTCGCGCATTCTGATGCCACGTACCGCCCCCGCGCGGGCGTGGCGGAAAGGGTCGCAGGAGGACGACGGGATATGGCTCAGCTCGACACGGCATCGATGGCTATCGCGGAACTGCGCGAGTTTGCCGAGTTCGATCCGGCAGAGCAGCGCTATATCCGGCGCAGCCTCGACATCGGCCTTGCCCGCGCGGATGCGATCGAGCGCTGGGCACGCGACACGGACGAGGCATCGTCGATCCGCCGCCAGACCCGCGCCTACCAACAGCTGCGTTCGCTGCGCGCCGCGCTTCCCGCGATGCGTTCGGGCGACCGGATGGACGAATTCCTTGGCCGCCTCATCAAGCTGACGGTGTTCGACCTGGCGCAGGGCTGCATCCACGGATTCGCGGCATACCGCTTCCTTTACGAACGCCTGCTCGGCCCCGAAGCGCGCCCTTGGCTTCCCGCGGCGTTCTGCGCGGCCTCTGCCCTGCCGCAGATTGTGCCAGAACGGCGCAAGGTGCTGCTCCACTCGATCAGCGAGGCTGCCGCATGCGCTCCGGGCTGGTCAAAGCGCCGTCCGGGATTCTATCCTGACTGGATCGAAGACCAGTCGGCGGAGATTCATTGAGCGCAATCACGGGAACGCCGGTGCCCGAAACCGGCGGCAACGGACCGCATTGGGACGAAATCTGCAGCTGGCGTGGCCGCTGCATGAACCTTTACGCCCGTAGCGACGAAATCGTCTGCGAAACGCTGATGGTGGCAGAGGCTGCCGGCCATGCGGTAGACCTGACCCTGCCGCCGCACGAACAGCTGGGCACCCTGCGCGATCTGGCAGAGGCGGAGACGGGCGGTAACGGCAAGCGATCGAACGTGGTCCGCGCCATCGACGCCTGGACGAAACTGGGTGCGCGCCGGCCCTTCGTGGTCAACGGTGTCGTCACCGCGCTGATGCAGAACCGCGAACGCTGGCACGCCCGCTTCGATTCGATGGTCGGAGAGGGCGAAAGCGTGAAGATCGACCAGTGGATCGCCGACAAGATCGAGGCCGAGGCGTTCGAGGAAGTGCTGGATGCGGCTTACACGCTGCTGAGCGTGGAGCTGGAGCAGTTCCAGACGCACTTCGGGTTGTGAGGTGGGCGACAGCGGAAGCGGACTGGTGGCTGGCGACCCCATTGCGGACGATGAAGCGGCAACGTAGAAATTTCGCCATCGTAACGCGGCATCCGATGTTGGAGGCACGTTTATGATCCCGCAATCGCTCACCATGGCCTGCGAGCGAAACAACTTCGTTTGGCATCGGGAAACACCAGAAGATGTCGATCGCGCGTTCGATGAACTGATGCTCGAGAAGCAGGGAGAGTTCTGGCAGTTCAGTCGACTATATTGCCTTCAATTCGTCTCTGAAACTCTTCCGTTCGAATTGGTGGATTTCCTCGAAGACGATGGTCAAATTTCTGATCTTCTGGAATACGCGCATCGGGAGCTGGAAATACCGAACGATCTGATCCCGATCTCAACCTATGAAGCCGAGTCGCTTTATTGTGTCCGTCCTGGCAACAGCCAGGTGGTTCTGTTGACACCGAGTAACGTTGGCGAGGGTTGGGACGAAGCGGAAATCAGCGGTAGCTTCTTCACGTTCATGCTTGAGCACCTTCGATGATCGACCAGCCGAAATGACCGATGAACCTGACGAAATTCGTGCGATTATAGAAGATGTGCTGGGCGACAGCCGCCGTTGCGACGAAGTTGCGGCGGTCGTTGGAAAACGTATGCGCGAAGCCGGCATACCAGTCGATCGGGTGTTCATCAGCACCCGCTTTCAAGATGGTATCTACAGCGACATCTTTCTTGGCGATGCGGCCGATATCGCGAGATTTGAAGTAGAAGCGCGAACGCTTGGTTCCGCGTTGGTTTTCGAGGAAATGATCAAGGAATTCAAGGAAAGGGGGCGGAAGCCTGTCACCGTCGAGCTAAAAGATTTCAAAGATATCGCAGTAAGATATGGCGGGAGTTATGATCGGTACCTCACGTCGAACTGATCGCAATCAAACGTCCGCAATCCACCCCATGCCAGTCATTGGCCACCACCGCCGAATATCCTGATAGCGGACATCGCGCGGCCACTCGCAAAATCCGTTTTCCTACACGCCCGCGCCGCGCCACAATGTGCTCCGCTCTTTCACACTGTCCGGTCTTTCCTGCAATGTGTCACCCGACGCGCCACCGCCGGAACCCGCGCAATTGCGTGGGTTCTACGCTGTTGGACGTGGGTGACACGGTGTCACCTTTGTCACCCTGACGGGTCTCACCCGCCCTTGTACATTGCCGCCAGCCGGTCGGCGTAACGTTCGCGGATCTTGTGGCGCCGGATCTTCAGCGACGGCGTCATTTCGTGGTTCTCGATGCCGAAAGGCTCGTCCGCGAATTCGAAGCGGCGGACTTTCTCGATAACCGACAGGTCCGTGTTCACCCTGTCGATCGCGGCGCGCACGGCGGCGCGGAAATCGGCGTTGCCGCCCAGCGTGGCCCAGTCGCTTTCCACGCCGTTGTCGCGCGCCCATTCCTTCGACCATTCGGCATCGGGCACGATCAGGCCGACGATGTAGGGCTTGCGGTCGCCGCTCACCATCGCCTGCGCGATCTCCGGTTGCAGCGTCAGCATCCCTTCCACCCGCTGCGGGGCGATGTTGTCACCCTTGTCGTTGACGATCATGTCCTTCTTGCGGTCGGTGATCATGATCCGCCCGCGATCGTCGAAATGGCCGATGTCGCCGGTGTGCAGCCAGCCGTCGACCAGCGCCTTCGCGGTTTCCTTCGCATTCTGCCAATAGCCGTGCATCACCATTTCACCCCGCGCGAGAATTTCGCCATCGTCGGCGATGCGAACCTCTGCGCCGTGGATCGGCGGGCCGACAGTGTCCATCTTCAGCCCCGATTGCGGCCTGCTGACAGAGATGATCGGGCCGCTTTCCGTCTGTCCGTACCCTTGCAGCAGCGGCAGGCCGAGGCCGGTGAAGAAATAGCCGATTTCGGGATTGAGCGGCGCGCCGCCCGATACCAGCGCCTTGACCCGCCCGCCAAACCTTGCCCGCACCTTGGGGCGCAGCACACGGTCCAGCACCGCGCTTTCCAGCCGGTCGATCAGCGGCCTGCCCCTGCCCATCGACTGCCGTTCGGCCAGCGCGATGGCGCGCGCGGCCAGCATTTCCGCCGCCTTGCCCTGCTTCGCCAGCTGCTTGATGATCCGCGCCCGCAGCACTTCGAAAAGGCGGGGCACGACGATCATCACGCTGGGGCGCACTTCCTCGATATTGCCCGCCAGCTTGTCCAGCCCCTCAGCATAGTGGATGGTGGAGCCAAGGCAGATCGGCAGGAACTGCCCGCCGGTATGTTCATAGGAATGCGAGAGAGGGAGGAAAGAGAGGAAACGCTCGTTCTCCCAGCCGAAATCTTCCGCGATCACGCGGGCCGCGCCCGAACAGTTCATCAGGATCGCGCCGTGATGCTGGCGCACGCCGCGCGGCGCGCCGCCGGTGCCACTGGTGTAGATGATGCAGGCCAGATCCTCGCGCTGCACCGTACCCATGCGCAGGTCCACCGCAGCGCGGGCCGCATCCTCGTCCCCCGCCAACAGGTTCGACAGCGCGTGGAACCGCGCCGTGCCGACCTGTTCCTGCTTCAGCGGTTCGAAGGCGATGACATGCTCGACCAGCGGGCTGTTCAGCACCGCAGGCAACAGAGGCTTCGCCAGTTTCGGCCCCGATACGACAACCGCCCGCGCGCCGCAGTTTTCCAGCACGTGCAGGTGATCGGGCGTGGTATTCGTGGTGTAGGCCGGCACGGTGACCAGACCGGCGGCCATGATCGCCAGATCGGCGATGCACCATTCGGGCCGGTTTTCGCTGACCAGCACGACCCGGTCGCCGCGTTCCAGCCCCAAAGAGCGCAGACCTTCGGAAAGCAGCACGACCTGCCGCGCCACTTCGCGCCAGCTTACCGCATGCCATGCACCGTCCCGCTTGGCGTGAAGAAACGGATCGTCACCACGCGCATCGGCGCGGGCAAGAAACAGCGTGACAAGGTTCGCGGCCGCGTCGATCTGTTCGATCGATGCACCGGCAGGACCTTGATGCGTACCGCCCAAAGCGGTCTTCGCCATAGGGCGACCTTTCTGAAGCTTTCCCCTCGGGACATTGTTGTCCCTGCAAACGGATTACTAGGGCGCGCGTTCCGTTGCGGCAAGTTACTCGGAAACGGCCATGCCCTCGCTGCGGCTGTCAGCGGCGCCGACGTACTGTCCATCGACGAGTTCGACCGCGTTGGCCTTGAAGCTGGGCGCGCGGGCGCGAACATCGCCGTGGCCCAGCGCGACAAGCGCCGGAATCATTGGCTCCAGCGTCGTGCCCTGTTCCACCCACACGGTATCGCCCGGTGCGAATATCACCGGCAGATCGATGGCCTCTTGCGCGGTGAGGTTCCAGTCGATGACGCCGATTAGCGCCTTGGCCACTTGTGCAATGATCGTCGCGCCCCCTGCCGCACCGATGGCGAGGCGGAACTTCCCGTCGGGGCCATAGACGATGGTGGGCGACATCGAGGAGCGCGGGCGTTTCCCGCCCGCCACGCTGTTGGCGGTGCCCGTTTCGAAGTTGAAATCGGTCAGTTCGTTGTTGAGATAGTAGCCGTTCACCATCAGGCCCGACCCGAAGGCGCTTTCGACCGTGGAGGTATAGGAGGCGATGCCCCCTTGCCCATCGACGGCAACGAAGTGCGAGGTGCCGTTTTCGGGATAGCCGGCCGTCGGGGCCATGATCGGGCGCGCGCCGGGCGGCAGGCCGGGTTGCGCCTCGGCGATGGTTCGGTCGGCATGGATCTGCTGGCCGCGACGGACGAGATAACTTTCATCCATTAATCCGGGCAGCGGCACGGAAACGAAATCGCTGTCGCCCAGCCACTTACCGCGATCGGCATAGGCAAGCCGCATCGATTCGGCGATCAGGTGCCATGCCACGGGATCGTCCGGCCCGTGCGCCGCCATGTCCTGCGATTCGAGCTGTTTCAGGATCGCGAAAACGGTCGTTGCACCAGAAGACGGCGGACCCATGCCGCAAACCAGATAGGCACGGTACTTGCCGCACAGGCTGGGCCGGTCCTTGGCTTGATACCCCGCGATGTCATCAAGGGTCATGACCCCCTCGGGAAGCTTCAGCGCGGGGACGGGTGAGCCGTCGCTCAGTACGCCATATCCGGCTCGCTTCGTATCGATGGGCATTGCCGCATTCACCGCACCGGCAATCATCGTAGCGTTTTGGCCACTGTAGAACGCGTGCGGTCCCGCCTGCGCCACTTGTTCGAGGAAAGCCGCCAGCGCCGGATTGCGGACATGGGTGCCGACTGGCACCGGCTCACCATCCGTGCCGTAGAACAAGGCGCGCGCTTCTGGCGTCATCGCGCCGACGGATCGCCACTGGTCGAGCGACGAGCGGAGGCGCGGGGTAACATCGAACCCGTCGCGGGCCAGCGCGATGGCCGGTTCGAACAGCTTGGCCCAAGGCAGGGCACCGTGTTTGCCATGCGCCTTTGCGGCCAGTGCAATGCTGCCCGGCACCCCAACGCTCAGCCCGCTTTCCACCGCCGTGCGGAAAGGCAGCGGTTTGCCGTCATTGTCGAGGAACCATTGCGCCGTCGCCGCCGCAGGCGCTGTTTCGCGTCCGTCGTAGCTGACCGGATCGCCGTCACCTTCGGGATCGAGGACAAGGAAACCGCCGCCGCCGATGCCGCTGGACTGCGGCTCCACCACGGTCAGTGCGATCATTGTTGCCAGCGCCGCATCGGTGGCGTTGCCGCCCGCGCGCAGCATCTCCACCCCGGCTTTGGCTGCACGTGGATCGGCGGCGCTGACCATGCCCTTTTCAGGAAGGGTATGGAGAGTTTCGGCGGGTAGTGTTGCGCAACCGGCCAGGAGGGCGGGCAGGGCGGCAAGGATCAGACGTTTCAGCATGATGGACACGCTATTCGCTGCCAACCGCCTCTGCAATCGAGGAAAAGCCGTCTCGCGCCATCAGTTCGGGCAGTCCGCGCAGGATTTTTGCCGCGATGCCCGGACCTTCGTAAACCATGGCGGAATAGAGCTGGATCAGGCTCGCGCCGGCGCGGATGCGTTCCCACGCGTCCTCTGCCGTGGTGATGCCGCCGATCCCGATCAGGGGAATTGCACCGCCCGTTGCATCGCGGAATTCGCGCAGGCGACGCAGGGACATTGCCTTGATCGGCGCGCCGGAAAGGCCGCCGCTTTCGTCCCGGTGTTTCGATGCCAGCGGCGGACGGGTGATCGTGGTGTTCGTCACCATCAGCGCGCCCAGTTTCTTGTCGATGGCGATGCGCGAGATGGCATCGACGTCGGCCGGTTCCAGATCGGGCGCGACCTTCAGGAAGACCGGCGGGCCGTCCTTTCCCCGCGCGTCGATCACCGCATCGAGCAGGCCGGCCAGCGCCGCTTCGTCCTGCAAAGCGCGCAGGCCGGGCGTATTGGGGCTGGATACGTTGACCGCGAGGTAGCTGGCATAGGGCGCCATGATACGCGTCATCGTGATATAGTCGGCAACGCGGTCTTCGCTCGTCTTGTTCGCGCCGAAGTTCACGCCGACCACGCCCGTGCGATGGGCGCGCGCCTTCATCCGCCTTTCCACCGCCTCTGCCCCTTCGTTGTTGAAGCCAAGGCGGTTGATGACGGCGCGGTCTTCGGCAAGGCGGAAGATGCGCGGGCGCGGGTTGCCCTGCTGCGGCAGGGGGGTGACGCTGCCCACTTCGGCATAGCCGAAACCGCAGCGTAGGATCGCGTCGGGCACTTCGCCGTTCTTGTCGAACCCTGCCGCCAATCCGACGGGATTGGGGAAGTCGATTCCCGCAACCGTCATCGCCAGCGCCGGATCGGGGCGCGGCGGGCTGGCCAGCAGCGAACTGGGGGTCGTCTTCAGCGCGTCGAGCGCGAGGCCATGCGCGTTCTCGGCGTCCATGCGGAAGATAAGCGGGCGGATCAGGGAGTAGACCATCAAGGCGTGCGCCTATGCCATGCGCGCGCGGCTGTCGAGCTGGCGTTCCTGCAAACGACTCGCAACAGTCGGGTTTTCGTTGAATTGGGCCATTGCCGCCACTAGGTGAAACCGGACCGGATTGCTCCGATTAGCGGAAATCCGGCCGGGACACCTTGACCCCACACCTTGGAGCGTAAGGACGAATGCGGCTTTCGAGCATGGCCGACTACGCCGTCGTGGCGATGCGTGCCGCTGCCCTTCACTGCGGCGGCGATCGCACCAATGCGTCCGAAATCTCGGAGGAAACCGGCCTGCCCCTGCCCACGGTGCAGAAGCTGGTGAGCAAATTGTCCTCCGCCGGCCTGCTGCGTTCCGTGCGCGGCGCGGGCGGCGGTTTCCGCCTTGCGCGCCCTGCCGCCGCGATCACCGTGGCCGACATTGTCGAGGCGATCGAAGGCCCCATCGCGCTGACCCAGTGCTGTGACGAGGATGGCGACTGCGCCATCGAACTGCATTGCGGCACCCGCGCACACTGGCCGCAGGTGAACCGCGCCATCCGCTCCGCGCTATCCGGCATTTCGCTGGTCGATCTCGCCCACGAAAAAGCCCCGCAAGACATACCCGATCTGGAAGTACCCGCATGAACGACCCACAGGCAGAAGTGCTGAAAGCAGCCCAGGACGAGGCGATCGAGAAGGACCGCGCCGCGAAGGAAGCGGCCAAGGCTCTCGAAATCTATGAATACGGCTTCTCCTCCGACATCGAGCAGGAGTTTGCCGAGAAGGGTCTGTCGGAAGAGACCGTCCGCTTCATCTCGGCCAAGAAGGAAGAGCCGGAATGGATGCTGGAATGGCGCCTGAAGGCATATCGCCACTGGCTGACCATGCCGCAGCCGGATTGGGCCAAGGTCAACTTCCCGCCGATCGATTACCAGGACGCGTATTACTACGCCGCGCCCAAGAAGAAGCCGAAGCTGGAATCGCTCGACGAACTCGATCCCGAGATCAAGGCCGTCTACGACAAGCTGGGCATCCCGATTGCAGAGCAGGAAGTGCTGGCGGGTGTCGAGGGCGCGCGCAAGGTTGCCGTGGACGCGGTGTTCGATTCCGTTTCGGTCGCCACGACCTTCCGCAAGGAACTGGAAGAAGCGGGCGTCATCTTCCGCTCCATCAGTGAGGCGATCAAGGAATACCCTGATCTGGTCAAGAAGTGGCTCGGCAAGGTCGTGCCGATGCACGACAACTTCTTTGCGACGCTCAACTGCGCGGTCTTTTCCGACGGCACGTTCGTCTACATCCCCAAAGGCGTGCGCTGCCCGATGGAGCTGTCGACCTATTTCCGCATCAATGCCGAGAACACGGGCCAGTTCGAGCGCACGCTGATCGTGGCCGACGAGGGCAGCTATGTCTCGTATCTCGAAGGCTGCACCGCGCCGATGCGCGATGAAAACCAGCTCCACGCCGCCGTGGTCGAACTGGTCGCGCTCGACGATGCGGAGATCAAGTATTCGACCGTCCAGAACTGGTATCCCGGCGATGCCGAGGGCAAGGGCGGCATCTACAACTTCGTGACCAAGCGCGCTCTTTGTCAGGGCAGGAACAGCAAGGTTTCGTGGACGCAGGTGGAAACCGGCTCTGCCGTTACGTGGAAGTATCCTTCTTGCGTGCTCAACGGCGAAAACTCGGTGGGCGAGTTCTACTCGGTAGCGGTCACCAACAACCACCAGCAGGCCGATACCGGCACGAAGATGATCCACAACGGGAAGAACACCCGTTCGACGATCATTTCCAAGGGGATCAGCGCGGGCAAGTCCGATAACACCTATCGCGGCCTCGTCCGCGTGGGGCCGAACGCGGACAACGTGCGCAATTTCACGCAGTGCGACAGCCTGCTTCTGGGCAGCGAATGCGGCGCGCATACCGTGCCCTATATCGAGGTGAAGAACCCCACTGCCCAGATCGAGCACGAGGCGACGACCAGCAAGATCAGCGACGACCAGTTGTTCTACGCGATGCAACGCGGGCTGGACGAGGAACAGGCCGTGGCGCTGATCGTCAACGGCTTTGCCAAGGAAGTGCTGAAGGAACTCCCGATGGAATTCGCGGTCGAGGCGCAGAAGCTGCTCGCGATCAGTCTGGAAGGATCGGTCGGATGAGCGCGGACCTCACCACCCGTCATGCCGGACTTGATCCGGCATCCAGTGCGGTTCGCGCGACCGTGGTGGCTCCGCGCTGGACCCCGGATCAAGTCCGAGGTGACGAAGTGGCGATCTCGTTTGAGGGGAGCGTGGGTTGACGATTCGTTATTATCTCCTGCCCGCAGCGATCGGTCTGGCGCTTGTTTTTGTAGCGCTCGATTTGGGAATTCGCATTGGAGACGAGCGCGGAATCGCTTTGTTTGCTGCATCTTTTGCCTGTGTCCCGCTTGCCGTCGGCTTGTTTGAGTACCAGCGCATTCCGACCGGTCGATGGTGGATTGCCCCGCTCGTTGCAGCCGGATTGTCGGCAGTGCTTTTCGTAGTTTTCACCTTTTGGGCGATTTCGCAGATTTAACATGACCGAACGAAAACCCCTCACCCTGCGCCCCGCATCGGACGACGCCGAACCCGCGATCAAGAAAAAGGGTCGCGGCTGGGAAATTTCCGAATCGCGGCTCGACGCGCTGCATGATCGTGCGCGCGAAATGCGGCGCCATTCGACCCCTGCGCACAAGGCGCTCGCCGAGAAGTTCGCAGATGCCGACATGGGCCGCTACACCTTCAAGCGCCACGCCGTCGTCGGCAGCGCCATCGTCGACTTCAACTGCCACAGCCTCGGCATGGCGATCGACATCGATGAGGAAGGCGAGGACGAGACGCTGGCAAAGCGCCGTGACAAGAGCCTCGAGGCCGTGGGCATCCGCGTCATGCGGATCAAGGCCGACGACATCCTCAACAACATGGACGAGGTGCTCGCCCGCATCACCGCCGGAATGCGGATGCGTATCGCCGACCGGCAGGAAGCGCGGCGCAAGCACTTCGACGAAAAGAAAAACAGCGGTCAGGGCTACAAGCCCCGCACCGTTCGCGGCCCCAAAAGAGACTGATACGATGCTGAAAATCGAAAACCTCCACGCCGAAGTCGACGGCAAGAAGATCCTCAACGGCCTGACGCTCGAAGTCGGTGCGGGCGAGGTCCACGCGATCATGGGTCCCAACGGCGCGGGCAAGTCGACGCTGGCCTACACGCTGGGCGGCCGTCCGGGTTACGAGATCACCGAAGGATCGGTGACGTTCGACGGGCAGGACCTGCTGGACATGGAACCGCACGAACGCGCTGCGGCCGGCCTGTTCCTCGGCTTCCAGTATCCGGTCGAAATTCCCGGCGTTTCCAACGTCCAGTTCCTGCGCGAGGCGGCCAATGCCCAGCGCAAGCACCGCGGCGAACCCGAGCTGACCGGCGGCGAATTCCTGAAGCTGGCCAAGGAAAAGGCCGCGCTGCTGCGCATGGACATGGACATGCTCAAGCGCCCCGTGAACGTCGGTTTCTCGGGCGGCGAAAAGAAGCGGAACGAGATGGTGCAGATGGGCATCCTCGACCCCAAGTTCGCCATTCTGGACGAGACGGACTCGGGCCTCGACATCGATGCGCTGCGCATCGTGGGCGACGGCATCAATTCGATCATGCGCGATGCGGGCAAGGGCGTGCTGCTCATCACCCACTACCAGCGCCTGCTCGACTACGTGAAGCCGGACAAGGTCCACATTCTCGCCAAGGGCCGCATCGTGAAGACCGGCGGGCCGGAACTGGCGCTGGAGCTTGAGCGCGAGGGTTACGAGGAAGTCGTGTGACCGATCTGGCTACCCTTCCCACCACCCGTGACGAGGACTGGCGCTATGCCGACGCGGCGGCGCTGGAGTCTTCGGACGCAGACGCGCTGACCGGATGGACCGAGATCACGGTCCCCGCTGGCGAGAGCATGGCCGAAAGCCGCGACGTCACGGGTGTCGAGCGCATTCGTGTCCGCATCGGCAAGGGCGGGCGCTTTGAACTGTCCGCCGTGAACGCGGCCCCCGGCTATGCGCGGCTGGAATGCGAAGTGACGCTGGAGGACGGCGCACACTTCGAATTCGGCGGCGTCACCATCGGCGGCGGCAGCGAGACGCGCGAATTCGTGACCCGCTGCATCCACGCAGAGCCGAACGCGACCTCGAACCAGGTGGTTCGCGCGGTTCACTGGGGCAAGGCGGTCGGAAATTTCCTCGGCCGGATCGAAGTCGTGCGCGATGCGCAGAAGACCGACGCCGCGCAGAATTTCCGCGCGATCCTGCTGGAAAAGGGCGCGAGCGCGAACACCAAGCCCGAACTCGAAATCTTTGCAGACGACGTGAAGTGCGCCCACGGCGCGGCGATCGGCGCGCTGGACCGGATGGCGGGCTTCTACATGGCCGCTCGCGGTATTCCGCCCGAGATTGCCCGCAAGCTGCAGGTGCAGGCTTTCATCGCCGACGCTTTCGAGAACATTGAGGACGAGGCACTGGGCGAACGCCTGCTCGAACGTGCGCTGTCCGTGCTGGAAGGTGCGCAGCTGTGAGCACGCAGACGATCTCCCGCCCGGTGAAAGATATTCGATCGGACTTCCCCGGCATGGTCAATGCCGACGGTAGCCCGTGGCATTACCTTGACACCGCCGCCACCGCTCAGAAGCCGCAAGTGGTTGTCGACGCGATGACCCGCGCGCTGGGCCGCGATTACGCGACTGTGCACCGCGGCGTCTATTCACGCTCTGCCGAGATGACGCTGGGCTACGAAGCCGCGCGCCGCAAGGTGGCGGGTCTGGTCGGCGGTGTGGAAGACGAGCTGGTTTTCACGCGCGGCGCGACCGAGGCGATCAATCTCGTTGCTGCAACATGGGGCGCAGCAAACCTGAAGGCCGGCGACCGCGTTCTCCTGTCGATTCTGGAGCATCATTCGAACATCGTGCCGTGGCAATTGCTGCGCGAACTCACCGGAATAGAGATCGACGTCTGCCCGCTGACCGAGGATGGCCGCATCGACCTCGATGCTGCGCGGCAAGTTGTTGACGAACGGACGAAACTGATCGCTTTGGCGCACGTGTCGAACGTGCTTGGATCGCGGCTCGATACGGCAAAAGCGGCGGATCTGGCCCGCTCGGTCGGTGCGAAATTGCTGCTCGATGGCTGTCAGGCCGTTCCCCGCACAAAAGTCGACGTGAAATCGCTCGATTGCGACTTCTACGTCTTCTCCGCGCACAAGATCTACGGCCCTACCGGCATCGGCGCGCTCTGGGTGAAGAAGGAAATCCTGGACGCAATGCCTCCCTATCAGGGCGGCGGTTCGATGATCGACCGCGTGACGTTCGAGAAGACCACCTGGGCCGATACGCCGCAGCGGTTCGAGGCAGGCACGCCAGCGATTACCGAGGCGATCGCCTTTGCCGCCGCTGTTGATTACATAGAGGGTATCGGCATCGACCAGATCGCCGCGCACGAGGATGACCTGACCCGCAAGGCGCGGGCCGAACTGGCCAAGATCAACTCGCTCCGCCTGTTCGGGCCGGACGACAGTGCAGGCATCGTCAGCTTCCAGCTGGGCGACATCCACCCCCATGATCTCGGCACTATTCTCGACGAGGAAAACGTCGCGATCCGCGCCGGCCACCACTGCGCCCAGCCGCTGATGGACCACCTTGGCGTTCCCGCCACGGCCCGGGCCAGCTTCGGGCTCTATTCCGACGAAGACGATATCGCCGCGCTGATCCGCGGCATCGAACGCACCATGAGGATCTTCGGATGACCGACGATACGAATACTCCCCCGACCAGCGAAGAGGTGTCCAGCGTGGATACCCCGCGACGCGCCCGCGTCGAGGACGTTGTCGAAGAAACGGCGGCTGAAAAGCTGGAGCGCAAGAAGGACTACCTCGACGGTTTCCTGAAGGAAAAGCCTGCAGACATCGCCGGGAACGAGCCGGGCGGCGACCTGTACGAGAGCGTCATCGCCGCGCTGAAGGAAATCTTCGATCCGGAAATCCCGGTAAACATCTACGATCTGGGCCTGATCTACGGCGTCGAGATCGATGACAACAGCCGCGCGGTCGTCACCATGACGCTGACCACGCCGCACTGTCCGGTTGCTGAGTCGATGCCGGGCGAGGTTGAACTGCGCGTCGGTGCGGTTCCGGGCGTGGGCGATGCCGAAGTGAACCTCGTCTGGGATCCGCCATGGGACCCCCAGAAGATGAGCGACGAAGCCAAGCTCGAACTCGGAATGTTGTGAGCACGGCAGACGCCTCGACTATGGCCATCACGCCTGTGATCTCTTTGGCCAACTACAGCGATCCGGCGGACGCGGCTGCGCTGGTCGCGCTGCTCGATGGCTATGCCCGCGATCCAATGGGCGGCGGTGAACCGCTTTCGGATAAAGCGCGCGTCGGCCTGCCCGATGCGTTGGCGGAACATTCCGGCGCGTTCAGCCTGATTGCCCGTCAGGATGGCGAACCGGTGGGCCTTGCCAACTGTTTCACCGGCTTTTCGACGTTCGCTTGCGCGCCGCTGGTCAATATCCACGACATCGCCGTGCTGCCATCGGCGCGCGGTAAAGGCATTGGCCGCGCCCTGATGCGCGCGATCGCCGAAGAGGCGAAAAAGCGCGGGGCATGCAAGATCACGCTCGAAGTCCTGTCGGGCAACGAAGGGGCAAAGGCGCTCTACGCCAGCGAAGGTTATGCGGCCTATGCCCTTGATCCGGCGATGGGCAGTGCCCAGTTCTGGGAAAGAAAACTATGACCGACACCAAAACCCGCCCAGCCCCGAAGGCTGCAGTCACGCTTACCGCCAGCGCGGAGCAGCGGATTGCCGATCTTATGGCCAAAGCGCCCGAAGGCGCGATCGGCGTGAAGCTGTCGACCCCGCGTCGCGGCTGTTCGGGCCTTGCCTACTCGGTCGACTACGTGAAAGAGGCGAACAGCTTCGACGAGCGGATCGAGACGCCCGGTGGCCTGTTCTTCATTGACGGCGCTAGTGTGCTTTACCTGATCGGCAGCACGATGGATTGGGTCGAGGACGACTTTCAGGCGGGCTTCGTGTTCAACAATCCGAATGCGACCGGCAGCTGCGGCTGCGGCGAGAGTTTCACCGTATAGTTTTTTGACGAGGCATGCCGGAATTCGGTTCAGGTGGAGCCGAGAATGGTGCTGACGCGTGAACCGGAGCGCAGCGTACGTCCGTACGTGAGCACCGGAAGCGCGCGGAAGTGCCGTTCGCAGGCCCGCATGGGCCGGATTACGGCGTGGCTCGCGGTGCGTCGCCGCCGTCTAGGAAGTCCAGCAGCGCGGCGTCGTAATCGTCGACCTGGCCGTTGCCGGAAATCTGGGCGTCCAGCCACTTCTTCTCGCTGGCGGTAACCGCGTGGTCGGCGGCGACGAGCTGTTCGCGCGTCGGTTCGTTCGTGCCCTTCTTGCCGAAGACCTTGCCGAAACGGTTCGGGCTGGTCTTCGCCATGCGACCGAGGAAGCGACCCACGTTGGAGCTGGCATCACCCATGAAGCGTTCCAGTTCGGCCGCGCGCTCGATGCTGATCTGCGCATTCGCCGAGGAGAACCCCTGCAGGTGGTTGCCAACGCCCTGCACGAACAGGCGCTTCCATTCGGGCGCATTGTCCGCGCCGAGGCATGCGTCCTTGATGCGGTACAGCATCTCCGCTTCCCGCCGGCTGACCGCGCCGGGGCGGTCCGAACCGGGGGCGAAGATCGCGCGGCGCAGGATTCTGCACTCTGCATCAGAGACATGGGTGTCCGACAGTTCGCCGCCGCAGCGGGTGGGGCCGGTGCCTGACAGCACTTCGTGCTCCATCACGCCCAGCACATAGACCTTCATCTTTTCCGGTACGTTGGACGCGCGTTCGACAAGGCGGACGACCAGCTCCAGCTCGGCCATCGATTCGACCTTGCCGCTGGCGTTCAGCCGGTCGATCAGCCAGCTGCCCTGTTCCTCGGTGACGTAGCCCTTGGGTTCCAGCGTGTTGAGCACGTATTCGCCGATCGCCTCGACGAAGAAGTCGACCCATGCGTCGCTACGCTCGTCCAGCGAATCGTTGAGCGTGAAGATCGCCTCCGCCTCTTCGGGCGTGATGCGGCCGTTGCTCCACCCTGCGCGGCGCAGTTCGAGAATCTCTTCGGCGGAGATCTGCCGGTCTGCCGCCGCCTGGACGGCGATATCGCTGAAATGCATCGTCATGAGTGCGCAAAGCCCCTTGTCATTCGCACAAGGGCTTAGCGAAACAAGCTTAAGACGGAGTTACCCTTGGCCCTTCAGCGGCGCAGGGCCGCGATACAGGATGCGCGGTCCACGTCGCGCCCGTCGGTCTGGCGGCGGGCTTCCACCCATGTTGCCGTTTCCGTCCGGCCCGGTGCGGGCGGATAGAGGAAGACGTCGAGCACGCAGGCGCGGCCCGTGAACTGCAGCTTGCGGGCGTCATCCTCCCACACGTCGAGGCGGGGGGTGCCGAACTGGCGGACGAGGCCGTTCGCATCCGATCCGATCACGCCGTCGAGGCCCGGCATGTTCATCACCCGCGCCGGTCGGAATGCGCTGCTGGGCTGCGCTTCGGGTTGTTGCGGCGGGACGCTGGCCGTGGCGGGGCGCGTGGGCGGCACGATTGGGCCGGTAGAGGCGCAGGCGGCGGCCAGCGGGATCAGGGACAGGGCAAGGAGCTTACGCATGACTGGCCCCCTGCCTTAACGCGGCGCGATGAACCAGATGTGTCGCAGCCGCTGCCCCCAGGAACGGGGCGAGCAGGTTCAGGATCGGGACGGCCAGCAGCCCCGCGACCGACAGGCCGAGGAGGAAACGGCTGGCAAAGCCCAGCGGAGCGGCGGCTCCGTCCCTTTGGTGGCGGACCCAGACCATGTCCTGCAACTCGCGCCCCAGCAGGATGCCGTTGACCACGGCGAAGACGAGTGCCGGGCCGATCGCGGTGAACAGCAGGGCGAGCGCGAAGGGCAGGGCGATCAGGTTGGCGACAAGCGCGCGGATCGCACCGCGCACCGCGATTCGCGCCTGTTCCGCCATTGGCAGGTCGCGCGGGGCCAGCGACGGGTAATGCGCCGCCTCTACCAGCGAAACGACGTCGTCGGCGTAGAATTGCAGCACCGCGATGGCGACGATGCGCCATGCCAGCCACGCCGCGATGATGCCGACGAAGCCCAGAACCACGATCATCGCGGCGCCGGCGCCGGGTACCTGCTGGTCGTAATCCAGCCCGAACACCGCGCCGATCCCCCAGCCGAGCGAGAGGACGAGTGCCGCCCCCAGCAAGACCGCGAGCACAATGCTGATCAGGATCGATTTCACCAGCAGGGCCAGAACCTTGCGGTCCCCCAGTTGGGCAAAGGCGAGGGCAAAGGCCTGCGGGATCGAGAGGGCGGATCTGGCGTCTTTCATGGGCGTGCAGGATAGATGGCAGCACGCGCTTGCTGTCAACGCGCCTGTCGCCTAACCCCCAGCGAGTTTTCCCAATCCCGACAGGACGCTGCCCGCCCATGACAGAAGCCCGCTTCGACGTTCTCGCCATCGGAAATGCCATCGTGGACGTGCTTGCCCCTTGCGACGATGCCTTTCTGGCAGAGGAGCGGGTGGACAAGGGCGCGATGACGCTGATCGATACCGCGCGGGCGACGGAACTCTACGCCCGGATGGGCCCGGCGCGGGAGATTTCCGGCGGCAGCGCGGCGAACACTTGTGCGGGGCTTGCGGCGCTGGGCAGCAAGGCGGCTTTCATCGGGCAAGTCGCGAACGACCAGTTGGGCGAGGTTTTTGCCCACGACATCCGCGCCGCCGGCATCCATTTCGATGTTGCCCCGCGTGAAGGCGATCCGCCGACGGCTCGGTGCCTGATCCTCGTTACGCCGGACGGGCAGCGCACGATGAACACGTTCCTCGGCGCGTCGCAGCACTTGCCGGCCAGCGCCATCGACGCGAACCTTATTGCCAGCGCGAAGGTGCTCTACCTCGAAGGGTATCTCTGGGATCCGGACGATCCGCGCGCCGCTATGAAGGGCGCGATCAAGGCAGCGCGCGATGCCGGGCGCGAGGTCGCATTCACCCTGTCCGACGCGTTCCTGCTGGACCGCCACGGCGACGATTTCCGCGCCCTGATCGATGGCGGGCAGATCGACATACTGTTCGCCAACGAAGTCGAACTGCTGGGTCTGACCGGCGCGGCCAGTTTCGATGAAGGCGTGGCCATGCTTGCGCCCAAGCTGCCGGTGCTGGTGGCAACGCGCAGCGAAAAGGGCGCAGTGGCGATTTCTGGCGGGCAAACCGCCAGCGTTCCGGCAGAACCGGTGGCGAAAGTCGTCGACACGACAGGCGCGGGCGACAGTTTTGCGGCCGGCTTCCTGCACGGCCACGTCAATGGCGCCAGCCTTGCCGAATGCCTGACGATGGGCGCGATCGCGGCCGCAGAAGTGATCAGCCACTATGGCGCAAGGCCGGAGGCAGACCTGAAGGAACTCGTGGCTGTGCGGTTCGGTTGAACGATTCGCGGAACTTTGGCGCTATTTCGACGGGCAGGATGTGGACAACCGGCATCTTTCCCCAGAAAGTTGCTGTAGGTTGAATCTGAATAAAGATCAGCGAATCCGGCGAGTCGCTCTGATCAACAACTAATCCTGCAAAATGCAACTTGCGCGTTTGCCCAGTTAACACCCCTCTGTGGGTTGCGCGGGTAGACGACCGGACTAATCTGAGGGTGGATAACGAAAGGGCCGATTCCCTAGGGAACCGACCCAATCGTTTGCCGGGACCGTGAGGCCGTCCGGCACGATGCTCCTCCAAGAGCAAAGACACCATGTGTCCTTGCAAGCATGCGGTCAAGGCCTCTTCGTTAGAAGGAAGCCAATCCATGGCCAAACGTGCGGCGTGGCATTCAATCAAGTCGAATGTCCATCACAATGACACCAATTGTAATACCGGCAACAACATTGAGCGTGAAAATATTCGCAGCGGAACGGGTGGGAAGCCGCTTTGCGCTGAGTGTCGCTCTCTGGGGTAACTGATGCGATCGGTCCGGCGAGAGTCGGACCGGTCAATTCGTTTTTTCGCGTTCCACTTCGCGCCAGCCGATGTCGCGGCGGCAGAATCCGGTCGGGAAATCGATGGCATCGACCATCGCATATGCCGCGGCCTGCGCCTCGCTCACGCTTTCGCCCGTGGCCGTCACGTTCAGCACACGCCCCCCGTTGGCGACAAGCTGGCCATCGTTCATCGCGGTGCCGGCGTGGAAGACTTTCCCGCCTTCAGCCTCGGCAGCGTCCAGTGCGTTGATCGCACCGCCCTTTTCCGGCGTGCCCGGATAGCCGTTGGCCGCCATCACCACGGTAAGGGCGGTCTGGTCCGCGAAACGCGCGGCGCGCAGCTTGGCCAGCGAATTGGTTGCGCAGGCATAGAGGATCTCGCCAAGGTCATCCTCCAGCCGCATCATCAGCACCTGGCATTCCGGATCACCGAAGCGGCAGTTGTATTCGATGAGCTTCGGGCCTTCGTCCGTCAGCATCAGGCCGGCATAGAGCACGCCGCGATAGGGCATGCCGTCTTCGGCCATCTGGCGCACGGTCGGCGCGATGATGCGTTCCAGAACCTGTCCGCGCAGCATCGGGGTCAGCACCGGTGCGGGGCTGTATGCGCCCATGCCGCCGGTGTTGGGGCCGGTATCGCCCTCTCCCACGCGCTTGTGATCCTGAGCCGATCCGAAGGGCATGATCGTCGCCCCGTCGGTGATGGCGAAGTAGCTGGCTTCCTCGCCCGTCATGAATTCCTCGATCACAACGCTGGCGCCAGCCGCGCCGAACATGCCGCCGAATATGTCGCGGATCGCCTCCTGCGCCTGTTCCAGCGTTTCGGCGATGATCACGCCCTTGCCCGCGGCAAGACCATCGGCCTTCACCACGACGGGGATCGGGAAATCAGCCAGCGCCGCCATTGCCGATGCCTCGTCATCGCACCGGGCATAGGCCGCGGTGGGGATGCCCGCGCGGGTGCACATGTCCTTGGTGAAACCCTTTGAACCTTCGAGCTGCGCAGCTTCCTTGCTCGGCCCGAACACGGCAATTCCCGCCCCGCGCAGCGAATCGGCCAGTCCGTCGACCAGCGGCGCTTCGGGTCCGACGACGACGAGGCCGATGTTATGATCGTTGCAGAACGCGATCACCGCGTCATGGTCCGTCACGTCCAGTTTGACGCATTCGGCCAGTTCGGCAATGCCGGGATTGCCGGGTGCGGCATAGAGTTTTCCAGCCTCGCGACCCTCCGGATGGAGCAGGCGGGATTGCGCCAGCTTCCATGCCAGAGCATGTTCGCGTCCGCCCGAGCCGATCAAAAGGAAATTCATTGGCCAACAGCCCCACAGGATTCGAAGGTGAAGAGAATGCGCGGCTCCTAGCGCCTGAGAGGCAGGGGGACAACGCCGCTCCCCTCTCGGTGTCGGAAATCTCGCAATTGTTGAAGCGCACGGTGGAAGATCGCTTCGGCCACGTGCGCCTGCGCGGCGAGCTTTCGGGCGTGAAGCGCGCGGCATCTGGCCACCTCTATTGCGCGCTGAAGGACGAAAATGCCGTGATCGACGGCGTGATGTGGCGTGGCAATGCCGGTCGGCTGGCGTTCCGGCCCGAAGATGGCGTGGAGGTTATCGCCACCGGCAAGCTGACGACATATCCGGGGCGTTCGAAATACCAGATCGTCATCGATTCGATGGAGATCGCAGGCGAAGGCGCCTTGCTGGCCCTGCTCGCGAAGCTGAAGGCGAAACTGGAGGGGGAAGGGCTGTTCGCCCCCGAACGCAAACGCCGCCTGCCGTTCCTGCCGCGCACGATCGGCGTCGTCACCAGCCCGACCGGTGCGGTCATCCGCGACATCCTGCACCGGTTGAACGACCGATTCCCCAGCCATGTCGTCGTCTGGCCGGTGATGGTGCAGGGGCAGGGCAGCGCGGAACAGGTCGCGCGGGCGGTGGACGGGTTCTCCGGCCTCGCTCCAGACGGGCCGGTGCCGCGCCCCGACCTGGTGATCGTGGCACGCGGAGGCGGTTCGATAGAGGACCTGTGGTCCTTCAACGAGGAGATCGTCGTTCGCGCGATCGCCAATTGCAGCATTCCGGTCATTTCCGCCGTCGGGCACGAAACCGATACGACGCTGGCAGATTTTGCCGCCGATCTTCGCGCGCCGACCCCGACTGCGGCTGCCGAACTCGCCGTGCCGGTGCGGCAGGAACTGCGCGCGATGCTGGACGAATATGCCGCGCGGCAGCGGCGCGGGGTGATTCGCCCCGTGATGCTGGCCCGCGAACGGCTGACGGGCTGGAGCGAGCGCCTGCCCGATCCTGCCGCGCTGGTGGAGGCGCAGGGCCAGCGGCTGGATGACCTGACGGACAGGTTGCGCCGCGGCCTTGCGGGCAGGGCCGAACGGGCGCGGGCGCAACTGGCGCAGAGCGGCGGGGGCCTGCGCCCGGCGCTGCTGCTGCGCAATGTCGAAAGCCACCGCCGCGATCTTTCGCGCGTGCCGGACATGCGCAACCTGATGCGCCAGCGCCACCGCGATGCGGCGCAGGCACTGGGCGCGCTGTCGCGTGTCCTGCCGCAGCTCAATCCCGAAGCGCCGCTTTCGCGCGGCTATGCCATCGTCACCGATGCGCAGGGCCATGCCGTCACCACGCGCGCCGCCGCTGCCGCGCAGCCCGCGCTGACCCTGAAATTTGCCGACGGTTCGCTGGATGTTGCAACCGGTGCCCCGCCGCGCCCCGCGCGCAAGTCGTCGCCAAAGGGCGGGGAGTCCGGTCAGCAGTCATTGTTTTGACAGGTTGTTCGGACTATCTTGAAAACATGTTGATGAGTTCAAAAGGCCCCGCACGGCTGATCTACGGCCCTAACGGTTTCCGCCAGTTGAGCGCTGGCGACCATGTCCTGTGCGCCGTATCCGGCGTGCGGATCGAGCTTGATATGCTCCGTTACTGGAGTGTCGAGCGGCAGGAACCCTACGCCACCTGCGAGATTGCAACCGAACGCCTATCCCCTTCGGAATGAGGGTGAGGCAAGCGACGCTGGTCGCCATCGTGTCGTGTGCGGTTATGGGCATCGCGGCGTGTACCGTCGTGCCGCCCGCGCCGGATGCTTCGGCACGTACACCGGCACCTGCGCCCGCCAGCGCGGCCGCAGCGACGGTTTCCACGTCAGAGCCGGCACCAGCGGCATTCCCGCAGGGTGCGTTCACCCTGTCGGGCGAAATGACACAGGGCGGCTGGCTGCGCGGCACCGCGCCGGTTGGAACGACGGCGCTGACGCTGAATGGCGAACCGGTTCCGCTGGCCCCGGACGGCCAGTTCCTCGCGGCATTCGATCGCGATTCCGGCCCTGTGGCGACTCTTATGGCCGAGCGTAGCGACGGATCGCGCATTACCAAGCCGCTGGCGATTAGCCCGCGCGACTGGCGGATCGAACGGATCAATGCCGCGCGCCGCAGCGGCGGGCCGAGCGAGACCTTCATGAAACGCCGCATGCCGGAGCTTGAGGCGATCAATGCCTCCCGCGCGAAGGTGACCGATGCGCAAGGCTGGCGGCAGGATTTCATCTGGCCGGTGAAGGCGCGCATTTCCGGCCTGTTCGGTTCACAACGAATCTATCGCGGAGAGCCGGGCAGCTACCATTCCGGCATCGACATCGCGCCGGGTGCGGGCGCGGCCTACGTCGCCCCTGCCGATGGTGTCGTGGTGCTGGCGGTCGACGACTTCTCGTTGGAGGGCAAGCTGCTGATCATCGATCACGGCATGGGCCTAAACAGCGCGTTCCTCCATTCGCAGCAGCTTTTCGTGAAGGAAGGCGATCATGTGAAGCAGGGGCAGCGCATCGGCCTTGTCGGCTCGAGCGGGCGGGCTACCGGTCCGCATTTGCACTGGAGCCTGAAGTGGCATGAGGCGCGGCTCGATCCGCTGCTGTTCACGGGGCCGATGGCGGACTGATGAACCGGCTTTGGCGGGCCGGGGGGCTGCTGGTCCTGCTTCTGCTGACAGGCGCGATTCTCTATCTGCCCCCGCGGACGCAGCCCATCGGCAGCCGCACGGATTTTCCCGTCAGGATTACCTTTGCGCCGATCGACGGTGCCGAACTTTCGGAAGATGGTCCGTTCCGGCTGGCGGGTGCCTGGGACCTGACGGGCGATGCTCCGGAATTCCATTCGCTGTCGGGACTGGCCATCGCGCCTTCTGGCAGCTTCCTGGCCGTGAGCGACAGGGGCGTAATGGTGGCAATGCCTCGACCCGATGTCGGCAAAGGCGTCGGCATGGAAGGCCGAGGTGAGATCAACGCACTGCAGCCCGATGGCAGAGGCGGTTTCGTCCTGCTCGATGCCGAAGCGGTGGTCCTTGACCACAATGGCACGGTGCGCATCGTGATCGAAAACAGGAACGAGATCCGGAGACTGGCCAATGCCGCGCGCCAAGAGGCGCGCTCAAGGCCGGAAGCGATGGCGGGATGGACGGCTACACGCGGCCCCGAATCGCTTGCCAGGCTTGCCGATGGAACCTTCATCGTTTTGGGTGAGGGGCGGGAAAAGGGACGCGACGGAACGTTTCCTGCGCTGGTGTTCGAAGGCGATCCTGCTGCGGGCACGGAGCCTTGGCTGTTCCATCTGGCACTGCCCGGCGGAATGCGCCCTGTCGACGCGGTTGGCTTGTCCGACGGACGCATGCTGGTCCTTGGCCGCTCGTTCGGTCCGCTCTTCCAGTTCGGCAGCGCGATCTATGTCGTGGATATGGACCGCGCCGGACCAGCCACGAAGGTAGTGGCAAAGCTCTTGGGCAGAATCGGCGGGCCGGACATTTCCGACAATTTTGAAGGGATGGCCGTGGAAGAAGCGCCGGACGGGCGGGTCACCATCTGGCTGGTGTCGGACAACAACGACGCGCAGGTTATCCAGCGCACGATCCTGTTGAAGCTGGAGACGCGAAAAAGCGCCCTGCGATAGCTCGCGGGCGCTTCTTCACCTTACCCTTGCGGGAAACCGTTCAGGCGGCGGCAGCAGCCTTCTTCAGCTCGCGCTTCACCTTGAGAGCGCGGGGAGAGAGCTTGGTGTCGCTGGTCTTCAGCAGCCAGTTGTCGAGACCGCCGTTATGTTCGACCGAACGCAGGCCCTGCGTCGAAACGCGGAACTTGTAGCTACGCTCCAGCTTTTCGCTGAGCAGCGTGACGTTCTGCAGGTTCGGCAGGAAGACACGCTTGGTCTTGTTGTTGGCGTGGCTCACGTTGTGGCCGATCTGACGACCCTTGCCGGTCAGTTCGCAGATGCGCGACATGGCTTTAAACTCGCTTGTAAAACAGTGAATCCGAGTGTCGGAAAGCGGCGCGCATAGCGGCGAGTGGCCCCCCCGTCAAGCAAACGGGCGATGAACCGAGCCGATAGGCCGTTTCCGGTGCGCGGCCCCATTGCCGCATTCTCCCGATTCGGGCAAGCGGGGCCGGTCATGAGCATTTCCGCCAAACGATGGCCCCTGCCCGCCCCGATGCAGGCCGCGCTGGACGAGGCACGCGCCGCCGCCGATGCGGGCGAGGTGCCGGTGGGTGCCGTTGTGGTGAAGGACGGGCAGATCGTGGCCCGCGCGCACAATGCGCCGCGCGCGTTGAAAGATCCGACCGCCCACGCCGAAATGCTGGCGATTCGCCGCGCAGCGGAAGTACTGGGCGACGAACGGCTGACCGGCTGCGACCTTTACGTGACGCTGGAACCGTGCCCGATGTGTGCCGGCGCCATTGCCCACGCCCGCATCGCGCGCGTCTATTACGGGGCAAGCGATCCCAAGGGCGGGGCGGTGGAACATGGTTGCCGCACGTTCGAGCAGCCGACCTGCCTGCACCGGCCGGAGATCTATTCCGGCATCGGCGAATCGGAAGCGGCTGACCTACTACGCGGGTTTTTTGCCGAAAGGCGCTGAGGCGTTCGCCTAGATCGGCTGGAAATCCAGCCCGATATCGGCGGCAGGCGCGCTTTGCGTCAGCCGCCCGACCGAAACGTAGTCGACCCCCGTTGCCGCGATTGCGCCGATCGTGTCGAGATTGACCCCGCCCGAAGCCTCGCACGGAACGCGGCCCGCCACCAGTGCCACGGCCTGCACCAGCGTTTCCGGCCCCATGTTGTCGAGCAGCAGGTGCGTTGCGCCCGCTTCCAGTGCCGGTTCGATCTGGTCGATGCGGTCGACTTCGCAAATGATATTGGCGACGCCTGCACGTACCGCGCGCGCCACCGCTTCGCCGACAGATCCGGCGACGGCGACGTGGTTGTCCTTGATCATGGCCGCATCCCACAGGCCCATGCGGTGATTCTGCGCGCCGCCCATGCGGGTCGCGTATTTTTCGAGGTGGCGCAGCCCCGGAATCGTCTTGCGCGTGTCGAGCAGCGTGGCGTGCCCGTGCATGGCGGCGACGTAGGTCGCGGTCATCGTGGCTATGCCCGACAGGTGTTGCACGGTGTTGAGCGCGCTGCGTTCCGCCGTCAGCAGGGCGCGGGCGTTGCCGTTGATTCGCATCAGGTCGGTGCCAGCGGCAACCGCTTCGCCATCGGCGACAAGCACTTCGATCGAACACGTGGGATCGAGCGTGCGAAAGAACGCGGCGGCAATCGGCAGTCCGGCGACGGTGATGGCGTCCCGGCTGTCCATTACGCCCGAAAACCGCGCGTCTGCGGGAATGACGCTTTCGCTGGTGACATCGTGGCCGCCGCCGGGCAGCCCTTCGCCAAGATCCTCCGCAAGCGTTTCGCGGACAAAGCGGGCAAGGTCGAAGCCGGTCAGTTCGAAGGTCATCTCAGCCAAGTGCGGGCTTCGGACCGATTGTGCAAGAGGGGGCGTGGTGCATGCCTCTCCATCGGGGCCGTGCAGCAACGAAAAGGGCGGCCCGTTGCCGGACCGCCCCTTTTTTTCGCACTGATGCGAACGATCAGAACTTCACGCCGGCAGCGATGACGGTCTGGTACGTTTCCACACCCAGTTCGTAATCGGCATAGCGGGTTTCGACAGCGCCGTAGAAGCCGCCGAAGTCATGCTCGAGACCGAGGCCGTACTTCACGCCGTCGATGCTGGAGGCGCCGTCGGCGTCGAGGTTGGTGTACGCGATCGTGCCGTAGAACAGCGAGGCTGCGCCGACCTTCGCGCCAATGCGCCCACCGACCGTCACGTCACGGATGTCACCGTCGTTTTCGAAGGTGGCGGTGTAGCTTGCGACCGGACCGGCGACGAGGTTGCCGAGGTCGAAATCGTAACCGGCAGTGACGCCGTAAGTCGCGTCTTCGGTGCCGAGGAAGTCATCGTCGACAACGCCGAGTTCGAGGCCGACGCGAGCGCCGCCCTGCGCAAGAGCAGGAGTCGCGGCAAGGCCCGCAGTCGCCATGGCGGCCGCGATAACAACATTCTTGATCATTTTGGTATTACCTCATTGTATTTTACTTGGCCGTGACTTTGAGGTCCGGCGCGCGGCATTTGGGGTCATGCCGTCAACGGGTCAATCCGTCAGCAACGCAAGATTACAAATCTTTCGCAGTTTTGTCAGATAGTTGCCATAATGCCACAGCTTGGCCAGCGGTACGGGAAGCAGATGGCCGCTCCCCGGTTCGCCCATGTCCGCTGCCGAAGCCGCCGGATCAGTGCACGAAGCGCGCGACCACGTCGCGGTAGCTGCGGCTGACCTTCACCTCGGCGCCCGAACCCAACACGAGGAAGCATTCCCCGTTGGTGTGCGGCTTCACCTGGCGGACCTGATTGAGGTTCACGATGGTGGAGCGGTGGACGCGCTGGAACGCGCGCGGGTCGAGGCGGCGTTCGAGATCCTTCATCGTCTCGCGCAGGACGAGCGAGTTCTCTCCGGTCGAGATCACCATATAGTCGCCCGCGGCCTCGATATGCTCGATCGTGTCGACGTCGACACGGAAGATCTGGCCGCGGTCCTTCACGTTGAGCATCTTTTCGTACCGCGAATCTGCGGCCATTTCCTCGTCCGGCATCTGGTCCATCGCGTCGGGCGCGACTTCGGCCAGCACGTTCTTCAGCTTCTCGACCTCTTCCAGCCCCTTGCGCTCCGTCAGGCGGGTGCGGGCCCGTTCGATGGCGTCGGCAAGGCGGTCTTCCTCCACCGGCTTCATCAGGTAGTCGACGGCATTGGCCTCGAACGCTTTCAACGCATGTTCGGAGTAGGCAGTGACGAAGATGAACAGTGGCGGATCGACGTCCATAACGCCTTTCACCACGGAAAACCCGTCGAAACCGGGCATTTGGATGTCGAGGAAGACGAGGTCGGGCTTTTCCGTCTTGATCGCGCGGATCGCTTCGCGCCCGTTGGCGCACGTGGCGATGATCTCGATGTCCGAAAACGGCTCCAGACGGAGCTGCAGCCCCTGGACTGCCAGCTTTTCGTCGTCGACGAGGATGGTTCGGATGGTCATGTCTTGGGGAATCCTGTCAGGGTGTTTCAGGTGGAACGGGCGGCGGGCGACAAGGTTTCATCGGTTGCCGGACGGGCCGGCATAACGGTTTCAGCCAGCCGCCGCACGGTTCGGGACGCCCCCTCGCCCACGCGCCGCACGATCGGCTCTTCTTCGTCTTCGCCAAGTTCGGTTTCGAACGGAATTTCGATGATCACCGCGAACCCTTCCTGCGGGCGGGATCGGATTTCGAAGTGCTGGTTTTCGCCATAGGCCTGGGCCAGGCGTTCGCGGATATTGGCAAGGCCTACGCCGGTGGAGCGTGCGCCGTCGCCGTGCACCCTGCCGACCACTTCGTCCGGTTGGTGCCCGCGCGGGATGCCGGGCCCGGTATCGGTAACCGATACGCGCAGGCGGTCGCCGATGCGTTCGGAACGCACGGTGATCTCGGCGCCCGCTTCCTGCGGGCTGACCGCATATTTGATCGCGTTTTCGACCAGCGGTTGCAACAGCAGCGACGGCAACAAGGCGCGGGCCGATTCCGGCGCGATGTCGAAACGGGTGCGCAACCGTTCCTCGAACCGCATCCGCTCGATATCGAGGTACAGCTTCAGGGTGTCGATTTCCTGCGCGATCGTCACACGCCCGGTTGGCGGATTAATCAGGGTGTAACGCAGGAAACTGGACAGTCGCGACAGCATCGCGTTCGCCGGCTCGGTCTGTTTCAGTAGCACCAGAGTGCTGATCGAATTCAGTGTGTTGAACAGGAAGTGCGGGTTGAGCTGATAACGCAGCATCGCAAGCTGCGCGCTCGTCGCCTGGTTTTCCAGCAGCAGCAGCCGGTCGTTCGCTTCTTCCACCTGCAGGTAGAAGTTGATCGCGTAATAAAGCGCTGACCATGCGCCCAGCAGCGTCATGTCGAGGTACAGCACGCCAAGGAACAACTGCGCAAAGCCGGGGTCTGCGGTCGGGCGGTAAAGCGTGATGACCCAGCTGTCGATGAAGGCATAGACGCCGACGGCCGCGGCCAGCACCAGCCCCGTTACGCCCCATGTCACGATGGCGCGCCGGTTCATCAACTGGCGATAGACGACCGACAGGATCAGGCTGAGCGAAAAGCCGGTGACTGTCGCGATGAAGACCAGTACGAGAAATGACAGCGGCTGCGCATTGGCAAGGCTGCTCATCGCGCGCAGGATCATCGCGCCGCCCCAGCCAGCCGCCTGCAACCGCCAGAACGCGCGGTTCTTGTCGGCAAAGAACGGAACGGGTGCAACGGGCAGCACAGACATACCCGTGTGATAGCGCAATCGCTTCGCCGGCGACAGCGCTCCTGCAGGCCCCCGTTTCGACCCCGATTTCGAAAATGGCTTGCGCCCTGCGCGGATCATCGCCCCGACTTGGCGTCTCTCCGGCTCAGCGGGAAGCGGCGGGACCAGTCATATCCGCCGGAATGCGCCGGGCTTGCGGCGACCAGAGCGATTTCGGTCTCCACGCCGCCCAGCCGCTCGTCCCAGGCGTCGTGCGTCGGATCCAGAAAGCCGACATCGCGTTCCCGCGCCCAGCCACGCATGAAGCGCACCGCGCCTTGCGTGTCGTATCCGGCGTTGGCCATCAGCCACACCGCCAGCCGATCGGCCTCCCGCTCCGTATGGCGTACCCGCCCCCAGCCACGGCCCTTTTCGGCCAGCATCGGAATATGGCCGAGGACATTGTGCGCCAGTTCGTGCGCGACGACGAAGGCAAACGCGTCCTCGTCCCCCAGTTCCAGCGCCATGTCTGCACTGACCAGCACGCGCGTACCGTCCGCCTTGGCGCGGCTGCCCTGCGTGACGAGTTCGAAACGGCTGGCGCACACCGGCTGGCCATGGATGCGCAAGAGTTCCCGCCCCGCATCGGTGTCGATTCCGATCGCGATCCAGCCATTGCGCTGCAGTCCTTCGTCCATCAGGTCGAGCAATGCGGTCTGCCGCTGGTACGTGCCGGGTTCTGCGGGCGGCAGGTCGATTTCCAGCACGGTGTCGGTGATGGAGCGCAGCGGTTGGCCGGTGTGCAATCCGGCTTCGGCAGCAGGCGATCCGTCCGCCACTGCGCCGACCACGACTTGGGTGGTGGCACTAGCCCCAAAGGCCGCGCGCGCCTCTTCCGGATCTTCCCAGCTTTGCAGGTCCTGTACCAGCAGGCCAACGGCGGGCACCACATTGGAACAGAAGGAAGCGTTGGCGCTGGCAAGGCGCCAGCCGACAGTTTGCGCACGCGCATCCAGTTCGGCAACGACATGATACGGATCGCCATCCTGCGCCGCAGCGTTTGCCGGAAGGCAAGCCGAGAGGAGCAGACCGGCCGCAAGCCGCCAGCAGCCTGCGAAACGGTGCATCAACCGCCCTTGGCGGAGAGCGCCTCGCTCAGGGCTTCCTTGCCGACTGCGCCTTGCAGTGTCTGGGTTGCCGTCACCCATGCGGGGGTGCCGCTGAATTCGAGCTGCGAGGCAAAGGCGCGGTTCGCCTCGATCTCGGCAGCGATGGCAGGGCTGGCGGCAGCCTGGCGCGCCTTGGCAAGATCGAGGCCCGCAGCTTTCGCCGCCTTCTCGATATTCGCCTCCGTCGGGCGGCCGGTTTCGTACATCGCCTTGTGAAATTCCTCGTACTTGCCCTGATGCGCGGCGGCGAGGGCCATCTTGGCCGCAGCGACGCTGTCTTCGGACAGAATCGGGAATTCGCGGACGACGACCTTCAGGTCGGGATCTTCCGCGATCAGGGCGTCGACAGCCTCTACCGAATGGCGGCAATAACCGCAGGCGTAGTCGCTGAATTCGACCAGCACCTTCGACCCGCGCGGATTGCCCAGAACTGCGCCCGGATAGGGCGAGAACAGTTCGTCGCGAATCCCTTCCATCGCAGCCAGAGACTGCTTTTCACGCAGCTTCTGCACGATTTCGGGCAGGATCTCGGGATGTTCCAGCAGATAGTCGCGCACCAGCGCTTCGATCGCGGCGCGTTCGCTGGCGTCGAAGCCTGCTTCGCGCACGGCGATATCGGCCTCGCTTTCCGGATCGGCGCCGCGTGCTGACACGATCCAGAAGGCGCCCACGGCAAGGGCGATGATGACTACCACGGCAGTGGCAATACGGAACGGTCTTGCAGCGAGCGTCATGATCCCCAGTCTACTTCCGCTTCTCGCGTTGTTCAATCAATGCGCGCGCTTCCATCCGGATATCCTGCGCGCGCAGCCAGTCGGCACTCTCGGCGGGCAGGGCGGCTTCGGCGGCGGCGGCATTCTGCAGGGCGGCTTGCGCCTGCCCCGTCATCATCAGTTGTTCCGCACTGGCCAGCCGTGCCCGCGGCGTGTCGCCACGGTCGGCATAGATGCGGCCCAGCAGGTACCATGCGGTCGGGTTCTGCCTGTCGCGGGCCACGGCGTTGCGCAGTACCTGTTCCGCTTCCTCGTGGTAGCTCTTGTCCTCTGTCGCCAACAGGGCATGGCCGAACATCGTGGCGATCAGAGGTTCGTTGCCCGACAGGTCGACCGCGCGGCGCAGCGGCGAAATCGCCTCTGCCGGTTTGCCCGATTCGAGCAGGACCTGACCCTTCAGTTCAAGGAAATAGGGGTTTTCCGGCTCTGCCAGCAGCAGCGCGTCGATCTCTGTGACCGACTGGCCGATCAGCGATTCCTTGTTCCGCGCATAGGCGCGGGCGTAGTGCGCGGGAATCGACTGGTCTGTCGTGGGATAGGCGTTCAAGGTATCCTTCGGATCGGCCTGATAGCCATAGAGCTTGGCCTTGATCCTGCGAAACCGATCCTCGATCACTGGGTCGGACGGGCGGTTCCACGCCGGGTCTTTCTCGTAAACGGCGGTAAGCGTCTCCACACGGTCACGCGAAAGCGGGTGGGTGCGATAGAACGTGTCCTCGTCCTTCGCATAGTATCCGGCGCGGTGTTCCAGGGACTGCAGCTTCTTGAAGAATTCGACAGAACCGCGCCCCGAAAGCCCCGCGCCTGAAAGATATTGCGCGCCGGCAAGGTCGGCCGCCGATTCCTGCCCGCGGGTGAAGGCGAGGAACTTGCCCATCGCCGCCTGTTGCCCGGCAGCCAACACGCCGATTGCCGCTTCGCCACCGCCCGCAGCCGCTGCCGCCGCGCCAAGCAAAAGTGAGAGAATCGAGATGTTTGTGGCCGCTTTCGCGCCTTCGCCAAAGCCGATGATGTGGCCGCCGGTGATATGGCCCAGTTCGTGCGCGATCACGCCCTGCACCTGCAGCGCGCTATCCGCCTCGTTGATAAGGCCGGAATGGATGTAGACCGCCTGACCGCCCGCCACGAAGGCGTTCACCGACGGATCGTTGAGGAGGATGATGTCGACATTGCCCGGCTCCAGCCCCGCGGCCTTGATGATCGGGGCGGACATGTCCTTGAGTAGCGCCTCTGTCTCCGCATCGCGAAGGATCGACTGCGCAAGCACGGGCCGCGCGCCAAGCAGCAGCAAAGCGAGGAGAAGGGCGCCATGCGCCAGCGGGCGGAGAAGGGCTTTGCGCATCGTCGTTTGCGGCACGGATTGCGTTCCGGGCACTGAACAGGGGCTTAAGCGCTTGGCATTTTGACTGCAACCGTTGCCGTTGCGGGCCAGTGCGGTTCAGCGATCTTCCAGCTTGTCCGCCGCGCGTTTCATCAACAGGGGATCGAACGGCACTTCGCCCAGCAGGACGACATTGCCCGAAGCCAGGCGCCGCGCCATCAGCAGGGTAAATTCCGGGCCGTCGTCCGACAACTGGTCGAACCCCGTCGGCGTCATCGCGCGAAGACGGCGTGACAGCGGCGCGGGCAGGGGGTCGACTTTCTGGTCGGCCTCAGCGAATTCCCCGCCAAGAACTCCCGACAGATCGGCGGCCAGCTTGGCGCAAAGCGGCGTGTCGGCCACTTCCTTCCAGTTCAGCACACCGTAGATGTGATCGATGTTGCGATCGTCGCTGGAAAAGGGAAGCAGGATGCCGCGATAGACGATCAGCTTGCCGTGCCGGTTCACGAATTCGGCTTCGAACCCGATCGGCGACTGGCGCGCAAGGATCTGGACGTAGTGATCGGTGATGCGCGAAATCAGAGATCCAGCGGGCACGTCGGACAGTTGGCCGGTGAAGTCGCTGCCCCCGGCAACGCCGCATTCGCCCGCAAGCCTTGCGCCCAGATGCAGCACCATCGGATCGTCGATCCCGGTCGAGAAATCGAGCAGGACGGCATATTCGCCGAAGTCCGCATTGTCCCTGGGATCGAACTTGCCGATGTCGGGAAAACTGCGATCGGCCAGCAGTTCGGCCCACAGGTTGTAGGCGCGCACTTGCATGCGCCTCTCGTCCTGCCCGATGGCGGGCGGGGGCGGCGACTGGGTGTCGGAATCGGTGTCGCGGTCGCGCGCGGGGTCCAGCACGGCGGTGTCGTGACTGTCATCGGACAGGTCCATCTCGCCGTAGCCGTGCCAGCGCCAGCTTTCAGCCAGTGCGCGAAAGCCGCCTCTTGGTTGATCCATACCCGTCCCCACGATCGAGTCCCGGGACAATCCCGGCTTGAACTGCCGATTATGGAGCGGAAGGGTAAACGGGGTGTTAAAATTAACCCTGTTTCGCGCGGGGATCAGTCTCGGTTCGAGATCGCCTCGGCCCGAGCGATGCAGCGCTCCGCCTGAACTAGGTGCAGCCGCTCGGCCATCTTGCCATTGACCCGCAGGGCGCCCACCCCGGCATTGGCCGGATCGGCAAAGGCGGCAACGATGGCTTGCGCTTCGGCAATTTCCGCATCGGACGGGGCGAATACGCGGTTTGCCGGGGCGACCTGACTGGGATGGATCAGCGTCTTGCCGTCGAAACCGCCGCTCTGCGCCTGTTCGCATTCGGCTGCGAAACGCGCCTCGTCGTCAATCGCGTTGCACACGCCGTCCAGCACGATCAGGCCGTTGGCGCGCGCCGCGATCACGCTCATCGTCAGAACCGGCTGGAACGCGGCGCGGCCCGGCAGTTGCGCGATGCCGGTATCCTTGGCCAGATCGTTGAGGCCCAGCACGAAACCGGCGAGCGGCGTGGTGGCCGCGCTAGCGGCGATTTCCGAAAGGTTCAGGATAGAAGCGGGCGTTTCGATCATTACCCACAGCGCGACATCCGGCCCGATTCCCGCTGCTGCCATCCGCTCGGCAAGGACGGCAATGTCGGCGGCACTGTCCACCTTGGGTGCAAGGATCGCGTCCAGCGGCACGCCCGCCAGCGCCGCAAGGTCGTCGTCGCCCCAGCCGGTGGACAGGGCATTGATCCGCACGACGCGGTAGCGCGTGCCGAAGCCGCCTGCGTGAAGTTCGGCCGCGATCGTCTTGCGTGCCTCTGCCTTGGCCTCCGGCGCGACCGCGTCTTCAAGGTCCATCACGACCGCGTCTGCCGGCAGGGTGCGGGCCTTGTTGATGGCCCGACCGTTAGAACCGGGCATGTAGAGGACGGAACGCAGGAGGAGCGGCTGTTGCAAACGGATTTCCCTTAAAGGATGTAGCGCATCTTGATCGGCTGGCTCTGGTCTTCGTCCGCGACTTCGAAGGCGGCGGCGGAAAACGGCGGCGGGCCCATCATGATCTTTGCATCGCGTGAAAAGCCGAAGCCTTCCTTCGGGATCATCAGGGCCTTGTCGATCTTGCCGTTTCCGTTCTCGTCATGCAGCAGGGCGATGGCATAGCGCCCCGGCGCGACATTGCGGAAAGAGAATTCGCGCGCCTGTCCGGCCGGCAGCGTCAGGTTCATGGCGCCGCCATCGTCGCAATCGGGAAATTCAGACTTGCCGGCCGCCAGACAGGCCGAAACCAGCCCGTCGACAGAGCGCATGTGGCTGACCGTAACCGTGATATCGACCCCGTGACGCGGCGTCGCCCCCAGCAGCGGCAGGGCAGCCAGCGGGAGCAGAAGGGCGCGCCTGCGCGCCGTCATCGCCCGTCCCATCCCGGCTGCGCCACCCCTGCGTCGGTTCCGCACAGCCGGTCCCAGAAGCGGAAGTAGAGGCCGTAGTTGCATCGATATTTCTCGTGATGAAGCTGGTGATGGCTCGCGGTTATCAGACCGCCCCCTAAGCGCGAATGAACAAGCGCGCGAGGAAATATCTCCCACCCCATGTGGTTGGTGACGCCCATCACCGTCATGATCGTCAGCACCAGGCCCAGCATCACGACGTGGATCGGCACGATGAAGAGAAGGGCAGGTATCACCACCGCGCCGGTCACCGCCTCGATCGGATGAAACGCCATCGCGGCCCACGCCGTGGGCGGGCGGCTGGCATGGTGCACGGCGTGGGCGATGCGGAACGGGCGGGGCGCATGCATCCACCGGTGGGTCCAGTAAAACCACGTGTCGTGCGCGAAGAGGTAGACGAGCAGCGAAACCGGCATCCACCACAGCGGGAAGGCGGCTGCGTCTGTGTAGATGCGGGTCCAGCCATGTTCCTGCCAGCCCCATGCGACGACGCCCGCCGGCACGCCGTAGATCAGCGCGGAAAGCAGCGACCAGCGGATCTCCGACCCGATCTGCGGGCCAAGCCGTTCGTAAAGGCCGGGCCTTACCGCCCGCGTGGCGAGAGCGAATCCGCCGCTGGACAGCAGGTATCGCACGGCGACGATCGCGCTCATCGCAAGGGCAGATGCGATCGCGGCAAGGATTGCAGTCTGGGAAAACCCGTCAGCCATGGCACAGGGCCTTACCTGCTATGCACGGCGGCGAAAAGGCGGCGGGCGCGGATGTGCCGCTGCTATCCTGCGTATTCGCCGCCCCATGTCGCGCAATGCGGGTCGAAATCGACGTGCCGGCGGCGAAGGGCGCAACGGGCGAGCCGCTCCACCTCGACCTTGCGGCGCGCGGCGGCCAGCTTGAGCAGAGGGGCAGGGCGCAGGATTTCCGCGTCATAGCTGTCAGCCACGATCACGCCGCAACGGTCCGGATGGAAATCGGCGGTTTCGAGGCACTGCCTGTCCAGATCGGGCG
Organism: Croceicoccus bisphenolivorans; assembly: GCF_001634625.1. Classification (GTDB taxonomy): domain Bacteria; phylum Pseudomonadota; class Alphaproteobacteria; order Sphingomonadales; family Sphingomonadaceae; genus Croceicoccus; species Croceicoccus bisphenolivorans. The sequence goes on along the minus strand of NZ_LRSE01000013.1, from coordinate 947 downwards.
ACAGACCCCAGTAGAAACGGTCACAATGGTCAAGGTAATCGGTCCACTTCCCATCGCCCATCAGGTCCGCGCGGGAAACCTTGATCTCCACGATGATGACGTGGCCACGCGAATCGATGCCCATCAGGTCCGCCCTGCGCCCGCCGGCGAGCGGCATTTCCGGGATCGTCCAGATATCGTTGCGGGCCAGCAGCCTGCCGATGCCCCGCGCAACCGCGGCCGCACCGGCCAGTGCGACAGGTTCGTTGGCAGCATCGAGCGGGAGGGCATGAGCAGAATCGGCCATGCACCGAACAATACGGAACGAAATGTGAACATGGCAAGCCCATATCGGCTCGCCACAGGTTCACGGCAGCGAATCAGGCGGCGAGGTCTTCGGGATTTTCCTCGTCGGCGAGAAGCGCGCGGCGGCGCGTTTCGAAGCGGTTGAGCAGTGCCTTGGCAGCGACTTTGGCTTCCGCGCCGTTTTCCCGTGCGCGCAGGATCGCGAACACGCCCTGCTGCATCATCGTGCACAGGTCATCCGTCGCTTCCGCGATTTCGGCGGATTGCCTGTCGGCCAAGGCGACGGGATAGAGGCTGATCGCACGTTCCGCACCCGCGATGTCCTTGCCGATCATCTTGGCGATGGCATCGGCAGCCTGGTGCATCGCAGCCCAGCGGGCGGACAGGACATCTTCCTCGCAACCCGTCGGGCTGCCGGAATCGTCCATCGGAAAGTCGGGCATCGCGCTCATGAAGGTTAACGTGGCATCACGTGATTGAAAAAACCCTAACGCGAAGCTCCGTGCGGTAAAAACACTGGCAAGCGCCAGATCCGCCTGCTAAGCGCCTGCCCCGTTCCACGTTGGAACGAAGCACCCGTAGCTCAGCTGGATAGAGCGCTGCCCTCCGAAGGCAGAGGCCACAGGTTCGAATCCTGTCGGGTGCGCCAATTCTCAAAAACC
>NZ_LRSE01000012.1 GCF_001634625.1 Croceicoccus bisphenolivorans | reverse complement strand
AGGAGCCTCCGGAAAACCCGGGACGCTTCACTGCACGAGCGGCGTGAATTTGCGAGTTCCAATCGATGAATGCGGTGACCGTAGTTATGCGCGAGAACTGACTCATAGTGTCAGGCTTAGCGTGGATAATTCTATATGGCTATTCATGGTGCAGAGTTGCCGATCAGGTATCGAGACTGGGTGGCAAGCTCGACCAAATGCTCAACGCTGGGACAGTCCAATTTGAAAAAGATTGGCTCCCGCTGGCCCTTTAAGTGGATGAGATATAGGGTCATCATGCTGCTTCGTTCCGGCGCTGCCAATAGCCCTTCCACTGCCGGGAAACGGGATGGCTTCCCGCAAGTGCAAGCACCCGCGAGTACCGGGTTGCGCTGTCGACCCTGCGGTTGTCCTCGCGCCAGCAGGCGTCATTTGCGTAGTAAAGCGTGTAGGGGCCAGCGATCTTGTGGTGTGTACCAAGTTCAACGCGCCGAAGCCGGGAAAAGAATGACTCAGCATGGTTCGTCGAAATCCAACCATCAGCATATTGCTTCGAGTGGTTGACCCTGAATGCTTGGAAGCGCGCTCCGATCTTTGATGAGCCACTAAATGAATCAGAAAAGATGAACGAGCCATCCTCCACTACGTCCGGCAGGATGTCGGGCATCTTGCTCTCGTGGGAGACCATGAATGCTCGCGATCGCCCGGAGCGCTCGCGGGCAACCATAACCACCTTCGCTTTTTCTTTGTTGCGATTGAGGCGGCGGCGGTTGCGACGCGATGGGTTGTCGGTGCCCGGTTTCACATAACCGCCACAGTGAAGGGCATCGATTTCCACCTCTCCGCTCAGGCGAAAAGACGATTGATGTGCCGTAACTACCTCCCGCAATTTATGCAGGATGACAAAGGCGCTTTTGTAAGAAATTTCGAGAAGCTCACTGATCCGAATCGCGGAGATACCCTTCGGCTCGATCACAAAGTGAGCGACCAACAGCAGGAGATCACGGTACGGCAATTTTCGATCCTGAAAGATCGTACCCGATGTAGCCGAAAATGCAGCGCCGCAGGATTTATTCGCGCATTTCCAACGGCGGCGCGTCGACACGTGATAGAGGTGAGTGCCCCCACACTTGGGACAAAAGGGTTCTCCATTATTCTCCGCAAAGCGAAGTGCGACGAACTCAGCATACGCCTCTTCGTCGGTAAGGGTATGGATGCGCTTAAAGCTAAGCGTCCTTGCCTTCGAAGAGAGCAAAAAGTGCTGCGAAATAACCTCCTTTGCTTAATCGCAGCAAAGGAAGAATGCAGATTTATATAGAATGTAAACAGGTTTGTTTCGTCACATAAGTATTGGCAGTTTTCTGCGGGACTCCGAGTGAGAAAATCGCATTTTGTCACATTAGTTTTGATAGTTTTGGGGGTTATAACTGAATTACCCTCCATTCCTTCGCAAACGATCCTCGTGATTCGACGAGTTCGCCTTCATATTTCTTGAAGTAATTTCCGACCGAGTTTGCCAAGCGGTGCAAGGTGTCGTCATCGTCAGGATCATGCTCTATCCGCCTAAGCATGAGCTCAGCGACCTCGCGAGGACGAAGCCAGTCCTGAGCCTCACGCAGGATGGAAAGCGCGAATTGCCCTTGATCTCCCGGCTTAAAGGGCGACTTCCAAGTTCTGGCCCTCGACGGCTTGATCTGGCGTCCGTCCCAGTTGGGATGGATGTGCAGCAGCAACATTTCTGATGCTTCTACAAGGCGCTTCAGGTCCCGGATATTTTGACGAAGCGGGATCATCCGGCGCAATGCTGCTCGGAGCTCGTCGTACTCTCGCTCCGAAGCATGAAGCTCGCCCAGCAAGTGGGACAGCTCCCTTTCCAGTCCATGCCTAAGATTCGTTCTTCCCATGGCGCTTAGGTAGGCTTTTCAACCGGTAAGCGCTTGGTGCATTTGCGCCATAATACCGCACTTTCCCCGCCAGACAATCCCGACCGGAGCGCCTTACCTGATCTTGGTAAGCGGACGATCGTTGCCGCGCAGCTTGGGCAAGGGGCGGCCGAAGCGGTCTGTCGGCAGCAGCATCGTGTTTTTGCCGGGATCGTAGCCGAGGAAGCGGACGACAGCCTCGTGCAGCGGCTGGTCGAACCGCACCCCCGCGTTGCATTCGTTCTGCCAGATAACCATGCCGGAAATGCGGATATCGCCGTCGGTCTTCAGGTGCACTCGCTCGCCCTGCGAAATGCGGTTCATCGGAATCTCCAGCATGCAGCCGGTGACCGAAACGTTATAAAGCACCCCGTGGAAAGTCTTTCCATCTGCCCGGCAATCGACCTGCCTGTCGGAATCCAGGCGATCGTTCAGCCGCCGCGTCATGGCCTGGCGGGAGAATGATTGCTCGGATGTGTAATCGAATGACATGGGCTGGCGACCTTTCTTGATCGGCACAGCATAGCCGCAACAGGGTTAAGATCAGGTGTTCAATGCCATAGGTATTTTTGCGCAATCACGGCAAAGGGCGCGCATCCCGGTATCGGAACGCGCGCCCGCTGGGACTGCCTGTCAGGGCCGGTTACTTGCCGATTGCGCCGCCGACGCCCGCACCAAGATTGCCGGAGGCAGCGCCTGCGCCATTGCCGATGGAGCCGGTTGCGCCTGTGCCAACCGATCCACCCACTGATCCGCCAATCGACCCGGCACGGTCGAGCGCGCCATCCGCTGTCGAACGAGCCGTGTCGGTGACGACCTCACCGGTTTGCTTGGCGCTGTCTGCGACGGCGGCGCCATTCTCCTTTGCGGTTTCGGCCAGTTCACCTGCGCTGACCGATGCATCGGCCCCTACGTCGGTGGAGGCTTCCTTGCCGGTCTCGCTCGCATTTGCATTGGCCTTCACGGTCGTATCGGTCTCCACGTCCTGAGCCTGTGCCGCGACGGGAAGGGCCAGAGCGGCGACCATTGCCGTGATCGTGATCTGTTTGAGCATCTGATGTCCTCTATTTCATTTCGGTTCGCACCACGGGGCGGGGGAGGGGGAGGGGGGACCGCCCCGTGGCACGCAAGGGCACATCCGGCTTCTGGCGGTGAATTGCAGATTAACCATTCCGGAAATGCGGGGCAGGCCGAGCCTGCGGTTGCGGCGAAGCGACCATGGGCTGGACAGCGCTGATGCACGGGCACAGGATAGGGCATATCGAGATCGGGGGGGATTGTGACCATGGGCATTTCTAGAACATTGCTGATCGGTATTGCACTGGCGGCTGCGGCACCCGTCGTGCAGGCGCAGGAGGCGGGGGATGGCGAGATACTCGCCCTTGGCGTGGTCGATTTTCCGAACTCGGGTGCAGCGGAAGCGCAGGCCCCGTTCCAGCGAGGACTGGCGCTGCTGCACAGTTTCGAGTTCGACCATGCCGAAAAGGCGTTCCAGGAAGCACAGAAGATCGATCCCGACTTCGCCATGGCCTATTGGGGAGAGGCACTGACCAAGAGCTATTCGCTGTGGGACTGGGAAGATCCGGCGGCGGCGAATGCGATACTTGCCAAGCTCGCTGCTACGCCAGAGGGGCGTGCGGCCAAGGCGGGGACGGAGCGTGAGCGGGCCTATCTCGCAGCGCTGGACGTGCAGTTCGGCGAAGGGACGGAGCAGGAGCGAGACGACGCCTATATCCTCGTGATGGCCGACATCCAGCGCCGCTGGCCGGACGATGTCGATGCTGCCGCGTTCCATGCGCTGGCCATCCTTGCCGCCGAGCATGAAGGGCGGGATGTGGCCGCGTACATGCGATCGGCAGCCATTCTGGAGGAAGTTTTCCCCGCGCATCCGGATCACCCCGGCGTCCTGCACTACATGATCCATTCCTACGACGATCCCGATCACGCGCCGCTGGGGCTTCGCGCGGCGCGGCGTTACGGCAAGGTTGCCCCCGGTGCGGCCCATGCGCTGCACATGAACTCCCACATTTTCGTGGCGCTCGGCATGTGGCCCGAAACGGTGGACGCCAACCATGCCTCGGTTCTGGCCAGCGACCGCGAGGCTGCGGCAGAGGGCAAGACCAAGACATGGTGCGGCCATGCCCACTCGTGGCTGGTCTACGGATACCTGCAATCGGGCGAGGACGCGAAAGCGCGCGAATATATCGACGGTTGCTGGATGCGCGCGATGGAGCAGATCGCCGCTCAGCCGGGTGACGGCAAGCTGGAAGGCCGGCTGGCACTGGGTAGTGCGTTCTATGTCCAGATGATGGATGCGGCAGACACCGGCACGTGGAAAGTCCCCGAAGACCTGCCGTGGCGGCGGCTGAAGGCCGATTATCGCCTTCACGATGCCTATGGCCGGTTGCTGGCGGCCTATCACGCGGATGATGCGACAGCGGCGGCAACGTCGGCGTCGGATGTGAAGGCGTTCGGCGCCGAAGTGCTGGGTGCGATGGACGAGGCGAAGCGGGCCGGTGAAGGGCGCGAGGTCGAGGTCGTCTTGGCGCAGGCCAAGGGCATTTCCGCGCTTGCCACCGGGAATTCGGATGCGGCGCTGGAGGCGCTGCGCGAGGCGGTGGCGATCGAACTGGCCATGCCGGTCCACTATGGCCCGCCCGTGATTGCCAAGCCTTCTCTGGAGATATTGGGCGAAGTCCTGACGGGGCTTGGCTGCAAGGACGAAGCGGCGGAAGTTTTTGCGCAGGCCGCAAGACGTACACCCGGGCGAAAGGCCGTGCTTGCGGGGCTCGCGGCAAGCGGAACCTGAACGCCATAATGAAAAAGGGCGCCCCCGCAGGGACGCCCTTTTGCTTCAGGTCAGGATAGCCTTATTCGCTGACGTGTTCGGCAAGAACCGTCAGGCCGGCATCGCCGACTTCGGCGAAACCACCCTGGACCATGATTTCTTCCGGAGCGCTGCCGGCGGTCTTGTAGACCTGCACCGCACCGTCACGAATGGTGGACATGAAGGGCGCGTGCCCCTCCAGCACGCCGAACTCGCCTTCCGAACCGGGGACGACCACCATGTGAACGTCTTCGGAGCGGACCAGCTTGGCCGGCGTAACGAGTTCGAAGTGCAGAGCCATGATCAGGCGTCCTCGGCCATCTTCTTGGCCTTGGCGACCGCTTCGTCGATACCGCCGACCATGTAGAACGCGGCTTCCGGCAGGTGATCGTATTCACCGTCGACGACAGCCTTGAACGACTTCACCGTGTCTTCGAGCTGGACGAACTTGCCCGAGATGCCGGTGAAGACTTCGGCGACGTGGAACGGCTGCGACAGGAACTTCTGGATCTTGCGCGCGCGGGCGACGGTGAGCTTATCTTCTTCCGAAAGCTCGTCCATGCCGAGAATCGCGATGATGTCCTGGAGCGACTTGTACTTCTGCAGCGTTTCCTGAACGCGGCGAGCCGTGTCGTAGTGCTCCTGGCCGACGACGCGCGGTTCGAGAACGCGGCTGGTCGAGTCCAGCGGGTCAACCGCCGGGTAGATGCCGAGTTCGGAGATCGCACGGTTCAGCGTGGTCGTCGCGTCAAGGTGAGCGAACGAGGTAGCAGGGGCCGGGTCGGTAAGGTCGTCGGCGGGAACGTAGATGGCCTGGACCGAGGTGATCGAGCCCTTGGTGGTCGAGGTGATGCGTTCCTGCAGCTGGCCCATGTCGGTCGACAGGGTCGGCTGATAGCCCACGGCCGAAGGAATACGGCCGAGAAGTGCGGACACTTCCGCACCTGCCTGCGTGAAGCGGAAGATGTTGTCGACGAAGAACAGGACGTCCTGGCCTTCCTGGTCGCGGAAGTATTCGGCCATCGTCAGACCCGACAGGGCGACGCGGGCACGTGCGCCCGGGGGCTCGTTCATCTGGCCGAAGACGAGAGCGACCTTCGAACCGTCCGAAGTGGCGTTGCCGTCGGCGTCCTTGGCGATAACGCCTGCGTCGAGGAACTCGTGGTAGAGGTCGTTACCTTCGCGGGTACGTTCACCAACGCCGGCGAACACGGACACGCCGCCGTGGCCCTTCGCGATGTTGTTGATGAGTTCCTGGATAAGAACCGTCTTGCCGACGCCGGCGCCGCCGAACAGACCGATCTTGCCGCCCTTGGCGTAAGGGGCGAGAAGGTCGATGACCTTGATGCCGGTGACGAGGATCGCTGCCTCGGTCGACTGGTCGATGAATTCCGGTGCTTCGGCATGGATCGGTGCGGTCATTTCCGCGCCGACGGGGCCACGCTCGTCGATCGGCTCGCCGACGACATTCATGATGCGGCCGAGCGTCTTGGGACCGACCGGAACCGAGATCTGCGCGCCGGTGTTGCTGACCGGCTGACCGCGTGTAAGGCCGTCGGTGCCGTCCATCGCGATGGTGCGGACGGTGTTTTCGCCAAGGTGCTGTGCAACCTCGAGGACGAGCTTGTTGTCGCCGTTGCGAGTTTCCAGCGCGGTGAGGATCGCGGGCAGTTCGCCTTCGAACGTCACGTCGACGACGGCGCCGATGATCTGGCTGATCTTGCCCTGGGCGGGAATGTTGCTGGTGCTGTCTAGCACGGGAGCTGCGGTGGCCATGGTTGTTTCCTTGCCTTCAATCAGAGCGCTTCGGCGCCCGCGATGATTTCAACGAGTTCGGTGGTGATCGCGGCCTGACGGCTGCGGTTGTACTGGATGGTCAGCTTCTGGATCAGGTCGCCCGCGTTGCGCGTCGCGTTGTCCATCGCGGTCATCGAGGCGCCCTGTTCGGATGCCGCGATTTCCAGCAGTGCGCCGAAGATTTGCGTCTTGACGTAGCGCGGAAGCAGTTCCTCGAGGATTTCCTCCTCGCCCGGTTCGTATTCCACGACCGCGCCGGCATCGTCCGACGCAGCCGCTTCGGGAGCGGGGACGGGAACGATCTGCTGAACCGTCGGGTCCTGCGCCAGTGCCGACTTGAAAATCGGGTAGACGAGGTGGGCAACGTCGAACTTGCCGTCCTCGAACATGCCGATCACTTCGCTGGCGATCTGCTCGGCTTCCTCGAAACCGGGTTCGCGCACTTGCGAGGTATCGTAGTTCGCGCCGATCAGTTCGGGGAAGTTGCGCTTCAGCGGCGCACGACCCTTGCGGCCGACGAGGTAGAGCTCGACGTCCTTGCCCGCTGCGACCAGTTCGCGTGCCTTGGCACTTGCCGCGCGCACGATGTTCGAGTTGAGACCGCCGCACAGGCCCTTGTCGGTGTTGACGACAACGAGCAGGTGACGCTTCTCAGAGCCGGTGCCGGCCAGCAGCCTGGGCGCGTTTTCGCCGCCCACCTTGCTGGCAAGGCTGGCCATGACCGCGGTCAAACGCTCGGCATAGGGGCGGGCGGCTTCGGCCCGCGCCTGTGCCTTGCGCAGCTTGGCCGCAGCGACCATCTGCTTGGCCTTCGTGATCTTCTGGGTCGACTTGACCGAGGTGATCCGACCCTTGAGTTCCTTCAAAGAGGCCATGACGGCTCCCTAGTTAAGTGTCTCTTGGGGCTCAGGCGAACTGCTTGGCGAACTTGTCGAGTGCGGCGACGGTCTTGTCTTTCGTCTCGCCCTCGAACTTCTGCGTCGAGCGGATTTCGCCGAGAACGGCGGCGTGCTCGGAACGCATGTAGCTCAGCATTTCGGCTTCGTAGCGGGTGACTGCGTCGACGGCGATGCCATCGAGGTAGCCGTTGGTGCCGGCGAAGATCGAAACGACCTGTTCCTCGAACGGCAGCGGCGAGAACTGCGGCTGCTTGAGGAGTTCGGTCAGGCGCGCACCGCGGTTAAGCAGCTTCTGCGTTGCGGCATCGAGGTCCGAACCGAACTGCGCGAAGGCGGCCATTTCGCGGTACTGGGCCAGCTCCAGCTTGATCGAGCCGGCGACCTTCTTCATCGCCTTCGTCTGGGCCGAGCCGCCGACGCGCGAAACCGAGAGGCCGACGTTAATCGCCGGACGCACGCCCTGATAGAACAGGCCGGTTTCAAGGAAGATCTGGCCGTCGGTGATCGAGATCACGTTGGTCGGAATGTAGGCCGACACGTCGCCTGCCTGCGTTTCGATGATCGGGAGAGCGGTGAGCGAGCCAGCGCCGTTCTCTTCGTTCAGCTTTGCCGCACGCTCGAGCAGACGGCTGTGCAGGTAGAAAACGTCGCCCGGGTAAGCTTCGCGGCCCGGCGGGCGGCGGAGGAGGAGCGACATCTGGCGGTAGGCGACGGCCTGCTTGGAAAGGTCGTCATAAACGATGACGGCGTGCATGCCGTTGTCGCGGAAGAATTCGCCCATCGCAGCACCGGTGTAGGGCGCGAGGTACTGCAGCGGAGCAGGCTCCGAAGCGGTTGCGGCGACGACGATCGAGTATTCCATCGCGCCGTTTTCTTCGAGCTGACGCACGATCTGCGCAACGGTCGAACGCTTCTGGCCGACGGCGACGTAGATGCAGTAAAGCTTCTTGCCTTCGTCATCGCCCTGGTTGGCTTCCTTCTGGTTGATGAAGGTGTCGATGGCGACGGCGGTCTTGCCGGTCTGGCGGTCACCGATGATCAGCTCGCGCTGGCCGCGGCCGATCGGAACCAGTGCGTCGATAGCCTTGAGGCCTGTCTGCACGGGTTCGTGAACCGACTTGCGCGGGATGATGCCCGGAGCCTTCGTTTCCACGCGGGCGCGGGTGACGTCGGTCAGCGGTCCCTTGCCGTCGATCGGGTTGCCCAGCGCGTCGACGACGCGGCCCAGCAGGCCCTTGCCGACGGGAACGTCGACGATGGTGCCGGTGCGCTTGACCTGATCGCCTTCCTTGATGGTGGCGTCGGAGCCGAAAATCACGGCGCCCACGTTGTCGGCTTCGAGGTTCAGGGCCATGCCCTGAATGCCACCGGTGAATTCGACCATCTCGCCGGCCTGGACTTTGTCTAGACCGTGGATGCGGGCGATGCCGTCACCGACCGACAGCACGCTGCCGACTTCGCTGACCTGTGCCTCGGTGCCGAAATTGGCGATCTGGTCCTTGATGACCTTCGAGATTTCTGCGGCGCGGATATCCATCGTGTACAGCCTTTTTTGGTTTGGGCCTTAGCCCTTCATCGCCTGGGCGAGGGAATTGAGACGGGTGCGGATCGAACCGTCGATCTGCTGCGAACCGATCTTCACGACCAGTCCGCCCAGGATCGAGGGGTCGACGCTCGTGCGGACCTTGACGTCGCGGCCTTCGCGGGCCGTGAGCTTCGCGGTCAGCGCGGCAAGCTGGGTGTCGGTCAGCGCGTGGGCGCTGGTGACTTGTGCGGTCACTTCGCCGCGCTGGGCAGCGGCGATGGCGTGAAACGCACGGATCATGTCGGGAAGGGCGGCAAGGCGGCGGTTTTCAGCCAGCGTGCCGAGGAACTTGGCGGTGAGGTCGGCAAGGCCGAGGTGGGCGCCAACCGCAGCGACGGCGGAACCGGCCGCCTTGCGCGATACTTCCGGGTCTTTCAGCAGGGCGGCAAGATCGGCCGATGCCGCAATCGCGTCGCTCAGGCGTTCAAGGTCGCCCTCTACCGCCGTTACCTGATTCTGCTCGACCGCAAGATCGAACAACGCCGAGGCGTAGCGTCCTGCGAGACTGGCCGTAATGCCGCCGGAAAGTTCCACGCGCGTCATTTCCCTTTTCATTTACCGGAAACGACCCACCGCAAGGCTTGCCCATCCCGTCGCATGGGTAATGCGACCTTCGGGCGTGGCGGCAGGGGTATCCTTCTTCGCGGCGCGCCTAGCAACGAAACCGGCAAATGACAACCAAGCCCTTGGCCTAATATCACGCTATTGCAAAAACGCGCCATGCACCGCGGCAAATCACGGTTTTGGCAGGGCTTCGCGGCAGGATCAGTCGCCTTTTGCCCCTGTTTTGGCCGCTGTCGGGGCCGGTTCGCACGTGAAGACGAGCCGTTCGTTGGGTGATTTTGGCAGCAGAGCGCGAATCGCTTCCTGGTTTTCGCCAAGCTGCGTCGCGGCTTCCGCCCCTGCGTCGCATGCCGGAGCCTGATACTGCGCCCGCGCCTTGCGCACCGCCTCCATCACCGGAAGGTCGAGAAGATAGCGGTCGATCGAATAGACTCGGCCTTGCGGATCGTAGCGGTTGACCGACACCGTCTGTTCACTGTCAGACACCACGATGCGCGACCAGTTGCCGCTGGACATGCCGTACTGGTTGCGTTCGTTCACGCATCCGTCGGGCGACCACTGCAACGATACGTCCTGCGAGGAGGAAACGGTGACGCGGCTGCGTTCCGGCTTGAAGCGGCAGACGAAGCGTCCCTTGTCGACCAGCGAATCGGCGGGGGCGCCGTCCGGTACTTCGGCCATCGCGGCGCGTTCGGCGGCGGCGGACCGTTCCTCGATCTCGTCCACGGTGGGGCGGGAGAACCACGCCGCGAGAATCCCGACAAAGCACAACAGGGCGAAGATCGCGCAGGCCAGCCCCTGCTCCCTCTCGTCCTTGTCATAGAAATGCATGCCGCCAACCGCGCCCAGCACCATCAGCACCAGCATCAGCCCGGCCAGCCCGACAAGCGTTTCCCGTTCGTCGAGAGCGTTGAGTTCGGCGCGGCGGGATGCGCGTTCCGCCTTCAGCCGGCGTTCGGCGGCTGCTGCTTCGGCGCGGGCCTGATTCGCCGCCGCTTCGCGCAACTGGCGCGCCCGTTCGTCGGCATCGAAATCCGACAGGCTTTGGCAGGGCAGCGAATTGCTGTGTGCCGCAACCCCCGCCTTGCGCAGGAAAGGGCCCAGTTCGCGCATGGATACCGCGAAGTAGAATTCGGAGTCGGAGCCATTGTCGCTGATCGTGCCGAAGCTGTTCACGCCGACCACGCGCCCACAGGCATCGAGCAGCGGGCCGCCCGAATTGCCGGTGCCGATGGGGGCAGTGTGCAGGATCGTGTCGAACTGGCTGGACGTGCGCCCGCCGGAAACCTGCCCGCGCGACTTTACCGGGGCCTGCGGCGAGACGAGACCGTTGAGGCCGAGGCCCAGCGCTTCGTCCACGTTGGCGGGGTAGCCGACGGCAAAGACGTCCGATCCGTCCTCTACCCGTCCGTTATAGAGTGTGGAAACCGGCAGACTGGCCTTTTCGGTCAGCTCGATCAGGGCAAGGTCTACATCGCTCGACACACGCTTGATCCGGGCGAAATAGCCGGTCCTGCCCTGTGCCGGTACGACGCCGAGGCGCAGCCGGTCATCCTCCAGCAAGGGAGCGAGTACGTGCGCGTTGGTGACGATCAGCGTCGGCGTGACGGCAAAGCCGGTGCCGTGGCCGATCACGTCATAACCCGAATTGTCGCGCAGGACGATGACGACGCGCACGACAGAGCGTGCGGCGGCATTGATATCGGCGCTGTCGGCGCGGGCAGGGACGGGCGCGAGAATCAGGGACGTGCAGGCAAGCACGATCGCGCACAACGCGATGCGGATGGTGGCAAAGGGAATGCGGAACAGTCGCGGCAGGGCCATGGGCGGTGCTGTTAGCCGATACGAGGGCCGGAAGGCAGGGGCGAATTTGGTTTTGCCCGCATGTTTCGGGATGCGCGTTGCATTGCTGCCGCGTTATGAAAGGCCAATGGATACGACCGAAGCCTTGAAGATGCCGCCGGAGCGGGAAGCGCTGGATGCTTTTGCTCGCCGCGACCGATCTTATGACGGGCGCTTCGTGGTCTGCGTCACGACGACGATGATATATTGCCGCCCCAGCTGTTCCGCGCGCCGGCCGAGGCCGGAGAACTTCTTTCTCGCCAGCGGAAATGACGAAGCCGAATCGCGTGGCTTCCGCCCGTGCCTGCGCTGCAAGCCGGACGAGGCGGCGCGCGATGCCGTTGCCGTGGAGCGGGCGATTGCACTGTTGAAGGGGGCGGGGGAGCGGATGTCGCTTGCCGAGCTGTCGGAGAAGGTCGGGTATTCGCCCGATCATTTTTCGCGCGTGTTCCGGCATGCCACCGGCCTGACGCCAGCCGCATATGGCCGCGCCTTGCGGTTGGAACGGGCGCGTGACGGTTTAAGTGATGGCGATGTTACCGGCGCGATCATGGAGGCAGGCTATGGCTCGGCCTCCCGATTCTACGAACAGGCGAAGGGAAGGCTGGGCATGACGCCATCGGCATGGGCGAACGGCGGTGCTGGCGTGACGATCCATTGGGCCACTGCGCAGACGAGCCTCGGCACGATCCTTGTCGCGGCGACGGATAAAGGCGTGTGCCGCCTGTCGTTCGGTGAAGGAGAAGGCGACTTGCAAGACCGTTTCCCCGCTGCCCAACTGGCGGAGGGCGGGGCGGAGTTCGAAAAGCTCGTCAGCCAAGTCGTTGCCGCGGTCGAACAACCGGCCACCACGCCGGACATCCCGCTGGACGTGCAGGGCACTGCGTTTCAGGAACGGATCTGGGCCGAGCTGCGCAAGATACCTGCTGGCGAGACGCGCACTTATGCCGAACTCGCCGCCGCTGCCGGCAAGCCGAAGGCGGTGCGCGCGGCGGGAAGCGCCAATGGTGCCAACAATGTCGCCGTGCTTATCCCGTGCCACCGTGTGGTGCGATCCGACGGAACTGTCGGCGGCTATGCCTATGGCAGCGAGATAAAGGCGCAGCTTCTCGCGCGCGAGAAAGAGAAGGCTCAGACGAAGCTGTAGGGATCGATGTCGATGCCGATCCGCACCCCGGGGGCGAATTCAAGCGCCGATATCCAGTCGCGGATGGCCTGTTGCAGGGCAGCGGAGCGGCGGGCGTTGATAAGCAGGCGATAGCGGTACCGGCCACGCAGCAGGGAAAGCGGCGCGGGCGCGGGGCCGAACACGGCAAGGTCGTCAAGGCGCGGCGCTGCGTTGCCGATGATACGGGCCGCCTCCCGCGCTTCGGCCTCGTCCTCGCTCGACACGATGATCGCAGCCCAGCGTCCGAACGGCGGCGCGCCAGCGTGGCGGCGGGCATCGGTTTCCGCTTCGTAGAAGGCATCGCGGTCGCCGGCGGCAAGGGCCGCGATGACAGGTGCGTCGGGATGGCGCGTCTGGATAAGCACTTCACCGGGTTTGCTGGCGCGTCCTGCGCGGCCCGCGACTTGCGCGATCTGCTGGTACGACCGTTCGGCGGCGCGCAAGTCCCCGCCTTCCAGCCCCAGGTCCGCATCGACCACGCCGACCAGAGTGAGTTCGGGGAAATGATAACCCTTGGTGACGAGCTGCGTGCCGACGATGACGTCGATCTCGCCGTTTTCCGCCGCTTCGACAAAGGCGGCGATCTTTTCGGGGTTCGACAGCGTGTCGCTGGTGACGACGGCGGTTTTCGCATCGGGAAAGATCTGCGCCACCTCGTCCGCGATGCGTTCCACGCCGGGCCCACAGGCGGTGAGGCAGTCGCCTTCGCCGCATTCGGGGCATTCGCTGGGCGAGGGAACCTGGTGCCCGCAATGATGGCAGGCCAGCCGCTTCGAAAGGCGATGTTCGACCAGCCATGCCGAACAGTTCGGGCACTGGAAACGGAACCCGCAATTGCGGCACAGCGTCAGCGGGGCATAACCGCGCCGGTTGAGGAACAGCAGCGACTGTTCGCCGCGCTCCAGCCGCTCCTCGATCCCCGCAACCAGCGGCGGGGCCAGCCAGCGCCCGCGCGGCGGAACCTGTTCGCGAAGGTCGACGACCGCGATGTCCGGCAGCGACGCTTCGCCAAAGCGGCTGGGCAGGTCGACCTTTTCGTAAATGCCCGCCTCTGCCATCTGCAGGCTTTCCAGCGCTGGCGTCGCCGATGCCAGCACGACCGGTATCTTCTCGAACCGCGCGCGCATCACGGCGACATCGCGCGCGTTATAACGTACGCCATCGTCCTGCTTGAAGCTGACCTCGTGTGCTTCGTCGACGATGATGAGGCCGAGGTTCGCGAACGGCAGGAACAGGGCTGACCGTGCCCCCACCACCACTTGTGCGCCGCCTTCGGCCACTTGCCGCCATGCGCGGCGGCGTTCGGACTGCTTCTGGCTGGAATGCCAGACGACCGGCGGCACGCCGAAGCGGCTTTCGAAGCGTTTGAGGAAGTTCTCGGTCAGCGCGATTTCGGGAAGCAGGACGAGCACTTGCCGCCCGTCACGGATCGCGCGGGCCACTGCCTCGAAATAGGTTTCGGTCTTGCCCGAACCGGTCACCCCGTCGAGCAGGAACGGGGCGAACTTGCGTGCTTTCACTGCTTCGACGAAGCGGTCCGCGACGCCCGCTTGCAGGTCAGACAGGGCAGGTGCGGCGTGATCGGCATCGGCGCGCGGGTAGGCGCGGTCGATTTCCACCACCACCGCATCCAGCACCCCCGCATTCACCAGCCCGCGCAACACCGCTTCGGAAACGCCGGCAAGATCGGCCAGTTCGCGGATCGTGCCCTGTTCGTCGGCCAGCGCGGAGATTGCCGCATCGCGTTGCGGCGTAAGGCGGGGTGGCATCACTCCGCTCAGCCGGTATTCGGTGATCGTACCCCCGCCGCGCAAGGCCGCGCTGGAAGACAGCGCCATGCGCGCGACGCTCGCCGGTGCGGCGCAGTAATAGTCGGCAGTCCATTCGATCAGGCGGCGCAACGGGGCCTGCAACGGGGGAACGGGTAGCACGTCGACAATCGGGCGCAGGCGCGCGTCCGGAACCTCCGCCCCCGGCAATCGTTCGCTTTCCCAAGCAATCCCGAGCACTTGCCGGGGGCCGAGCGGCGCGACGACCACGCTGCCCGGTTCCACGGTCAGGTGATCGGGCACGCGGTAATCCAGCGGGCCTAATGCTGCGTTAAGGACAAGGAGTCGTACACGGTTCATCTGCGCCCCCTCTATATGGGCGCTGCCGTGGCTTGCGACACCCCGGCGCATCCCGCAAGCAGGAGTTGTCGTCATGAATCTGTCCCCCAACGCTTCGAACCGCCCCATCGCCAGCCGCCGGGCCTTTCTCGGCGGGCTGGGTATTTCCGCCGCCGCACTGGCCCTGCCGGGTTGCGCTTCCTATGGCGGTTTCAGCTTTACCGAAGCGATCCGCCGACTGCTGATGCTTTCGTCGGAACGCGCCTTTGACCGTTTGCTCGCCACCGACGGGTTCTACGACAGCCAGGTCGCGCGGTTGCAGCTGGACAAGTTCCTTGGTGCGCGGGGCGGCATACTGTCGTCCATCCTCACTTCCGGACTCATCAAGGACCGGCTTTATCACGGACTTGCCGATGTCGCGGCAGAGGGGGCGATCAATGCCGCGCCCGTGATTGCCGATACGATTCGCATCGTCGGGATCGAGAATGCCGTCGCCCTCGTCACCGGCCAGCCCACCGCGGCGACCAGCTTCCTGCGCGCCAACATGGGCCAGCGACTGGTTGAAGTCATGGTGCCGGAAGTCGGCGACGCGCTGAAAGTGGTGAGCGATCCGATCGTCGGCCCCGCGCTTTCGGCGCTGACCGGCACGAACCTCTCGAACGTTGTCTATGGCCTGACCGATGCGGCGGAAGAAACGATCTGGACCGAGATGGGCCGCGAGGAAGCGTGGATTCGCGAAAATCCGCGCGCGACCAACGATCCTGTCCTGATCGGCGTGTTCGGGGTCGCCTGAACCGGCATCACTTTAACCGGAACGCCCGAAATGCTGCCCCGCCCGTGCCGCGGGGTGGCGCCCGGCGCGTCTTGAACATATAGCCCCGGCAGAATCACCGAACTTTCGACCCTGCCCGGAGCGACCCCATGAAATTCTTCGCCGACACTGCCGAGATCGCCGACATTAAGGAACTGGCCGCAACCGGCCTGCTGGACGGTGTGACCACCAATCCCTCGCTTATCGCCAAGTCCGGCCGCGACTTCATGGAAGTGACGAAGGAAATCTGCTCGATCGTCGATGGACCTGTCAGCGCCGAAGTCGTCGCTCTCGATCACGAGACGATGATGAAGGAAGCCGAAATCCTGCGGAAGATCGCGGACAACGTCTGCATCAAGGTTCCGCTGACGATCGACGGGCTCAAGACCTGCAAGGCGCTGACCTCCGACGGTACGATGGTCAACGTCACGCTCTGCTTCTCCGCCAACCAGGCGCTGCTCGCCGCTAAGGCTGGCGCGACGTTCGTTTCGCCCTTCGTCGGTCGCCACGACGATAACGGCGTGGACGGCATGGAACTGATCCGCGACATCCGCACGATCTACGACAACTACGCGTTCGAGACCGAAATCCTCGTCGCATCTGTCCGCCACGTCACGCATGTGCTGCAAAGCGCGCTGATCGGCGCCGATGTGATGACCGCGCCGCCGTCGGTCATCAAGGCGCTGTTCAAGCATGTCCTGACCGACAAAGGTATCGAAGGCTTCCTTGCCGATTGGGCGAAGACGGGGCAGAGCATCCTCTGAGCAACCGGGAATATTGAAGTAGCTTGGCAGACCAGTCCCCTCTCGACAGGTTCCGCACCGCGCTGACCGTGACGGCCCGCGCGGTTGCGCGCGATCACGAACTCGATGTCAGCTGGACATCGGAAGCGCCCAGCCAGGCGGGCAATACCGTGCGCGTGCCGATGCCGGGCCGCAAGCTGGAGGCGGGGCCGGTCGCCGCCGCGCGCGGCGTGGCCGACAGCTATGCGCTTCGCACCCGCCACCACGACACGGGCCTGCACCGCAAGTCGCGCCCGATGGAGCCGGTTGCGGGGCAGGTCTACGACACGCTGGAACAGGTGCGGTACGAGGCACTGGGCGCAAATGCGATGCAGGGTACGCGCGCCAATCTTGCCGCCGCGCTGGACCGGAGGATTGCAAGCGACCCGATCCTGAAGGCCGAAAGCGCGGAGGATGTGCCGCTTGCCACCGCGCTCGCGCTCATGGCGCGAGAGGCTCTGACCGGTGAGGCAGTGCCGGAGAGCGCGGCAAGGGGCGTCGACTTGCGCCGCGCCGCGATCGAGAGTGCGATCGGTGACGATTTCGCACGGCTGGCCGAAGTGCTCGATGACCAGAGCGCCTTTTCCGAACGGATGATCGGGCTGTTGCAGCATCTCGAACTCGTCACAGTAGAGCCGGAGGATGCCAACGAGCCTGACGAAGGCGGCGACGATTCCGAGGGCGAGGAGGAGACCGAGGAGGATTCCGGGGAGGACCGGTCCAGCGAATCCGACGCGCGCACGCAGGCCCCGCCCAGCGACGACACCGAAGGGGAGGGCGAGGACCAGAACGGCGAAGGCGAGGGCGAGGAGGAAGACACCGACTTCGAACCCGGAGAGGGCGAGCCGGACGGCATGATGCCGGTGCGGCCGAACCGGCCCTGGACGGAAATTCCCGACGACTTCGATTATCGCGCCTTTACCACCGATTTCGACGAGATTGTCGGCGCGCAGGAACTGTGCGACGAGGAAGAACTGACCCGCCTGCGCACGTACCTCGATGCGCAGCTGAAGGGGTTGCAGGGCGTTGTCACGAAGCTGGCCAACCGGTTGCAGCGCCGGTTAATGGCGCAGCAGAACCGGTCGTGGGACTTCGATCAGGAAGAAGGGCTACTGGATGCCGCGCGTCTGGCGCGCGTCGTCATCTCGCCCGGCCACTCGCTGTCTTACAAAGTCGAGCGGGACCAGGAATTCAAGGACACGATCGTCACGCTGCTGATCGACAATTCGGGATCGATGCGCGGGCGCCCGATCTCGATCGCCGCGATCAGCGCCGATGTCATGGCGCGCACGCTGGAACGTTGCGGCGTGAAGACCGAGATTCTCGGCTTCACGACACGCGCGTGGAAGGGCGGGCAGGGCCGCGAACAGTGGCTGGCCAAGGGCAAGCCGCAGAACCCCGGGCGGCTGAACGACCTGCGCCACATTGTCTACAAGCAGGCGGACGAGCCGTGGCGGCGGGCGCGCCGCAATCTGGGCCTGATGATGCGCGAAGGGCTGCTGAAGGAAAACATCGACGGAGAGGCGCTGATGTGGGCGCATTCGCGCCTGCTTGCCCGGCCGGAGGATCGCCGCATCCTGATGGTCATTTCCGACGGTGCACCGGTCGACGATTCGACGCTGTCGGTGAACAACGCCGGTTATCTTGAACAGCACTTGCGCAAGGTGATCGACTGGATCGAGAAGAAGTCACCGGTCCAGCTCGTCGCCATCGGCATCGGGCATGACGTGACCCGTTACTACAAGCGCGCGGTCACTATCATGGATGCCGAACAGCTTGGCGGCACGATGATCGAACAGCTTGCCGGCCTTTTCGAAGGGGAAGAGCGGTGAATGTATCGGATGCGGTCGCAACGCGGCGTTCTATCCGCGCATTTGCCGACCGGCCGGTCGATCTGGGCATCGTGCGCGGCGTTCTCGATCGCGCCCGATTTGCGCCTTCGGGCTGTAATTTCCAGCCATGGCGCGGGACGGTCCTGTCCGGCGCGCCGCTGCGCGAATTGCAGGAGAAGATGAAGGTCGCCCAGTGGCAGGACCCGCCCGAATATAGCTGGTCCGAGCCCGAACAGTCGCCGGAACACAAGCGCCGGCTGCACGAACTGGGCGCGCTCATGTATGGGGCCATGGATGTTTCGCGCTCTGACAAGGAGGCGCGCCGCGTTTTCGTTGAGCGGAACGTCGTGTCTTATGGCGCGCCGGTTGTCCTGATGGTTCATTTCGAACGGTTCAACGGCCCGCCGCAGTGGTCCGACGTCGGCATGTGGTTGCAGACGATCATGCTGCTACTTCGCGAGGAGGGGCTGGATTCTTGTCCGCAGGAATGGATGGCGCTCTATGCCCGGCTCATCAAGGACTTCATCGGCGTGCCGGATGACGAGCAGATCCTGTTCTGCGGAATTGCCATCGGATATCGTGACGAGAACGATCCGGTAAACAATTTTCCGTTGCCGCGCGTGACGCTGGAAGATCAGGTCCGCTTCATCGGCGATTGAACTTTTCGCGGCCCAATTAACAGATTTCTGTCACTTTTCGGGACAATAACGGGCCGACCCTGTGCTAGGTGTCACAGAGTCGAAGGGGCGGTCGGCCTATGGGAGGGCCGGCGCGGAAGGCGGTGTTAACTACCGTATCCGCGCAAGACCGTGGGAAATGGGGAAGACATGATGGTAGGCGATGGACCGCTTCGCAGGCTCCAGGGGATTCGCAAGCGGATTTGCGGGGCTGCCGGCGGTGCGGCACTGATCGGTTCGATCGCGGCGCTGGCGCAACCGGCGATTGCGCGCGAGGTCGAGCCGCTGCTGGCCGACAGCTTCGCACTGGGTGGCAGCGCGGAAGCGCTGTGCCAGGTGCAGAACCGAAGTGAGGATGCGCTCCTTGCCAATCCGTTCGACCGTGCATGGGCGATCGTCTGCCGTGACACGGCCTTGCCCGTGGGACGGATCTACGCGCTGCGCGGTGACGATGCCGATGCGCGTCTGGCAGGTGCACGGCGCGATTTCACCTGTCCGGTCGGGACGCCGGAAAACTCCTCGGACATGATCGAGGGTGCCTTGCAGAAGCAGTGCGTGGGCGCGCGCACCGGCCTTCCATACACCGTCGTTTCGCTGAACAGTGGCAAGTCGCGCTGGGTTGCCGAGGGTTTCTCGGCCTACGACAGCGCGCTTGATCTTGCGCTGCGTTCGTTGCTCGCCAACGCGATCCAGCCGGGCGAAGTGACGGTTGCGACTGCGTCGGTTGCCGATAGCGAAGCCTTTGCCCGCATCCAGGCGCAGACGCTCGACCCGCGCGCCGCGCTGGCAGAGGGCTACCGCCGCAACAACGCGGGCGACTATGCCGATGCCGCCGCGTTTTTCGAACAGCTCGGCATGCGAGACACGGAAGATCGCGGCGCGACGCAGGCGGAATACCTTGCCAACACGGCGCTCCAGCGTTCGAACCTTGGCCAGTTTACAGAGGCTGACATCCTGTTCGCGCAGGCTGCGGCCTTGCCCGCGCGCGATCCGATCACCGAACGCAAGTTGCGCAATTTCCGCGCCATTCACGAACTGAACCGCGGCAATTATGCCGATGCGATCGAGCAGCTGGCCGTTCCCCTTCGCGTATCCATCGCGCCGGGCGGAGAGGCGCTGCGCCGCGACCTGACCGTGACTGCGCCGCTGGCCGAACGGATCAACGCGAACGATCCGATCCTCGATGCGCTCGGCCTTGTCGATGACCAGCGGTTGAGCGCGGAAGAACATGCCGCGATCCTCGAT
This sequence comes from Croceicoccus bisphenolivorans, assembly GCF_001634625.1. GTDB lineage: Bacteria > Pseudomonadota > Alphaproteobacteria > Sphingomonadales > Sphingomonadaceae > Croceicoccus > Croceicoccus bisphenolivorans. The sequence goes on along the minus strand of NZ_LRSE01000012.1, from coordinate 88,462 downwards.
GCGCAGGCAGACCACTTGCGCGGATCGTCGCTTTATTACCTCGGCCGGACGGACGAAGCCGAACGAGCGCTGGATCAGGCCCAGTCGCGCGTGCTGGGCGTGCGCGGCGGGCGTGTCGTCTCCATCATCCGGATGCGCGGGCAGATCCTGTCGCAGCTTGCCCGCATGGCAGAGGATCGCGGCGATCTTTCCCGCGCGGAAGGCTTGCTCAAATCGGCGGTCAGCATGGTTTCGGTGCAATACCCCGAAACCCGCAGCCTTGCCGCCGCACAGGCGCAGCTGGCATCGTTCTATGCGCGCCACGGACGCAGCGACGAAGCCGCCGTGCTTTATCGCGAGATCGTCGCCAACTCGCTGGAGCGGACCGATGGCCTCACCGGCCTGTCCGGCCAGATGGCGCCGTGGTTCGACATTCTTGCCGCCCGTATGGACAGCAATCCGCAGGCGTCTGCCGATTTCCTTGCCGCCGCGCAGATCCTGATGCGGCCCGGTGTTGCCGACACTCAGGCCGTGCTGTCGCGCGAACTTTCCGCTGGCAATGACGAGGCTGCACGCCTGTTCCGCCAGTCGGTCAGCCTCAACCGTTCGCTCGAACGGCTGCGTGTCCAGCGTGCGGCGCTGGCCCGGCTCGACGGGGCCGATGCCCAGCCGCAGCAGCTGCGCGGGGTTGAGCGCGAGATTGCGCAGCTTGAGCAGCAGGCTCTCAACACCACAGTCGCGCTCAACAACTATGCGCGTTATCGCGCCGTTGCGCAGCGCCATATCGACGAAAACGGACTGAAGGACGTGCTGGGCGCAGGTGAGGTATATGCAAAGCTTGCGGTGCTGGACGACGATGTCTTCGTCTATGTCGCCGGCACCGGTTTCGCGACCGGTTATCGCGCCGCTATCACCGGACGTTCGATGGCCGCCAAGGTGCAGTCGATCCGCGATTCCATTTCGAAGTTCGAGGACGGGCAATACCTGACCTCGCCGTTCGACGTGGAGGATTCGCGCGCGCTCTATGTCGCCCTGTTCGGGCCGGTCGCCGACAGGCTGGCCGGGGCAAGCCACGTCATCTTCGAACCTGACGGCGCGATGCTGCAATTGCCGCCGAACCTGCTGATCGAGGATGACGGTTCGCTCGCCACCTATCTCACGGCGATGGAAGAGCCCGACGCCGATCCCTTCGATGTCACGATGATCGACTGGATGGGCAAGAACCGCATGGTCTCCACCGCGGTATCCGCACGCGCCTTTGCCGATGCCCGCTCTCTGCCTTCTTCGGAAGCGGCGCGCAGTTATCTGGGCATGGGCAACAACGCGACTGTTGGCGAGACGCCTGCGGGCTTTACCGGCATTCGCGGCTCTACCAGCGTGTCGGCAGCGGATTGCGAATGGCCGCTGGCGGAATGGAACAACCCGATTTCGCAGGCCGAACTGGTGACGGCGACCACGCTGGTTGGCGGCGGTACGGACCTGATGGTCGGGCAGCAGTTCACCGACACGGCGATCATGTCACGCGGCGATCTTGCCGATTTCCGTATCCTGCACTTTGCGACCCACGGCCTCGTCACTCCGCCCGGACCGCGCTGTCCGACGCGTCCTGCCTTGCTGACCAGCTTCGGCGGTGGCGATTCCGACGGGCTGCTCTCTTTCGCAGAGATTTTCGACCTCAAGCTCGATGCCGATCTTGTCATCCTGTCGGCCTGCGACACGGCTGGCGCGGCGGACGTGGCGACGACGCGCGCGGCGGGCCTCGGCTCGGGCGGCGGTACGGCGCTGGACGGGCTGGTGCGCAGCTTCGTGGGTGCAGGCGGCCGTGCGGTGCTGGCCAGCCACTGGCCCGCGCCGGACGATTTCGGGGCGACGACGCGCCTGATGGAAGGCCTGTTCGAAGGACAGGGGCAACCGATCGGGCAGGCATTGCTCGGCGCGCAGCAGGTGCTGATGAACGATCCGCTGACTTCGCACCCCTATTACTGGTCGGGCTTTGCCATCGTGGGTGATGCGGCACGTCCGCTGCTGGGCATGGGCGGTTAAGGCAAGGGGTAGAAGGCTTCGGGAGCGAGACGGGCGATGCCTGACAGCGAAAGGCCGATGAGCGAACAGGAGATCCGGCGAACGCTGGGCCGGACCCTGCGTCAGCTCGGCTCGACGCGCGTCGTCATCGCCGTGCTACTGATGATGATCGGCGTCATCGTCGCTTATGGCAGCTGGCGTCTTCCGCTGCTGCGCGATGCGGAGCGGGCGCTCTACGACGTGCGCGCGGTGACTGCGGCCGAAGCCGTCGATACCGACCAGCGCATCGCGCTCGTCGTCTATACCGACGATACCAATCGCGCGACCGGACAGATCTCGCCCGTGGACAGGACGGTTCTGGCGCAGGCGCTGGCCAATATGGACGCGATGGGCGCCCGGGCGATCGGCATCGACGTGCTGTTCGATTCGCCGCAGGATGATGATCCGCTGCTGAAGCAGGCGCTCTCGCAGATGAAGACGCCGGTCTACCTCGCCTATGCGACGAACCAGACCAATCCCGACGCGATCACGTTCGAACAGCAGCAGGATCTTGATGCGTGGCATGCCGATGTCCGTTCGGACACGGTGAAGTCTACCTCCATCCTGCTGGAAACGGACAGCGACGGGGTGGCCCGCCGTTGGCCGCGACACTATCCCGGCCTGCCCCCTTTGATGAGCATATCGCTTACCGAGCGTGGTGCGGATGCCGCGCCCGGTTTCACGGAATATACCGGGCCGATCCGCTATCGCGTGCCGCTCAGTTCCGACCGCCCGGTGTTCGACAAAGTGCCGATCGACCTGCTGGCGGATGCCGACACCGCCGCTTTCATGGCGGACCTCATCCGTGACCGTTACATCATGATCGGCGGCGATTTCGCCGATTTCGACCAGTTCGACACGCCGTTCACCCGCACCGGCAATCCGGTTACGGGAGAGTTGCAGACCATCGGGGTGGAAATCCACGCGCAGATGCTGGCGCAATTGCTGGACAGGCAGATGCCGCTGGTCGTGCCGCGCTGGCTGTTATGGGCGCTGGCCATCGGATCGGTGCTACTGGGTGCTGCCAGCGCCGCTCCGCAAGGGGCTGGGCCGGCGATCGGGCTGGCGATGATCCTGCAGTTTTCCGTGTTCCTCGCCCTGCCTTTCCTGCTGGAGAGCTGGGGGTACAATTCCTACGAATTGCCCTCGATCGGCTGGATCGGCGGCTGGTTGATGGGGTACCTTGCCGTCGCTTCGGCCCTTCGCGTGATCGGTCAGGCCCAGCGCGAATTTGCCGCCGGTGCGCTTGGCAAATACCTGCCGAAATCGGTGGCGGCAGAGATCCTGCGCAATCCCGAACAGCTGCGGCTGCATGGTGAAAAGCGGGAAATCTTCTGCGTTTTCACCGATCTTGAAGGGTTCACCAAGCTGACCCACGCGGTCAGTGCCGAACAGATCGCCAGCCTGCTGAACCAGTATCTGGACGAGCTTTCGGCCGTCGTGCTGAAATACGGCGGCACGCTGGACAAGTTCGTCGGCGATGCCGTCGTCGCATTCTGGGGCGCGCCGATTGCCAAGCCGGACGACGGGTTCCGCGCCGCGATGGCCGCATGGGCGATGTACGAGGCGGGCGAGAAATTTCGCAAGTCCGTGCCCGAAGGCGTGCCGCCCATCGGACGCACCCGCGTCGGGCTGCACTACGGCACGGCCATCGTCGGCAATTTCGGGGGCGAGGGGCGGATCCAGTACACCGCGCTGGGCGATGCGATGAACACCGCCGCGCGGCTGGAAGCAGCGAACAAGGCGCTGGATACGACCGTGCTGGTCAGCAGCGAAGTCGTTGATCGATTGAAGAATTCTGACATAATCGACTGGTTCGTGCCGATGGGCCGCGTCACGCTGCGCGGTCGGGCCACACCGGTCGACGTGTTCGAGCCGAGACCGGATGCCAGCGCGGAGGATCGGGCTGCGATCCTCGCCATGGTGGAAGGGCATCGCGAAGGCGATGCACAGGCTGTGCGTCGTTTCACAGCCGTTCTGGATGGAATCGGGCAACAGGGGAACATGGATGGCGACAAGCAGCCTTCGGGGCCGTCGTCGCTTGGGGAAAAGTCTCTGCGCAATCTCGTCGAGAGGCTGCGTCAGACAAGTGGAGGAGAAAGCTATGTCCTTGGTTGAGCGGAAGATCGCGAGAGGCCTGATGGGCCTTGCCGCGATGGGCGCAGCGCTCGCCGCAGGCGGCGTGGCGCAGGCGCAATCCGTCGTGCTGCGAGCCACCGGCCCTTCGTCGGCGGGGTATCCCGCAGGCAAGAAACTGCCGGCGAATACGGAAATCGTGCTGAAGTCGGGCGATGTCGTCACCGTGCTGGACAAGGCGGGCACCCGCGTCCTGCGCGGCCCCGGCACGATCACGCTGGACGGCGCGGTAGTCCGCGATCGCACGGGCAGCAAGCGCGTGGCCGATCTGGTTTCGGGCTCCGCCGGTGCGCGGGCGCGGACCGGGGCCGTGCGCGGCGCGGGAAGCGGTGCGGCTTCGGCGACGCACACCGGCCCGACCAGCATCTGGCAGATCGACACGACGAAGGGCGGCACATGGTGCGTCGCCGATGCTTCGATGCTGGTGTTCTGGCGGCCCGACCGTGTCGAGGCGCTGAGCGGCAAGGTATCGGGCCAGAACAGCTCTGCCGAAGTCGCGTTCAAGCGCGGCAGCGCGCTGAAGCTGTGGCCGCAGGAAATGCCCATCGTTGATGGCGCAACCTACACGTTCGAGATGCCGGGCGCATCGCCCGCCACCTTGATCACGCGGGTCCTGCCCGGCGTGCCGCAGGATGACATTCCAGCGGTCTACTCGATGCTGAACGATGCGGGCTGCACGGCTCAGCGCGACCTGCTGGCGCAGGCGGCCTTCGCCGATGCCGAAGAGATGGGCGAGGAAGCCGGAACGACTGACGCAAGCGCCGCGGGCGGCGCGGAATAATTTCGCCGCGCGGCCCCGAGGGATCGGGGGCCGTGCGCAACTGACAGGGGATGCGCCGGCGTGATTGTCCGGTGCAGCGGGAGGTACGATGACAAAGTTCGCACAGGTCCGGGCGATTGCAGGGCTAGCCATGACGGGAGCATCGTTGCTTCCCGCAGTCGCATTGGCGCAGGCCGCGCCGAGCGTGCCGCAAAATGCGCTGCCCAGCCGCGAGGAGATCGAACGCGGCGTGACCGAAGGCGCGCTGAGCGAGCTGGACAATTCGGCCATCGCCACCGGCGAAATCGAACGCGCGCCGTGCCCGCTGGCCGCGCCGGAGTTCGCGGACATCACCTTCACGTTGCAGAACGTGGTCTTCACCGGCCTTGAACCGTTCCCCGCCGGGTTGGACCTGTCGCCCGCATGGTCGGGCATGACGGGCAAGACGATGCCGGTCGCCGCCGTGTGCGAAGTGCGCGACCGTGCGGCTACGATGCTGCGGAACATGGGCTATCTTGCCGCCGTGCAGGTGCCGCCCCAGACGATCGAGGACGGCACGCTGCGGCTCGACGTGCTGGCCGCGCGCATCACGCGGTTGCAGGTAAAGGGCGATGCCGGTGCGAACGAAGGCATCCTGCTGCGCTATCTCTCTCCGCTGACCGAACAGCCGGTGTTCAATTCGCACGATGCGGAACGGACACTGCTGCTGACCCGCGATTTGCCGGGCATCGATTCGCGCCTGTCGCTGCGCCCTGTCGAAGGTAGCCCGGGCGAGCTGGTGGGCGAGGTTTCGGTACGCCGCCTGCCGTGGACGGCGGACGTGCTGGCGCAGAACTACAACAGCGATTCGACCGGGCCGTGGTCGCTGATGGGACGTGCGCGCTTTGCCGGATATACCGGCATGGGCGATGCGACGACGCTGTCGCTCGTCTATTCTAACGATTTCAAGGAACAGATGGTGTTCCAGGTCGGCCACGAATTCCGCGTCGGGCGCAATGGCCTGCGCATCGCGGGCGACTTCACATACGCCGATACCGAACCCACCATTGCCGGAACCAATCCGTTCAATTCGGAAACCGTCGCCGGAACGATCCGCGCCGATTATCCGATGGTGCGCAGCCGGACAGAGAACCTGTTCGTTGGCGGCGGGTTCGATATCGTCGATCAGGACGTGAAGTTCGGCGGCGCTACGCTGACGCAGGACAAGCTGCGCATTGCGTGGCTGCGCATGGATTTCGCCACGATCGATCCGCTGAGCGCGGACGGGCGCGGCGGCTATAACGCGGTGGAACCCAGGTTCGCCTTTGCCGGCGGGCTGGAACTGCGCCACGGCCTTGATGTGCTGGGTGCCAGCACCGATTGTTCGAAGAACTTCGCTGCCTGCGCGGGGCCGGACGGAAACTTCACCAGCCGTATCGATGGCGATCCGACAGCCTTCGTGCTGCGCGCCGATGCGAACGTCGCCTATCGTCCGGTTCCGGCCATCTCGCTGAACCTGCAGCCTCGTCTGCAATGGTCGCAGCATGCGTTGCTTTCCTATGAGGAAATGGCAGGCGGCAACTATACCGTCGGGCGTGGTTACGATCCGGGCACGGTGCTGGGCGACTCTGCCTTCGGGTTCCGTTCGGAAGTCCGCTACGGTTCGGCATGGCCCGAAGTTGCAGCGGGGCATGCCTTGCAGCCCTACGCCTTCTTCGATGCCGGCTGGTTCTGGAACGAGGATGCCGGGTTCGAGCAGTTCAATCCGGAAAAGCTTTACTCTGCGGGCGGGGGTGTCCGCGCGAACCTGATGGATCGTTACCGGATCGATGCGGCGCTGGCAGTGCCGCTTCGCGACACCCTTTTCGATCCCGACGCGAAGGGCGACGTGCGCGTGCTCGTCAGCCTGTCGATGCAGCTGGCGCAGTGAGGGGACCTGTGATGACACGTTTTGACATGAACGCCGGTATTTCGCAGGCACGGCGCAGGCGGCTGGGCCGCTTCCTTCTGGGCGGATCGCTGGCGGCTGCCGCCTTTGCGGGCGCAACTCCGGCACTGGCGCAAGTTGCGGGCACGGGCAGCGGCACTTTCGGTGTCACGGGCATTGCCGATGCCGGTTCGACGACGACGGTCACCATCGATCCGACGAAAACGGAAGCGCTGGTCGACTGGACTTCGACCGACGCGACCACGTTCCTGCCCGATGGATCGACGCTGGCCTTCGACAGCACCGGCGGCCAGTTCACCGTCCTTAACCGCATCACGCCCGTTGGCGGGACGACCAATCCGCTGCTGATCGATGGCGCGGTCACCGCGACATGGGCGAACGGGGCTGGCAATGTTTGGTTCTACAATCCCAACGGCTTCACCATTGGCGCCAATTCCAGCTTCGATGTCAACGGCCTGGTCTTCACGGCCAGCCCGATCACGACTGTCGATACCGTTGGCGAAACGCTGTTCGGCAGTGCGGGCGAAATCGGCTTCGGGCAGACGCTGAACCCCGATGCCGCGATCGTGTTCGAACAGCGCGTGGACAGCGAGATCCAGCTGCTGCGCCAGAACAGCTACCTTGCCGTTGTCGCTCCCCGGATCGAGCAGCACGCAGGGATCAACGTCAACGGCAGCGTTGCCTATGTCGCGGCAGAGGCGGCGACGATCAATGCGTCGGCGGGGCTCTTCGACATTACTGTCGACGTCGGCACGACCGATGCGAACGGCATCGTCCATGACGGCTATACCTATGGCGACATGCCGACTGCGCCGGGCAGCGCACAGTATTTCGTCGCCGTTCCCAAGAACGACCTGCTGACGATGCTGGTCACCGGCGGCGTCGGTTATGGTGAGGCTGCTGGCGTGACCGTGAACGACGGGCGTGTCGTGCTCTCGGCAGGCTACAATGTCACGGGCGGCGCGGTCGATACGGGTAGTGTGACAGCGGGTGCCAGCATCGATTTCTATGGCGTGGACGCCACCAGCGCGATCGAGGCGGCAGCAAGCGACACTGTCACCATTAGCGATTTCGGCAACGTGGTTTCCCTTCTGAAGCCGGCGAGCTTCAGTGCGGGCAGCACCCTGATCTTCGATCTCGGGTACACGACACCTGCCGTTGGCGACAATTTCGTGTCGAGCGATCTTGCGCTCAATTCCGATGGCGGCATGTTCATCAGCCTGCTGAACGGGGCCAGCTCCGACATTAGCGAGCTAACCGCATTCGCAACGGATTTCATCGACGCGACGGTCGACGAAGGGGCCAGCCTTTTCGTCGCAGACACCCTGACGCTGGCCTCGCTGGTGGATGGCGCGGGCGCGACGACGGGCGGCGACATCACGCTTACCGTAGGTGACGGCTCTGTCGATGCCTTTGCGCTCAACCTCGTCAGCCTCGCCTATTCCGATACTTCGGCAACCGGCGGCACAGTGACATTGCAGACGACCGATGCCAATGCGTCAGTTACCACGATTGATGCGGCCAATGTCTGGTCGCTCGGTTTCGGCAACAGCGGCAACACCGACGGGGCGAGCGGCAGCGGCGGTACGGCGCAAGTGCTGGTCGGCGGCGGTACGCTCGACTTCGGGTTGGACACCGGGGAGCTCTACGCGCTCAAAGTGCTGGCAGATGGCGGTGCTGGCGCGGCGGCTTCGGCAACGGGCGCAAGCGGCACATCGAGTGGCGGGACGGCAATCGTTGACGTCACGGCGGGAAGCCTGCGCAGTGACGGCATCATTGTTGGTGCCAGCGGGCTGAACTACACGCTGGTGTTCGATGCATTGGGCGATCTCGTGCCCGATTCCCGCGCGCAGGACGGTGACGGGTTCGCCTCGTTCGGCGGTGATGCATCCGTTTCGATCAGCGGCGGCGAGATTACCGGCGTGTTCGGCCTGTCGGGCGCAGACCTGCTGATCGCGGCGACGGGCACCGGCGGCGATGCATTCGGTTCCACCACCGCAGGCGGCACCGGCGGTGCGGGCGAAGGTGGTTCGGCCAGCTTCGTGCAGACCGGCGGTTCGGCCGATTTCGTTGCGCTGACGGTCGATGTTACCGGCACCGGCGGCAACGGGTCCGACACCAATGTCGAGACGGGCGAACTGCTTGGCGATGGTGGTGCGGGGCAGGGCGGTTCGGCGCTGGTGCAGCTTTCGGGCGGTACGACAGTGGTATCCGGCTTTGCGCCGGATGCAGTCTCCGTCCTTGCCGAAGGGTACGGCGGCGCGGGCGGCCTGGCGCTTAGCGGCACGGGCGGCACGGGCGGCGCAGGGCGCGGCGGCGATGCTGCGCTGGTTATCGACGGTGGCAGCCTGACCTCGCTTGACGCGAACGGCCAGCCGCAGCCCTTCGGCGTGCTGCTTTCTGCCGACGGTTTCGGCGGCATCGGCGGTACAGCCGAACCCTTCGTCAGCGCAACTGCCGGCGGCACGGGCGGCGATGGCTTCGGCGGGGATGTCGTTTTCGACTTCTCCGGCGGGGCGATGGACGCGGCAACCCTTGAACTGCGTGCGGTGGGCACCGGCGGTCAGGGCGGCGTCGACGGTAGCGGCGGCGAAAGCGGCCTTTACGCGGGTGCCGATGGCGGTGCCGGTACTGGCGGTACGGCCTCGTTCCTTGTCAGTGCCGATCTTGATCTGACGGTACTTCCCCAGTCGGTTCGCATTGACACGACCGCATATGGCGCGGGCGGCGAGGCCAGCGATACGGGTGACGGCGGCAACGGCGGCGATGCCTTTGCCGGCGACGTGATCCTGACGGTGGATGGCGCGGCCCTGACGACCGGTTCGCTCAGCATCAATGTCGATGCCAGGGCCGGGTTCGGTGGTGACACCTTCACGGCGGGTGCGACCGGTGGCGCGGGCGGCATTGGCGAAGGCGGCGACATCTCCGCGACCGTGATAAACGGCGGTTCGTGGGCCGATGCGAGCCTTCGCACGACATTGGAATCGTGGGGTTATGGCGGCTACGGCGGCAATTCCGCGAACGGCACCGGCGGGGCCGGTGGCGACGGTATCGGCGGCACGATCACGATCGGCGCGCTGGGCGGCGATATCGCCTTTGCACCGATCGATATTCTCGCTGTGGGATATGCCGCGGAAGGCGGCTTCGGCAGCGCAGGGTTCGGTGCGGACGGTGTGGCGACGGCAGGCACTATTGCCATCAGCGCGACCGAAGTCGGTGCCGATATAGGCTCGCTGCAGTCGGCCGATCTTTCCGCATATGCCTATGGCGCCCTGATCGAATCGACGGTCGCGGGCGGCACGATCACCCTGACCGACAGCACGAGCGGGGTCGTCTCGTTCGGGAACCTCTATCTCGACAACGGTTATGACGCGGGCCTGCTGCAGGGCGGGATCACCGTTACGTCGACGGCGAACCCGATCGAGGTTGCGAACTTTGCCGACATCTACGCATCCGGCGATCTGCAGATTCTCGTCGGCAGTGGTGCGGGCATTGATGCCGGCATTTTCTATGCGGCTGCCAACGGTGAAATCTCGATCGCATGTCTGACCGCGCTTTGCGGCGGCGCGGTTGGCGGAAGTTCCTCCACATTCGTCGAGACTCTCGGTTCGATCACGGTCGATGGCGCGGTAATTGGCTCGGGTGGTTTCACCGATGTCTACGTCGATGGCGGGGACCTCGTCCTGAACGGTGCGACCGTTACTGGCGATTCGACCTACATTTATACCTCGGGCTCGATCCTCGGCACGGGGACGATCTTCTCGAACGGCGACCTGTTCATCGATGTCGGTGGCAGTGTCGTTGCCGATGCGCTGATCACCAACGGTCTTATCCTGAACAGTTTCTCCAGCGAAACATCGTCCTCCTCCGCCTTCGGTTCAGGCTGGTATGTGTCGGAAATGGTCAACGTCGGATCGATCTACGTCGGCGGTGGCGACCAGCTGGTCGAAGCGGGCGGCGACATCACGATCGGCGATCTGGATGTGAACGGCAACGGGTTCGAGGCTTACGCCGGCGGCGCGCTGTCGCTTGGCACAGTCGTCAACGTCTCCGACCTCTACGGCTATGGCGACGGAATCACGTTCGACAGCCTGACGACGACGGGGTTGGTTTCGCTCTACTCGTTCGGAGACATCAACGGCGGAACGGTTTCGGCAGGTGGCGACGTCAGCCTCGCTGCCGACGGTGATCTCGTCGCATCGGGCGTCGACAGCGGCGGTTCGATTTTCCTCGGAGCCAACTCGATCACCGGCCTCGATATGCTTTCCGGGCCCGGCGTCATCACGGTCTATTCGGTCGAAAGTGTCGACTTCGCCAGCGTGTCGGCGGGCGGGGACGTTAACCTCTATTCCTACACCGGCTCGCTGAACGTCGATGACCTGGACGTCGGTGGCCTTGCCTATCTTGGTGGTACGTCGGTTGGTGTGGGGTCGAGCGGCAGCCTGATCGTCGCTGATGTCTTTGCCAGCGACGGCGATGTCGTCATCACATCCGTGGGCGATCTCACCGTGGATTTTGCGCGGGCGTCGGGAGACATTGAACTGACCTCCACCGGGGGCGGTGTGGCTGTTGGCAGTCTCTATGCGGGTGACATCTTCGTTGGCGAGCCGCTTGGCTCGATCGGAACACTGGCTGTCGCCATCCCCAGCCCGGGTGCAGGCAATATCGCCATCAACGCGGCAGGGGATGTCGATATCCTCGATACCGTGTCCGCGCCCGAATTCGTCGGCGTCGATGCGGGTGGGACGATATCCGTTCTGGGCATCGTGACCGCGCGGCAGATCTATATGTCCGCCGCCGATCTCGTCATCACACAGGGCGGCTTCATCGGTGACGGAGCCCTTACCGAAGACATCGACTTCGTCGCGACCGGCGATGCCGCGCTGGTGACGGGCGGGACCGGTTTCGTGATCGACGGGTTCGAGATCACGCAGATCGCGGGCATTGGCGACTTCTCGCTGACAGCGGCGGGTTCGCTCGATGTCGGCGGGTTCACCTTCTTTGCCGGTGACGGCGTGATCGGCGATGGCGGCACACTGGCGCTTGGCGCTGGCACGGACCTGTCGGTGCTGGGCAACCTGCTGCTCGACAATGCGGGCGCGGCCACGCTGGTGCTGTCGGCGGGCGGCGACATCCTCGTCAATGCCTCCACATCCAGCGTGCGGGTGCAATCGGGCGGCGTGCAGGCGGGCAGCCTGTTCCTGTTCGCCGACCGCATCATCGCGGGCAGCGCGCAGACCTTGTCCGACATCTCGACACTGGCCTTCCCGGACCTGGACGATGCGCTGGGCGTGCCGGTCATCGGGGACGGGCGCAGCCTGATCGAGGGAGGCTCGATCCTTGTTGATGCGGGCAGCTTCTATGTCGCCAATACCGGCGCGAATGACAGCTATGACGCGCGCCGCGGCATTCTGGCGAACAGCATGACGGTGACGCATTCGGGCGGCACCGTGCCCTATATCGTCATCAACGGCGTGGTGGGCGGTCAGGCCGGGCTCGACACCGCGTTCGTGATCGGCTTCCCCGCGTCCGGTGCGCCGGGATCGTCCGTGAACGGCTGTGAAATCTCGCTCGGCGGCGCGTGTGGGTCCACCATCGACAACGAGATCGTGAAGAACTTCATCGGTCAGGACCCGCCGCACGGCGTTCTGGACGGGGAGCCGCGCTCTACTATCGAGACGCGGATCATCACGCTCGACACGATCGAGCCCGAAGGGTTCCAGCCGCTGATCGACGAGCCGGTGACCGGCACCGGCAACGACGACTTGTGGGAAGACGGCGTGCTGGACGGCAAGCAGTGCCCGATCGACGTGCGGCGGGATGAGTGCGAGGAGCAGGCTGGCGGCGAGTGATGCTCGCCGCCGCTTGACCGCGCATTGAAACAGGGGGCAAAGGCGCGCGCATGACTGAAAGCGCAGACCATCCGCTGACCCTGTTCAACTCGCTGACCCGCAGGGCCGAGCCGTTCGTGCCCGTCCACGACGGCGAGGCGCGGGTCTATTCCTGCGGGCCGACGGTCTACAACTACCCGCATATCGGCAACATGCGCGCCTATGTCTTTGCCGACACGCTGGGCCGCGTGCTGACGTGGAAGGGTTTTGACCTGACCCACGTCATCAACATCACCGATGTCGGCCACCTGACCGACGATGCAGACGCGGGCGAGGACAAGATGGAGAAGATGGCGGCGGCAAAAGCCCAGTCCATCTGGGACATCGCGCGCCACTACACAGAGGCTTACTGGGCCGACGTGAAGGCGCTGAACATCCGTCAGCCGGCCAAGTGGACGATCGCGACCGACTATATCGACGAGATGCTGGAGTTCGCGAAGCAGATCGCGCCCAAGCACTGCTACGAACTCGACAGCGGGCTCTATTTCGACGTTTCGACTGTTGCTGATTACGGCAGGTTGGCCCGTGCGGTGACCGAAGAGGGTGAAGGCCGGATCGAGGCGGTGGACGGCAAGCGCAATGCCGCCGACTTCGCGATCTGGCGCAAGACGCCCGCGGGCGAGAAGCGCCAGATGGAATGGGACAGCCCCTGGGGCAAGGGCGCGCCGGGCTGGCATCTCGAATGCTCTGTCATGAGCGGCAAGGTGCTGGGCTTCCCCTTCGACATTCACACCGGCGGCATCGACCACCGCGAGATCCATCACCCGAACGAGATCGCGCAGAACCAGGCATTCTGCGAATGCGGCGCGCTTTCGGATGCGGCCAATTCGGGTGCGAACATCTGGATGCACAACAACTTCCTCGTCGAGCGTTCCGGCAAGATGAGCAAGTCGAGCGGCGAATTCCTGCGTCTGCAGCTACTGATCGACAAGGGATATCACCCGCTCGCCTACCGGATGTTGTGCCTGCAGGCGCACTACCGCAGCGAGCTGGAGTTCAGCTGGGAAGGGCTGGGCGCGGCGCTCGTGCGCTTGAAGCGTTTGCTGGGCGCGGCGCGTGGACTGCTGGAGGTGGTGACCGACGGGGTGACGCTGGCATCGGTGCGTGCGACCGTCACGCACCAGAAGCTGACGCCGCTGGTCGACAAGTTCGATGCGGCGCTTTCAGATGATCTCAATACTGCCGTTGCGCTGACCGTGCTGGAAGAAGCCGTCGCAGTGAAGAAGGTTGATCAGGAACAGAAGGCCTCGCTTGTCGGGGCGATGCTGTCGGCGCTCGGCCTGCCGCTGCTGCCGCGAGAGGATTTCCGCATCCGGCCCAAGGATGCGACTGTCGGGGAAAGCGAGATCGAGGCCGCGATGGAGCGCCGGAAGGCAGCGCGTGCGGACAAGGACTTCGCAACATCCGACGCGATCCGCGACGAGCTTGCGGCCAAGGGTGTGGAAGTGATGGACGGCGATCCGCTCGGGTGGGAGTGGCGCCTGAGCTGACCGCGCCGAAGCAAGGGGCGCACCGCGACCCGCAGATTCGAAGCGAGATCAGCCAAGGCCGGCCGGCGGGCCGCAAGGCCCGTTCGACGTCACGGGATTTATTCCCGTGACGGCCTCGAGCCGATCAAACTGTGGGAATATCCGGAGTGTCAGGGCGTTCGATAAGAGCGACATCGCACTCCGCCCCGATCAGGATCACGTAACTCGTCAGCCACAGCCATGTCAGCAGCACAACGACCCCGCCCAATGCGCCATAAGTCGCGTTGTAGTTGCCGAAGCTGGAAACGTAGAAGCTGAAGGCAAACGTGAGCAGCGTGGCCATCACGGCCGCCAGAATCGATCCGGGCGACAGCCAGCGCAGCGATACGTTCTGGCAGGCGGGCCCATATTTGAAGAGCAGCGCGAACGCACTCGCCATCGCGAGGATCAGGATCGCCCACGTCAGCACATGCCCCAGCATTGCCATCACGGCATTGCCCGGCGCGACCAGCGCTTCCAGCGCGCTGAAGGCGCCAAGCCCCGCGAAAAGCACGGCTGATGCTGTCGCTCCTCCGAATGTGATTGCCAGCGCGACGGCGTTCTTCTTCACGAAATTGCGTTCTTCGGGGCATTCGAATGCGACATTGAGCGCGATCATCATCGATCCCGCCCCGTTGCGCGCACCGAACAGGGCAAGGGCAAGCGCGATGGCCAGTCCGAATCCCTTGGCCGAGTCGGAGGTTTCGACAACCGATTCCAGCTGCCCCTTGATGATCGCGGCGGCAGAAGGCGGCAGGCTTTCGGAAAGCGCCGCGACATGCCGCGCCACCGTCCCGGGGTCGGCCAGTATGCCGTAAAGCATGACCATCGCGGCCAGCAGCGGCACCATCGCGAGGAACAGGTAGAACGCGACGCCCGCCGCGATCAGTCCCATGTTGTGTTCGCTGCTTCGTGCCCAGCCGCCCTTGGCAACCGAAAGCCAGTCTTTTGGCGAAAGCCCCGAGGGTGAGCCGTGGCGGCCCAGTCCCATGTCCCATGTGCGCTGTGTCATTGTTATAACCAAAGCACGCATTAAGGATGAGTTCCAGAAATCAGGTTGTGTCTCGCGCAACGGCTCTTTCACCAAGCGGGTGTAGGCAAGGGTATGGTATCCGTGCGCCATACCGATCCGAACCGTGCCCAACATGGTGATCAGGCGGGTTAAATTGTCGCGCGCGGGTTGAAAGTTCGGCGCGGTGCAAGCTAGGTTGCCTGCGGGCAGGGAAGGTTCCGCGAAAGTCGCGGCATCCGAGTGGGGGAATTGGCGTGGCAGACACTGCTGCACGACTGGCGCACATGGCCGAAAGGATCGGCCTGTCTCGTGCCACGCTCTTCGCGATTCTCGCTTGCGTGTTCATGGCGTCGGGCGCGTTGGGGGCCAGCTTCCTGGTCGCCGCCGAACCTGCAGAGGCGCAGGCCAGTCATGCCGACAGCATGAAGCGCCACCTTGGCGTGGCAAGCTGTGCGGGTTCGACCTGCCATGGCCGCTCGCTGGGCGATGGAGTCCCCGTCCGGCAGGACGAACTGCAGATGTGGCAGGAGGAATCCTCGCCAACCGGGGCGCATTCGCGCGCCTATCGCGCGGTGTACCAGCCGCGCGGACAGGCCATCGTCCGCCGGCTCGGCCTCGATTCTGCCGGAGTCGCGCGCGAATGCCTTGGCTGCCATGCCGAACCGGGTGCCTCCCGCGTAGAGGACGGCGTGGGGTGCGAGGCTTGCCACGGCGATGCCGGCGGCTGGATCGCCGGGCACTACACCGTGGGTACGAGCCACGAGCGCAATGTATCGCAGGGCATGACCGACCTTGCCGACCCGCAAGTGCGGGCGGGTGTCTGCCTCGATTGCCACTTCGGTGGCACGGCCGAGGGGCAGTTCGTGCACCACCGCATCATGGGGGCGGGCCATCCGCGTGTTTCGTTCGAGCTGGACCTGTTTTCCACCCTGCAACAGCACTGGAACGTCGATGCCGACTATGTTGAGCGCAAGGGTCGGCCCAATGCCCTGCGCACGTGGGCGGTGGGACAGGCAGAGTCGCTGAACCGCTCGCTCTCCCTGTTCGAAAAGCCGGGTCTGGCCAATGACGGCATGTTCCCCGAATTCTATTTCTTCGACTGCCACTCGTGCCATCGCCGCATTTACGACGGCGCAGATGCCCGCGCGACAAAAGTGGCGAACCCGTTCCGCCCGATTCCGCCGGGTTATCCGCCCTATAACGACGAGAACATGATTATGCTTGCCGCCGCGGTGCGTGTCCTTGCCCCCGATATGGCCGGTGCATACGACGGGCAGGTCAGGGCGTTTCACGGCGCGATGACGCAAGGGCGGGAACAGGCGGTGCTGGAAGCGGCGAAGATGCGGTCCACCGCTAAGGCGCTGTCGACACGGTTTGCAGGCTCTGCCTTCACCGATCGTCAGGGTTTTGCGATGCTGGATGCCATTGCCAGCGAAGCGGTTGCGGTGCGCTACACCGATTACGAAGGGGCGGTGCAGTCCGTCATGGCAATGGATACGCTGCTGTCGGGCCTCGTCACGCAAGGGGCGGTCAGCCAGGCGCAGGCGTCGTCGCTGCGGCTCGACATCAATCGTGCCTATGCCGCCGTGAAGGAACCGAACAGCTTCGATCCGCTGGCCTTCCGCGCCGCGCTGTCCAGCGCCGTGCGCGCCATCAAGGGTATGCGTTGATGGCGACAGGCCGGATCACGGCAACTTTGCCGGTCCTTGCAGCCTTCTCGCTGGCGCTGTCGGGTTGCGGCGGGGGCGGGGATGGCAATTCGGTGGGCGGCGTGACGCCGACGCCCTCGTCTTCGCCTGTCAGCGGCAGACTCTATTCCGATCCGGCGCAGGAATCGTTGTCGGCCACCGACGTTCAGCAGATCATCGCGCAGGCCGTGGGCGAAGCGCAGGCGAGGGGCCTGCCCAGCACGATCGCGGTGGTCGACCGCGTCGGCAACGTGCTTGCCGTGTTCCGCATGAACGGCGCGAACGACGATACGGTGACCAGCGCGTTCATCCCGTTCCTGAACGCGCAGAACAGCCCGCCGATCGACGCGCAGGGCCTGACCGTTCCCTCGGCCGCGGGCGCGATCGCCAAGGCCATCACCGGCGCTTACCTGTCCAGCGGCGGCAACGCGTTTTCGTCGCGCACGGCGAGCATGATCGTGCAGGAACACTTCCCGCCCGCGCCGACGACGCCGGGGCTGGAATCGGGACCGCTGTTCGGGGTGCAGTTCTCGCAATTGCCCTGTTCGGACCTTGTTGCGCGCGCGTCCGACGGCCTGATCGGGCCGAAGCGGTCGCCGCTCGGCCTTGCCGCCGATCCGGGCGGTTTTCCGCTCTACAAGAACGGCGTCGTCGTGGGCGGTGTCGGCGTGATGGGCGACGGGGACTATGGCCTCGATCCCAACGTGCTCGACGTCGATACCGATGCCGAGGAATATATCGCTCTGGCCGCGATGCAGGGCTTTGCCCCGCCGGAGAACATCCTTGCCAACCGGATCACGGTGGACGGTACGACACTGCGGTTTTCCGACGCCAAGGTCGCCAATCTTGCCGCGCTTCAGAGCAATTTCGCCGCCATCAACGGCGTGGCTGGCGCGCTGATCGCGATCAACGGATATACTGATGGCACGCTGATTGCGGGCACGGCATACGGCACCGAAAGCTCCGGCATCCGCCGCGCCAGCATGGCCGAATTCACGAACGAGGATGCCTTTGTCCTGACCGACGGAGCGGGCACCAACCGCTTCCCCGTGCGCGCCGCGACAGACGGGGCCGCTCATGCCCAGCCCCTTACGCAGGCGGAGGCGCGCGCGATCCTTGAAGAAGCGTTTGCGGTGATGAGCCGCGCCCGCGCGCAGATCCGCCGCCCGCTCGACAGCCGGGCGCAAGTCTCGATCAGCCTCGTCGACACATATGGCGAAGTGCTGGGCGTCGTGCGCAGCCCCGATGCGCCGATCTTCGGCACTGACGTGTCGTTGCAGAAGGCGCGCACGGCGACGTTCTTTTCCAACCCCGTTGCCGGTGCGCAGATGCTGGCCAACCCTGCCAGCGCGCCCTTTGTGCAGGCGGTACGCGATTTCCTTGGCGACCCGAATGCATTGACGGGCACGTTCGCGTTTGCCGACCGCAGCGGCGGCAACCTTTCGCGGCCCTATTTCCCCGATGGCGAACTGGGTCGACCGCACGGACCGTTCAGCCGTCCGATCGAGGATTTCAATCCTTTCGCCACGGGCCTTCAGGTTCAGCTGATAGCGGGCAACCTGTTGCAGCATGTCGGCTTCGTGCTGGGTATGAACGCCGATACCCCGCGCCAGTGCAGCGGCATTCCGGCGTCGCCCACGGGGCAGGTGCGCGTGGCCAACGGCATCCAGATATTCCCCGGCTCCGTTCCGGTTTACCGCGACGGCGTGCTGGTCGGCGGGATCGGCGTTTCGGGCGACGGCATCGATCAGGACGACATGATCAGCTTCCTCGGTACGCACAATGCAGGCGAACGGCTGGGCACGTTCGGCAATGCGCCGAAGGAGATGCGCGCCGACCGGATCGTGGTGGACCTTGGCGATGCGAGCGTGCGGCTACGCTATATCTCGTGCCCGTTCGCGCCGTTCCTCGATACGAACGAACAAAACGTCTGCGAGGGGCTATGATGGGCCTTGCGACCACGATCCTTCCGCTTGCCTTGATGGCGGCACAGGCAGAACCCGAAGCCGTGGCTCCGGTGCAGGATCCGGTCTTGCAGGATGCGGAGGAGGTGCCGATCGACGATCGCCGCCGCCCCGGCGTGCCGGCTGATCTTCCCGAAAGGATAGTGCAGGAAAACGACGGTGCCGTTCGCGCTCCGCCTCCCGAAGCGTTCTATCGCAAATACGATGGCTCGGAAGGCGACCTTACGCTCGACGTCGCGCTGCCCGATCGCGCGCGGATTACCTCTTCGCTGTGCCCAAAGGGCGGCGATAATTCGATTTACGCACTCTACCCGAACCTCGCGGCGATGTGCCATTCGAAGCTCGATCCCTTTCACCACAACCTGCTTAAGGGCGATCACCCGCTGGGCGACAAGCGCCCCGGCTTCCTGAAAGGTGACGACTGGTACCTGATCCTGACGGGTATCTCGGACACGGTGGTCGAACCGCGCAGCTTCCCCATTCCGGTCGGCGTGCAGACGACGGACCGGCCCGACAGCCTCGACGTGTTCGGACGCAGCGACAGCCTCGTGCTCGCACAGACATTCATTGCGGGTGTTTCGCTGCTGAAGGGCATGACCGCGTTCAAGCCGCCGACGGTGGAATACCGCGTCACTGTGGCGGGCCAGTACAACTATGTCGACGTACCCGAACGCCGCGTGCTCGAGGTCGAGCCGAGCGAGGACAGCGAGCGGCACGACTTCTTCATCGGGCTGCAGGAAGCCTTCGTCGATTACCACATCGGCCGCTTCGATTCGAAGCGCTACGACTTTTTCTCGGTCCGCGCAGGCATTCAGCCGTGGCAGTCGGATTTTCGCGGTTTCCTGTTCCAGGACAACCAGTTGGGCATCCGTTTCTTCGGCAATCGCGACAACAATCGCTGGCAATTCAATGCCGCCGCGTTCTGGCGCGTCGAAAAGGACACGAACTCGGGCCTCAACGACATTACGCAGAGCCTGCGTGACGATTACGTTTTCACCGCGAACGTCTACCGGCAGGATTTTCCCGTCGTCGGCATGACGAGCCAGCTTTCGCTGACCTACAACATGA
The DNA here is from genome assembly GCF_001634625.1 of Croceicoccus bisphenolivorans. GTDB lineage: Bacteria > Pseudomonadota > Alphaproteobacteria > Sphingomonadales > Sphingomonadaceae > Croceicoccus > Croceicoccus bisphenolivorans. The sequence goes on along the minus strand of NZ_LRSE01000012.1, from coordinate 68,468 downwards.
ACCGCGAGGCGGGCGATATCGAGGTCGACAAGAACGGCTTTCCGGTGCGGCCCGCGCTGCTGGGCAACCTTCGCGGGCGGGACTACGACGTCCTCTACGTCGGCCATGCCATGGACGGGCACTTCGGCCGCGTGAACGTGACGACGCAGCTTTATGGCGCTTTCGGCGAGGATCGGGACGACATCTTCACCGACGATGCCTCGAAAATTCAGGCGTTCTTCGCCGCGGCAGAGGCAAGCTACGACGTCGACTGGCTGCGTTTCCGCCTCTCGGGCCTCTATGCCAGCGGCGACAGCGATCCTTACGATGGCAAGGAGACCGGCTTCGACGCGATCTTCGAAAATCCCGTCTTCGCAGGGGCCGACACGTCCTACTGGATCCGCCAGACCATCCCCTTTGCGGGAGGCGGGCGCGCCGTCGCGGTCAACGGGCGCAACGGCATCCTGAACTCGCTACGGTCCAGCAAGGAGCAGGGGCAATCGAACTTCAACAATCCGGGCACGGTACTGCTGGGCGCAGGGATCGATGCCGACCTGACGCCCGACATCCGCGTTTCAGCCAACTGGAACCACTTGTGGTTCGACAGCACCGAAGTCGTGCAGGTCCTGCGCTCCGAAGGCTCGATCCCCAAGGCAATCGGGCATGACGTGTCGATCGCGGGCATCTGGCGCCCCTGGGCGAACCAGAACGCGGTGATCCGCCTGTCGGGCGCGGTGTTCGATCCGTCGGACGGCTTCGGCGACCTTTTCGTGGCGCGGGGCCGCGATGACAGGTTCTATTCGGTCCTCGCCAACGCGACGTTTGCTTTCTGATGGCCGCCACCATGCATACCAGCCGCGCCCATCCCCTTTTGGGTCGGCTCATCCTGATCCTCGCGGCAATCCTGCTGCCCGCTGCGCTCATGGCCGCGGGCGGAGAGACGCCGCAGGACGTGAAGCACACCCGCGCCGCGCCCGCGCCCAAGGGGCAGCCGGGCGACACGCTGGCCGAGAACTGGGCTTACGTCGATCAGCAGAATACCGGATGCGTGTCGTGCCACACCGCCAGTGATCACAAGACTATGCACGCCAGCCCCGCCGTCGTGCTGAGCTGCACGAACTGCCACGGCGGCGATTCCGCGATCCAGGCCGCGCCCGAATGGCCGCACGACGGCATCGACTACATGGCCGCGATGAAGGCCGCGCACGTCCTGCCGAAATATCCCGCCGGCTGGAACTGGCCGTCGAGCGCGAACCCCGAACGATCCTATGCGCTGCTGGCCAAGGAAAGCCCGGAATTCGTCCGCTTCGTGAACCCGTCCGATTACCGCGTGGTGCGCGATGCCTGCGGCGCCTGCCATATCGAGATCATCGAGGCGTCGGAGCGCAGCCTGATGTCGACCGGCGCGATGCTGTGGGGCGGGGCCGCCTACAACAACGGAATCGTGCCGTTCAAGAACTACATCTTCGGCGAAAGCTACACCCGCGACGGTGAGCCTGCCCTGCTGAAAAGCGCCAGCCGCGAGATCGGCCCCGATGGCAAGCCGATGTGGGGCACGGTGACGGAAGAGGAAAAGGCGCGAGGCGCGCTGCCCGTGCTCTATCCGCTGCCGATGTGGACGACGGTGCCGCCGGGCGACATTTTCCGCGTGTTCGAGGATGGCGGCCGCACGATCAACCCGCAGTTCCCCGAAATCGGCCTGCCCAATCCGACCGGCCTGATCCAGCGACTTGAGGAGCCGGGACGGCCCGATCTCAAGCAGTCGAACCGCGGCCCTTCGACCGGGCTTCGCGTGGCGATCCCGGTGCTGAACATCCACAAGACGCGTCTCAACGACCCGTTCCTCTACCAGATGGGCACGAACGACCAGCCTGGCGACTATCGCTCTTCCGGCTGCGCGGCGTGCCACGTGATCTACGCGAACGACCGCGAACCGCGCCACTCGATGAACTATGCCCAGTGCGGGCGCGACGGGCAGACGGTGACGGCGGACCCGACGATCAATTCCCTGCGCGAAGGCCGCCATCTGGAAGGCGCATACGGCACTTACGACGCGGCAGAGCACGAGGCGCACGGCAAGGTGCAGGGCTCGGTGCTCGACACGCATCACGGCGCGAAGGGCTACACGGGCAAGGAAGGTGCGAGCGAGGCCGATTGCCGCGCCGCCACGATGTCCGCGCAGCAGGTCGCTTTCGGCCCGGCAGAAGGCGTCGCCCCGCACGGCACGGCCAAGGCCCACGCGATGGACAAGGCCGAAGCCCATGCCGCCGCTGGCCTCGACGAACATGGCCAGAAGGCAGTGGGTCAGTCCGGACCGGTCCCCTTCAACGAGCGTGAGCGTGGACACCCGCTGGCGCATACTTTCACCCGCGCCATCCCGACCGCGCAGTGCATGAACTGCCACATGCACCAGCCGAACATCTTCCTGAACACCTACCTCGGCTACACGATGTGGGACTATGAAAGCGATGCGCCGCAGATGTGGCCGGGGCCGGAAAACACCGCCCCGCGCCCCGAGGGCATGGGCGACGAGGACTATGCGGCGCTGTTCAAGCAGCAGTATTACCCGACCGCGAAGGAGAAGCGCGAAGTGCTGGACCGCAACCCCGAAGGCGCATCGCCCTCGGGTCTGTGGCGCGATGTCGAGTTCCTGCGCAACGTCTATGACCTCAACGAGACGAACGAGGATACGCAGTTCGCCGATTACCACGGCCACGGCTGGAACTTCCGCGCGATCCTGAAGCGCGACCGGCGCGGGAACCTGCTCGATGCTGATGGCGACATGTCAAGCTATGGCACCGACACCGCGCATATCGTGGACGAAAGCGACCCCGAGAAATGGCGCAAGGCGGGCGAGGGTAAGTTCGTCCCCGCCGGCGACAATCCGGGCAAGTCGGTCCACATGATGGACATCCACGCCGAAAAGGGAATGCAGTGCGCCGACTGCCACTTCGCGCAGGACAGCCACGGTTCGGGCCTGATCTACGGCGAAGTCGCCAATGCGGTCGAGATCGGGTGCAAGGACTGCCACGGCACGGCCGATGCCTATCCGACTCTTAAGACCAGCAACATGGCCGCGCCGCCCGAAGGGCACAACCTGGCCCTGCTGCGCAACATGGACGGCAAGCCGCGTTTCGAGTGGTTCTCCGACGCCAGCGGGCGCAAGGTGCTGATCCAGCGTTCGATCATCGACCCCGATCTCGAATGGCAGGTCAGCCTCGTGAAGGATTCGGTCGATGCGCGCTGGCAGGGCGTGACCGATACGCTGGGCAAGCCGGTCTTCAATCCCAAGGCCGCGCGCGCCAAGTTGATGGCGAAGTCGGCGTCCGAAACCGGCGAATACACCTTCGGCACCGGCGTCGCGAAGGCGGACCGCGCGCATGACGATGACGACATGGCGTGCTTCACCTGCCACCTTGCCTGGACGACGAGCTGCGCGGGCTGCCACTTGCCGATCGAGGCGAACTGGAAGTCCTCGATGCACAAGTACGAGGGTGAGGACACGCGCAACTACGCAACCTACAACCCGCAAGTCGCGCGCGACCAGATGTTCCAGCTGGGCCGCCACCAGACCACGAAGGCTAGCGGCGAGGAACCGGACAAGGGCATCATCGCCCCGATCCGCTCGACCTCGGCGCTGATCCTGTCGTCGACCAACATCAACCGCGAACGCATCTATGTGCAGCAGCCGCCGATCAGTGCGATCGGATACTCGTCACAGGCGTTCGCGCCGCACTTCCCGCACACCGTCCGCAAGAACGAGACGAAGCAGTGCACCGACTGTCACGTGAGCGAGGAGGACGATAACAACGCGATTCTATCGCAGCTGCTCCTGCTCGGCACGAACTACGTGAACTTTGTCGGGCTTCACGCATTCACCGGCCTCGAAGGCGGGTTCGAGGCGATCCGCGTGACCGAATGGGACGAGCCGCAGGCGGTGATCGGGTCGTACCTGCACCGCTATGCCTATCCCGATTACTGGCGCGCCCATGTCGAGGATAACGGCCGCGAGCTGAAGGAATGGACCCGCGGGCCGATTGCGGACGCGAACCTGTCGGGCGAGACGAAGCAGCGCGAGCTGTTCCGCAATGTCGTGCAAGGGACGCCCGATGCCGTCCGGTGCCTGCAGATGCGCGGCGAATACATGTTCGTGGCGCAGGGCAAGGGCGGATTTTCGGTCTATGACATCGCGTCGGTCGGCAACAAGGGCTTCTCGGAAAGCATCACGAGCGCGCCGTTCAGCCCGCTGGGCCATGACACGCGGGTTACGACGAATAACGCGACCTGCATGGCGATCCCGACCAATCAGGCGATCGCGCCGACGCGCAACACGCCCGAACTACGCGGTGCGAACCAGGAACAGCCGTTCAGCCCGGTCTATTCCTACGCCTTCGTCACCGATAGCGAGGAAGGCCTGATCGCGGTCAATGTCGACACGATGGCTGACGGCGAATTCCGCAACAACTTCCTGTCGCGGGCCTTCACCTTCAACCCCGATGGCGTGCTGACGGGCGCGCGGCACATCACGCTGGCGGGCGACTATGCCTATGTCGTGACGGATCGCGCGCTGGTGACGGTTCACTTGCCCAAGCCATGGTCGCTCAAGGCGCCGTGCGAGGTCAGCGCCAAGAAGGGGGGCGAAACCTGTCTCGATCCCAGGGTGACGAGCGTCGTGCCGCTGAATGATCCGCGCGCGACGGCGGTGCAGTTCCGCTACCTATGGGCGACGACCGCGAACGGGCTGGAACTGCTCGACGTGACGGACTTGGCACAGCCCAAGCCCGTGGCAGGCGCGACCGTGCCGCTGGCCGATGCGCGCCGCGTCTATCTTGCCCGCACATTCGCCTATGTCGCGGCGAAGTCCGAAGGTCTGGTGATCGTCGACATCACCGCCCCGCGTCGCCCCACGGTGCTGGAGAAGTTCACTGCCGGCGGCACGCTGACCGATGCAGAGGACGTGATCGTCGGCTCCACCAATGCCAGCGCATTTGCCTATGTCGCGGACGGCGTGAACGGGATGAAAGTGCTGCAGCTGACCGACTTCGAACGCACGCCCGGCGTCTATGGCTTTGCGCCGGTACCGAAGCCGACGCTGATCGCCTGGGCCAAGACGCCTTCGCCGGCACTAGCGCTCAGCAAGGGGCTCGACCGCGATCGCGGGGTGGACGAAACCGGTGGCCAGATCGCGGTGTTCGGCCGCCTTGGCAGCCGCCCCTTCCGGCGGGACGAGATGGAGCGCCTGTTCCTGAACTCGCACGGGCAGGTCTATCGCGTGTCGAACACGGTGGACATGGCCCGCTGGGTTGGCGCGAAAGCTCCCGTCGCCTTGGCGCGGAACTAGGCTGAAGCCGGTTTAGCCCGGTTGATCCAGCAGTTCACCGCAAAACGCGCATCTGCGAATGCGTTGCCCGCCACCGACACCGGCATCACCTCGTGCACGGCGATCGAGGAGAAGCAGGTGAGGCGATTGTCGCGCGCCTCGACCAGACGCACCGGATCGGGGTTCGGGCCGAAGGCAAATATCGCCAGCTCGCCGCCGGTGAAATGCCGCGGCTGCCGGTGGAAGTAATAGACAAGGCTGAGGATGCGGACCCCCTCCCGCCGGGAAGCCGTGCCTTGCGTATGCGTGTCGATATGCCGCTTGTAAAAGGCACCGTCGCGATGGGCGACCAGCTCCATTTCGAACAGAGGCCGTTCGGGGGGCGGCGTGCCGAGCGTTGCCGAGATTTCGGGTAGCACCGCTGCGACGCAGGCGCGGAACCGGTCCTTTATCGGGCCAAGGCCGTCGCGGTGCACCAGGGCGCAGCGATAACCTTCCTCTGCCACACCGTCATCGACGCCGGCTGTCGAGGCGGGGCGGAAGCGGTCCTCTTGCGACAGGGCATATTCCAGCAGTTCGCCATGAAGACCGGCGGGCAGGAAACTGTCGCGGATGACGGTGCCGGGTACGATCATGGATGGTCTGCATTCCCCTTGCCGGATGTGGCATCCGCACGGACAGGCCGATGCCACATCCACATCGACCTGTCACCGGTATGCCATTGAACGCAGGTCAGCTCTCTTCAAGCAGCAGCAACTCGACCTCTACGCGCATCACCGGCTCCGGCAGCATTGCATGGTCGACTGCCAGCACTTGCGCGTCAGCGACAAGCTGGCCGGGAATGACGAACTCGTGGTCGGGCAACTGCGCGATCATGCGTTCGCCCGCCTCAACCGCCGTCATGCCGGAAAAGGACATGGAGAGGGTGTGGCGTGCGCCCGCGAAAGTGATGCTGGCCCACGGAATCTCGCGATGAACGATGATCTGGCCATGCCCCGACGCAAGCGCGCGCAGGGCGGCCTCGATCCGCTCTGGCGCAGAGCGGCGCGCAATGCGGGCACCTTTGGCGGCGGGGGACTGGTCAGCGAACATTGAGGGACTCCTGGGGCATGTGTTGGAAACTGGCATAAGTGTTCATGAAATGTTCCACCCGTATCACCATGCGGCGGCGGGGTTCGCGGCCATTGCGCATGTCGAGCACAAGGCGCGGATCGCGCACGGCAAGACGCCCGAACTTGGTTGCCGGCATTCCGGTCCGGCGCAGGAACTTTTCGATTTCCCGAAGCAACAAGGCGACCCTCCTGTTTGATTCGCTGTAGGAATAATCCTCTGCTGACGATTCAAATCCTACTTGTCTAGGAAAAATCCTTCGTGTAGGAACGGGGCATGGTTAACGATCCTGCACGCGACAGACTTGTCGAACTGGCCGATGGGCGGGGCGTCTCGCTTTCCGCCCTGTCGAAATTGATCGGCAGGAATACGACATACCTTCAACAGTTTATAAGGAAGGGAAGCCCGCGAAAGCTGGAAGAGAACGATCGGCGGACGCTGGCGCAGTTCTTCGGTGTGGAAGAATCGGAACTGGGGGCGCCCGATTCGGCGGATAATTCCTACGCTCCTGCGAAACCACCGCGAAAAAGCTGGATCGCGATCCCGCGCCTGGCGCTGGGCGCATCGGCCGGGCCGGGCGCGCTGGCAGAGGATGACGCGCCGGTCGGGCACCTCGGCTTTGCGGAAGGCTGGCTGCGCGAGATGGGGCTGACGCCCAGCGCGCTGACCGCGCTGTCGGTCGCGGGCGATTCGATGGACCCGACGCTGTCCGACGGGGACGAGATCCTTGTCGCGCGGGCCGACACCCAGTTCGGAGGGCGGCTGCGTGATGGCATTCACGTCATCCGGCGCGACGGGACCCTGCTGGTCAAGCGCCTGCTGTTTGAGCGGGAGGGGCAGGTCTCGGTGATTTCCGACAACAAGGCCTATCCGTCGGACGCGAACGTGCCGTTGGATGAGGTTGAGGTGCTGGGGCGCGTTGTCTGGAAAGGCGGGCGGATTTGACGGCAATGCCCGCTACGGGCCGGAAGGGACATCCGGCTTGATCCCCCACGTCGCACACCCAGATTGGCAACCATGCAGGGTGTGGGGTACTTTCGTGTCTACACCCCGACTTCGGAAAGGCTCGTCATGCCGTTGTCTCGATCGTTCGCTGCATTGACCACTGCTGCGCTGTGCGCCTGCGCGCAGACCGTGGATGATGCCCCTGCTGCAACTCCGGACGCCGCCATCGCAAGCGTCGAAAAATCGCAGATTGCGCGCGGGCTTTCCTTCGTAGATGCGCAATGTAGCGGTTGCCATGCGGTTCGACCGGGAACCGAACCACCCAATCCGCAGGCGCCAAGCTTCGTGGCGGTCGCGAACGATATGGGGTTCGACCACCGGACGCTGCGCGAGTTCTTTCTTGACGGACACGACGTTCCCTTTGCGATGACAATTCTGCTTGAAGAGGACGAGGCCGAGATCGCGACGGCTTATATCATGTCGCTTCGCTCGCGGTGAGAGCAGGCAGGGATCGAGGCCCGTCAATGGACTTCCGGCGGACGTTTGCAGCCGGTTCTTCAGCCGCCATCGGCTTGCATTCCACCGCCACCCCCGCCACATCCTCCCGCATGACCGATACAGCACAGCCTTCCTCCGGCCAGCCCCCGATGCGCGCCGCCATCGTGCCCGTCACGCCCTTGCAGCAGAACTGTTCGCTGATCTGGTGCACCAGGACGATGAAGGCCGCCGTCATCGATCCGGGCGGAGACTTGCCGCGGATCAAGGACGCCATCGCCAAGGCGGGCGTGACGCTGGAAAAGATCCTCGTCACCCACGGCCATCTCGATCATTGCGGCAATGCCGGCGTTCTGGCCGAGGAGATGGGCGTCCCGATCGAGGGGCCGGAAGAGAAAGACCGCTTCTGGATCGCGCAGCTTGACGATGATGGCCCGCGCTGGGGGATGGAGGCGCATACGTTCGAGCCTGACCGCTGGCTGCACCATGGTGACAAGGTGACGGTGGGCGAACTGGAACTCGACGTGATCCACTGCCCCGGCCATACGCCCGGCCATGTCGTGTTCTATCACGCGCCCAGCCATTTCGCGGTCGTGGGCGACGTATTGTTCAAGGGTTCGATCGGGCGCACCGATTTTCCGCTGGGGAATCACCAGCAGCTGATCGATTCGATCACGCAGCGCCTGTGGCCGCTGGGCGATGATGTCACGTTCATTCCGGGGCATGGGCCGATCAGCACGTTCGGCGCGGAGAGGCAGACGAACCCCTTTGTCGCGGATATGGCGCTCAAGCAGTAGATGCGGCCCTTGCGCGTTGCTGAAAATTCGCTATAGCGCGCGCCTTCGCCGCATCCATGTGCCGAAAGCGCGGGCGGGCTCCCTTAGTGGGCTTGTGCCGGGCTGGACGCTGGACTAGGGCGGCTCGCAAGATCGTCGTTATTGATTGAACAGGTGCCGAAATGGCTGTCCCCAAGAGAAAAGTTTCGCCGTCCCGTCGCGGTATGCGTCGCGCACATGATGCCCTCAAGGTCGAGGCGTTCCACGAATGCCCGAACTGTGGCGAGCTGAAGCGCCCGCACAACCTTTGCGATGCATGCGGCCATTACAACGGGCGCGAGATCGTTTCCGTCGGGCTCTGATCGCCCGTACAGACACTTGCTAGGAAGTAGACCATGAGCTTGCCGCGTATCGCAATCGACGCGATGGGCGGCGATCATGGCGTACGGACCATGATCGAAGGCGCCGCGCTTGCGCGCAGGCGCCACGATCGATTCCAGTTCCTGCTTGTCGGGGACGAGGATCGGATCAAGCGAGCCCTCGACAATCACCCGAACATGCGCGGCGCGTCGGAGATTCTCCACGCACCCGAAGAAGTTTCTGGTGACGAAAAACCGACGCAGGCCCTGCGCCGCGCGCGCAAGACCAGCATGGGCCTTGCCATCGACGCGGTGAAGAAGGGTGAGGCTGGCGCCGCCGTCTCTGCCGGCAACACCGGCGCGCTGATGGCGATGGCCAAGCTTTCGCTGCGCACGATGCCCGGCATCGATCGCCCCGCGCTTGCGGCGCTGATGCCCACGCTGGGCGAAACCGACATGGTTATGCTCGACCTTGGCGCGAACACCGATTGCGACGCCCGTAACCTCGTGCAGTTCGCGATCATGGGCGCGGCCTATTCGCGCATCGCAACCGGCCTTGCCGAACCGCGCGTGCGCCTGCTCAACATCGGGACAGAGGAAATCAAGGGCACCGAGACCCTTCGCGACGCCTCTGAAAAGCTGCGCGCGGCAGACCAGCGGCTGGCCCTGTCTTTCGGCGGCTTCATCGAGGCGGACAAGATCAACCGCGGCGAAGTCGACGTGGTGGTGACCGACGGATTTTCGGGCAATATCGCGTTGAAGGCAGTGGAAGGCGCGGCACGATTCGTGACGGACCTGCTGCGCGAGGCTTTCCAGTCGTCGCTGCGATCCAAGATCGGTTTCCTCGTGAGCCGTCCGGCGACCGAATTGCTCAAGCACCATCTCGACCCGAACAATCACAACGGCGCGGTCTTCCTTGGTTTGAACGGCATTGTCGTGAAAAGCCACGGCAGCGCCAATGCCAAGGGCGTGGCCAATGCCGTGGCCGTCACCGCGCGGCTGCTGGAGGAAGACCTGATCGAACGCATTTCGGCCGACCTTGCACGCGGCACCGATACGCCTGCGGCAGGGGAAGCGGCATGAGCGATGTCTTGCGCCGCACGGTCGTGCTCGGTTCGGGTTCGGCTCTGCCCAAGCGGGTCGTCACCAATGCCGAACTGGCAGCCCAGGTCGACACCAGCGACGAATGGATCGTCGAACGCACCGGCATCCGCCAGCGTCACATCGCGGGCGAGGGCGAGACGACGGCCTCGCTGGCCATCGATGCGGCCCGCAAGGCCATCGAAACGGCTGGTCTGACGCCCGCCGATATCGACGTGATCGTGCTGGCAACGGCCACTCCGGACCAGACCTTCCCGTCGACCGCCAGCAAGGTGCAGCACGAACTGGGCTGCAAATCGGCCTTCGCTTTCGATGTTGCCGCCGTCTGCTCCGGTTTTCTCTATGCACTCGGCACGGCAGATGCACTGCTCCATCGCGGCATGGGCAAGCGCGCGTTGGTCATCGGTGCCGAAACATTCAGCCGCATCCTCGACTGGGAAGATCGCACCACGTGCGTCCTGTTCGGCGACGGGGCCGGTGCCATGGTCATCGAGATGCGCGAGTTTCCGGCTGCCGAAGCCGCGACCGCGCCCGGTGTCATCGCGACGAAGCTGCACACCGACGGCGAACACAATTGCCTGCTCTATGTCGATGGCGGACCGTCGACGACGCAGACCGTGGGCAAGCTTCGCATGAAGGGGCGGGAGGTGTTCCGCCACGCCGTCGTCAATCTTGCCAGTGTGCTGGGCGAAGTGCTGGAAGAAGCCGGATATGCGGCCGAAGACATCGACTGGGTCGTCCCGCATCAGGCGAACGCCCGCATCCTTGATGCCACGGCCAAGAAGCTGGGGCTGCCTGCCGAACGCATGGTCAAAACGGTCGAGCTTCACGCCAATACATCGGCCGCCTCGGTCCCGCTTGCATACGATGTCGCGGTGCGCGACGGGCGGATCAAGCCCGGCGATCTGGTCATGCTGGAAGCCATGGGCGGCGGCTTTACATGGGGCGCCAGCCTGCTTCGCGCCTGACACTGGCATCCAAAATATTACGAAGTGGTCACAAACGAGACGAAACCCTGCAAATAGCAGGGTTTTTTCCGTGCGGGGATTGGCGCAAGCCGCGGATGTGTTAAGATGGCATCCGGGGTCGCGGTATTGGGGCAAATTAGGGGACAGGGAACCATGCGTTCTGTCGGAACACTAACTCGCGCCGACCTTGCGGATACGGTCCATCACAAGGTCGGGCTTAGCCGCGCCGATTCGCTGACGATGGTGGAATCCATCCTTCGGCTGATGTGCGATGCCATGGCAGAGGGTGAAAACGTCAAGATTTCGGGCTTTGGCACGTTCCTTCTGCGTGACAAAGGGGAACGCATCGGCCGCAACCCGAAAACTGGGGTCGAAGTGCCGATCACGCCCCGCCGCGTGCTGACTTTCCGTGCCAGCCAGATGTTGAAGGACCGCGTCAGCGGCGGTTGAACGGATGCAGGAAAGCCTGTTCGAAGACGGCAAGGATCCACAGGCTTTCCGCACCATCGGCGAGGTTTCGGTCGCGCTCGACATCAAGCCCCACGTGCTGCGCTATTGGGAAGAGCAGTTCCCGATGCTGCGCCCGGTAAAGCGCAGCGGTGGGCGCCGATATTACCGGCCTGACGATATCGTGCTCCTTCAGACGATCGACCGGCTGCTGAACCAGGATGGCTACACCATTCGCGGAGCGGTCAAGGCGATCGAGGAGGGGGCGAACAAGCCCGCTCCCGACACTGCGGCACAAGAACGCGCTGCGCCGGCCCCCGAACTGGTCGAGCGGTTGCGTGGTGCAGTCCGGACCTTGGAGGAAAGTACCGGCGAAAACCCGGCACCGCTTCAGGAGATACGCAAAGAAGACGTGCTGCTGAAGGCGCGCCTGCGTGCAATCCGGGAAAAGCTGGCGAACGCGTTGATCACCTGAGCGACCCGCATGGGGAGCGCTGATTACGCGAGGATCAGGTAGCCGACGGCTGCAATGCCGTCCTTCAAAGCCTCTAGCGTGCCATTTCCGGGCCCAGCGTCGGGTCAAGATCGCGCGGTCGCACCAGGTCTACGAGGCGGGCCTTCGCCCCATCCAGGTTCGCCCAGCCATCCGAATCGAATTCCAGAAGGGAAAAGGCGCCGGTGGGGTATTTCTGCGCCACGATATCGCGCAGCGGGCATGACCCGTCATTCGGTACGTGATCCAGCACGAAATCTTCCAGACCCGGATTGTGCGCGACTAGCAGGATCGCATCGGCATCGACGCCTAGTTCGTTGATCACTTCCTCGATCGAATCGCTGGTCGCCAGATAGAGGCGGCGGTCTTCGATGCGGTGCGCGGGGGCCGATTTACCCATCGCGTCGAGTGCGATGTCGAGTGTGGATTGCACGCGGCGGGCGGGGCTGGCGAGGATCAGGTCGAACGGGGCGACTTTCGTGCCGATGTAACGCCCCATCGTTTCTGCGGCGCGGCGGCCCTTCGCGTTCAGATCTCGATCGAAATCATACCCGGTCGGCTGGTCTTCTTCCGATTTTGCATGACGCAGGAGTCCCAGCCGCTTCAAAATTCACTTCCCTCGGTTTCATCGTCTGTTGTCATGCAGGAAACACCGGTCACCAGCATTTGTAAAGCATCGTCCAGCGTCGTGCGTGTTACAGGCGTGCCTTCCGGAAAGGCCGATAGCAGCCGCGACGGAAAGGCGGGAGATAGCACAACGAATATTCCGCTATCCTCTTTCGATCGTATCAAACGCCCGAACGCCTGTGCCAGGCGCGCCCGCACGATCGCATCGTCGTGCGCCTGCCTTTCGGCCCGGTCGCCGCCCGTTGCCGCCCTGCGCGCGCGGTGCAGGATCGACGGTTTGGGCCATGGAACCTGCTCCATCACCACCAGCCTCAGCGAATCGCCGGGCACGTCCACACCGTCGCGCAGCGCATCGGTGCCCAGCAGGCTGGCATGCGGATCGTCGCGGAATATGTCGACCAGCGTGCCGGTATCGATCGGATCGACATGCTGGGCAAACAGCGGAAGGCCGGATCGGGCGAGCCGGTCCGCGATGCGGGCATGCACCGCACGCAGCCGCCGGATGGCAGTGAACAGGCCAAGCGCGCCGCCGCGCGATGCCTCGATCAGGCGCCCGTAGGCAGCGGCGAGCCCTGCGATGTCGCCTTTCTTCACGTCGGTCACGATGATGACTTGCGCCTGCCGGGCATAGTCGAACGGGCTTTCGGCTTCGGCAAGGCGGGGCGACAGGCCGATCGCTTCTGCGCCTGAACGGCGAACCGCGCGATCCCAGTCCGGGCCATCGGGCGTGCGGTCGCACAGCGTGGCGCTGGTCTGCAGCACGCCGTGGGCGGGTCCCAGAACGGTTCGCGCAAACGGCTTCATCGGGTCGAGCCAGCGCCTGTGGATCGCAATGTCGAATTCGCGCGCTTCGGCCCGTTCCACTGCCAGCCAGTCGACGAAATCGGCATCCGCAGGGCCGCCAAGTCGCGCCAGCAGCGCTTCCCATGCCGAAAGCGTATCGATGCGCCAGCTTAGCGAATGCCGCGCGCCTTCCACCCGCTGTCGCCCTTGCGGGTCCAGCCAGTCCGGCGGGTCTTCAAGGATTGCTTCCAGCCTCGTGCCCAGTTTCATCAGCGGCTGGCGCAGATGGGCGATGGCATCGCGCGCACCCGCTGCCGCCTCTATCAACGGGCCGTCGAGGTCGACCGCTTCCGTCTCGAGGCCATATCCCGCCTGGCTCCCCGCTTCGTCCCGCGCGTAGGTAAGGCGGCGCACGGCGGCGAGCAGCGTTTCGAGCGGGCCCCACGGCTCGCCTTCGCCAATGCGCGCCAGCCAGCCATCGGCGGGAAGCGCGCTGGCCGCCTCTCTCGCGGCGGCGATTGCGCGTTCGGCATCCTCGTCGTAACTGGCCACATCGGCCAGCCGCGCGGCAAGACCGCGCCTTCGCCCTTTCGATTTACCCTCCGGCCCGATGACCCAGCGCCGCATTTCTATCGCCTCTGCGCCGGAAATCGCGACGGCGAAGGTCGAATCGGCGGCATCGAACAAGTGATGCCCTTCGTCGAACACGATGCGCGAGGGGGCCTGCCGATCCCCGTCTGCACCGCCCGCACGCGCCGCGTGAACCATGACGAGTGCGTGGTTGGCGATGACGAGATCGGCGTGCGCGGACTGCCGCGCCGCGCGTTCGATAAAGCACTTCCGGTAATGCGGGCAGGCGGCATAGACGCATTCCCCGCGCCGGTCCGTGAGTGCGGCAAGCCCGCGCCGCCGGAACAGGGTGGGCAGCCAACCCGGCATGTCGCCGCCAACCATGTCGCCATCTTCGCTATAGGCTGCCCAGCGCGCGACGAGCTGGGCGAAGATTCCTGCGCGGTTCTGGAAACCGCCCTGCAGCGCGTCTTCCAGGTTCAGCAGGCAAAGGTAGTTTTCGCGCCCCTTGCGCACGACCACGGCAGGCCCCTTGCGGTCGCTCGCATCGCCATCCGGCCATGCGCGGCGGCTTTCGCGGCGCAACTGCCGTTGCAGTGCCTTCGTGTAAGTGGAGACCCAGACCGTGCCTTCAGCCGCCTGGGACCAGAGCGAGGCCGGCGCGAGATAGCCTAGCGTCTTGCCGACACCGGTGCCTGCCTGCGCCAGCACCATGTTCGGTTGCCCCCTTTCGCGGCGCGGGGCGAAAATGTGCGCTGCGGCCTGCGCGTAGTCATGCTGCCCGCTGCGCCTTTCGGCATCCGCGCCGGTCAGCAAGTCGAGCCTGCCGGCAATGTCGCCGGCGTCGAGCGGTGCGTTGCGCGGCTGCGGCCTTGCCGGTTGATCCTCCCATTCGGGTAGCCGCGTGAACAGCCAGCGTTCGGCGCGTTCGGGGCGGCTGACATGGGGGCTGAGCATTCCCGCCCATTGCCATTTCAGCCGCGCCATCGATTGAAGGACAGACCATGCACCCTCGCGCTCGGCCCAATCCGTGCCTTCGCATGTCGCGAACAGGCGCCCGGCGGCGCGGGCGAGCAGGCCGGGCACTTCCCCTTCATGCTCGGGCGGCGGAAGATCGAGCGCGTCGGCAAGCCCCTTTGGCGTCGGGACCATGAAGCGGGCGGGATGGACGAATGCGAAGAGTTCAAGCAGGTCGAGGCCGGAAAGCTCCGGATAGCCGAGGCGGCTGGCGACGAGCGGTGCGTTCAGCATCAGCATCGGCGTTTCCGCAGCCGCCATGATCGCTTCGCCCCGCGAAAGGGCACGCGTGTTGCCCGCGGCATCGGAAAGCCAGCAACCGGAATGGCTGGCATGCAACGCGGGCAGCGGGACAGGTTGGGGAAGGGCGGTGCTCGCCATCATTCCCAGATAGGGATCGCGCAGGCGGAGTGGAACCGCGGGAAAAAGCTATCCCCCGCCGGTATCGTTCAGGCGGCGCGAATGGCGGTGGGTTCCGGATGATCGCCGGCGGTGCAGCAGTCGCAATCGGACACGTCCAGAGTGAGGAGAGCAGTGATCTGCGCGTCTATCTCTTCGCCGTAATCGGGTTCCAGCGCGCGGCGGACCAGCTTTGCCAGAACCGAGGGCGCATCCTTTCCGGTGCGTTCATGGCTATGGACGAAGCCGGATACGTGCATCCACTGGTGCATCATGTGGGCCGCCATGTTCACGCGGTCACCCGCATCCATGCACTGCGTCACGAACCAGCGGG
This sequence comes from Croceicoccus bisphenolivorans, assembly GCF_001634625.1. GTDB lineage: Bacteria > Pseudomonadota > Alphaproteobacteria > Sphingomonadales > Sphingomonadaceae > Croceicoccus > Croceicoccus bisphenolivorans. The sequence goes on along the minus strand of NZ_LRSE01000012.1, from coordinate 52,745 downwards.
CGGTGCGGACGGGCAATGTGCCCAGCAGGGAGCGGCCGATGACGGGGTGGGCGCTGCCCGGTCTGTCCATATCCTCGACAGAAATGGCGAGATCCAGCGTGTGATCGGCGGTCTTGCCACATTCGCGGCCCATGACGATGCGTTCCCAGATCTGGTCGCCCGTCAGCTCGCGAGGGGTGCCGTGCAGGCTCTGCCAGCCGGTGTAGCCGTAGTCGGCCTGCCTGACCGAACCGCCGAAGCCGGGACTGCTGACAGCCTTGCGCAACAGAATCACGCTATCCTTCAGGAACCGTTCCTCGGCATCGGTCGTGCCGGTTATCTCGTGAAGCTGGACATCTACACTCATGGTGCCTCCAACGCGCATGTCGCGTGGCTTGTTCCGTTATTCCGACAAGAACCTTACACGAGGATCAAGAACGCTAGATTAACACCAGTTGCGACGAAATCCCTTCCATTTTTCGGCCAGCCCTTCCGCAACCAGTATGTCGCCCAGCGATTGCCCGCCGCGCATGACACGGCGCAGCTTGCGTCCGTAGCGGTCGGTCTGTTCCGGCCCGCTTTCCAACGAGAACGCTCCGCCGTTAAGCAATTGCAGCAACCTTTGTGTTGCCGCCTTGCCCAGTGCCAGTTCCCGGTCGCATCGCGGAGTGGAGGTTTCAGGCGTATTGATGTCGAGCACCCGGTATTTCTCGCCGCCCAGCCAGAAGGTATCGCCATCCACTACGCAATCGCGGCGCGCGGCGCTGCTGCAAAGTGCGAAGTCGGCCTGCAGCGTGTCCTGCGGACCGGGTTCGGGGAGTGTGGCGGCGGCTTGCGGTATCGCGCTCTCGTCAGTGTCCGCAAGGCGCAAGTACAAGCCTGCGATGACAAGGGCGACGGAAGCGGCGATGATGGCGATAGATGCCCAGCCGCCGTTGCGTCGGGCATTCCGGAACAGGTTCATCCCTGCCTATTCAAAAGCTTACGCGTTGATGTCAACCTTGCCGCGAGGGGCAGTGACGGCGCCCTGCCGAACGGCCTTTCCGGCGTTCAGGCCGTTGCGGTCATCACGGACCGGACTGCATCTTCCAACCGTCCGGACGAACAGGGCTTCGTGCAGACGATGGCGTCGGGATATTCCAGATTCAACTGGCCGGGATCGGCGTGGCCGGAATGGAATACGATTGGGATGTTCAGTTCTCGCAGGCGGGTTGCCACCGGATAGACATCGCCATCCGCCAACTGCACATCGAGGATCGCGACATGGGGCTTTCCGGTATCGAGCGCGGCAAGCGCCTTGACGTTGCTGGGGTAGGGTCCATCGACCTGGAAACCGGCGGACATCATCTGGTCCGCGATATCGAAGGCGATGATCATCTCGTCTTCGACAAGCAGAAGGACCGGACTTTCGCCCGGTTCGAAATGCCCCTTTTCGTAACCCCAATCTGCCATTCTTGTCCGCACTTTCCGTCGCCGGTGTCCGTTTATCCGGCGCGTATTCGAAACCCTGCACATGTGGCCGAAATGACCGCTTGTTCATACCGGATAACCGAAACTGGCCGGTAGGGTTCCGGATTTTTTTGCAAAATCGTCAGGCTGTGGTCATTATCGTTTTGTACCAGCGCGTTGCGCCAGTATCCCGCTGGTCAGAACTTGCGGCAGGATCTCCGCCTCGGCCCCCGGCTCGTACCATGCGTAGAGCGGAACGCCCGCTGCGCCATGCTCTTCAAGATAGCGGGTGATGGCCGGATCGCGCCGGGTCCAGTCGCCCCGCAAGACGACAACGCCTGCCTTCTCGAATGCCGCTTTCGTGGCATCGCGATCAATGGCCGTTGCCTCGTTCACCTTGCAGGTCACGCACCAGTCTGCGGTGAAATAGGCGAAGACCGGCTTGCCGCTCGCTCGCGCCTCGGCAAGTGCATCTTGTGAAAACGGTATGGCGTCGAGCGGTGCTTCGCTTTGCGGCGCAGTCGGTTCCATCGCGGCGCTGACGCCTCCGGCCGCGATGGCAAGGATGACGGCGGCAAGCACCGGCGCGGTTGCGGCATGCCCGCGTCGCTGCTTGCGTCCAGCCAGCATGAGCAGGCCGGTCGCTAGAACCGTGGCGCCAAGGCCGAGAGCAAGCAGAGGTATCCCGCCAACACGCCATGTGAGCCAGACGAGCGCAATGGCGGTCAGCCCCATCGGGATCGCCATGAAATGCCGGAAACGTACCATCCACATACCTGGCCTTGGCAGCGCCTTGCGCAATACGGGCACGAAACCGATCAGCAGGAACGGGAAGGCAAGACCAAGGCCGAGCGCTGCGAACAGCAGCATCGCGTCGGCTACCGGCAGCAGCAACGCAGCGCCCATTGCGGCGGCCATGAACGGGCCGGTGCAGGGCGTGGCGACGAATGCGGCCAGAAGCCCGGTCAGGAACGCGCCTCCGTTCTGGTGGCCGGCAAGTCCGGGCAGCACCATTTCGTAAAGTCCGGCAAGGTTCGCGGTGATCGCGGCGGCAAGGATCAGCAGCAGGACGACCGTTGCCGGTTCCTGCAACTGGAAGGCCCAGCCGATTTCCTCTCCGGCAGCGCGCAGCCCCAGCAGCGCCGCGCCAAGCGCCAGCACGGCGACAAGGACGCCGGCGGTATAGGCCAGCGCCTCGTGATGTGCGCCGGCGCTGTTCACTTTGGCCAGCGACAGCGCCTTCAGGCTGAGAATCGGGAATACGCAGGGCATGACGTTGAGGATCAGCCCGCCCGCGAAGGCCAGAAGCAGCAGCCAGCCAAGATCATGCCCCGCCGAACCGGTCATCCCTGAAAGCGGGGTTCCACTGGCGGGCACGTCACCCGGCTCCAGCGTAACGGCAAGACCGTTCCCCGCGTGATCGAGGCGCAGCACCGCATCGAAAGGCGTGCCCGCTGTTGCATCGTCGTCAGCGCCGGTTTCGATGATCAGCCAGTCGCCATTGCGAGACACTTCCTGCGGCGCGGCATAACGCACGATGCCGTCCTGCGCGGCGAAAAGGTGCGGTTCGCTGACCTTGCTGCCGGCTGCCACGGGTATCGCCATGCGCAGCACGCCGCCCGAAATGGCATAGCGGCCCTTGTCGACCATCGGCGCGGGAAGGGCCGAGCGCCATGCGGCAAACCGCTCCGTTTGCGCCGCTGGCGAGCCCGGCGAAGCGACCGTCACCGTCGTTTCGAAGTGGCCCTTTTCCGGCACGCAGATCTCGTCGGTGCAGGCCAGCCAGTCGGCATCGAGCACGATCGGCACCCGCTGACCCACAGCGGCATCCGCCGGAACCGTCAACGGTATCAGCACCGCATAGGGCCCTTCGTAGACGTGGTTCATCAGCGGGCCGATCAGCAGCGGTTCGGGTACCGGATATTCCGGTTCGCCCGCCGTGAAACCCGTGGGCAATGTCCAGTCTAGCCCCATGCCGAAACCTGCATCGCCGGGGTTCGACCAGTAGCCGTGCCACGTTGCGGCCGGTTCCATCGCGATGGCCACCATAACCGTTTCACCGGGGGCGACCGGTCCTTCGACTTCCAGTGTTGCCGCGATGTTGTTGGCCATGGCCGGAACCGCGCCCAGCGCCGAGAACAGCAAGGCGACGATGGCAAGGAAACGACCGAACGGGGCGAGGGCTGGGGAAAGTCGGTGCATGTATCTCAGGGTTCCGGGCCGGTGACAGCGACTTGTGCCAAGGGGTTGCCTTGCAGGTGCGCTGTCGCCATCTGTGCGCTGTGTTTAGGGATGGCCGGTGTGGCTGTCCAGCAAGCCCGGCGGAGACGGTGATGAGCAGCGATCGGCGTGACGTGGTGATCCTTGGCGGCGGGCTCGTCGGCATGACCCTTGCGCTGGCGCTTGCCCGATCTGGCGTGACGAGCCATGTGCTGGACGCCGCCGACCCCGAAGCGCAGATAGCCGCCGGCTTCGACGGACGGGCATCGGCCATTTCCACCGCCAGCTGGAACATGTTCGCGAACATCGGACTTGCCGACGGGCTGGAGCAGTACGGCTGCCCCATCGACGCGATTGCCGTGTCCGACCAGTTGAAACCGGGCGAACTGCACTTCCGGCCCGAACCGGAAGAAGGCTCGCTCGGGCGCATGTTCGCCAACCGGCAGTTGCGCGTCGCCCTGTTCGAAGCGGCGAAAAACGAACCGGCCATTGCGTTCCATCCGCGCAGCCGCATCGTCACGCGCGAACGCGGCGAATTCGGCGTTGCCGCCGCGCGCGATGATGGAGCCCGTTTCGAAGGCAGCCTGCTGGTCGCAGCGGAAGGGCGCCGTTCGCCCACGCGCGAGGAAGCAGGGCTTACCGTTGCCAAGTGGGATTATCGCCATCGCGCGCTGATCTGCGGGCTGGTGCATGACAAGCCGCATGGCAACGTGGCGTGGGAAATCTTCTACCCCGCAGGTCCCTTCGCCCTGCTGCCGATGAAGGATGACGATCAGGGACGCCACCGCACCGCACTGGTCTGGACCGTTGCTGAAAAGGACGCGGATGCCTGGCTGAAACTTCCCGAGCGGGCTTTCGTTGCCGAAGCGCAAAAGAAGATGGGCGGCGTGCTGGGCGAAATCGCGCTGGAAGGGAAGCGGTCTTCCTTTCCGCTGGGGTTCCACCATGCGCCGACCATCGTTGCCGAGCGATTGGCGCTGGTCGGCGATGCGGCGCATGGCATCCATCCGATTGCGGGGCAGGGGCTGAACCTTGGCCTGCGCGATGCGGCGGCACTGGCCGAAGTGCTGGCCGATGGTGCGCGGCTGGGCATGGATCTTGGCGATTCGCAGCTGTTGAAGCGGTATCAGGACTGGCGCGCGCTGGACGATTTCTCGGTCGCGCTGGCTACCGATTCGCTGACGTGGATATTCGGCGTTCCGGGCAAGGCGGCCAGTGCGGTGCGCCGCGCGGGGATGAGCGCGATCGACCGGATTGCCCCGATGAAGCGCTGGTTCATGGATGAGGCGCGGGGCGTTTCCGGAACGCTGCCCGCGCTGTTGCAGGACTAATCCGCTACAGCCGCTGCCGCTTCGGCATCGGGCGATGGCGTGGCGACCGGCGCAGCCGGGCTGCCCTGCCGCACCGGCTGCCCTTCGCCGTCGATCAATTGCCTTGGTTCCAGCAGGGCGGCGGTTTCGATCAGGTCCAGCGCATCGTGCATGGCGATATAGCGGCGGGCATCGGCCAGCCATGGTTCCACGCCTTCCTTGTTGGGCATGCGTTCGACAAGCGCGGCCGCCGCTTCCACCCGCCCGTCGTCCAGCAGCAGTCGCGCGCGGTCCAGCCTGATTTCCGGCTGCGGCGATGGTGCGCTGGCGCTGCGCAGGACGAACAGGCGCGAGATTTCCGTTTTCACACGTTCCCACGCGGACAGGGTTTCCGGTTCGGAAACTGCGACGGCGGAAAGGTTTTCCAGCCCTGTGCGCAGCGAATCCAGCGTGACCGGATTTCGCGATCCGTTGATGATGGTGCGCACCGCGTTCGGCTGGGCATTGCCGAAGCGCAGCTGCAACTGGTTCTCCAGATAACCGAGCGGTGCTCCGCGTTCGAGCAGGCGGCGCGCGGCGAAGGCAACTAGCAGCCCTTCGGCCCGCGCGGCATGGCCCGACGCGGCCTCTGCCTGCAGGTCAAGGCGGTTGAGCCGCCGTTCAAGTTCGTTGATGCGTGTCGCCATCGTGTCCTGCGACGGCATCATCGCGCCGCCCGCGACCGGCGTTTCGGCGCGCTGTTCGGCATCGCCGGGAAGCGCCGCTGCCGTTACGGCTTCATTCTGCGCGGTCGCGCGGTCTTCGTTGGATAGCCAGCCGCTGCTCCACGCGAGATAGAATGCGAGCGCTGCACCAAGCGCAAAGGCGATAAGCACCGCTGCGGCCAGCTTTCGGATCGAGCCGACCTTGCCTGCGCTGCGCAGGTCGCCGGTGCCGGGTTCGGACGATGGGGGGATTGCTTGCATAAGTCTTTCGTGTCTCGAAAATCAGGCTTGGCACATTTGTCGGGCCAAGGCCAGCAAGGCGGCATCTTCTGCGGCTGGCGCGGTGGATAGCGCGGCCCATCCTTCCCCTGCACGCACGGCGATGCGCGGGGCGAGGCAGGCAAGGGTGATGCGCTTCCGGTCTATGCCGAGCCCGTCGATCTCCGCCGCGAAATGCGCTGCCGCTTCGCCGGAATGGAGCAGGACGAGCGCGCCGCCGCGCAGCAAGGGCTGCAGGTCGGCGGGGACCGGCCTTGCCGCGACGCGATAGCAGACCAGCGTATCGATCCTCATGCCTGCGGGAGGATCGAGCGGGACATGCGCTTCGCCGGACAGGCGCAACAGGCGGTCGAACCCCATGGCGTTCGCTTCGGGCAGGATCGCCTGCAAACCGCCGGCACCGGTGAGAGCGACTTCGAACCCCGCATCGCGCGCGGTTTGCGCGGTCGCTTCGCCCACGCAGAGGGCGGGCAGTTCGCGCAGGGATGACAGGGCGCTTCCGCCTTGCCGAACGGCATTGGCGCTGCCCAACAGGACGGCGTCATACTCGTCCGGCGAAGGTGCCTGCCATGCCACCGGCTCCACCACAAACAGCGGGTGCCCCCGAACCGCGATGCCCGTTGCAACGCCCAGTTCGACGGTTGCGGTGCATCCCGGTTCGGGCCGGATGGCGATTACCGGCATCATTCGGGCGGGCCGGAAAAATGCACCCGCACCGCATCGGGCGCATCGGCAAGCAGCTTGTGCGCGAGTTCGGCGGCCCCTGCCGGACCGTCGGCAAAAGTCGCCTCAGCCTCGACCCTGAAGGCGCCATCCGGACTGAAGATGCGCGCAGTCATCGTCAGTTCGTCTGTCCCGCGCGTCCATACCGCGACCGGGCTGTGGCAATTGCCGCCCAATGCATAGAGCAATGCGCGTTCGGCCATGACTTGCGCGCGTGTCGCACCATCGTCGATCGCGGCCAGCGCCGCTGCGGTAAACCCGTCGTTCCGGCGGCATTCGATGCCGATCGCACCCTGCGCCGGTGCGGGCAGCCATTCCGGTGCTTCGAGAGCATGGCCCACGCCACTTTCGCCCAGCCGCTCCAGCCCGGCAGCGGCTAGCAGCGTCACGTCCGCCTCTCCCGCCTGCAACTTGGCAAGGCGCGTGGCGACGTTGCCGCGAAAGCCCACGACGGTCAGGTCGGGTCGCAGGTTCAGCATCTGCGCGGCGCGGCGCGGGGCACTGGTGCCGATGCGCGATCCGGGCGGTATCGCGGAAACGGAGCGCGCGCCCACCAGTACGTCGCGCACGTCCGCCCGCGGCAGAAGGGCCGCAATTTCCAGCCAGTCGGGCCGGATCGTTTCCACGTCCTTCATCGAATGGACGGCAAAATCGATCAGGCCTTCGTGCAGCCAGCCGTCCAGTTCCTTGGTCCACAGTGCCTTGCCGCCGATTTCGGCCAGGGGGCGATCCAGCACTTTGTCTCCGCTGGCCATCACGGGGACGATCTCCACCCTGTCTTCCGCCCATCCGTGCGCCGCGCACAGGCGGGTTCGCGCCTCGTGTGCCTGCGCCATGGCCAGCGGGCTGCTGCGCGTTCCCAGCCGCAGCGGCGTTTCGGGGGCGGGAAGGGGCTTTTGCGCCATGGGGCTTGGTGACAGTTCGGGCATCGCGGCTTGTGCTAGCGGCGCAAAGCGTTCAGGGAAAGCCGCCATGGACCCGACCGGCAAACCGAACCCAGTTGTCCTCGGAATCGAGTCGAGTTGCGACGAGAGTGCAGTCGCCCTCGTGGCGGCAGACCGGACGATCATCGCGCAGGCCATCGCCTCTCAGGATGAAGCGCATCGCCCCTATGGCGGGGTGGTTCCCGAAATCGCGGCGCGTGCCCATGTCGAGGTGCTCGGTCCGATGGTGGAACGGGTGCTGGAAGAGGCAGGGATGACGCTTGCCGATGTGGACGCGATCGCCGCGACGGCAGGGCCGGGGCTGATCGGCGGGGTTATGGTCGGGCTGGTTACGGCCAAGGCGCTGGCGATGGCGGGCGACAGGCCGCTGATTTCGATCAACCATCTGGAAGGGCACGCGCTCAGCCCGCGGCTGGCCGATGCCAGCCTTGAGTTTCCGTACCTGCTTCTGCTGGCAAGCGGTGGCCATTGCCAGATTCTGGAAGTGCGCGGCGTGGGTGACTATCGCCGCATTGCCACCACGATCGACGATGCTCTTGGCGAAGCTTTCGACAAGACCGCAAAGATCCTCGGCCTCGGCTATCCCGGTGGGCCTGCGGTGGAGCGGCTGGCCGAAACCGGCGATGCGAAGGCGGTGCCACTGCCGCGCCCGCTGGCCGGATCTGCCGAACCGCATTTTTCCTTTGCAGGGCTGAAAAGCGCGGTTCTGCGCGCGCAGCAGAGCGGAAAGTATGCAGCGGCGGATATTGCCGCCAGTTTTCAGCAGGCTGCGCTGGACTGTGTGCTGGATCGCACCCGCCGCGCGCTGGAAGGGGCAGGCGCGGTCGGCGCGCTGGTCGTTGCGGGCGGGGTTGCCGCGAACAAGCCGCTGCGCGCCGCGCTGGAAGATTTCGCGGCGGAACGCGGATTGCGCTTCGTCGCCCCGCCAATGAAACTTTGTACTGATAACGCCGCGATGATCGCATGGGCCGGGCAAGAGCGGCTGGCAGCCGGTCTTGTGCCGGAGGGCGGGGATCCGCTGGACATAGCGGCGCGTCCGCGCTGGCCGCTAGATCCCGATGCGGAGCCGGTGCGCGGGGCAGGAGTGAAAGCGTGAGCGGTGAAATGCGGATCGGGGTTATCGGAGCAGGCGCGTGGGGCACCGCGCTGGCCCAGATGCTGGCGAGTGACGGGCGGGAAGTGCTGCTCTGGGCGCTGGAACCCGAAGTCGTCACCGCGATCAATAGCGAGCATCGCAATCCGCCGTACCTGCCAAGCGCAACGCTGTCGCCGCAAGTCAGGGCAAGCGGCGAACTGCGCGATCTGGCGGGGTGCGACATCCTGCTTGCGGTGACGCCGGCCCAGCATCTTGGCCGGATGCTGCGCGAGCTTGACGGATTTTCCGGCGATCTGGTCCTGTGTTGCAAGGGGATAGAGGCGGGGACAGGACGGCTGATGGCCGATGTCGCGCGCGATGCCCTGCCTTCGGCCAGCCTTGCCGTGTTGTCGGGGCCGACTTTCGCTTACGAAGTTGCTGACGGATTGCCCACGGCTGTAACGCTGGCCTGCGAAGGCGGGGCGGAACAGTGGGACCGGCTTTCCCCGGCGATCGCGCGGCAGCATTTCCGGCCGTACTATTCCGACGACCTTATCGGCGCGGAAATCGGCGGATCGGTCAAGAACGTCCTCGCCATTGCCTGCGGCGTGGTGGACGGGATGGAACTGGGCCAGAACGCCCGTGCCTCCCTGATCGCGCGCGGTTATGCGGAAATGCTGCGTTTCGGCATCACCAAGGGTGCGCAGGCCGAAACGCTGGCCGGCTTGTGCGGACTTGGCGATCTCGTTCTCACATGTTCATCGACCTCCAGCCGCAACTTCTCGCTTGGCAAGGCGCTGGGCGAGGGTGAGGATCCCGCCGCTCTGATGGCCAACCGCCTGACAGTGGCAGAAGGCGCGCACACCGCCCCCGTGTTGCAGGAACTGGCCCGGCAGATGGGGATCGAGATGCCGATTACCGATGCCGTCTGCGCCCTGCTTGGCGGGCAGGTTTCCGCGCCCGAAATGGCTGAGGCACTGCTTTCGCGCCCGCTGCGGACCGAAACCGTGAACGGCACTGCGGAGCCGGGCGGGTGAGCGAACCTTCATCCAGCCCGGCAGGGGGGCAGGCCAAGGCCGGTAGCGAACCGCCCGGCGAGGATCTGGCCGCGCTGGCCAAGGGCGGGCGCACCAATTTTTTCGGGTTCCTGCTGCGGCTGGCCGCGCGCCTGCCGTTCCTGTTCATCGCGGGCCGCCTTTATGGCGCGGATGCGCTGGGCCGCTTCGCCTCTGCCCTTATCGTCATCGAGATTTGTGGCCAGCTGGCAACGCTCGGCCTGAAACGCGGGCTGGCCAAGGAGCTTTCCGCTGACGAGCGCAACGATACCCATATCGTGGCAGACGGCCTGCTGCTCTCGCTCTTGACCAGCGCCCTGTTTGCCGGTGTCCTGTTCGCATTCCCCGATCCGATGTTTCCGAACGGGCGCAACAGCGACTGGGACCTTTGGCTGCCGCTCGCCATCATGATGCTGGGCATGACAGAGGTGATGCTGGCGGCACTGGCCTATCGCTACAACATCGCGGCCACGGTGCGCAGCCGTTCGGTCGTGGAGCCATGGTCGATCTCGATCATGGCGGGCGTGTTCTACTTCATTCCCGCCACGCAAGAAGGCGGCCTTGCGCTTGCCTACCTGTTCTCCGTCATCGCGGCGGCGGTGACGGCGCTGGTGCCGCTGTTGAAGGATTACGGCCTGCCGCATGGCTGGAAGCCGCAAGTCGTGCCGCTGGCCAAGATCGCGCGCGACAATTTCCCTCTGGCGATGGCCGATGCGATCGAGTGGGGTACGCGCAGGCTGGACATCGCGATACTGGGCATATTCGTTAGCCCCGGTACGGTCGGCATCTATTACGTGGCACAGCAGGTCGCCAGCCTGCCACAGAAGCTGAAGACCAGCTTCGAACCGATCCTTGGCCCTGTCATCGTGCGCAAGCTGAAGGAACACGACTATCCCGCGATCGCGCGGCAGGTGTGTCAGGCGGGTTTCTGGATCGTGGCGGCGCAGGCGGGGATCGGACTGGCGCTGGGCATTCCGGGTGAGGGTGTGATGGGCCTGGTCGGTCCGCAATTCGTTTATGGTACGGGCGCGCTGGCGTTCCTGTTGCTGGCCGAAGTGGTCGCGGCGACGGCTGTCGTTTCGGAATCGGCACTGATCTATCTGGCGCGGATGAAGAACCTTGCGATCTCTGCGGCCACGCTGGTCTTGCAAGGCGTGTTGACCGTGGCGATCATCACCGCGATCCAGCGGATCGGCATGAACGAACTGTTTCAGGCCGCGGGCGCGGCTCTCTCGCTGGCGCTGGCGCTCGGTTTCGCATCTCTGGTCAAGTCGCACTTGCTGGCCCGCATCCTGCAGGAACGGATCAACAATTTCCGCTGGCCGCTCGTCTGGGCAGTGGCCCCTGCCGTGGCGGTCGGTTGGGCCTTCACCTGGGTTCCGGAATGGATAGAGCTGGCGATCGGTATGCCGGCGATCCTGCTGACTTACGGTTTCGTCATCTGGAAGCGCGGCTTCGGCCCGGAAGACCGGGTTCTGTTCAGAAAGGCCAAGGGCGACAAGGACGAGGTCCTTCCGCAAGACGGCGCGGCAGGCTAACGGTTCTCCATCATGCCTATGCTGCTTGCCCTTCCTGCCTGGCTAAAGGTTTCCATCGGTGCGATCCTCGTCGCGTTGATCGGCACCGTTTCAGCATCGCGAACCGGAGATGCCATTGTCGCGCAGCTGGAGCGGCGTGCACAAGCCGCTGTCGAGCAGGAGGGCGGTAAGGGCATCGTCGTCGATTTCCAGACCGCGCAAGGGTGGCCGACACGCCATCCCACCCTGTCTGGCGGAGACGATCTGGATGATGATACGCGCAGCCGCGTGGCCCATGCTGTTGCAGCCATACCGGGCGTCGGCGGAGTTCACTGGTCGCACCGTCGCCACCATGAACGTGGTGCCGAGGAAGCTGTCGAGCCCGGGCCGTTCCATTGTGAACGTGATGTCGAGGCGCTGCTGGCCGTGCGCGTTATCCGCTTTGCCGAAGGCTCCGCGCAGATAGAGGCGGCAAGCGACGTGTTGCTTGATGAAGTGGCTGGCGCGCTGCGGCCTTGCAGGGGCAGCATCATTTCCGTGGCGGGGCATTCCGATGCGGTTGGCGATGCCGCCGTCAATCTCCGGCTGTCGCGCGAACGGGCCGAAGCGGTGCGCGACGCGCTCGTATCCCGGGGGTTGCCGCGCGCGTCGCTGCGGGCGCAGGGGTTCGGTTCGGCCGAGCCGGTTGAAGGGCTAGATCCCGCCGATCCGGCGAACCGGCGGATCGAGTTCTCGGTCATCTCCATCGCGCCGCAAGTGCCGACCCCTGTCGACACGCCGGACGCGGGATAGGAGAGTGACGATGCCGCTTTGGATCGAATTGCTGGTCTCGTTGCTGATCGTGTACGGCGCGACGGTAACGCTGGCGATAATGGTGTTTTCCCGCCGGTTGCGGCTGCTGCAATTGCTGCGATTGCGCGCGGCCCGCAACCTGATGCTGCGGCAGGGAACCAAGATAGAGGATGAATCCGATGGTTGAACTGATCCAGGCCAACTGGCTGGCATTTGCGATTGTCGCGGTGCTGGCTGTCCTGATCGCCCTATGGCTGCTTGCCCGCCCGAGGAAAGAGCGCGTGCGCAGCCACCGGCCCGACGTGCTGGACGAAGGGGTCGGCCCGGCAAAACGCAATCAGGCGCTGATCGATTCCGCCCCCGCGGCCAGCAAGGTGAGTCACGAGCACGAGCCGCCCCTGTCGCCCGAGGGGCTGGCAGGCGTAGGCACTGCCGTTTCCGCAGCCGCACTCGCCCATGACGAGGCGATGCATGCCGAACCGGCGGACGACCGGATGCCCGCCAGCGCCGAAGACGCGCAGGCCGTTGCCGCCGCGATCAAGATCGACGCGATGGACCATGAGGGCGACAAAGACGATCTTTCGCGCATCAAAGGACTGGGTCCCAAGCTGCTGTCGTTGCTGGGCGACATGGGTATTTCGCGCTTCGACCAGATCGCCGCGTGGAGCGACGATGACGTGCAGCGCATCGATGCGCAGCTTGGCCGGTTTGCGGGGCGTATCACGCGTGACGACTGGCGGACGCAGGCGAAGTACCTCGCCGAGGGTGATACCGCCGGTTACGAGGAAAAGTTCGGAAAGCTCTAGATCGCGCCGTCTAGATTGTTGTGGGGTCGACGTCCTCGCCCTCACCGGTGGCGCCCTTGATCGTCGCGTCGGCTTGCGGCTTGCATTGCAGGATGACTTGCGATGCGACCGAGCTGGCCGGCGAGATGACTTTGCCGCCACCAGCCACGGTTGCATAGAACGGCCCGCCGGTCACCGCGATCCAGTGGGGATCGTCAGACCGTAGCGCGCCGTGCCACGCCTTTCCGTCGTTCTCGACCTTCAGGCGAAGGATGCCGCGATAGCCGACGAAGGCGAGCAGCGCCTTGGCGCCCTTGTCGGAAGTCGCGTTGCGCGTAACCGCGACCATGCCGTCATCGCAAGCCAGTTCGATCAACGGCTGCTTGTCCGGTTCGCCATAGATCGCGCCAGAGGGGGCCGCCTGCCACTGCGCATCGGGCGGATCGATTTTGCCGGGCATGGAATCGGACGTGACAGCGTCGGGCGCGGCATTGTCGGCGGCTAGCTCGAACTTGGCGACGGCCTGCCCTTCGCCCGCTTCCTTCCCCTGCGAACAAGCGGTCAGGGCAAGGGCGAAAAGTGGCGTGGCCAGAATGGTGTACCGGTTCATGGAGCAGCGCGGTAACATCGCCCGATCCCCTGCAAAAGGGGGCTGCGATCAGTTGTACCGGTTTCGCTGCAATTTGCCGGCTAACGCTTCCATTTGCGCTGGGTCTTGCCATAGCGAGTCTTGCGCGTCCCCGGCTTTCCCTCGTTACTGCGGCCGACAATCGGAGCGTGCTTCTCGCCATCGGGCAGGCCCAGTTCCTCGTTTTCCAGCCTGCGGATTTCGTCGCGGAGACGTCCCGCTTCCTCGAATTCCAGATCGGCGGCGGCGGCGCGCATCCGCGCTTCCAAGTCCTCGATATAAGCGCGCAGGTTATGCCCGACGAGGTTGTTGCGCTCGTCATCGCCGGTATCGACGGTGACGCCGTCCTTGCTGGCAGTGTCGGCGACGATGTCGTGGATGTTGCGCTTGATCGTCTGCGGCGTGATGCCGTGTTCGAGGTTGTATTCCTCCTGCTTGGCGCGGCGCCGGTCGGTTTCGGCGATCGCCCGCTCCATCGAACCGGTCATGCGGTCGGCATAGAGGATCACCCGCCCGTCGACATTGCGCGCGGCGCGGCCGATGGTCTGGATCAGAGAGGTTTCGCTGCGCAGGAAACCTTCCTTGTCGGCATCGAGAATGCAGACCAGCCCGCATTCCGGAATGTCGAGTCCCTCACGCAGCAGGTTGATGCCGACCAGCACATCATAGACGCCGAGCCGCAGGTCGCGGATCAGCTCGATACGCTCCAGCGTCTCGACATCGCTGTGCATGTAACGCACGCGAACGCCGGCCTCGTGCATGAATTCGGTCAGGTCTTCGGCCATGCGCTTGGTCAGCGTGGTGACCAGCGTGCGATAGCCCTTGGCCGCGGTCGCCTTGCACTCGTTGATGCAGTCCTGGACCTGGTCCTCGACCGGCTTGATTTCGACCGGAGGGTCGATGAGGCCGGTGGGACGGATGACCTGTTCGGCAAAGACGCCGCCGGTCTGCTCCATCTCCCACCCGCCCGGCGTGGCGGAGACGGCGATAGTCTGCGGGCGCATCGCGTCCCATTCGTTGAAGCGCAGCGGACGGTTGTCGATACAGCTCGGCAGGCGGAACCCGTATTCGGCCAGCGTCAGCTTGCGCCGGTGGTCGCCCCGCGCCATCGCGCCGATCTGCGGCACCGTCTGGTGGCTTTCATCGACGAACAGCAAGGCATTGTCGGGCAGGTATTCGAACAGCGTCGGCGGCGGTTCGCCCGGAAGGCGGCCGGTCAGGAAGCGCGAATAGTTCTCGATCCCCGCGCAGCTTCCGGTGGCGGCGATCATCTCCAAGTCGAAATTGGTACGCTGTTCCAGCCGCTGATGCTCCAGCAGCTTGCCCTCGGCCTCGAGCTCTTTCAGCCGCTCCGACAGTTCGAACCGGATCGCCTCGCCCGCCTGTTTCATCGTCGGGCCGGGGGTGACGTAGTGCGAGTTCGCGTAGATGCGGACCTTATCGAGCGAGGCGCCCTTCTTGCCGGTCAGCGGGTCGAACTCGCTGATTTCCTCGATCTCGTCACCGAAGAACGAGATGCGCCAGGCCATGTCCTCGTAGTGCGAAGGGAAGATTTCGAGACTGTCGCCGCGCACGCGGAAATTGCCGCGGGCGAACGCGGCGTCGTTGCGCTTGTACTGTAGCGCGACGAGCTTCCTGATGATCTCGCGCTGGTCTTGCGACTCCCCACTCTTTATGTCGAAGATCATCGCCGAATAAGTCTCGACCGAGCCGATGCCGTAGAGGCACGAGACCGAGGCGACGATGATCACGTCGTCGCGTTCGAGCAGGGCGCGCGTGGCCGAGTGGCGCATCCGGTCGATCGCCTCGTTCACCGAGCTTTCCTTCTCGATATAGGTGTCCGACCGCGGCACGTAGGCCTCGGGCTGGTAGTAGTCGTAGTAGGAGACGAAATACTCGACCGCGTTATTCGGAAAAAAGCTCTTGAATTCGCCATAGAGCTGCGCGGCGAGGATCTTGTTCGGCGCGAGGATGAGCGCGGGGCGCTGCATCTCCTCGATCACCTTGGCCATCGTGAAAGTCTTGCCCGAACCGGTAACGCCGAGCAGCACTTGCGTCTTCTCGTCCTCCTGCGCGGCCTCCACCAGTTCGGTGATCGCGGTCGGCTGGTCGCCGGCGGGCTGGTAGTCGGAAACCAGTTCGAAGCGCTTGCCCGGCAGGGATTTTTCGGGCCGTTCCGGCTTGTGGGGGACGAACTTGCCCGAAGTATCGGGTTCTTCAAGGCCGCGACGGATGACGAGTTCTGCCATGGGCAGCGATATGGGAGCAGACTGCGGGACTTGCAAATCCCCGCACCGGCAATCGCTGTTGCATTAAAGGCCGCTTGCACTAGCCTGCCACCTGAAATGCGCTTCAACTTTCCCGAAAAGGAACTTTCCATGACGATGCGAACCGCGACGAGGCTTGTCGTGATCGGTACGGCGACACTTGCGCTCGCCGCGTGCGGCTCCGACAACACGCCCGAAACCGGCGATGACGCATCGGCCGGGGGCATGAGCGAACAGGCGATCGCCGCCGAAATGAAACAGGCGGTCAGGCCGCAGCCCGGCGAATACAGTTCGACGATGAAGCTCGTCGAACTCGACGTTCCCGGCCTTCCCGAAGCGCAGGTCAGCCAGATGCGCTCCATGATGGAAGGCGCGATGGGCAAGACGCAGACTTACTGCCTCACCAAGGAAGAGGCAGACAAGGGCTTCGAGGAAATGGCGAAGCAGACGCAGGACAACTGCAAGATCGAGAGTTTCGACGCCAATCGCGGGAACTTCACCGGCAAGATGAGCTGCGCGGACGAGAACAGCAGCGGCACGATGACGATGTCGGGCACCGGCACCGAAACCGGATCGGACATGACGATGGCAATGGACATGACCGCGCAGGGCCTGCCGGGCGGCAAGATGGCGATGACGCTCAATGTCGTCAGCAAGCGGGTGGGCGACTGCAAGGAGTGATCGCGGCGTTTGCGCAGAAAGGTGGAAACCAGCTGCCGCCCGAAGTGTTGGTTCACAAACGGCCCGCATTGCGATGCAATGGATGCGACGCAATAGTTTTTTGCAGGTGCGAAGGTTTTTGCTAGAACGACTCCATGATGACGGTGACGATGCGGGAAAGTAACGGCAGGAGCGGGCACGATGCCGACCGCGCTCCGCCCGCTCGTCAGCCGGCAACGCCCCCGGTAAATGCCATTGCCAATCCCCCGGCAGAGCCGAAACGGCCCGGTCGCGGGTTCGGCTTGCTGTTTGCAGAGCTGAAGCGTCGCCACGCGCTTGCATCTCGCCCGCAGCCTGACGGCGTCGAAACGCCGGCGAGCAAGCTGCTGCTGGCCGAATTTGCTTCGCTGGCATTCCCGTGGGGCTATGCGGCAAGGCACGGCAAGCCGAAAGTGGCGCCAACGGATAGCCCGCGTTCGGTGATGTTGCTGCCCGGTTTCGGGTCGCACCCGTGGCGCATGGCCGCGATGCGGCGCGCACTGGCCAGGGCGGGGCATTCGGTCACGGACTGGGGGCTGGGCTGGAACCTTGGCGCCAGTGAGGACCGGTTCGAGCGCCTGCTTTCCCGCATCGAACGTGTTTCGCGGGCAGAAGGGCGCAAGATCGTCCTTGTGGGATGGAGCCTTGGTGGCGTGTTTGCGAGAGAGGCGGCAAAGGCGCTGCCCGACCATGTCGAGATGGTCGTGACGATGGGAACGCCGTTTTCCGGCGACATGCACGGCAACAACGCATGGCGCATCTATCACTGGCTGGTCGGCCATTCTGTCGACAAGCCGCCGGTGGGCGAGGATTTTTCCGCAAAGCCTCCGGTGCCAACCGTTGCCTTGTGGAGTGCGAGCGACGGAGTGATCCATCGCCACTGCGCCTGTGGCCGGCCTGGAGAGCGGGACCTGTCGGTTGCTGTACGCTGCACACACATGGGTTTCGCCTGGCACCCGGTAGCGATTGAGACGGTGGCTCGCGTGCTGGATGCGCCGCCGGGCATGTTAGAGACCAGCAAGGCAAAGACCTGATCGAAGGAGCAGACCGGACAGCATGAGCCCGACATACACCAGCACTTTCGATGAGATGCACACTGCCGAAGGCGCAGTCCGCTCTGCCTACGAGGGATATTGCAGCTGGTATGACGAGCAGGATGCGAGCGGGTTGCACCGCAAGCATCGGGAGGCCGAGGCTTTCTTCCGCCGCACCGGCATCACCTTCAACGTCTATGGTCAGGATGAGGCGGAGGAGCGCCTGATCCCGTTCGATCCGGTACCGCGGATCATTACCGCGCATGAATGGCGGCGGCTGTCCAAGGGGATCGAGCAGCGTGTGCGCGCGCTCAACGCCTTTCTTCACGACCTCTATCACCGGCAGGAAATCCTGCGCGCCGGCCGTGTTCCCGAATGGTTGCTGAAGGGCAATCCGGCTTTCCTGCCCCACATGTCCGGCTTCACGCCGCCCGGCGGGGTATACACCCACATCACCGGCATCGACCTTGTCCGCACCGGCCCGAACGACTTCCACGTGCTGGAAGACAATGCCCGTACGCCCAGCGGCGTTTCCTACATGCTGGAAAACCGCGAAACGATGATGGCGATGTTCCCCGAACTGTTCACGCGGGTGAAGGTGGCGCCGGTATCGAACTATCCGCGGCGGCTGGCCCGCAGCCTTGCCGCCTGCGCCCCGCCGGCAACGAAGGGTCGCCCCGTCGTCGCGGTGCTGACGCCGGGCATCTACAATTCGGCCTATTACGAACATGCCTTCCTTGCCGACCAGATGGGTGCGGAACTGGTCGAATCGTCGGACTTGCGCGTGGTCGACGGGCGGGTTCAGATGCGCACGACCCGCGGGTTCACGCCGGTCGATGTCCTCTATCGCCGTGTCGACGACGATTTCCTCGATCCGCTGACCTTTAATCCGGAATCGATGCTGGGCGTACCGGGCATCATGGACGTCTATCGCGCCGGCGGGATCACGATCGCCAATGCGCCGGGCACCGGCATCGCGGACGACAAGGCGCTCTATTCCTTCATGCCGGAAATCGTCGAGTTCTATACCGGCGAAAAACCGCTCCTGCCGAATGTCGAGACTTATCGCTGCATGGAGGAGGACGGACTCAAGTACGTGCTCGACAATATCGAGGAGCTTGTCGTGAAGGAGGTTCACGGCTCTGGCGGGTACGGCATGCTGATCGGGCCGACTTCATCGAAGCGGGAAATCGCGAAGTTCGTGCGCAAGCTGAAGGCGAACCCGCAGAACTACATCGCGCAGCCCACGCTATCGCTGTCCACCGTGCCCATCCTTACCCGAAAGGGCCTTGCCCCGCGCCATGTCGACTTGCGTCCCTTTGTCCTGATGAGCCCCAACGGCATAGAGATCACGCCGGGCGGCTTGACCCGCGTCGCGCTGAAGCGCGGCAGTCTGGTGGTCAATTCCAGCCAGGGTGGCGGTACCAAGGACAGCTGGGTGCTGGAGGAGTAACGAACGATGCTCGGACGCTCCGCCAACGCGATCTTCTGGATGTTCCGTTATCTGGAACGGGCAGAAAACCTCGCGCGCCTGCTGGATACAGGCTTTCGCATGGCGCTCACGCGCGATCACCTGACGGCGGAAGAGGAATGGCGCTCGGTCATTGAAACTGCCGGTATGCGCGACGGATATCAGGAGCAGAACGCGACTTATGCCGGCATCCAGGTGTGGAATTATATTCTGCGCGACCGGGACAATCCCAACTCCATCCGCTCGCTGATCGGCGCGGTGCGCAGCAATGCGCGTTCGGCCCGTAACACGATCACGACCGAAGTGTGGGAAGCGGTCAACGAAAGCTACCTGCAATTGAACGACCTGCTCAGCCGTCCGGTGACACAGGCCGGGCTTGCCGACGCGATCAGCACGGTGAAGCGCGAATCCACCCTGGTGCGCGGCGCGATGGACGGGTCGATGTTGCGCAACGACATCTACAACTTCGCCCGCATCGGCAGTTTCATCGAACGTGCGGACAACACGGCCCGCATTCTGGACGTGAAGTACTATGTCCTGCTGCCCTCGCTGTCCTACGTCGGCTCCAGCCTCGACAATGTGCAGTGGGAAACGATCCTGCGCTCGCTGGGTGCGGAGCGGGCCTATCGCTGGCTCAATGCCGGGCAACTGGATGCGCGCGGTATTGCCGACTTCCTCGTGCTCGACGGTCGGTTCCCGCGTTCGCTGCGGTTCTGTTATGCCAAGATCCGGTCGAACCTGCACAGCCTTGCCCTGCAATATGGCGAGGAGGTCCATTCGCACGAGGTCATGCGCAATGCCGATCTGAAGCTGCAGGACAAGGATATCGACGTCGTGATCGAGATGGGGCTGCACGAGTTTCTGTCGGACTTCATCGTCACCAACAACCGCATCGCTGCCGCCATCGAGGCGGACTATCGCTTCTCCGATTGAGGATCATCCATGCGCCTCGCCATCACGCACCGTACCCGATACGATTTCGAAGAACCGGTCGTCCACGCGCTGCAGCGCCTGAGGCTCACTCCCAAGAGTACGAGCGGACAGTCCGTCATCGAATGGACGATGACCATGGATGGTGCGAGCAAGGAACTGGAGTACGACGACCACAATCACAACACGACGACGCTGCTTTCGGTGGAACCGGGTTTCAGCCACGTCACGATCGAGTGCAAGGGCGTGGTGGATACCAACGATCAGGCCGGTGTGATCGGCCGGCATTCGGGCCACCTGCCGATATGGCATTTCGCGGGCCAGACAGCACTGACCAAGCCGGGTGCGGGCATGAAGGCGCTGGCATCGGGCTTCGATGCCGAAGGGGACAGGCTTGCCACCCTTCACGATCTGTCGTCCCGCATTCTGGAAAACGTAAAGTACGAAATCGGCAGGACCGACAGCAAGACAACCGCGGAAGAAGCGGCCGAGGCCGGCCACGGCGTCTGTCAGGACCATGCGCACATCTTCATCGGATGCGCGCGGCATCTGGGCATTCCGGCACGCTACGTGTCGGGCTACCTGATGATGGAAGATCGCACCACGCAGGATGCCGGCCACGCATGGGCCGAAGCGTTCGTGCCGGGCCTCGGCTGGGTCGGCTTCGACATATCGAACGGGATCAGCCCCGATGCGCGCTATGTGCGGGTGGCAACGGGGCGCGACTACAAGGAAGCGGCGCCGATCACCGGCATCAGCTTCGGCGGGAACGACGACAGCCTGAAGGTCGAACTGGAAGTTTCGCAACAGACGGTGGCGCAATAACCCGGCTTTGCGCTAAGCGCGGGAAATGCGCAGGGCGGGGCCGGTCGATCTTCCGGTCCGCACCTGCCATGATCGGACGATGAAGGGACGAAATCGTTGACCTATTGCGTGGGCATGATGCTCGACAAGGGGCTGGTGTTGATGAGCGACACCCGCACCAATTCCGGCGTCGACAACATCTCGGTCTTCCGCAAGATGTTCCACTGGTCCGTGCCGGGCGAACGGATAATCTCGATCATGACGGCCGGCAATCTCGCCACGACGCAGTCTGTCGTCAGCCTGCTGGAAGAGCGCACCAAGGCGCCGGAGGATCGCGAACCGTCGATCCTGAAGGCGCCGACGATGTTCCAGGTCGCCACGATTATCGGCAACCTGCTCAGCGAAACGATCCGCAAGCGGCAGGAATCGAACGACCACATGTCGGGCGGGCCGAAATTCACCGCCTCCATGATCGTCGCCGGCCAGATCGCGGGCATGGAACCGCGCTTGTTCCTGATCTATCCCGAAGGCAACTTCATAGAGGCGTCGATGGACACGCCCTTCTTCCAGATCGGCGAAACCAAGTATGGCCGCCCGATCATCATCCGCGCCTACAACCGGCAGATGGAGTTCGAGGAAGCGGCAAAGCTGCTGATGGTTTCCATGGATTCGACGCTGGCGGCCAACCTGTCCGTCGGCATGCCGCTCGATCTCATGGTCATAGAGCGGGACCGCTTCGAACCGCTGCACGAACGGCGCATCCATGCCAGCGATTCGTTTTTCCAGGCGATATCTACCGGGTGGAGCGAGGCGCTGCGCAACGCTTTCCACTCGCTTCCGCTCTACAATCTGGACGAAGATACGCAATCAGAGTGAACTTGACGGCACGTTTGCTCCACTTCGGATGAATTTTGCCGCGGAATTGCATAATATCAAATGGTTAATGGCTTCGTTCAATCCAGAACGGAATCGTCCTTAATGGCGCGATACGCATCGTTCCGGTCATGTTCGCAGGCATGGAACAGCGAACAACCATCCACATCATCGATGCCGACCCACGCAATCGTGCGGCGTTCGCACGCTCCATCTTCGAGATGGGGCACCATGCGGAAGTTTACGAGGATGCGCTCGAACTGACGAGCCATATGCCCAAGCAGGGTATCATCCTTGCCCATGACGACAGCGACAGCGGAGGCATCGCCGGTCTTGTCGACAAAATGGCCGATCGCGGCGCGTGGCTGCCGGTAATCGCGATGGAGGCGGAGCCGGATATCGACCGGGTGGTCATGGCGATGCGGGCAGGCGCGTTCGATTATCTGGAGCAGCCGATTGATCGCGACGCCCTCGAATCCGCAATCGAACGCGTCTCACGCGAAGCGGCGGCGCAAGTCGAACAGCGCCAGCGCGCGATGGATGCCCGCATGCGCATCTCGATGCTCTCAAACCGGGAGCGGGAGGTGCTGGACAGGCTGGCGCAAGGTTGTTCGAACAAGGTCATCGCCCGCGATCTGGACATTAGTCCGCGCACGGTGGAAATCCATCGCGGCAATATGATGGACAAGCTGGGTGCCCGCCACGCGGCAGAGGCGGTGCGCCTGCGGCTGGAAGCATCCATGAGCGACTGGTTGCATTGACCCTCCTGTGCCGTGGCGCAGTGCCCGCGCCGCGGCAACTTTTTGAAGGGCGGGGTTTTTGCGGGCCGAGCCGTCAGGCCAGCAGGCCCGCCGTTTCCGCTGCCAGCCAAAGGCCGAGCAGGACGAACAGGATGGCCGCGGCCACGCGGATCTTGCCCAGCGGCAGCCGGTCGGCAAGCCTGTCGCCCAGCCACAGGACGGGCGCATTGGCCAACATCATGCCGATGGTCGTGCCCGCGGTGACGGCGAAGGCATCGGCGAAGCGGGCTCCAAGCGCGATCGTGGCGATCTGCGTCTTGTCTCCGATCTCGACCAGGAAGAACGCGATCAGCGTCGTCACGAACGCGCCGCCGCGCGATTTCGGCTTGTCGTCTTCCTCGAACTTGTCGGGGATCAACGTCCACAGGCCCATGGCGACGAACCCTGCGGCCACCAGGTATCGGAAGATATCGCTATCGAACCATGCGGCGGCCTGAACACCGATCAGCGCGGCAAGGAAATGGTTGGCCAGCGTCGCCAGCAGGATGCCGAACGCAATGGGCACCGGCTGCCGGTACTTCGCGGCCAGCAACATGGCGAGCAGCATCGTCTTGTCGCCGATTTCGGCCAGCGCGACGACGGCGGTGGAGGTGAAGAGGGCTTCCATCGAATTCTCCGGGCCGGGCATTCGCAGCAGACATGGGTAACACCGCACCCCCGCCCGGCCGGACAGGGGGTTCGGTGTCACGCAGTCTCGCCGGAATCAATCCCCACGCGCCGGAGCCTCTCGGCCCAGTATGTCGACGGCGGGCCCGCGCTATACGGCGCGGGTGGCTACTCCCCGGATGACCGGTGCGGGTTAGCCTGCGCCAATCCGGCATTCAAGTGCGATTAACGGCGCGCTTCGCAAAAAGCGCGATCAGGCATGCATTGGGAATTGAGGTGAGGACGCTTGCGGAAAAGGCTTTCGATCTGCGCTGGTTCGGTGATTTTCGCCCTCTTGGCCGGTTGCAATGCCGCCACGGACACAACTCCGCCTGTCGCCGCGACAGACGCTGCGGTTGCACCCGCCGGGCCGCAGCCCGTGCGCGAATTCGCGCAAGTCGCAGGCACGTGGCAGGTCGTCTCGTTCGGCGGTTACGAACCGGCACGCCTTACCCATCCCAGCCCTTCGGCCTTCGCGAAGTTCGGAACATCGGGCGTGGGCCTTCGCATCGAATGCAACTGGTCCGGCGCGCCGGGCACAGTCGCCGACGGGCATTTCGTGCCGCCTGCCGACGATGACGGAATGAACGCGCAGACCCAGATGGGCTGCGGGAAAGAGCGCGAGGATCGCGATTCCCGCTATTTTGCGTTTTTCCGCCGGAACCCGACAATGGATCTGATGCCGGACGGCCGCCTGTTGATGCGCGCGGGCGAAGTAGAGCTTGTGCTCGAACGGCCGGAGGTGATCCGGCTCGAAACCCTACCCGACCTCACCGGAATATCCGGCGAATGGCGGGGGGAAGGATTCCAGAAAATCAACGGGGAAGGCATGCGCGGTATCGGCCTGTCGGATCTGGCCAGCAAGGTGTTCATCGCCGAAGGAAGGCTGGGGCTGACAGGATGTGCCGATGCGGCGGTCGCGGTGCGTTATACCGATTACGGCAGGCTGGAAAGGACTGGTGGTGCGGATGCGGCAACGATCCGCGCGGCTTGCGGCGATCTTTCAGGCGAATTCGAGATACCCGGACTGTCGGGGACCGAAATCGCCGATCTGTTGGCAGGCAGCCCGAAAGTCTATGCGCGGGGCAAGGACAGGCTGACACTGCAATCGGGCGAACTGGTCATAGACCTGACGCGCGAACCGTGCGTGATGCTGAACCAGTCCGACGACCATTCGCGCGCATGGGAAGAACCCTGCTGATCTAGCGGCAGAAGCTGCCGTCGCCCAGTTCGACGTGGAAGTGATCCTCGTGCGCGGCGTTGTATTCGGGGCCGAGCACCGTGCCGAAACGCTTGCAGGCGCTGGCCTGCACGACGCGGAGGAAACGGCGTTCCGCCTCGGTTCCGCCATCCCAGTCGTCCTTCACCGTGATGCGGCGCCCGTCGGCCAGCACGAAGCCCGACACGTCCAGTGCATTGGCGTTCGAATGGGCCGAACGGCGCGATGATCCCGCGACGTTGCGGCAGGAGTAGGAACCGAAAGTCTCGATCCGCACGATCCCGCTTCCCAGCATCTGGCGCGCCGCGCGGTCCACGCCATAGCGCGCCCATGCTGCCACCGTCTGGGACAGGGGGCAGGCGATGCGATCCGCGTTGGTCACGGCGAACCGGCCTGCATCTCCGGCAAGGTGGTAGAGCGCGACGGCGTTGGTGCTGGAACATCCGCCGCCGCTCAGCAGATCGCCCAGGGGCACGAAGTCCGCACCCTGTTCGGCCAGTTCCTGCCGGCACATCCGCGCCTCTGCCGTCGCGGCGGGCCGGCTTGCGGTTACGGACGGCTGTTCGGCGACATCGGGCGCGCAGGAGGAAAGCAGCATTGTAGCCACAAGACCGGCCACGACGGTGCCGGGGCGAGGCGGGCGGAGGAACGCGGACAGCCGGATTCGGTTCGACATGCATGCACCATAATTTCCCGAACCCATTCGGCCAAACCGCATCGCAGACATATCCTCTCGCAATTTTCCGATTTTCTTTCCGTGCGTTGCGACCTTTGTACCAAAGATCGATTGACAGTTCGCGCGCCATCTTTAGAGCGGCCGACGGGCCACGCGGTCCCAACGCCGCGCGTGCTCTCTGTGAGGAGAGTCTTAAATGACTGATACGAAGCCGACGCTGCCGGAGCGTCCTTATTTCTCGTCCGGACCCTGTGCCAAGCCGCCGGTTTGGTCCCCCGAAAAACTCGATACCCGCGTGCTGGGGCGTTCGCACCGCTCGAAGCTCGGCAAGCAGCGTCTGCAGTACTGCATCGACCTGATGCGCGAACTGCTGGAACTGCCCGAGACGCACCGTATCGGCATCGTTCCGGGATCGGACACCGGTGCTTTCGAAATGGCGATGTGGACGATGCTGGGCGCGAAGCCCGTCACCGCGCTCGCCTGGGAAAGCTTCGGTTCGGGCTGGGTCACGGATGCTGCCAAGCAGCTGAAGCTTGATCCCACGATCATGGAAGCGCCCTATGGCGAAATCCCCGATCTGAACGCGGTCGACTGGTCGAACGACGTCCTGTTTACCTGGAACGGCACGACTTCGGGCGCGCGTGTCCCGAACGCCGACTGGATCCCTGCGGACCGCGAGGGCCTGTCCTTTGCCGACGCGACCAGCGCGGTTTTCGCGCAAGCGATCGACTGGGTCAAGATCGACGTCTGCACCTTCTCTTGGCAGAAGGTTCTGGGCGGCGAGGGTGCGCACGGCGTGCTGATCCTTGGCCCCCGCGCGGTCGAGCGGCTGGAAAACTACACCCCCGCATGGCCGCTTCCCAAGGTGTTCCGCCTGATGTCAAAGGGCAAGCTGGCCGAAGGCGTGTTCAAGGGCGAGACGATCAACACCCCGTCGATGCTGGCAGTCGAAGACGCGATCCTCAGCCTTGAATGGGCGAAGGAAATCGGCGGTGCCGCTGCGATGCGTGCCCGTGCCGATGCCAACGCGGCGGCGCTGAACGCCATCGTGGAGGCGCGCGACTGGCTCGGCCATCTCGTCACCGATGCGTCGATCCGTTCGAACACCTCGGTCTGCCTCACCGTTGAGGGCGCGGACACGGACTACATCAAGAAGTTCGCCAAGCTGCTCGAGGACGAGGACGCCGCTTACGACGTCGCGGGTTATCGCGATGCCCCGGCGGGCCTGCGCATCTGGTGCGGCGCGACCGTGAATACGGCGGATGTCGAGGCTCTGGGCCCTTGGTTCGACTGGGCCCGTTCGCAGCTATCGGCCTGATCCGCTGACCGGAGCGGACCTCGTGCGCGCGGGGTCCGCCCTTTATCCCAAGACATGCATTTGAAGGAGGCTACCATGAGCAAGCCCCGCGTTCTTATTTCCGACAAGATGGACCCCAACGCCGCCCGTATCTTCGAAGAGAACGGCTGCGACGTCGATGTGATCACCGGCGAAACCCCCGAACAGTTGATCGCCCGCATCGGCGACTATGACGGCCTTGCCATCCGTTCGTCCACGAAAGTGACGAAGGAAGTGCTCGACGCCGCGACCAACCTGAAGGTCATCGGCCGCGCCGGTATCGGCGTCGACAACGTCGACATTCCCTGCGCCTCGTCCAAGGGCGTTGTCGTGATGAACACGCCGTTCGGCAACTCGATCACGACGGCCGAACACGCGATCGCGATGATCTTCGCTCTCGCTCGCCAGATCCCCGACGCCAACACGCAGACCCAGCAGGGCCTGTGGCCGAAGAACGGCTTCATGGGCGTTGAAGTCACCGGCAAGACGCTTGGCCTTATCGGCGCGGGCAACATCGGTTCGATCGTCGCCAGCCGCGCGCTGGGCCTGAAGATGAAGGTCGTTGCATTCGATCCGTTCCTGTCGGCCGAACGCGCCGTGGAAATGGGCGTCGAGAAGGTGGAACTTGACCAGCTTCTCGCCCGTGCCGACTTCATCACGCTGCATACCCCGCTGACGGCAGAGACGAAGAACATTCTGTCTGCCGAAAACCTTGCCAAGACGAAGAAGGGCGTCCGCATCGTCAACTGCGCACGCGGCGGCCTGATCGACGAGGCGGCTCTGCGCGAAATGCTCGAGAACGGCCATGTCGCCGGTGCCGCGCTGGACGTGTTCGCTGTCGAACCGGCCAAGGAAAACGTGCTGTTCGGCGCGCCCAACTTCATCTGCACCCCGCACCTCGGCGCATCGACGACCGAAGCGCAGGTCAACGTCGCCCTGCAGGTGGCCGAGCAGCTGTCGGACTATCTCGTCAACGGCGGTGTCACCAACGCGCTCAACATGCCGTCACTGTCGGCAGAGGAGGCGCCGAAGCTGAAGCCCTACATGGCGCTCGCTGAGAAGCTGGGCAGCCTTGTCGGCCAGCTGGCCCACGGCAACCTTTCGCGCATCGGTATCGAGGTCGAAGGTCACGCCGCAACGCTCAACATCAAGCCGATCACCGGCGCGGTGCTTTCGGGCCTGATGCGCCGTTATTCGGATACCGTGAACATGGTCAATGCGCCGTTCCTTGCGAAGGAACGCGGCATGGAAGTGCGCGAGATCCGCAACGAGCGTGAAGGTGCCTACAACACCCTGATCCGCATCAAGGTCGATACCGAGCAGGGCGAAAAGACCGTGGCCGGCACGCTGTTCGGCAAGAGCCAGCCGCGCCTTGTCGACATCTTCGGCATCGGCATCGAAGCCGATCTCGACGGTCACATGCTCTATATCGTGAACGAGGATGCGCCGGGGTTCATCGGTCGCATCGGCTCGATCCTGGGCGAAGCGGGCATCAACATCGGCACGTTCCACCTCGGTCGCCGCGAGGCCGGCGGCGAGGCGGTGCTGCTGCTCTCCGTCGATCAGGCCATCCCCGACGATGTGCTGAAGACCATCTGCGATGCCGCCGGCGTCAAGACGGTCAAGGCGCTGAGCTTCTGATCGTAATGCAATGATCGGGGGAGAGGTTCTTGCCTCTCCCCCGTTTGCCATCTAGGCGGGCGCGAAATGTTCGAAGAAGCCGATCCAGACCTGCTGCCCGAGGGGCTGTCAGACCGCCTGCCGCCGCTGGCGGCCGAAGCCATGCGCGTCACCCGCGCGATGACGGACGCATTGGCGGGGCATGGCTACGATCCCGTCCAGCCGCCGATGGTCGAATTCGAACGCTCTCTGGCCAGCCGCATGGCCGGTACGCAGCGCAAGCGGATGGTGCGTTTCGTCGATCCGGCATCGCTGCGCACGCTTGCCCTGCGGTCGGACATGACCGTGCAGGTCGGGCGCATTGCCGCGACCAGCATGCGCGATACACCGCGCCCCTTGCGCCTTTCCTATGCCGGTCAGGTCCTGCTGTTGAAGGGCGACGGGCTGGAACCGGAACGCGAACGCCTGCAGGTCGGCGCCGAAATCGTCGGCAGCGACAGCGTTGCCGCCGCCAGCGAATCCGTCGTCGTCGCGATCGAGGCGTTGAAGGCCGCCGGCGCGACCGACATCTCGGTCGATTTCACTTTGCCGGACCTTGTCGACACGCTGGCCGCCGAAGCACTGCCGCTTCCCGCTGCCTCCATCGCTCCGGTACGCCGCGAACTGGATGCCAAGGATGCCGGCTCTCTCGTCGCCGTCGGCGGTGAAGCCTATCTTCCGCTGCTGTATGCGACCGGTCCTTTCGCGAGCGCCGTGACAAAGCTGGAAGCGTTGTCTGCGGGCGATGCTCTGAAGTCGCGTCTGGACGGTTTGAAGCAGATTGCGGAGCGCGTGGGCGATGCCGCGCGGCTGACGCTCGATCCGACGGAGCGGCACGGTTTCGAGTACCAGTCGTGGTTCGGGTTCACGATCTATGCCGCCGGTGTGCGCGGCGCACTGGGCCGTGGCGGGACTTACCGGATCACGAGCGAGGGCGGGCACGAGGAAGTCGCCACCGGCTTCTCGCTCTACCCCGATCCGCTTATTGCCGACAGCGCGGGCACTGTTGCGGTAGAGCGGCTGTTCCTGCCGCTGGGCCATGACCGCGATGCCGCCGCGCGGTTGCGCACCGTGGGCTGGCGCACTGTTGCCGCGCTGGACGCGGCTGACGATGCCGCATCGCTCGGCTGCACGCATATCCTGCGCGATGGCGAACCGGCCAGGCTCTGACAGTTTTTTTTAATTCGGACAGGGCATGAAAAAGGGGGCCGTGGCCCCCTTCCTCGTCAATCGTTTCCGAATGTGTACGGATCTGCGAAGAGCCGCCCCTGCGGATGATCCAGCGCGTCGATACGGGCCATGTGGTCGCGGTTCAGCACCACGTTGATCGCGTCGAGATTGCTGGTCATGCGTTCCGGCGTCGAGGTCTTGGGGATCGGAGCCAGACCGTGCTGCAGGTGCCAGCGCAGGATGACCGAAGCGACCGGCGCGTCCAGTTCTTCGGCGATTTCGTTCAGCACGCGGTGCTTCATCAACTGGCCGGAACCCAGCGGGCTCCACGACTGGGTGACGATGCCGTGATCGCGGTTGAAGGCGCGCACTTCGCGCTGCTGCCACATCGGGTGCACCTGTATCTGGTTGACGGCGGGCGTCACGCCGGTCTCGTCGATCAGCCTGGTGATATGTTCGGGCATGAAGTTCGACACGCCGATGGATTTGACGCGGCCATCCTCGCGCAGGTCGATCAGCGCGCGCCATGTATCGACGAACAGGCCCTTGTCGGGGCAGGGCCAGTGGATCAGCGCCAGGTCGACCTCGTCACGGCCCATGCGGGCAAGTGCTTCGCGGAACGCGGCCTTCGCCTCGTCATAACCCTGACGGTCGTTCCAGATCTTCGTGGTCAGGAAGATGTCATGCCTTGAACCGACGCCTTTGCTGACGCCTTCCTCGTTTTCGTAGATCGCGGCCGTATCGACAAGGCGATAGCCGCGGGCAATGGCCTGTGCGACTGCCTCTTCGGCCTGGTCGTTGGCGATGCAATAGGTGCCGAAACCGAATTGCGGCATCTCGCGCCCGTCATTGAGGATTGCGGTGGGAAAAGCGGTCTGGACTGGCTGGGGCATCAATACTCCGATGTGTTGTGAACGGGAGGGGCGCGGCAGCATGCACGCGCCCGTGGTGTCCATAAGCTGGCACTCGATCCCGAAATTTCAACCGTCTGGATCTGGCGAACTTGGGCGCTGTCGTGCTGGGCTGGCGTCAACCGGCCTGTGCGAAGGTCTGTTCCAGCCACGCATCGACCGGCTTCGTCGCCGGTGAATCGCTGCGCCCCAGCATGGCGTTGAGGAGGTTGTGCCCCTCCATCCCGCGGCCCGGAAAATCCATGACTTCGGCCTCTGTGCCGCTACGTTGCAGCTCGTTTCCAAGCCGGATGGCCTGGTTGCGGGCATCCGGACGTTCGACATGCAGCAGCAGGAAGCGGCGCGCATTCTCGCTATCGACGTGGCTGGCGGGGGAGAGCATTTGCTGCCGGTTCGCCCGGCTGCCAAAGGCGATCTGGTAGGCAAGGCCCAGCAGCGGTCCCGCATCGCTGATCTGGCGGATTACATCGTAGGCGGGCCCATCAAGCAGGACCACGCCGGCAATGCTGGCAGGCCGCATGTCGTGGGTATCCAGCCACTGCGGATCGGTTGCCACCAGCGCGGCAAGATGCGCGCCCGCGCTATGACCCATCAGCACGATGCGTCGCTTGTCGATGTTCATCTCGCCAGACTTGTCCCGCAGCATCGCGACAGCCGTTGCAACGTCGGCGGCCTGATCCTCGATGTCGACTTCGGGCAGCAGGCGGTAATTGATGCTGGCCAGCGCATATCCAGCTTCGGTGTAGTGGCGGATCTTCGCCTCGCCAGTCGAATCGGACTTGTCACCGCCCGCCCAGGCGCCGCCGTGGATGAACACGATCAGCGGCCTCGGCCCAGTGAAATCGCCGGCTGCGTCGTAGAAATCCATCTGCTGCAAACGGTGCGGGCCATACGCGATGACCTTGGCAGACGCTGTCGTAGGGGTTGCCGCGACTGCGCTGGGTGCGGCGACGGGTACGATGGCAGGCGCGGCGATAAATGCCGCGACGGCAAGGGCAAGGGCGGGTTTGAACATGGCGACGTGGTTAGGCATGCCAACCTTTACCTGCGCCGAACGAAACGGCTGCTCGCATGCCGCTTGACTTGGGGCGCGGCCACCCTCTAACGCGCGCCCGCAATCAGGGCCGGGGCAACCCGCCTTCGGCCTGTTCGTCCATCCCTCGCGCCGAGTCCTGTCGAAGGGCGCGAAGAGGATCCACCGGGCAGGGGGAAGGACTCTATCCATGGCAAACGTAACCGTGATCGGCGCCCAGTGGGGCGACGAGGGGAAGGGCAAGATCGTCGACTGGCTGGCCAGCAGGGCCGATGCCGTCGTCCGCTTTCAGGGCGGCCATAATGCCGGCCACACCCTCGTCGTGGGCGAGAAGGTCTATAAGCTGTCGCTCCTGCCGTCGGGCATCGTCACCGGCACGCTTTCGCTGATCGGCAACGGCGTAGTGCTCGATCCCTGGGCGCTGAAGGCGGAGATCGAGAAGCTGGAAGGGCAGGGCGTGGCCATCAATGCGGAAAATTTCGCGATCGCCGACAACTGCCCGCTGATCCTGCCGCTGCACCGCGATCTCGACGGGCTGCGTGAACAGGCTGCCGGTTCCGGCAAGATCGGCACCACCGGTCGCGGTATCGGTCCGGCTTACGAGGACAAGGTCGGTCGCCGCGCGATCCGCGTCTGCGATCTGGCTCACCTCGACGATCTCGGCCCGCAGATCGACCGCCTGTGCGCTCACCATGACGCGCTTCGCGCCGGTTTCGGGCAGGACCCGATCGACCGCGACGCCCTGATCGAGGAATTGCGCGGGATCGCCCCCTTCGTGCTGCAATATGCGCAGCCGGTGTGGAAGCGCCTGAAGAAGGTTCGCAAGGCCGGCGCCCGCGTCCTGTTCGAAGGGGCGCAGGGTGTGTTGCTCGATGTCGATCACGGCACGTATCCCTTCGTCACCAGTTCGAACACGGTGTCGGGCACTGCGGCCAGCGGTTCCGGTCTCGGCCCCAATGCGACCGGCTTCGTGCTGGGCATCGTGAAGGCATACACCACGCGCGTCGGCTCCGGCCCGTTCCCGACCGAACTTGACGACGACACCGGCCAGCGGCTGGGCGAACGCGGACATGAATTCGGAACCGTCACGGGGCGCAAGCGCCGTTGCGGCTGGTTCGACGCGGTGTTGGTGCGCCAGTCCTGCGCGATTTCGGGCGTGACCGGCATTGCCCTCACCAAGCTCGACGTGCTGGACGGGTTCGAAACGGTCAGGATCTGCACCGGCTATCGTCTCGACGGCAAGATCCTCGATTACCTGCCCAGCCACGCCGGCGACCAGGCTCGTGTCGAGCCGATCTATGAAGAGATGGAAGGCTGGAAGGGCACGACCGCTGGTGCACGCTCGTGGGCGGACCTGCCTGCGCAGGCGATCAAGTACATCCAGCGCGTACAGGAACTGATCGAAACGCCCGTGGCACTGGTTTCGACCAGTCCGGAGCGAGAGGACACGATCCTCGTTCGCGACCCGTTCATGGACTGATCGGCGCGTTCACAAGCGGAACGTAGCAAAAACATTCTTGACTTGTTTCGCATTTGTTCTTTACCTGTTCCCCTTGTGGAACAGGGGAGAACGAGTCCATGGCCCAAGTTGTCGAAGCGTTCCGGTTTGACGATGCGCCCGAACCGGATCGTGCGGTTCGCGCCGCTGCGGCAAGCATTTCGATTTTCGCAAGCCGCAGCGCGGTGCGTGCGCGGCTGGCCGATCTCGCGCTGGATCTCGGACT
Organism: Croceicoccus bisphenolivorans; assembly: GCF_001634625.1. Lineage (GTDB taxonomy): Bacteria > Pseudomonadota > Alphaproteobacteria > Sphingomonadales > Sphingomonadaceae > Croceicoccus > Croceicoccus bisphenolivorans. The sequence goes on along the minus strand of NZ_LRSE01000012.1, from coordinate 20,034 downwards.
TGTCCTCCGGCAGGCGGAACCGCTTTCGCGACTGACCGGCGGTGATGCGGTCGTGCTTGGCGACGTACTGGTGATCGACGCGCCCGTCGTCGATGCCGAACTGCTCGCGGCTCTGGCAAGGCTCGACATGCGCGCGGCGCGTAGCGGCTGCGAAATCATCGTTTCGACCAGTCCGGAAGGATTGGACGGCGTATTCGGATGCGTCGACCAGTCCGGCGCGCAGATCCTCGTCACACCGACGGAAAGTGACCGTGCGCTGGCAATGGGCACTGCGCTTGCCCGGCTGCCTGCGGGCTCGGTCCATGAATTGAGCGGTGAAGATCGCATGGCACTCGTCCGCCTTACCGAGCAGGTGCAACTGCTTGCGCGCAAGATGGAAGGGCTTTCCGTGCAAGACGGACTGCTACCCGGAGAGCGGGAGGAGGACACGCGCGGCGTTCGCTCACCCGGCCTGTCTTATATGGCGGCGGAAACCGGACCCTTGCCCGACAGTGGCGAACGGCACTTGCGCTTGCCTTCGGCGGCGCTGGTTCGGGAAATCATCCGGCAGCGGCAACTGCGTTCCCGCTTCTTCGAAGGTGATCTTTTCGCAGACCCCGCATGGGACATCCTGCTGGACCTTACCGCTGCCTATATCGAAGGGCAGCAGGTCAGTGTCTCTAGCTTGTGCATAGCCGCCTGCGTGCCGCCGACGACAGCCTTGCGCTGGATCGGGCAAATGACTGAATCCGGTCTTCTCGACAGGGTGCGCGATCCCGCCGACAAGCGCCGCGCCTTCGTCGAACTAAGCAGCAAGGCCCGCGACGCGATGGCGGCCTATTTCGACCGTCTCGACAATGGTGCGGCCGTGATCTGACAAATATTTGCAGGGTAGGGTGCTCTTGCAGCGTAAAAAGCGAATTGAGTGCCTTGCCTTGCGCCCGCCCTGCCGCTAGTCGGCGCCATCTGCCGTCAGGCATGCGGAGCGGTGGCCGAGTGGTCGAAGGCGCACGCCTGGAAAGTGTGTATACGGTAACCCCGTATCGTGGGTTCGAATCCCACCCGCTCCGCCACCTAGTCTGACCTTTCCCGACATAGTCCAGATAGCTCGCGCAAAGGCGCGCAGTTCCGCGCCGTTTGCGCGTGAACCCGTAGTGGAGAGAGCCCCGCTCGGAGAAGTTTCGGGCCAATCTGGCCGACTTTCTCCGCGGCCCCTTCCGGCAGTACGGGTTTGCATTTTCGGGCCATTCGGCAGTCTGTTCACCCTGTTATTCCCGACAAAACAGGGAGTGCACTCACAATACACCACGCCTTGACGCCGAATTTCCCGAAGAGAATGAACCACTTGCGCACAAATAACGCCCGCTTCGGGTGCATGAGGCAGGGAGGCGAACAGAAAGAAATGCAACCATGTCGTAGATCTTTCGTCAAGGATTACAGCGGGTTAAATCAAATTCAGCATTGACAGGCCGTCGATCCTCTGCGACATAGCGCCTGCACTTGGCGCCCCGCACGCCACGAGCAGCAGCATCCATGGCCATTTCCGGTCCGGAGGCAGCAGGAACAAGAGAACGTCGTTTTCGGCGTTGGCACTCCCGTTCCAGCTGCCGGGATCGAAGGATGCGCCATCATGGCCAAAACTGCTCCGGTCCGCAAACGGACCCGTAAACCTCTTGACACCACCAGCCTGACAGCGCCCGATCTGACCGGATCGAACGACCCGCATGCCGCGCTGTCGCTTGTGGTAACCAACGTCGCCCCGGGCACTCTCAAGCCGCCGCCCCGCATCCTGCGTACCAACGGCTCGCGCCAGATGAGCGCGATCCGCGCGTCTATCGCCAACTTCGGCTTCTTGAACCCGATCCTCATCGACGAGGAGAACCGCATCATCTGCGGCCATGCCCGCTGGCTGGCAGCGAAAGACCTTGGCTTGGTCACGGTTCCGGTGATCCGGGTCGATCACCTGACCGACGAGCAGAAGCGGCTCTATGCGATCGCCGAGAACAAGACCGGAGCGTTGGGCGAGTGGAACGAGGACGCGCTGCGGCTCGAGTTTGGTGAACTGCTCGACCTGACCCTTGACCTCGACGTCAGCGTCGAACTGTCGGCTTTTGCGATGAGCGAGATTGACGACCTGCTGGTCAAGGACGACGGCAGCGATTTTGGCGGTGGCGATGCAGGCCGGCATGCCGAGATCACGCGTCCCGGTGATCTGTGGTTGCTTGGCGATCACCGGCTCTACTGCGGCGATGCTCTGGAGGAGAGCAGCTACATCACCCTGATGGGCGATGACCGTGCACAGATGGTGTTCTCGGATCCCCCTTATAACCAGAAGATGAAAACCATCTCGGGCAAGGGCAAGGTCCAGCACGAGGAGTTCGCGATGGCCTCCGGGGAAATGACTGACCCGGAGTTCACGCAGTTCCTCACCACCGCCTTCGGTCTTACTGCCCGGTTCAGCCAGGACGGCTGCATCGCGTTCGAGTGCATCGACTGGCATAATCTTCGTCCGATGATCGATGCCGGCGAATCCGTCTTTTCCGAACTCAAGAACCTGATCGTCTGGTCGAAGCCCAAGGGCGGGCAGGGCGGGTTCTACCGCTCGCGGCACGAACTGATCTTCCCCTGGAAGGTCGGCAGGGCGAAGCACATCAACAATTTCCGGATGGGCGAGACGGGACGGTACCGGACCAATGTCTGGGAGTACGCGGGCAACAACACCTTCCATGCCGGTCGCGACGAGGAACTGGCCGCGCACCCGACGGTCAAACCGATGAAGCTGGTCGCCGATGCGATGCGGGACTGTTCGCACCGCGGCGGGATCGTGCTCGACTGCTTCGGCGGCGCCGGTACGACGCTTCATGCGGCCGAACACACCGGTCGGCGGGCCCGGCTGATCGAGATCGAGCCGAAGTTCTGCGACCGGACGATCGAACGCTGGCAGAAGACGACGAAGCAGGAAGCGGTGCTGGCAGCGACCGGTCGGTCCTGGCGTGAGGTGGCAGCGGATCGCGGCGTCGACCTTGGTGACCGGTCGTCCGATGATCGCGAATGCACTGACGATACGGACCGCGATGCCGATCCGGCCGGCGCAGATGATCGCGATATCGTCGACGTTGCTGTCAGCGGGCGGGAGGACATCTGATGGCAAAGGCGCCCGCCCGCAAACGGACCTCGACCCGCAAGGCCGGTGCATCGAACGCCGGTTCCCCGCAGGTCGATGCCGCGCCGGTCGGTCCCGGCAATCCGCCGGTCGCCCACCGCTTCAAGCCCGGTCAGTCGGGCAACCCTGCTGGCCGTCCGAAGATGGAACGCAGCATGCTCAAACATGTCGAGAAGGAACTCGATACCGAGATGCAGATCAGAGAGGGCGACGAGGTCTTTCGGCTCACGAAGCGGGAAGTGCTGGCGAAGCGGATGGTGAACTCGGCGCTGGGCGGTGACGCAAAAGCCATCACTGCGCTGATGCGCCTGCTCGGCACCGCGACCGACAGCAATGAGAATGCCACGGCCACCGTCCCCCTCGAAAGCGTCATGAACTTCCTCGCGCGCCGCATGCCGACGAACGCAGGGGATGAAGCATGAACGCACTTCCTGAACCGGTCGAACTTCCCGAAGACATCTGGGACGCCATGACCCGATACGACTACCTTACCTTCCTCGCCCGGGTCATGGCGGAACTCGAACCGGGCACGCACTACGAGGAGAACTGGCACCTCGAGGTTATTACGGCCAAACTGCTGGCCGTGCAGGCGGGTGAGACCCTGCGGCTGATCATCAACATGCCGCCGCGCGCGATGAAGACGATTACGGTGAGCATCGCTTTTGCCGCGTGGATCCTCGGCCATGATCCGACCCGTCGGATCATGTGCGTGACCTACAGTCAGGATGTCGCCACGGCGCAGGCCAAGCTGTTCCAGCGGATCGTGCTCAGTGGCTGGTTCCGCCGCTGCTTTCCCGAATGCCGTTCGGTCGTGCACAACCGCACCCTCGAATGGCAGACCACGAAGGGCGGCTATCGGCTCGCCACCTCGATCGAAGGGAGTGTGCTGGGTCGCGGTGCCGACTACATCATCCTCGACGATCCGAACAAGGGACAGGAAATCTTCTCCAAGGTCGCGCGCACGCGTGTGCACGATGCCTGGGACAACACGATCTCGACCCGTCTCAACCACCAGAAGGAGAGCGCGATCATCTGCGTGATGCAGCGGTTGCATGAAGAGGATCTGGCCGGCCACATGATGAAGCAGGATGACTATGACCTGCTGACCATTCCGGCGATCGCGACGCAGAGGGAACGCTGGGATCTTGGCAACGGGCGTGTCCACGTCCGGAACAAGGGAGGGTTCATCCAGCCCTCGCGCATGGGCGCGGCTGAACTTGAACGCCAGAAGGGGATCATGGGCGCGACCGCGTTCAGCGCGCAATACCAGCAGCAGCCGGTTCCCGACGACGGCGTCGTCATCCGCCGGGCATGGCTGCGCTACTGCGACGAATATCCTGACGAGTTCGAGACCGTGCTGGTCAGCTGGGATACGGCATCGACGCTGTCGGACGATGCCGACTGGTCGGTGGGCACTGTCTGGGGCGAAGCCGACGGCGAAATTTATCTCGTCAATGTCATCCGCGAGAGGATGGAAGCGCCGGGTCTGACCCGGTTGATCGAGAACACCCATATCGAACAGGGAGCAGACATCACGCTGATTGAGGATGCCGATCTCGGCCGGGCGATCGGGCAGAACCTGTTCAACACCTCGCGTCGGTGCAAGCCGCAGCTTATCAGGCCGCGGATCGAGAAGATCGCGCGCATGCAGGCGAGAGCAGTGATGTTCGAGACAGGCAAGATCATTTTGCCGCGAGAGGCGTCCTGGCTGTCCGCCTACCTCGAGGAACTGCTGGGCTTTCCGAACCTGCGGCATGACGATCAGGTCGACTCGACCAGCCAGGCGCTCGACTGGTTCCAGCGGAAGATGCGCAGGGATGTTCCGCATGAACGTCCCGCCCGCAAACGTCCTCAGGGGAACCGCAATCGCCCGCCGGGCGCGTCGCGGCGGCGGGGCTGATGGTGCGTTTGATCTCAGACGATTGATTGTCAAACCTGCAGGGCGCACCGTTCATCCCATGATCCGCCATTCGAGCATCCGGCAGTCGCTGCCCCGGACCAGCGCGAAGGCGCTCTCGACGTTCATGCCGCCGAACCCGTTCTGGGCGCGGAAGGACATCAGGACGTTGTGGTTGCCATCGCTGTCACGTCGCGTGATCCGGGTCTCGATGTGCTCGAACGAATCCGGATTGCGCATGGTTGGCTCGACCGCGTTGACGAGTGCGGGAAACGACCCATCCCACTTGCTGAGGCAGTGAAGACCGCTGCGGGCTTCTTCATCTGCCGCAGCCTGCTCTTTTGCTGTCTCCGCGCGTTCGCGGGCTTCGTCCATGGCCTGCTCGATGCGGCGTTCCTGATCATGCTTCGCCATCGCGGCCTTGCCTTCGGGCGTGTCCGACCACGCTGACGACATCGCAAAAAGCGCCACGACCGCCAGCAGCACTGCGATCCGCCCCATCCATTTGCGAAGCCGGATAAGGTCACCCCTCGTCCGCCGCAGTCCATCGGCACCGGTCTCGAAGAGGAATGGCCATGGTGCGACAAACGCGATGGCGATCACGACGATCGCGGTGGCAAGCCAGGTTTTGGCGGCCAGCGTCATCAGCAGCAGGACCATGGCGATGGTGAGGAAGGCGATGCGAAGCCCGCTCATCGGGCGTGTAGCGGCAGGGGTCATCAGAAGGGCTCCCCGTTCAATTTGGCCAGCACCACCTTCCAGAGGTCGCCTTCGGGATCGAGCTGGTCGGCAGGCGTGCAGAAGTCGAACAGCGGGACCAGCTGCGCCAGCGCCACCTGATCGTTCGAGAGGATCAGCGTGTACTTGCCCTTGTAGGCGCCATCGATCTGGAAGACGGGCTTGCCATCGGCATTGCCGAAGGTCGCCTTCGGGTTATGGTGGATCGCGTAGCGTTCCGCGGTCAGGATGGCGTTGGCCTTCACCATATCCCAGCCCGGCGTCTCGCTGGTCAGAGTGCAGTCGGGTTCGCCGGGCAGGCGACCGGGTCGCGGCGTGGATTTTGGCGTTTGTATTGCGGCTGCCGGCTCCGCTGCCGCTGCCGTCGAGGCTCCCATCGGCGCTTCGGCGACCGCTGCCTGCGTGCGGCGTTCTTGTGCAGCAACAGTCTCACCCTCGGGTGCTGCAAGACCCGCCACATAACCCAGTGCGAAGAAGCCGAGCCAGCCGAGTCCGACCGCGCGGGCCAGCGTGCTGTATCCCTCGCGCAGCAGGAACCAGCCAAAGATGAACGGCGCCAGTGCGATGCCGATACTCAGCCCGACGCTGACCCGGCGTGGTGCATCCGGCCCCTCCCAATTCTCCACTACACTATCGTTCATCCCGCCCTCCATGTCGACGATCAGTAACGTCATGAAGGCTTCGTGTGTCGCAACAGTCAAGCGCAATGTCACTGATCGTCTGTAGATCAATCGGCGACATCGCGCTCTTTGTTCGCGCGTGGATATCTGCACCCGCCTTGGCAAAAATGTTCGTCGGCTTCGCGAGGCGAAGGGCTGGAGCCAGGAGGATTATGCCGACCGTGCCGGGATCCACCGCACATATGTCAGCGATATCGAGCGGGGGCGCAGGAACCCCACCGTCACGGTTGTCGAGAAGCTGGCTGGGCCGCTCGGCGTGCGGACCGGTGAGCTCCTCGACTAGGTTGGCATTCCGTACGAAAGCTGCGACTGGACTTGTCCTGACAGGTCTCGCACTACCCCTTGCCATGGACGACGCTGAAGACCTGGCAGGGGCGCTGCTTTCCCGATTTGCCGGGGTTCTTGAGGATCTCAGTACGACTGCGGCTCTCGCGTCGACCGCCTGCGATCCGGTTGTGATCGTCGCAATGCGGGAGCAGTTGGCTGATGCGTCAGCGCTGCTCGAGGCGGCTGCCATCTTGGTGTTGCGGGAGGCGTTGGACTAGGTCCGCTTCGCGCCCCTTTCGGTCACTAGAGGCGGATTCTCGGTTGCCCAATAGCGGACATCAAGTTGGTGTATTTTGATTGGCCGAAATGTCGGACGAACCGGAACGGCAGGTATTAGGGCGCGATAACGGGATAGCGGACGTTCTATCGCATGAACTGATGCGTCAGCTATGCGCCCCAATTTCAGCCGTTCGAACTCGCGCAAAATCTTCCCGAAAGCCGCCGTTCGTCCGGATCAGCCCTGACAGCATCTCCGCGCACTAATTTCTGTCTCTAACGGGTTTGCCGCACATCCCGAAATTCGCTCATCAAATGAGCAGCGATTGACTCTAGCGGAACCGCAATCTGCATCCGTGCGTTGACTTATTCCCAATGACATTAAAGCTCCCAGAAAATTGAAATTGCAGTAAGCGTTGCCAGCGCGACAAATATGGTGAGCGGGAAGCCGAAACGCGCGTAATCGCCAAAGCGATAACCTCCCGCGCCGTAGACCAGCGTGTTGGTCTGGTACCCGATCGGGGTCAGGAAACTGGCGCTCGCGGCAAACATGACGGCGATCACGAATGGGCGCGGATGGCTACCGATCGCTTCGGCCAGGGTTATAGCCAGAGGAGTCACCACTACTGCTACCGCGTTGTTCGTGACGAGTTCCGTCAGAAGCAGGCTGAGCAGGTAGATCGCGACAAGCGCCACCCAAGGTGCAAATCCACCGAGCAAAGGCGTGGCGAAATCGACGGCCGCCTCGACCAGCCCCGCCCTGTCGAGCGCGGTGCCGATCGCCAACATCGCCACTACCAGCGCGATGATCCGCCAGTCGACCGAGGCAAACGCCTCGTCCGGCTCGATGCAGCCGGTGACAAGCACGAGCGCCACACCCATGGTAACCAGTGCGGGCAGCGGCAGGATGTCGAAGGCTGCGCCCACGACAATCGCCAAGAGGACCGCCAGCGCAACAGGCGCCCTGCCGGGTCGGAAGGCGCGCGCCTTGGGTTCTGCCAGATCGAGCAGGTTTTCGCCCGCCATCATCCGGTCGAGATCCGCCCGCTCGCCCTCGAAAAGCAGCATGTCGCCGGCTTCCAGCATTGCATCCTCAAACCTGCCGGGCACATTGCTACCCCGCCGGTGCAGCGCAATCGGCAATACGCCATAGCGTTCGCGGAGCGACAGGCTGGACACCCGGTGACCCACGACCTGCGCGTCGGGAAGTACCAGCGCTTCGGAAATGACCGTGGTGCGGGTTGTCTGGACGATCATCTCGGGCTCGCCGAACTTGCCTGCCAATTGCATCTGGCGACCTTCGTTGATCGTCAGGATCTCGTCAGTGGAGCACCGCAGGATCGCAATGTCGCCAGCTTCCAGCATGAGATCGTCCAGATCTGCCCCGCAAGATACACCGCCGCGCATGATATCGACGAGGCGCCTGCCGCCACGATTGAAGCTGGCAGCCGAGAGCGCGGGTTTTCCGATCAGCGGAGAGTTTTCGCCGATGGCGACGGAAACCGTGTATCGCCGCGTGCCCTGCTGCGCGCCGTGATCCGAAAAAGAAACCCGCGCAGGCAGACGGACGCGCGCCAGCACAAGGTAGACCAGGCCCGCGCAGGCAGTGGTCAGTCCCACCGGGGTGATCTCGAAGATGCTGAAAGGGGCAAGGCCCGCCTGGCTCGCCACACCACCGACGAGAAGATTGGTGGAAGTCCCGATCATCGTGCAGGTACCGCCGAGGATCGCGGCGAACGAAATCGGCATCAGGATACGCGAAGGTGGTTCGTCCAATTGCCGCGCCAGCAGGATACCGACCGGCAGCATCATCATGACCAGCGGCGTGTTGTTGGTGAAAGCGGACAGGCATGCGACCAGCACAAGCAGCAGGGCGACCGCGCTACGCGGGGAACTGCGCGCCCTTGCGGTGATCTTCGACGCCAGAAGCTCCAGCAAACCCGTTCGAACCAGCGAAGCCGACACGATGAACATCCCCGCTATGCTCAGCGGCGCCGGATTGCCCACGGCAGCCAGAAGGTCATCGGTAGAGATGATACCGAGCGCAAGAAGCAGGGCAGCCGCGCCCAGCGCTGTCACTTCGGGCGAGCGGAGTTCGAAAGCAAATGCGAGAAGGAGGCCAAGGAGGCCCAGGCCGACGACAAAAGGAACGATCGTGTCGGGCAAAGCGATCATATGCCGCCTCATAGGTGGTCGTATCACACCAGACGTGGTCGTTTTTCGTGCAACTGCCTAGCAAAATCTTCGGTGGTGGAATCAAATCCACGATTTGTCGCTTGATCGGCGAAATGAGCAGTCTAAGCCTGTGATGCTCCTGCAAGGACTGCCGATCATTCAATGACCATTATTGCCGCCTATTCCTATCGTGACGGCCGGCGCTTTCATGAGGTCGATTTCAACAGGCCCCTAACGAACGAAACGGGCGCATTTGAATGGATCGGACTGTTTGAGCCAAGTGCGGACGAACTGCAGAAAGTGGCTGAGCGATATGGACTCCACGCCCTGTCGGTGGAAGACGCTCGCTCGATGTCAGGCCTTCCGAAACTGGAAGTCTATGGCCGGCAATTGTTTCTCAAGGCACGAACTCTCACGCTGGGCGAAGAGCAAATCTCGTACGGCGCGACCTCGTTCTTCCTTGGCGAAGATTTCGTTGTTACGGTGCGGCTGGGGGCGAGCGAAGGACACGCCAGCCTTCGCGAAAGGATCGAAGAGGAGCCCACTCTCCTCGCGCAAGGGCCGGACTATGTGCTGCACGCAGTGCTCGATCTCGTGATTGACGGCTATTTCCCGCCGCTCGATCGGATCGGCGAGAAGCTCGATCATTTTGAGGAGCGAGCGCTCGATGGTGGATTGGACCGGGAGCATACGCGCGAGGTGTTTTCCATGCGCCGCCAGTTGCTGCGCCTCCAGCGACAGCTCGTTCCGATGGAAGAGGTTTGCGCCAAACTCGCCCATCTCGAGCTGCCGACCATCGGGCACGACATGCGCCCCTATTTCCGCGACGTGACCGACCATGTGCGCCGCGCCGAAACGCTGACGAGGCTCCAGCGCGAGGTGCTGGGATCGGTGATGGAAACCAGTGCTCTGATAGAACAGCAGAATCAGAACGCGATCACGCGTCAGTTGGCCGCATGGGCCGCTATTCTTGCGGTTCCGACCGCGATCGCGGGTATCTATGGCATGAATTTCGAATTCATGCCCGAGCTTGAGAGCCGGTGGGGCTATCCAGCGATCTTGCTCGTGATCCTGTCCGCCAGCATCTGGCTTTGGTTCCGCTTTCGTAAGCTGGGCTGGCTGTGATCCTTCTTGCGCATGGCAGGATGGCGGGACCCTTGCGTCCACTGCTAGCCTTCGCGCTGCTACTGTTCAGTATGCAGTCGGTACAGGCTGCGCCGGAATCCGCTGCGCAGGGTTCGCATGCCCACGGGCCGACAGATATTTCCGCGCCGTCAATCTCGGCGATGGACTGTATTCTGACGTCTGTCCGGGCGGAGATTGCCTGCCGTATCGTTCCTCTTACCTCGGGTCCAGACACCTGCCCGGTTGCCGTCTGGCTTGTCGAATTTCCTTCCGGTTCTGAGCCAAGGACCAACAGATCGCTGCCAAATGGCCTTCCGGCACCCGACCACTTGCGTCCCCCGCTGCGCGCGCCTCCATCCTGCTGAGCCGAACGCCTGCGCCGATATGCGGCCAGCTTTCCTCTCTGACAGGACTTACACCAATGATAAATACGAACGCGGTCCCCGCCGGGGCCGAACCGCGTGCGCGCGCCGAAGAACTGCTCGCACGATACCCCGACCTCTCCGACCAGGAACTGGGCGAACTTCTGTTGATCTTCCGCAAAAGGCTTTCCGCCATGGACCAGGCGCTGATCGCAAGTGAGGACCGCCTTGCTGGTCAGTACGTCGCCTTCAAGCGCGAACAGCTCGAAAGGTTTAAGCCGCGCGATCTGCTTAATGCAGTGCTGTTCGTAGTACTGGTCGTTGGCCCGATCGTAGGCATCGCGTTCGCCTACGGTGGCTGATCGACGAAGATGCGGAGGGTGGTCTTTTCTCGCCCTCCGCATTCCAGCCCCGTCGCTGGCTAGCTGATCTCGACGATGACGATCAGCACGCCGCAAAGCAGTACGACATATCCGGCTAACTGACGGATGCGATGCGCCACCCGATCACGAGATGTGCCCCTTCGGGTGATCATGACCGCGCCGGCAGTAAGCAGGGCCAGCGCAAGCGATATCAGCATTTCGCGCCTTGCCCCTTAGTCGTCTCGCCCTGAAAGCCGGGGCGGATCGTCTTTCTCCCCTTCGTGCATACCCTTTCGGAACTGGCGGATACCTTTGCCGAAGTCGCCCATGGTCTCGGACAAGCGTCCGCGCCCAAACAGGACGAGGACAACGACCATCACAATCAGCCAGTGCGACAACGAAAATGAGCCCATAAATTATTCCTCCGTAGTTTGCGGCTGCGAGAAGATCGGCGGAACCGGCTGGTCCGGCGCGTCCCGATCAAGCTCGTGAACTTCGGTCAGCCCGCGCCCGACGTGGCTGTTGCGATATCCGAACAGGGCATAGGCAACGAGGCCGATGACGCCCCAGATCGGCAGGACGAGCATCGCTTCGAACGGAAGGTTCACGAACAGCGCGACGCAACCGACCGCAGCCAGCGGGGCGATGATCCACACCATCGGCACCCGGAAGGGGCGGTGCCGGTCCGGATCGCGGCGTCGCAACACCAGCACGGCGATCGACACCATGAAGAATGCGAACAGCGTCCCTGAATTCGAAATGTCGGCCAGCTTGCCCACGGGCAGCAGCGCGGCTGCAATGGCCACAAAGAAGCCTGTCAGGATCGTTACGACATGGGGTGTCTTCCACTTAGGGTGCACCCTCGCGAGACGTTCGGGCAGAAGCCCGTCGCGCGCCATCACGAAGAAGATGCGGGTCTGTCCGTAGAGCATCATCAGGATGACCGACGGTAACGCGATGTTGGCCGCGATGCCGACCAGATCGCCGGCCCAGCTTTCGTTGATGGCGCGAAGCACGTGGGCCAACGCTTCGTCCGAACAGACCAGCGGAGTCTCGCCTCTTGCCGCCAGCGCCGCGCACTCGCGCGCGAATTCGGCCGATCCGGGTTGCACGCCAAGGGCAGTGGGCTGCGCGCCGATAGTGCCGATCGCCCCAATGGTGACGAGGAGGTAAAACACCGTGCAGATGGCAAGGCTGCCGATCAGGCCGATAGGCACGTTGCGCTGGGGGTTTCTCGTCTCCTCCGCAGCGGTCGATACCGCGTCGAAACCGACGTAGGCAAAGAAAATGGACGCCGCGGCGCCGACGATGCCCAGCCCGCTCGTCCCTTCCGGTCCAAACCAGCCGTTGGGGGCGAAGGGTTGGAAATGCGCGCTATCACCAGCCGGCAGCGTCAAGGCGATGAACAAGGTAAGCGCGGTCACTTTCACTACGACCAGCACGGCGTTGAACATCGCGCTTTCCTTGGTCCCGACGACCAGCAGGCCCGTGACGGAAAGCGCAACCACAATAGCGGGCAGGTTGACGACGCCATGGCTGAAATCGACGCCTGAGAACGACCAAGCCGGACCGGCCGTAAGTTGCTGAGGCAAGGAAAGACCCGTCCAGCTTTCGATCAGGCCCATGAAATAGCCGGACCAACCTACCGACACTGCAGAGGCCGCCACCGCGTATTCGAGAATCAGCGCCCAGCCCACGGTCCAAGCCAGCAGTTCGCCTACTACCGCGTAAGTATAGGTGTAGGCAGAGCCGGACACCGGCACCATGGACGCGAGTTCGGAGTAGCAGAGCGCGGCAAGGGCGCAGACGCCGCCGGCGATGACGAAGCTCCAGATCATGCCCGGCCCGGCCTTCTGTGCGGCCGCCGCAGTCAGCACGAAGATGCCAGTGCCGATGATGGCGCCGACGCCTAGCAGCATCAACTGCACCGGGCCCAGCGAGCGTTCAAGCGAGTGTTTGCGTGCCGTTTCCAGTACGGCATCGAGAGGCTTGATCCTATGACGCATGTCCGGTCTTTCGAAAACGGCGAAGTCGCGCGCGCCCGCCCCTCCGAGCCCCGGATGAGGCACGAAGAGAGAATGCCTGCGGCTTGCAGAAGGAGAGTGACACGCAGATTTTCGCCTTGGACAGAAATACCAAGCCGCCACCCGTGGTTCGTTTGGGCACGTGCCGTGTGACGAAATTATTTCAGCACACAGACTGCCGCCAGATTGATTGTTCGAACCGGCGACGAGACGATGGAAAATTACGCCGAACCGAAAGAAGTGATCAGAAGATTCCAAAGACGGCTGCTACGACGTCCAGCCCGATCAGACCAGCAGAGACCAAGCAGGCTGCCCGCGCGAAGTAGGAGCCGGACGCGACATCGCGCCACAGGCGGGCGAGCGCCAACCAGCAGGCAACGGCGATGGCGCAGGTTGCCGCAGACGCCAGACGTCCGTCCGCAATCCCCAACCCCACGAGCACGCTGCCGATGAAGTTGAGGGCATAGATGGCCAGTGCACTCGATGCTTGCCACAGGCCGGCTCCGCGCTGCTCGGGCATATACGTCTACCATTGATCCTAGTCGCGATTGATCATCGGGCGAGTCGGGTACCTTTGCTATCCGGCGATATCCCTCAGCGATCATGGAACGGTTGGCAAGCGCGCCGCATTTCGCCGTTCGATCGGTGCAGGGTGGCTCCGGCGCGCTCTGCGTTTGCAAACCTGCTTCGGTGGCGGCATTGACCGCTCTCGCCAATCAGCTGGAGCGTGCATGCCTTCCTCGATTACCCAGCAGCTTTTCAATTCGGATGTCGCAGCGTCGATTGCGCTGATCGCAATCCTTGCTGCGCTCCATCTCATGTTCGGCCGTGCGCTTCGACGTCGTGAGGACCTGACTGCCCCAATCGCCCGGCGGTGGTCGGCCAATGTGCGCAATTTCCTCTTGCTGGTTGCACTCATCGGACTGGTGATGATCTGGGCGCCGCAACTCAGAACGTTCGCCCTCTCTCTCACGGCATTCGCGGTAGCGGTGGTCGTGGCGATGAAAGAATTGATCCTCTGCCTCTCGGGATCGGCGCTGCGCACTTTCACGCGAGCTTACTCTGTCGGCGACCACATCGAGCTTGGCGGAACTCGCGGAGAGGTGCTTGACCACAATCTCCTCGTGACGAAGCTGGCAGAGTTCGAGAAGCGCGACGGATCGGTGCTCGCCACCGGACGGCAGGTGATCCTGCCCCACAGCTTGCTGTTCGGCACGCCGCTCAGGGTCGAGGTGCTGGCAGGTGGGAAGCTGAAACACTCCGTGCTGATGACGTTTGAGCCGCGCAAGAATCTGTTCGTTGTTCGTAACGAAATCCGCAGCGTCGTCGTTGCGGCTCTGCGTGCAGGAGAGTCCACAGGCGTGGGAGCGACCGTGCTCGCCGAACATGTTGAGGTCGGCCTTGGCACGAGCGATATTGGCAAGCATCGCGTCGAGGTCCGGTTCCTCGCCCCGCCGGAGTTTGTGGGTCAAGTGGAGCAGGCCGTGATCTGCGCGGTGGGGAACCTCGTTCACGGAATGGAGGAGGAACGGGGCGTGGCGGGCAAGCTTCCAGTCGAAGCGGGAGGCGCTTCTCCGCCCGCGGGAGGCACGTGAATGCACGACACTCCAACCTGACCGGTTTCGTCGTTCATTCGCTAGCAATATCGCTCGTCCGATAGACCCGCGTGAAGTGGCGATTGCCAGAGATGCTGCTTGCCACGATAGCGTTGGGCATCGTTCCCCGGTCGATTTCGTGTCACACACATGGTCGGGGTCGTCCTGGTGACGTTTTCGGAGTTATCCCTGCATGACATCGAGGGAAACAACGGCGCTGCGCGCGCTGAGGGAAGAGAAGACGTCTTACGAGGCGGGCTGGTCGGACACGGCCTATCGCGTTCTATTCGGTGCGATCGGATGGCCATGGCTGCTCTACAGCCTGTGGGGCGGCACGAAAGCCAGCAAGCGGCAACTGCTGAACCGTGTGGACTTGCCGGAAGACGCTCTGCCGAACCTCGGAAGCTGGAAGGCAGACACCTTCTTCCTGCACCGGATTGTCGCCACGATTGAAGAGTTGCGCCCCGCAACCGTTGTCGAGCTTGGCGCGGGTGCATCGTCGCTTGTCTGTGCAAGGGCACTGCAGCTGAACGGCGGCGGCAGGCTCCACAGCTACGATCAGCACGCCCAGTTTGTATCGGCCACGCGCGAGTGGCTGGATGATTTCGGCGTTACGGCCCAGATCCGCCATGCCCCGCTGGGCGCGCAAGGTGGTGATTGGCCCGGCGCCTGGTACGAACTTTCCGATGTGCCCGCCTCGATCGACCTGCTGATCATTGATGGCCCGCCGTGGGCCGTGCATCCCTTCGTTCGAGGGGCCGCGGAAATCCTGTTCGACCGCCTCTCTCCCGGCGCGGTCGTCCTTCTAGACGATGCCGCACGTCCGGGCGAGCGGTTGGTAGCGCAGCGATGGAAGCAGCGCTGGCCCCAGATCGCCTTCGAGTACCTGTCAGGCGGCAGCAAGGGTACGCTAATCGGACGCAAGAGGACAGGGAACGTCCTCGCATTTCCCGTATCGAGCGAGCGCAGGGCATTTGACTGGTGGAAGCGTGCGGCTGCCGTGGCTGCCCTCTTCGCCACCGGATGGCTGGCGCACGACGTCGCGGGTGACTTCACTCAGCCCGCTCATGCCGCAAACTTCGTGGACGAGGCGAACGCCTCGTATTCCACCAGCTTGATCCGACAGTCCATGCAGTCGCAAGTGGAAACCGAGATCTTGGATCGGGCCGAGATCGGGCGTTCTTTGGGGATCTTGCTGCCCGGGATTCCGAACACCTGGCATGTGTCCGACGTGCAGGTTTTCCCCTCGGACGGCGGAAATTCGGTAGCGCTAGCCCTGTTGACCGACAGGCATGAGCGCGTGCTTCTCTATGCGCGCCGGGCGGAAACCCCGGCCGAGGCCGTCCCACTGGCGGAATCCCGGAACAATCGGACCGTAGCCTACTGGGAAACCGGACCGTTTGCTTATGCACTTGCCGGAGAACTGGATTCTGCGCGTATCCTGTTACTGGCATCGGACATCGCGTCCGTTGAAAGTGCTCCGGCGAGGAATTCGGCTTTGACAGCCCCGTAACGTCCGCAAGGGGGCGATTGTTGACCAGCCGCTCAAGGGTGGGTCCACGCTTGGCGCAGCAGTCACGAATGGGGGTAAGCAGACAAGTGCTTCCAAGCGAAGGCCTCAAGATGTAAGTAA
Source organism: Croceicoccus bisphenolivorans (assembly GCF_001634625.1). Lineage (GTDB taxonomy): Bacteria > Pseudomonadota > Alphaproteobacteria > Sphingomonadales > Sphingomonadaceae > Croceicoccus > Croceicoccus bisphenolivorans. The sequence goes on along the minus strand of NZ_LRSE01000012.1, from coordinate 3,758 downwards.
ATCCCACGGGACCTAGCAACCTCCCGGTCAGGCGAAGATCGCCCAAGCGTTGCCTCGTCGTCCGCTTCTTGGCGGTCAAAGGCTTGCGAGGTGACCAATGAGCGTGGCGCCGACCACCAATCCGAATTTCGCCCATCTCCTGCGCGTGTTTTTGCGCATTGGTCTGCTCAGTTTCGGCGGACCTGCCGGGCAGATTGCGCTGATGCACCGTGAATTGGTCGAGGATCTGCAGTGGGTGAGCGACGAGGACTATCTCCACGCGCTCAATTTCTGCCACTTGCTGCCAGGGCCGGAAGCGCAGCAGTTGGCGACATGGATCGGCTGGCGCATGCACGGCTGGCGCGGTGGCTTGGCGGCGGGTCTGTTGTTCGTGATCCCCGGCGCGTTCGTCATGCTTGTGCTGTCAGCGCTCTATGCGATTGCCTCGAACCTCGACTGGTTCGAGGCGCTGTTCCTGGGCGTGAAGGCAGCTGTGCTGGCGATTGTGGTTCAGGCGCTTCTGAGAATCACTGGCCGTGCGCTCAACACGCGTTTCAAGCAAAGTTTGGCGATAGCTGCCTTCGTTTCGCTATTCCTGCTCGATCTACCGTTTCCGCTGATCGTGCTGGGCTCCGGCGCAATCGGAATGGCGGTCGCCAAGCTGCGCCCTGAATGGCTGGCGCTCAAGGAAGGAGGCGCCACTCCGCCAAGCGCGCCGCGTCCGTGGCGAAGCACATTGCAGGCAGTGGCGATCTGGAGCGTGATCTGGGCGGCGCCAATGGTGCTGGTCGCGGGGACGCTGGGCTTCGATCATGTGTTGTGGGACATTGGCAAATTCTTCTCGCAGCTTGCCGTTGTCACATTCGGCGGTGCCTACGCCGTCCTCGCCTACATGGCGCAGGAAGCGGTGCAAGGCGTCGGGTGGCTGCAATCGGGCGAGATGGCGGACGGACTTGGCTTGGCGGAAACCACCCCGGGGCCGCTCATCATGGTGACGCAGTTCGTGGGGTATCTCGCCGCCTACCGTGCGCCTGAACCGTTTACGCCTTTCGTCGCTGGGCTGCTTGGAGCGGGGTTGACTACCTGGGTGACGTTTGCACCGTGCTTCATGTGGATTTTCTCGTTCGCGCCTTGGATCGATCGACTGGGCAATGCAGTGCGGCTTAAGGGCGGACTGGCAGCAGTGACGGCGGCTGTGGTGGGCGTGATCGCCAATCTCACCGTGTGGTTCGCGCTACATGTTCTATTCGAAACAGTGGACGATGCCCGGGCAGGGCCGCTACGGTTTTACATTCCCAACTGGCCAACGTTCGACTGGCGCGCCGCAGTGCTTGCAGTGATTGCCAGCTTGCTCATTTTTAAATTCAAATGGTCGGTGATCCGCGTGCTTGCGGTCAGCGCCGCTGGAGGGCTGGCGCTGGGCTTGTAGTTGTAAGCCGCTAGGATCGCTCGTTGCGGTTTTTGTCCGCAATCGGGTCGAAAAACCGCATGGCCGCTTTGTGCGCCGGATCTCCCGATACCGGAAAGTCTCCTAGCGGCCCAGTTTCATCCTTGATCCGCCGTGTGAATGTATGTCCGGTTTCAACGGTCAGCTTTGAGACCGGGAACGACAGCAATGTCGGCGGGCAGCGTCAGAGACTTCTCACGAAACGCAGCAGTTCATCACCCATCAGGAAGCCACAGGGCCAATAGCCATTGCCGCCCGAGTGTTCGATGGGCTGGACTATCCGCGCTGAGACCAGATAGGCGGCCGCCGCGTTGAAGCGGCGGGGGCCCCAGCCAAGCGCCTGATCCACCTCCTCGGCATCGGCCTGGTCGATGTCGAGATTGATGAGCCGAACCGCGAGATCGCGGGCGTCAATCTCGGGATCCCAGTCCATAAATACGCCATCGAATGTCGCGAACAGGTCGCCCTTCGGCCAGATATGCGATTCACCGCCGACATAATCTTCCTTTTCCAGAAGTCCGGCGCCGACAAGATCGAGCACCCCGATCCGCACATCAGGCATAGGCAGTCCGGTCGCCCCCTGGATCGCCGCATAATTGGCCTGCGGATCCATCGATTGGCCCTGCTCACTGTTACGCACGAAATATTCGGCGACGACGCGCGCAGACGACGACCAGGTGGAGCCAGCCTCGTGCTGTTGCACATAGCGGGGTGTCTGACCGAGCGGAGGCTTTCTGCTGACGCCGAAAATCTCAGCAGCCAGTGCTTCGATGCTGTCTTCTCCGGGGCGATAATCGGGAGTGAGCCGGGTCTTGAGAAACCGCGATACAGACGACAATGGCAGGTCATGGCGCAGGCCGATAAACTTCGCCGTCCCTTCGACCGCACTCATCAGCCCGGCGTCGATTTCTTCATTGACCCACGGCTTGGTGATCGAGGTACCGGTCAGCAGGACGACGAAATGCGTGCAGTTGCCGAGGCCTTCCTCCATCTTGCGACGCAGACTGTCGCCATATCCGATTTCCCAATTATCATACCAGACATCGATACCGCGCTGCATCAGGCCTTCGGCCAGAGGCTTCACGATGGGCTTGTCTTCGGATGCGTGCGCGAGATAGACCAGTCGTTCACGATCTGCCGGTTCATTCATGCCGTGGACTTCTCCCCTGTCGAGCCCCAGTCTTTGTTCCAGCGCTCGCGCGAAGGCAGGCGACCCGCTGGTGAAGACGGTCCAGCCCTGCTTCCCGATGCGTCGCACGAAGACCGGTGCGTGTTTCCCGGTCTCGGGATCGACGACCGAAGCCGCCTTGCCGTGCACCTCTTCGGCATAGCTGTTCATGACCTCGTCGAGCGCGTCATCCATCATGCCCTTGAAGAAGTCTCCGCTGGATACTTTGCGGCCGCCACGCCGGAACTCGATCGCCATGATGTCCCCGTCAGCAGGTTGGATTCGCAACCGTCATCATCGCTATGCCATAGGCACCGATGACATTCGATCTCTTTTTGTTCTTTCTGGGGCGTGCTCACTATGGCGTATCCCCCACCAGCGGGCGACCACGCTCAACGTCGCCAGGCCCCACCGGGCTGACGGAAGGGCCTGATTGGCTTTCAGTCGCTACGAAACTTGCTGCTTGGAGTCGCTGGGAGTTCGAAGGAATGACGCCGCGTTAGCGTCCGCTTTCCACGACAATTTCGCCGCTGAGCGGGCCACGGGCGAGGCCTGAGAGCAGCCAATTCTCGGTAATGAACGAAGGGCGGGTTTCAGCAGTGCTCTCGGAGCCGGTGAACGGCGGCTATGTCGGCGAAATTAGACAATTCGCCGGGCTTCACCTGCAATGACATCCAGGACTCTCCATTATGCGATCGGATCGTTGCGGATGCGTTCGAGCAGGTCATCCGTGACCTCCATCAACAAGAGTGGCTCATCGGCCCATTCCTCGAGCGCCTCGACGAATGCCGCCCGCGTTGCCGCGTCATCGTATTTCATCTTGGCGTCGTATGCTCGCTGCCAGGTGTCTCTGTCGGGCCATTCGGCAACACCGATAAAGCGTCCCGTATCGTCTCGGTGAAGGCGTGATCCTAGTGAGCCATAGCGGTGCCTGATATGTTCGGTTCCGCGACACCAAGCCTTTCGGAACTGCTCTTCCTTTCCCGGCTTGACCCGCCACCAGTAGGCCGCGACGAAGGTCATTCGTCTTCAGCAAGCTTGCTGATCATTCGCACCGGACAGCGCTGCACGCCGATGATGGTCGGTACCAGCAGATCAACGTCGATTCCCCTGCATATCTGGCCGGGGCCATCCTGGTCGAAGGCGATGGTCTCTGAATAATTG
>NZ_LRSE01000011.1 GCF_001634625.1 Croceicoccus bisphenolivorans | reverse complement strand
AATGGACGACTTTTACGCCGCCGTTGACAGGTTAGTGCACGAATTGCTGAGGTTTTGCTGCTCCCCCGATCCACGCTCCCGCGATATGTTCCGGTTAGCAGACTGGCTCGCCACCTACCTTACACGCGAGATGGGAGTGGAGGGCTTGACGGGAGCCAGAGTCCGCGAGTTCATGGTGAATGCGGACGACGGGGTCCATGACGAGTTGGAGCTATTTCGACCGCGACCAGAAAAAAGCACCGAGTGATGTACTTCGGCTTCAAGCCCTGATCAGTTTTCGGACCTTATCTGGAGCTCAGCCAGCCTTTGAGAACATACCTCGTGCACGACCCGGCCGAGTTCCTCGACCTGTTCACCAAGCCAATCGAGCTCTTCCTCGGTAATACGGTAATGCTTTGAGTAGCGCGCCTTGACGTACGCTTCCTTCAGCTTCTCGAAGCGCGCACGATCGCGGCGCGTGTCGCGCGGCCAGACATAGGTCAGGCGTGGGTCAATGCGCTCGGCCTGGGTGCGAAGGAAACCAAGATTGTGCACATGCGGCGTGTAGAAGGTGCAGACCAATAATACACAGTGGTAAAGCCGCTCAGCTGCCTGATGAGTTAAAAAAGCAGCATCCTTCAGTCGTCCTTGATCGACGCTGAATTTGGCGGTCTCCAGCATACCTGACGCAGCAGGCATCCACTCGTCGAAATACTCCTGCGCCATCGCCAGCGCCTCACCGGCAGTCTTGGGCTTCGGCGTGTGGAGCTCGGTGTCATCGGATTGGTAGAGCGCGATCCCGTCCTTCGCGACATCCATGAAGAAATAGCGTCCGTGCGCGAGACCGTCGTTCACCTCCTGCAGCGTATGGACGATAAAATTGACCGGCGTCTTGAGCGATTTGGTCACGCCGTACTCGCGCATCAGCCGGTCATCGAGCTTCGACCAGTACTTGACCCGGTCGACCAGCCGCTTGTCGTTGACGATGATGAGCAGATCGTAGTCCGACTGGTAGCCTTTGGCCGTATGCGGCTCGTCGACCCAAGTGCCGCGGGCATAGCTACCGTAGAGAATGACCTTGAGAATGCGGCCGGCCTTCTTCCACTCGTGCTTCGCCAGGGCAAAGGCATCATCGAACTCTTCGAAAATCAGCTGCACCACGCGCTCAAGTTCGCGTTGCTTTTGCGGAGGCAGGTGATCGAGTTCGGTGCGCATTACTGGACCTTTAGCAAGCACTTGGAATGGTTGCACCCTCGCATTCCTGCAGGTGCGCCGGCGCATGAAAGAAAGCGTTCCTCTGCTCTATTCATGTGGGTTTCCTGCCGGACTATCGAAGGTCTTTGTCAGGGCTACGCCGGAGGCTCAGGGCCGTCTCCGTCCGGATTTTCAATCTCATCCAGCCTTGGTTCCGAAGCCGCGCGAATGAGATCGTCAGCGAGATGCCTGCCCGTTTCCATGCGCCGCGCGAGCGCTTCGACGAAGAAGTCGAACCGCTTTTCTGCATCGGCACGCGCAGCGGCATTGGCTTCAAACGGCATGGCCGGGGTCACCGCCAGCCATCGCCTGAGGTAGAGCGCGAATGCCTCGTTCCCGACCTCGATATGATAGTCGAGCTTGCCGATCTGTCGGCTTATGCGATCAAGGCGTCGACTGAAGGCCGCTTCCATGCGTTCCGATCCATCGGGAGAGAGAAACGAGCCGATCGCGGCCTCCACCACCGAAGCCTGCGAAACGCGCTTGCGACCCGCATAGTCTGCAAGCTGCCTGGAAAGGGCCGGCAGCAGGCGAAAGGTATGCTTGATACGGTTGCCCTTGCTCATAGCTCGATCCCGTCGCCGGGATCGAGCGCAGCGCGCCGCGCATTGGCCTGCATCCGCTGGGCCATTCTGCGATTGCGGTTTGCCTGATCGTCGTCCGTTCGGTCGTCAAACTCAAATTCGTTGGGGATCTCGACTGGCGGCGGCGCCACATCTTCGTATTCCGGCAATTCGGGCGATTGGCGGATCCCGCCATCGGACTGGCGATCATCGACCTCGTACTCTTCAGACGCGGTCGGCAATTTCTCCAATTGCGAAGGCGCGGTCACATGTCTCCCGTGCCATTCGCTTTGGTCCGCCGCGAACTCCGGCTTTTCAACCGTCGGTGGACGCTCCACCCGTTTGCTGAGCCGGGGGTCGCGGTAGTAACGCGCTTTCCTGGCACGGATCGGATGCACGCCTGCGAGCATCACGATTTCATCGGTATCGGGAAGCTGCATGATCTCGCCCTGGGTCAGAAGAGCGCGCGCCGTCTCCGAGCGCGACACCATCAAATGACCGAGCCAAGGCGAGAGGCGGTGTCCGGCATAATTGCGCATAGCCCGGGTTTCGGTGGCGGTCCCGAGCGATTCCGAAACGCGCTTTGCGGTTCGCTCGTCATTGGTCGCGAAGCACACCCGCACATGGCAATTGTCGAGAATGGCATTGTTCTGTCCGTAGGCCTTCTCGATCTGATTCAATGACTGGGCGATCAGAAAGGCCTTGATGCCGTAGCCCGCCATGAAGGCGAGCGCGCTTTCGAAGAAGTCGAGCCTGCCCAAAGCCGGGAACTCGTCGAGCATAAGGAGAAGCCGCTCGCGACTGGCACCTTCCTGCAGGTCCTCGGTCAGGCGTCTTCCGAGCTGGTTGAGGATGAGCCGGATGAGCGGCTTGGTGCGGCTGATGTCTGACGGCGGGACGACGAGATAGAGCGTGACCGGCCGGCCCTGTGCCACGAGGTCCGCGATGCGCCATTCGCAGTGCCGCGTGACCTTTGCGATAACCGGATCGCGGTACAGGCCGAGGAACGACATGGCGGTCGAGAGCACGCCCGAGCGTTCGTTCTCCGACTTGTTGAGCAATTCTCGCGCCGCGCTCGCGACAACCGGATGGACGCCGTCTTCCCCCAGATGCGGTGTGTGCATCATTGCGGTCAGTGTCGCCTCGATGGATCGGCGTGGATCGGAGAGGAAGTTCGCCACCCCGGCGAGCGTCTTGTCAGGCTCGGCATAAAGCACATGCAGAATGGCCCCGACGAGCAGCGCGTGGCTGGTCTTTTCCCAGTGATTGCGCCGTTCAAGCGAGCCTTCCGGATCGACCAGCACGTCGGCGATGTTCTGCACGTCGCGCACCTCGTTGATGCCGCGTCGCACTTCCATCAGAGGGTTATAGGCCGCCGATGCCTCATTGGTCGGATCGAACAGAAGCGTGCGGCTGAACCGGGTACGGAAACCAGCTGTCAGCTCCCAGTTCTCGCCTTTGATATCGTGCACGATCGCCGAATGCGGCCAGGTCAGGAGCGTTGGCACGACAAGGCCGACCCCTTTGCCGCTGCGGGTCGGCGCGAAGCAGAGCACATGTTCGGGGCCGTCGTGACGAAGATAGAGATTGGCATGCTGGCCGATAATGACGCCCTTGCCTGCCAGAAGGCCCGCGCGTGAAATTTCGGAACGGGTCGCCCAGCGCGCCGAGCCATAGGTCGCGCTGTTCCTGATCTCTCGGGCGCGCCAGACCGACATGCCGATCGCGACCGCCACCGACACGAGACCGCCCGATGCGGCAATCATTCCGCCGGTCTCGAAGATGCGCGGCGCATAGGCTTCGTAGCTGAACCACCACCAAAAGATGGCATAAGGCGGATAGACAAGCGCTCCGGAGATACTGAACCAGGGCGCGCCCAGCTGCGCCTGATAGCCAAGCGCGTGCGCCGTCCACTGGGTGCCCGCCCACACACCTGCGAGCGTTAGGGTGAAGACGACGAGTATCTGACCCCACAATATCCGGGTTGCCGACAAGGCTGGCTCCTTTCGTGAAGGACAGCACGGCGGCTTTGCATTACATATTCAAGTCGGAAGCTGCGTGATCGCAGGTTGGCGTAGCAAAAGCGGCGTACGGCTAGATTGCTTCCCGACTATAGTCCGGGTTGCCGGACCAGGTCAGGCGGTACATCGCCCCTTGCGCGACCGATTGCACGACGTTGGGCCACAGGGCCGCGATGCAAGTCCCATCCGCATGGCGCACAGAGGGATAGATAATGCCGTTATGACCGGCGGCGCGTGCCTCCGCCGCTAGAGCATTGCCGACAGGATAGCCTTTCGTCTTGTCCGGATCGAGGGCCGGGTGTCCGGGCTGCTCGCGCAGATCGATAAAGACGCCCGCCATGCTGGCGATCATCTCGCCATATTCGACAACGGCATCGAAATCGCCGGCATCGGCGAGCGCCTGTGTCAGGTGATGGCCGACCTCGGCAATACAGGTCTCGACATCGAGCGCGGCATACCATGCGCCGCGGTTCGCGGGGTTGAAGCGATTGGGCTCGCGCGGTTTGGCGTAAGCAAAGCTCGCATTAATGAACCTGGCATGCGGCACGCCATGAACCAGCTCGTCGGCTGTCAGCCCGCCAAACCCGCGCTCTTCGGCGATCAGGCGCGAACTCGTCGCCCCCTCGATTTCAGCGAGCAGCGCAAGCTCTTCATCATTGTCAGCAAGCGGAGCCATGACCGCGTCACGTAAACGCGCGCTGGAAACGAGCCGGACAGTCCGCTCGAATGCTTCGCGGATCTGCGGCGGCTCGCCTGCCTCCTCAGAGCCCGCCACGAAGCGCGTCGATATATTGTCTGGTCTCCAGCATGCGCGGAATGCCGCCTTCGATCATTGCCCGGATGGGCGAGCGGCGATCGAACACCGGCGCCCTGTTTTCGAGCTTTGGCCAGCGATCGGCCATGTCGTTGGCGAACAGCAGGTGCAGTCCCTTGAACAGACCGATCAGCGCCGACGCGCGGGTCAACTGGTCCTGACCGAGCGAGCCCTCCCAGGTTCCGGCTTTCATCCGGTCCCAGGTACTTTCGGACACGCCGAGCAGCGCGGCGCCTTCGGCGTTGCTCGCACCCCAGGCCTCGATGAGGCGCAGCACGGCCTTGACCGCAGCGCTAGTCAGGCGGCTGCGATCACCGTCGCTCGTAAAGGTCTGAAGCCCGCTGGGAGCTTCGGCATGCTGAATTGCTGCACTAACCATATCGCATCTCCTGATGCGCTTATAAGCATCATGTGATGCGTTGTCAAGATTTCCGTTTTGATGCAGGTGCCCATCAAACCGCGGGCCCGCGCGAGCGCGCAAAGTTCCAGTCGACACCGCCTCGCGCATGGACCTTGCCAGCGACTTCTTTTCCAAGATGCCGCTCGAGGTCTTGCCTCCAGGGCACGAGTTGGAAACCCACTCCGTCATCGATCATGGCGAAGCGACCCGAGGCCAGCGAAATGCGCTCGCGGTAGATGCCGGAAATGTGATCGCCTTCCGTTACCGGATTCGCCAGACGACCATGGCGCGCGGCCAGCGCTTTACCCGCCGCGTCCAGTTCCTGCTTGCGGAGCATTCCGAGCAAATTGCGAACCAGCGTCACGCTCTTACCATGTCGCTTCGCAAGACCTTGATCGACGAGCCAGTCACGGCGCTCGTCAAGAGCCTGCCGGACTTCATTGCCGAAGCCGCCTCCCAGCGGCTCGGCTCGAGGCGACAGCAGCTGCCGGTCGAGCCAGGTCGCCCCGCGCGCGTCAATCTGTCGTTCGAGCGGCAGATCCGAACGCACCAGCAGGCTTTCGCGCCGCCGCCCCTTGCGGTCGGTCCACCCGCTTGTCTCGACGATGGCGCCGGGTGCTGCATCGCTCGTCTGGTCCAGATCGGGAAAGTGAAGATAGTGTGCGCGGCCGTCAATTCCTTCGACGATCGCATAGGCCTCGCCCGTCAGCTCGTTATGGAGACCGCGCTCGACCAACCTCCCGATGACCCGGCGGTTTTCGTCTTCTCCGTGCAGCGCGAAGGATGCAAGGGCGCCTTTTGCGCCGCGTCCACTCATCGCTTTGTGCAAGGTCTTGATGATGTCGCCGCGCTCGCCGAGCGCGCGCAAGGTCGGTTCGCAATTTGCGGCCAAGGTCCAGCGCGCCGCCCCGATCCGCTCGGCTAATCCCATGCGTTCGAGCGTTCGTGCGCGGCCAATAAGGAATGCGCGATTGTTGCGTCCTGGCGCATCAACCTCGGGGGACAAATCGACCACGCCGAGATCGTCGCGTTGCTTTTGCAGGCGGCGGTCGAGCGAGGTCCAGCGCTCGGCATCGACCTCGCGGCGAAGCGCTAGCTGGATGTCGCGCTCGCTGCGCGGCCCGAGTTCGACAGTGACGCGCTCCTGGGCACGGCCACGCATGCCTTCGCTGATATAGGAGCGATCGATCACCAGATCCCTGCCGTCCGAGGCAACGCCGCGGACCAGAACATGGATATGCGGGTTGTCGGTATTCCAGTGATCGACCGCCACCCAGTCGAGGCTGGTGTCGAGGTCGCCCGTCATATCTTCGAGCAGTTCGCGCGTGAAGGCGCGCAAGTCAGCCATCTCGCTGGCATCTTCCGGTGACACGATGAAGCGAAAGTGATGCCGGTCGTCTTCGCAGCGGGCGGCGAAGACATCGCCATCGACCTCATCCGACATGGCATCGAACAACTGGGCGTCCGATCCGTCACGAGTGACGCCATCGCGTTCGAGATAGGAAATGTGGCGGGCGAGCGGTGCAGAGCGGAAGCGGCTGCCGCCATGCCGAACGACGCGCGCCTTGATGATGACCCGCCGCTGGAAAGCATGAGGGCTGCCTCGCAACACAGCATGTTTGCCGCGCCCCAGATGACCGGCTCCGCCGCCCGACCGGCCTCGCCCGAGCGGTGTATAGCCTGACCGGCGCGAGGCCTGCAGCACGCGTCCGACCAGCGAACCGGCCTTGCGATAGGCGCGCGCATCGCTGTCTCTCGACCGACCCGGCCTGATGTCGAATTCGTCGTCAGCCACAGACAAGAAAATCGGAAGACGGCGCTTTCAGCATTGAAAAGCCTAAGGATTTCGGTTCAAGCGCCTGCAGACTTACAGCAGAGACGGCGCGTAATTTGCCGCGAAACCAACCACCTGCAGCCCGACCGACGGCGCTGCTTTTATCTCGCCATCCCTCCCTTCCTTTGGTGCGCAAGCCTCCCGTCCTTCGCCCGCTTTCGCCAGGGAACGCATGGCTGCGCGAAGGTGCGAGGCTCGCTTTCATTGGGAGGAAGCCGTCGAGACGGGCGCGAAAAGATCGTGCGCGGGTTGTTCCGGTCGCGCGAAGGGGTTCGCCGCGGGGCCGGGAATAGCCACCTCGTCCAACTCTTTTCGCGCTGCGCCGGGAGGCTGCAAGGCGCCAGCCGGAACATTCCCGGCTTGTAGAGGCGCCGCCGCAAACATGCGCTCGGACTGCAACAGCGGCGCAATCCGGGCGACATAGCGGCGCGTTTCGAGTGGCAACGAACGTCGTCCGGCAAGCCAGTCTTCGTAGCGTCCAGGACCCGCATTGTACGCAGCGAGGAAGCCTTGCGCGCCGTAGCGATCGTACATTTCGCGCAAGTAAGACGTGCCGGCCAGAACGTTGTCGCGTGGGTCGAACGGGTCTTGCCCGAGCGAGAACCGGGCGCGCTGGCGCGCCCAGGTTCCGGGCATGAGCTGCATGAGACCCATCGCTCCTGCACTGGAAACGGCCCGCACCCGGCCCGCACTTTCGGCCCGGATCACCGCGTAGATCCATTGCTCGGGAATGCCGAATTGCTGAGATGCTTCGCTGACATGCGCTGCAATCTCGACGCGCTGGGAAGCTCGGACAAACTGCTCCGATTGCGCAAAAACCTGTGCCGGACTCGCCGCCCACATGGTGGCCAGGAGTCCCTGCAGAAGATACAGGCGGAGCACGGAATCAGCCCTTTGCCGGGCGGCGCGCGCCGCGCGACCATATAAGGACATGGTTCTGGTCGTCAGAACTGAACAGATTGGCGCGCAGGGGCCGAGGCAATACCGGATCGTCGATGACGAGCGTGACAAAACTGCCTGCCTTGTCGCCGACATGTTTCCAGCCTGCACCCACCTCGTAGGTTTCCTCGCCTTCACCTGCCATGATGCGATAGTCAGGGGCGTTCTCGGTGTCGCCGGGGTCGGCGGCCACCAGGGTCAGCGGTGCGTCGATGGTCAGGGTTTGCAGCCGCCCTTCAAAGCCGTCGGGTGTGGCTGCAAAAGTGCCGATACAGGTCATTGTGCGTCTCCATCATTTACGTTGGGAATGGGAACGTCGGCGGGCGAGGCGAGCAGGACATAGTCCCCGTCGCCCGCTTCGTTGGTCCAGACGGGCCGCGCGCGCCCGATGACATCGGCGCGTGCGACCGGGCCGAAATAACGCCCGTCAAAGCTGCCGGGGGCGCGCCTGTTCATCACGAACAGTTCATCCGCAGCGATAGTCCGGCATCCTTTCCAGACGGGCAGTTCGCGTCCAAGGCTGTCGCGCCGACGCGCCGAGCCCGCAGGTGTCCCATTGATCTCGATGAGCAGGTCGCGCCGGCAGACCGTATCCCCGCCAAGCGCCGCAACCTCCTTGATGAGCGGAACGCCCGCAGGAAGATAGCCGCGCGAGGCGAGGTATTTCTGCAGCCTGAAAGCAGGATCGATCGCGACGCGGTCGCCCCTCTGGAGACCGGTCTTTCCGCCGATTGAGTACAGTCCAACCGGCACGCTGGCCGTCACGTTCCAGACCAAAAGTCGCGAGAGCGGGATTGCGATGCTGGCCAGTGTCGCTGCCGCGACCATGCCTGCCAGAAAGGCGGTGCGCCGCCTCATGATTGCAGCTTTCGCCGCCGCAGCCAGTCGCGATGGCGCGCAGGGGAATAGGAACGTACTTGCATGCCCCCTGCCAGCCTGTTGTGGACATGATGCCAGTGGTCGGGAGCTACATCGCAGGGATCGATGCCAACGTCCTCGATCGCATCGATCAGCGCAAAGACCTGGCGAACCTTTGGCCAGCTTCGCACCGAGAGCAGGATTTGCGCGCCAGGATCGACCTGCGGCAGAGTGGTGAACGGCTCGCCGAAACCGGCGGCTTGGGCGATCGTGAGCGTCGAGCGGACGGTCCCGTAATCGTTCGAAGCCCACCGAACCAGGGCAAAGACCTGTCCCGGAGCATAGCTTTCGATACGCGTCCGGCGGTCGAGGATGCGCTCTGCGAAGGGCTTGCCGAACCGAAGCCAGTCTTCCTGCACGCCGCCGCGCCACACCAGCGTGACATGCGTGAGTGGCGGATCACCGGCCCCTGCGCCGCCCCTTTCCGTGGGCGGAGGCGAAACGCGCGCTGCGCTTTTGCACAGGCGTGGCGGCGTTAGCAGGAATCTGGAAGATTCCTTGTTAGCATTGTTAAGGGCTTCGCAAGCGCTGCGTTTCCGGCGAGTCGCGCAGGCTCCCGGTTCCCGATAGTCCGGGCATCGGGTTCCCGATCGTCCGAACGTCATGGTTCCCGATAGTCCGAACATCACACGCCCTTTTCCACAGGGGGCAGCCCGATGCGGCGCCGCGCGGCCGCGAAGGGATCGACAGGCGTTGCGACGAACAGGAGCCGCTCGCGACCGAACTGGTGCTCAAGAGCGAGATTGTAGCCGGGGAGCGACTGGCGGCGAACGATGGCCCGCACTTCGAAAGCGAAACGCTTCAATGGCGAGAGCGCGCCGGACTTCAAATGCAGGTGCGAAATGTCGAAACTCCACCCGCCCTTCTGCTTCCCGCCATGCTTGCGTACGATGCGATAGAGCCAGCGCTCAAGACCGCCGGTAAGCGCGAAATAGGCCGGGTCGATGGTCAGGACGAGCGCACGATCGAGCACGCCCTCGTAGAGCCAGTCCGGCACGATCATTTCGATGCCGAGCGCGCGCCCGTTGTCGTCGAGCCGTTCGCGCCATTCGTTGATCCAGGAAAATCGTCGGCGGCGTCGCGCCCCGGCCTGCCGGATGGAGGTGGCAATGCTGGTCGACTGCAAGCGGTCGAGCGCCGCCTTCAGGCGCTCGTAGCCAGCCTTTCCGGTTCCGCGCCGGGTGAAGGTAAGGATTTCATGGGGCGTCGCCGCGATAAGGCGCGAGGTGGCTTTGCCGGCATCGCGCGCCTCGACGATCTGGCTCGCTACCCAGATCAGTACATCGGCGTCCCAGATGGTGGCCATGCCATGTTCGGCGGTCGCTTCGACCAGAATGGCGACCTCGCCCATGCGAAAGTCGATCGGCTTCACTCGCTTCGACTTGGCGAGGCTGAAGAAAGGCCAGGCCATCAGATCCTGCGCATCGCGCGCGGCGATGTCGCTGCCCGCGCCGACGAACAGGTCGAGCTGTCCGGCCCCGCCGTCCGATGTCTTCAAGGAGCGCATGGTATCGCCTCAGCGCCGGACCGGACCGGTGTAGCCGTCGATCCGCTTGGCAGGATGAACGACGCCCTTGCCCGGATCGCTGGTCGAACGGCGCAAGCCCTGCTCGGCCCAGGCATCGAGATCTTCGGGCCGATAAACGATGCGGCCGCCGAGCTTGTGGTAGACCGGCCCTGTTCCATAGCATCGGTGCTTTTCGAGCGTGCGCGGCGAAAGCCCCAGATGCACCGCGGCATCTGGGGTGCGCAGGTAGCGGGGACGGACCGGATCGGGAACGGCGGGCATGGGGTTAGCTCCAAGAGGCTCGGGTGGCTGCGGCTAACTGCCGCTGATTGCGGAGGGTGATGGCGCATGCCTTGGCGATGGGGGGAGCGACACGATGCTGCGTTCGGATTTGTCGCCCCTACCGATCATGAGCTCGGCAGCATCGAGGAAGGGCGGCATCCGTGCAGGGCCCGACGCTATTGCGCCGCTCGGCAGACTTTCGGCTGCAATGCCGAAGGCTCAGAGCAATGAACCGCACCTGCGAGAGAGGCAGTGGCCAAGGGCCTGTGGGAAGCAAGGCAAGCGGGACCTGTCGCGGCCGTAGCTTCCCGCTCGCCCGACCCGCTGCCGGTTCGCAAGTGCATGCGGGGCCCCAAAAACACGTAATGCCGCACCCTCAGGAGCGTATCGCCAGATGCGCGGGACAGAGTGCGTCCCCAGCCCCGCTCCATTTATCCCGATCGCCAGTTGGCCAAGCCGATGTTTGGAGAACCGCCGATTGCTGCTGGATCGAAACTTGAACCTGTAGCTCAGCCCATAAGAGACACGAAAAAAGGGCAGGAACCGCTGCCGGTCCCTGCCCTGCAGAATGCCTCAGAATTCGTCGAGCATTCCGCCATGGACGGTATGAACGACCCGGATCGCAAGATGCGGGGGCAGCGCATTGTAGTCGCCTTCGTCGACCGCGCGATATCCGAGTTCGTCATCCTCGATAACATGCTGGTCGAAGAAGCTGTGCAAGGCCCGTTGCTCAGCTGTTTCCAGAGCCTCGAAATAATTGCGCGAAGGCAGTGTGCATTTCGTGAAATAGGTCATGATAATCCTCCTGAAATCTGTCGCGAGACGACAGGAGGTTGGCCGATGGGCCCGGGCAGACCGGGTCACAGGATCGCCTGACAGGGCGACCGCGAAGCGGCGCAGGGGGAAACGGTTTTGTCCGGTGCCGGATGCAATCCGGCGGCGGACAAAATGGTGGGGCCCCTGCCGTCCTTGATGCGGGCGGCGCGGGACCATCATGCTGGAAATGCGGTAAGCCAGGCCAATCCAGTCCACCTCAAACGACCGTTTCAGATGATCGCTGCCATAATGGGTCGGGCCCTCCGGGCAGCGCCTGGCTATTCCCCGGAGAAAAGACCGAGCGAAAGGAAGGGTGAACAGCGAAAGAGGCCCTGCCGTTTCCGGCAGAGCCTCCTTTGGCTGGTTCGATGGCGCCGGATCAGTCGATCGGAGGGGCGTCCTGGTTGTCGCCGCCATTGGCCCGCGAGAGGAAATCGACCTTGTCGGCAAGGATCTCCGAGCCATACCGCGTCACACCGTCCTGGTCTTCCCACTGCGTGTAGTGGATGCGGCCCTGGACCGAGACCAGCTGGCCTTTCGAGCAGTACTGACCGACGGTCTTGGCGAGGCCGTTGAAACAGGTCACACGGTGGAATTCGCTGTCCTTGGCGGTGTAGCCGTTCTCGTCCTTGTAGGTCTTGCCGTCTTTGTCGCGCGCGGGGCGATCGGTGACGACGGTGATGCCGGTGACATTGGTGCCGCCCTTGGTCTCGCGGGTGTCCGGATCGCGG
Source organism: Croceicoccus bisphenolivorans (assembly GCF_001634625.1). GTDB lineage: Bacteria > Pseudomonadota > Alphaproteobacteria > Sphingomonadales > Sphingomonadaceae > Croceicoccus > Croceicoccus bisphenolivorans. The sequence goes on along the minus strand of NZ_LRSE01000011.1, from coordinate 97,767 downwards.
GCGATGCGGCCGGTGAGGATTGCGATATTGGTCATGAGATAAGTTCCTTCAGTTCCTCAAACCGGAGACCATCTCCGGCTTGCGAACGTCGATGAGAAACAGGTCATGGGAGGACTGCACCGCAGGCCTGAAGGGCCGAAGGGAAACCTGTTCATGACGGGTGGTGCGGGCAGGCGCGCGAAGCGCGACAACACGGCCGGCAAAGGAACGGGTTGCGGCTCCTCGGCTGACCTGGTTCAGGACTGTTCGCGAAGAAAGCCGGATGGGTATCGGGTGCGGGTCCGAAGGGTCACATGATCCCGCTGCAATCAGCTTTCGCCGTCGCTTTCCGATGCCGCCAGCAGATCCATGAAGGTGCGGGCTGCTTCCCGGTCTTCCTCGTTCTCGAACGCCACATCGAGATCGGGGGCGGCCCCGAACATGTGAAGAAACGACCACAGTGCAAATCGCTTGCCCCGGTCCTGCTCGAGGCCGAGATCCACCCGGCAATGCTCGATCCCCGAGGCCAAGGTCTCCGCGCCAACCGCTCCAGCGTCGGCAGTGCCGAAATAGCGGATGAGAAGCGTATCGAGGTCCATCGCACTCTTTCCAGATCGTCGACCGGGCCTCAGCGAGGAAGGCCAGCATTCGTGGGCCGGTGATATGTCGCTCAATCGGCGGTGGGGTGCTCGCGAAACCGCCGGGCGCGCTCGACGAAGTGCTCCATCTGGGTGGCAGCATGCAGGGTAAGCGGATGCGGCTTCGCATCGGCACGCGGGGAAATGAATTCCGCGATTTCTTCGATTGCTGCCAGCTGGTCGGCGCTGGCCTTCGACAGAAGACCGAGCACCATGTTCTCAAGGGCGATCACCCTGATGCGCAATTGGATGACCTCGGCATCGGAAAGCGGCGGAATATCCCATTTTTCGCAATCGGCAGCGAGCGCTTCCTGCGGCCCGCAGGGTAGTGCCCCGCCTTCGTCTTCCCAGCGCGACAGCGCACCGGCTTTGCCCGTTTCCGACATATGCGGTTCCTTTCATAACCAACGAGGCGATCGTCTGCATGCTGCTCACATAGCACAAAGCCCTACCGGGACGCGCCTGGCACGGCGACAGCGAAGCCGGGCAAACGGAACCCCGCGCGGGTTGGTCTTCACGCGGGGTTCCTGAACGACCCCTTGGGGGCACCTGCGACCCGCAGGGCTTCGGGGGGAGGCGGGGCCGTCCTTTCCTGATCTTGCGTTGTTCGTTGCGATTTCTTGCCGAGGGTATCTCCTGAATAGCCGGGTCACGGAAAACGCGTCCGATCACATACCTTTCATGTCGTGATCGGCCATCGAGGACATGTCATGGCCCGCATGGGGATCGGCGGGTTGGGTCGCTTCGCTCGCGGGTTGCGTGCGCGCTGCTGGCGCTGCGAGTGTGGCAGTTGCGCGTGATGCGGGAGAGGCAGCGTGCCGTGAGGCGGGCGTGGCGGCGCCATTTGTCGAAAGAGCGTCCTCCCGAGCGGTCGCTGCCTCATCTTCGGAGGGAGAGGCTGCCGGATCGGCAAGACCCGCCTCGGGTGCCGTGCCAGCCACCACCGCAGCTTCGCCCATAGGCGAAACCTCGGTGATCGGTGTGCTGTCCTGCGCCTCGTCGCAGGCAGCAAGAGCGGACATCAAGGGCGCGATCGCGAGAAACCCGATCGCTACATTCAATCTGGAATTACGCATGCTCTTCAACTCCTTCAGAGCCAGGAAATACCGAGGTGGTTCGGCCCATGCGCGAGCTCGCCGCCAAGGAAGCCCTGGATGAGAACGAGCGCCGCCATGGAGAATATCGACGCGCGCAACCATGCGCGGCTCTGGCTCGGCCTGCTCGCGAGATAGGCCATCGCAATACCGAGAACGGCAATCAGCATACCGTTCCATCGATGCACCTGCATGACGGTGTCGCCGCCGAACCACAGGCCGGTGTGAATCCATCCGAACAGGACTGCGACCACCGCGCCGATGGCCCCGCCGTAGACAAGCACGCGCACCGCACTTTCCAGGCCCGCTCCTTTCCGGCGCATCACGAACACTTCGGTGGCCGCAGCCATGAGAAACAAGGCGATCGGGAAATGGATCGTTGCCGGATGCAGCTTCTCCAGTACGGCCATGACGCCGGCTTGGCCCTCATCCGCATGGCCACCGGCCTCGTCATGACCTCCGCCCGCTTCATCGTGCGGGCCGGAGGATTCGCCAGCATCCGCAGTCTCGCCCATCTGCGCCCTGGCCGCCTGGTCGTGCACATCGCCATTGGTGGCAGCAGGCGCGGCGCTCGCCTCTTCGCCGTGTTTTTCGTCGCCATGAGCCTGAACGGGTCCGACGAAGAGCAGGCTTGCGGCGAGCAGCGCCAAAAATGAGGGGGCTTTCATGTCTCGTATATCTCCCGGCCCGGCAGTTGCAGTGCGACCTATGTGCCTGATACGCACGGCAGCCGCCTGCCCCTCACATTAATTTGATGGTATTGGTGCGACAGATGTGCGTCCGCCGTATCACGTCTGCTGACGACTCGATCGCAATCGTCGAACGCATTCGGCTCCTGGCCCCGTTCGGGGCTCCTGGCCCAGTGCGCCCACGCGAATAAGCCCCATGGGCTCAGGCGAGCTTGCTCTTCTTTGTGCGACGACGCAGCCTCGGCATCCGGTTCGCCAGCAGGACGAAACCCGACAGGGATATGATCGTGCCGCCAATACCGAACAGGAGCAGCCACCAACTGTTGATGCGATCGCGCTCGGTCCAATCCATGATGTGCAGGCCCCAGATGAAATCGAACAGGCGCCATGTATCGCTGCGCGCCGCCCCGAGCGTGCCGCTGCTGGCATCGATGTAGAGGCGCGTGGAAGCCTCGTCAGCATAGGTGACCTGCCAGGCCGGAAATGGTCCGCGAAACTCGGTCCCCACCGGTTCGTGAACGAGCCGCGCGCCTTCGATCGTCGTGCGCGGTCCGGTCCATGCGCGCAACGCGATGGATCTTGCCGTCGCAGCAGAGATGGGGGAGAGTTTGCGCCCTGTCACCGGATCGTGGAGGCTCACGCTACCGTCGACCTTTCGGACCTCGGTCACGGCATCGCCGTCGAGCGAACGTGTCGTCACCGCTGCAAGAGTACCGTCATTTGCGACCCAGGCCGGGAGCGGGGCATCGGCGGGCAGCGCCTCTCGTTCACGCGAAACGACATGTTCGGAGCGAACTTCTTCCAGGTCGAGAAACGACATGAGGGCGCCGGTTCCCATCCACAAGAGAACCTGGACACCGACGAAAATCGCCAGCCATTTGTGGATCTTGCTGCCGAGCACATGCAGGCGCAGCTTCAGCGACGGCGTTGCCAACCGGTGCTACCTCTTCGAAAGCCGTAATCAGTTGCGCGGCGCGCGCGACGAGGAATGGTACTGGACGATTCTCCACCCGTCCGCATCGTGAGCAAGCACCGATGTCGCCACGCCGTCGCGCTCGATCACCCGGCCATCGGTAAGTTCGATACGATATCCATACGTCTCATAGGCATGGGCCATGTGCCCCATCCGGGTGACGGTCAGCGTGGGGTCGGTAAAGGTGAAGCTCACGATCGCGTCGAGCTCGGGTCCGAGATGATGCTCCATGTAATTGGCAAAGCTTCCTTCGGCCTTGCCATTCTCGAAGATCGCCGAGTCCTCGGCGAAGAGCGCGCGCATTGCCTGCGCGTCGCGCGCTTCAAGAGCGGTGCGATAGGCCTTGAGGGTTTCTTCAGCGCCCGCGACATCGTCCGCCGAAGCGTCCATCGCGTGCATCTGATGGTTCGCATGGGAAGAGTGGTCCATCTGCTGCGCGAAGGCTGGCAGCGGTATCAGCGTGGCAACAAGCGCAGTCGCCGCGATGCGTGTCAAAGTCTTGGTCATGGAAGTTCTATCCTTTTTGAGATTTCAGAACCAGAATCGCACACCGACGACATAATTGGTGACGCTCGGATCCTCTCCGGCGGCCCGCGCAAAATCCGCGCTGTCGCCGATGCGCCATTCCTGGGAAACGCCGACATAGGGCGCGAATTCGCGCGCGAACTCGTAGCGTAGACGCAGGCCCGCCTCGATCCGATCAAGACCGGCACCGATGCCCAGCTCGGGAATGTCCTGCGCAGAAAGCGCGAGTTCGGCTCTGGGCTGGAGGATCAACCGCTGCGTGATGCGCTGGTCGAGTTCGCCCTCGATCCGCGCGGTCACATCGCCCTTGGTGGACACGAAGGCCGCAGCATCGACCTCGAAACGGTACGGCATGAGGCCCTGTATGCCGATAACCGCGTGCGTGCGCTCCGGACCGGTGAGGTCCTGGCGAACACCCGCCTGGAAATCGAAGAAGGGCGCAATGGCGCGGCTCCAGAGCGCCTGAACCTCGGCGCCTTCTATGGGTTCGCCGAAGCTGCCCTCCCCCTCTGACTTGAACCAGAATTTGTCGATGTCGCCGCCATAATATCCCTGGATGTCCCACAGATATCCATCCTTCCCCTCGCGGGCGCGGTATTCGAGCCGATCGCCTTGAAACCATAAGCGCATTCCTCCGTCGGTCTCGCGGACAAGCTCGCGGCGCGCTTCGTTCATGGCTTCCTCGCCCCAGATGGCGACCGCCGCGCGCGCGGGGCCGCTCCCGGCTTCTGGAGGAGGCGGCAGCAGCGGGATATCATCGTCCGCGCCCATCTGCATCGCCGAATGGTCCATGCCCTGCATGTCCTGCGAAGGCGTCTGCCCATGGTTCATCTGGCTGTGATCCATCTGCCCATGGTCCATCGACGAACTGGCGGCTTCCGCCTGTCCCATCTCGCCGTGATTCATCTGCGAATGATCCATCCCGCCTTCGGCAGGCTTGCCCTGCGGCATCGAGCCGTGATCCATTCCTTCATGACTTTCGGGCGATGCCTGTGGACGGGCAGCGTCCATCGGCATCGTCATGCCCGAATGACCGTCCTGAGCGGTCATCGAACCATGATTCATGGTTGAGTGATCCATCTCGGAGTGGTCCATCGCGGCTTCAGGCTCGGCAGCCGGTTCGCATGCTCCATCTGCAACCGGATGCCCCATCGCGCGATGGCGCTCGGCTTCTTCCTCGCACTTTGTCTTCGCGTCAGCCTGCGCCTCGACACTCTGCTGCGGTTCCGCCGGCGAATGACCGGCATGCTGGGCCGCCGCGGGGGAGGCGAGAACTGAGCCGGCTGCGACCGATGCGAGCAGGCTGACAATACGAATTTTCATGCTTCGCTCCCGTCGGGATTGGCGACCGTGACGATCTGAAACATCCCGGCATGCATGTGGTAGAGAAGGTGACAGTGGAAGGCCCAGTCGCCCGGCTCGTCCGCCGTCAGGTCGAACTGCGCGCTGCCACCCGGCTGCAGGATTACCGTGTGCTTGAGCGGTTGACGATCGGCCGGCGCGCCATTGACCAGCTCGAAGAAATGACCGTGCAAGTGAATGGGGTGCGCCATCATCGTGTCGTTGACGAGCTTCACGCGCACGCGCTCGTTATAGGCGAAACGGATCGGCTCGTCTGAGACGGCGGAGAACTTCTTGCCGTCGAACGACCACATGTAGCGCTCCATATTGCCGGTCAGATGAATTTCCATTCGCCGGGACGGCGTGCGGCCCTCGCGGTGCGGCGTCAGAGCGCGCAGCTTGCGATAGTCGAGCGTACGATGCGGCACATCGGCGAGACCGATGCCGGGATCGCCCATGCGGTCGACCGGGTTCATCGAGACCATGTCGAGACCGGGCCCGACCTTCACATCGGGCGGCAGAAGCGACGTGTCGCGCATCTGCATCCCCGACATGCCGGCCATGCCTGCCATCTCGGATTCGCCGGACGAACCATGATCCATCCCCGCCATGTCGCCGCCACTTCCGTGGTCCATGCCCGACATGCCGGCATCGCCAGACGAGCCGTGGTCCATGCCGCTCATGCCCATGTCGGCCATGGTCAGAAGCGGCGGATCGCGCAGCGGCGGAATGGCGGCGCGAGCGCCGGGTGCGCTCGCGAGTGTGGCAATACCCATGCCCGAGCGGTCCATCGACTCCGCGACCAGCGTGTAGGCTTGTTGCGCGCCCGGCGTCACGACGACGTCGTATGTCTCGGCCACACCGATCTGGAACTCGTCGACCTCCACCGGCTCGACGTTCTGCCCGTCCGCCTGAACGATGGTCATCGGCAGGCCGGGAATGCGAATATTGAAGAAGGTCATGGCGCCGGCATTGATGAAGCGCAGCCGCACGCGTTCGCCCGGGCGGAAGAGGTATTCCAGATTGTCGAGCGGGCCATGGCCGTTCAGAAGATAGGTATAAGCCGCGCTCGACACGTCGAGGATGTCCGTCGGCATCATGCGCATTTTCGCCCACATCCGGCGATCCTCGCCCGAAAGCGGGTAATCGTCGGTCCAGGTGTTCTGGTTGTAGTTGAAGTAGCCTTCGCCCTTCTTGAGCTTGTCGAAAATCGTGTGGGGCGACATTTCGCTGAATTCGCTCAGCACCACGATATATTCGCGGTCGGCCTGGACCGGATCGGGTCCGGCGGGGTCGACCACGATCGCGCCGTAATGCCCGGCCTGTTCCTGCAGGCCGCTATGCGAGTGCCACCAGTAGGTACCCGACTGGCGAACCGGAAATTCGGCGGTGAAGGTCTCTCCCGGTTTGACGCCGGGAAAGCTCACGCCAGGCACTCCATCGAGCTGAAACGGCACGAGCAGACCGTGCCAGTGGATCGAGGTATCTTCCTCGAGCTGGTTATGGACATTGAGCCGGACGGTCGTGCCTTCCTGCAATCGCAACAGCGGACCGGGGATCGTGCCATTGACGGCGATCGCGCCGCCGCGCCTGTTGCCGGTCGCGAAGGCCGATCGGGCAACGGTGAGGTCGATATTGGGGCCGGATATCTCGTCCAGCCCCTTGCGGGCGTTACCTGCGAGGATGTTCGCGCCCCGTGCCCAGGCAGGCATCGCCCCGGCAAGGCCGAGCAGACCCATTCCTCCTGCTCCGGCTCCGAGAAACTTGCGTCGATTGACGGCGATCATAAAGGGCTCCTGACTTGGCGTTTACCGTTACTTACGCGCGCGCCCACCCAACCCCTCAAAGTTTTTCGAAGCGCTCCTTCAGCCTGTTGCGCGCGCGGTATACGCGGGTTTCGATCGCCTTTTCGGTCGTTCCGAGAAGATCGGCCGCCTCGGCCTGGCTACGCCCCTCGATGGTCACGAGCACGATGGCTTCGCGCAGCCTTACAGGCATTCGCGCGATCTCGGCCTGAACGAGATTGAGCTCTTCCCTGGAAACGGCCGACGTTTCAGGACCCGGCAAATCGTCGGCGATGGAATGGAGTTCGGCATCGCCTGACAGTCCGAAAAAGCCTGCGACCTTGCGCCTGCGCAAACGGTCCCGGCAGCGGTTGAGGACGACGGTTGTCAGATAGGGTCCGATCGGCTTGTCCGGATCGAGCCGATGGCGCGTCAGCCACACCGAGGCCAGGCTGTCCTGAACAACGTCCTCGGCCTGAGAAGGAGAGGAAAGCATGCGTGTCGCGAGCGCGAGAAGCCGACCCGTTTCATACTCGACGAGTTTGCTGAAAGCCCGCTTGCTTCCGGCCCTCGCCTGCGAAACAAGGGCCTCATCCGGATTGTCGCCCGCCCCCGACATGGCGCTTCAGTCGCGCGGGTCGCGGGTCAGGGCGTCGGAGACCTTGCGGTCGAACTGGCGTTGCTGCTCGGGTTCGAGAATTTCGCGCATGTCGAAGACATGGCGCACCGTTGCCTTCTGCAGATCGCCCATGCGTGCATGCACCTCGTCGATCGCGGCCGAGACCTCGGGACCGTACTCATGCTCGGTTTCCATCGCCTGGGCGAGCCGGGCATTGGCTGCGCGCACCAATCCTTCGAGCCGCGCCCTTTCGACCGCGAAACGGGCCTCGAGCGCATCGAGACGCTGCTCCTGGTCGGCCGTCAGGTTGAGCTCGTCGTGCACGAAATCGTGGAGGCCGGAGCCAGCCTCGTGATTGGCCCAGCGGTCCGCGGCAATCGCGCCGAGGCATCCTGCAAGTGCTGCGAGAAGCACCGCGAGAACGATATGCGTCGTCTTCAAACCCTATTGCTCCACATGGAGGAGCGCCGATGGGGACAGCTGTTCGCCGAGGATAAGACTCTCGCCAAATGACGCGGAAGACGTGCCATAGCCGCCGGGCCAACCGCTCGTTCCGGCGCCAGCTCCAAGCCCGACGACGAACAGACCGACGAACAGAGCCGTCCGGCGGCGTCGGTCGGCGATTTCGCCAAGCTGTCCGGCGCGCTGCCAAACGCCATCCATGAAGTCGGCGGGGACCTCGCTGGTGCCGGTGGCGGAAAGGGTTCCGAGCACCGCATCAAGAGAGTGATTGTCACGCATCCGAAAAACTCCTGTGGGTTGCACGTGTCCTATACGCGCTCGCCTGCACAATCCCTTAAACTTCTTTTTTTGAGGGAATGTCCACCACCATACGTAATCGAGACGGGTCTGTCAGAATCGGGTCGAAGCCGGGATGAATGGAAACCAACTCGTGAGCAATATCACCGCACCTGAAGATCACGGCGAATTTACGCCTCTTCTTGGCAAGAGCTTTCTGACGCCGCTTTACGACCGGGCGATCGGTCTGTTCACCCGCGAACATCTCTGGTGCCAAAGGATTGTCGAAGAGCTGCACCTTGTCCCCGGCGACCGGGTGATCGATGTTGGCAGCGGAACCGGCACTCTTCTCAAGGCCTTGATGACGGATTGTCCGGAAGCGGGTCTGATCGGTGTCGAACCCGACCCGGATGCGCTCGCGCTTGCGCGGCGCAAGTTTGGCGCGGGAGCCGATCTCGTGAAATGGCACAATGGCTTTCTCGAAAGCCTCAAGCTACCCGCAGGGTGGCAGCCGAACAAGATCGTCAGCAGCCTCGTCCTGCACCAGGTCCCCTTGCGCAAGAAGCAGACAATCCTGGAAACCATCGAAAGCTTGCTCGTGCCAGGCGGAACCGTGTTGATCTCCGATTATATGAAGCAGGATAGCCCACTCATGCGGAGCCTCTTCCGGGCGACCGTCCAGTCTCTTGACGGCATAAGCGACACGCAGCCCAGCGCCGACGGCGAAGTCGAAAAACTGTTCGCCGAAATCTTCACCGAGCCATGCCTGCTCCAACGGTTCCCGACGGCAACCGGGACGATCTCGCTATGGCGCGGATACAAGAAAGGAATTGCACAATGAATTTGAAAAAGCCTTCGCTGCTCCGGCGATCGATTAGCGGCGCGGCCTTGCTCGTGCTGGCAGCCTGTTCGAACGTGGCTCAGGCAGCGACCTATACGATGTTCCGGGATCCAGGATGTGGGTGCTGTCTCAACTGGGCAGGCCATGTCGAAGACGGGATGAACACGAAGGTGGCATCGGTCGACAGCAACGACATGGCGGCGATCAAGACCGCGCGGGGCGTACCCCAAGAGTTATGGTCATGCCATACGATGGAGGTCGATGGATACATCATCGAAGGTCACGTGCCTGCAGAAGCCGTCGCCAAGCTTTTGCGCGAACGGCCCGCCGGCGTTGCCGGCCTCGCGGTTCCGGGAATGCCTCTGGGATCGCCCGGCATGGAGGCCGGAAACCGGATCCAGCCTTACGACGTCATCGCCTTTGGCCCAACCGGACAGAGCGTCTTCGCGTCCTTTCCGTAAGGGGGTGAAGCCACTCCATGCGTCGGCATGAAAGGTTGCAGGCGATGAGGACTAATTGCGGGAAGCGACACAGAAGCCTGTCGAACTTCTCGCCGGGTCCGGGCTGGCTGCCCCCACAGTCCCGGACCCTTCCAATTTGTATGATTGCAGCACGCACGAAATAGGAGAAATGCGATAGTCAAAAGCTCGGTCAGAAATGCTGGATCTTTTTAAGGGGTGAACCTCTGCCCAACGTACTGCTTGTCGTGATGCTTCTCGGACGGGATGACATAGACAGGGGAAAGACTTGCAGACAGATGGCGACGATCAACATAGCGAGAATGCGGGCTCGATAACGTTGCTGGGCGGTGTCGCGATGGGGACCGGCGTCATGATTGGCGCAGGTATCTTCGCACTGACCGGCCAGATTGCCGAACTGGCTGGACCGTTATTTCCGCTTTCTTTCATAGTCGGCGCGCTGGTTACCTCGCTTGCCGCCTACAGCTACATCAAGATGTCGAACCGCTGGCCCTCCTCTGGCGGCATCGCGATGATCCTTCAGAAGGCTTACGGACCGGGCGTCGTTGCAGCATCGGCATCGCTCCTGATGGCGCTGTCGATGGTCATCAACGAAAGCCTGGTCGCTCGGACCTTCGCGACCTATGCCTTGCGGCCCTTTGGGCTCGAAAGCAGCGGCATTCTGGTCTCCGTCGCGGCACTGGCCCTCATCGTTTTCGCCTATTTCGTGAATGCTGCCGGCAACAAATCGGTCAGCGGGTTTTCGCTCATTATGTCGGCAATCAAGATCGGCGGCATCGCCCTGTTCGCAATTGCGGCGATCTGGGCCACCGGATTTTCAGGCGGTGCCTTCGCAGAGCCGGTCGCGCTTTCGGGCCTCGACGCGTTGCTCGCTTCGGTCGCTTTCTCGATCCTCGCTTTCAAGGGTTTCACCACCATCACCAACAGCGGCGGCGAAATCATCGATCCGCATCGGAATGTCGGCAGAACCATTATCATTTCGATCGCAGTATGCGTGGTCGTCTACCTTCTCGTCGCGGTGGCGGTCGGCGCCAGCCTCAGCACTTCAGAAATAGCCGAGGCGCGCGATTACTCTCTTGCGGCAGCTGCGCGCCCCGCGCTCGGAGAGCTTGGCTTCTATTTCACAGTCGCAATCGCGATCGCAGCCACGACCTCGGGTGTCATCGCCAGTGTTTTCGCCGTTTCGCGAATGCTGACGATGCTGACCGAGATGAAGATGATCCCGCATAGCCATTTCGGCATGAGCGGACCGATCCGCAGTCACATGCTGGTCTATACCGTAGTGATTGCCGGCACGCTCGCGGTCCTGTTCGATCTGTCGCGGATCGCTTCGCTCGGAGCATTTTTCTATCTCGTAATGGACATGCTTGTGCATTGGGGCGTGCTGCGCGGTTTGCGGGAAGAGATCGGTGCGCGTGCCTGGGTGCTATGGTCGGCACTCGTGGCGGACAGCGTAGTCCTGACAGCTTTTGCCTTCGCCAAGCTCAAAACCGACCCTGCGGTCGTCGCCTATGCGGTCGCAGGCATTGCCGCCGTTTTCATCGCCGAATGGTTCTATTTGTCCAGGCGTTCGCAAGCGATGGACTCCGCTTCAGAAAGACCGGCGGAAGAGAGGCGGTGACCCCGTTAGTAGAACACGAGCGCAAAGGCAGCGACCAAAAGCCAACGAGGATCGAGGCGCCAAGTTCGCGGATCAAAAGAAATTCAAGACGGAGCATATCGTGACGACTAAAACTGCCACCGTTTACCGAATGGTCATGCCGGACCACGTTTGTCCGTATGGATTGAAAACGGTCGATTTGCTCAAACGCGAAGGTTTCGAGGTGGACGACCACCATTTGAAAACGCGCGAGGAGACCGATGCGTTCAAAGAGCAGCATGGGGTAGAAACCACCCCCCAAACCTTCATCGGCGGGAAGCGCATCGGAGGTTACGACGATGTCCGTGAGCATGTCGGCAAGAAAAGAACGCAAGCCGGTGATGACGAGACCAGCTACCAGCCCGTCATTGCCATTTTCGGCGTCGCTTTCCTCCTGGGTCTGGCAATTAGCTGGTACGTTTTCGACACGATTTTCACGGTGGAAGCGGTCGAATGGTTTGTCAGCCTATCGATGGCCTTGCTCGCGATCCAGAAGTTGCAGGACGTGCGCAGCTTCTCGACCATGTTCCTCAACTACGATCTGCTGGCGCGACGCTGGGTACGATATGGATTTCTATATCCGTTCGGTGAGGGTTTGGCTGGAATATTAATGGTCGCGCACGCGCTTCCGATCGTCTCGGTTCCGGTATCGCTGTTCATAGGGACGGTCGGCGCGGTCAGCGTGTTCAAGGCGGTCTACATCGACAAGCGCGAGTTGAAATGCGCTTGCGTCGGCGGAAGCAGCAACGTGCCGCTCGGCTTCGTATCGTTGACCGAGAACCTGTTCATGATCGGTATGGGTCTTTGGATGGGTGCCAAGGCCCTGGGTTGGGTCTCGCTATGATTTGGGCACTGCTTCTCGGTTTCGCGCTGTTCGCGATCTCTCTCTACTTCCACATGTTGATGCTGCGCGGGGCGAAAGCCGTTTCTCCGCCAGGCAAGGACCCACGCCATTTCCGGCTGCTTGCAGGCTCCAGCCTCGTTCTTCTCAGCCATCTGGTCATCGCCGGCATATTCGCGGGCGGAATGTATCTCGCTTCCGTCTGGGGCCTTGGCGGGCTCGAGAAGGACGTCATCAACAGCTGGATGGATTATTACTACTTCGCGCTGATCACGATCTCGACGGTCGGTCTCGGCGATATTCTGCCCGCCGGGCACATGCGCGCCATTTCCGGCATCGCCGCCCTTACCGGGTTCCTGATGATCAGTTGCACCGCCCAATATGTCTATCAAACCATGAGCGAAAAGGAGAATTGATATGGCTGAAGCTAGGCACGATGCACACGAAAAAGGTGGAGGGGGCGGCAACTACTGGCGGTTCATGGCAATGGTATCGACCTCGACCGTGATCATGTTCTTCCTGATGTATGCCAACAGCTTCGACATGGACGACGTTTTCTGGAGCGAGACGCGCTTCTGGATGATGTTCGTCATGGGCGCGATGATGATGGTGGTCATGCTTCTCTTCATGTGGGGCATGTACAAGGACCGGACCAAGAACTTCATCATCTTGGGTGTCGGAGCCGTCGTCTTCGCGCTCGCGCTATGGCTCGTACGCAGCCAGACCACGGTGGACGATACCGAATACATGGCCGCGATGATCCCGCACCACTCGATCGCGATCATGACTAGCGAGAGGGCGAGCCTGAAGGATCCGCGGGTTCGCGAACTCGCGCAGGCCATCATCGTCGCGCAGCGGCGCGAGATCGCCGAGATGAAATATCTCATCCAGGACATCGAGGAAAACGGTCCGCGCACCGAAGAACGCCTGCCCGAGGAGATGCAGCAATGAACAAGATCGCAATCCTGACGCTTGCAGCCCTCCCTCTGGCGGCCTGCAACACCAATACCGCGGTCGGCAATGATCGCGAAGCACAGCTCGATCCCCCGGCAACTGCGGCGCCGATAGAGAGTGCTGCGAGCGCTCTTGCCAACCTCAGCCCCGGCCTCATGCTGCCCGAGACCATGAGCGACGCGGACCTCGCCACGCTGGGAGCCGAGAACACGTGTCAGTTTCGCCTGACTGAGGTCGCGTTTCCGTCGTTCGTCTACGACAACAGCGGTGGCGGCGCGATCAAGATCAACGGCAAGCTGATCCCTGTCACAGCAAGCGCCTCGGGTGAGTATGCGAATGGTGAGCTTCGTCCGCAAGGGCATCGCGGTACGAGCGTTCGAACACACCCTGCCCGAACCATCGGACAGGGTCGACAATGTCGAGTATTTCCAGTGCGACGTTCTCAATGACGACTTCAGCAGCGAGCTCGAAGGTTGCCGTGCTGTTATTTCCGCACTCGGTATAGGGTTTAGTCCATCTACGGCGATCGATCCGCCTCCGCTTTATACGGAGGGAACCCGCAAGCTGGTGGAAGCGATGTCGACGACCGGCATTTCCCGGATCGTCGTGATATCGGCGGCGTTTGTAGAGCCGCAGCCCAGCGTTCCTGCATGGTTCGAGCTCACGGCAAGACCAGCCTTGCACAATATTCTCGAACAGATGCGCGCAATGGAAGATCTTCTGGAGCGCGCGAAAGGCCTGGAATGGACGGCTGCGCGACCGGGCTGGCTCCTGGACGAACCCTATACCGGTGAAGCCGTCATTTCCGACGAGCGCCTTGCCGAAGGTTGCTTTCGTTGCCGGCACGCGGATCTTGCGGCAGCGATGCTCGAATTCGTCTGCGAGAACACCTGGGTCAACGCCAAGCCCGCAATAGCCCGCCCAGAAGAAGACCGCTTCGAAAGCATGACAGCGCTGAAAGCCGAACTGGGAATCGACTGAGGAGGAGGCGGCATGTTCGAGACACGTACGGCGACAATCGGGAGGGGTCACGATAATTTTGAGACTCTCCGCAGGCTGCATGACCTTGTCTTAAAAGCGGCAAAGCTCTAGGTGAGTGTGATGCGAGCCTTGCGTACCCTAGGACTGTTATTGATCGCCTGCGGGCTATTCGTCCAGTCGGCCGCGCATGCTTCTGCTCTTCCTCAGGTCGTCGACGCAGGCGATCCGGCCTGCGCAGAGATGGAAACGATGGCGGGCGCGACTTCCACGGAAGATGACGGCAGCGCACCTTGCAAGAACCTTCGGCTGGATTGTCTGGTGGCGCTCGGGTGCATTGCGCCGCTCGCTCCCGGCGCTGATGCGACCCTTTCCGAAGACTTACCGGCGCAGGCTGCTCAATTCAGCGGTTTGATCTCCAATTCGCTCGCCGCCCCAAGGCTGGGGCCAGAACCGCCACCTCCGCAATTTCCGGCATGACCCGCGTGCAGGCTTAAGCCTGCGCGCTCCTGCCTCTGGATGAACGGCCTGCGCTCGACGCGGGCCGGTGATCCGGAACGCGTGCCTGACGCGCTCCTTTTGCGGATGAACGATCATGAAACGAATAAGCTGGACCGCGCTTCCGGTCCTGCTGGCCCTTGCGCCGGCGAGTAATGCCCAGTCGGTGGGCTATGAGGAAGCTTTACGAGCAGCAACGAGCGACCAGCCGCAGGTTCGAACAAGCGAGCTGCGACTGGACGCCCGGCGCGAGATCGCCGACGCTGCCGATGAACTGCCAGACCCGCGCCTACGCGCGGGCATCCAGAACCTGCCGCTAAGCGGGCCGGCTGCATTCGAGCTGAATCGCCAGCTCCCAACGCAGATCCAAGTCGGCATCGAACAGGAGATCCCCAATCTCGCGAAACGTCGGGCCCGGTTTGGAATAGCGGACGCCGACATCGATCTTGCCGCAGCACAGTTGCGTCAAACCCGTTACAGGGTGCGCCTCGGAGCAGGAATGGCATGGATCTCGTTGGCTTATGCCCAACGGGCTCTGACCGTCGCCGACGATGCACTCGCTGAAATCGAGGGGCTCGTACCACTCGCGCGCAGTTCTGTCGCCGCCGGTTCGGCCAGGCCCGCCGAAAGTCTGGAAGTACGCCGTGCCGTGCTCGAAGTCGCAGACATGCGGACCAGGATCGAAGCCGACCGAGAGGCCGCTCAGGCCATGCTGTCGCGCTATACGGCTCTGCCGAACGCTACCGCGACCGGAACCATCCCTTCGGCCGATCTCGATCCCGAAGGTTTGCGGGCCATGCTCCAAAGCAATCCGGAGCTTGTCGTGGCGCTTGCGCAGGTCCGCCAAGCGGAAGCGAGAAGCGATCTTGCGCGATCGGAAAGGCGTCCGGATTTCGGCGTCAATGTGAGCTATGGACGGCGCGATCCCGATTTTGGCGATGCAATCTCGGTGATGGGTTCGATCACGCTCCCGATTTTCGCGGACCGGCGCCAAAACCCGCGTATAGCCGCCGCCGAAGCCGAAGCGGCTGCGGCACAGTCGGCCAGAGCCGATCGGCTGCGTGAACTCGAAGCCCGGTTCGAAACCGATCTCGCGGCATGGCGCAGCGCTTATCGACAATGGCAGCGCGCGACCGACGAATTGCTTCCCCTTGCCGAAAGCCGCGTGGACCTCGAGCGCGCGAGCTTTGCCGCGGGCCGCGCGGAACTGCTCGACGTCATCGACGCCATCAAAACGCTCGCCGTGCTGCGGGTGGACATTCTGCAACGCGAGGAAGCGACCGTCGAAGCCGCCGCGAACCTGCGACTGACCTATGGGGAGTATGGCCGATGAGAGCCGCAATGGGAGCCGCGTGGGACAGGCTGTCGCCGCGCCAGAAATCTTGGATGATGGCAGGCACGGTCGCGCTCATCAGTCTTGCCGCCGGCTATGGTCTCTCGCAGCTCGGCGAAGGCCAGGGTGGTGCAAGCGACGCGGGCGGCAGTGCGACCGAATGCGAGGAGGTCCTTTACTGGTACGACCCGATGGTGCCGGGGCAGCACTTCGACGAGCCGGGCAATTCGCCCTTCATGGATATGCAGCTGGTGCCCAAGTGCGCGGGCGAGGAGGCCACTGCAGGCGTCAGGATAGATCCCGGCCTGGTGCAGAATTTCGGCATCCGCACCACTGAAGCCGAGTACGGCGTCCTCGAGCCGGAAATAACCGTCACAGGCGTTCTGGCCTACAATGAACGCGACGTCGCGATCGTCCAGCCACGTGCCGGAGGCTATGTACAAAGAACCTACGGCCGCGCGCCCGACGATGTCGTTGGACGGGGCGCGCCGCTCGCGGATATCCTGGTTCCCGAATGGGGCGGAGCGCAGCAGGAGTATCTGGCCGTCCTGAACAGCGGTGATGAAGAACTTGCGCAGGCCATGCGCGAACGCATGCGCCTTTTGGGCATGCCTCCAGGCCTGATCTCATCGGTAGGGCGCAATGGACGTCCGCAGTCCACGATCACCGTTACCGCGCCGATTGGAGGTGCCATCACATCGCTCGGCGTGCGTCCGGGAATGACAGTCATGGCCGGACAGACGCTCGCCGAGATAACCGGTTTCTCACCGATCTGGCTCGAAGCCGCGGTGCCTGAAAGGCAGGCGGCGACTGTCCGCGTCGGGCAACCTGTCAGCGCGACGCTGACCGCATTCCCCGAGGAACGCTTTTCCGGGCCCATTGTCGCTATCCTGCCGAGCGCGGAGGATGCAAGCCGTACGATCACCGTTCGTGCGCAACTGCCCAACGCGTCCGGTCACCTTAAGCCGGGCATGTTCGCACAGGTCTCGCTGACCCCGGACGCACACCGCGCGCTGCTGGTCCCATCCGAAGCGGTTATCAGGACCGGACGTCGAACCATCGTGATGGTAAGACAGGACGGGGGCGGTTTCCTGCCCGCCGAGGTCCGGATCGGCCGCGAAGCGGGTGGCAGGACCGAGGTTCTGGCCGGTCTGTCGGCAGGCGAACAGGTCGTGACATCGGGTCAGTTCCTGCTCGATTCCGAAGCAAGCCTCACCGGGCTAGACGTCCGTCCGATCGATCAGTCGGAGGACGCGCCAAACAGCGGCGGGGACGAGCCAGCGACCTTCAGTGCCACCGGCACGATCCAAGCGATCGCCAATGGTTCGGTGACGCTGCGGCATGGTCCTGTGCCCCGGCTCGATTGGCCCGCGATGACCATGACCTTCCGCACGAAGAGCGCGGCGCAAATGCGCGGCCTCGAGACGGGAGGCAGGGTGCGCTTCACCTTCACCCAGGAGGATGCCGGCCCCCGGATCGAGTCTATCACGAGGGCCGGACAATGATTGCTCGGATAATCGATGCCTCGATCGCCAACCGCCTGTTTATCGTTCTCGCCGCCGTCGCGGTGACGCTGGCCGGTTTCTGGGCGGTGCGCACGACGCCGGTCAACGCGTTGCCCGATCTGTCCGATGTGCAGGTTGTGGTCCGGTCAAACTATCCGGGGCAGGCCCCCCGGATCGTCGAGGACCAGGTCACCTATCCCCTGGCGACGACCATGCTCTCGGTGCCGGGGGCGAAAACCGTCCGCGGCTATTCGATGTTCGGTGACAGCTATGTGTATATCATCTTCCAGGACGGTACCGACCTCTACTGGGCACGCTCGCGAGTGCTCGAATATCTCAACCAGGTGCAGAACCGCCTGCCCGATGGCGTCACGAGCACGCTCGGACCCGATGCAACCGGTGTGGGGTGGATCTACGAATATGCGCTGGTCGACCGGACCGGCGGACATGACCTTGCAGGACTGCGCAGCCTGCAGGACTGGTTCCTGCGCTACGAGCTCAAGACGATTCCCGGCATTGCCGAGGTCGCCAGCGTCGGCGGAATGGTCAAGCAATACCAGGTCGTGCTGGAACCTTACCGGATGGCATCGCTCGGCGTGACTCACGCCGAGATCGTGAGCGCAATCCAGGCCGCCAACCAGGAAGCGGGCGGCTCGATCGTCGAGATGGGCGAAGCCGAATATATGGTCCGCGCCTCGGGCTATCTCGGCGACCTCGAGGATTTTCGGCAGATTCCACTACGCACTGCGAGCGGCGGCATTCCGGTCACGCTTGGCGACGTAGCGACAATCCAGGTAGGACCCGAACTGCGCCGAGGCATCGCCGAGCTCAATGGCGAAGGCGAAGTTGCCGGCGGCATCATCGTCCTGCGCCAGGGAGCTGATGCGCGAAGCGCGATCCAGGCCGTGGAACAGAAACTCGACGAGCTGCAGGCAAGCCTTCCCGAAGGCGTCGAGATCGTCACGACCTACGACCGATCCCAGCTCATTGATGCGTCGATAGAGAACCTCACCACGAAGCTTATCGAAGAGTTTATTGTCGTGGCTCTCGTATGCGCGCTGTTCCTCTGGCACGCACGCTCGGCACTCGTGGCGATCATCACCCTGCCTTTGGGCGTGCTCGCAGCCTTCATCGTGATGCGCTTCCAGGGCGTCAATGCCAACATCATGTCGCTGGGTGGAATAGCCATCGCAGTCGGTGCGATGGTCGATGCCGCCGTCGTCATGATCGAGAACGCGCACAAGCATCTCGAGCGATGGGAACACGATAATCCTGATACCGCGCTCGCGGTGAAGGAACGCTGGCGGATCATCGCCGATGCATCGAAGGAAGTGGGGCCGGCGCTGTTCTTCAGTCTGCTGATCATTACCCTGTCGTTCCTACCGGTCTTCACCCTCCAGGCGCAGGAGGGGCGTCTGTTCGCACCGCTCGCTTTCACCAAGACCTATGCGATGGCTGCCGCGGCCATTCTCTCGGTAACTCTGGTGCCGGTGATGATGGGATGGCTGATCCGAGGGAGGATCCCTTCGGAGGATGCCAATTTTCTCAACCGCTGGCTGACGAAAATCTATCGTCCGGGGCTCGACTGGGTCATGCGGCGCCCCAAGGCGACACTGGCTATCGCGGCAGTAATCTTCCTTACCACCGCGATCCCCTTCACCCGGCTTGGCGGCGAGTTCCTCCCGCCGCTCGATGAAGGCGATTTGCTCTATATGCCGAGTGCATTGCCCGGGCTTTCGCCCGGCGAGGCGTCGGCGCTGCTGCAGCGCACCGATCGCCTGATCAAGTCGGTCCCGGAAGTGGAAACGGTGTTCGGAAAGGCGGGGCGCGCCGATACGGCAACCGATCCGGCGCCCCTGACGATGTTCGAAACGACGATCCGCTTCAAGCCCCGCGAAGAATGGCGCGAGGGAATGACGCCCGATCTGCTGGTCGAGGAACTCGACCGGGTCGTTCAGGTGCCGGGCCTCGCCAATGTCTGGGTGCCGCCGATCCGCAACCGGATCGACATGCTCGCGACCGGGATCAAGAGCCCGATCGGGGTCAAGGTGTCAGGCGACGATCTCGATCAACTCGAACGCGTTGCACTCGATGTGGAGCGTATCGCCAAGACCGTGCCTGGCGTGAGTTCCGCGCTGGCCGAGCGCCTGTCGGGCGGTCGCTATGTCGATGTCGATATCGACCGGATGGCTGCCGCGCGATACGGGCTCAACATTGCCGACATCCAGCAGATCGTCTCTGGTGCAATAGGCGGCGCCAATGTCGCACGGACCGTCGAGGGGCTGGCGCGCTATCCGATCAATGTGCGCTATCCCCGCGAAATCAGGGACAGCGTCGATGAACTCAGGGCCTTGCCGGTTCTGACGCCGTCCGGCCAACAGATCACGCTTGGCACTGTCGCCCGTATCGCCGTCAGCGACGGTCCGCCCATGCTCAAGAGCGAACAGGGCCGACTGACCAGCTACATCTACGTCGACGTCCGGGGCCGCGATCTTACTTCGGTGGTCGCCGATCTGCAGGAGGTCGTCGCCGCGGGTGTCGATCTTCCTGCCGGCGTCAGCCTGTCCTATGCGGGCCAGTTCGAATATCTGACGCGCGCCTATGAGCGACTGAAGGTCGTGGTTCCCGCGACGCTTGCGATCATTTTCCTGCTGCTCTATCTCATTTTCCGGCGCTGGGACGAAGCCTTGCTGATCATGGGCACGCTGCCCTTCGCGCTGACGGGCGGATACTGGTTGCTCTATCTGATGGGCTACAACCAGTCGGTGGCGACTGCGGTCGGTTTCATCGCGCTTGCCGGCGTCTCCGCCGAATTCGGCGTAGTGATGCTGATTTACCTGAAAGCCGCACTGGAGCGGCGACGCGGTGATCTGAGCGCCGAAGAAGTAGACGAGGCCATCCGGGAAGGCGCGCTCCTGCGCGTGCGGCCCAAGGCGATGACCGTCGCAGTCATCCTTGCGGGTCTCTTTCCGATCCTGATCGGCACCGGCGCGGGCTCGGAAGTCATGAGCCGCATCGCCGCGCCGATGGTTGGCGGCATGATCACCGCCCCGCTCCTGTCCATGTTCCTGCTTCCCGCCGCCTATCTGTTGTTGCGGCGCCCCCGTCCGGAAAAACCGGCCAACCCTCAAGGAGAAGAAGAGTGCGTACCCCAACCTACATGATCCTGCTCGCGGCACCGCTGGCGCTTGCAGCCTGCGACGCTGCAGACGACAGCTCAGAGACCATGATGTCAGACGACATGGCGAACTCGGACAGCATGCCCATGTCAGGCGAAATGCCGATGGCGGAGGAGACCGGCGGCGAGCAGAGCGCCAGCGCGGAGGGAACGGTTACAGCCATCGATGCCGAGGCTGGCACGGTGACCATCGAGCATGGTCCGGTCGAAAGTATCGGATGGCCCGCGATGACGATGACCTTCGAAGCCGACGCGCAAATCCTCGAACAGGTCAGTGTCGGTGAGGGAATAGCCTTTGAATTTCGTACTGGAACCGAAGGCAGCGTCGTTACCTCGGTAACGCCGCGATAGGACGGTGGGTGGGAGGCGCTCGGTTGCGCCGGTGCCTCCCACGCAAAAACAGGTGAATATGCCAGGTATCGACAGGCCCGACTTTAAGGATCGCCGCGACTTCATCAAGAGCGCCGGCCTCGCGGCGACGGGTTTCGCGGCGCTGCCGCTGGTGGGTTGCGACACGCAAGGAAGGATGTCGCTCGATCAGCGAGGAGCAAGCAATCCTCTTGCCATACCTCGGCTACAGGCCGGAACGATCGAACGGGGCGAGCGTGTCTTTCGCCTGTCCCTGACACCGGGCGAGAAGGAATTCGTGTCAGGCACGCCGTCACCGACGTTCGGTATCGACGCATCCTATCTCGGCCCGACCCTCGAAATGCGCCGCGGCGAACAGGTTCGCTTTCACATCGACAACAAGCTTGCCGAAGATGCGACCGTTCACTGGCATGGTTTCGAACTTCCCGCCACAGCGGATGGCGGGCCGCACCAGCTCATACGGCCCGGTGAGCGCTGGAGCCCGTCCTTCGAAATACGCCAGCGCGCTTCGTTATACTGGTATCATTCGCATCTGCATCGCCGGGCCGGACCACAGGTCTATGCCGGACTTGCTGCCCCGATCTACGTGCGCGACGAGGAAGAGGATCGCCTCGATCTGCCGAGCCGGTACGGTGTAGATGACATACCGCTCGTCGTGCAGGATCGCGTGATCGACGGCGCGGGCCGCCTTGTTTACCCGCTCGATATGCACTCGCGGATGATGGGGGTGATGGGTGAGCGCATCTATGTGAACGGAACGGCCAATGCCGTTTTCGAGGCCGCCGCCGGTCCGCTGCGCCTGCGGCTTCTCAATGGATCGAATGCGCGGTTCTACACCTTCTCGCTCGAAGGTGATCGTCCGATGCAACTCATCGCAAGCGATGGCGGCCTGCTTGCCGCGCCAAGCGAGGTTCGCAGTCTTACCCTTGCCCCAGGCGAACGCGCACAAGTGATCGTCGATCTTTCCGAAGGGCGCCCGCTCCGGCTGATTGCCAGCAGCCCTGCTAACGCCATGGGCATGATGGGCGGGCAAGGCGGGGGTATGATGGGCGGCGGAATGATGGGAAACCGGGCCGATCGCGAGAGGCAGGGGCGCACGTTTTCGATCCTCGATATGCGCCCCTCAGGCGCGTCAACTCCAGTAATGCTCCCGCCCACTCTGGCCGCGCTTGCTGCGCCAGACCCCTCACTCGCCGTTCGCAGCCGCCGTTTCGTGCTCGATATGGGCATGATGGGCCGGGGCATGTCGATCAACGGCGAAACCATGGACATGGACGTCATCAATCAGCGCGTACCGGTGGGTCAGTGGGAAATATGGGAAATCGCCAACGCATCGATGATGGCCCATCCCTTTCATATTCATAACGTGCAGTTCCGCTTGCTCGACCGGGACGGTCGGCCTCCGCGGGCGGAAGAGGCGGGCTTCAAGGACACCGTAATCGTCAACCCGCGTGAACAGGTCAGGCTGCTGTTGCGGTTCGAAGAAAATACCGATCCCGACACTCCCTACATGTATCACTGCCATATCCTCGAGCACGAGGACGCAGGCATGATGGGGCAGTTCGTGGTGATGGCCAATTAGGGGAGAACGACAGATGAGCGATGGGCACAATGCAATCGAGGGTATGGCGACCGACCCCGTTTGCGGAATGAGCGTGAAGATGGACGGCGCCCGCTTCGTCGATCGACACGAGGGTGGCGACCATTACTTCTGCTCCTCGCGCTGCCTCGACAAGTTCCGCGCGGATCCGGAGATGTATCTTTCGAAGGCGCACCTCGATGCTGTCGAGGATGTCCCGGAAGGTACCATATACACCTGTCCGATGCATCCGGAGATCCGGCAGCCGGGGCCGGGCTCTTGCCCGATATGCGGGATGGCCCTCGAACCCGAAACGATCACTCTGAACGAGGGCCCCGATCCCGAACTCGTCGACATGCGGCGAAGGTTCTGGTGGAGCGCGCTCTTCACGCTGCCGCTCTTCGCCTATGCGATGGGCGACATGATCCCGTCGCGACCGTTCGATCAGGTCATCGAACCCGCTATCGCGCAGTGGCTGCAGCTCCTGCTGGCAACTCCGGTGGTGCTTTGGGGCGGCTGGCCCTTCTTCACCCGCGCGCTGCAATCGGTCCGGACCATGAACCTCAACATGTTCACCCTGATCGGCTTCGGCGTCGCCATCGCCTATCTGTTCAGCCTTGTGGCAACCCTCGCCCCGGACATCTTTCCCGAGGCATTCCGCGATCATACGGGCCGGGTCGGCGTCTATTACGAGGCCGCAGCGGTTATCACGACCCTCGTGCTGCTCGGGCAGGTGCTCGAGCTCAAGGCGCGCGGATCGACATCGAGCGCCTTGCGAGCGCTTCTCGAACTCGCACCCCCGACCGCGATGAAGATCTTCGGTCGCGGAGACGAGCGCGAAGTACCGCTCGATGAATTGACGTCGGGGGACCTGCTGCGCGTGCGTCCGGGCGACAAGGTCCCCGTCGATGGCACGCTCGAGGATGGAAGCAGTGCCATCGACGAATCCATGATCAGTGGCGAACCCATTCCCGTCAAGAAAAGCGCGGGCGATCCGGTGATCGGCGGCACTGTCAACCAGACCGGCAGCTTTACCATGCGCGCGACGCAGGTCGGCGCGGACACCATGCTCTCGAAGATCGTGCAGATGGTCGCGGAGGCCCAGCGCAGCCGGGCACCGATCCAGCGGCTCGCCGACCAGGTCACCGGATGGTTCGTACCCATCGTCGTCCTTGTCGCTATCGTGAGTTTTGTCGTCTGGGCCATCTGGGGGCCCGCACCGGCTCTTGCCTACGCACTCGTCAACGCGGTCGCCGTTCTGATCATCGCCTGTCCCTGCGCGCTTGGCCTGGCAACGCCGATGTCGATCATGACCGGTACCGGCAAGGGAGCCCAGCACGGCATCCTGATCAAGAACGCCGAAGCCCTCGAAACGCTGGAAAAGATCGATACGCTGGTTGTCGACAAGACCGGCACGCTGACCCGGGGCAAGCCCGATCTTGTCGATGTAAAACCGCAGCCAGAGTTCGACGAACAGGAATTGCTGAGCCTTGTCGCTGCCGTTGAGAGAGGAAGCGAGCATCCGCTCGCCCACGCGATCGTGGAAGGGGCTCAAAACAGGGGCGCTGCCATTCTCGACGCTTCCGATATCGAGTCCGTGACCGGCGAAGGCATCCAGGCAAATGTCGACAAGCGCAGGGTCGCGATCGGGAATGAAAAGATGATGGAGCGTATAGGGGCGCTCGAAGAAGGCTGGCGGTCAACGGCGGACGAAGGCCGAAGCCTCGGACAGACGGTGATGTTCGTGGCCGTGGACGGGGCACCGGCAGGCCTTATCGCTGTCGCCGATCCGATCAAGGAAACCAGCCGCACCGCTATTGCCGCGCTGCATGAGCGCGGCATCAAAATCGTGATGCTTACCGGCGACAGCGAAGCCACCGCGCGTGCGGTAGCAAGCCAGGTCGGTATCGACGAAGTCGAAGCGAACGTCTCGCCCGAGGACAAACATCGCAAGATCGAGCAGTTGAAGAGCGAGGGTCGCCGGGTCGCTATGGCCGGCGACGGCATAAACGACGCACCCGCGCTTGCCGCTTCGCACGTCGGGATTGCGATGGGAACGGGTACCGATGTCGCGATTGAAAGCGCGGGCGTGACACTGGTGCGCGGGGACCTCGTCGGCGTTGTTCAGGCGCTCGTCCTGTCTCGGGCGACTATGCGCAACATCAGGCAGAACCTGTTCTTTGCTTTTGCGTATAACGCGCTCGGCATTCCGGTCGCGGCAGGTGTTCTCTATCCATGGACCGGGTTGCTCTTGAACCCAATGATCGCGGCCGCAGCGATGAGCCTGTCTTCGGTATCGGTGATCGGCAACGCCCTGCGCCTGCGCGGCCTCGCTCTTCCCAAATTCGATACCTGAGCGATGGGGACGGGACGGAGATGGCAAGAGCGACGGATAAGACGATGCAGGATCAAAACCAAATCTCTGAGAAATCGCGCGAATGGCGCGGTGCTCATCCAGCGCTCTGGATCGCCTTATTCGGAATTCTCATCGCTTTCGCCTGGGAAATGCTTCAGCTTCCTTTCTACCAGTCAGCCGGTCTGTCGCCTGCCGAGGCAGCAACTCGCTGCGGCCTGGCCTCGTTCGGCGATGCCGGGATCATGGTTGCCGCTTATCTCGGCGCCTCTGTCGGCAGTGGTAAAACGCCGTGGCTCGTAGACTGGCCGATCTCGCGTTTTGTCGTGTTCCTGGGAATCGGCCTGGCCATTACCGCCATGGTCGAAGTGCTGGCGGTCGGTGCCGAATGGGGGTGGTCCTATAGTGCAATCATGCCGCTGGTGCCCGGAACCAAAATCGGCCTGGTACCGATCGTGATGTGGGTCGCGGTTCCCACAGCCTCCTTGTGGCTCGCGCGCCGTCTCGGCACCGGACCCCGCTGATCGCAAACCGGGATCACCTATCCCTCGACAGCTGCCGGCTGCGGTCCCGATGGTGATCGACTTATCCGAAATCCGGCAATCAGAGCGAGCAGCGTGAGCAATTGCGCGCCGATCGTCTCGACAGTCGGGAAGAAGCCGAGTTCGGCGAGGCGCGGCAAGCCGGCAATGAAAGTGGCGGAAAGAACTCCGGCCTCCTGGAAAGCGCCCACGCCCTTGCCCGCGAGAATGACCGCAAGGATCGCAATCAGGATAGCACTATAGCGGAAGAACTGGGTGATCGGCAGTTTGCGGCTGTAGCGCAGCATAACCCATGCGATGAACGCCAGCAGCGCGACTGCGGACAAGGCACCTGCCAATATGATGCCGCTGCTCTGCGGGTTCCACAGGGCAGCGTAGAACAGAATAGTCTCGAACGCTTCCCGGTAGACGACCACGAAGGCGAGACCGAAGAGAAACCATGCCGATCCGCGCGAGAGCGCCTTGCCCATTTTTTCCTGGATATAGCGCCGCCATTCCTCGGCCTGGGATTTGCCGTGCATCCAGATGCCGACCGATACGAGAATGACAGCCGCAAGCAGCGCGCCGATACCTTCGGTCATTTCGCGGCTCGCACCGCTGATGCTCACGAAGTAGGTTGCTACGACCCAAGTGGCGACACCTGCAAGAAGAGCGGCGATCCACCCACCATGGACATAAGGCAATACCTCGGAGCGCTGCGACTTTTTCACAAAGGCGATCATGGCGATCACAACCAGAATTGCTTCGATCCCCTCGCGCAGGAGAATGGTGAACGCCCCGAGAAAGGTCGAGATTTCGCTGGCCGCCTCAGGAGCCAACGCTCCCTCGGCTCTGGCCAGCAGAGTATCGATGCGAGCCCTCTGTTGTTGTAGTTCGGATGGGTCCGCACCGGACTCTATTCCGGCCCGAAATTGCCCGAGCGCCTGTTCTACCTCCCGCATCAAACCGCCATCGCGCGTTGCCAAGAGGGCCTCCAGGGGTTCGAACCCGTCGAGATAGGCAGACAGGGCAAGCTCCCGCGCTTCTTCACGGTCGCCAGCCTGATAGGCTAACAGGCTGCGATCGAGCGTATCGCGAACATGGGCGAGCGAACCTGCGTCATTTGCCTGTACCACCTCATCGGGATTGGCGCGAAGATAGGCCATGAGAGCGAGCGCGCGGTCCTCGCCGATCTGGTCGGCCAGACTTTCCGGCGTGAGCGCGGCGAGCGTCTCGAGATCGGGGACAAGCTGGCGTACGCCATCATCTTCACGCCAGATGCGCTCGCCTCTGGCCACATCTTCAAAAGCAATGCTGCCGGCATAGAATGCAAGCGCCCAGCGATCGTCGTCGGGCAGCGATGCGAAGCTGGCCATGGACGTTCCTTCCAGCCCCTGCGTGATGACCTGGTAAAGCCCGAACGCACTGCGCTGCCGTGCCCGGTCGATATCGGTGAAGTCGATTGGCGGGGGATCAAGCGCCTGCATTGCGGCCGGTGGCGCACTTCCGGCAGCGCCGTGACACGAGGCGCAGTTTTGCGCAAAGAGCGACGCTGCCCGAGACAAATCTGGCGGGCTTCGGGGAGCCAGCGGAACCGGGTACGCCTCCAACAGCGATCCACCCAAGGCACGGGCCAGCCGGGAAACGCGCTCGATCGAGGCTTTCTTCTCAATCGCCTGACGCAGGTCCACCGACATCGCGATGAGGCCAGGTTTGGCCGAAGAACCCGGGAGCGCCGCTATTTGACCGCCGACGGTCGAAGAAAACTCGACCATTTCGCTGTATTCAAAATCGTCGATGACCTGCCCGTTCGACACCGCTGCGGAGTAATCGACAGCGATATAATCGAGCAGACGCCAAGTCGTACGCACATCGGGTTCTTCCGCGCTCGCGGTGGCGGACAGACACAGCGCAAGCGCCAGGAGAATGAGCCGCATTACCGGATGGACGGTGGCGGAGACGATGCGATGCATGAGGGGCCTCTATATTAGATGCAATTAATTCGCAATAGCATTGCAGGAGCGAAGCTTATTTTCTCCAATCCGCAATTGCGGGGATATTTTGGAGTTCAGGTAGAGCGCAGTTCGCCACGTGCCTGTTTGAAGACCTCGGCACTTCCCCACACCGCCAGTCCTGCCATGATGCTCGCCACAACCAGATCGGGCCACGCACGGCCGGTGCCGAAAACGCCAATCGCTGCCGCCAGCACGGCGATATTACCGATCGCGTCATTGCGCGAACAGATCCACACAGAGCGCATGTTCGCATCCCCGGTTCGATACCGAAAGAGCATCGCCGCGACCGCGAGGTTGACTGCGAGCGCAAGAAAACCGACGATTCCCATCGTGCCGGCATCCGGAGAGGCGCCGGCAAAGACGCCCCACAGAGCCCAGCCCAGGACCCAAATTCCGAAGCCCAGCATGGTCGCCGCTTTCGCGAGCGCCGCGCGTGCGCGCCACGCAATGGCCATTCCGGCAACTCCGAGGCTGATGGCGTAATTGGCTGAATCGCCCAGAAAATCGAGCGCATCGGCCTGAAGCGCGCGAGAATCAGCTGCTATCCCGGCCACGATCTCAACAGCGAACATGATGGCGTTGAGAGCGAGGGCCACCCACAGGATCCGGCGCCATTGCGGATTGTTATGGGCATCGCCGACATCGGCGGCATCGCAACAATTCTTCGCCATCCACTCGACTCCTGGTTTCAAGACCGCCTATGCACCTTGTAGCCACTACAAGGTCAAGCGATTGGGGATGATGGTATGAGAATTGGTGAGGTCGCGCGCAAAACCGGCGTCAAGGCGGAGACGATCCGCTTCTATGAGCGCGAAGGCATTTTAACTGCCCCGCCCCGCACCCGATCCAACTATCGCGATTACGGACCTGACGAGGCGGCGACATTGACCTTCATTCGCCGGGCGCGCGATCTCGGCTTTTCGATGCCGGATGTCCGCGAACTGCTCGAGTTATCGAACGAGGACGATCGATCCTGCGCTGCGGTCGATTCCTTGGCGCGTGCGCATCTTGATCAGGTAGAACGAAAGATTGCCGCCCTGCAGATCATGCGCGATGAACTCTCGCGCATGATCGCAAGCTGTGAACAGGATACCATCAGCGATTGCAGGATAATCGATACTCTTGCCGCTTCGCATGGCCCCTGACGATCAGGGGAGCCCGCGACAGTCAGCGCCTGCGGATTTCATTTTAATTTGTCATCGAGGGAACGCGGTGCTCGGGGGACAAGCGCGTTATCGCAGTCTGGCGCTCTGCACGCCTCGAAGGTCGCGTGTCCGATTGCAAACCGTTCGGCAAGAAGGCTTCGCAGTTGAACCTTGAGGTCCTCGAAAGCATCTAGCGAGGTTGACGATAAGACGACGTGCGTCTCAAGCGCACGATGATGCTCACCAAGGTTCCAGACATGAACGTGGTGGACGCTCTCGATACCTTTCTGATTTTCGAGAAAGGCAACGATCCGATCGAACTCCAACTCGTCGGGTACTGCGCCCATCAGTAGACGTACAGTTCGTGGAAGAAGGCTCACGCCCTGCCAGATCACGTAGCCGGCGATGATCACGGTTATGACAAGGTCCGCCACGTAGAGTTCGTAAAGCAGGATCAGGCCCCCGGCCACAATCACTCCGACCGACGCCATCGCGTCCGACACGTTGTGCAGGAACGCCGCTTTCATGTTGATGCTGTCCTTGGCACCGCGGTGCGTGATGAAGGCGGTGGCGAGGTCGATCACCAGAGCGACGCCAGCGACCCAGATCACGGTCCATCCCTCGACTGGCTGCGGATCTGCGAACCGATTGATCGCCTCCACAAGGAGGTAAAAGCCTATGATAAGCAACGTGGTAAGGTTGATCAGCGCGGCGACAACCTCCCCCTGCGCGTAACCAAATGTCATCAGCTTGTCGGCCGGGCGCCTGCCTATCTTGCGGGCGAACCACGCGATACCAAGCGCGGCTGCGTCGCTGAAGTTGTGCATTGCGTCGGCGATGAGCGCGAGCGAGCCGGACACTATGCCGCCGACGATTTGCGCCAGCGTAAGCAGAACATTTATCGCGACCGCGAAGATCAACTGGCGATCGCTCAGTTTTCCCTCACCGTGGCTATGCCCGGAGTTACTGCTGTGGTCGTGCTGCGCGCTCATAGTCGAAACTGATCGCCTCCCTCGTGCTCGGTTCCTTTTTCGTCATGGATATCGTGATGAGCATCCCGAAGGATCTGGACGCCGCCGTATAGTGCGATGCACGCCACGGCGATGCCCACTACGAGATCGGGCCAGTTGGCACCCGTCAGCATCACAATGATTCCGGCGATAATGATGCCGCCATTGGCGATGAAATCGTTGAAGCTGAAAGTCGTCGCGGCGCGCATGCTGACGTCTTTCTCCTTCGTCCGCTGCAGCATCCGCAGGCAGATCAGGTTCACGATCGCCGCGACCGCCGCCATCGCCAGCATCATGAAGCCGCCTGGATCCGATCCTTCGACGAACCGGCGGACAGCATCGAAGATCACGCCAGCGGCAAACACCAATAGCATGATGCCGGAGAAGCGTGCCGCGCCACGCTGCCAGACACGCGAGCGCGTCAAGGCAAGAAGGCTCAGCGCATAGACGATCGCGTCCGATGAATTGTCGAGGCCGTTTGCCAACAGCGCGTTGGAATCGGCAAAATATCCGACCGCGAAGAAGCCGATCGCGATAGCGACGTTAAGCCACAGGACAACCCACAGGGTCTTGCGCTTTTCGGGCGACCCGGCATCGACCTCATGTCCGCCACTCATGCTGCGTCCTCCACGGTTCGCACCCAGCTTTCCGCATGACTACGCTGTGTTGGCGGGAAGAACTTCATTTCGGCGCGGAAGAGCGAGGATGACAATTTCGTGCCCCACTCTTCCCATTTGCTGTCGCCGATTATGGCGATCCGGCCGAAACAATCCTTATGCCGGATGTCGAACTTGAGATCGCGCCAGAGACCTCCAAGGTCCCTACCCGAAAAGTCACGCGCGAGCTCGATCACCACCGGGACGGTACCGGCCTCGCGCTCTGCGATATGTTCGAATTGGGGAACAAAGCGCTCATAGGCTTCATCCCCCAGCCTGCCTCCGGCGCATATCCAGAGCAGTCCGTTCTCTTCCTCCAGTGCCAGCACCGCTTTTTCCTTTCCCGATCGGTCATGCGATGTCCTTCAGCTCGCGCTGCTCATCGGTTGTGACGTTGCGCCGCAGCCGGTCCCACCAGCGCTGTCGCCAGGTCCGGTCATCTTCTCTGGTCCCGAAAACCAGCTTCAAGATTGCGGGCAAGACGAAGAGGGTGAGCGCGGTGGCCGTGATCAATCCTCCGATGACGACTGTCGCCAAGGGACGCTGCACTTCCGCGCCGGTCCCGGTCGCAATCGCCATCGGCACGAAGCCGAGCGATGCAACGAGCGCGGTCATGAGAACCGGCCTTACGCGCGCCAATCCACCATCGACGATGGCGTCATCGAGCGCCATGCCCCTGTCGAGCCGCTGACGGATCGCAGTCACCATCACGAGGCCATTCAAGGTCGCCACGCCCGACAGGGCGATAAAGCCTACCGCCGCAGAAACGGAGAATGGCATCCCGCGCAGGGCCAAGGAGAATATTCCGCCTGCCAGGGCCAACGGGATCGCGCTGAATACGGCGAGCGCCGGCACCCAGCCCCCAACCGCCATGTAAAGCAGCAGGAGAATGACCGCGAAAGCGATAGGAATAACGATCTGAAGTCTTTCCTGGGCAGCTTGGAGGTTCTGGTATTGACCGCCCCACTCGATAAACGCGGCAGCGGGCAGTTCGACCTGCGCCGCAACCCTTTCCTGGGCCTCTTCTACAAAAGACCCGAGGTCGCGTTCTCGCACGTTGGACGAAACGATCACCAGTCTGCGTCCCTGTTCCCGGCGAACCTCCGCGAGACCATCCACCACAAGGAACTCGGCAACCGAGCGTAGCGGTATGGTTGCCCCGTTCGGGAGAAGCACCGGCAAAGCACCGAGCTGGTCGAAATCGTCGCGGCCCGCGTCCGACAATCTGACAACCACATCGAAGCGGCGATCGCCTTCAAAAACGAGGCCCGCAGGCCGACCGCCCAGTGCGATCGCCACCGATTGCGCAACGTCTTCGACCTTGAGCCCGTAACGGGCAATCGCTGCCCGATCGAAGGCAATATCGAGGGTGGGGAACCCGGTCACTTGCTGGACCTTGACATCCGCTGCGCCGTCGACATTGCGCAGCACGCCTGCGACCTCGTTCGCCGCCGAGGTCATGGCGCTGAGATCGTCTCCGTAGATCTTGATGGCAACATCTCCGCGAACGCCTGCGATCAATTCGTTGAACCGCAATTCGATCGGTTGGCTGAACTCGTAAAGATTGCCCACGAGACTGCTGAGGGCGCTCTCCATTTGTGCGACCAACTCGTCCTTGGCGAGGTCTGGATCGGGCCATTCCTCACGGGGTTTGAGGATCACATACGCATCGGAAGCGTTCGGCGGCATCGGGTCGCTGGCCACTTCCGCCGTGCCCGTCCGCGAAAAGACGAGCTCGACTTGCTCAAACTGCTCGAGCTGGTCCTCCACCCGCCTTTGCATCGCGAGCGAGCGTTCGAGCGAGGTCGAAGGAATACGCAGCGATTGCACGGCGATGTCACGCTCGTCCAATTGCGGTGTGAACTCGCTCCCAAGGAAGCTGAACACGACGGCCGCAAACGCGAAGATGCCGACGCCGACGCCGATGACCGGCCAGGGGCGGGTGATCGCCCTGCGGACCAGCGGTCCGTATCGCTCCTTGGCGATCCGGATCGGCTTGACCTCCTTTTCGGTCAGCTTTTTGTTGAGCAGGATGGCGATCATTGCCGGGACGAAGGTCAGCGACAACACGAACGCCGAGGCGAGCGCGAGCATGACCGTGATCGCCATGGGCGAGAAGGTTTTGCCTTCGACCCCGGTGAAGGTCAAAAGCGGTGCGAAGACGAGGAGTATGATCGCCTGGCCGTACACGGTCGGCTTAATCATTTCCTGCGCGGCAAGCCGCGTTTCCGTCAGCCTTTCACCAAGGCTAAGAAGCCGGCCTTCGTGTTCCTGCCGGGCCGCGAGCCTCGCGACGCTGTTCTCGACGATGATGACGGCACCATCGACGATCAGGCCGAAGTCCAGCGCACCCAGACTCATGAGATTGCCAGAAACGCCGAGCCGGTTCATTCCGATCGATGCCATCAGCATGGAAAAGGGAATGACCAGCGCCGCGATGATCGCTGCCCGGATGTTGCCCAGCAGCAAGAACAGGATCGCGATCACCAGAAGCGCGCCTTCGACGAGATTCTTCTCAACGGTCGCGATCGTCGCATCGACCAGGGAAGACCGGTTGTAGACGATCTCCGCGACAATTCCTTCCGGCAGGGAGCTGCGGACTTCCTCAAGCCGTTCGGCCGCCTGGGCCGAAACGGTGCGGCTATTCTCGCCCGCGCGCATGAGCACGGTGCCCACGACCGCTTCATCGCCATTCAGCGACGCCGCGCCAGTTCGAAGGTCACCGCCGATGCTGACCGTGGCGATGTCCCCTACGCGAATAGGCACTCCCTCGCGGGTGGAAACGACCGCCTGCTCGATATCCTCGACGCTGCCGAGGCGCGCATCGACCCGGGCGAGGAGGGCTTCACCGGCCCGTTCGACGAAATTGGCCCCTTCGGCGAGATTGGCCGCTTCCAGCGCGTCGATCACCTCGTCGAACGACAAACCGTAACCGGTCAATCGTGCGGGATCGGGTTGGACGAGATATTGCTTTTCGAAGCCGCCGATGGAGTCGACACCTGCCACACCGTCGACCGACCGCATGAGCGGTGCAACCACCCAGTCCTGAATGGTTCGCAGATAGGCAGCCTTGGCAACATCGCTGTCGAGCCGGTCGCCACGTTCGGTCACGAAGCTCCCGTCGGACTGCCATCCGACCGCTCCGCCCCGCGGCGCTTCCTTGCCGTCAGGATATTCGTACTCGATGGTATACATGAGCACTTCGCCCAAGCCGGTCGAGATGGGTCCCATCACCGGTTCGGCACCCTCGGGCAGCGAAGCGCTTATGGGCGTCAGCCGTTCGTTGACCTGCTGACGCGCGAAATAGATGTCGGTCCCTTCCTCGAAAATCGCGGTCACCTGGCTGAACCCGTTGCGCGATATCGAGCGTGTCATTTCCAGACCCTCGATGCCAGCAAGCCCGGTTTCGACAGGATAGGTGACCTGCGTCTCGACTTGCGAGGGCGAAAGGGCTGGTGCCTCGGTGTTGATCTGCACCTGTACGTTGGTGATATCGGGCACAGCATCGATGGGCAGGCGGAGCAAATTCACCACGCCAAAGATTGCCACACCGAGGGTCAGCACGACCATCGCCCAGCGAAAGCGCACGGCGACGTCGAGGATCATGCCAATCAAACCATGGCGGTGGGGGCGATCCGCGTCCTGCATGTGATCAGTGTCCATGCTCGGCCTCCTCCTTCTCGAGTTCAGCCTTCAGCAAGAAGGCGTTGGCGGTGGCTATCCGCCAATTTGCTTCGAGACCGGACTCGATGACCACCCGTCCTCCCGAACGCGCACCGGTGACCACTCGACGGGCTTGAAACCCGCGGCGCGTGCGAACGAAGACCACCTCTGCGCCATCGATTGTCTGGACGGCACTTTCCGGCACCGACATGCGGCCGGTATCGACCTCACCCGAGGGGCGGATACGTGCCTGCAAGAACGCACCGGGTTGCAGGCCGGGGATCGGCCTTGCCAGCGACAGGACCGCCGTCGCGCTGCGGCTTTCGGGATCGAGCGAGGGAGTGACGGAGCGCACGCGCGCGCCGACTTCACGA
Source organism: Croceicoccus bisphenolivorans (assembly GCF_001634625.1). Classification (GTDB taxonomy): domain Bacteria; phylum Pseudomonadota; class Alphaproteobacteria; order Sphingomonadales; family Sphingomonadaceae; genus Croceicoccus; species Croceicoccus bisphenolivorans. The sequence goes on along the minus strand of NZ_LRSE01000011.1, from coordinate 63,456 downwards.
TTGCCCGCGAATTCCAGCGTCGCCTCGTCGCCAGGCTGGATGCGGCTTGCTTCAGCCGACGGGAGGGCAACCTCGACCTGCATGCCGCTCGGATTCACGACCTGATAGAGTTCTTCTCCGGCCTCGACGAAGGACCCGAGAACGATAGGCGCCGAGGTCACTCGGCCCGCGAGCGGGCTCGTAACCGCGAGGGAGCGCCCGTCGCCGCTAACACCCGCCGCCGAGACTGCCGCCCGGGCACGCGCAAGTTCCGATTGAGCAACCTGCAGATTGGCTCGTGCGGCCTCGAGATCCTGCCGTGCGGTGACATTGGCCTCGAACAGGCGGCGCTCTCGATCATAGGCAGCGGACAGTTCGCTGACCCGCGCGCGCGCTGCGCTCAACTGCGCTGCGAGGGCGGCCGCGTCGGCGCTCTCGATGCGGGCAATCGTTTCGCCCTGCCGCACGTAGTCACCCAGCGTTTTGCCGACACTGCGCACCACGCCGGCCGCGCGGGCATCGATGCGGGCGCTTGCCGTCGGGCTTGCCGCGACGGTGGCCGGGAAGACCAGCTCGACCGCCGATCCCTGGCCGACGGTTTCGACCACTATCTGGGACGCTTCGATTTGTTCGGTGCCAAGCAAGACAAGTCCTTCGGGAAGCTCAGCCTCTTCGCGCGTCTCCTCGATGTGCTGGTCTGCACCGTCACCCGGCCACAGCATAAGCACTGTGGCGGCAGTTAAAACGATTACGCCGATTAAGACGGCCAGACGTTTACGGTTCATTTGGAAATACCTCATTGTGCGCCGAGCCAGATCAGCGTCGCCGCCAGGCGGCCACGATCTTCCTGAGCTTGAATCAAAGCTTCACGGATGGTGTCGCGCGCTTCGGCCGCAGCCAGAACTTCGATCAGCGGAAACCTGCCGTTGCGGTAGCCAATCCGAACGAGGCGCAAGGCTTCTTCGGCTTGAGGCAAGGAGGTCTCCGCGAGGGTTTCGACCCGCGCTTCGGCTGCAAGAAATTGTCCGCGGGCCTGCGTGACCTCGAGTTCGAAATCGGTGCGGGCAATTGCTTCCCGCGCCGTCGCGGCACGAAGCCGCGCTTCGGCAGCGGCGATGTTTCCCTGGTTGCGATTACGGAATGGAAACGGGATCGAAACGCCTACGAGGAACGCCTGGTCTCTGCTTTCCTCGAACCGTCGGACACCGGCGGATATCGCCGGATCCGGAATGCCTAAAGAGCGTTCCCGGGCGATCGCGGCATCTGCAGCCTCGCGTTCGGCACGGGCGATCTGGAGACGTAAGGCCGAAGGCGAGGCGAGCAGCGTTGCCGGAGGTTCGATCTCGGGGAACACCGAAGGCACGTCCGCAGCAGGTGCTGCCTCGCCCCAAAGCGCGGCCAGCGCATTCCTCGCCGCACTGTCGGCAGCCAGGGCCGCTTCAAGCTCCGCGAGCGCCTCCGCAAGTGCCGCTTCGGCACGAAGCGAACGCAAGGGAGGCTCCCGCCCGACATCGACCAGTACCCCTGCGATCCTGGCAAGCTCGCGGTTGCGCTCGACTATGTCCCGCGCGAGTTCCAATCGGGCTGCCGCAGCGACGGCTTCCACATAGCGTTCGCGCACCGATCGCCCGAGCTGAGCAACCGAGAGCGCTCCTGAAAGGGTCGCGACGCGCGCCTCCGCCTGGGCGGCGCGGACGCGCGCTCCTCGTTTGCCGCCCAATTCGAGCCGCTGGCTCAGGGACAAAGTGTACTCGGTGGCCTGCAATCCCGAAAATGCGCCGCTTCCGGCAATGTTTTCGGCTTCGAAAGCAATTTCGGGGTTGGGCCGCAGCCGCGCCTGGTCGACCAGGGCCCGCGCCGCGTCGGCTTCGGCCCGCGGTCCGATCAGGCGCGGATTATCCAGGGGCTCATCTGCGCTGTCGACGATGCCCGCACGAGCGAGCGCAGCTTCGAGCGTCAGAAGCTCACGCTCCTGCGCCGCCACGGTCGTGGCTTGAGCGGCGAGGAACAGCCCTCCAAGGAGGACCCCTCGCCAATGAATGGCTGACATTTTTCGAAAATTCCTCTGCTGACGATCCGAACTGCGCTGCGGCATGCAGCGCGGTGACGGTCGTCAGGCGCGAGGGGGGCGCTTCAGTCGGTCGGCAATTTCGGAAGCGAGCGCTTCGGCGGGAGGCGCATCGGGAACCACGACCAAGTGAGGGACCGAATTCTTCTGCACGGTGCCGGCAAAGCTCGCCCCGTGATGGCAATGGCCGTGTCCACACACGCCGTGTTGCTCGGCCGGCGCATCCGGATCGCCCGGCACTTCATCGGCGGCTGCGGATGACGCAGACGCGCTATCGAGCGAAGCCAGAACGGGCGTGCTTCCGGGCGCCACTTCGGCACCGCAAGCAGCAGCATCCGCCGCCGTCACGAACACCATCGCGACCAGCATGAGCAGGACGACGAAAGGGTGCAGGACAAGGCGACGATAGCTTGTAGTCATGGATTCCAACGGCTCCTAGCAAACCGCATCAAGATTGCAAGTTCCGTAACACGATGAAGTATAAGTCTTTTGTTACAGTATAACAGTCCTCGAATACTGTTTCGGTCTGTTAGAACGGCGCGATCAGGCCGCGCGAAGCTCGGGATGCGGATGCTCGCAGCGATGAACTTCGATCGTGACGTGCACATATTCTGCATGCTCTGAAAGTCGGCTGGCATAATTGTCGGGCGCGAGCGGATCATCGGCGATGAGCGAGGCGATGACTGCATACTTGCCGGGACCGATCCGCCAGATGTGCAGATCGCCGATCGCGGCGTCCCGGTCCTCGAGCGCCTCGCGCACCTCTGTGTACCGTTCAGAGGCCGCTTCGGCGTCGACAAGCACGGCAGCGGTATCGCGCAGCAGTGACCATGACCAGCGCCCGATCACGAATGCACCCACCAGCCCCATTGCCGCGTCCATCCATGCCCAGCCGAGGTACATGCCGGCGAGAAGGGCCACGATAGCCAGGACGGAGGTCAGGGCATCGGCAAGCACGTGGAAATAGGCGGAGCGCAGATTGTTGTCGGCATGCGCATGGTCGTGGTGATGATGATGGTCGTGATCATGCCCATGGTGATGATCGGCACCAAGCAGCCAGGCACTCGCGAGGTTCACCACGAGGCCGAGCACGGCGATCCAGATCGCCTCGGTATAGGCAATCGTGAGCGGACTGACGAACCTTTGGGCCGATTCAACCGCGATCCCGATGGCGAAGATGGCGAGGACAAGCGCGCTCGCGAAGCCGGCCAGGTCGCCTACCTTGCCGGTACCGAATGTGAAACGCGGGTTGTTCGCATGGCGCCTGGCAAACCAGTAGGCGAAGGCCGCGACGCCCAAGGCACCTGCATGGGTCGCCATGTGGATACCATCGGCGAGAAGCGCCATCGATCCGGTCCACAGGCCAGCGACGATTTCGACCACCATCATCGCGGCGGTCAAGGCAACGACATAACGCGTGCGCCGCTCATGGGCGTCGTGCGAGGCGCTCAGGAAGTTGTGATCATGGGCGAGCGGATTGGAGTCGGCGTGATGCATGCGAGGCTGATACCCCGAGATGCCCTTTCCAAGAAATCCCCTCTCCAACCGAAAAGGCAATCGACGACGATTGTCTGTGATGATCGCCGCAGCCAACCGATCATAGAAATGCTGCGGCGACCAACAGACTATTATCCCTTAATCTTGGATCGGAACGTGACGGTCCTGCGATCGACCACGGTGATCCGGCGCGTCTTGGCATCGATCACCAGCCGTTCGGTTACGCCATTGCCCGGAAAGGCGACGACGTAACGCGGATTGAGCGAGAGCATCTGCTCGTTGCGCTTGAACCCGGCGCGGGCACCGAGACGACGATCGAGCGAATAAGTCAGCTGCTGGACTTCGCGGCGCTCGGCCCAACTCGCTGCCAGACGATCGGCACCCTTGCCGTCGCCGCCATGGACCAGGAAGAGATCGGGAACCGCATCGCGAACCTTGTCCAGCGTCGCCCAGATGTTCTCGGCGTAGGCGCGCGCGTCCTCGGCGCTTTCAAAGCTCTGGCGACCACCCGCAAAGACGACTGGAGTTCCTTCAGGGATCAAGGCGTGACGACGGTTCTCAGCGCGTGCGCGTAGAAAATCGCGGGCATCGATCACGGCCGATGTGAAGTGGCGCGAATGGCTCGTGCGCGAGCCCGAAACGGGCTTCCAAGAGGAGCCGGTCTCGTCGCGGTAAAGTGCTGCCGCCGCCTCGCGCATCTGCTCAAAGGCAAGCATGCTGGCTTCGGCAGCCTGCGCGCGCTCAACCTGCTCTTCAAGATTGCTCGAATGCACTTCGGACCCGTCGGCTGATGCGAGGAGGACCCGGATCTCGTCGCTGGCCCGATCAAGTTGAGCCGACTTGCGGCTGGCGGCGCGGTGGAACAGATTGACCATGCCCCAGGCAATATCCTCGGCATCGGCTTCCAGGGCCGTGTCGGAAAACATCGCGAAAAGATCGGACCAGACTGCAGCGAGGGTCTGCTCGATCGCATCCTCGCAGGGAAAGTCGGTCTCGTTGAAGGGGGTTGGCCTGATGCTAAGGCCCGAGAGATCGAGACCGTTCAATTGGTCGATGAAGCTGTCGTACATGGGGTGTCTCCTGATCGCGGGGACAAGGAGAGGAGGCACCATTGCCTCGGCCCTGTCCGCCGGAGCCCGATCAGGGCCGGGACAAGGGGCGTGACGCACCGCGTAGCGGGAAACCTACGGCCCTAAGGCTGGTGCGGGTAACACGGGCCGACGGGCCGCAGGTTGCGGCACGCCCCGACCGGCCCAAGGGCCTCTCCCGGCGGTCAGGGATGAGGCAGGATCAGGGCCCGGTGTCGCAGGCGGATCGGGAGCGCTCGAAGATCGCTTCGCCATTCGAGAACCGCCCGACCAGGCGCAACTCACCAAACAGGCCGATGAACTTTCCCGACACCTGGCCAAGCCAGTGCCGTGCCCTCGCCGTTCGAGGGTTGTAGAAATCGGCCTCCCAGTACCGGGCATCGTCGCGCTCGGCGAGCCAGATCGCGGCGAGCCCACAATAGGTCGATATGCCGCAATCGGCGAAGGCGTTGCGCAGGAGGATACGGTCCTCGCGACCGCGCCATCCATCGAAGCGCTCGAAAGAAGGAAAGGTCGCCTTCGTGGTATCGATGACCTCGTCGACGAGGCACTCGTAGATCCAGTCGACATCGTCGCCTTCGCCGTCATCAAGCAGGCGAAAGGCAACCACGGAGCCGGTTGGATAGCTGACGGAACGTCCCATCTCATCGCTCCTCAGGCTGCATCAGCGAGATCAATGTCGGGCTCGCTTTCGCTGGATTGGTGACCACCCAGTTCGAGGAGCAGGCTGGCCGCTTCCTCGGCCTTGGCCGCAGCAGTGAGGATCGCGCGCTCGTCCGATTTGAGGATCTTGAGCCAGGACGCGATGTAACTGGCGTGATGGTCGAGGTGGGTGACCGGAAGACCCAGTTCAGCGCCTAGGATGGCGGAGGACAGTTCGGCGATCAGTTCTTCGGCAGCATAGGCGTCGCTGCCGAAGCGGTTCTTGAGGTCGCGGTCGAGCCGCGAAGAATGACCCGTCCAGTGCGACAACTCGTGTGCGAGTGTCGCGTAGTAGTGGTCGTAGGCTTCGAAGAGTTCGGCTGGTGGCATGGTGACCCGGTCGCGCAGCGGCTCGTAATAGGCTTGCGCGCCATGGTGGCGCAGGTCTGCGCCAACATGGGCAAAGAAGGCATCGAGCCGGTCTTCGCGTCCTTCGGGCTCAAGCGCAGCAACCAGCGGCGTTGGATGATAGAATGCAGGGAGACCGTCGCATTGATCGGCATTGAACACGGCATAGGCCTTGAGCACGCGCCGGTTCTCGGTGTCCGCTTCGCCCTCGGCGTTCTCGACCTCCTTGGTGTAGCTCTTGTAGAAGATCGCGATGGTCGATTTCTCGCCCTTGCGGACCTGTCCGCCGAGTTTCTGGCACTGGCGGTAGGTCATCCAGTAAGGCGAGGCGTAGCCGCAGCCATCGGCCACCATCCACAGCCAGAAGGTGTTCATGCCGCGATAGGGCGTTCCGCAGGCGCGCAAGGGCCGCGAAACCGGCACACCGCGCCACGGTTTGACCCATGGCTTGGTGCCTTGCTCAAGCTTTTCGATAATGGCGGCAGTGATGCGCTGAGCGGGCGACGTCGAAACAGTGCGGCGGGATCTGGTCATGGGAGGTCTCCTGATCGCCGGGACGGACATGCCCGGCTCAGGAAGATCAAAGCTCCCTCCTCTCTCGCTTTGTGATGGCCGCTATGCTCCCTTATTCCCGTCGCTCATCCCGCAATGATGTTCGCCGATAGCTGCCTTTCCAAGGTGCGCGATTCTTCTTCTTTGAATTGGACTGATCAACGCTCGTCTGGCGCCAAGCGCCCGTCAGCCATAGCGACAGGTCTGTCGCCGAAACAGCGCTTGGCCAGCGGTGCATCCTTCGCCTTCGCCAGCGTTGGAGCGGGGCAAGGCTCGCGATGATTCGGCGCACTTACTCGGAAACAAGCAGATGCGCACCCGACCCCTGTCGTGCGAGTTCATCTTCGGGATTGCGCAGGGGGCATTCTGCCAGCGAAAGGCAGCCGCAGCCAATGCAGCCTTCCAACTGGTCGCGCAGCTGGACAAGGCTATCGATGCGCTCGTTCAGTTCGGCACTCCAGGCTTCGCTCAGCTCCCGCCATTGTGCTGCGGTGATCGGCTCCGTAGCTCTCTTGTCGAGATGCTTTTTCACCGTGGCAAGCGGAATGCCCGCGCGCTGCGCAATCCTGATGATAGCTATCCGGCGAAGAATTCGGCGGTGATAGCGACGCTGGTTGCCGGAGGTCCGCCAGCCTGCAACCAGCCCCTTTCGCTCGTAAAAGTGGATCGTCGACACGGGCACGCCGCTTCTTCGAGCCACCTCGCCCACCGTAAGAACCTGTTCGCTGGTAATCGCCACAAAATACCTCTTGACCTTAACTATGGTTGAGGTTGTAGTAGCCCTGTCGGACACTTTCAACCAGGCGTGCCTTCAGGGCGATCAGCCAGCAGGAGCCGACATGTTCTCGTATTGCCATCAGGTCCGGGCTTCCCGGATGCGCCTTTTCTCCGACCCGGTTCGACAGGAAGGAGGTTGGGCATGAGGAGGATCGCTTGGCCACGCCTTCTCGCCCTAGCACTTGCTCTCTTCTTTCTGCTCGGAGGGTTCGTGAATCTCGTTCCGTCCGCCGAGATTTCGGCGGATTATGTGCGTTGGGGGTATCCCGGCTGGTTTCCCACCGTCACCGGCTCGCTTGAACTCGTCACCGCGGGCTTGCTGGTTTCCTCGCGCACCCGAATGGCGGGTGTCGGCATCGGCACACTTGTGATGCTCGGCGCGCTCGCGACCCTGCTTTTTCACAGCGAACTTCTGCACGCTCTTGCCCCGCTCGCAGTGCTGGCGGCGCTTGCCGGCGTCGTCGCTCTTTCGCGCCGCGCCCAGCCGGTTCGCCTGAAGGAATACAGCCAGTGAACGATATGAACACCACGAACGACCCGGACGCGACCTTCAAGGACTGGGACGAAGAAGAGCAAGACAAGTCCACGTCCCGGCGCACGCTGATCCTGACGGTCCTGATCCTGGCGATCATCCTGGCCGGGCTGTTCGCATGGCGCGCCTCGCGCACAGGCTCGGCAGAGGCTCCGCCTCCGCAGGCGACGCAGGTGGCGGCGATGATCGTCGAACCGCGAGACGCCCCCGTTTCGCTCGAAGCCGTCGGCAGCCTGAGCGCCGTGCGCGAAGTCATGCTAGCTCCCGAAGTCTCCGGTCGCGTTTCCGCAATCCGCTTCGATGCAGGCGAGTATGTCAGCGAAGGAGAGCTGCTGGTGCAGCTTTACGATGCGCCCTTGCGCGCCGATCTCGAGGCGGCTCGGGCGCGGGCGGACTTCGCCCGACTGCAGGTCCAGCGTTCAGAGGAACTCGCTCCCACCGGAGCCGAGCCGCGCGAACTGCTTGAGGAGCGGCGGTCGCAATTGCAGCAGGCCGAGGCGGAGATTGCACAGCTTGAGGCGCGCATCCGCCAGTTGCAGGTCCGCGCGCCCTTCGCCGGCAGGCTCGGAATCAGGCAGGTCGATCCGGGGCAATATCTGAATGCCGGCGAGCCGATCGCGACGCTGACCGCTTTGGGCACGCTGTATGTCGATTTCACCGTCCCGCAGCAGGATTTGCGCCTGCTCGAGCCCGGCCGCACAGTGCGCGTCGAAACCGACGCTTATCCCGACACGAGTTTCACCGCCCGCGTCAGCTCGATCGAGCCGCAGGTCGACGAGGACACGCGCAATGTCCGCGTGCAGGCGCGGCTTTCCAACCCCGATCATGCGCTGCGTCCCGGAATGTATGTGACGGCCTCGCTCGTCCTGCCGCCGCAGGAGGGCGCCATCGTCGTGCCCGCCACCGCGATCCAGACCTCGGCGCAGGGGAACAGCGTGATCGTTATCCGCGGAGAGGATGCGCACCAACAGGGTCAGGCCGAGATCGTGCCGGTGCAGACAGGGCGGCGGATCGGCGAATTCACGATCGTTGAGAGCGGCATCGCGGCAGGCGACGTCATCATTACCGAAGGCCAGCTCCGCGTGCAGCCGGGGGCGCCGGTGCAAGTGGCTGAACTCGCTCAGCCGGAGACCCTGTGATGCGCTTTACCGACCGTTTCATCCGCAGCCCGATCCTGGCGATCGTCGTCAGCCTCATGATCCTGCTCGTGGGCCTGAGCGCGGTGTTCGTCCTGCCGATCCGGCAATATCCGCAGATGGAAAGCGCGACGATCACCATCAACACCTCGTTTCCAGGCGCCACGCAGGACGTGATGCAGGGCTTCGTGACGACGCCCATCTCGCAGGCGATCGCCACCGCGAGCGGTATCGAATACATCACCTCCACATCGCTGCAGGGTCAGAGCCGCATTTCGGCGAAGCTGGTGCTCAATGCCGATGCCGACCGCTCGATGACCGAGATCCTGTCCAAGGTCCAACAGGTCCAGTACCGGCTTCCGGAGGGCGTGACCGATCCGGTGATCACCAAGATCACCGATGGCGCCTCGGCCATTCAGTACATCCACTTTACCAGCGACACGCTGCCGCCGCCGCAGTTGGTGGATTTCGCCACCCGCATCGCGCAGCCGCTGATCACCTCGGTTCCCGGCGTGGCTTCGGCGCAGATCGAGGGCGCGGCATCCCCGGCCATGCGCATCTGGCTCGATCCGAACAGGCTGACCGCCAGGGGCCTGACCGCCGACGACGTGGCCGCGGCCCTGCGCGCGAACAACGTGCAGGCCTCGCCCGGGCAATTGCGCGGCGCCAGCACCGCGGTCAACATCACGGCGGGCACCGATCTGCGCGACGTCGACTCCTTCCGCCGCATGGTGCTGAAGGAAGGCGATGCCGGCGTGGTCAGGCTCGCGGACGTGGCGACCGTGGAACTCGGCGGGCAGAATTACGATGCCATGGCGCTTTCTTCGGGCACCAGGGCGGTTTCGCTGGCGATCTCGCCCACGCCCGACGGCAATCCGCTGGAGATCGTCGAGGCGGTCAAGGACCTGCTGCCCGAAATCCGCGAATCCGCGCCGGCCGGCGTGGAAGTGATCAGCGTCTTCGACCGCGCCCAGTTCGTCGAGGCCTCGATCGAGGAGGTCGAGCACACGCTGCTCGAGGCGGTGATCATCGTCATCGTCGTCATCTTCCTGTTCCTGGGCAGCTTGCGCGCGGTGATCATCCCGATCGTCACCATCCCGCTCTCGCTGCTGGGCACGGCGGCGCTGATGTATATGTTCGGCTTCTCGATCAACCTGCTCACGCTGCTGGCCATGGTGCTCGCCATCGGTCTGGTGGTGGACGACGCGATTGTGGTGGTCGAGAACATCCATCGGCATATCGAGGAGGGCAAGAGCCCGTTCGAGGCGGCGCTGATCGGCGCGCGCGAGATCATCGGGCCGGTCATCGCCATGACCATTACGCTCGCCGCGGTCTATGCGCCGATCGGCCTGATGGGCGGCCTGACCGGGGCGCTGTTCCAGGAATTCGCCTTCACGCTGGCCGGCTCGGTGATCGTCTCCGGCGTGGTGGCGCTCACGCTGTCGCCGATGATGAGCGGCAAGCTGCTGCATTCGAAGATCGGCGAGGGCCGGCTGTCGAAGGGCGTGGAGCGCACCATGAACGCCCTCACCGCGCGCTACGTCAAGGCGCTCGACCGCACCCTGGCCGCGCGCGCCGCCGTGCTGGTGGTGGGCGTGACCGTGCTGGCGACGATAGTTGTCCTGTTCACCGGGTCGCAGCGCGAACTCGCCCCGCAGGAAGACATGGGATACGTCTTCGTCCAGACCACGGCGCCGCAATATGCGAGCGTTGATTACACCAGCCGCTTCAGCGCGCAGGTGGACCGGATCATGCAGAGCCTGCCCGAGTTCGAGAACACCTTCTTCTCGGTCGGCGGCAGCAACAACGCCACGGGCGGGTTCGGCGGCGTCGTGCTGACCGACTGGGCCGAACGCGAGCGCGGCGCGGACGAGATCCAGGCCGAACTCGCCGGTGCCGCCTCTTCGGTGACCGGGGTGTATGCCACCGCCTTCCAGGACAGCCCCCTGCCCGCGGGCAGCGGCGGGCTGCCGGTGCAGATGGTCATCCGCTCGCCCGAGGGTTTCCCGCAGATCTACGAGACGCTACAGGGCCTCGAGGGCGCGGCCTGGGGCAGCGGCCTGTTCTCCTTCGTCGACAGCGACCTCGCTTTCGACAGTTCCGAGGCGCATATCATCATCGACAGGGACATGGCCGGCGAGCTGGGCGTTTCCATGTCGGAGATCGCCAGCACGCTGGCGCTGCTCGTGGGCGAGAATTACGTCAACCGGTTCAACTGGTTCGACAGGTCGTACGACGTTATCACTCAGGTGCCGCAGGATCAGCGCATCGATCCCACCGATCTCGGCCAGTATTATGTCGAGAGCGCTTCGGGCGACCTGTTGCCGCTCTCCACCGTGGTCGATGTCGAGGTTCGCCCGCAGCCCAACATGTTGCCGCAATTCAACCAGATGAACTCGGCAACGCTCTCGGCCGTACTCGCGCCGGGCGTCACCATGGGGCAGGCGGTCGAGTTCCTGCAGAGCCAGCCCTTGCCGCCGGGGATGACGGTCGACTGGCTGTCGAACAGCCGGCAATACGTGAACGAGGGCAACAGGCTGATGATCGCCTTCGGCTTCGCGCTGGTCGTCATCTTCCTGGTGCTGGCCGTGCAGTTCGAGAGCTTCCGCGATCCGCTGGTGATCCTCGTAACGGTGCCGCTGGCGATCTGCGGGGCGCTGGTGCCGCTCTATCTCGGCTTCACAACGATCAACATCTATACGCAGATCGGGCTGGTGACGCTGATAGGGCTGATTTCGAAGCACGGCATCCTGATGGTCTCCTTCGCCAACGACATGCAGAAGCATGAAGGCTGGAGCCGCACGGACGCGATCCGCCACAGCGCCGCCGTCCGAATGCGCCCGATCCTGATGACCACCGCGGCGATGGTATCGGGCCTTATCCCGCTGCTCTTCGCGGCGGGAGCGGGCGCGGCAAGCCGGTTCGCCATCGGCATCGTCGTGGTCATGGGGCTGCTGGTGGGCACATTGTTCACGCTGTTCGTCCTGCCCACCTTCTACACGCTGATTGCGGCCGATCACCGCGCCAGGCCACCGCGTGCCGAGGCCGGCGAAGCGCCCGCGGGAGATCTCGCCCATGCGTAGCAAAGCCGTTCTGTCTGCCGCCATGCCGCTGCTTCTGGCCGCCTGCACAACCATGGGCCCCGATTACGAGGTTCCCTCCGTTCCGATCGCGCAAGGGGAAGATTTCACCACGCGGTCCGTTGCGTTCGACCCCACCGTTCCGGTGCCCGACGATTGGTGGCAGCTTTATGGAGATCCCGATCTCGACGCGCTTGTCGAACGCGCGCTGGCCGCCAATACCGACCTGCGGGTCGCGGCCGCCAATCTGGAAGCGGCGATGGCGGTCCTGCAGGAAGCGCGCGCAGGCCGGCTGCCGTCCACCACGACGAGCGGTGGAATCTCATACGGAGATGCGGTCCAGGGCGGCGCCGGTCAGGGCTTCGGTGGCGCCACGCCGGGCGATGCGGACCTGTCCGCCAATGCCGCGCTGGGCGTCTCCTACGAGGTCGACCTCTTCGGCCGGGTCACGCAGACCATCCGCGCCGCGCTCGCCGACGCGCAGGCCGTGGAAGCGGCTCGCGATTCGGTGCGGGTGACGGTCGCGGCCGAAACGACGCGCAGCTATCTCAACGCCTGCGCTTATGCCTACGCGCTCGATGTGGCACGCCAATCGTACCAGACGAGCCTCGATAGCCTGCGTCTGATCGAGGCGCTCGAACGGGCTGGCTCGGTAGGCCTGCTCGATGTCGAGAGGGCCGGGGCGGCGGCGGCCAGCGCCCGCGCCGACATCCCGGCTCTCCAGGCGCAGCGCCAGGTGGCGCTGTTCGAACTCGCCGCGCTGCTTGGTACGACGCCCGACGAGGTGCCCGGGTCCGCGCGCAAATGCGCCGTGCCGCCCGAGCTGGTTGCCGCCCTGCCTATCGGCGACGGCACCGCCCTGCTGCGTCGCCGGCCCGACATTCGCCAGGCCGAGCGCGAACTGGCGGCCGACACGGCGCGGATCGGCGTAGCCATGGCCGATCTCTACCCCACGATCAGCTTGGGCGGCTCGGGCAATTTCTTCGGTAGCAATGCCATCGAGGGAGAGGACTCGTTTTCCTTCTCGCTGGGCCCGCTCATCTCCTGGAACTTTCCCAATCTTTCAGTCGCACGGGCCAGAATACGCCTGGCAGAGGCCGAGCAGGAGGCCGCACTCGCACGCTTTGACGGGCGCGTTCTCGCCGCTCTGCGGGACGTGGAGCAGGCGCTCACCAATGTGGCGAACGAGCAGCAACGCCTCGCTTCGCTGGAAGAGGCGCGTGAGCGATCGAACAAGGCATATGAGTTCGCCGATCTCCGCTACCGCGCCGGTTCGGTCGGCTTGCTCGACGTGCTGGTGGCCCAGAGCGACCTAATTCAGTCTCGAGCGGCGTATTCGGCTTCCTTGCAGCGCCTGTCGTCAGCCAGGGTGGATCTGTTCAAAGCGCTGGGCGGAGGATGGCAGCAATCCAGCGAACTGGCTGCGAACGGCGGCATTGAGTGAATTCAACATCCATCGCCGATATACGTGGTAAAATTGTGGAGGCGTTGTTTTGCGCAAGCACCTTTCTAATACTGAAAAAAGATGCTCTTATTCTAGGCGATTAGGGCATCCGTGCCCGCGCTTCTTTTGCGATATGCCCTAGCAGTATGAATACTCCTTGCTCCGCTGAACGAAGGGGACGGCCTCGCGAGTTCGATTTGGACCAAGCGCTCGGGTCAGCGCTCCGTGTCTTTTGGTTGAGGGGATACGAAGCGGCTTCGCTGACGGAGTTGATCGAAGCAATGGGCATCACCAAGCCCAGCCTATATGCTGCATTTGGTAACAAAGAAGAGCTCTTCGAGCGGGCTTTTGACCTCTATGAAAAAGAGAAACTAGCCTATGTCAGGCGGGCGCTTGACGCGTCCACGGCGCGGGATGTGGCGCAACGGCTGATTGAAGGGACAATTGACAATACAACAGGCGAGTGCCGTGGTTGTCTTTACGTCAACACCGTGGTGGGATTTAAAGGCGAGCAGCCGCCAAGAGCTGAGAAAGGCTGCGTTTTTGCGCGATCTGCTTACTCGGCGGTCGCCGACAAGTTTCAGCGAGCAATCGACAATGGCGAATTTGCTGCAGAAGTCGAGGCGGAAGCTATAACGAGGTATCTGTTCGCTTTGCTCCACGGTCTGGCTGTCCAGGCCAGCGCCGGTGCAAGCCGTGAAGATCTGGAAAGCATTTCGCAAATTGCGCTTGCGCTTTGGCCGGGGCGCTAGCCATCTCAAATTGTCATAGTCTGAAGATGCAGCAAGGTTTGTCATGTGCCGCTGTGCGGCTGAAGCTTGAACCTCGGCAGATTGCCCGAGGGCCAAGAAAGTGCTGCACTCGCGCGTTCATCAAGCGCTTCGGAACCTGCCTTTGATCCACCATTTTCTTCAAGATGATTAGCCAAGCACTCTGTCGTTGAGATCACCCGCGCCAACCACGCGCACTTTGATCTCAGCGCCAACGAAATCCGTAGGGAACGGATTTGCAGTCGCAACTCATGGTATGTCCCGTGACCCCCAAGCGTGTGGGACTTAGCCCATGTCTCTGAAAGATGCCCAGGTAACGACTGTCGAGGCGTCCGATACTCGCTCCCCGCCGGGGAACGTGCGCGCCGTTTTTGGCGCGCTGTTGCTCGTGATGCTGCTGGCCTCTCTCGACCAGACGATCGTCTCAACGGCCCTACCGACCATCGTGAGCGAGCTTGGCGGTCTGGAGCATCTTTCGTGGATCGTCACCGCCTATATGCTGGCGACCACCATCGTCACCCCGCCCTATGGCAAGCTGGGCGATCTTTATGGACGCAAGATCGTCCTGCAGAGCGCGATCGTCTTGTTTCTCGCGGGCTCGGCGCTTTGCGGCATCGCCCAGTCGATGGGCCAGTTGATCGTTTTCCGGGCGTTACAGGGCCTTGGTGGCGGGGGCCTCATGGTCACGGCGATGGCCGTTGTGGGAGATCTCGTTAGCCCGCGAGAAAGGGGGCGCTACCAAGGCCTTTTCGGGGCGGTGTTCGGCGTCTCGACCGTGTTGGGCCCGCTTATTGGCGGCTTCTTCGTTGAACAGCTTAGGGTCCGGACTCATTAGAGCCACCATGTGACGAATGCTGCGATGGCGATGGTGGCCATGAAGGTCTTGATGTTGCGGTCGAAGCGAGTGGCGACGCGGCGCCAGTCCTTGAAGCGGCAGAACTTGCGCTCGACGACATTGCGCTGACAGTAGAGTTGCCGATCGTGCTCGATGTGCACTTTGCGGTTGGACCTGGCGGGGATGACCGGAGTGGTTCCGCGCTCGATAAGCCAGGAGCGCAAGGCGTTGCTGTCATGGCCCTTGTCGGCGACCAGATAGCGGGATGGCGGTACGGCATTGATCGTCTGGATAGCGACCTTGGCATCGTGCGTGTTGCCCGGCGTCAGCAGGAGGATGTGCGGGCGGCCCTTCTCGTCGCAGACGGCATGGAGCTTGGTGTTGCGTCCGCCTTTGGTGATGCCGATACCATGAGCCAAGGCCCCCCTTTTGCGCCGCCGGCGGTGCGGTGGACCTTGATGCAGCTGCTGTCGATGAAGAGCCTTTCAGGGACGCCATCGACCCCGGCGAGCTGGGCGAAGATCCGTTCCCACACGCCGCGTTCGGCCCAGCGCCGGAAGCGGTTGTAGAGCGTCTTCTTCGGACCGTAGACATGTTCCGGGCAATCGCCCCAACGACCACCGCTCTTCAGAGCCTGGACAATCCCGGAAAGCACGCGCCGGTCATCGACCCTTGGCATCCCGCGCGTATCGTTCGGCAAGAGCGGCTCGATCCGCGCCCACTGATCATCCGAAAACCAGAAGAAATCCGCCATTCACCAAGCCTCCTCGCTGGAGGCACGTGAATCACATTGCAGCGCCGGTGTGAATCCCGTTTATGGGTCCGGACCCTAACTGGCGCTGGATTTTCTACATCAATCTTCCGCTCGGCCTGATCGCCCTTGCGGTAATCGCCCTGGTCTTCACCGCTCCGGCCGAGCGCCGTTCGCCCGAGATCGACTATGCCGGCGCCGTCCTGCTCGCAGTCCTGCTGACCTCCCTGGTGCTGCTGGCGAGCCTTGGCGGACATACGCTCGCCTGGTCATCGCCGGCGAGCATTGCCATGGGTGGGCTCGCACTCGCCGCGCTGATCGCGGTTTGTCGTGGCGGAGGGGCGCGCCAAGGAGCCTATCCTGCCCCCTTTGCTCTTTCGCAATCGTATCTTCGTCGTCTCCGCATCGGTCAGTTTCATAGTCGGCGTGGCGATGTTCGGGGCGATCACCTACATGCCGGTCTATCTCCAGGTCGTGAAAGGCATCAGCCCATCGGAGGCCGGTATGGCGCTGACGCCGATGATGGGCGGTGTGCTTATCACCTCCATCGCCAGCGGACAGATCATCAGCCGGACCGGCCGCTATCGCATTTTTCCGATCCTCGGCACCGCGATCATGACTTTGGGTCTCTGGCTGCTATCCATGCTGGACGTCCATACCGATACGTGGATCGCCTCGGCGTTCACACTCGTTCTCGGGCTTGGCCTCGGCATGGTGATGCAGGTCCTCGTGCTCGCGGTGCAGAATGCGGTCGACTATCGCGATCTTGGAACAGCCACCTCGGGCGCGACGCTGTTCCGCTCGATCGGCGGCTCGATCGGCGTATCGATCTTCGGCGCCATTTTCGCGGCCGGCCTGGCGAGCGAACTGGCCGGGCATCTTCCCGCTGGGGAGCCCTTGCCGACCGCGACCGATGCTGCCAGCATTGCCGCGCTGCCGCCCGGCATGAGATCCGTCTATCTCGAATCCTTCGTCGCAGCTCTGCATCCGGTTTTCGTTGCGGCGACCGCCGTCGGGCTGGTCGCCTTCGCCTTGACCTGGCTGCTGCAGGAGATCGAGCTGCGCGAATCCACCCGGGCTGAAAATATCGGCGAGAGTTTCGCCATGCCCCACCAGGCCACGTCGCTGGAAGAACTGGAGGTCATCATCGCCCGCGTGACCCGCCATGAACATCGCTGGGAAGCGATCGAACGCATTGCTGCCAGTCTGAAGCTAGATTTGCGTCCCGACGAAATGTGGATGTTCCTGCATCTCGCCCGTCGTGACGGTTCGATGCCGGCTACAGAACTGACAGCCGACGCCGACGCTTCCGAAGAAGAGGTGGCACGCCTGATTGAGAACCTTGCGTCCCGGAACATGACATCGCGCGAGACGGACGGGAGCTTGAATCTTACCGAGGAGGGGCGCGCGACCTTCGAACACATGGCCGCGAAGTACCGCGCCCGGCTGCAAGAGATCGTCGAGCGCTGGTCGCCGGAGGATCACCCCGAGGTGCGAACGATGCTGACCGCGTTCTCCCGCCAACTGCTGGCACAAATGCCCCGTGTATCCACATCCTGAAGCCTGGGTAGGTTCAATGAATGCAGCCATTCCACATCTGGCAATCGGGCACCCGTTAAGCTGGCCGGCATGCCAACGATCCTCCTTGGAACAAATGCCGTCGACTTCAACCGGCGACAGTCGCGCCTTTGCCGACCTATGCCCTTGCATCATAGAGGGTCTGTGCATTCTCGATTTGGGTCAGGTGGCAGAACGCCCATAGGCCGACAGCCTCGATCGGTTCTGCGAGCGAATGACCCAACTCGGTCAGTTCATAGTCTACCCTGCGTGGAACCGATGGCGTGACCGTTCGGGTGACGAGCCCGTCGCGCTCGAGATTGCGCAGTGTCAGAGTCAGCATTCGCTGCGAGATACCCTCGACGCCGCGCTTCAACTCCCCGAAACGCATCGACTGTTCGCGCAGAAGCATGATAACGAGCACACTCCACTTCCCGGCGATGCTCGAGAGCACGCGCGAGACCCGCAGGCAATCGGCCGTATTGTGGATGATGGGATCGGTTCGTTCCATGTGACCTCGGTATCATTGCTGTGCCGTCTTGCGGCGTCTGGCGAGAGCCTCATATGTACCGGGTTACGAGAAGGAACCAATGGCTGAATTGGAACGACCGCTGGCCGCAGGCATGCCGACACCACCGTTCCACCCACGTGCTAAAGCTACGGCTGCCGACTTGATCGGCCGCCATCACGCCCGCGGAATGGATCACCTGCAGCCCACACTTATCAAGACGAGGATAATATGACCGAAACAGGCAAGCTCATCGTGCTGGCAGGCGCAACCGGAGATTTGGGTTCGCTGATCGCCGACGCGCTTATGGACAACCCGGAAGTCCGATTGCGCGTCCTTGTGCGTCCCCAAAGCGTCGCAAAGGCCGCGTCTCTGCGCGCACGGGGCGCGGAGATCGTGGAAGTCGACCTGGAGGACCGGGACAATGACGCGCTACTGGAAGAGGCCGTGAGCGGCGCCTTCTGCGTGATCTCGGCGATACAGGGCGGTCCCGACGTCATCATCCATGCCCAGCTTCGTCTGCTCGAGGCGGCCCGCAGGGCCGGCGTGCGGCGCTTCATTGCGTCCAATTTCTCCTACAATATCTTCGGCCTGGACCATGGCGACAACATCAATTCGGACGATCGCCGCGCCTTTGCGCGCGCGGCCGAGGAGGCGAAAGGCGATGTGGAACTCGTACAGATCCAGATCGGCGCTTTCCTCGATCGCAAGGTCCTGTTCGGCTTTCTCGGCGCGTTCGATATCGAGGAAGGTCGCGCATTTCTCTGGGGTGACGGCAATGAGGCGATGGATTTCACGACCTATGCCGACACGGCCCTGTTCACGGCCGAAGCAGCCGTCGACGAGGCAACCTTGCCGAGCGTGTTTGAGGTCGCCGGCGAGACCCTCGACTTTCATGGGCTCGTGAAAGCCTATGAGGAGGGATCGGGCATATCCGTGAAAGTCGAGCGAATGGGAACGCTGGCCGATCTCGACGAGGAGATCGAGCGACGCCGGCACGCAGAGCCCGACAACATTTTCGCCTGGCTGTCACTCATGTACTGGCGCGCGATGCTCTCCGGAAAAGCCAGGCTTCGTTCGGTCGCTAACAGCCGGTATCCGCAAATCGCGCCCGTCGGCGTCGCGGAATATGTCCGGCGGGAGGGATTGTGACATGAGCAGCATCATTGACCTCGAGAAGGCCGGCTATCCCAACCTTGCCGACCGCCGCGTCGTTATCGCGGGAGGAACGGGGGATGTGGGCGAAGGCCTTTTGCGGTCGTGGCTGAAGACCGGCGCGCAGGTGATCGTGCCTTCGCGGACCGAGGGCAAGGTTGAGCGCTTCTGCGAGGCTATCTCCGACCTGGGCGAACCGGCCAACCTGCATTTCGTGACCGGGAGCTATGCGAGCTTCGACGAGGTGGACAGGCTCGCACAGCAGATTGTGGACGAGCATGGTCCGGTCACCGATGTGGTCGCTGCGCTTGGCGGATGGTGGCAGGGCAAGCTGCTGTGGGAGATTTCGAGCGAGGAATGGCAACGCTATTTCATCGATGCCTCCACTGCTCATTTCGCGAGTGCCCGAGCCTGGAGTCCGCGCCTGCCGCAAAGCGGCAGCTATCAGCTGATCCTTGGCGGCAGCGCCACGCAGGCGGTGCCCAAGGCGTCGATCATCAGCATGCAGCAGGCCGCGCTGCTGATGATGCGGCGCGCGCTTTCACAAGAGGCCGGCGACCGGCACCGGGTCGCGTCACAGATCCTGGGGCCGGTCGTAACCCGAGCGCGCAAGCACATCGATCCCGAATGGGTGTCGAACGTGGAGGTCGGGCTGGTCTCGGCCGCCATCGCCGCCGATCCCGCGGCGACCGGCACGGACTATGTCTCTTACGACAAGAAGCAGATGCTCGAGACCCTGCAGAAGTTGAATGTCTATCCGAGATGAAGCCGATGGCGGGTCGGTAGCGCGCGCGATCTCGTCGCGCCTCGGCCGCCACCGGATCACGGCCGCAAGGAGATCGCCATGAAAGCAATCCAATATACCGAGTTCGGAGGCCCCGACGTTCTGAAAATGGTCGAGGTCGATGCACCGCATGCCGGGCCCGGTGAAGTGCGGATCGCGGTTCGCGCTGCCGGGATCAACCCTGCCGACTGGAAGCGGTTCACCGGCCTTTTTCGCGATTTCATGAAAATCGAGCTCCCCGCCGGGGTGGGGTTCGAGGCGGCCGGAATCGTGGACGAGCTTGGCGAGGGCATAACGGGCATTGCGTTGGGCGACGCAGTTTTCGGGCTCGCCGCCGATGCAATGGCGGAATATGCCGTGCTTTCCAGCTGGGCCGCCAAGCCGGACGACATGCCCTTCGAAGTTGCCGGGGGGCTCGCCGTGGTGGCCGAAACCGGGACGCGCGCCATCGACCAGGTCGGTGTGGAGGCCGGGCAGACGCTTCTGGTGAACGGCGCCGCGGGCGGGGTCGGCTCAGCCGTGATCCAGCTTGCGCGTGCGCGGGGCATCACCGTGATCGGAACGGCCAGCGAAGCGAAGCACGACTATCTGCGCGGACTGGGGGCGATCCCGACAACCTACGGGCCTGGTCTCGCCGACCGGGTGAAGCGCCTCGCACCCGACGGCGTGGACGCCGCGCTCGATCTCGCCGGTTCGGGCATCATCCCCGAACTGATCGATATCGTCGGCGAACCTTCACGCGTTCTTTCCATTGTCGACTTTTCCGCGCCGGAGCACGGCGCGCAATTCTCGACCCGACCCCAGGACCGTCCGGAACGGGCGCTGGCCGAAGCGGCCCAGCTCTATTCCGAAGGCGCCTTTCGCCTGCATCTCGCAAAAGTCTTTCCGTTTGCGCAGGTCGGAGACGCCTATGCGCTCAGCGAGGAAGGGCACGTCACCGGCAAGCTCGTCGTTTCGCTCGCCTGATCGGAGGCAGCGGCGAGGAAGTCGGGCTGACCGGCTTGCCGCAACAAGAAGATGGACATTCATAGATGACGACCCGTTTGACCCCCGTCATATCCGCCGAACGCGCCGATCTTGGCGGCGCCTTTTCCGCCCGCCGCGTGGAGCCGGGACGGTTCGGGGATGCGGCCGATCCAGTCATGGGGTTCGACCGTTACCGCATGGACGCGGTGACCTTCGCGCCCCATCCGCATGCCGGCTTCTCGTCCATTTCCTATCTCTTCGAGGACAGCGCCGGCGGCCTGCGCAACCGTGATTCTCTCGGTCATGATTTCGTGGTCGAGCCGGGGGGTATTCTCTGGACGCAGGCCGGATCCGGCGTCATGCACGACGAACTGCCTGCCCAGACTGGAAAGCAGGTGCATGGCCTGCAAATCTTCATCAATCTGAGCGCCGCCAACAAGGACAGCGCGCCGCGTGTGATGCGCCTTGCCGCGGACGAGGTGCCGCTCTGGACGAGCGAACGGGGAAGCCGCCTGCGCATCATGGTCGGTAACCATGCAGGCATTGTCTCGCCACTCGAGCCGACCGAACCGGTCAATCTCTTTGACCTGAACCTCACCGCCGGTGACGAGGTTACACTGCCGCTCGCGGTTGGCTGGGATATGCTGGTCTATGCCGAAAGCGGCTCGGCGCAGGTGCACACGGATGGCGGAGCGGCCTCGCTGGCGTCAGGCGACGCTGTGGCGGCGGTTGCGCACGATGCGGACGATTCCGTGCGTCTTGTGTCGCAAGTCGGCGCGCGGCTTGTGATCCTTGCCGGGCGCGCGCTGCGCGAGCCCGTGGTCCAGCACGGCCCCTTCATCATGAACGATGAAGCCGGCATCCGCGCGGCGATTGCACGCTATCAACATGGCGGAATGGGCGTGCTCGAGCCAATCGCCTGGACATAACGTCGGTTCGGCGATCCCGCGCGGAGCCATTCAACAAGGCTGAAATTGGCCGAGGTGGTAATACGCATTTTATTGCTGGTGGGGACCTGAAATGGTTGAGCCTACGTGCACTTGATATCGAAGCACTTGGTCGGATCGGCGTTGACGAATAGCTTCGAGCCATCGGCTCCTCGCGTCGTGACAAGACCGACCGGCCGCGAGCCAGCTCAGTCGTCCGCCCATTCCCACAAACGGGTAAATATCCGGCGGTAGTGCCAGGCAGAGCGAACCACCAGATCGGCCAGATGCTGCCCATACGCAGCTACCCGGTCAGGAGCCCAGTGACACAGGCCGGTAACGGCAATTGCGGGAGCCACCAGCGAGAGACCGACGGCGGCCAGCGTTCCAGCAACAACGCACAGTCATCGGCAAGCGATGATGAGATCAGCAGCGGGTTCATGAATCCCGATCGGTTGAGTGCGACCGTGAAATCGCCTGCGGCAGCGCAGCCGGCGGCGGCGAGTGTGTGTATTCCACCGACGCTTCATGCCCACGCCGATACCTCTACGTCGCCGTGTTGACTTCGGCTACGGCGGGTATTTTAGCCGAATGACGGCAAGCAGCCCTTGCCGATCCAGCGTCTGAATGTAGGGCCGATTTTGAGGGACCATTCTAAGACCGCCAACGACGGCTTTGTGGGCGGGTGCTGACACGCTGCCTCAGCACTAAGAATGACAGCATTCAGTAGTATCGTGACGAACGCCGCACTGGGGGAATACGAAAAGGCGGCCCGTCCCGAGAGGGACGGACCGCCCGCCGAGTGACCTGGACCTGTCAGGAGGGGTCAGGCAGCCTGCTCGGCAATCTCGCCAGTCGTGACGTCGCTGACCAGCTCCTCGGTTTCGTCATCAATCGACGCATCTTCCTTTAGGTCGGCTGGAACGTCAGCATCGGTGAACCGCATGATCGAAGGAACCCAGGCCTTCGCCCGTTCCTTGACCTCGGCCTCACCGATGAAGTTGCCCGAGAAAATGCGCTCTGCAGCGCTCGCCAGTTCGGCCTTCTTCGAGGCAGCATAGCGACTGACCAGTTCGGGCCCGCCTGCCGCATCGAGCGCCTCGAGCGTACGGGCCTTGGCCACCCGGTCGAAGTAGTTGGTCGCCGTGGGACGCCACCAATGTGCGGTCTCGATTTCGAGCAACGAGCCGAGTGCCTCGTGCAGTGGCACCGAACGCTCGCCTTCACATGCAAGGCTGGCAACCAGCGTGCGAGAGACGACATGGCCAAGCCAGGCCGAGCGCGCCTCGTCTGACAGTGCCCGGAATCTCGCAAACCGATCGACATCGCTTTCTTCCGAGCGCCAGCTTTCATCGAGCGACCCGGCGAACTCGGCTAGGGCAGCGCTCGCCGGTGCATCCTTGGCCTCGAACCCGGCAACCGGGCCGGAAGCGACAGAGCCGACCAGCGTGGACGCTTTCTTGGCGCGCCAGTCATGTCCATCGGCATCGGCAAGCGTGAAGACCATGAAGTCGAGCGCCAGTGCGGGATCGTTGGCCAGATGGATGGCCAGGATGTCGCGGCGTTGCATCGCGAGCTCGTCGAGCAGGCGCTGCGACAACGAGCTTCCCTTGGGCTTCGCCGGACCGTGCTCTTCAATGGCCTCGACCACACCTTCGTCAGCGATGACCTCGGTCTCGGTGTAGAACTGTGGGACCAACATCGGCTCGCCATTGCGCGAGAGGACGAGGAAGGCGCCGGCCTCCGGTTTCAGTTCGTCGGCGAGTACCGGCGGCCGGTCATTTAGCGCGCGCACAGCGCGGTCGATCACCACCAGTTCCTTCTCGGCCTTGGCAACCTCGTCCTCGTCGCTGTCTTCGTCTTCGAGCACGGCGGCCACTCGGTCGTAGTCGGCCTCAAGTTCGCCGAGCTCCCGCGCTTCCTGTTCGGTCATCGGCGCAGGCTCGCAAGGCAGACGGCTCAGACCTTCAACAAGGTCATGGCTGACATAGGTGCCAAGGGTCGGGCGCACCCAGGCAAGGCCATATTCGATCGCGGCCTTTC
Organism: Croceicoccus bisphenolivorans; assembly: GCF_001634625.1. Classification (GTDB taxonomy): domain Bacteria; phylum Pseudomonadota; class Alphaproteobacteria; order Sphingomonadales; family Sphingomonadaceae; genus Croceicoccus; species Croceicoccus bisphenolivorans. The sequence goes on along the minus strand of NZ_LRSE01000011.1, from coordinate 39,958 downwards.
CTGCGGCTTCTTCCATGGCCTTGTGCGCGAGATCCTCGAGCAGCGCGACATCGATCCAGCTTTCACTGGCGTCATCGTCGAACAGTTCGCGTTCGATCCGGCCGCCTGCGGCGAGGTAGGCATCGCGTCCGACGAGCACGGCTCGCGGATCCGAACCGCGCACCGTGGCATCAAGCACCATGCGGCGGATCGTGTCGGGCGTGCTCTGGTACCAGGCGTCCTGCAGTTCGGCATAGACATGCGCCTGGCGCTCGACATCTGAGATCGCGCCGTAGGCCTTGGCCATGTCGAGCGTGATCGTGCCTTCGGCGAGCGCTTCGAAGACGCAGGGCGCGAGACTTGCCAGGCGCAGACGTCCATCGACGAAACGGACGGTGAGGCCGAAGCGGCGCGCCACGTCTTCGGTGGTAGCCCCTGCCTCGATGATGGAAGCGAAGGCCTGCGCCTCGTCAGCCGGATTCATCGCGAGACGCTGGAAGTTCTCGGCAAGGCTGGCTTCGCGCACCTCGCTTTCCTCGCCTTCGATGACGAGGCAGGTAACTTCATGGCTTTCGGACAAGGTGCCCTCTTCGGCCAGCGCCTGTAGCGCGGCGAGACGGCGACCGCCGGCCTCGACCTCGAACTTGCCGCGCTTTCCTTTGCGCACGACGAGGTTTTGCAGCAGGCCGCGCGCGGCGATGTCTGCCCGCAGCTGGAGGTCGGCCAGCACGTCGCTCGACTTGCGAACGTTGCGCGGGCTCGGGACGAGCTTCTTCAAAGAAATCGACTGGATCATGGGTGTTCTCCTGATGGAATGAAGGCGCAGGTGAGGATCACGAGGCCCACAAGCCCAAAGGGCTCCCTCCACTCTCATTTTGGGATTAGGGTCTGCCCGAGGGATCAGGCGGCAAGCGCGGGGAGAACCGACGAGGCATTCGACACCGGGACGAACAGGCGCGTGCGGTAGCGGATGATCTCGGTGAAGCAGCCTTTGCCCTTGTACCAGTCGAGCCGATCGGGCGAGAACCCGGTCAGTTCAAGCCGCTGTTCGCCGCCGACCAGCGATCGCTTGACGGTCAAGGCATCGTGGCTTGCGAGGCCCAGCGGCTTGCCGTTGGCGATGACGAGGTTGCCGATCTGCTCAGGCGCCGGTCCGGTAACTCCGGAAAGACCAAAGGTCTCGGCGATTGCGGCGAGATCGATATCGAGCACTTCACGCCCAATGATCGACTGGCCGTCCTCGGCAACGAGCCGAGTGACGCGCACATGATCGCCGGACAGGCGCTTCCAGACCGGTAGCAACAGGCCGGTAGCAAGATGGACGCGCTCGGTGACCGGTGAAGCAGCGGCCTCTTCTTCCTCGTCCCGCCAGGCGCTCGTGAACGCAGTGACGCCCACCTCCTCCCAGTGGCTTTCAGCAAGCGCCTCAAGCGTCCAGTTGGCGGACTTGAGCGGTCGCAGCAGGCGCCGGCGCTCGATCACGGCCCCATCGTCAGCGATGAGACGCCGGGCCGGAACCGAGAGCGCGACTTTGCCCGAGCGCGCATTGCGCATCGGGATCGCATGCAGGTTGCCAATCTCGTGCATCCGGACGAGGCGCTGCAATTGCAAAGGCCGAAGGTGCCTCGTCACTTCGAGCGAGATGAGACGTGTTTCTGCTCCGGTCACGGGGTCGGTGCGCAGGAGTTCATCTGCCAGGACCGTGAAACGATCAACCCTGACGGTTTCCAGTCCCTGGTCGAGCGTCCCGGCTTCACGCGCGGCTTCGATCCGCGCTTCGACGAGGCCGAGATATTCGTCGAAGATGGCGTTTTGGAGCGCAATCGGCAGCGCGAGGATACGGTTCAGCCAGCGCTGGATCGTGGGGAGATTGTCGGTCAGCCCGCCATCGGGGTTTTCGAGCCGGAGGCCGGTGCGCTCGACGAAGTTGCCAAAGGTGGTGGCTTCGAGCTTGCCGTCATAGAGCAGCTGGAACCAGCGGCTGAGCGCGTCGCGCGCATAGTCGCTTTCGAGATTGTCGGCCGGATCGAACAGGTTCTGCCCGCCGGTCTGGCGCTGGCCGCGCGTAAGTGCGCCCAATGCGTCAAGCCTTCGCGCAATGGTCGAGATGAACCGGCGTTCTCCCTTAACGTCGGTCGTTACCGGCCGAAACAGCGGGGCCGAGGCCTGGTTGGTGCGGTTGGTCCGACCAAGACCCTGAATCGCGTTGTCGGCGCGCCAGCCCGGCTCGAGCAGGAAATGGACTCGGCGCTGCTGGTTCCTGGCGCCCAGATCGGCATGGTAGGAACGCCCCGTGCCGCCCGCGTCCGAAAAGACCAGGATGCGCTTGGTTCCTTCCATGAAGCTCTGCGCTTCGGCGACATTGGCGCTGGGGCTACGCCGTTCAAGGCGCTGCTCACCATCGCGGCCCAGGACAAGCCTGCGGGTCCGGCCCGTGACTTCGGCCACGGCCTCGGTTCCGAAATGTTCGATAATCGCATCGAGTGCCGTTGCGATAGGCGGCAGTGCGCAGAGCTGTTCGATCAGTGCATCACGCGCGGCAATGGCACGCGAGCAGAAAACGGGATTGCCCTCTCCGTCGCTCATCGCCTCGGAGCGAAGATTGCCGTCCTCGTCGGCGAAGACCTGCATCAATCGCACCGGGAAGCTCTTCGTAAGGTAGTCGATGACGTATTCACGCGGGGACAGATCGATATCGAGCGCTTCGCGTTCTTCCACGGTAAGGTCGGCGAGGCGCCGGTCGAGCATGGCCTCGGCGGTCGAAACCAGCTGCACGACAACCGAATGCTCTTCGCCAAGCGCCGCGACAATCGCGGGGATCAGGCTCGGCAATTTCATCGAAAGCAGGAGCTGGGCAAAGAAGCGCTGCTTGGTGCCTTCGAAGATCGAGAGCGCTGCAGCCTTGGCATTGCGGTTGAGCGTGTCGCCGCTGTCCTCGTCGACCACGCGGGTTGCTTCGAGCGCAGCTTCGAGGTTGCGGTGAATGATCGCCCAGGCATCAGCATAGGCATCGTAGATCCGCACCTGCGCTTCGGTCAGACTGTGTTCGAGGATCTCGTACTCGACCCCGGCGAAGGACAGCGCACGGGCGAGGTAGAGCCCCTGGGCCTTGAGATCACGGGCGACGAGCTCCATCGCCGCGACGCCGCCAGCGCGGATCTCGGTCATGAACGCTTCGTGGGTCGGAAAAGCGGTCTCGGGTCCCCAAAGGCCGAGGCGGGAAGTGTAGCCGAGATTGGCGATGTCCGAAGCGCCGGTGGCCGAAGCATAGAGCACCCGGGCGCGCGGGAGATGGTTCTGCAGCCTCAGACCCGCCATACCCTGTTCGGAGCCCTTGACCTTGCCGCGAGTGGAGGAGCCCCCGAGGGCATTGGCCATGGCGTGGGCTTCGTCGAAGGCGATCACGCCGTCGAATTCCTCTCCCGCCCAGGCAAGGATCTGGTCGAGCCGCGTATCCTCAGCGCGTCCAGAGCGTAGCCTCGGATAAGTGACGAAGAGGATGCCTTCGGACATCGTTACGGGGTGGCCGAGTTTCCAGCGCGAGAGCGGCTGGAGATCGAGCGGCAGCCCGCCAAGCGCCTCCCAGTCGCGGCGTGCATCTTCGAGCAGCGCCTCGTTCTTGGTGATCCATACATGGCGGCGTTCGCCTGCGAGCCAGCGGTCCATGATGACCGCGGCGATCTGCCGTCCCTTGCCCGCTCCGGTTCCGTCGCCAAGGAAGAAGCCCTGTCGGTAGGTGTGTCCGTCCTTGGAGAGTTCCAGCGAGGTGTCTTCCTGGCTGACCTTGAACTGACCTGGAAGATCGCGCGCAAATGCCTGGGCAGCGTAGACCAGTGTCTCGCATTGCGCTTCGGACAGCAGGCCATCGGCCTGCCAATTTGCGGGAAGGCGCGGGCAAACATCGGGCTGCGGTGCCGCGACCGAACCCATGGCGACCGATTCCACGAGCGGGGTGGGATGGACCGGAGCATCTTCGAAGGCGATGCGGCTGGGCCGGTAAGGCAGGTAGATGCCTGCCTGTTCGGGCACAGGCGCGGGGTCGGCGAGGACCGAATAGGCAAGGTCGATCGCATTCGCCGTGGCTTTTGATGTCGCTGCGAAAGGCGCCAACGGCCGGACCGGCGTGCGTTGGGTCGAAGTCTTGCCAAGGAGGCGCACTGGCTTGCCGGCTGGCAGTCGATGGAGGTTGGCGGATATCTTCGTCCTTGGCGGAAGCTTCGTGACAAGCGCGTGGAGCGCGATCAGGTCGCAGGTATCCCCGTTGATCGCGGGCGAGGACGCAGTCTGCGTCTTGTCGATCACGACCAGGCGAACGGTGATCCCCGTCCCTGTCCGGCGAAACATCTGCTCCAAGCGGACATTGAGCAGGAGCGACGCTTCGTCCTGTTCCTTGGCGAAGGCGGAGGCGTCGAAGCCGTCGGGCATGATCGCGACGATCCTCGCCCCATTGGCAGTGGCGCGGATCGCGCTGCGCAGGTGGCGCTGCGCCGCCGCACCGTCCTTGCCGCGTTCCTGACTTCGGGCGAACGGCGGGTTCATCAGCAGGACCGACGGAACAGGGCCGCGAATCAGGTCGGCGATCAGTTCCCCGTCATGCGCAGTGATCGTGGCCGCGGGGAAGACGTGGGCCAGACCGTCCCGTCTTGTCGGATCGATCTCGTTGAGGAGCAGCGAAGCGTTCTGGACGCTGCCCCAGAGGGCAAGGGCGCCATTGCCTGCGGACGGTTCGAGGAACGTGTCGTGTGCAGAGACTGCTGCGGCCTTCGCCATCAGCCAGGCCAGCATTGGCGGGGTCGAGAACTGCTGGAGCTCGACCTGTGCTTCGCTACGTACATGCCGCGGCGGCAAGGCTGCTTCGAGCCAGTCAAAACGTGCTTCTGCTTCGTGCATGCTTGTCGCCAGATCGATGCGCGAAGACTCTCGCAGCCAGAGCAGTGCGCCGATCTCGACCCCGTTGTTGTAGTCATCGATGGTCCAGGCGCTTCCCCAGTCCAGAGCGCCGGTTTCCGCGGCGAACAGCCCGGAAATGTCGGCACGGGTAAGGTGACGACCCGAGGCGAGAAGCCCGGCAATCCTGGCCCCAATGGCGTAGACCAGGGGCACTGTCGGCAACTGCTCGCCGGCGGGAAACAGGTCTGATTGAAACATGGCAATTCGTCCTCCTGATGGGGGCATCGGGACACGCCCTCTGCCGGATCAGGAATTCGAGAAGCCCTCTCTCCTCTACCGCGCCGCTTTGCGGCGCAGCCATGCTGTCAGTTCATCGTTCCAGTCGGTGTCGCGTGAGGATGGTTTGCGAACGTGGATCGTCCGCCCATCGCGGGCATAAGCGGCCAGGCCACGCGACGCAGCCAGCTCGCCGCCAGCATCGTGATCGACGAAGAGGTGAAGCTCGGTCACGCTCTCAGGCACGCTGACGAGACCGAAGCGCTCATTGCCCAGGGTCGCCCAGACGGGAATGCCGGTGAGAGCATAGGCCGACATCGCGCTCTCGACCCCCTCGGCAAGGCCAAGCTTGCCGGAAACTGGAGCGAAGAGACGAACAGCAGCTTCACCGAGCGCGCCGAGCGCGCGCTTCGGTTTGTCGAATTCGGCCTTGGCATTGCCCGAAAGGAACGTGCGATGGATGGCGATCAGCCCCTCGTCGAGGCTGACCGTCGCGATAATGGCCGGCAAGAAGCGGGTGCGTCCCATCGGACCAAGCGGCGTTCGTGAATGGAAGCGGAGCGCCGGCGATGTGGCAAGGATGCCGCGGCTTTCAAGATATGACTTTGCCGGACTGGCACGCAACGGCTGTGCATCGCGCCAAATCCTCAGTGCTGCCGCTGAGGGTTTGCGCGTTCTGGTCGGCTCAGAACCGTCGGTAGTCGCAGAACCTGAAAAGAGCGAGGTTGCGTCGACACCTTCACGCGCCAATGCAGACAACACGCTCTGCTGATCGCATCCCGCGAAACAGTGGAAGAGGATGGCTTGTCGGCCGAGCGAAACACTCAGGGACGGCGTGCGGTCATCATGCGAAGGGCAGCAGGCCATTCCCTTGGTGCCGGACCATTTGCCGCCCCGGCTTTCGCAGATCTTGCGGGCGGTTGCTTCCAAAGAGCTTATCTGGGTCGAATATCGGTGGGACATGGCACATCGCGATCCTTTCGGTTCGCTCACAAAGGCCCCCTCCCCTCCAGCCTTCCTGTATTGTGAGAGCAGGTTGGAAAGGAGTCGTTTCTGCGCTTCGACCCCGTCTGTTTGAGCGTCGCATCGCCATTGCCGGTCAGCCGCGAGGTATACCTATCTGCCGCGGCGGCTTCTCACTTGCGCCATTGATTCTTATTGCCACTCCACGAGCTGGTCAGTTCAGAGCATTCGACAACTCACTTAGCCCAATCGAAAATCTCGATCCGATCTTTCCTTTTGTAGAGCACGTCGTGCCTTCGGAAGGTAGTCGCGCCAAGTCCGCCGATGGGTGATATGGCTGATTTTGCCTGGCTTGCTCATCCCAGCCATCGCGGCAACTGCCATTCTGCCATGGCCGGCTTTACCTGTCTCACGAGCGAATAATGTCTTCGCGCGTTCGATTTCCTCGTTTGAATAATGCATTCGATGCTCCTTCGGGTTGGACCTGCGAGAGCGTTCGAACGAAACTCGGCGAACCCTCTTGCAGGGTCCGCCGGTTAACCTCCGACTGGAGGACGGGACCTCGGAATTCATTTCCGAGGCTGTCGAACGATGCCGACATGCGTGACGTTTTCAATATAGTCGCTGAGAGAAATCGCGCAACTGCGCAGCGATTTTTCGGAATATGGCGACCAAGCCTCGGGCTAGCGACAGCTCACCAGCGCCTCTCCACTCAACCATGGTCATCGCAAGCCTTGCGTAGAAGGCGTTGAAGCGTCTGCCTTCTAAAAATTTGCCTCACGCGGGAGACCAAAAAACATGACATATCATTTCTATTTGCAGAATTTCGCATGATATGTCATATGGAGCTATGCCCCGTTCGTCTCGAGCAGCTAGCGGACTACCGCCCCAGAGCCAACGTGCAATCGCACGGCTAGGCAAGGATATCGCCCTTGCGCGCCGCCGGAGAAAACTCCCTCAGCGTTTGATGGCCGAGCGCATGATCGTCTCGGTTCAAACGCTGCAACGTCTCGAAGCGGGAGATCCTACCGTGGGCCTCGCGGTTCTGGCGAGCGCCTTGCATGTTCTGGGGATGACCCAGCGCCTTGCCGAGTTGGTATCCCCAGACAGTGACCGGGCCGGGATCAGCGAGGATTTGTCCCGCCTGCCCCAAAAAACCCATGCTGTCAGCGACGATGATCTGGATTTCTAGCAAGCCGTGACGACCATCCGCACCTATGTTTTCGTGCATCTTGAGGAAGGACCTGTTCCGGCAGGCCTTCTCACGATGACCGACGAACCGCGCAACCAGTTTGCTACCTTCGCTTACGGGCGGCGATATCTGGAACGCGCTGACTGTATTCCGGTCGATCCTGTGGCTCTACCGTTGCACGAAGCTGGAAGTTCTCGAACCTTCAGGACGGAAGAAGGCTTTGCCGTGTTCGGCGGCATTCGAGATGCTGCTCCCGATGGCTGGGGCCAATACCTGATGTACAAGGCGATGGGCGATCGCTTGCCGAGCGAAATCGATCTCATTCTGGCCTCGGGCGAACATCGCGTGGGTGCGCTCGCCTTTGGGCCGACATCCGCCCAGCCTGAGAGAATTACGCCATGGGGGGACGGCCCTGCTCCGGGCGAAGAGTTCACGCTCGCAGAGCTAGCAGAAGCCGCCGAACGCGCGCAGCATGTCGACGAACTCGACGAGAACATGAGGGCGTTGCTAGCCGCCGGGTCATCTCTGGGCGGCGCCCGGCCGAAGGCTGCTACAAAAATCGGCGACCAACCCTGGATCGCGAAATTCCAGAAGCGGGGAGACAGCTTTCCCGAATGCCGGGTAGAACTAGCGACAATGCGGCTTGCCAGCGAGTGTGGTCTCGATGTGCCGCCACTCGACTTCCGCTGTGTCCTTGATCGCGACATCTATCTGATCGAGCGGTTCGATCGGATTCCTCACGGCAACTGGCTGGAACGCAGGCCCTTTGCTTCGGGGCTCACAATGCTCGGGGCGCATGAGAGCGAGGTCAGCAGCTTCAGCTATGCCGATCTCGCAGGAGCGATCCGGCAATTCGGAACCGAAGTACGCCAGGATCTGCACGAATTATTTCGTCGTATGCTGCTCAATATCCTCGTCACGAATGATGATGATCACCTACGTAATCACGGCTTCCTGTTCGATGGTGAGGGTTGGCGGCTATCGCCGCTTTACGATGTAGTGCCGAAACCGCAGCTGGGACTGGAGCGACGGCTCGTCCTCGGTGTGGGGCCGGAAGGCCGCAATGCAACGATCGAGAATGCACTCGCCGGTGCCGCAGTCTTCGACCTCGGCCCTGATGACGCGAAAGCAATAGCCGAAGACATGAGCAGAATCGTAGCGACACGGTGGGAAAACCTATTCACAGAAGCAGGGATAAGCGCGGCTGATCGCAAGCGTTTCGCCACCTGCTTCCGATTGGCAGCACCCGCGTCATGATCGCAAACGCAGAAATCCGTTTATGGGGGCGCGTGCTTACCAAATTTGGCATGGTGATTACCCGGTGATTGCCAGCCGCGAAAATGGGCATCCAAAAATGCTGATTAGATATTATATATCAGTGTATTATGATAGTATGGCCACTAAGGTCTGGTATTTTCGCTACCGCCGCAAATAGCGGTTTGGGCAAGGAAGATCGTCTTTGCAGGGCGATCGTAAAGCTGTCTCGTGGAACCGGGGCTCGCGCGGATAATTGTCCATCCGGCAATCACGCCGCGTGAGACAACCGTGGTCATGGACATCTCGTTTCTCGAACCATTGCTTCCCTACATGGCCATCGGTTTTGCCGCCCAGCTTGTCGACGGCGCGCTGGGGATGGCGTTCGGGGTGATCTGCAACACGCTGCTGGTGGGGGTGCTCGGTGTGCCGCCGGCAATGGCATCGGCCCGCGTGCACGTGGTCGAATGCTTCACCACCGCGACTTCGGGCCTCAGCCACCTCTATCATCGCAATATCGACAAGCGATTGTTCTTCAAGCTGCTCTTGCCCGGCGTGGCAGGCGGTGTGGCCGGCGCCTATTTGCTCACCAGTGTCGATGCCTCTGTCGTGAAACCCTTCGTGCTGGGTTATCTTACGCTTGTCGGCCTCTACCTGCTGGTGCGCGGGATATTCTGGCCGCCCAAACCGCGCGAGGCGAAGCACGTTGCGCCGCTGGGGCTTGTCGGCGGATTTCTGGATGCGGCTGGCGGCGGCGGATGGGGGCCGGTCGTCACCTCGAACCTGCTGGTGCAGGGCGTGGAACCGCGAAAAGTGATCGGCACGGTCAACTCGGTCGAATTCTTCCTGACGATCGCGGTTTCGGTCACGTTCATCAGCCAGATCGGCATCGCGGATCTTGCCGGCGCGACGCTGGGCCTGATCGTTGGCGGCGTGGCGGCTGCGCCGATCGGGGCATGGGCGGCAAAGAAGCTGCCGGTAAAGCCGATCCTGATCTTCGTCGGCGTGGTGCTGGCGGCCACCAGCCTGTTCGGCGTATGGAAAGCGCTGGGCTGACCTTCCGGCAATCGTCCGGGGCGCGCAGCGACTCCCGCAAGGCCGAACGGCCGCCCGAGCTTGTGCGAGGTAGCCAAGCGGGCCGGATGGCCCGCGCCCGGCGCTTGAGGGCGAAACAAGAAAAGGCGCGCGCAGCGACTCCCGCAAGGCCGAACGGCCGCCCGAGCTTATGCGAGGTAGCCAAGCGGGCCGGATGCACTCCGCCCGACGCTTGAGGGACTAAAAACAAATCACGCGATGATATCGGGAATCAACGCATCCTCGATCAGCGCGATCTGGTCTTTCAGCAGCAGCTTGCGCTTCTTCAGCCGGGCGACCTGAAGCTGGGCCGAGGGATTTTCGGAAAGCGCGGCGATCGCGGCGTCGAGGTCGCGATGCTCGATCCGCAATATTTCCAGTCGCTTGCGCATCTCGTCTTCGGTCATGCGCGCCTTCGCCCCCAACCAGACCTGCCGGACGTCACCGGCGGCGCGTCTTTCGCACGGGCTGCCGCTGAGTGCAATCGCCTGAACGCAGGCATCTTGCGCCCGTCCGCCATATTGCCCGCCTCATCGAAATATTTCTGAAACATCCCTTCGCAAACCGGCCGATCCGTGTTTCAATCTTTCCTGCCGGTAGAGAAGACTAACGAGTCGGGAAACCGGTTTTCGGTCCGCCGGACCAGCGGGCCGCAAAGCGAAAGGTAGAGAATACAAACGGTTCAGGGAACGTCACCACACCAACGCAGGAGATTGCCATGGAATCGACGCACATCAGCGCTCTTCAGACCAAGCACGCCGGGATCGACCGGCAGCTACGTGACGAGCAGGCGCGCCCCGCGCCGGATGCTGCGAGAATCCAGCGACTTAAGCGAGCGAAGCTGCGTATCAAGGAGGAAATGGCGCTTCACTGACTCTGAATAGATCGCACGACGAAACAGCCACGCCCCCGCGCCGCAAGGCCGGGGGCGTTTGTATTTCGCGGGCACGTGGGAGCGGGCAAAGTCGCGCCAAGCCTTGCCGCTTTGCTGCATTCCCCCTTTCGCGCTGCACCTGCACTGTGCTTTAACGCAAATAACATGCAGACCGCTGTCTCCGCCGCCCGCTCGATCCTGACGAACCTTCACGAGGTCATGGCCTCGCGCGCCAGCGCGCAGGCCAAGCTGAACCAGGTCGTCGATGTCATCGGCGAAAACCTGCATAGCGAGGTCTGCTCGGTCTATCTGCTGCGCGAAGGCATGCTCGAACTGTTCGCGACGCGCGGACTTGAACAAAGCGCAGTCCACGTGACGCGGCTAGCCATTGGCGAGGGCCTTGTCGGCACGATCGCCGAAAACGTCGAGATGCTGAACCTTGCCGAGGCGGCGGCACACCCCGACTTCCTCTACCGCCCGGAAACGGGCGAGGAAAAGTTCCACTCCTTCGCCGGCGTTCCCATCGTGCGGCGTGAGCGTGCTGTCGGCGCGCTTGTCGTCCAGCATGTCGAACCGCGCCGCTACGAGGATATCGAGATAGAGGCGCTGCAGACCGTGGCGATGGTCCTTGCCGAACTGATTTCCAACGCGGACCTGATCGACGAACACGACGCGCTTTCGGCCAGCCCGCAGTTCGTCGACCCGCAGCAGCTTTCCGGCCTGCCGCTGGTGAAGGGGCTGGCCGGCGGGCACGCGGTGTTCCACCAGCCGCGCATCAATATCGAACATGTCGTGGCCGAGGATACCGAGGCGGAGCGCCAGCGCGTCTACCTCGCCTTCGACAAGATGCGCGAGCAGATCGACAAGATGGCCAACCAGGCCGAGTTCGGCGTGGGCGGAGAGCACGAGGCCGTGCTCGAGACCTACAAGATGTTCGCGTATGACGAAGGCTGGTCACGCCGGATCAACGAGGCGATCGATTCCGGCCTGACAGCGGAAGCAGCGATAGAGCGCGTGCAGCAGCGCACCCGTATGCGCATGCGCCAGATCGACGATGCCCTGCTGGCCGATCGCATGCACGATCTGGAAGACTTGTCGAACCGCCTGTTGCGGATCGTGTCGGGGCAGGTGGGCACTGCGGCGACGATGGGCCTGCGCGGCGATGCCATCCTGATCGCGCGCAATCTCGGCCCGGCCGAACTGCTAGAATACGACCGGCGGCGGCTGAAGGGCGTGATTTTGGAGGAAGGATCGCTTACCAGCCACGTCGTCATCGTCGCGCGCGCGATGGGCGTGCCGGTGCTGGGCCGCGTTCAGGGGCTGCGCGGTTTCGTTCGCGAGGGCGATGAAATCCTGCTCGATGCTACGCAGGGCATTGCCAATATCCGGCCCGGACAAGCCATTATCGAGGCGTTCGAGGCGCGCTCCGCCAGGAACCGCGAGAAACAGGCGACTTACGCGGCCCTGCGCGACGTGGAGCCGTGTTCGAAAAATGGCGAACGCATCACGATCATGGTGAACGCGGGCCTGCGCGACGACGTGCCGGCGCTGAACATGACGGGGGCCGACGGCATCGGCCTGTTCCGGACCGAGTTCCAGTTCCTCGTCTCGGCCACCCTGCCTCAGCGTGAGCGGCAGACGCGGCTCTATCGCGACGTGATGGACGCAGCAGGCGACAAGCCGGTCGTGTTCCGCACCGTCGATATCGGCGGAGACAAGTCCCTGCCCTATCTGCGCGGCGAGGACGAGGGGCGGGACGACGAGAACCCGGCGATGGGCTGGCGCGCCCTGCGCCTTGCGCTGGGACGGGAGGGGCTGATGAAGGCGCAGGCCCGCGCGCTTCTTGAAGCAGCCGCAGGCAGGACGCTCAACGTCATGTTCCCGATGGTGTCCGAGCCATGGGAGTTCGACGCGGCGAAGCGCGTGTTCGAAAGCCAGCTGGATTTCCTGCGCAAGCGGCGCAAGATGGTGCCCGAACAGGTTCGTTACGGCGCGATGCTGGAAGTGCCTGCGCTGGCCGAAGTGCTGGATGTCCTTGCGCCCAAGCTTTCGTTCCTGTCGGTCGGCACGAACGACCTCACCCAGTTCCTGTTCGCGGCGGATCGCTCCAACCCTAAGCTGGCGGAACGGTACGACTGGCTCAGCCCTGCCATCATGCGTTTCCTGCGCCGCGTTGTCCGGCAACTGGAAGGCCATACGGTCGACCTGACGGTATGCGGAGAGATGGGCGGACGCAGGCTGGAGGCGCTGGCCCTGATCGGCCTAGGCATCCGCAGGCTTTCCATCACGCCCGCATCGGTCGGCCCGCTGAAGGAAATGGTGCGCAAGATCGACACGAACGAAATCGCGCGCGCGATGGACCGCTGGCTGAGCGAGCCGGTGCCCGATCTGCGATCTGCGATGATCGCATGGGCGGAGGAACGCGGCATCGAGTGGGATTGACCGTGACAATCGCGGACACGGCCTTTTATGGCGGGAACGCCTTGGCCTTTGGCGTTTTGGTTTCACAGGTCCAGTAAGTAGCGCAAATCCCCTTTGGCTCGCTTGACTTGCGCGGCGCTGCGCGCTTGCCTTGCAATGGAGCCATACGAGCAGAGGCGACAGATCGAGTGGACGATAGCGAAGACGGTACCGGCACCCCCCCCGCGAACGATGTGGACGCGGCAGCCACGCTCGATGCGGGTGCTGGCGGGGTTGGCGCAAGGCTGAGGGCCGAGCGTGAGCGGCAGGGACTGTCGCGCGCCGAAGTGGGGGAGCGTACCAAGATCGCGGAGCGTCATCTCGACACGATCGAGGAAGGCCGCTTCTCAGACCTGCCGGGCCGCACTTACGCCGTCGGCTTCGCGCGCAGCTATGCCCGCGCATTGGGCATCGACGAGACGGAGATCGTCGAGGCGGTGCGAGAGGAGATGGGCGTCGCAGGGCCGCAGGCACCGGTCCGCAATCTGGATTATCTGGAGCCGGGCGATCCGGCGCGAGTGCCATCGTCGGCACTGGCATGGGGCGTGGGCGGCTTGCTGGTCGTGGTGCTTCTCGTGGGCTTTTTCGTGTGGCGCGGGTTCTTTATGCCCGCCAGCGAACTGCCCCCGCTTGAGGCAGAGCGGAAAGTGGCCGCCACGCCGCCTGCCGCAGCCACTGCCGCACCGGCGGAAGAAACCGTGCCGGAAGGTGCCGTGACTTTCACGGCCACGGTCGACGGTATCTGGGTCAAGTTCTACGACCGCAACAACCGCCAGTTGTTCCAGAAGCAGATGGCGCTCGATGAAAGTTTCACGATTCCCGAAGATGCCGACGGTCCGCAAGTATGGACCGGTCGCCCCGATGCGCTGAAGATCACCATCGGCGGTCGCGAAGTCGCCCCCCTTGCGACAGAGCAGCGCACGATCAGGAACGTGCCCGTCGATGCCGCCTCGCTCAATGCGCGCGCGTCCGGTGCGAGTGTTCCCTGATTGCCGGTTTACCCACTTCGTTAAGCGCCCGTTTGGCATGACCTTGGCAGGAACGGCCTGATGCACGAGCAAAAAGACACGAGAACCCAGAAAGGTCCGTTCATGATTCCCGCACGCTCCGCCCGCCGCTTGCCGGCTTTCTTTCTGGGCACGTTGCTGTCCGCCTCCATGCTCGCACCGGTGCCTGCCGCCGCGCAAGACGATGCGACCCGCATCCGCAAGCTCGAAGCCGAAGTGAAAGCGCTGCAGCGCAAGGTTTTCCCGGGCGCAGACGGCAAGTATTTCGAGCCCGAGATCACTGCCGCCCAGCCCGCCGCCACCTCACCCGTCCCGCCATCGAGCGGGCCGGTCACGGATCTGCTCGCGCGCATGGATTCGGTTGAATCGGCGCTTGCCCAACTGACCGCGCAGACCGAAGTGAACCAGAACGCGCTGCGCCTGATGAACGCGCGGCTTGAAGCACTGGAGATGAAGGCGAAGCAACTGGAAGCGCCGATGCCGGTCGAACCCGATGGCGGTATCGGCAGCGGCGCGGGTGCTCCGCCGGTGGCGAAACCTGCGCCGACACCTGCACCTGCGGCAACGCCACCGGCAAGTACGGCCGCGGCTGCGATAGAGAAGCCGAGCACGGGCGATGCGGGCGATGATGCCTATGTCTATGGCTTCCGCATGTGGGATGCCGGCCAGTACGCCGCGGCGCAGAAGCAGCTTGCCCAGATGCTGAAGGATTACCCGACTCACAGCCGGGCATCCTATGCGCAGAACCTGCTGGGCCGCGCCTATCTCGACGATGGTAAGCCGCGTCCGGCGGCAGAGGCATTCCTGAAGAACTACCTCGACAATCGCGGCGGCGCACGCGCGCCCGACAGCCTCGTCTACCTTGCCATTGCCACCCTGCAGCTGGGCAACAAGACCAAGGCGTGCGAGGCGCTCGAGGAATTCCGCCTCGTCTATCCCAACGAAGCGAACGGCAGGCTGGCGTCGCTTTCGGGCGAAACCGCGACCAGGGCCGGCTGCAAGTAACGGTCGCGGAAGGGGGGCATGAACTTACCGGTTCGCTTTGCGCAGGAATGCGCGCGGCTTGGCTTGGGCAATGGCGAGACGCTGGGGCTGGCCGTTTCCGGTGGGCCGGACAGCCTTGCGCTGCTCGTGCTGGCGCAGCAGGCGATGCCCTCTGCGATCAAGGTCGCGACAGTCGATCACGGCCTGCGGCCTGAGGCGGCGGACGAAGCAGCCTTTGTTGCGCGCACTTGCGCAGACCTCGGCGTGCCGCATGAAACCTTGCATGTGTCGCTGGAACCGGGCGGCAATGTGCAGGCCCGCGCGCGAGGCGAACGCTATGCCGCGCTGGGCGCCTGGGCTTCGCGCGAAGGGTTGCGGTTCGTGGCGACGGCCCACCATGCCGATGACATTGCCGAAACCCTGCTCATGCGGCTGAATCGCGCGTCCGGCATTCGCGGGTTGGGCGCGATGCGCGAACGCGGGATGATGCCGGGGCGCAGCGACATCATGCTGATCCGGCCCCTGCTCACCATGCCGCGCGCGGAACTGGCGATGATCGTGGAGCGGGCGGGGCTGGAAGCGGTGGATGATCCGTCCAACGCCGATCCCGCCTATGATCGCGCCCGCGTGCGGCAGGGACTGGCCGATGCGGACTGGCTCGACCCCATGCGCCTTGCCGCCAGTGCGATCCATTTGCGCGATGTGGCCGACGTGCTGGAATTCGCCGCAAGGCACGAGTTCGCGGCCCAGGTCTCGATGAGCGAGGACGGCAGCCAGCTGGCCTATAATCCGGCAGGGCCGCGCTCCGTCCGTTTTCGCGTACTGGAAGAGATTGTCGCGCGATACGCCAGTGAAGGCACTCCGCGCGGCGAGGAAGTTGCCCGGTTGCTCGAATCGCTGGAAAGCGGAGACAAGGGAACCCTGGCAGGCGTGATGTGCACCCCGCGCGCGGGCGTGTGGCATTTCACGGCGGCTCCCCCGCGAAACGACGGTGCCGGCGAAGGTTGACGCGCCGTGCCCGATTCAGGGCGATTCACCGACTTTCGTTTGCTTGCCATTCACCATGTCCCCCCTACATTGGGGTTGAAAGGTGAGTCCGAACGCACATGAACGACAACGACCAGCAGCCTAGCGGCAATCCTTGGCTGAAAAGCCTGATGATCTGGGGCGGCATTTTCCTCGGCCTGCTCCTCGTCGTATCCATGATCGGGGACCGGTCGCAGCCGACCGGCACGCCCATCGCCTACTCCGATTTCCGCGACAAGGTGGCCGAAGGTTCGGTCAGTTCGGTGCAGATCGCGCCCGACCGGATCACCGGCACGCTGAAGAACGAAGAAGCGTTCAGCACGATTCCCGTCGGTTCCGATCCGGGGCTGACGCAGCTGCTGGCCGACAACAACGTGAAGTATGAAGGCAAGGCCCCCGAAGAGCCGAACCTGCTGCTCTACATCCTTGCGCAGTCGCTGCCGTTCCTCCTCATCCTCGGCATTGCATTCTTTGCCTTGCGCCAGGTCCAGAAGGGCGGCGGCGCGGGCGGGGCCATGGGCTTCGGCAAGTCCAAGGCCAAGATGCTGACTGAAAAGCAGGGCCGCGTAACGTTCGACGATGTCGCCGGCATCGACGAGGCGCGTGAGGAACTGGAAGAAATCGTCGAGTTCCTGAAAGACCCGTCGCGCTTCTCCAAGCTGGGTGGCCAGATTCCCAAGGGCGCCCTCCTGGTCGGTTCGCCCGGCACCGGCAAGACGCTTCTCGCCCGCGCGATCGCGGGTGAGGCAGGCGTTCCGTTCTTCACGATCTCCGGCTCCGACTTTGTCGAGATGTTCGTCGGCGTCGGCGCAAGCCGCGTGCGCGATATGTTCGAACAGGCAAAGAAGAACGCGCCGTGCATCGTCTTTATCGACGAAATCGATGCCGTGGGTCGCCATCGCGGCCACGGCCTCGGCAATTCGAATGACGAGCGCGAGCAGACGCTGAACCAGCTTCTGGTCGAGATGGACGGGTTCGAGGCGAACGAGGGCATCATCATCATCGCGGCGACCAACCGGCCCGACGTGCTGGACCCTGCGCTGCTGCGCCCCGGCCGCTTCGACCGCCAGGTTGTCGTGCCCGTGCCCGACATCGACGGGCGCGAGAAGATCCTCTCGGTCCACATGAAGAAGGTGCCGCTGGCGCCCGACGTCAATTCGCGCACGATTGCGCGCGGCACGCCCGGCTTTTCGGGCGCGGACCTTGCCAACCTCGTGAACGAGGCTGCCCTGCTGGCCGCGCGCCGCAACAAGCGCCTTGTCGCCATGCAGGAGTTCGAGGACGCCAAGGACAAGGTCATGATGGGCGCGGAACGCCGCTCCATGGTGATGACCGACGACGAGAAGAAGATGACCGCCTATCACGAGGCGGGCCACGCGCTCGTTTCGCTGAACGAGGCGGCGTCGGATCCGATCCACAAGGCAACGATCATCCCGCGCGGCCGCGCGCTGGGCATGGTGATGCGCCTGCCGGAACGCGACAACTATTCGTACCACCGTGACAAGATGCACGCGAACCTGTCGGTCGCGATGGGCGGCCGCGTCGCAGAAGAGATCATCTTCGGCTACGACAAGGTGTCTTCCGGTGCCTCTTCGGACATCCAGTATGCCACCGATCTGGCCCGCAACATGGTCACCAAGTGGGGCATGTCCGACAAGCTCGGCCCGCTGCAGTACGAGCAGAGCCAGGAAGGCTATCTCGGCATGGGCCAGACTGCGCGCACGTTCGCTGGCGCGGAGACCAACAAGCTCATCGATGCCGAAATCAAGAAGCTGGTCGAGGATGCCCATGCGCGTGCGACCGATATCCTGAAGACGCAGGAGGACAAGCTTCACCTGCTGGCACAGGCGATGCTGGAATACGAAACGCTGACGGGCGAAGATATCGATCACCTGCTGGAAAACGGCAAGATCGACCGGCCTGAAGAGCCGAAAGGTCCGTCGCGTCCGGCCACCACTGGCAGCGTGGGTGTCCCCAAGGCCGGACGGCGGTTTGGCGGAGGTACAGCGCCGCAAGGGGCGTGACCGCATAGAGGGGCGGTCGGGGAACGAGCAGCGGTGCTTCGCGTAGTCCGTATGTACGGATTGACGACGAGGTTCCCGAAATGCCCAAGACCCTGACTGCCCTGCTTGCCACGGCGAGCATGTTCGGCGCGGCCGCCTGTTCCGAAGAAACCCAGGACAATGCCGCGGTGATGGCCGATCGCGCCGCTGCCGATGCTGCCGCCAATGCGGAAGTTGCCGAGAACGCGGTGCGCGAAGGCGCGATCGTCGCTGCCGACAAGGTGAGCGAAGGCGCGGACAAGCTGGAGGCCAAGCTGGAACAGGATGAACGGACCGATCCCGATCAGGGCGACGGAAAGCTGGACGGCACAGACTGATCCAGCGGCTGATGGACTATCCCATCGCGCCCATCGCCAGCAGGATGGCGAGGAACAGGAGCATCACGATCAGTGCGATCACCAGCGTCGCTGCCGTTCGCCAAGCCGCGCCGAAACCCGATAGCGCATAGCCGCCACGCAACTGCGCAAAGATGTGCGCTGGCACGATGACGATAACCGCCAGCGTGATTAGTGAAGATCCGACGCCCGCCATGCCCAGCAGGCTGGCGACGATGAACAACAGCGACATGAACCCGATCGAGTAGGTTACGAACACCGCGTGATCGTAAACACCGAACTGGCGCTTCCATGCGAATATCAGCCAGACGAACGGTAGCGACAGCGGGATCAGCAGCCACGAGAACTTGTAGCCGGTGGACTGCAGCTTGTAGATCATCAGAGACGGATTTTCGCGCCATTTGCGCAGGAGCGGCGCGAACCGGGAGGCGTCCTGCAGGTTGGTTTCCGCGATATTGCCAACCGTCAGTGATCGCATCAGTTCAAGGTC
Organism: Croceicoccus bisphenolivorans; assembly: GCF_001634625.1. Classification (GTDB taxonomy): domain Bacteria; phylum Pseudomonadota; class Alphaproteobacteria; order Sphingomonadales; family Sphingomonadaceae; genus Croceicoccus; species Croceicoccus bisphenolivorans. The sequence continues at coordinate 21,091 of NZ_LRSE01000011.1, read as the reverse complement.
GTCATCGATGTCGGCAATCCGGGTCTCTGTTTCTGCCCTTGCCGGATCGTTTGCGGGCAGGGCAGCAAGGTCCTCTGCCGCAGCCGTGCGCTTTTCCTGCAACTCGGTGATTGCCTGCTCCAGATTCGCCGCGTTCTGCGATCCGGCGATGTCGGCTGGAGCCTTTGGCGCCGCGAAGGAGAATACGGCAAACATCAGGAAGATCGCGAACAGGAACAGCGCCATCGGCGAAACATAGCGGGCGCGCTTGCCGTCGATGTATTCGCGGGTCAGTCTGCCGGGGCGAAATGCCAGCATCGGCAGCGTGCGCCATGTCTTGCCCTCCAGATGCAGGACGCTGTGGGTCAGGTCATGCAGGAATGCGCCCATCGTGCGGTGCAGGTGGGCGGGCTGACCGCAATGTGCGCAGTAGTTTCCGGCCAGCGGCGCTGCGCAGTTCAGGCAGGCACCTTCATGGAAATGCCCTGTGCCACCATGCGAACCTTCGCCATGCGCGGGTTCCACCGCCCTTGCCAGTGCTGCGCCTTCCACTGCGCCGCCCAGTGCCTCGATTCCCTCGCCGGTCATATCTGTCCCCGCGTACCGCCCCGTGGGGCAGAGGATACGCTGCGCGGGCGAAATGGGAAGAGTACAGGTGCAGGCAACGCCCAACGAAAAAGGGCGACCCGTCAAGGTCGCCCTTTTCGAATTTCGCGATGCCGGAACCGGTCCGGCTGCGCAGGATCAGCCTTCGTAATCGCCGCCCAGCGAGGTGTTGCGCGTGGGTGCGGCGGCGGTGAGGCGGAGCGCCTCTGCCGAACGCGACAGCGAACCGATTTCATCGATCTCGTCATCGTCGTCCACGGCGACTTTCTGCAGGCCCTGAACCAGGGTTTCCTTGAGGTCCTTCGGGTGAACCGTCTCGTCCGCGATTTCGCGCAGGGCGACGACGGGATTCTTGTCCCGGTCGCGGTCGACGGTCAGTTCTGCACCGGCGGAAATCTCGCGCGCACGCTGTGCGGCAAGCAGGACGAGGTCGAACCGGTTCGGGATCTTGTCGACGCAATCTTCGACAGTAACGCGCGCCATGGGGCACTCCGTAAAAAGCTTGGAATACGGGAAAGGGCCGCAATTAAGCGTGGAGCCGATCAGAGTCAAGGATTGCGGGGGAACGCGCATGGCGGCACAGCGGTTTGATGCAGGCCATGGCCGAAACCCTCGATCCCGCAGAAATGCCCGCAGCCGATTACTGCGACCCGCCCCCGTTCACGGTGGAGGCGCAGGGACAGACCATGCGGTTCTATCCGGCGGGACGCGACAGGCTGGATGCCCTGATCGAACTGATCGATTCGGCGACAGAGAGCCTGAACGTCTGCTTCTACATTTTTGCCGAAGATGCGACCGCGATCAAAGTGCGCGACGCGATGGCGGCGGCGGCGCGGCGCGGTGTCGCGGTCAAGCTGGTGATCGACGGTTTCGGCGCGGCGGCCAGCGATGCCTTCTTCGAACCGCTGGCGGCGGCGGGTGGGCGCTACTGGCGCTTTTCCGCGCGTTGGTCGCAGCGTTACCTGATCCGCAACCACCAGAAGATGGTCATCGTCGACCGGCAGCGCGCGATGATCGGCGGCTTCAACATCGAGGACAGCTATTTCGCCCCGCCCCACGAAAACGGCTGGAACGATCTTGGCCTTATCGTCGAAGGCAGCGTTGTCGGGATGCTCGGCCGCTGGTTCGCGAAGATGGAGGAGTGGGTTTCCAGCCCCCGGGCGCAGTGGCGGGCGATCCGCCGCATCGTGCGCGAATGGGATCCGGGCGAGGGGCCGGTGCGCCTTGTCGTCGGCGGGCCGACGCGGGGCCTGTCCACATGGGCGCGGGTTGTTTCCGACGACCTGATCCGCGGCCAGCGCCTCGACATGATGATGGCCTATTTCTCTCCGCCCAAACGTCTGGTGAGGCGCATCGCGCGGATCGCGGCGAATGGCCAGACGCGGCTGTTGATGGCGGGCAAGAGCGACAACGGCGCCACCATCGGCGCGACGCGGGCGCTTTATCGGTATTTGCTGAAACGCCGCGCGCGGATCTGGGAATTCGCGGCCTGCAAGCTGCACACCAAGCTGATCGTGCTGGACGACCGGACTTACGTGGGCAGCGCGAATTTCGACATGCGCAGCCTCTACATCAATCTCGAACTGATGCTGGTGATCGACGATCCCGCACTGGCAGACAGGATGCGCGACTTCATCGGCCAGCACCTGCCGGCATCGCTGGAAATCACGCCGCAGCTTCATGCCAAGCGCGCGACATTGTGGAACCGGCTGCGCTGGCGGGTGTCGTGGTTCCTTGTCGCGGTGCTCGACTACACGGTCAGTCGCAGGCTCAATCTGGGGCTTTGACGGAACCCGTTCGCGCCTGAGCCCGTTGATCGGGTATGAAAATCATCGGTCAGCTACTCACCGCATCCGCAATCGCCTCGCTCGGCCTTGCGGCTGCATGTCAATCAGAAGCCCCCTTGCCGGAAGAGGCCGCGACGGCGGAACCGACTGCATCCGTGTCACCAACGCTATCTGCCACTCCGGACGCTACCGTGACGGGCGTGCCCGATGGCGAGCCGATCGACAGCGGCACCATCGGCGGCGACGGTTCGGAACTGCGCCTCGATCCGCTTTCCGCCGCTGATCGCGATGCGGTGACGCTGGATGGCGAACTTGGCTGCAGCTTCACCCGCACCGGCGACAGTTCGCCCCTATTGCTTGCGATGGGCAACGTCGATGCCCCCGACAGCCGCGCGGAAGGCATGGTCCATTTCGCGGGGATCGCAACGCGGATCATGGCGACACAGGCCGGCGGGTTCGATGCCATCATCGAAGGCGGCCGGTTTGCGGCAAAGGGCCTGACCATAGACGTGAAGCGCGGCAAGGCGCCGATGCCCGGCGCCACAGGCGAATCGCCGCCCTATCCGGCAGCGCTTCGCGCCATGCGCGCCGATGGCGCCGAACGCAGCTTCAACGGTACGTGGACTTGCGGGCCTTAAGCGGCCGAGATCACTCGTAATCGCCGAACTGGTCTTCGGCGAGATCGGAGAACTTGGTGATGCGCGATTCGAAGCGCATGCGGACGCGGCCGGTGGAGCCGTGGCGCTGTTTCGCCACGATCAGCTCGGCGATGCCGGTCACCTGCTCCATCTTCGCGCGCCATGCCTCCCACTTTTCATGGACGTCGGCGGGGTCGTTCTCGTCCGGAAACTTCGGCTCCACCGCGTTGACGTAGTAATCCTCGCGATAGACGAAGAGCACGATATCCGCGTCCTGCTCGATCGAGCCGGATTCGCGAAGGTCGGACAGCATCGGCTTTTTATCTTCGCGCTGCTCCACCGCACGGCTGAGCTGCGATAGCGCCATGACCGGAACGTTCAGCTCCTTCGCCAACGTTTTCAAGCCGCGCGAGATTTCGGAAATCTCGTTCACGCGGTTGTCGTTGGCGCGGCCCGACCCTTGCAGCAGCTGCAGGTAGTCGACCACGATGAAGCCGATGTTGTGGCGGCGTTTAAGCCTGCGGGCACGCGCACGCAGCGCAGCGATGGTGAGCGCGGGCGTATCGTCGATATAGAGCGGAAGTTCGGCCAGTTCCTGCGACGCGCGCGAGAGGGACTGGAAATCCTCGCGGCTGATCTTGCCGGTGCGCAAGTTTTCAGAGGAAATGCCCGACTGTTCGGCAAGGATACGCGTGGCCAGCTGGTCCGCGCTCATTTCCAGGGAGAAGAACGCCGTCGCCGCGCCGACCGATTCCTCCTCGCTGATCCCGTCGGCCAGATCGCGGCGCAGGCGGTTTGCCGCGTTGAACGCGAAGTTGGTGGCGAGCGAGGTTTTGCCCATGCCGGGACGGCCGGCAAGAATCAGAAGGTCGGAGTTCTTCAGCCCGCCCAGCTTCTGGTTGACCGATGAAAGCCCGGTGGTGACACCCGCGACATGGCCGCCCGAATTCAGCGCCTGTTCGATCAGCTTGATCGAGGTGCGGGTCGCGGTGGCAAAGCTTTGCGTTTCGCTGCCGGTGGTGGACCCTTCGGCCACCTTGTAAAGCGCGCTTTCCGCATGCTCGATCTGCTGCATCGGGTCGACCGCGTCCGACGTGTCCATCGCATCGGTGACGAGCTGGCGCCCGACGCTGACAAGCTGGCGCAGCAGGGCAAGGTCGTAGATCTGCTCGGCCAGTTCGTAAGGCGCGATGAGGCCCTGCGCGTCCGAAGTCAGGCGGGCGAGGTAGTTGATGCCGCCCATCTCCTTCATGCCCTCGTCCGATTCGAAATAGGGCTTCAAGGTAACGGGCGTGACCACCGCCTTGCGGTCGATGAGGGTGACGAGCTTTTCGTAGATGCGCGCGTGGAGCGGCTCGAAGAAGTGGTCGGGCGAGAGATGGATGTTCATCTCCTCGATCACCCGGTTGTCGATCAGCGCGGCACCCAGAAACGCGGCCTCCGCCTCGACGTTGGCGGGGAGCTTCTGGCCTTCGTCGTCATTGACGGGCGCAAGTGGGATGGTGTCGGCAACTGGCATGGCGCAGCGTAATGCTATCACTCATGTCAGCTATCAAGCGGCGAATTTTTCCACACCCTGTGGGTATGACGCATCACGTTCTGGAGACGAGGAAAACCGCGTGCTCCGCCGTGAAATTTGCAAGGCGCTGGCGCGAGGCGCGACCGTTGGTGAAGAACCACGCCCGCTCTGCCCGAATGCCGCGTTCGGCCATCAGGGCGCGGAAATCTGCAATGGTGAGGTGGTGGATGTTCGGCGTTTCGTACCATGCCACCGGAATCAGCTTCGTCACCGGCATGCGCCCGCCGACCAGCAATGATGTGCGCACGCGCCAGTGCGCGAAATTGGGGAACGAGACGAAGCCGCGCGGGGCTATGCGCAACAGGTTCTCGATCACCAGGTCGGGCCGCCGCGTCGTTTGCAGCGTCTGCGACAGGATCGCGTAATCGACGCTGCCGTCGGGATAATAGGCAAGGTCGGTATCGGCATCGCCCTGCATGACCGAAAGCCCCCGCCCGACGCAGGCGGCGACGTTGGCCGGATCGATCTCCAGCCCGCGTGCATCGCAACCCTTCGCCGTCAGCGCCGCCAGCAGCTCACCGTCGCCGCAACCGATGTCGAGCACGCGGGCGCCCGGCTCGATATGATCGGCGATGACGGCAAGATCGGGGCGCAGCGCGCCGGGATGGGCCGCGTTCATCGCAGGAAGCCTTCGACGACCCGATCCAGTTCCGGCACGTCCAGCAGGAAGCTGTCATGCCCGTACGGCGCGGACAGTTCGACGAAGCTGACGGGCAAACCGGCCGCGTTCAGCGCATGCGCGATCGTGCGCGATTCGCTGGTGGGATAGAGCCAGTCGGTATCGAAGCTGACAAGGCAGAAGCGCGCCTTCGTGCCGGCAAAGGCATCGGCCAGCTTGCCGCCGTGTTCCTCGGCAAGGTCGAAATAGTCCATCGCGCGGGTTATGTAGAGGTACGAGTTCGCGTCGAACCGGTCGGTAAAGGACAGGCCCTGGTAGCGCAGGTACGATTCGACCTGGAAATCGGCATCGAAGCCGAAGGTCTTGGCATCGCGGTCCTGCAACCGCCGTCCGAACTTTTCCGTCAGGCCCTGTTCCGACAGGTAGGTGATGTGCGCGGCCATGCGGGCGACGGCAAGACCCGCCTCCGGCCCGACCTTGCGCGGATCGTCTACACCGTCGGCGTAATATTCGCCGTTTGCCCACGCCGGATCGGCCATGATCGCCTGACGCCCGACTTCGTGAAACGCGATGTTCTGGGCCGAATGGCGCGACGTGCTGGCGATGACTAGCGCGGCGTTCAGCCGGTCGCCGAAATTGGCGGCAAGGCTTAGCACCTGCATCCCGCCCATCGATCCGCCGACGACCGCGTGAAGTTTGTCGATCCCCAGCGCATCGACCAGCGCGATCTGCGCGCGGACCATGTCGCGGATGGTGATGACCGGAAAGCGCATGCCGTATGGCCGGCCATCGTCCGCCATGCTGGCCGGACCGGAAGAGCCCATGCACGATCCGATGACATTGGCGCAGATGATGAAATAGCGGTCGGTGTCGATCGGCAGTCCCGGCCCGACCATGCGTATCCACCAACCGGGCTTGCCGGTGATCGGGTGCGGCGAAGCGACATGCTGGTCGCCGGTCAGCGCATGGCAGATCAGGATCGCGTTCGACTTGTCGGCATTGAGCGTGCCGTAAGTCTCGTAAGCGACGCGCACGCCCGCAAGGCTGCGCCCGCTGTCCAGCGGCAGCGGTTGCGGCAGGTCCAGCACGTGGCCTGAAGTCGAAGGTTCGGCATGTGTTGCCATGGGGCGCCGGAATTGGGGTTTGGCGAGGCTGCTGTCAACGATTGCTCGCCTTGCCGCGCGAATCCACACCTGCAGGTGCGAAAGTTGTGTTTGAATTTGCCCGTATGGCCGGTAGAGCGCCGGACATGAGCGGAAACGGCAAGACACCCACCCAGAAGCCTGCACCGAAGCCGTGGATCGAGGGCATCCACGCCTATGTGCCGGGCAAATCGGCCACTGCCGACGGGCGGCCGCTGGTCAAGCTTTCGGCGAACGAGAACCCGTTGGGCACCTCGCCCATGGCGCTTGCCGCACGGGATGCGGCGAACCGCCCGGCCACATATCCCGATCCGGACAGCAAGGAACTGCGCGCCGCGCTGGGCGAACTGCACGGCATCGATCCGGCGCGGATCGTGTGCGGCACCGGCAGCGACGAACTGCTGCACATCGCCGCGCAGGGCTATGCCGGCCCGGGGGACGAGGTAATCTACGTCCGTTACGGCTTTGCCGTCTATGACATCGCGGCCCGCCGCTGCGGGGCCGATCCGGTCGTCGCGCCCGACAGGGACTACGGCACCGATGTCGATGCGGTTCTGGCCTGCGTGACAGAGCGGACGCGGGTGGTCTTCGTCGCCAATCCGAACAACCCCACCGGCACGTACCTCGCGCCTGCCGAACTCGCGCGGCTCCATGCGGGGCTGCCGCCGCACGTGCTGCTGGTGATCGACCAGGCCTATGGTGAGTATCTGGGCGAGGCCGAGGATGATGGCGGGCTGGCGCTGGCCGCCGCGCATGACAACGTGCTCGTCACGCGCACCTTTTCCAAGATCTATGGCCTTGCCGGCGACCGGATCGGCTGGGGCACTGGCGGGCCGGACGTGATCGATGTGTTGAACCGTATTCGCGGGCCCTTCAACGTGGGCCTGACGGGGCAGGCGGCAGCGCTTGCCGCCGTGCGCGACCAGGATTTCGTGCGCGCCAGCCGCGAACACAACGCCGCCGAACGCGCCCGTTTCGAAAAAGCGATGGCGGCCCTTGGCAATCACGGCATTCGCACGGTGCCCAGCAAGGCGAATTTCGTGCTGGTGCTGTTCGAAGGCGCGCTGTCGGCCAAGACCGCTCTCGATGCGATCGGCGCTGCTGGCTACGCGGTGCGGCATCTGCCGGGGCAGGGGCTGCCCGATGCGCTGCGCATCACGATCGGCACGGCGGCGCAGATGGATGCGGTGACCGCCGTGATCCAGCGCGAGGCGGAGCAGGCATCGTGAGCGCGGCTGCACCGTTTGCCAATGTCGCGGTCATCGGCCTTGGCCTGATCGGCGGTTCGGTCGGCCTTGCCGTGCGCGAGGCGATGCCGGACGTGCGCGTCACCGGCTGGGATGCCGATGCCGGCGTGCGCGAGGTTGCGGCGAAGCGCGGCCTTGCCCATGCCGTTCCCGACAGCATCGACGATGCCGTGGCGAATGCTGACCTTGTCGTCCTGTGCGTACCGGTGCGGGCCATGGGCAGTGCCGCCGCGATGATGGCCGGCAAGCTGAAGCCGGAATGCGTCGTCAGCGACGTCGGCTCGTGCAAAGTCTCCGTCGCCGAAGCGATTGCGACCGCGCTTCCGGGCCAGACGGTCGTTCCTGCCCACCCGGTCGCTGGCACCGAGCATTCAGGGCCGGAGGCAGGCTTCGCCACGCTGTTCCGGAACCGCTGGTGCATCATTACCCCCTGCGAACAATCCGACGTGGCCTCGACCGAGCGGGTCATCACGTTCTGGCGCGAACTTGGCGCAACCGTCGAAACGATGGCTCCCGATCACCACGATCTCGTGCTTGCCGTCACCAGCCACGTACCGCACCTTATCGCCTATACGATCGTGGGAACCGCGTCCGACCTTGAGGATGTGACCCGCAGCGAAGTCATCAAGTATTCGGCTGGCGGCTTCCGCGACTTCACGCGCATTGCGGCCAGCGATCCGACGATGTGGCGCGACGTGTTCCTGTCGAACAAGGACGCGGTGCTGGAAATCCTGCAGCGCTTTTCCGAAGACCTCACCGCGCTGCAACGCGCGATCCGGTGGGGGAAGGGCGACGCCTTGTTCGACCACTTCGCCAAGACACGTGAAATCCGCCGCTCGATCATCGAGGAAGGGCAGGACGATGCCCGTCCCGACTTCGGGCGCAGCGATCACTTGGGCGACGCAGCGCCCGAAGACTGAGGGTTCAGTCCTTTTCCACCATCGGCGCGCCGGGCTTGTTCAGCGCGTTGATGGCGGCAAAGACGCGGGCCTCCATCTCTTCGCGCGAAAGGCCGGGGGGCAGAGCCTCTCCGATGCGGTAAGTCACCGTGCCGCTGCGCATCGGGCGCGGCTGGTATAGCAGGCCGCTGTCCACCGCCACCGGCACCAGCGGCAGGCCGAGGATCTTGTAGATCGCGTAAAGCCCCGCCTCCAGCTTGTGCGTGCGATCGTGCGGCACGCGGGTTCCTTCGGGAAAGATGACGAAGTCGCGCCCCTCTGGTTTAGCTTCTCGCGCCGATTTGGTGATGTGGCGGATCGCGCGGGCGCCCGATTCCCGCTCCACCCCCACGATGCCGTAGCGATAGGCCGCCTTGCCCCACAGCGGCAGGCGCATCAGCTCGATCTTGGCAAAGGGAATGACGTTGCCGCCAAGGAACGTGGGCGCGTCGATCGCTTCGAAAAAGCTTTCGTGCTTGATGGCGTAGAGCGCTTGCGTGGGGTGGTGCTCACCCTCGACCGCGACGCGAAAGTCCAGGATGTAGCGACAGCAGATGCGGTGCCAGCGCGACCAGCCTCGTGCGACGGCGAAGATCAGCGGGCGGGGCAGGGCGATGGCCGCGGCGGCAAAAGCCAGCAGCAGGAATGACCCGCCATAGAACAGCGCCATGAAGACGATCGTGCGCAGCCACCCGATCACGCGCTCCGCTCCCTCACAGGTCCAGCCACCGTGCTACCGTTCCGATGATGAACTTGTGATATTCAAGGAACAGCATCGAGAAACGCGGCTCGCTCGCCACCGAATCGCGGACGATCTTCACATCACCATCCATCGCGACGCCAAGGTCGTGGGCCGCGCGGCGCATGTGCCAGTCGCTGGTGACAAGGCGCAGCGATTTCAGCTTGTTCGCCCGGGCCCACGTTGCCGTCTCCGCCGCGTTCGAACGGGTGTCGACCGCGTCGTAGCCAAGCGTGATGCAGCATTCCATGAGGTCTGCCGGAATATCGTATTCCGCGGCCAGTTCCTCCGGCTTTACCTCCCGGTCCACGCCGGAAACGAGCATCCTGTCCGACCAGCCCTCCTGCAAGGCGGTGACGCCGCGTTCGATCCGTCCGCCCGCACCTGTAAGCACGACGACCGCGTCGGTGCGCGTGTCGCCCGCCGGTTGCGGCAGGAACATCGCGAATACCGCGAAGCCGATGGCCCAGAAGAGCAGCAGGAAAGCGAAGATCCGGCGAAACATTGCAGCTTCGATCTAGGGCGCGCGCGTCGCTGCCGCAATGGAGGAAGTCATCGGAATAACATCAATGGCGCGCAGGTTCAGGGCATCCGGCGCAGCGTTGCCAGCACCGTGATGCGCGCGGTAAAGGCGGCCAGCACCACGCCCGCGATCGGGATCAGGACAAGCGCGACCCAGTCGAACCAGCGCAGGCCCGCCGCCGTGCTGCCGGGGCCGAGTGCGGCAAACTTGCCCGCCAGCAGGAACACCGTCGCCTCTGCCACGGCAAATCCCGCCGCGCCGCCGGCTGCCGCGCTCATTGCCGCGGCCTTCTGGAACAGGCGCGCCACCTGCATGTCGTGCGCGCCCAGCAGGTGCATGATTTCGATCGTGTCGCGATTGGCCGAAAGCGCGCTGCGGCTGGCCAGCAGCACCGCCGCCGCCGTTGCCGTCACCAGCAGGCCGACCAGCGCGACCGCCAGCCATTGCAGCGCCGAGATCGCCTCTTTCAAGGGGCGCAGCCATTCCATGTCCGCACTGACGCTAGCATCCGGCGCAGCCTTGGCCAGAGCCTCCCGCACACGGTCCAGTTCGGCCTTGCCGGTCGCGCCGTTCAGGCGAAGTTCGATCAGTTCTGGCAGGACCAGCAGGTCTTCCTCCCCCTCTCCCGTACCCAATGCCTGTTCGCCAATCCACGGGCGAAGCAGGTCCTCGCGCTCGTTCGCGCTCAACCGCCGCACCGCCGACACGCCGTCTAGTTTGCCCAGCGCGGCCATGGCGGCTTTTGCCTGCTTGTCGGCCTCCGCCTCCGCCGGCCCGGCGATCTGCACGGTGACGCCGCCGGCAAGATCGGCCTCTGCCGTGCGGGCAATACCGCCCAGCGCCAGCCCGCCTGCCGCCGCGATGACGGTAAGCGCGGTCATGATCGCGATGACCCACGGCACAGGCCCTGCCACCGCCTTCTGGCTGAGCAGCGGCGCGCTGGCCCCGCGCGGTTCCCAGATCGCGCGGATGCGGCCCACGCCTTCACGCGCGAAGAGCGAGGCCTGTTCCTTGCGGGTCAGGATCACGGCGTCCGGCCCCTGTCGGGCGGATTGCGGATCATGCCGGTCGGATCGTCCAGCCGCCCGCGTTCCAGCCGCATGACCGCCGCATCGGGCTGCCGGTGCATTAGAGAGGTATCGTGCGTGGCGAGCACGACCGTAGTCCCCAGCTTGTTCATGGAAGAAAACAGGTAGAGCAACCGGATCGCCATTTGCGGATCGACATTGCCGGTCGGTTCGTCCGCCACCAGCAGTTCGGGCCGCGTGATGACGGCGCGTGCGATGGCGACACGCTGCTGCTCCCCGCCCGAAAGCGTCGACGGGCGCTGGCCGAGCGCGCGGGTCAGGCCGACCCATTCGATCATGTCGGTGACGGGGCCGGCCAGTTCCTCCTCCTCCACGCCGGCAAGCCGCAGGGGCAGGGCGACGTTATCGAAGACGGTGAGATGCGGGACGAGCCGGAAATCCTGGAACACCACGCCGATGCGGCGGCGCAGTTCGGGGCGGCGCGTGCGCGACAGGTTTACCGCGTCTTCGCCGAACATGGCGATTTCCCCACGCGAAGGGCGCTGCGCGAGGTAGAGCAGCTTCAGCAGCGTCGTCTTGCCCGCGCCGGACGGGCCGGTGAGGAAGTAGAACCGGCCCGGATGCAGCCGGAAGGTAATGTCGGACAGCACCTCGCGCCCCGCGCCATAGCGCAGGCCAACGTTCTCGAACCGCACGATCGGGCCGGTCGGCTTGCCGAAGCCATTGTCGGCGAGATCGAGAGTGGGTGTGTCGAAGCTCACGTGTCGGTAATATCGCCTGCCGGGGCCCGAAGCGGCGGAAAAATCGTGCCGGATGCGCTTCTAGCGCCCGAAAGCAGGCTATTTCCAGTCCATTGATGTGGATAAAGCGTCAAAGCACGGAACAAGACGAGTCCGCGCACTTGCCCCTGAATCGCGCGCGATGTTTAGTCTCGATCCATGCAGATAGCCTGCCCTGCCTGTCAGACACGCTATGCGGTGCCGGACGGGGCCATTGGCCCGGAAGGCCGCACCGTGCGTTGCGCAAAGTGTCGCCACAGCTGGTTCGAGAAGCCGGGCGAGCCGCCCGTGTCTGCCGAGCCGGAAGTGCCCGCTGCGCCAGCCGCCCCTGCCGCGCCGACAAGCGGTGGATGGGAAGAAACCCGCCCCGCTGCCGAAACGCCGGTTGAGCCGGCTTCCGGACCGGAGGTCGCGGAACCCTCATTCGCCCAGCCGTCCTTTGCGGAGCCGGAGAGCGAGGCGCGGCCCATGCCTGCAGAGCCGGAAGCCTATCGGGCGCCGGAGCCGGACCCGACAGAGACCATCGCCGCCGCCGCGAGCGATTGGCCCGACGTGCCCGAATTCGAAGGCCCCGCAGACCCGCCGGTTGCGCCCGCGTTCAGGGAAGCCCGTCCCGAACCCGCTGCCGCAGAGGTTGCCGAGCCGGAACCTTCCTATGAACAGCAGGTGGAGGAAGAACAGGTCTGGGAAGAGCCGGCGGCGAGGAAATCACGGCTGCGGCTGGTGATCTTCATTCTGCTGGTTCTTGCCGCTGTGGCCGCCGCCGCTTTCGCCGCCGTGCGATATTACGGCGCGCCGGAGTGGCTGCCGGTCGGGCAGGTCGCTTTCGCGCCCCCTTCGGAAAACCTCGAACTCGATTTTCCCGCGGACAAGCAGGACCGGCGCACATTGCCCAACGGCCTGCAGTTCTTTGCCGCCAGCGGCACGGTGACCAACGTGGGCCCCAGCACGGAACACGTTCCCGACGTGCAGGTCGTGCTGCGCGACGCGCAGGAGCGCGTGGTCTATACGTGGGAACTTGAACCGCCGAAGCGCGAGCTGGCCCCGGGCGAGACATTGTCGATCAACGAAGCGGTGACCGATGTTCCCGCCTCTGCACGCGTTGTCGAGATCGGCTGGAAAGCGGGCTAACCGGCCCGTTGTAACGTTCCTGCATTTTTCCTTTGCAAAGTGAGTTGCGCACCTGCCGGTCCGTTGCTAATGGCTCGCGCCTACCGAGGGCGACCCCTTATCCGAATCCGCATGCGGACCGGATCGTCGCCCTGGCTACCGGTGCGGTCGTGGCGGAATTGGTAGACGCGCAACGTTGAGGTCGTTGTGGGCGAAAGCCCGTGGAAGTTCGAGTCTTCTCGACCGCACCAAACAGTTTTCAGACAGATATGATTTTCGCCTTCGGGCACCCTGTGCGACGGGCTTGGTATGGTTCTGTCTTCCATCGAGGGTTACCGCGCGGTTAGGCGAAAAACTTAGCCAGCCCTTGATTGTGCGCCGTCGATAACCCGGGCTATGTTGATTTTGAACACGCTTGGGCGTGGCCTGTGGAACATTTCCTTTTGCTCTGACCAGTGTGCGATGGCAGGCCATGTTGCCGGGGGCGCGTCAAGCGCTGCGCGGCTGCAGGAGATGTCCGTCATCTACCGCCGTTCGTGGCAATCAGGAAACGGAGTGCGATCGTGAAGAAGATAATCCTTTCCCTCGCAATTCTGGCGGGCGTCGGCGCGTCAGGTTGCGTTGCACTGGTTGCAGGGGCCGCCGGTGCCGGCACGGTCGCTTGCACCGAAAAGGAAATCGACTGCCCCGTCGACTGACGGTGACGGTTCAGGCCGGCGGCGCGGCTGGTCCGGCTCCGGCGGGGCCGGGCGGATCGACGCTGCCGGCAAAGGGGGTGCCGGACATCTGCGCCAGGTGATCGCTGACGATGCGGATGCCTTCCGCGGCGGCGGCGGCATCGTTCAGCGATGACGTGTCGAGCAGCAGGGCATCGTTCGCCCGCATCAGAGGTGCGGTCGTTCGGGTCTGGTCGCGTTCGTCGCGGGCCATGATGTCGACCGCGATCTCGGCAAGGCTGATCGGATCTTCCCGTTCCAGATAACGGTTGTGGATCCGGCTCAGCCGCGCAGCGAAATCGGCGTGGAGGAACAGCTTTGCATCGGCATCCGGCGCGATGACGGTGCCGATGTCGCGCCCGTCCAGCACGCAGCCACCCTTGCGGTGCGCGAACTTCCATTGCCGCTTGAACAGCACTTCGCGGACATCGGCGTGAGAGGCGAGGCGGCTGGCGAAGCCGCCGATGTATTCCGCCTGTAGTTCCGGTTCCTCCAGCATTTCCAGCGGGAAATCGCATGCGGCGAGGGCGTCGCCGGCAAGGTCCGGGCTGCCGCCGTTCAGCATCACCTGATAGGCGACGGCCCGGTAGTGGAGGCCGGTACTGAGGTATGGCAGGCCGAAGTGCCGGGCAATCGCCCGCGCCACGACCTTCTTGCCGGAACCGATTGTGCCATCAACCGCGATAAGCATGACCCTTGCCTCCACTTCCTGTGCGCTGGCAGCGCCTGCCAATCAGGCCGGTGCCGTGAAGCGGGCGTGGCGCGCCGCGCCCAGCAGGCGGTTCCAGTCGGCGGCATCGATGGCGATCAGCGTCTGGTGGTCGCCGCCTTCGAAATAGACATCGTCGCTGCCAAGCATGTCGTCATCGACAACGGTGTCGAGGCCGTAGGCTTCGCCAAACGGCGGGATCGCGCCGTATTCGCAATCGGGAAAGCGCCTCGCCGCTTCGGCTTCGCTGGCCAGCGACACCTTGCCGCCAAGGAACTTGCCAAGCCGGTCCATGTCCAGCCTGCGCGATGCGGGCACGACCGTCAGGACGTAGTCCTTGCCTGATTTGACCATCACGCCCTTGGCGACGTTCCGGCCCGGGATGTGCGCGGCATGGGCGGCGCGCGCCATTTCGAACGTGCGCGAATGGACCACCGGCTCGAAGCGCACGTCGTGATCGTCGAGATAGCTGCGCAAATGGGCTGTGATCGCCATGACATCCTCCTGCATTTCGGAGCGAGGCACGGCCTACGGACATTGGCGAGACGCAGCGGAAGCGGGTTACTCGCCAAGCGCCAGGTCGAACCAGCGCTTAGGCGAGATAGCATAGCAGATCGCGCGATTCCCTCCAAGGATATGCCAAGGATATGGAGGATGACCGGCGATGCGGCGTGACCGTGGATGGCTAGCCCAGAACGACCGCCGTGCCGGAACAGCTGACCATCAGCATCGAGCCGTTTTTGCCTAGCACTTCATAGTCGAGGTCCACGCCGACGACCGCGTTGCCGCCCAGCTTCGCTGCCTCGTCGCGCATCTCGCCAATGGCCTCGCGTCGGGCGCGTGCCAGCACTTCCTCGTACTTGCCGGAGCGTCCGCCGACGAGGTCGGTGATGGAGGCGAACAGGTCGCGGAACAGGTTGGCGCCGACAATGACTTCGCCGGTTACGATGCCGAGATAGCCGCTGATCTCGCGGCCCTGCACGGTGGGGGTGGTGGTGACGATCATGCCGCCTTCGCTATTGCCCCAGGGACTGGCCATTCCTGCTCTCCTTCGTGAAAAATGCGCGGTTTACCGCCCATTAGTGCCCGAAGGTTGCGGGTCCGTGAAGGGGGCTCAATCCCGCCCGGTCAGAGCCTCGCGGAAATCCAGCCCGCTCGGCTCCTGGAATATGCGCAGGCCGAATTCGGGCAGGATGGCCAGCATGTGATCGAAGATGTCGGACTGGATACCTTCGTATTCACCCCACGCCGTGGTGTTGGTGAAACAGTAGATTTCGAGCGGCAGCCCCTGCGGCGTGGGCGGCAACTGACGCACCAGCATGGTCATGTCCTGCGTGATGCGGCCATGCGCCTTCAAATAGGCGACGACATAGGCGCGGAATGTGCCGATGTTGGTCGTCCGCCTTGCGTTCACGCCGTCGCAATCGGCGGACAGATGCGATGCGTTCCATTCGCGCAGTTCGGAATCCTTGCCGGCAAGATAGCCGTCGAGCAGCCGGAACCGGCTGACCCGTGCATGTTGTTCCTCGTCCAGAAAGCCGATCGAGTTCTGGTCGATGAACAGCGCCCGCTTGATCCGCCGCCCGCCCGAATCCTTCATGCCGCGCCAGTTGCGATAGGATTCCGAAATCAGCCGGTGCGTCGGGATCGTGGTGACCGTCTTGTCCCAGTTCTGCACCTTCACCGTGTGCAGCGCGATATCGATCACGTCGCCATCGGCATTGAGCTGCGGCATTTCGATCCAGTCGCCGACGCGCAGCATGTCGTTGCTGGAAAGCTGCACCGACGCGACGAGCGAGAGGATCGTGTCCTTGAACACCAGCATCAGCACCGCCGCCATCGCGCCAAGGCCGGACAGCAGCAGCAGCGGCGACTGTTCCATCAACGTGGCGATGGCCAGGATCGCCGCGCCGCCGAACAGGACGATCTTGATGACCTGTATATAGCCCTTGATCGGCCTGCTTTTCGCCTCCGGTCGGCGGGCATAGAGTTCGTTGATGTAATTGAGGCCGCCGCTGATCGCAGAGGCGATGGCGACAACGATCAGCGCGCTGCACACGTTGCGCACCACGACGATCGCACCTTCGGGCAGGTTGGGAACCAGTGTGATCCCGGCGGACACGATCAGCAGCGGGATGACATTTGCCAGCCGTGCCGCCGCCTTGTCCGCTGTCAGGCTACGCGTGTCGAGAAACGGTGCTGCCGCGCGCAGCAGGACCTTCTTGATCAGGAAATTGGCCGCCATCGCAGCAAGCGCGATAAGGACAAGGCCGATCAGGCTTTGCACCCAAAGGGTCTGGCTGGCGAATGTGGCTTGCAGGCTTTCCATGGCCGCGCTCGATGCCAATGCGGGCGCGAAACCTCAACCCCTGCGGCAAGATTGCGGCAGGAGATCAGCGGGCGGGAAGTGCCTGATAGGGCGAATACGATCGGGGACGGGCGTGTTACCGACCCGTCCCCGACCGTCCCCAAGCGCGCGCGGGTTTCGGCCCGGCGCGGGCCAAACTCAGTCGCGGAAGGCCGTCTGGCTCAGCCGCGTCAGAGGCGTGAAGATGTAGGAGAGGACCGAACGCTTCTCTCCCAACAAGTTGACGTTGGCAACCATGCCCGGTCCGATCGAGAGCACCGTACCGTTCTTGTCGCGCAACAGGTCGGTGGTCTGCACCTCTACCTGATAGAAGCTTTCGCCGGTCTTCTCGTTCAACGTCGCGTCGGGCGAGATGGACGTCACTTTGCCCTGCATCGTGCCATAGACGGCGCGATTGTAGGCGGTGATTTCCAGCTGCGCTTCCTGTCCGATGCGCACGTTGCCGATGTCCTGCGGGCGGACCTGCGCCTCCACATAAAGTGCGTCGTCCGACGGCACGATCTCGGCAATCGGCATCCCGGCGGTGACCGAACCGCCGACGGTGGTGACCAGCACGCGGTTGACCTTGCCGGTCATCGGCGCGCGGATCACGGTGCGGTCGACGCGGTCGGACAGGGCGGGCAGCTGCTGCTGCTTGGCCGAAAGCTCGGCCTGCGCCTGCGACAGTTCGCTCCCCGTCCGGCTGAGCCAGTCGCTGCGGGCTTGTGCCGCCGATGCGGCTGCTTCTGCCACCCCGGCGCGAGCGCGGGCGAGCGAGGCTTCGGCGGAATCGACTTCCTTTTGCGCCACCAGCGCCGCGTTCTCGGCCTTGATGAATTCGACTTGGCTGATCACCTTGGTCTCGACCAGCGGGCGCAGCATGTCCAGCTCACGCTGGGCGGTGGACTGGTTCGAGCGGCGCGCTTCGAGCAGCGACTGCGCTTCGGCAACCGCCCGTTCGGACTGGTGCACGCGTGCCTGGCTGGCCGCCATCGCCCCTTGCAGCTCGGCCATACGGGCTGAGTGCAATGACTGTTCGATCGCCACCTGATTTTCCGACGCCGCGCCATAGTTGGGCGTCGTTCCGCGAACTTCGGCGTTCAATCGGGCGATCTTGGCTTCCAATGCACCGACTTCGGCATGGGAACTGCCGTATGCAGCGCCCGTCAGTGTGGGCGACAGGCGCACCAGTACGTCGCCGCGCTGCACGTTTTGGCCGACCTTGACGAGGATCTCGTCGATTACCCCACCTTCGAGGTTCGAGACGACCTGCAGCTTCGAGCTCGGCACGACCTTGCCCATGCCACGTACCGTGCGGTTGATCTCGGTCAGCGAAGCCCAGACCACGAAGAGCGCGAAGAAGCCCAGAATGATCCACAGGACGAAATTGGCCGACTTGCGCGCCGCGAATTCCTGATCCTCGATCGAGGTATTGGCTCCGGAGAGCCGTTCAAGCAGCGCGTTCATCTTTTTTCGCTCCCGATACGGACCTGAGTTTGGAAATGCGCGCACTGACCGCTTCGGGCGTGCCGTCGGCGACGATCTTGCCCGATGACATCATGATGATCCGGTCGACCAGCCGCAGCAGCGAGGGGCGGTGGGTGATCAGGATCAGCGTCTTGCCGACGAATTCGTTGCGCAGGTTCTCGATCAGGCGGCGCTCTGTCTCCACGTCGACCGAGGATGTCGGTTCGTCGAGGATGATCACCGGCGGGCTGCCGACAAGCGCGCGGGCGAGCGCAATCGACTGTTTCTGGCCGCCCGACAGACCGTCGCCGCGATCCGCCAGTTCAAGGTCGTAGCCTTGCGGCATCCGGGCGATGAATTCGTGTGCCAGACTGACTTGCGAGGCGCGCATCATCTCGGTGTCGTCGACATCTTCGCGGCACAGCAGGATGTTGTCGCGAATCGACCCGGTGAGCAGCGCATTGTCCTGGAACAGCGCGCCGACCTTGGGGCGCAGCGCCGCGGGCGACAACTGCCGGATGTCGACGCCATCCATCAGGATCAGGCCGCTGGTCGGCCAGTATAGCCCGATCATCAGGCGCGCGATGGTCGACTTGCCCGAACCGATAGGGCCGACAAGGCCGATATGTTCGCCGGGGCGAACCTTGAAGCTGACATCGCGCAAAGCCATTTCCGCAGCGCCGGGATAGCGGAAGTCGACGTTGCGAAACTCGATCGCGCCGTCGACGTTCGACAGGTGCAGGCCCGTGCCTTCCGGCCCTTCGACCGGGCGTTCCATCAGCTTGTTGATCTGCTGATAGGCGGTGCGCGCCGAATTCGCACGAGTCAGCAGGCTGGCAATTGTGCCGAGCGGAGCGACGACGCGACCGGCCAGGATCGAACAGGCGATCAGCCCGCCCATCGTCAGCGTCTGGTTGGCGATGGCGAACACGCCGAAGATCACGACGCCCGTATAGGCCGTGGTCTGCGCCGTGCCGGCGATATTGATCGGGATCGTCGAGATCAGCCGCTGGCGCAGCGAGGACCCTGCATGATCGGTCACAGCCGTATCCCAGCGGCGGCTGAGGATCGAACCGGCGTTGGCCGACTTCACCGTTTCGAGGCTGCCGATGGTCTCGACCAGCACCGATTGCTTGCCCAGCTGGCCGCTCAAGGTTTCGGCCGACAGCCTGCGCATCAGCGGCTGAGTCGACAGCGCGGCCAGCACGACGATGGGGATCATGGCCATCGGCACGAAAACCAGCCAGCCGCCGATAAAGGCGATGACCACCAGTGTCAGGACGATGAACGGCAGGTCGACCAGCGCGGTGATCGTGGCCGAGGCGAAGAAGTCGCGTAGCGTGTCGATTTCCCGCACCAGCCCCGACAGACCGCCGGTCGAATGGCGGCCAAGGTCGAGGCGCATCTGCAGTATGCGATCGAAGATCGCCTTGCCAATGTCGCGGTCGACCCGTGCGCCGGCGACGTCGACGAAATAGGCGCGCAGGATCTTGAGCACGAAATCGAATAACAGGATGATGACAAGGCCGATGGTGAGGCCCACCAGAGAGTCCATCGCGTTGTTCGGCACGACCCGGTCATAGACGGTCATCGTGAACAGCGCGGTGATCATCGCGAAAAAGTTGATCATCGTGGCCGCCAGCGCGACCCTCATATAGATCGCGCGGTTTGCCTTCAGCGGCTTTGCAAGCCATTCGGCCATGCGCCCCTTGGGCAATTCGATTTGTGTCAGCGATGCCAATTCGACCCCCCGGAGCCAAAGCCCCAATACGAACTACATACGTGCGAATCTCTAACGAGGATTCATAACAACTTAACCGTTTACGTCATTGGGCAAGAAAAAGGCGTCCGTTTTCGGAACGCCTTTTCCCGCTCAACTTGTGAGACTTGTTGCAAAATACTCAGGCATTTCAGCCGGGTACATATTGTCACGCGATCAACGTCATCTGCGACAGATCTATCGGATCGTTGTTGTTGATGCTGGTGATGACGTCGATGAACGTCGCATCGTCGCGATCACAGCAATAAACGAACTCTTCTCCGCCGATGGTGCCGAAGTTGTTGAACTCGTCGAGAGCGGCGTGGGCGTCGTCACCGCCGTCCTTCCAAGCATCCGTGTTGGTCTTGATCTTGGCAAGGCTGAAGATCCCATCGCCGTCAGCGTCGATGGATTCGATCCCTTGCGCCTCGAACCAGGAAATCGCGTCGTTCAGGGCTTCTTCGGGCGACAGGGCATCAAACGTATCGGTGTCATAGCGATCGATGAAGCAGTCTCCATCCTGCCCGCCATTTGCCAGGTAGTTCAGCCACGTGGCGATGGCGTCGCGACCGAGAATGTAGACACCATCTGCCTGCTTCCCGCTCGTCTGCCGGTTGGAAGCATTGATGATTTCCTGTGCTGCTTCGAGCGAGATGAACAGAGTGTTCTCATCGCCATCCTGAATCCCGTTCTGATTCCAGTCGCCGATCAGAAGTCCCTCGACGTCGAGCGGCTTGCCGTCATTGATGCCGTCTCCCGCGACTGCGTTCAGGAAGCCGTCACCATTCGAGTCCACGGCATAGGTAAGTTCTCCCTCGGCAAAACCGGGTTGTCCAGCCTTGGACTCGTTGTTCTGCTGGCCATCCCAGAAGGGAGCGCCGTTATGGCTCCAGAAGCCGGGTGTGCCGACGCCAACGCAATCCTCGCTCGGCAGTACGAAGTAACCGGCGTCATTCGACGCGTCGTCAGCCTCGTTCGTCGAGACAGTAGCGACGTTGCGGTGTTCGCCCAGTTCCGAAGTGTAGGCATAATAGATTTCAAGCGTTGCATTGGGCGCGAGGCTGAAATCGATTGTCTGGTCATCCCCCGCAATCGAAGTCCATGTTACGCCTGTCAGTTCGAAAACACCGTCACCATCAGCGTCGACGTTTACAAGGGCGTCGCCACCATTGTTGATGGTATTGTAGTCCAGATAGTCCACGCCATCGAGCAAGTCGGTCAGCGTGACGCCGGTGAGTGTGATGTTTCCGGTATTCATCAGAATGACCTGGAACATTACAGTCGAGGTGGCGCTGGCTTGCGGACGGTCAGGATCGTCGGCCGCAACGTAGACATTGCTGGTGTAGTCGGTCTTGACGTTCTTCTCGATGTAGACGGCC
>NZ_LRSE01000010.1 GCF_001634625.1 Croceicoccus bisphenolivorans | reverse complement strand
TGGTCTAATTTTGCACCGCCGTTCTCAGGCGTAGCGATCGACGTATTTCTCGGTCCGCAGCATGTCCGCGTGCGAAGGGGTGGATTGATAATCCTCTAGCCCTTCCGCGTCGATCACCCGGGGCCGAAAGGTTTCGAAGGCGGTGAGCGGTTCGCCGGTCGTATTGAGAGCCTCGAACATATCGAAAGCGTCATCTTCGCCTTCGCTTTCGACAACTGTGAAGGCCATTCGCCTTTGCAAATAGTGAGCAAAAATGATCGCGGCAAAGGCAAGCCGGAAACGCTTGCCCGTGGTCGTCTCGTCATCCTTGCGGAGCCTTTCGGCGACTTCGGATGGGACTTCGAAACCAAAGAGTGCTTCGCCGAAGCCCGCTTTGAGCGCGTGCTCGATCAGGCTGGGCATCTCCTCCTGCGGTTGCACGAGGTCGCGAAGGCGTTTGTTCATATGCCGGAAGACGGCGGCCACATTCTTGTGCGTCGAAGCTTTTTCGCCATCGGGCTCGCTCGGACGAAACTGCTTGGCCTCGATCTCCTCGTTCTCGATATGCTTGAGGTAGTCCCAAATCAGGCGGGCGATCGCGCTCGAATACCGGGCTTCCGGTTTTGAAGACCACACATCGTCGAAGGATCTGATGAGACGTGGATAGTACCTGTTGAGCGCCTTTCCGCTGCGTTTGTCGAGAATGAAACAATCGCGAAGTTCCGCCATCATCTTCTGAATTTCTTCAAGCAGCCAGGCGCTGCCTTCTTCGTCATCTTTCTCGACCGAGGGCAGGCAGGTCGCCAGAAGATTGTGAATTGCAACAAAAAGCAGAATGAACGTCGAGATGCGCTGCTGGCCATCGATGATCGTCATCACCGGCCGTGGCATCTCGTTCCGGAAATGCGGCTTCACGGTCACATACTGGGTGTCGTGGATCGCGATGATCGTACCGAGGAAGCTGATCGTTTCCTCGCGCTCAGGGAGCAGGCTCAGGCCGTGAAGCGCATCCTCGAACAGTCGATTGACGTTTTCTTTATCCCACCGGTATTCCCGTTGATATGCGGGAATGTAGCAACCCTGCCCCGGGACCTGCAGGAATTGTAAGACGCTTCTTGGATTTGCCCGAAAGGCCTTTTCTACATCGATGGTCAAGAGACCCTACCCCCAGCGGTTGTATCCATGTGCTTTGATTACCTAGCGATATTTCGGCTGGTAAGAAAAGCATGCTCGGGCAAGAGGCAACAGAATTGTGATAGAAGAATTCTCGGACCCGGGACACTCCGAGGCATATACTGGGTGCGGGTTCGCGCCTTCGTTGAGCAGAAAGCTGGCGGCTGGCTATTTGTGGCAGACGAGGCAGCCGCTCTCCTCGTCGGCCAGCATCTGTTCCACCGTCTCATCGGTGATCCGTGCTCGCAGCGGATTTGGCATTCTGCGAGCGAGCGCCTGTGCCTTGCGCTCTTCATGATTACGCTCGATCTCGGAAACCCGCTCCGGCCGCGCCAGTTCTTCGAGACTTTCGTTCTGGGTCCAGGTGAACGGCGAACCGTGCTCGATGGCTGATTTTTCGTAGCGCTTGGCTTCCTCGAAGGCGTCCGGGTGCTCGCGCATCAGCCGCACCCATTCGATTTTCTGCTGGTAAAAGCAGAATGTGCAACCGCTGCGAGAGCGCCAGCGGTAATAGTCCGGCAGGCCGAGTCCGGAGTTTTCCAGCAGGCCGATGACCGATGCCTTGTCAAGACCGGCCTCCCTCAATGGGAAATGGACGTGCATGTTGGGGTGGGTTGCGATCATCCCCGAACGGCTCGGTTCGTCGGCGCGGATCGCGACATAGGAATGCACCTCCACGCCTGCGTCGAGATGCGGTTTGAGCCACTTCTGGAATGGCTGAATTTTCAACTGCCGGGTGCACCAGCGTGTCCGCGGGGAAGGCAGAAAATGGCCGTATTCGGCTAGCCAGAAATCGAAGTCCCGACCAGGGTTGAGCATTTCAATGGGCTTGCCAAGGAAGCCCTCAAGGCGGCCGAGATAATCGTAGACCTCGGGTAGCTCCTTGCCGGTGTCGGTGAAGAAATACCGCACATCGATGTCCGGGCGGTGATCGCGCATCCAGACCGCGAGGGCAGCGCTGTCTCGTCCACCGGACAGACCCAGAACATGCATCGCCTCGCCGGTCACGCTTCCTTCTCCGCGCTGATGGGCACAGTGACATCGCGCTCGCCGTCATCCTCGATATAACGCTGTGCGAGCTCCGCGATCACGGCGAGCACCATATCGGGCTCGAGCTGTGCGGCGTCGAGCGTCTTGCCGATCTCGTCGAGGAGTGGCCCGAGGCGCTTCTGCGCCTCGGTTGCAATCTGTGCTCTGCGGACGACGCTTCGTTCGGTCGACCCGACACCCGCCATCACCATCACCGCGGTCTGGGTCGGTTGCTGGTCGCTGTCGCCGAACAGTTCCACGCGGCGGAACCGGTAGGCGTATTCCGACAGCTGCATCCCCGCCCGACTCGGCTCGAGATCGTGCCACGTCGTCACCGGCTTACCCATCACGAGACCGCAAATTTCCGCCATGCTTTCCGTCGACCCATCGAACTCGGCCAGCCTCGTGATGAAGCCTCGAAGCTTGAGGTCGTCTCCCCCGTGACCCGCTATTCGCTTGGCTCGTTCCACCAACTCGGAGAGATTTCCTGCATCGCGGTGTTTCAGGCCCTCCAGCATCCGGGTTTTCAGATCCTCGATCATGTCTGGGTAAGCGTGATCAAGTTCGCTCAGGACCGTGCGCAGCGCAGGTGCGGTGCCTTCGCCCGAAGCCTCGAGCGCTTCGGGGATGTCGACGAAGAGGAGCTGGTAGGGATCGTCCGCATCTAGCAACAAGCGACGCACATCGATTGCTTGCTTGGAGAGCGTGGCTTGCGCCTTGCGCGACCAGTTGGGAAGGCTGTACGCAAACTGCACGAGCGCCTGTGCTATCTCGAGCGGCTCCTCCGACGGCGCCTCTTCGACGAATTCGCTCGCGACGGCTGCAAACTCCTTCAGCGCGACCGCATTCGCGGCATCGGTCGGAACCGATCTCAGCGCAATATGGTCGGGGTCCTGCAGCAGAAGATCCATGACCAGATCGGATATTGCCGGCTGGAAGGCCTCTTTCGCATAGATCGCAGTGCTGTGACGGCGCGAGAAAAGATAGGTCACGAGCAATAGGGGCATCACGCCTTGCTGCACGCCGTAAGGCGGCTCGCCCCAAGCCCGGTAGATGTCGGCAACACCAACCTGCTCGCCGGCTTCGAGCAGGCCATCGGTTAGCGACCAGAGAGGGGCGAACGTGCTGGTTTCGCCGGGCGGAACGAAGTCCCACCGCTCGCCTTGCCGGACATAGAGACCCGCGCGTTCCAGAACGGTAACCGCTAGGCCCTTCTCGGCCGGATAGCCCTTGATCCCGAAGTGCTGCTCGCCGCGGCCCACTACAATAGCATGCAACAGGGCTCGCAACGCCGCATTGGAATTGCTCGAAGGCCGCCGACGATTGATGAGTTCGGAATGCACGATCGGAGCCTGCCGGAAAGTCCGCCGGGCGATATCGCTTGCTGCTTGCGACAGGCCATAGGAAAGCGACTGCAAATCGAGCGGCTTACCAGTGTCGAACCAGTGCGCGCGCTCGAAACCCTCTCTCAGGAGACCTTCCAGCTGCGCGGACAAATGGGCAATGCGGGCATCGATCTCGCGCCTGGCGGCTGCATCTCCGGCCAGTTCGGGGCTTTCGTTGCGCACGTCTCGCGCGGCTTCGAGCTCGATCGCTGTTTTGCGAATGTCCGCACTGTTCGATGCAAGACCAACAATTACGGGCAGACCGTGCCGATGCTCCGTGCGCGAGACTTCGATCAGACTCGCCTCCGCTTGGCCGGGATCGACGTCGATCCCAGGCAGAAGCAGCAGGAACTTGCCAGCAGCCCCGGCGCTAACCCGAACGTCTTTCGGACCAAGCCCTTGCGGCGCCAGTTCGCCGATTTGTGCGTCGAACCAGCGCGGCGTGCCATATTCGGCGTAATGCCGCTTGGCCAGAATCGGCTGCAGCGAGGCGAGATCGTTCAGAGACGCTATCTCGAGCCGCCCGCGTTCGGCGATGCGGGCCTCGATTTCGCCCTCAATGTCGAAATCGCTGCCGGCATAGATTGCATAGGCGCCGAGATGGCGACGGTAGACCAGCGCCGAAATCTTCACGAGATCGGCAAGCTGCTCTTCGACGTCCGCATCGGAATGACCGAGGCTTGCCGCAATCGTCCGGGATGAGGCTGCCAGACCCGATCCATTGCTGAACAGATCGATGACCGCCACGGTCTTCGCGATCTGCAAGCGCAGGTGGGTGCCGTCGCGGCCCGCCCTCGCTATGGCCTCTGCGGCCTGTGCCCATCGATGGCCGTCGGGCGAAGCCATGATCGCAGGCTCCAGATTGACCTGCAGATAATCCCAAAGTTCTGCCGGTCCGAAGGTTCTTCCCGAGGCGAGTGTCGTGCGCTGAAGGAATTCGGTGAAGCCGCTGGGTTCCGCCGAGGCAAGAAAACCGAACAGGCTGCGTTCGTTCTGGCTGAAGCGCCGCCGGGTGATCGGCCCGAGCAGCGCTGCCGCCGCAGGGTTGAGAGGCCAGCAATCGTCGAGCCTTTCCGCAAGATCCTTGGGCACACCTGGTCGCCGTTCGGCAATCTCGCTGGCAACAATAGCGGCAATTTGATGCGACTGAGGGTGCGAACGCTCTGTCGTGACGGCACGACCGACCAATTCGATGACCTCGTCGACCGCCGTAATGATCGGGACATCCGCAAAGCGGCCCTGAACCTTGCGCCATTCGTCCTGGACGCTTTGCCCGAGGCGATCCGCATAGCGCTCGAAAGCCTGGTGCAGCACGCCCACAACGATAAGTCTTCCCTCGCTGCGATTGGCCGCCTCTGCGAGATCCTGGAAGAAATGGATGTCGACGGCGTGATCGGCAGCACCTTCCAGATATTTGCCCAGTTCGTCGACAACGACGAGAACCCCGCCCTTGGGACGCGCTTCAACCTCGCGTTGCAGCCGCTCGACGATATCGCGCCCGTCAGCGGCTTCCATCCTGGACCGCTTGGTCCGAGCGTGGCCCGGCTCGCCAGCGATTGCGGATGCGACCGCTTCGCGCAGGTCCGCCACCGGGTTGCCCCGCCGACCGCTCACCGGCACGCAGAGCCAGTCTTTGGGCGCACGCCCGAAAACGTCGGCCACTTCGGGCACATCGCCAAGCAGTTGCTTCGCTTCCCTGTAGGCGGGCCCGCGCCCGAGCGAGTAGGAGGCAAGCGCAAGCGCGAGGCTCGACTTGCCGCCGCCGTAAGGGCCCGTCCAGGTGAACGCGCCCTGGCCGTTTGTCGCGAGGCGGAGCGTGGTGGTCAACGCATCGCGCGCCGATCCTTGAAGTACATAGCCGGAGAGGGGATCGGCCTGGCCAAAATCGGCATCGATCCTGATCGATCTTTGGTAGCGCGGGGCGACCGAAACATGGTCTGAGAGATAGGCCTGCGTCATGCCGCGAGCGCCTTGGTGTGCGGATAGGCGCTGGCGATGAAGGAGGCCGGATCAGGCAGGCCTTCTCCCCGCCTGGCAATCGCGCGCACACCTGCGCTGTCGGTCCACAGAAAGGCGCCCTTGGCGACCCTTTCGATATCGACAAGCCGGTCGATCAGCGCATCCTCGTCTAGCTTGAAGATCCGCCCCGGCGATCCGGGCTCGTATACCAGCGTATCGATGGCGAGCGTTGCTTGCTCGGGCGCACGCCTCGCCCAGAAATCTGCAAGCGCAAAAAGGAAGATACCGTCGGGCAAGCCGGGCTTGGGCCCATGGCGGAAAGCGAACGATCGCGATGACACTTCGCGCATAAGGCCAAGTTCGCCAAGTACGGTTTCCACCTGATCGTCAACCGCGCCCGCGCCGACCTTGGCGACATAGGATCTGACAAAGCATTCCACGTCGCGCTTGATCGTTGTGGAGGAGGCCCGCGACCGGTCGAGTTGGGCACACAGCAGCCGGATCGGCTCGGCAATGCCGTCGCGGTCGAACCCATGTGCATTCAGATGGTTGAACGCATAATACCACGTCGTGGCGCGCTCGAAATTGCTGGCGATCTGCCAATGGAGCAGCCATGTGGTCGCGAGGCTTTCCATGAACGGATCGAGACCTGAATCGCGGTCAAAGATGAGATCTCCGAAGGGCGTTGCCTTCAAGGCACCGACACCCCTCTCCGGGTCTTCTTCAATGATTCGGCACGCGAGCGCCCAATGCTTGATCGCCGCAACCATATTCTTGCCGACCCCGAACCGGATGATCCCTTCGTCCTTGTCGAAGGTATTGGGGGCCGGAGCTTCCGAATCCTCGCAGACGGCATCGTAAGCCTTGCGCAGCCACAGCCGCCTCAGCGGGAAGGTTTCATGTCCCGCGAAGCGCGTCTTGACGCCGGGCTGTCCAAGGGGTCCTCTGAGCATGATTTGTTCCTACTGGGGATTTCCCCCAGTTGGCAACCCTGCCCGCGCCTCTTGTACGAAGTTTTAGGCTTCAGGCAGCGGCGCGGTAGGCTTTCTCGTACGCAGCCAAGAGCGCAGTGACGGCACGGTCAATGTCCGCCTCGGAAGTGGTTCGGCCAATCCCGATGCGAACGGACGACGAAGCCTCGTCAAAGGAAAGCCCTTGCGCCAACAGGACGTAAGACGGCTCGATGCTGCCTGAGTTGCAGGCTGAGCCTGTCGATGCCGATAGTTCGCCGCGGGCATGCAAGAGGATGTCTTCCGCATTCACTCCCTCGGCCCTGAGGCTTGTGCAACCCGGGATGCGCTCGGCATGCGGATTGATAGTAAAAGGGCATCCCTTCCTGGTGATCCGATCTTCGAAAAGTCTTTGTAATGATTGAATATGTGTGCGTGCCGACTGGCCGTGGCGCTCGTAAAGCCGCGCCGCCGCTGCAAGCCCGGCGCAAAGCGGAACCGGCACTGTACCGCTGCGTCCGAGAGGCTGCTGTCCACCGCCATCAAGCTGCGGAACGAGCCGTAACCGCTCGGCGCGCGACACGGCAAGCCCGCCGATGCCTTTTGGACCGTAGAACTTGTGACCGGAGAAACTCAGCAGATCGGCACCGATATAAGTGAAATCGACATCGATCTTTCCGACGGTCTGCGCCGCGTCTGTGTGAAACAGGACACCTTGGCGATGACAGATTTCGGCAATCTCGCGCACGGGTTGAATGACGCCGGTTTCGTTGTTGGCGTGCATGACCGATACGAGCGCCGTGTCGGGCCTCAGGGCCTGCGCGATGGCTTCTGCGCGAACGCGGCAATCTGCCCCCGGTTTGACTTCGGTGACCTCGATCCCGGTTTTCACGAGCGAACGGGCGGCTTCCAGCACGCATTTGTGCTCGATCGACGACACCACCAGATGGTTTCCGCGTCGTTCCGCTGAGCTCATGACACCTTTGATGGCGAGGTTGTTCGCCTCGGTTGCTCCGCTGGTGAAGAGGATTTCGTCCTCTCCGGCACCGAGCAGCGTTGCGAGCGCTTCGCGCGATCGTTCGACAATTTTCGAGGCCTGCAGGCCATGCGCATGATCCGAATGCGGATTGCCCCAGTCATTGCTCATCGCATCCGCCATCGCATCGATCACCGAGGGATCGACCGGAGTTGAGGCCATGAAATCGAGATAGGCGGGGCCGGGTCTGCGCAAGGAACAACCTTCATTGAAATCGGTGCACCGATAAGACCAAACCTGGCCATGCAAAGCAACCATGATCGCGCGGCGTTGGAGCTTGGACGGCGGCGACCTTCCGATTTGGCCTTTTCCTTTCTTTCTTATTCTTCGCTCTTCTACCCTCATCGCAGATCGCTATTGCCTGAGGGCAAAGTAATGTCTTTTTGATCTGCCTCGCGAATGCAGCCGATGGTCGGTTGCCGCATCCGAGGCAGTCCATGAGGGTCATCCCCCTTCGATCCGAAGTCTCATCGCGCGGCGCGCGCATGCTGCGCACTGCGCTTGGCGGCGACATCGCCCGCTGGCTCGACGAGCCCGATGTCATCGAAGTCATGCTCAACCCCGACGGGCGTCTCTGGGTGGACCGGTTGGGCGAGGGTCTCGCGGCGACCGAATGTCTGATGAGCGCAGCCGATGGCGAGCGGATCATCCGGCTGGTCGCCCATCATGTCGGCGCCGAGGTGCATGCTAGCGCACCGCGTGTGTCCGCCGAACTGCCGGAAGGCGGCGAGCGCTTCGAAGGTCTGCTGCCCCCGGTGGTTGCCGCTCCCAGCTTTGCCATTCGCAAACCAGCCATCGCGGTGTTCTCGCTGGCCGATTACGTGACGACCGGGATCATGAGCAAATGGCAGGCCACAGCGCTTGCCGGTGCAGTCGCTGCGAAAAAGAACATTCTGGTGGTTGGCGGCACCTCGACCGGCAAAACGACGCTCACCAATGCGTTGCTCGCCGAGGTCGCAGCCACGTCCGACCGTGTCGTCCTCATCGAGGATACGCTGGAGCTGCAATGTGCAGCGCCCAATCTGGTGTCGCTGCGGACCAAGGACGGCGTTGCCACCTTGTCCGATCTTGTCCGGTCGGCGCTGCGCCTGCGGCCCGACCGCATTCCCATCGGCGAGGTGCGCGGTGCCGAGGCGCTCGATCTGCTGAAAGCCTGGGGCACCGGTCATCCAGGCGGGGTCGGCACGCTCCACGCCGGCTCGGCGCTTGGCACGCTGCGGCGGCTTGAACAGCTGATCCAGGAAAGCGTGGTCACCGTGCCGCGCGCGCTGATCGCCGAAACCATCGATATCATCGCCGTGCTCGTGCGCGACGGCACCGGGCGGCGCCTTGCCGAACTCGCCGAAGTGCGCGGACTCGATGCCGCCGGCGAATACGTCCTCGCACCCCTTCCATCCACAACAGGAGACCATTCGTGACCCATATCTTGTCGCGAGCGCACCCGCGCCTGTCCGCTTTGATCGTTGGCAGCGTCATTGCGCTGGCATTTGCGGCGCCCGCCCATGCCGCCGGCTCGTCGATGCCGTGGGAAGCGCCGCTCCAGGCGATCCTCGAATCCATCCAGGGCCCGGTCGCCAAGATCGTCGCGGTGATCATCATCATCGCCACCGGGCTGGCACTTGCTTTCGGGGATACCTCGGGAGGTTTCCGGCGCCTGATCCAGATCGTCTTCGGGCTTTCGATCGCCTTTGCCGCGTCCTCTTTTTTCCTTTCGTTCTTCTCCTTCGGCGGCGGAGCGCTGGTGTGATGGATAGCGGTCAATCTTCTCTGCCGAACGGCTTTGCCGTCCCTGTCCACCGGGCGCTGACCGAGCATATCCTGCTCGGCGGTGCGCCGCGCGGACTTGCCATCGCCAACGCGACGCTGGCGGGTGCGATCGGACTGGGTCTGCAGCTGTGGATCGCAGGCGTCGCGTTTTTCGCGCTCGGCCACATGGTCGCGGTCTGGGCCGCCCGGCACGATCCTCAATTCGTCGATGTCGCGCGGCGGCATCTGCGGTTCCCCGCGCATCTGCAGGTCTGAGCCATGCTGAGCTTGCGCGAATATCGGAACAAGGCCGACCGGCTTGCGGACTTCCTGCCATGGGCGGCGCTCGTCGCCCCCGGCGTCGTGCTCAACAAGGACGGCAGCTTCCAGCGCACGTCTCGCTTTCGCGGGCCGGATCTCGACAGCGCGACCCCTGCCGAACTGGTTGCAACGACGGCGCGCCTGAACAGTGCGCTGCGCCGGCTCGGTTCGGGCTGGTCGATCTTCGTCGAGGCCGTGCGCCGTCCGGCACTGGATTATCCCGTCTGCGCATTTCCCGATCCGGCCTCGGCACTGGTCGAACGAGAGCGCGCCGCGCAGTTCGCAGAGGAGGGCGCGCATTTCGAGAGCCGCTATTTTCTGACCTTCCTATGGATGCCGCCTGCCGAGGATGCCGCGCGGGCTGAAAGCTGGCTCTACGAAGGAAAGGCCGAGAAAGGCGTGGATCCGCGCGAGCTTCTCGAGGGCTTCGCCGATCGGACCGACCGGCTGCTGCGCCTGTTCGAAGGGTTCTTTCCCGAGGTCCAATGGCTCGATGATGGCGAGACCCTGAGCTATCTTCACAGCTGCATCTCGACGCGGATGCACGATGTACGCGTTCCCGAAACCCCGATGCATCTCGATGCGCTGCTTGCCGACGAGCCGCTGACCGGCGGTCTCGAACCGCGCCTGGGTTCGGCCCATCTGCGGACACTGACCGTGATCGGCTTTCCGAGCGCGACATTCCCCGGGCTGCTTGATGATCTCAATGCGCAGGGCTTTGCCTATCGCTGGGCGACGCGGGCGATCATGCTCGACAAGAGCGATGCGACGAAGCTGCTCTCGAAAATCCGCCGGCAGTGGTTTGCGAAGCGCAAATCGGTCGCCGCGATCCTCAAGGAAGTGATGACCAACGAGGCCTCGGTGCTGGTCGACAGCGATGCGGCCAACAAGGCCGAGGATGCCGATGCCGCTCTACAGGAGCTGGGCGCCGACCATGTCGGGCTCGCGCTGGTCACCGCGACCGTTACGGTGTGGGCCGAGGAACCGGCGCTTGCCGCCGAGAAGCTGCGGCTGGTCGAGAAGGTCATCCAGGGCCGCGACTTTACCTGTGTGACCGAAGGCATGAATGCGATCGAGGCCTGGCTCGGATCGCTGCCCGGCCATGTCTACGCCAATGTTCGCCAGCCCCCGATCTCGACGCTGAACCTTGCGCATATGATGCCGCTTTCGGCCGTCTGGGCCGGACCGGAAAGCGATACGCATTTTGACGCGCCGCCGTTGTTTTACGCCAAGACCGAAGGCTCGACCCCCTTCCGATTTTCGCTTCATGTCGGTGACGTCGGACACAGCCTCGTCGTCGGTCCGACCGGGGCGGGCAAATCGGTCTTGCTGGCAATGATGGCGTTGCAGTTTCGCCGCTATGCCGGGTCGCAGATTTTCGCTTTCGATTTCGGTGGCTCGATCCGTGCGGCCGCGCTCGCGTGCGGCGGCGATTGGCAGGATCTGGGGTCGGGTCTTTCCGAGGACAGCGACGAGGCGGTCCTGCTGCAACCGTTGGCGCGGATCGATGAGCCGGCACAGCGCAACTGGGCCTCGGAATGGCTTCAGGCGATCCTCGTTGCGGAGGGCGTCGCAATCGATCCGGAGACCAAGGATCATCTGTGGTCGGCGCTGAGCTCGCTGGCGAGCGCGCCGGTCGCTGAGCGCACGCTCACCGGGCTCGCTGTTCTTTTGCAATCGCAGGCATTGAAGCAGGCGCTTGCCCCCTACTGCGTCGGCGGGCCGTTTGGACGGCTGCTCGATGCCGAAAGCGAACGGCTGGGCGAAGCGAGTTTTCAGGCGTTCGAGACCGAAGGGCTGACCGGATCGGCGGCTGCGCCCGCCGTGCTGTCATATCTGTTTCACAGTATCGGAGGTCGCCTCGACGGCTCGCCCACACTCATTATTATCGACGAAGGCTGGCTGGTGCTCGACAGTCCGGCCTTCGCCGCGCAGCTGCGCGAATGGCTCAAGACCCTGCGCAAGAAGAATGCGAGCGTCGTTTTCGCCACTCAAAGCCTTGCCGATATCGAGACCTCGGCGATCGCGCCGGCGATTATCGAAAGCTGTCCGACGCGAATCTTCCTGCCCAATGACCGGGCGGTCGAACCCCAGATTTTGGGTATCTATCGCCGCTTCGGACTGAACGACCGCCAGATTGAAATCCTCAGCCGGGCAACGGCCAAGCGCGATTATTACTGTCAGTCCTCTCGCGGTAATCGCCTGTTCGAACTTGGCCTTGGCGAAGTGGCGCTCGCCTTTGCCGCCGCTTCTTCCAAGAGCGACCAGCTCGCTATGTCCCGCATCATCGAAAAGCATGGTCGGAGCGGCTTTGCCGTCCACTGGCTGAGGTATCGCGGCCTCCACTGGGCCGCCGAATTGCTCGGCAGCGATGCGCACTCTTCCGACCCCCCAAACCCACCAGAAGGAGACCTGAAGTGACCTCTCGAAAAATCTTCCGCAGCATGGCCATGGGCATTGCGCTCGCCTTGGCGAGTACGAGCGCCTTGGTATCGACGCCTGCACACGCCCAGTTCGGCGGGATCGTTTACGATCCGTCCAATTACGCGCAGAACGTGCTGACTGCCGCTCGCACGCTTGAGCAGATCAACAACCAGATCCGCATGCTGCAGAACCAGGCGACGTCGCTCATCAACCAGGCGAAGAACCTCGAGCGCCTGCCGACGAGCATCCTTCAGCCCTTGCAGGACCAGATCCGGCAGACACAGCAACTGCTGAGCCAGGCCCAACGCATCGCCTACGATGTGCGCGAGATCGAGACGGCCTTCGCGGCCCAGTACCGGAACGTTCCGCTCGGCGCCTCGCAGCAGGCCATGGTCGAAGGCGCCGAAGCACGCTGGCAGAACAGCATTGCCGGCTTCGAGGACGCGCTGAAAGTCCAGGCGGGCGCGGTCGCCAACATCGAAGGCTCGCGCGCGGCGATTGGCAGCCTGGTCGGCGCGAGCCAGTCCGCCACAGGGGCGCTGCAGGCGGCCCAGGCCGGCAATCAGCTGCTCGCGCTGCAAGCGCGCCAGCTCGCCGATCTGACGGCAACGCTGGCGGCCTCGAGCCGCGCGCAGGCGCTCCACGCGGCCGACCGCGCGGCGGCCAAGCGCCAGGCGCACGAACAACTCCGGCGTTTTCTCGCCGATCGGCCCCGCTACGTGCCCGGCGGATCGGACTGATCCGTCATGGACGGAAAGCTCATCGCGCGGATTGGTGCGGCCGTTTTTGTCGGCCTCGCGCTCGCCATGACGCTCGTGCAGTTGCGCGAGGAGCCCGGGCCACGCGTCGAGCCGGCCGCTACCGTCCGGGTGCCCGATGGCGATCCGCTGCCCGCCCGTCTCGGAGCGTGTTCGGATATGGGAGAGCTCGCGCTGTCTTCGCCCGATTGCCGGGCGGCCTGGGCCGAGAAGCGGCGACGATTCTTCGGCGTCGAGCATCCCGATGCCTATTCCGGGCTGAATAAGGAGTCGGCTTTGTCCGATCCGGTCCTTCGCTCGTCGCCAACGCGCGAGGAGCGCTGACATGGGCGGGACCGGCGTCGTCGATCGCTTCCTGGCGGTATTTTCGCGGTACATCGACAGCGGCTTCGGGCTGCTTTCGGGCGAGGTCGCCTTCATCGCGACCACGCTGATCGTGATCGATGTGACGCTGGCTGCCCTGTTCTGGAGCTGGGGCGAGCAGGACGACATCATCGCCCGCCTCGTCAAGAAAACGCTCTTTGTCGGCATCTTCGCCTACATCATCGGCAACTGGAGCGCGCTCGCGAACATCGTCTTCAACAGCTTTGCCGGGCTCGGCCTCAAGGCCAGCGGCTCCGGGCTCGGGGCTGCCGACCTCCTGCAGCCGGGCCGGGTCGCGCAGGTCGGCATCGATGCCGCCTGGCCACTGCTCGAATCCATGGAAGACCTGCTCGGCTATGTGAGCTTCTTCGAGAACTTCCTGCAGATCGTCATCCTGCTCGTCGCATGGGCGGTGGTCATCATCGCCTTCTTCATCCTCGCGATCCAGCTGTTCGTCACCCTGATCGAGTTCAAGCTGACGACGCTTGCGGGTTTCGTGCTCATTCCTTTCGGCCTGTTCGGCAAGACAGCCTTCATGGCCGAGCGCGTGCTCGGCAATGTGGTCTCCTCGGGGATCAAGGTGCTGGTGCTCGCCGTGATCATCGGCATCGGCTCGACCCTCTTCGCCGAGTTCACCGGCGCCATTCCGGGCGAGCCGACGATCGAGGATGTCCTGGCCATCGTGCTCGCCAGCCTGACGCTGCTCGGCCTCGGCATTTTCGGCCCCGGCATCGCCAACGGGATCGTCGCGGGCGGGCCGCAACTGGGTGCCGGCGCGGCAGCCGGGACTGCCCTTCTCGCAGGTGGTGCGGCGGTTGGCGGCGTCGCCGGGGCCAAACTGGCCGGCGGTGCGGTTGCCAGCGCCGCCTCTTCGGTCGCGCGCGGCACCTCGCGCGCCGCCGGCGGTGCGACCATGGCCTATGCCACGGGTTCGGCGGGCAGGAGCGGCGGAGCAGCTGTGGCGGGCGGTATGGCCGGTGTCGGGCGCGCCGCGGGCGGCGCGGCGATGTCTCCGCTGCGCGCCGCAACCGACAGTGCCCGAGGCAATTTCCGGGAGGGTGCGCGCTCGGCGGTCGGTCACATGGGAGGGCGTATCGTGCCTGCCCCAGGTTCCCCGCCGTCCGATAGCGGACAGGCAGCGAGCAGCGACGGCCCGCCATCCTGGGCCAGATCCATGAAGCAGCGCCAGAGCCTCGGCCACTCCGCATCGCTCGCCGCGCACACCGTGCGCGCCGGCGACGGCCATGGCGCAGGCGCCTCGATCGACACACGAGAAAAGGACTGACGGCAAATGTTCAAACGCCCTTCGATCCGGTACGGCAAGACCCCGCAGGCAGAGACGCCATACCAGCGCGCGGCGCAGGTCTGGGATGACCGCATCGGTTCGGCGCGCGTCCAGGCGAAAAGCTGGCGCTTCGCGTTCTTCGGGGCACTTGGTCTCTCGGCCATCCTGACCGGCGGTCTCATGTGGCAGAATGCGCGCGGAACGATCGTCCCCTGGGTCGTCGAGGTCGACAAGCTGGGCGAAGCGCGCAGCGTTGCCCCCGCCGACGCCGGCTTTACGCCCGGCGATACCCAGATCGCCTTCCATCTCGCGCGCTTCATCGAGAACGTCCGGTCCATTCCCGACGACGCGATCGTCGTGCGCGAGAACTGGCTGCGGGCCTACGACTTTGCGAGCGATCGCGGCGCGCTCGCGCTCAACGAGTATGCGCGCGCCAACGATCCGTTCGCTGTGGTCGGCCACGAACAGGTGGCGATCGAGGTCACCAGCGTGATCCGCGCTTCGCCGAAGAGTTTCCGCGTCGCCTGGGTCGAGCGGCGCTACCGCGACGGCGCGCTTGCCGAGACGAGCCGCTGGACCGCGATCCTGGGGATCGCGGTCCAGCCACCGCGCGATCCAGATGCGCTGACGCGCAATCCGCTGGGAATTTTCGTCACCTCTATCAACTGGTCAAAGGAGCTCGGCTGATGTCCCGCCCGCAAACCTTCATTCGTTCCAGCCTCGTCGGCGTTCTCTCGCTTGCAGCCGCCGCGCCCGCGTCGGCGACGCCTGCCCCCCAGTCGCAGGCCGCTGCGGCGGCGTTGAGCGCCATCGTTCGATTACCGCCGAACGCAGGCCATCGTGTCGCTGGCGCACGCCTCCTTCTTTCGCGGCAGTCCTCCCCCGCTGCCGCGCGCCGCTCCCCTGCCTCCGATCCCGCCCCCGATCCTCAGGAGCAGGTTGGAGCGGCGAACGATTCCGCCCGGGTCCAGCCCGACAATGCCGGATTCCAGAATGCCATCCAGCGTTATGCCTATAACGAAGGCGCCCTGTTCCAGGTCTACACCAAGCCGGGGCAGGTGACCGACATCGCTTTGCAGGAGGGTGAGACACTGGTCGGACCCGGGCCGGTTGCCGCAGGCGATACGGTGCGCTGGATGATTGGCGACACGATCAGCGGTAGCGGTGCGACTGCCAGGGTGCATATTCTCGTCAAGCCGACCCGGCCCGATATCGCGACCAATCTCGTGATCAATACCGACCGGCGCACCTATCATGTCGAGTTGCGCGCCAACCCGCGCATCTACATGGCCTCGGTCAGCTGGATCTATCCGCAAGACGAGTTGATCGCGCTGCGCAAGGCGGAAACCGAAGCCACACGGACCGCTCCGGTCGCCGAAGGATTTGCGCTCCAAGACCTGAATTTCGCCTATCGCTTGTCCGGCGACCGTCCGGACTGGCGACCGGTCCGCGTCTTCGACGACGGACGGCGCACGCTGATCGAGTTTCCGCCCGACATCGCGCAGGGCGAGATGCCACCTTTCTTCATTATCGGCGAAGACGACGGGGCCGAGCTCGCCAACTACCGGGTATCGGGCCGCTACATCATCGTCGATCGCCTGTTCGACAAGGCCGAACTGCGCCTGGGCGCCGGCCGCGGGCAGGTGCGCGTCAGGATCACCAACCGTGCGCGCGGGTCGTCATGAGCGAGGAGCCTCTCGACCGCCAACCGGACAATGCGGAGTCGATCGTGAGACTGCGCGGGGAAGGGCCGCGCGTGGTCCGGTTGTCGCGCAAGGCCATTGGCATCACCAGCGCCGCCGGTCTGGCCCTGGTCGGCGGCGCCTTGCTGTTCGCGCTCCGGCCGGCGTCGCACGAGCAGGGCGAGGAATTGGTGAATACCGAAAGCACTGCTGTCGCGGACGGCCTCGCGTCGGCGCCCCGGGACTATACGCAGGTGCCCAGGCTCGGGCCGCCCTTGCCCGGCGACCTCGGCAAGCCGATTCTCGATGCGCAGGATCGCGGCGCTGTCGCCGCGCTTCCGCCCGTGGGCGCTCGGCCGGCTTCGCAATCGCCAGCGATCGCCGCGCGGGAGGCCGCGCGTCAGCGCATCGCGCAGGAGAGCGAAGCTGCGAGAGCCAGCCGCCTGTTCTTTGGCGGCGGGGCTCAGCCCGCCAGTCTCGTGCAAACGGATGTCGCTAGCGGGCTCGGGTCAGCCCCGGGTATCGGTGCTGACGCGCCACCGGCCGCGCGCGCATTCCTCGACCGGCCGGCCGAACGCAGGACGGCTTCGATGCAGCAACTTGAGGCGGCGCCGACTGCAGCCGTCCTGCAATCGGGTTCGATCATTCCCGCGGCGCTCATTACCGGGATCCGGTCCGACCAGCCCGGGCTGGTGACCGCGCAGGTGACCCAGAACGTCTATGACAGCGTGACGGGACAACGCTTGCTGATCGGGCAGGGCGCGCGGTTGATCGGTGATTACCAGTCCGATGTCGGCTTTGGCCATCGCCGCGTGCTGCTGGCCTGGAACCGCCTGATCCTCCCCGATGGTCGTTCGATCGTGCTCGAGCGCCAGCCTGCCGCCGATCCCGCCGGATATGCGGGGCTCGAAGACCGGGTGGATTACCACTGGGGCGGGGTGCTGAAAGCCGCGCTGGTCTCGACGATACTCGGCATCGGCGGCGAACTCGGGGCAGGTGGGGACAGCGAACTGGTCCGCGCGCTGCGCCGCGGCAGCCAGGACAGCATCGGCCGGGCTGGTGAGCAGGTCGTTTCCCGCGAGCTCGATGTTCGCCCGACGCTCACCATCCGGCCCGGCTACCCGGTGCGCGTGCTGGTTACGCGCGACATTGTGCTGGAGAGTGGGTCATGACCCGTTTGAAGATGTCCGATATCACCGATGAAAAGCCGGTCCGGCTGTCGGTCGAGATCCCTGCACGCCTGCATCGCCAGCTGGTCGATTACGGCACCATCCTTAATGGCGGAGCGGTCAAGGACGCGCCGCAACCAGCCGCGCTGATCGGGCCGATGCTCGAACGCTTCATCGCCAGCGATCGTGAATTCGCGAAGGCCCGGCGCCGCGCTGCTGGGCGCGAGAAAGAATAGAAGGTCCGCCAGCAATGAATTGCCTATTTTCTCGATACTGCGCGTAAAGGTCTTGCGAACAAGTTCTTTGCTTCGGCGGTGTTTCCGTCATATATTTAGGCCGGGAACTCAAATTCCCTGCGACCGGGCATCGATACGCATGTCCAAGCCGCAAGCCAAAGGTATCGAGGTACTTGCCAACGAGTGCTTCCATTGCCCGGTCGCACCCTTTGGGCCGGGTGCCGATTATAATTACATTATAAATTGGAATGATCGTCTTTGTCGAACCAGTCTTGGTTGGCGGCATTTGGAGTCGCGATTTTGACAAGGAGAAGATCAATGAAAGAACCACAAGCAATCGAAGAGCCGGTGGTGGAACTCGGACAGGCGTCCGTCGAAACCAAGGGCAATGCAATCTTCGATGTCGATCTGAGCACCGGTCCCTCCCGTTATGCGATGGGAATGGCCGACGACTGAGCCGATCGGGCGCGCGCGCCTGCGCGGTGCGCGCGCCACCCGCCGTCATGGTACATCCGGACCCTGATCGCGACGCTTTGGCGTGGCGTGAGATCGATGGACAGCTGATCTTCCTCGACCTGGCCGCGGACCGGTATTTTCGTCTTGGCCGAGACCAGAACCATACATTTCTCGACATGGTCGCACGAAGCGGACGCGAGCGCTGGCGCCAGCCGCCGGATTTCCCGCGGCCTTTGAACTGGGCACCGCCGACCCGGACATCGCAGGCTATCGAGTTCGGCGCATTCAGCCTGTCCGAGATTGCCCACTCGCTCTGGACGCAGCGGCGTGTCGAACGGCGAATTGCGACTTCGGGCTTCCATTCCGTTCTCAGCGAGACCCGGCAGCTTCTTGCGCGCCGGGGTCGCCCCCGCAGCGATTCTGCGATTGCGGATCGTATCGTCCGCTCCTTCGAACATGCCCGCATTTTGCGCACTGCCGCGAACCGGTGCCTGCCGCGATCCATTGCGCTGGCCGTTCGGCTCGCGGCCCGTGGCGCCCCTGTGAACGTCGTCATCGCCGTAAAGCTCGCGCCGTTTGCGGCCCATTGCTGGGCGCAGGCGGACGACGTGGTGCTCAACGACAGCGTCGAGGAGGTGCAGCGCTATACCCCGCTGCTGGTGCTGTGAGCAGCCCCGGATTCGCACTCGCAGTTCCGCTCACCGACAGTGCGCTACTTTCCGCTCGCCCACGGCTGCATTCCGATCTCGGGACGCTTCGCGCAGATGAGCCGCGGGTTTGGCTTGGCGGCGGCATGCCAGTGACCGACATGGGCTCCAGGGGGATCGTGATCGGTACGCTTTTTTCCCGTCCCAACGGGGCGGCCTGCCGTTCGATCGTGTTCGACCGGGAGATGGACGAAGACGCACAGAGCATGGCTCGTCGTCTGCTCGATCAGTGTTGGGGTGCCTACATCGCTGTATTGACTGACCCTGACGAGCGCAGGGCATCCGTTCTCGTCGATCCTTCTGGACTGCTGCCGGTGTATTCGGTCACTACCGAGAACCACGTGGTGATATCCTCTAACGTTCGGGTGCTCGAACGATGCACGCATGTGCACCTGCGGGTCGACTGGAAGGACGTCCATGCGTTTCTTTGCCGACCCGAGCTGCGCTCGCGCGCCACCTGTCTGGAAGGCGTGCGAGAGGTACCGCCCGGCAGCCTGACCACCATCTTCGGACGCTCGATATCGGAAAAGCTCCTCTGGCGACCCGATGCCTTCATGCCTGTCGCCCCCCATCCCTCGTTCGGCGATGCGGCCAACCAGCTGCGCGAGACGGCGATTGCCGTGATTGGCGCCTGGGAAAGATCGCTGGGGCCAGTCACCGTGGCCGCATCGGGGGGC
This sequence comes from Croceicoccus bisphenolivorans, assembly GCF_001634625.1. Lineage (GTDB taxonomy): Bacteria > Pseudomonadota > Alphaproteobacteria > Sphingomonadales > Sphingomonadaceae > Croceicoccus > Croceicoccus bisphenolivorans. The sequence continues at coordinate 124,333 of NZ_LRSE01000010.1, read as the reverse complement.
GTCGATTCCTCGTTCATCTGCGGCGCACTCCATTGTGGCGGTGCGGCGTTTTCATGCGTCACGGCCGCCACCGCCGATCCCAGCGGCGACGAGCGACCAGCCGTCCGGCGTCTGGCCGAACACCTCGATGTCCCTCTCGCGGAAGGCATCTACGACCCTGCGCTGTTCGACCCTCTCGAAAATGCCTCGGGCGCCTTGCCTCGCCCTTCGCGCAAGTCCTTTCTCAACGGCGTCGACCGGTTGTTTGCCAAGGCTGCCGATGACCTCGGCGCGGTTACGATCATGGACGGCAACGGCGGTGACAATCTGTTCTGCTATCTACACTCGGCAGCACCGATTGCCGATCGACTGCGAGCCGAATTCACACTTGCGGGCTGGGCCTCGACATTCCTCGACAGCTGTCGCGTAACTGGCTGCGATGTTCCCGAAATGGCGACAGCGATCTGGCGCAGGATGACGAGGCCCGCTGGTTTCCCGCCATGGCCTGCTGACGCGCGTCTGCTGTCACGTCCTGCGCCGGACTTCGAAAGTGCCGAACCGGTAGCGCCCTGGACCAGGGTTCCCGTCGGGCCGCACGGCGGCAAGCATGATCACCTGGCGCTGATCATGCGATGCCAGCACCATCTTCACGGACTGACATCACCCATGTCGCGCTTTTCGCCCTTGATGAGCCAGCCGCTCATGGAATTGTGCCTCGCTATTCCGGCCTGGTTATGGTGCGAGGGCGGATTGAATCGCTCTGTGGCGCGGCGCGCTTTTGCGGATGCATTGCCACCCTCGATCCTCACGCGCACAGCCAAGGCCGGCCCCGATAGCTACATCCGCGCGATTTTCGACCGGAACCGGCAGGCTGTCAGGCACTCCCTGATGGACGGCATTCTCGCACGCCAGGGCCTGCTCGACCTGCCGGCCGTCGAAGAGGCCCTGGGGATCGACGCTTACACCGGAGATTCGATTATCTACCGGTTGCTCGACCTTGCCGAAGCCGAACACTGGGCTCGGGCGTGGCAGGATTAGGACCCGGGCGAGCAGGTCAACTCGGCCCGTGTTGGAGCGCCTTCCATCGTCAGCCACCGGTCGTATTGCCGGTCGCGCTCGGAGACACAGTTTCTGCGCTTCATGAGCCAGAACTCGAGCCATTCGGTGGTCCGTTCGTAGACCGCACTGCGATGGGCAGGCTGCCATTTGTAGTGCGTCTCATCCTCGAACACGTGAAGCTCGATCGGCTTGCCCTTGTGGCGGTAGACCTCGACCACATCGAGGCCGCCCTCATATTCGCTGTCGGCATTCTGGATGAGGATCGGGACATCGACGCGGTCCACGTTGAGGATCAGCGACATCGGGCGCCAGAATTCCTCCGCGCCGTCCTCGAGGAACCGGTAGCCGATGCTCCGGGTGAATGCACTGTAGGCGGGCCCGGCGGACAGCACGTAGCTGTACATGTCCTCGCAGCACGATCCGAGGCTGGCGACCTTGTATCGAGGCGAATTGATCAAGGCGAACTGGGCCGACGAGACCCCATCGCTCCAGCCGGTGAGGCCTATGCGACTGGCATCGACAGTGCCGGTCCCGATCGCGTGATCGAGCGCGATATCGAGCGAGGACTGGACATTGCGCCGGTCGAGCCAGTCGACCCTGTTGGCGCTCAGCAGTTCGGTCGCGGTTTGCGCTTGTGCGACAGCGGGGGCGAGGTCGGGCTTGGCGAAACTGAGAACGGCAAAACCGCGAGCAGCCAGTGGCTGTACGGGGACTTCGTCCCCCGAGCCTCCGCGCAGGAACCCGTGGCTGATATATTGGACGACGACCAGCGGATGGCGTTGACCCGGCTGATGATCGGGAGGCAGCACGAGATCGGCATAGCTTTCCACACCATAGGCATTGCTGAACCGGAAACGCTGGACCGAACCAAGGTCGAGCGAGGAAACCAGAGGATTGGGATCGTGAATCAGTCGCGCCTCGCCATTGTCGAGGCCGATCCCCACCAGCCGTCGCGGGGTTGTCGCTCCTTCGCGCGCGCAGATGATCTCGTCTGCGGCCAGAGCGCATCCGATCAGCATGTCGTCGCTGACCATCAGGCGGCGCGGTACACTGGCACCGATATCCCAGCGCAGGATTCCCATGCTGCTCTGCCCCCAGCCTGTCTTCTGGACGGCGAAGAGCGCGCGTTCGGAAGGCGACCACCACATCCGCATGATGCCTTCGCACAGCTTTGCAGGGCAGCTGATCCGGGTGTCCGTCGGATCGGACAGAACCAGCCGCGTCGGAGAGATATAGCGGTCGGGAAACTTGGGCTCGAGCCACGCGGCCCATCCTTCGGGACCGGCGACGTAGCCACGCGCCCGCTCGGGGAGACCTTGCGGTCCTTCCGGAGACAGCACGGCTATCTCTTCTGGCGTGGAGCTTCGGGATTCCCCTGTCGCGAGATCGATGGTGGTGTATTCCGTCGCGATTGCTTCCCGCGGGATCGGGCGGGACGTGAATTGCGGCGAAATGCTCTCGTCGTAGAGGAAGCCCCGGCGCGCCTGCTGCGCGATTCCCAGCGCCGCCCGTCTTATTCCGGGCCTCGTGGCGACGACGAGCGCTTCGCCGCCGCCGAGCCAGGCGAACGCATCGACATCGTCGGGGAGGGTGGTGACTTGCCGCGCGTCCGTTCCTCCCGCGCTGTCCGCCAGCCAGACCTGGTTCGACCCTTCGATCCGTTTGAGATAGGCGATCGATTGTCCGTCTGGCGACCAGCGCGGCGTGTTGACCTTGGCCCAGCCCGCGGTGACCGACGGAAATTCGCGCAGCCGAAAATCGTCACGGAGATATTCACCGCCCCGATCGAGCTCCCGCGGTGCCTGGCTCCTGTCGAGCGGCATGACCACCAGCCGCTGGCAATAGCCGTTGGTCTCGGCATTGCCGCGCCGCACGGCGAATGCAATCTGCTTCATATCTGGCGAGAGACCGAAGGCGCTTGGCGTTTCGTTGGGATCCGCTCGCCCGATATCGGCAAGTTGCACCAGGTCTTCCGCCGTCATGCCGCGCTTGCCTCGAAGCCCCGGGCTGCTTTCGAAAGCCTCGCAGGGGTCGGCAAGCGACCGGGGCGGCTCGGCGACGGGAATGATCGAGAAGGACAGGGCAGCAGCCAGGAAACCCATCACCAGTGCCTCCTGATACCGAAGGCGATGAAGCGGCCGATTGGCGAATAATTGGTCGAATCATACGGTGTGTCGTTCGGCCCGGTAATGGCGATGACCTCGGGCTCGTCATCGAAGACGTTCTGGATGGTAAGCGAAACCTCCAGGCCCGGATCCCTGTCCGCGCCTTCGATAATCTCGTAACTGAATCCGAGATCGAGAGTTGCGCTCGGTGCAATCCGGCTTTCTTCGGCAAATCGTCGATCTCTCAAGGCTCCGGTGTAGTTGAGCGCGGCATTCGCCTTGAACGCGCCCGTTTCGTAGCGGGCGGTCCCCCGGGCGCGGATGCGAGGAGGATTGAACACTGTTCCCGAAAGCTGCACCTTGGGGAGCGCGGCGGTCAGCTGCTGGTCGCTGTCGAGCCAGCTGCCGGCGAGCTCGAGCGACATGGAATCGTCGCCGCGCAGCCTGCGGGTCCATGAGATGCGCGCATCGATGCCTTCGATCTGCTGGACCGCGACGTTGATATTCCGGTTGTCGACCAGGGCGACCACGTTGGCAGCATCGTATTGCGAGCCGGAAAAGTTCTGCAGACCCAACTGGGCTCCGGAGATGAGTCCCGCCAGCAGGTCGGCCTGCGGCGAGAAATCGATCAGGCTGGCGAAACCAGGATCGCGGAAGGCAGCGGCAATCGATCCGGCAATCGGCTGCACGACCCTGTCGCTGTAGCGAATATCGTACCATGTTGCCGAAACGAGCAGGCCGGGGACGCCGGCCGGCTCAAGCTCGACCCCGGCGGTCCAGCTGCGTGCACGTTCGGACTGGATATCCGGATTGCCGCCGCTGGTGAACAGGACGGTGTCCGGACCGGAGCCCGCGCCAAAAGCTACAGCGGGGAGCAGGAATGCCTGATAGGGCGTAAACTGCTGAAACAGCGTGGGCGCCTTGAAGGACCGCGACCAGCTTGCCCGGAAGGTCAGCCCGGCGACAGGCGAATAGATCGCACCGAGGCGCGGCGTGGCCAGCTGATCGAGGTCCGGGTAGTCCTCATAGCGCAGCGCGGCCGAGAGACTGAGCCGTTCGATCCCGGAAATATCATTGCTGCCCGAAATGATGGGGAGAAAGAGCTCCCCGTAAGCGAACCGGCTGCGCCGGGTGATATCGAAGGCCGCCGAGGGACTGGCATTGATTTCCCGCGAGAAGTCGAGACGATTGTTGCGAAATCCGGCGCCTACCGCAAGCCTGGCGGCCCCGCCGGGAAGCGTGAACAACGGACCCTCGGCACCGATCTCTCCCGAAGCGATGGCGTTGCAGAAGCAGCCTGTCGTGACCGTTTCCGCGCCATTTTGCGTGGAATTTGTCTGGAAATGCGTTCGATCGCGCCCGAACACGCCAAGCGCCGTCGCCATCCAACCCGAGCCGAGCTCGATCTCGAGCGAAGGGGCAAAAGTGATCGCTTCGACATCCGGCTCGGACACGAACCGCGCCGCCGGCGTGCCGCTGACGATTCTTGAGCTACGTGTGGAATAGAGCGCATCGAGGCGCGCGGTCACACCGGACGCGACCATCTGGTGCCCGGAAAAGATTGCCGCGTGGCGACGCTGCGAAGGATACAGCGAGGTCTCGGGATCGAGCGATGCCGCATAGGAGCGCTGGCGCGCAGCGATCCTGGAGTTGTTGGAAAAGTCGTAGGCGAGCAGGAAACCGCCACTGCTCCAGCGCGTGCCTCCGACGATGTCAGCCTGCTGGCGGAAGTAGCCCCCGTCGGTGCTCGCTCCAATCTGCCCCGAAGTGGTGATGCCTTCGAAGTCTCGCCGCAGAACGACATTGACGACCCCTCCCACGGCGTCCGAGCCGTAAATAGCCGATGCCCCGTCCGGTACGATTTCGATCCGGTCCACCGCAGGCAGGGGTATGGCGGAGATATCGACACCCTGGAGCGCCGAATCGTATGGCAGGCGGTGACCATTGAGGAGGGTCAGCGTGGCGTCTGGACCAAGGCCCCGCAAATTGGCGCTCGACGCCGAGTTGACATTGCTGTTCGCATTGCCCGCACCGAAGCCGATCCCCGGGTTTTGACCCCCTGAGAAATTCTGCGGCAGCGAGCGGATCGCTTCCCCGAGATCGACTTGACCTGCTTCCACGATGGCCTCTCCATCGAGCGAAATGACCTCGCCGACCACCCGCGCGCCGCGAATGCGGGTACCCGTGACGACTATGGTGTTTCCTTCATTCTCGCCCTGCGAGGCTTCCGTGTCGTCGGGTGCGGGGCCGGGCTGTTCGCCCGCCTGTGCACGAAGCGGCGTGGCAAATACGACGAGAGCCGTCCCCGCGAGGAGGGCTGGCAGCCCCCTTGATTTCAGCATCATCCTGATCTCCCTGTTCAATCGCGACGTGCCGCTCTGGCTTCGCCGTTGCAGGGGTTGACGCATGGATGGGCCGGCACCCTAGTTGCACATGAAATTAAATTGACCGGGACTCAGACGTCCTCGGCGGCCAGCTCGCGCCGCAGGTGAGCGAGAGCTCTCGTCATGTGGTATTCGACCGTCGACAACCCGACACCGAGTTCGAGATGAATTTCCCTGTAGGATTTCTTCTCGAAGCGGCTCATCGCGAACACCCGGGCGGTCTTCGCCGGGAGTTCGGCCAGCGCTTCCTCGAGAAGCTGTTTGGTCTCCGCCGCGTGTAACCGGTCTTCCTGGCAAGGTAGACTGGTGCCATCGCCATTCTCGGTGAGCGACAGGGTCACGATCCGGCACCGACTCCTCCGGGCGAAGTCGATTGCCAGGTTCCTCGCGATACAATGCAGGAAACCGCCCGGATTGCGCAGTTCATTCAGTTGCGCGCTCCCAGCGGCACGCAGGAAGACCTCCTGCGCAAGATCGCTGGCGTGCTCGTGACCGACCTTGCGCTTCAGGTAAGCCAGCACTCCGGCACGCTCATCCCGGTAGAGAGCTTCGAGCAGGCGGCTGCGCGGAAGCGATGCCCGTGTGGTTTGCGGTGACGAGGGCGAGGAAAGCGATTGTGTAGCGTGGTGCCGGGATCCGGCAGCGAAATCGGTCATGCTCAGCGGGAGCAGGCGACCGCACTCGTCGGCTCGTCAGCATGAGCCGGATGCGGAGTCCAGGTCTTTGCCGCCGTTCGGGACGCCGCGACGTCCCTTGACCGGATCGGCCGCCGGGCCTTGGCCGGACCGGCGTGCATGATGTCTGGCGGAACTGTCCACGCGTCCGTTGCCAGCAATTCGGTGCGCGCCAACCAATCGTGCCCAAACGCGATTGATCATGCAAGGCGCTACTACTCCATACCGGAGGTGTCCGCAGGCAAGCTCTGCGCGTCCGACCTTCTTCGAAACGTCGTGCCCGCATCACCATTTCTGGGGAGGCGGCTGCCCGGATAGGAGAATGCCGGGCGCAAAACCGTTGCGGTAGCAGGACCATCGAAAGGAGGGGCTCCATGGTCCGCATCCCCGAATGGCAAAGGCGCTTCGACGGTTTCGATTTTTCGGACTTCGCGCAGGAATTCCTGCGGCGCAATCCGGACTATCGTGCCCAGTTCGCCCGCTTCCGCCGTGCGGGTGACGGCAAAACGCAAGCTCTCGCCAGCCGGCGAAGCGCGCGTTCATGGGGCCTCGAATTTCCTCGTGGATCCCGCATCCGGAGCCGATGTCTGTCCGGCATTATGGCGCCCCGAAGACAATCCGAGCGTCGTTGTGGTCGCATCTTCAGCCGTGTGTCGGACGGAGCTCGCGTCCGCGTTTCACATGCGATCGCTGCTGGTTGAAGCGGAAGCCGGCGCAGATCGGCACCTGGTGCTGGCGGGAAAACACACGCGCCACCGTCTCGTGGTGACCCCGCCGGCCGCTCGCGATGGCTATATCGTCCCGGCCGATCACTCGATGTCCGTTCGACTGGCGGCGCTCAGCGCGCTTCATGAGCATCCGCGCAGTCGGCAGGCCATTGCAGCTCGCGCTGCGCTGACACCCTCACCCTATCTCAGACATCGGCTGGTTCTCCTGCTCGCGATTCTCGACAGGCTCGACCCAGCTTCAGGTGAACCCGCAACGGTTCGGCAGATCGCGCGCGATCTGACCTTTCCCGGTCGGGATTACGATCGCGCGATTGAATGGAAGTCATCTTCCGACCGGCGCCAGACCCAGCGTCTTGTCGCCGAAGCGCGGCGCATGACAACGACGGGCTATCGTGATCTCCTGAGCGGCTCCACGCGGCTGGCCTCGCGCACTGAGCGCTGCGACGGAAGCGATGAGGGCCGCGATTAGCAATCGACCGGAGGCCCTTTCGAAGGGCGTGGGCATTCCCGCTACTTTCCAATCTTACTGTTTAAGCTATCGTTTTCTGCGGTGTCGGGTCTTGTGTTCGGTATCGCCACAAACCGAACCTTCAGGGGGGCGCGCAACAGCAACTGCCGGTGCCGATGGCATGGAACCATTGGTGAGGCATACAGCAGGCGATCGAGCGGCGGTGTGTTGGATTGCACCCTCGTCGGTCGAACAGGCCGGACTATGTATGCCTACTTCGCAGAGGAGTTCGCTACTGAACTCATAAATGTACAATCGGACACCGAACTGAGTGGGGCTCTTGCCGAGGTATCGCGGCGCCTCGGTTTCGACCATTTTGCCCTTAGTCTCGAATTGCGCTCGGGATCGCGCGAGGCGCCGGGCTTGCTTCTGCACGATTATCCCGATGAGTGGGCAAAGGTCTATGTGGCGTTTGATCTGGCGGGCCAGGATCCCGTCCGGCGCGCTTGCGACAAGAGTTTTATCGGCTTTGCATGGGATATGCTGGAGGAGATGATTCCGCTTACCCGCGGGGACCGGCAGATGCTCGCCGTCGGGAAGGAATGCGGAATCGGCGACGGCTATACAGTGCCACGACACCTGCCCGGGCTCGCGCGCGGAACTTGCACCTTTGCCGTGTGTCCGGACAGGGATCTGCCCCGTTGTCGCCTGGCCCTTGCCGAGATCGTCGGCACGCTCGCGCTCAGTTGCGCCCTTGCCCTTGGTCCCTCTCGTAGCACGGAAACCGTTCCCGTGCTTAGCGATCGCCAGCGCGAGTGTCTGTTGTGGACCGCGCGCGGCAAGACCGCCGCCGAGACCGCGATCATACTGGGTATCGGCACCGAAACCGTCATCCAGCATCTCAAAATGGCCCGCGAACGCTATCAGGTTCATTGCAAGCAGTCGCTCGTGGTCGCAGCTCTTTTCGATGGGCTGATCGGATTTGCCGACATTATCCGGTGGCGAGACACGGGCTGAATTCCGCCCATGCAGTTGGGACGCTTCGCAATTCCGCGGAAGCTTACATCCCCTGTTCTTGGTATGTCGAAGCGGAACCAGATCGATCAGTTGCTACCTGTCTTTTCAATCACAGGCAGCAACAATGCAGAACCATACCAGTCCCGCCGATCCGGTGCTCCGGACCATGTTCGCGGCCCGTAAGCGGGTCTTCGTCGATCTCCTCAAATGGGATGTCCCCGTGCTCGAAGGAGTCTACGAAATCGACCAGTTCGATACGAGCGAAGCGTCCTATGTCATTCTCACCGATGACAAGGACAGTCACCGCGCATCTGCGCGGCTGCTCAAGACCGACAGGGCGCATATTCTCGGCGAGCTGTTTCCATCTCTTTGCGATGGCCCCGTCCCGGTGCGCGAGGACTTTCGCGAGATCACCCGCTTCTGCATCGAGCCGACACTCTCGCGTCTGGAACGCCGGGCCGCGCGGGACGAACTTGTAACCGCGCTCGCGGATCACGCGCTGATCGCCGGAATCGCCGCGTATACCGCGGTCGCTACGCCGAACTGGTTCCGCCAGATTGCGAAATTTGGCTGGCGATGCCGTGCGCTCGGACCCGGCAGCCGAATCGGCGGTGAAAACCTTATCGCGCTCCAGATCGATATCGATGCGGGCACGCCTGCGGATCTCGCCTGCGGTGGTGTCTACCGCCAGGGATCCTATCGCGTGGCCGACTACCAGCTGGAGATCGCGGCATGACTGGGGCAGCGCATTCGCCCTGGCTCGACCAGATCAGAAAGCAGGGTTATTGCATCATCCCCAACGCTCTGCCGAGTGCAATCCTCGCAGCGCTCGATACGGACCTCCAGCAGACCTACGCAAAGACGCCTTTCGGTGATGGCGAGTTCTATGGCTACAAGACGAAGCGGTTTGGGAGTTTGCTGCGCCGCTCGCGCTGGGCGGGAGACCTGGTCCTTCAACCACTCATCCTCGCGCTTGCCCGTGAAATTCTGGGCAAAGCCTGCGAACGCATCCAGCTAAATGTCGCGCAGGCGATTGCAGTCCATCCCGGCGAGATCGAGCAGTTCCCGCATTGCGACCACGACATGTGGGCAGGGGAGAAGGGCACGCATGAATATCTGCTCAATGTCATGTGGCCCCTGACCGAATTTACGGCGTCCAACGGCGCGACGCGAATATATCCCGGCACCCACAGGCAGAAAATTGAATCGCTAGACCAGCTCGGCACGCCAATCGCGGCCGAGTGTCAGCCTGGCGATGCCATTTGCTTTCTCGGATCGACGGTGCACGGAGCGGGACCTAATCTGACCAGGCACGTGCGCCGTGCGGTGGTGATCGGTTACAGTCTTGGCTGGCTCAAGCCCTACGAGAATCTTTGGCTCGCCTATCCGCCAGAAGTCGCGCGGGAATTTCCCGCAGAACTTGCCGAGCTTGCGGGCTATTGTCAGCACCGGCCCAATCTTGGCAATTACGAAGGCCAGTGCCCATCTATCTTGCTGCGCGACGATATTGCCGAGTTTCCGCGGGCGACCGATGCGCTTCGCGACGACCAGAAAGCCGCGGTGCGCGAATTTGCCGAGGCGCAGCGCGGCGAAAAGTGAGCCCTGCCCACGTCCTTGAGCCCACCTATCAACGCCTCAAGCGTGCGCTGATGGAGGGAACCTGGGCCAATGGGGCCAAGCTCGAGGCAATGCGGCTTGCCGACGATTTCGGCGTCAGCATGACACCGGTGAGGGACAGCCTGAACCAGCTGGTTGGCGAGGGGCTGGTCGACCTCACCCCTGGCGACGGCTTTCGGGTGCCGGTTCTGACCGAACAGGGTTTGCGGGATGTCCTCCGCGTAAATGCGGTTTTGCTTGAAACAGCGAGCGATGAAGTTTGGCGAATCCCGAACGCGCGCGATCTCGAAGACTGGCCTGACGATTATGCTGGCCGCATGGCAGCGGTGTTTTTGGTACTTGCAGCCGGGTCGGGCAACCGGTGCCTGGCGGTCCTGATCGATCGGATCAGTGATCGGCTGCACCGGGTCCGGATCCATGAACCCGACGTATTGCCCGACGCTGCAGAAATCCTCGCTGAAATCGAGGCGAGTCTGCGAGGCTCGCGTAACGAACGGCTGCGCGCCTTGCGGCGTTACCATCGCAGATGCGAGGAGCGGGTTCCGCAATTGGTCAGTCGCCTGTCGGGATAGTTTTCCGAAACTCAATTCTGTGCCGCTTTCAACGTGCCCATCGAACCGAATGCACCGCCGCCCCGAGATCGTTCGTCAGAACCGAGCCATTGTAGGTTCGTCCCCATCCGAGAATGGGAAGATAGCGCGCAAGCAGGCTGGGCTCGGCCATAGCTTCGACTACTCCTGCAGCGCTTTATGACTGGGGTTCCATCAAGCGAAAGATCAGCATTCCGGCCAGCATAGCCATCACGAAGACTGCTGCCTTTGCAGGCTCGATGACGAGCGCTGCAAAGCCCGGCCCGGGACACAGGCCTGCAATCCCCCAACCGGTGCCGAACAGCGCCGCGCCGCCGATCAGGCGGGGGGTCAGGTCGGTCCGGTCGGGAAGAGCGAATGTCGTGCCAATCAAAGGCTGCGCCATGCGCGCCTGAATCCGCCAGGCGATCGCCATCACGATAACCGCGCCGCCCATCACAAACGCGAGGGTGGGGTCCCAGTCCCCGAATATGTCGAGAAAGCCGCGCACACGCGCTGGGTCGACCATGCCGCCCAGTGCCAGCCCGGCACCGAACAGGCTGCCTGACAGGAGAGCCACTAGCCACGAGCGGGTCATGACAGCACTTCCAGCCCCAATGCATTCATGATGGCGACGGTTGCGATACCAGCTGCCATGAAGGTTGCCGTGGCGACGATCGAGCGCTGCGAAAGCCGGCTGACACCGCATACGCCGTGGCCGCTGGTGCAGCCGCTGCCGATGCGCGTGCCGATGCCGACCAGGAGGCCCGCCGCCACAAGTGGAAGGTACCCGGCAAAGCTGGCCTCGATACCGCCGGTAGTCCAGGCAACCAGCAAGGCGCCGAGTGGCAGGCCTACAACAAACGCCCACGCACCGGACCGGGGCATACCGTCCCCGCTGATACCGAAGGCGCGCGCGGCGATGCCGGACACGCCGGCAATTCGTCCTGCACCCAGCAACATCAGCGCGGCGGCCAGGCCGATCAGCACTCCACCAAGCAATCCGGCGAGCGGGGCGGCATCGGGAAATCCGGGAAGCATCACAGCTTGTTGACCGGCATCTTGAGGTAAGACGTGCCGTCGCTTTCGGGCGGCGGCAGATGGCCGCCGCGCATATTCACCTGGATGGCGGGCAGGATCAGGCGCGGCATTTCCAATGTCGCATCGCGCTGGGTGCGCATCTCGACGAACTGGTCCTCATCCACATCTTCGTGAAGATGCACATTGGCTGTGCGCTGCGCGAGCATGGTGGTCTCCCATACGAATTCCGTGCGATTGGGCGCCTTGTAATCATGGCACAGGAACACCCGCGTCTTGTCCGGCAGGCGCATCAGCCGGCGGACCGAGCGGTACAGCTTGCGCGCATTGCCGCCCGGAAAATCGGCCCGGGCGGAGCCATAATCGGGCATGAACATCGTATCGCCGATAAAGGCCGCATCGCCGATGATATAGGCCATGTCCGCTGGGGTATGGCCGGGCACGTGAAGAGCGATCAGCGGAATATCGCCGATCATCAACGCGTCGCCATCTTCCATCAGCCGGTCGAATTGCGATCCGTCACGCTCGAAATCGGTGCCTTCGTTGAACACCTTGCCGAACACGCCCTGCACGGTCACAATTTCGCGGCCGATGGCCAGTTCGCCGCCCAGCTTTTCCTGCAGATAGGGCGCGGCGGAAAGGTGATCGGCATGGGCGTGAGTTTCCAGGACCCAGTCGACGGTCAGACCTGCATCGCGCGCATAGTCGATAATTTCGTCCGCCGCTTCCAGGCTGGTGCGGCCCGAAGGCTGATCGAAATCCCAGACGCTGTCGATAATGGCCGCGCGCTTGGTCTGATCGTCGCTGACCACATAGGTCGCGGTAAAGGTCGGCTCGTGGAAGAAAGCCTTGACGTGCGGTGCTCGCAGATCGCCCGCAAGCACATCGTTCACCTGTTCGATGGCCTTTTCGATATTCGTGTCGTCGCTCATAGTGTTTCTCCGGCGTCGCCGCTCGGCTGGGGGGATTGGCCAAGCTCGGGGCAAAAGATGTCGTGCAGCAATTCGAGAACCCGCTGCGCATTCGGGTCGCACACACGGTAGAACACCGATTGGGCATCCTTGCGGGTCGCGACGAGATCGTCTTCGCGCAATTTTGCGAGGTGTTGCGACAGGGCGGACTGGCTCAGCCCGACGCTCTGCGCCAGATCGCCGACGGACAGCTCGCCAGCCTCGGCAAGGAAGCAAAGAACGAGCAGGCGCGACTCGTTGGCCATCAATTTCAGCAGGCGGCTGGCCTCGCCGGCCTGCCGCGTGAAATCCGTATCTGGAGACCCATTGTGGCTCATGATTTGCTCCGTTAGTATTCACTAATTTAGAATAATCTAATGTATTTTCAGGAGGGAGGGGTATCCGCCTCGCTTCGGTAGGGAAGTCATTTTCTGCAACCGACCATCTGTGTTCACGGGGGCGCTTCGTGCGACACGATTTTTCGATGGCGGCGTCGGAACCCGTAGCCACTCCAGCTTCATTGACCGGGCAGGAGAATCGATATGAACTACGATTTGATGGTAATCGGTACGGGGACGGCAGCCATGGTTTGCGCCCTGCGCGTTGCGAAGGCGGGTTGGAAAGTCGCGGTTATCGACGAGAAGCCATTCGGTGGCACCTGCGCGCTACGCGGCTGCGATCCCAAGAAAATGCTGGTGGCCGACGCAGAAGTGATCGACGCGAAACAGCGCATGACAGGTCACGGGGTGAAGGGGGATCTGCGCATCGATTGGCCCGACCTTATCCGGTTCAAACGCAGCTTTACCGACCCTGTGCCTGAAAAGCACGAGCGGCGGTATGAAGAGGCCGGCATCGTGACCTTGCATGGTACGGCAAAATTCACCGGGCCAAATCAGCTCTCCGTAGGCGACTATGAAATCGAATACCGCAAAATCCTGATCGCGTCGGGAGCCAGACCGATACCTCTAGCCATCCCAGGCGAAGAGCACCTGATCGACAATGAGGGCTTTCTCGAACTGCCTTCGCTGCCGAAGCGCATCGTTCTGGTCGGGGGCGGATATATCGCTGCCGAGTTTTCCCATATCGCTGCCCGTGCGGGAGCCGAGGTCACGATCCTTCAGCGGGGACCGCGCATGTTGACGCAGTTCGAACCCGAACTTGTGAACTGGCTCATGGATGCGTTCGACCGGATCGGTGTGCGAGTGATTACCGATACGGCGGTCGATGCCATTCGAAGATCGGGCGGAAAATATGTGGTTCATGCGAATGGCAAGGGCGGCCCGATCGAAGTCGTCGCCGATCTTGTCGTTCATGCGGCAGGACGGGCTCCCGCCATCGAGCGGCTCGATCTCGAAAAGGCCGGGATCGCAGCCGAACATGGAAAGCCGAAGCTGAACAAATTTCTGCAGAGCGTAAGCAATCCGGCCGTCTACGCTGCCGGAGATGCTGCCTCGAACGGGCCGCCACTCACCCCCGTTTCCAGCCATGATGCAAAAGTTGTCGCGGCCAATCTAGTCGAAGGCAATCACCGCGAACCCGATTACAAAGGGGCGCCGAGCGTGGCCTTCACTCTTCCGCCTATCGCCCGCGTTGGCCTCACCGAGGCAGAGGCGAATGAGGCGGGGCTGAGATTCCGGACAAAGTGCGAGCGGACCTCTCAGTGGTTCACCGCCAGGCGGGTCGCCGAACCTGTCTACGGGCACAAGACACTAATCGAAGAGGAGACAGGGACAATACTGGGCGCGCACCTCGTCGGACCCGGCGCAGACCAGGCCATCAATATTTTCGGACTGGCGATCCGCCATGGGCTCACCGCGGACGATCTGAAGACTACAATGTTCGCCTATCCAACCGGCGCGTCTGACATCGGATACATGGTCTAGGGCCGAGCGGTCTCCAGCATGTCGATGACTGCACAGTCGGGCACATGACCGCCCGAACACTGCTCGACGGTAGCGGTAAGATGCCGTTCCAGGCGAGTGAGATCGTCGATCTTGCGCCGTACTTCTTCGAGGTGATGAATTGCAATCTCGCGCACTTCGTCGCAGCATGCTTCGGCAGGACCGCCCAGGTCCAGAAGTGTCCGCACCTCCTTCGGCGCAAAGCCTAGCTCGCGCGCCCGCTTGATGAATTTGAGCGTGCGGAGGTGCCCATCGTCGAAAACCCGGTGTCCGCCTGCTGTACGATCCGGCGCACCGAGCATTCCGATCTTCTCGAAATACCGGATCGTCTCGATATGGACGCCCGTCTTGCGCGCCAATTCACCTATCGACAGGCGGCCCACGCCGAATCTCCTTGAACCTATATCTACTACAGGACGTACATACAGTTCGAATCGAGCGGAGGCAAAGATGACCGAGCAGGCTGTCCAATACGGTGAGGCGAAAAGCGTAAGCGATCGCGGGGTTGCTGGCGTTGGAATGCTGGCGAGTGCAGGGGCGCTTCTCTCTGCGGCTGCCTGCTGCGTCCTGCCGTTGGTCCTCGTTGCTGTCGGGCTCGGTGCTGGCGGGCTCGCATGGTTTGTTCCCTACCACTTGCCGCTCACAATCGCAGCCTTCCTAATCGTGGCCTTTGGGTGGTTCCTTCACGTGCGCCAACTGCGCATCTGCAGTGCTGATGGCTGTGAGAAACCTGCTCGCAGCAGCGCTGCGCGACTGACATTGCTGATTGCCACCGCGATGATCGTCCTGTCTGCGCTATGGGGCTTTATTGAACAACCGCTGATGCGTGCGCTTGGAGGAGCCTGATGCAGATTGTTTCGACGATCACGTGCCCCCATTGCCAAGCGGCCACCACCGAAACCATGCCGACCAACGCATGCTGGTTCATTTATGAATGCCAGCATTGCCGGAAAAGACTGCAGCCATTGGCAGGAGACTGTTGTGTATTCTGCTCTTATGGCGATGCCCCATGCCCCCCGATTCAGGAAGCGTGGGAAGATGGTGACGGTGCTACCTGCTGTCTACCGCAGTAGTGGTGGTCGCATCACGCAAGACACACACGAGATGCTTGTTCCAGTCATTAAGGGCATTGCGTTTTTCGTCTTTCCAATCGTGGCGCTGGTAAACTCCCGCCACGCCCGCACGTGAACCGCTTACATGGTTCAATACCGCCTCGGTAACCTCGAACCTTACACCTAAGCGCTGGAAATTCGTTGCGAGCGTCCGCCGCAAGTCATGAAGGCGCCAGGGAGGCAAAGGTTCGCCTTCGGCTTCCTCGATGGCGCTATCCAGCTTCATCTTGCCTTTATGGTAGCCGGTGAAGCCCGCTCCACTTGCAGTCGCAAACACTCTGCCCTTGCGCGGCCATTTCCCTCCACCTGCCAACCGATCGAGCTCGATCATGGCGAGTTCGTTCAATGGAATGGTGTTGAACTCTCTGTTTTTCGTGCGCCGGCCGGGCAGGGTCCATAGTCTTTCTGCTCTGTCGAGCTCCTGCCAGTGCATCCCGCAAACCTCTTCGCGGCGCTGTCCGGTCAAAATCAATAAGCGGACAATCGGCCCGAAACAGGGATGGCATTCGGGCGTGGCATACCAGATCATGCGCAGCTCCTTGTCAGAAAGCCAGCGATCCCGCGGCCTTACCGGCGGCGGCGTCTCCATGCCCTCAATCGGACTGCGATCGAGATCGCCGCGACTGATAGCCCAGCGGAACAGACGGCGCATCACTGCAAATACGTTCCGGCGATTGGCGACCTGCTCTTCCGGCATCTGGTCGAGAACGGATACGATATCTGCCCTGGTGATCGAAGGCAGCGGCTTCTTGCGTAGAACCGGCTCAAGATGAAGCCTGACCACTCGTTCGACCAGACGTCTCCATCCCTCGCCTTTGCAGGAATGGGTGAAATGCCGCGCGTAATTGTCGAAGGCGAGATCGACGGCCTCACGGCGCCTCTGCTTTTCAGCCTCCACTGGATCGACGCCTTGGCCGACGAGCAGGAGAAGGCGTTCGGCTTCCGAGCGGGCCGTCGTAGGTGTCCACGGAGACCCATGTGCGCCGATCGTATAACGCCGTGCGATTGTCTCGCGCCCGCCCATCCTGAATTGAAGGACGTAAGAGATATTTCCTGAAGGCGTAATCTTGGCGCCAAAACCTTTGAGATCAGTGTCCCAAACGAATTGGCTCGAGCTGCTAGCCTCGAGCGCATCTATCGATTTTTTCGTGATTTTTCCTGTTGCCATCCGGAACCTCGTGTCCTTCTTCTGGCAATCACCGGGTAATCACGCAAGCGGAAAAAGGAGCGAAATGGAGGCAATGCCAGCGTAGGAGGATTCAGCTAAGTACATTGTTTTACAAGGATTTCGCACTTTAGCGTCGTCTAAATCTAAAGTACCACACCTCGTGACCCAGCCTTCGCGCCTTGGCCTCGTAACGGGTTTCGGGCCAGCCGGAAGGGCGCGTCAGGAAATCGTCGGGCTTCTCGCACAGCCAGTCGAACAGGTCGGTATGCCGCTGCATCACCATCATCGCGTGTTCGACGTAAACCGGATGGTCCGTGCCGAATCGGAATTCGCCGCCGGGCTTCAGTTTCGCGGCGAATATCTCCACCGGCCCGTCGTTCATCATCCGCCGCTTTGCATGGCGCGCCTTGGGCCAGGGATCGGGATGGAGCAGGTAGAGAAAGGAAAGCGATCCGTCGGGCACGCGGGACAGTACTTCCAGCGCATCGCCGTGATGAATGCGCACATTGCCCAGCGTCCCTTCGCGCACGTGGACAAGCGCCTGCGCCACACCGTTGACGAAGGGTTCCGCCCCGATGAAGCCGTGGTCGGGCAGAAGATCGGCGCGAAAGGCCATGTGCTCACCGCCGCCGAAGCCGATTTCGAAATGCAGGGGGCGGTCGTATCCGAACAGGCGCTCTGCCGTGACCGGACCTTCGGCCGGAACCGCGATTTGCGGCAGGAGATTGTCGACCAACTCCTGCTGCCCGGCGCGCAGTGCCTTGCCCTTGGCGCGGCCATAGAGCCGGTTGAGCGTAGTCGGATCGCCTTCCTTGTGTGCAGTCATGGGGCGCAGCCGTTGGCGGCTTGCACTCCCCCGGTCAAGGACTTGTTGGCCGCGCGGCACCGCCGAACGAAAAAGGGCAGGCGCGTTTGGTGCGTGCGCCTGCCCTTTCAGGGAATATCGATTTGCGGCAGGCTGCTTAAGCGGCCTGCGCCTCCGCGCCCGGATCGCGCAGCACATAGCCGCGGCCCCAGACGGTTTCGATGTAGTTGTCACCGCCACATGCCGTCGCCAGTTTCTTGCGCAGCTTGCAGATGAAGACGTCGATGATCTTCAGTTCTGGCTCGTCCATCCCGTTATAGAGGTGGTTGAGGAACATTTCCTTGGTCAGCGTCGTGCCCTTGCGCAAGCTGAGCAGCTCCAGCATCGCGTATTCCTTGCCTGTCAGGTGCACACGGGCGCCGTCGACTTCGACCGTCTTGGTGTCGAGGTTGACCGAGAGCTTGCCGGTGCGGATCACCGACTGCGAATGGCCCTTCGAACGGCGGACCACGGCGTGGATGCGGGCGACCAGTTCGTCCTTGTGGAACGGCTTGGTGACATAGTCGTCCGCGCCGAAGCCGAACGAGCGCACCTTGCTGTCCATTTCCGAAATGCCCGAAAGGATCAGGACCGGCGTCTGCACCTTGGCGACGCGCAGCTTCTTCAGCACGTCATACCCGTGCATGTCGGGCAGGTTCAGGTCCAGCAGGATGATGTCGTAATCGTAGAGTTTACCCAGATCGAGGCCTTCTTCGCCAAGGTCTGTCTGGTAAACATTGAAGCCTTCGGTCGTGAGCATCAGCTCGATTGCCTTGGCAGTCGTCGGTTCGTCTTCGATCAGTAGGATACGCATGAGTGCCCCCTTTAACTCGTTCCTGTGACCGGCTCCGTTTCCCTCATCCCCAATCGAAGCCCGTGGCGTGAATCATTAACCATGAGCAGATTCGTTTAGAAAGGTTAATAAGTTCTGAAAATCGTTAACGATTCCGAATAGAGTCTTAAATGCAACAGGTTGCATGCCTGATTTATGCATTCTGCGCAGTGGCGCGGTAGCGGAATATGTAAAATTCCCAAGGACTTCCGATTCGCCGTTTACAGGCCCAGCGCGGCAGCCGCCTCGCGCAGGCGGCGCGATGTCGTGCCCTCGTTGCGGAACAGGCGCAGCGCCTCGTCCCGCGCTTCGCGGGCACCTGCCATGTCGCCAAGCTGCACGCGGCTGCGCATCAGCATGATCCAGCCGTCGGGGTTGAGCGGGTCTTCCTTCAGCTTGGCCGCAAGGCGGTCGACCATCCCGCGAATCATGTCCTGCTGTTCGGATGGCGACATGCTTTGGGCGGCCTGCATGTCCTCTTGCGTCGGGCCGGGAATACCGGCCGTTGCGGTTGCCGCCCCGTCCGTCTGGAAGCCGCCTGTTGCCGGCGCGAACTCCGCCTTTGCCAGCCGGTCGGCAACGTCGATGCCGTTGGCTTTGCCGACATCCGCGATCACTTGCCGCACATCGTTCGCCCACGGTGCATCGGCAGGCGTGTCGGCCAGCAGCGCAAACCACGCCTCGATCGCCTCGCCATGCCGCCCGTCGAGGTCCATCGCCACCGCGCGGAAATAGCGGGCACGCGGATCGCCGGGATCAAGCGCCAGCGCCTTGTCGAACGCGGCTTCGGCATCGGCGGGCAGTCCTTCCCCGTCACGGCTGGCCAATACCAGCGCTTCGCCCAGCATCGACCAGTATACGGCATTGTCGGGATCAAGACTGGTCGCGCGGCGGAACGCGGTCGCGGCTTCGGCATGGCGGCCGGTCTGGAAATAGGCCCAGCCCAGCATGCGCCACCCTTCCGCATCGTCGGGGCTGTCGGCCAGCCGCTTTTCAAGCCGCGCGATCACCTCGCTCACGGAAGGCTGGCCCTGCTCCGCCGCGCTTTCGGCCGGCATCCCGCTGTCGCCATCGCGGCTGATGGCAAACCCTATGGAGAGGGCCGCGACCAGTGCCGCGCCGCCCAGCGCCCAGCGCGCGATCGACCGAGTGCCCGTTCCGCCCGTCATATCAGCCCCCACCTCATCCTAGTATGTCCCGCAATGTTGCCGACAACCGGTCGTTTACTCGCCTCGCGCCACGCCGAAACCCCTGTGGAGACAATTTTTTAGGAGCCGTCCTTTATTCGTTCAGAAACCCTCTGTAGGCTTTCACGCGGATCGGAACGGGGGGCAGGCGGACCGGGAATACCGGTGCCTGCTGGCATTGAGGGGGATACGGAAGCGGTGACCGACACCTTCCGGGTTGCAATTATCGGCTCTGGCCCTGCGGGGATGAGCGCGGCCAGCCGCGCCGCCGCTCTGGGCATGCCCCACGTCCTGCTCGAAAAGACCGACCATTTGTCGGACACGATCTACAAGTACCAGAAGGGCAAGCACGTGATGGCCACGCCGTCGCAGCTTATCCTGCGTTCCGACCAGGAATTCGACGCCGGCAAGCGCGAGGACATCCTCGACAGGTGGAATTCGCGCACCGCCGAACTGGGCATCAACGTCAAGTACAATGCCGAGGTGAAGGCGATCCGCGGCACCGGCCCCGCGATCCCCGGCAGCGTGCAGCAGATCGTGAAGCGGAACCGCGACGGCACCAAGGATGTCAAGGAACTTCAGCGTCACGAAGGCCCCTACGAACTTGAACTGACCAGCGGCGAGAAACTGATCGCTGACACGGTGATCCTTGCCATCGGCACGCAGGGCAATCCCAACCTGATGCGCTGCCCCGGCGGCGACCTGCCGCACGTGACCTATCAGCTGGACGACCCGACCGAAGTTCTGGACGAACACGTCATCGTCGTCGGCGTGGGCGACGCCGGTATCGAGAATGCGCGCGGCCTTGCCGAGGATTCGGCGCAGGGCAACGTCGTCTCCATCCTCAACCGCAAGCCGAAGTCCACGAACGTTCGCGAAAGCTTTGCCAATGCAAAAGAACCCAACGCCAAGGCGCTGGTCGAGGACGATGCCGACGGCAAGCTGACCATCCGTTATGAGACCGAGGTCAAGGAACTCGAACCCGGCTGGGCGACCCTGTCGACCCGCGACGGCGAGGAGAAGATCCGCTGCGACCGCGTGATCGCGCGTATCGGTTCGGCCCCGCCCCGCGCTTTCGTCGAGAATTGCGGCATCGCCTTTACCAGCGACGACCGGCTGGCCTTCCCGCAACTGTCGCCGGTATTCGAAACGACCGCGCCCGGCATGTTCGTCATCGGCGCGCTGGCGGGATATCCGCTTATCAAGCACTGCATGAACCAGGGCTATGACGTCGTAGAGTTCATCAACGGCAATACCGACCTGAAACCGGCGGACGAGCCGCTTCTGGCCGAAAAGTTCGCAGGTCTGCCCAAGGGCCGCTCGGTCGACGAATGGCTAGAAGTGCTGCGCACCAGCATCTCGATCCTGAAGGACATGAGCCCGCTGCAGATGCGCGAGTTCATGCTGGACAGCGACGTCCGCAGCTATGCGCCGGGCGAAGTCGTGTTCGAGAAGAACGCACCGGGATCCTCGCTGTTCGCGATTGCCGAGGGCAAGGTCCACGTGCAGATCGACCCGAACGATGCATCGAAGGTCGTGCCCATCCCTGCCGGAACGATCTTCGGCGAAGTCGGCCTGATTTCGGGCCGCCGCCGCGGCGCGACGATCGTGGCGGCAGAGCCGACGATCTGCGTCGAGATCAGCCGCAATGCCGCGCTGAAACTGATGAGCCAGGTCCCGCCCGCCAAGCGCGAGATCGAGCGTATCAGCACCGAGCGCCAGCTGCTGCAGATGTTCGGGTCGGGCCTGACGCCTGCCGACATCGCCGAAGTGGTCGAAACCGCGAAGATCCGCACCGTGCCTGCCGGCACCGCGATCATCAACGAGGGCGAAGAGGGCAAGAACATCTTCGTCATCCGCGTCGGATCGATGGTGGTCGAGAAGGAAGTGGGCGGAAAGCCGGTCTTCCTATCCTACCTGCCCGCCGGATCATACGTCGGCGAAATGGCGCTGATCGACGGCGGCCAGCGTACCGCTACGGTCCGCGCCGCGATCAAGAGCGAGGTCATCGAGATCGACGGCGAGGCGTTCGAGCGCGTGCTCGCCGCAAAGCCCGCGCTGATGGACAAGGCCCGCGGCGAGATGGACGTGCGCCGCCGCACCAACGCGCTGATCGAATCGAAGAAGGACAGTTTCTCGGGCGTCGTCGACCTTTATTCCGAACAGGCGAAATTCCTCGTGTCGCAGGGCCTTGGCGAAGCAACCGACGTGCTGCTGATCGACGAGAAGCTGTGCGTCGGCTGCGACAATTGCGAAAAGGCCTGCGCCGATGCGCACGAAGGGCTGTCGCGGCTGGACCGCGAGGCGGGCAAGAGCTTCGCGCATCTTCACGTTCCGACATCGTGCCGCCACTGCG
Organism: Croceicoccus bisphenolivorans; assembly: GCF_001634625.1. GTDB lineage: Bacteria > Pseudomonadota > Alphaproteobacteria > Sphingomonadales > Sphingomonadaceae > Croceicoccus > Croceicoccus bisphenolivorans. Next base: position 102,365 of record NZ_LRSE01000010.1, on the reverse strand, counting down.
AACATCCGCACTGCATGGCCGACTGCCCGCCCAATGCGATCCACCGCGGGCCGGACGGCGAAGTCTTCATCGACGACACCTGCATCGGCTGCGGCAATTGCCAGCGCAACTGCCCATATGGCGTGATCCGCATGGACAAGGTGCCGCCGAAGAAACCCTCGCTGCTGTCGTGGCTGTTCTTCGGCAAGGGGCCGGGACCGGGGGAGCCGCCCTACAAGTGGTCCAAGAAGAACATGCCCTACAACGGCGATCCCGCGCATGACGAGGCGCTGGACCGCAAGAAGGCGATCAAGTGCGACATGTGCGCCGGCATCGACGGCGGTCCGGCCTGCGTCCGCGCCTGCCCGACCGGCGCCGCGATCCGCGTTGCGCCCGACGAGTTCCTGACCGTCGCGCGCCTCAAGTCCGAAACGGAGGGCGCGTGATGGCGAGCGTTCCGGGACTTGAGCCGAACGAAACCGCGGCGACTGCCGAGGATACGACCACGACCGATACGCCCAAGGGCAAGCTTGGCCTGCGCCGCCGCACACGCCGGAACAAGGTGACGAGCCACGACAGCTTCCTGTCCTATGCCAACGGTCGCTGGTGGAAGATCGCGGGGCTGCTCTGCCTTGTCGCTCTACTCGCCTATGTCTTCGCGCCCCTACCCGCGCAGCATTTCGGCGGGACGTGGCTCGGATATACGCTCGGCACCATCGGTGCGGGGTTGATCGTGTGGCTGATGCTGCTGGGCGTGCGCAAACGCGCGATGACGCCGGGGACGTGGAGCCTCAAGGCATGGACCAGCGCGCATGTCTATCTCGGACTGTCGCTGATCGTCGTCGCCACGCTGCACACCGGTTTCGACCTTGGCTGGAATGTCCACACGCTTGCCTGGGCGCTGATGATGATCGTCATCGTGTCGGGCATGTTCGGCATCTGGTTCTATTGGACCTTGCCGCAGGCACTGTCCGAAAACCGCTATGACGAAGACGGCGCGGTCACCGAAAAGCAGATGATCGAACAGCTGCGCAGCCTCGACCGCCAGATCCACGACGCGGCCCAGCCGCTGACCGCGGAAGACGCCGCGGTTGTCGAAAAGAGCCTCGAGCAGGACCCCTTCGCGGGATCGGTGTGGAACCGCATAACCGCGCGCTATCCGAACTGCGAAACGCGGCGGGCGTCCGCCACCTTGCGCGAAGCCCGCGCATTCCGCCCGCGCGTGGCCGACGATCCGCTGGACCGGGTGGATGCCCTGCTCACCCGCAAGGAAGCGATGCTGGCCCGCCTGCGCCGACACTTGCGGTTGAAGTCACTGTTGCAATTGTGGCTCTATGTCCACGTGCCGGTGACTTTCGCGCTGCTCGCCGCGCTCTCCGCCCATATCGTTTCCGTGTTCTTCTACTGGTGAGAGCGAGCGCATGACCTTTCTCGTCCGCCAGATCGCGCTGAAAGCCAACGGGGAGGAAATCGTCCGCCCCGCCACGGTGGAGGGTGACACGCTCTCCATCGGGCGCGATGCCGCCTGCGACATTCATCTGCCCGACCTTGCCGTCGATCCCCGCCACGCCCGCGCGGTGATGAAGGACGGCGAGCTGTTCGTGGAATCGATCGGTCAGCAACCGTTCGAAGTGAACGGACGCAGCGTGAACCGCCGCGCGATCGACCTGACACGCGGCGCGGAACTGACCTTCGGTGGCCACCGCATCAATGTCGAACGCGGCGAAGGGGGCGCGCCCGTCTTCACCGTCCGCCGGGTCGAGGCGATTTCCGATGTGTCGGAAGAGAAAGACCTCGGCAGCGTCTACACGTTGAAGGGCCTGTTGCCCGGCAAGCGCATGTCGGCGTGGGGCTTTGCTGTCCTCGTCCTCATCGCCTGCCTTGCCTGGCCGATCGGCGCCTACATGACGCACAAGGGCGAGAAGGAGCGGGGCAGCGGCTATCACGGGGACGAGATCTGGTCTTCGGGCGACCTCACCCTTGCGCACAAGGGGTTGAAGGATGATTGCCAGGCCTGTCACGTCGATGCCTTCGTGGCGGTGCGCGACAATGCCTGCATGACCTGCCACGAGGATGATGCCCACGCGCACATCTCCGGCCTTGCGACAAACGAAGCCACTGCCCGCCTTGTCGCGGCGCGCGGCGAACCCGGCGCGTTCGGGCAGTTCCAGCGTGCCGTGGCCGAAGGTTTCAACCGTCCGGCCGGCAGGTGTGTCGAATGTCACATCGAGCATACCGGCGCCGATGCTATGGAGGACACCCCACAGAAGTTCTGTACCGATTGCCATGACGGGATGAGCAAGAGATTGCCGGACACGAAACTGCCAGATGCAAGCGACTTTGGGACCGGCCATCCCGAGTTCCATCCCGCGTTGATCGCGCAGGCAGGCGTGAAGCCGGTCTACCGGCGCATGGCATTGACTGTTGATGCGCGAGAGGATCACGGCCTCAAATTCACGCATGCCCAGCACATGAGCAAGACCGGCGGCGTTGCCCAGATGGTCCGCCGCCGCGCGGGCGAATACGACGGGCGCGACGCGATGCAGTGCGCCGATTGTCACACGCTCGATTCCACCAAGGTCCGGTTCGAGCCGGTGAAGATGGAGGATTCCTGCCAGTCCTGCCACGCACTCGGGCTGGAGATGATCGACGGCACGACCCGTACGCTGCGCCACGGCAAGCCCGAACTGGTCGCCGCCGACTTGCGCGCCTTCTATCGTTCCGGCAATCTGCCGCGTCCCGCCAGTCTTTCGGGCATGTCGCGCCGTTCGCCCGGTGATGGCGCATCGCAGCGCACGGCCCGCGATTTCGCCCGCGCGGTGCAGTTCTACCCGACCCGCGCCGACGGGGCCGTCACCCGCGTCTTTTCCAAAGGCGGGGCGTGTTTCGATTGCCACGTGATCACGCGCGATGGCCCTGCGGTCACGAACGGCTTCGGCATCGTGCCTGCCGTGCAGAACGATCGCTATCTGGAAAAGGGCTGGTTCACCCACGACGCGCACACGAAGTACGAGTGCACCGACTGCCACGTGGACGCATTGCAGAGCAATGATGCCAGCCGTGTCCTGATTCCCGGACTTGGCGGCGAAGGCGGATGTCGCACCTGCCACGTCGGCGGGACCGGCGCCTCGCTGGCCAAGGTGAAGCATCCGGTCGAAAGCGATTGCGCGATGTGCCACGACTATCACGCAGACGACGGCCCGCCGTGGATGGCGAAGCCTCCGAAGACGCCGAAAACAATCGCCGATGCCGATGCCGACCGGCGCAAGCAGGTGTCGATGAGGTGATGCGATGCTGATTGCCCAGATCACCGATATCCACCTCGGCTTCGAGCCGGACTCGCCCGGCGAGTTCAACCGCCAGCGGCTGGACCGCACGCTGGACCGGCTGGCGAACCTCGATCCCCTACCCGCGATGCTGCTGCTAACGGGCGACCTGATCGATCGGGGCGATGTTGATTCCTATCGCCGGTTGCGGGAGGCGCTGGAGGGGTTTCCGGCCCCCTGGCACATGGCGCTGGGCAACCATGACGACCGCGCGAACTTTGCCGAGGTCTTCCCCGAACACACCTTCACCGACGGTTTCCTGCAATACGAGCTGCGCACCGGCCCGATGCGGCTGCTGGTGCTCGACACGCTGGAAGTCGGACGCCACGGCGGCGGTTTCTGCGACACGCGGGCGAAGTGGCTGACAGAGCGGCTGGACGAGGACGCGGAGACGCCGACGATCATCGTGCAGCACCACCCGCCTTTCGATTCGGGCATTCCGTGGATGACGACAGTACCGCAGGAGCCATGGGTGCAGCGGCTTGGCGCGTGCCTGAAAGATCGCGACAACGTCCACACGATGGTCTGCGGGCATATTCATCGCGCATCGGCCAGCACGTGGATGGGGCTGGAGGTCGTGACGACACCGTCCACCGCGCCGCAGGTTGCGCTGGAATTTGCCGATATCGATGTCGAAACGCCGGACCTGCGCCCGCTGATCGTTGCCGACCCGCCGGCCTATGCGCTGCATTTCTGGAACGGGCGCGAGCTGGTCACGCACTGGGACACGGCGGAAGACCGCACAATACTCGCCCGCTATGACGATAACCTGCAGTCGATGATCGCCCACATGTTCGAGGAACGGCCCGAAGGCTAGCGCGCGCCCTGCAACCGTTTCTGGCGGCGGCGCTGCACCGAACTGCCCAGCCCGATCGCCTCGCGATACTTGGCGACTGTGCGTCGGGCGAGGCTGAAACCCTTTTCCTTGAGTAGGTCGACCAGCGTGTCGTCGGACAGGATCGCGTCCGGTTCCTCCGCATCGATCAGCGTGCGGATCGCGGCCTTCACCGCCTCTGCCGACGCGCCCTCGCCTTCGCCGCCGCCCGCTTTCGCAACGCCGGAGGAGAAGAAGTACTTCAGTTCGAACGTGCCGCGCCCGCAATTGAGGAACTTGTTCGAAGTCACGCGGCTGATGGTGGATTCGTGCATGCCGACCGTCTCTGCCACGTCGCGCAAGGTAAGCGGCACCAGCGCGCTGACACCTTTCAGGAAGAACCCCTCCTGCCGCCGCACGATTTCCCTCGCGACTTTCAGGATCGTCTTCTGCCGCTGGTCCAGCGCCTTTACCAGCCAGTTGGCGTCGGCCAGCTTTTCGCCCAGCCAGCCGCGCGATGCCTTGTCCTTGCCGCAGCCGGTTTTCAGGCTGGTGTAATATTCGCGATCGATCACGAGGCGCGGCAGCGTTTCGCGGTTCAGCGCAATCGCCCAGCCGCCCGCCTTGCCCTGGCGCACGAAAACATCGGGAACGACCGGCGGCGCGGCATCGCCGCCGATGCTGCACCCCGGCTTGGGATCGTAACCGCGCAGTTCCGCGATCATGTCGGCAAGATCCTCGTCGTCAACGCGGCACATGCGTTTCAACTGGGCAAGATTGCCGCGTGCCAGCAGGTCGAGATTGGCGATCAGCACTTTCATGCAGGGGTCGTAACGGTCCGCCTCGATCGCCTGAAGCGCGATGCATTCGGCAAGGTCGCGCGCACCGACACCGGTGGGATCCAGCGCCTGCACCAGCCTCAGGCCCGCCTCTGCCTGATCGACGGAGACGCCAAGCAGTTCGGCGATTTCGGCAAGCGGCAGGGTAAGATAACCGGCCTCGTCCAGCTGGTCGATCAACTGGTGGGCGATGAACTGTTCCGTGGCAGAGCCTCCTCCCGCCCCGATCTGGGCGTGGAGATGATCGGCCAGCGTTTCCGCGCTGTCGCTCGCGGCTTCGATCGCATCGAAGCCTTCCACCACGCCGCCACCCGAACCGCTGCCGAGGCCCGCGCCTGTGTCGACATCGCGGTCCAGCATCTCGCCCGCGATGTCGAGTGCCGCCTCCCCGTCGCCAGTCGCCTGGTCTGGCACGGCTTCGTGCAGGGCTTCCTCGCCCGCGTCATCGCGCCGCTCCTCCCCCTCTTCGCGGGCAAGGTCGATGATCGGATTGTCGGCAACGGCATCGGCGATGAAGGATTCGAGTTCGAGATTCGACAGCGCAAGCAGGCGGATTGCCTGCTGCAGCTGCGGTGTCATCACCAGCGATTGCGTCTGCCGTAGGTCGAGGCGGGGGCCTAATGCCATCGGTCAGGAACTGCGCATCGGCTTCAGAGCGTGAAGCCCTCACCCAGGTAGAGGCGGCGCACGTCCTCGTTCGCGACGAGGTCTTCGGGCGACCCGGCGAACAGCACCTGCCCGCCGTAGATGATGCAGGCACGATCGACGATATCAAGGGTTTCGCGCACGTTGTGGTCGGTGATCAGCACACCGATCCCGCGGCTCTTCAGCTCGATCACCAGATCGCGGATGTCGCCGATCGACAACGGATCGATACCTGCGAACGGTTCGTCCAGCAGCATGATCGAAGGCTTCGCCGCCAGTGCGCGGGCAATTTCGCAACGACGGCGTTCACCGCCCGAAAGCGCCATTGCCGCGCTTTCGCGCAGGCGTGTCAGGCCGAATTCGTCCAGCAGCCGTTCCAGTTCCTGCGCGCGCACGGCTTTGTCCGGTTCGACCAGTTCGAGCACGCAGTTGATGTTCTGCTCAACCGTCATGCCGCGAAAGATCGACGTTTCCTGCGGCAGGTAGCCGAGGCCGAGGATGGCGCGGCGATACATCGGCAGCTTCGTCACGTCCACGCCGTCCATCAGGATGCGGCCGGAATCGGGCTTCACCAGCCCCATGATCGAATAGAAACAGGTCGTCTTGCCCGCACCGTTCGGGCCGAGCAGTCCCAGCACCTCGCCCTTCGCCACCGACAGTGAGATGTCCGTCAGCACCGCCCGCTTGTCATAGCTCTTGGCGATGGACACCACCTCCAGCCCGCCTTGCGGCACAGGCGGCGCTGCGGTTTCTGCCGGGTCTACCGATGGATCGATCGCGGCGAGGGTATCGATGGGTCGTCTCCGAAAGCTTTGCCGGATCGGCAATGTATTGCAGGCACATTCTGGTCCGGCCTTGCCGTCTCATAGTCTTCCCGCGCGCATGTTTGAAGCCCCGCGATAACGGTTCAGCCCGGTTTGGCAGGATTTGTGCATGTCTGGTGTCGAAGGCCGCATCGTCACGTTACGGTACGACCGGGTGAAGACCGACCACCGTGCTTGACGGGGCGGATGCCATCGTGATGTAATGTTTTCGGAAAACGCCTGCGTACGGACACTGTCGAACCGATCGTATGTTCTGTTCGCAACACGATTCGCAAGCGATCGGGAAGGACACCCTGATGGGCCTGATTGAAAAGACCGCCCGGCACGGACACCGGGCCATGCCGACCGATACGGGCGATGCACCTCATGCAAAACGCGGGTGGCCCCAGCGGATCAGTGACAACCTTGCCTATGGCCTGCTGGCTTATACCGGCCTGCAGATCTTCGTGACCATGAAGCAGCTGAAGGAACTCAATCACTCGCTGCTGCCCTATCTTGCGCTCGTCGTGCTGGTTGCCGCGATCATCCCCGCCGCGCGTACGCTGGAACGGCATTGGGTGGCACTGGGGGAGGACGAGATATTCGATCCGGTGCATGAGCGTCGCTTCAAACGCGACCGGCTGATCATCTGGCTAACCGCAATCGGCCTGCCGTTCGCTCTTGCCGGCATTGCCCGCTGCATCGCGCTCGCCAGCCATTGACCTGCTATCCGCTGACCTGAAGGCTATCGACAGCGACCCGTTCGCAGCTTGCCCCGGCGGGCGAGACGGCTTAGTTGTACCCCATGACCATTTCATCTGAAACCAAATGTTGAGCGCCAAATGTTGAACGAGGGCGACGCGCTCGAACGGTGCGCGGATTTGATCAGGTGCGCCCGAACGATTGGCGCGGACGCAGCCGATACCGTCTATGTCGGCAGCCATTCGGAAAGCGTACAGGTCCGCCTCGGCCAGCTCGAATCGGTGGACCGGTCGGAAGCGGAGCATTTCGGACTTCGCGTCTTCGTCGGCCGGAAACAGGCGACGATCGGGTCCAGCGCGGTCGATACGGCCGGGCTGGAAGAACTGGCCACACGCGCCATCGCCATGGCCCGATCCGCACCTGACGACGAATATGCCGGTCTGGCCCCGCAAGACCTGTTGATGAGCGGGCCGACGCCGGATCTCGACCTCGTCTCCCTCGAAACGGAAAGCGAGGCCCTGCGCGCCGCAGCCGAAGCGACCGAGGATGCGGCAAGGGCCGTGGCTGGCATCACCAACAGCGAAGGCGCAGCGGCAGGCACGGGCGGCAGCACGATTGCGCTGGCCACGAGCCACGGTTGCGCACGAAGCTATCGCCAGTCGCAGCATTCGCTGTCCGCCGCCGTCGTCGCCGGAACCGGCAGCGGCATGGAACGCGGCATGGAATGGCGCGTCGCCCGCCATGCAGGCGATCTTCCCGACGCGGCAAGCATCGGCGCGAAAGCCGCCGAACGAGCTGTGGCGCGGCTCAACCCCGCATCCATGCCCAGCGGGGCAATGCCGGTCGTGTTCGATCCACAGGCGGGCCGTTCGCTGATCGGACACTTCGTGGCCGCGATTTCCGGGCCGGGCATTGCACGCGGCGCAAGCTTCCTGCTCGATTGCGAAGGCGAAGCCGTGTTCGATTCCGCCATCACCATCGTCGACGATCCGCTGAAGCAGCGCGGGCTAGCCTCCCGCCCGTTCGACGGCGAAGGGCTGGAAACCCGTGCCACCACCCTGATCGACAAGGGCGTGCTGGGCAGCTGGCTGCTGGATGCCACTTCGGCGCGCAAGCTGGGCCGCCAGCCGACCGGCCATGCCGTACGCTCGGGCGGTGCGGGGCCGAGTGTCGCGTCCTCCAACGCGGTGCTGCAACCGGGCGAGCAATCGGTTGCGGAACTGATCGCCGACATTGGCGAAGGCGTGCTCGTCACCGACCTGATCGGTCATGGCGTCAACGGCGTTACCGGCGACTACAGCCGCGGGGCATCGGGCTTTGCCATACGCGGTGGCGAAATCGTCGGGCCGGTTTCGGGCATCACCATCGCCGGAAACCTGCGCGATATGTTCCGGCAAATGCGCGCGGCAAGCGACCTTGAGCACATCTATTCGGTCAACGTCCCCACCTTGCGGATCGACGGCATGACCGTTGCCGGAGCCTGAGGAGGGGACGGTGATACGCGCGGCGCGCCATATCCTCGCCGTGTGTGTGTCACTGCTGGTCGGCATTGCCCCGGCCACGGCCGCGATAACCGCCCTCCCCGCGCCGGATACCAAGGAAACACCCACTCCGCCCCCGCAACAGGCCGGCGCGATAGAGACCGAGCGGGCGGCCGATGCCGATGCGCGGATTGCCGAACGTATCCGCGGCATCTTCGCCGCGATCGATGATCTGCGCGCGGTAGAGGTAGAGGTGGAACAGGGCGTCGTGCGGCTTACGGGCAGCGTCGCCTCTGCCTCCGATGCGAAGCAGGCGGCCACCATCGCCGCGCGCGTTTCCGGCGTGGTGACAGTCGACAACGCGATCGAGCGCGATCTTGCGGTCGACAGCAATCTTGCCCCCACCGTCAACTCCATCGCCGGCAAGGCCCGCGACTTGTGGCGGATGCTGCCGCTGGTGGCAGTCGCCGTGCTGATCGCGGCGCTGGTGATGCTGCTGTTCCGCTGGATATCCAACCTGTCGGCCATGTGGCGGCGGTTGACGCCCAATCCGTTCATCGCCGAACTGCTGCAAAGCGCGATCCGCTTCGTCGGCGTGCTGGCGGGGCTCTATCTGGCACTCAAGATCCTGGGCGCCACCGCCCTGCTTGGCGCGCTGCTGGGCATATCCGGCGTTATCGGCATCGCCATCGGCTTTGCCGTGCGCGACACGATCGACAACTACATCTCGTCCATCATGCTGTCGCTGCGCCAGCCGTTCCGCGCCAACGACCATGTGGTGATCGAAGGGAACGAAGGCCGCGTCATCCGCCTGACCAGCCGCGCCACCGTGTTGATGACCCTGGACGGCAACCATCTGCGCATCCCCAACGCCACCGTCTTCAAGGCGGTCATCCTCAACTACACGCGCAACCCGCAGCGCCGGTTCGATTTCGATCTCGGCATCGATGCGGATGACGATCCGGTAGAAGGCATGGCCGTCGGCGTCGCAGCGCTGGGCCGGCTGGACTTCGTGCTGAAAGACCCCAAGCCGAGCGCGCGGATCGAACAAGTGGGCGATTCGAACATCGTGCTGAAGTTCCTCGGCTGGATCGACCAGTCGGAGACAGATTTCTACAAGGCGCGCTCGCTTGGCATACAGGCCGCGAAAGCCGCGCTGGAGGCGGAAGGCTTCGCCCTGCCGGAGCCGATCTACCGGCTACGCGTCGATCCACGCAGCGCGCCCCTGCCCGAAGCACCCCGTACCGGGGAGGTTGCCGGACCGGTCGCCGCGCCCGAACCGGCGCCTGCGCGCGACATCGCGAAGGATGTCGCGCAAGTCGACAACACGGTGCCCGAAACGCATGTCGCCGAACTTGTCGAGCGGGAGCGGGCCGCGAGCGGGGAGAAGGACCTGCTCGATTCGAGCAGGCCCATCGAATAACGGCCGGCCCCTGAAGGTCAGCCGCCTGAAAACCGGCTACAGGGCTATCAGCCCTTCTTGCCGTCGTTGTAGCGGTCGATCGCTTCCAGCACGATCCGCTTGGCTTCCGCGGCATCGCCCCAGTTGCCGATACGAACCCACTTTTCCTTCTCCAGATCCTTGTAGTGGGTGAAGAAGTGCTCGATCTGCGCAAAGATGATCGAGGGCAGGTCCTTCGTTTCGCCCACGTCGGAGTAGTAGGGGAACGTCGTGTCGACCGGCACGCAGACCAGCTTTTCGTCGCCGCCGTGTTCGTCTTCCAGGTTCAGCACGCCGATCGGACGGGCACGGACGACGCAGCCGGGGATGAAGGGGCTGCGCGAGATGACAAGCGCGTCCAGCGGATCGCCATCGGGCGACAGGGTGTGCGGCACAAAGCCGTAGTTCGCGGGATAGCGCATCGGCGTGTGCAGGATGCGATCGACGTAAAGCGCGCCCGATTCCTTGTCGAACTCGTACTTCACCGGTTCGCCGCCGGTGGGCACTTCGATGATAACGTTGAGGCTTTCGGGCGGATTGTCGCCGGTGGGGATCATGTCGATGCGCATGGAATTTCCTGTCGTCTCGCAAGGCTGGCCGAAATGGGTCGGTCGTTTCATGCCGCACTGCAGCAGCGGTGGGCGTCGCGCCGCCTCTAGCGCGCAGGGATCGCCTAGCCAAGGCCCGCTTTGGTCTAATTCCGCCCGTCTTCGCATACGCGGCGCGAAAGCCGTGGCCTGCGCCGGTGCTTCCATCGCGCGGGGAACATCGCTAAGGCGCGCGGCCATGAGCGAGAAGATCGACACCCCACAGGCCATTCGCGGAACGCAGGACATCTTCGGCGCAGAGGCTGAAAGCTTCGCCCACGTCGTCGAAACGTTCGAACGCGTGCGCAAGCTCTATCGCTTCCGCCGCGTCGAAATGCCGGTGTTCGAGAAGACGAGCGTGTTTTCCCGCAGCCTTGGCGAGACGACCGATGTCGTGTCCAAGGAAATGTATTCGTTCGAGGATCGCGGCGGGGAATTGCTGACCCTGCGCCCCGAATTCACCGCCGGGCTTGCCCGCGCCTACCTGACCGACGGGTGGAAGCAGTATGCGCCGCTGAAGATCGCAACACACGGCCCCCTGTTTCGGTATGAACGCCCGCAAAAGGGCCGCTATCGCCAGTTCCACCAGATCGACGCCGAAGTGATCGGGGCTGCCGAACCGCAGGCCGATGTCGAGCTTCTGGTCATGGCCGACCAGTTGCTGAACGAACTGGGAATCAAGGGCGTCACCCTGCATCTCAATACGCTCGGCGATGTGGAGTCACGAGATCGCTGGCGGGCCGATCTGATCAACCACTTTGAAGCACATGCCTCGTACTTGTCATCAGATAGTCAGATCCGGCTGGGCAGCAACCCGCTGCGCATTCTCGACAGCAAACACCCCGACGACACCAAGATCGTACAGATGGCGCCTGGGATCGATGCCTATCTTACCGACTCAGCCAGACGATTCTTCGACGATGTCAAAGCGAACTTGAAAGCGGCGAGTGTCGATTGGGTGTCGGCCCCCAAACTTGTTCGAGGTCTCGACTACTATCGCCACACGGCTTTCGAATTCATACCCGACGAAGGATCGCAAGCCGCCGCACGGCTAGGCAGTCAAAGTACCGTACTCGGCGGCGGGCGCTATGACGGACTCATGGAAAGCTTGGGCGGCCCGCATACACCTGCAGTCGGCTGGGCTGCGGGGATCGAGCGTCTGGCCATGCTGGTGGGTGAGCGCAAGATTGGCGGTCCTGAAGTGGTAGTATTTTCCGAAGAAGATGGCCTCGACGACCAGATCATTAAAGTCGCATCCGCTCTCCGAATGATCGGAATTTCGGTCGAAACTGTGCAATCAGGCAGCAAGAAAAAGCGCTTTGCAAAAGCCCAAGGTCTTGAACCGCAAATGCTGTTTGTAATCCGCTCACCCATCGAGGATCGGCCAAACTGGAATCCAATCTTTATCGACCTAAAAAGGGGCAAAGGCGCTCCTGACATTCTCGAAATTGATCTTGAGGACAAAGCTAAGGCCATCCTCGACACAGCAATGATGCTCGTTCCAATTTCACAAAACGAACGCTTCTTTGCTGATTTTGCGGTCTTACCCCAAAAAAGATGAACGTCTCCAACGAACGCCTGGCCCAGATCGCGCAGCGCTTTTCAGAACTGGAAGCACGGCTCGCTTCCGGTACGCTGGAGGGTGACGACTTCGTAAAGGCCAGCCGCGACTATGCGGAACTGGAACCGGTCGCCCGGGAAGCTGCCGACGTTTCGGCAATGCGCGCCGAACTGGCCGAGTTGCGGGACATGCTGGCCGATCCGGAAATGAAGGCGATGGCGGCGGAAGACATCGCCCGCATCGAAAGCGATCTGCCGGATGCGGAAGCCCGCCTTGCCATCGCTCTCCTGCCCCGCGATTCTGCCGATGCGCGCCCGGCGATGCTGGAAATCCGCGCCGGTACCGGCGGGGACGAGGCCGCGCTTTTCGCCGCAGACCTGTTCCGCATGTACGAACGCTATGCCGCAGAACAGGGCTGGAAGGTCGAGACGATCAGCATGAATGCGTCGGACATCGGCGGTTTCAAGGAAGTCGTCGCCAACGTGTCCGGCACCGGCGTCTTCGCCAAGCTGAAGTTCGAAAGCGGCGTGCACCGCGTGCAGCGCGTTCCCGTTACCGAAAGCGGAGGGCGCATTCATACGAGCGCGGCGACTGTCGCCGTGCTGCCCGAACCGGACGAGGTCGACGTCCAGATCGCGGACAACGACATCAAGATCGACATCTACCGCGCATCCGGCGCGGGCGGACAGCACGTCAACACCACCGATTCCGCCGTGCGCATCACCCACTTGCCCAGCGGCATCGTGGTGACTCAGCAGGACGAGCGCAGCCAGCACAAGAACAAGGCCAAGGCGATGCAGGTCCTGCGCGCGCGCCTTTACGAAAAGATGCGGGACGAAGCCCACGGCGCAGAGGCCGAGGCCCGCAAGGCGATGGTGGGCAGCGGCGACCGGTCCGAACGCATCCGCACCTACAACTTCCCGCAAGGGCGGGTGACCGATCACCGCATCGGGCTGACCCTGCACAAGTTGCCGGAGATCCTTGAAGGCACCGGCCTTGGCGAAATGATCGATGCCCTGATCGCAGAGGATCAGGCCGCGCGCCTCGCCGCGCAGAACGAAGCGGCGTGATCGTGACAAGCGTGGCCGAAGCGCTGCGCGAAGCTGCCGCCGCGCTTTCAGCCACAAGCCCGACCGCGCGGCTCGATGCCGAACTGCTGATGGCCCATGCGCTGTGCTGCACCCGCTCTGACCTCCTGCTCCGCCACACCCGTGCAGACGTTCCTTCGGGCTTTGCGGAACTGGTCGACCGTCGCCTGACCGGCCAGCCGCTTGCCCAGATCACCGGCGAGCAGGAATTCTACGGCCTATCGCTAAAGGTGACGCCCGATGTTCTGATACCGCGCCCCGACAGCGAAACGCTGATCGAAGCGGCGCGCGAAGCTTTCGCAGATCGCGCCCCCGCCCGTATCCTCGACTGCGGCACCGGATCGGGCGCGTTGTTGCTGGCGGCGCTGTCGCTGTGGCCCGATGCCCAAGGCGTCGGGATAGAGCGTAGCCCGGCGGCGCTTGCGGTGGCGGCGGACAATGCCGTCCGCACCGGCCTTGCCGGCCGCGCGGCGATGCAGGCAGGGGACTGGACCTGCGAAGGATGGGCCGACACCCTTGGCCGGTTCGACCTGATCCTCGCCAATCCGCCCTATGTCGAAACCGGCGATCCCGATCTTGCCCCCGATGTGCGCGCGCACGAACCCGCCGAAGCCCTGTTCGCCGGTGTCGACGGGCTGGACGATTACCGCGTGCTGCTGCCGCAACTGCCCGCTCTCCTCTCTCCCGGCGGTATTGCCGTGTTCGAAATCGGTTCGCGGCAGGCCGACCCGGTGGCCGCGATCGCACGGGCCACAGGCCTCGATTCGCGGCTTCATCGCGACCTTGGCGACAATCCGCGCGCGCTGGTCTTTCGCGCGGCATTAACAGGCTTTTCCTAAAAGGGGTTGGCAGGGGCGGTTTTTGCCGATAACCCTGTAATTGAACCAACGAACGGACGTAGATTCCCGTTTGAAGGTTTATCCTCCCGTTCCGAATGCTCGATGTCTGCGCAATGCAGATGCGGCTCTGAACAGAGAGGCAGGTCTGTCGTCTGGAGTTTGGGATCGGGCGATTGACCGTCAAGGGCTTGCCCGCGGCATGAGGCTTCGGGCGTTTCCGGCTGAGAGCGCGCAGCGGCGAAATGGTTTCGCCGGCGCCGGACAAGGGAACAGTCTTACTTTGAACAACAATCGTGGCAACAATCGCCGGCGCGGCCGTAACAACCGGTCGCAGGGTGGCGGTCAGCATCTGAACCGTATCGACAGCCGGGCGCGCGGCAATGCCCCCCAGCTGCTGGACAAGTACAAGAAGCTGGCGGAAGAAGCGCACCGCAACGGCGACCGCGTGCAGGCGGAATACTACCTGCAGTTCGCGGACCACTATTTCCGCGTGATCGCGGACGGCAAGGTGCGTCAGGACGAGCAGCGCCAGCGCCGCGATGACGACCGTTCGGATCGCGACAACGACGACGATACCGATAGCTCGGACAACAACGAGAACAACGACAACAACGATTCGGAAGGAGAGACCGAAGCGGAAAACGATGGCGACAATCGCCGCCGCCGCCGCAAGGAACCGACCGAAGCCAATCCGTTCACGCGCGACAATCGCCAGCGCCGCCAGCGCCGTCCGAAGGACGACGAAGCCGCCGCCGACAATGCCGAGACCGAGGAAGCCGTGAAAAGCGACGGCGGGCTCGATCCCAGCGCCCTGCCGCCCGCCATCGGCGAGACGGAGGAAAAGCCGAAGCGCCGTGGCCGCCCCCGCAAGGTGAAGGTCGAGGCAAGCGAAGATGACGCGGATGTGAAGCAGGCGGTTAACGGCTGACAGGCGCGGGGCAAGGCCCTATCGCTGCGCCCGTCATGACTGCCGCCTCCAGCCGCATCGTGCGGCACTTCCGATCGTTGCCGCCCCCGCTCCTTGCCTTTGCGGCAGGGGCGGTCGCGGCAACCGGTTTCCGACCCCTCTCGCTCTGGACCCTCACGCTCGCCGCGCTGGCGATGCTGCTGGGCCTGCTGGCGAACTGCAACAAGGCCAGCCACGCGGCACTGGTCGGGTGGCTGTTCGGCGTCGGCCATTTCTGGCTTGGCAATACCTGGATCGCCACTGCCTTTACCTATCAGGCCGAAATGCCGGCATGGCTCGGCTGGATCGCAGTATTCCTGCTATCCCTCTATCTCGCAGTGTACCCGATGCTGGCCGCGCTTGGCGCGTGGTTCATCGCGCGGCGCGGCGGTACGATCACTCTTGCCCTCGCGCTTGCCGGATGCTGGATCGTGGCGGAATGGCTGCGGGCGTGGGTCTTTTCCGGCTTTGCATGGAACCCGCTGGGCGCGGTAACGCTGGGCAGCTTCGGCAGACCCGGCCTCGCGCTTCTGGCCCCGTGGCTCGGCACTTATGCCCTGTCCGGCCTGACCGTGCTTCTGGGCGGGGCGTGGTACTGGGCGGCGATTGCGTTTCGGCGCGGTGCCCCCCCCTGGAAACCGTCGCTTGCCGCGATTTTCCCCGTAATCCTGATGATGGCGCCATTTCCGCCGCCGGGACAGGGTGAAGGTAGCCTGCCCTTCCGCCTCGTCCAGCCTGACATCCGGCAGGAAGTGCTCAACGAACCGCTGCATTTCGAAGCGAACTTCATCCAGACCGCCGTGCTGTCCGGCCCCGCCGCATCGCAGGACGATACGACCCTGTTCCTGTGGCCGGAATCCGGCGTGCCGGACTATCTGCGCCCCGGATATCCGCGGCGATATTACGTCGCGACGACGTACGCCGCCGATCCCGATGCCGCGCGCAAGCGGATCGGCGACGTGGTCGGACCGGGCGGGATGTTGTTGACCGGAACGGTCGACCTTGTTCTCAACGCAGAGGGAACCCGCGCGGCGGGGGCGAAGAACGTCGTCACCGCCATCGGCCCCGACGGCGCGATCGCAGGCAGCTATGCCAAGGCGCACCTTGTCCCATATGGCGAATACCTGCCGATGCGTTCGATCCTCGAACCGCTCGGCCTTTCGCGGCTGGTGGCAGGATCGCTCGATTTCCTTGCCGGACCGGGGCCGCGCACGCTCGATCTCGGCAAGTGGGGGCAGGCCGGCGTCCAGATCTGTTACGAGATCGTGTTCTCTGGCGAAGTCGTCGACCGCGATTCACGGCCCGACTATATCTTCAACCCGTCCAACGACGGCTGGTTCGGCAGTTGGGGCCCGCCGCAGCATCTGGCACAGGCCCGCCTGCGCGCGATAGAGGAAGGGCTGCCAGTCCTGCGCGCCACGACCACCGGCATCAGTGCGGTGATCGATGCTGGCGGGGTCGTTCGCCAGCATGCGCCGCTACAGACGGCCACCCGCCTTGACGGGAAGGTTCCGCCAGCGCTGGCGCCGACGCTGTTCGCCCGCCTCGGCAATGTTCTGCCGCTTGGCTGGGCAATCCTGTTGATCGTCGCAGCAGTGGTTGCCAGCCGCCGCGCACGACGTTAGAGCAGATATAAAGAAAGCTTTATACGCTCGTCAGGACTAGCATGCGCCGCAACTATCTCTTCACGTCGGAATCCGTTTCCGAAGGCCACCCGGACAAGGTTTCGGACCAGATCTCCGACGCCATCGTCGATCTCATGCTGTCGAAGGACCCAGAGGCGCGCGTCGCCTGCGAAACGATGACGACGACGCAGCGGGTGATCCTGTCGGGCGAAATCCGGTGCAAGCCGATGTACGACGACAATAACGAGGACTGGGCCGGCAACGGCTACTGGGCGCCCGGCGCAAAGGAAGAGATCGAGAACGCCGCGCGCGAAGTCGTACGGCAGATCGGGTATGAGCAGGACGGCTTCCACTGGGAACAGCTGCGCTTCGAAAACTACCTGCACGGGCAGTCTGCCCACATCGCGCAAGGGGTCGATTCGAACGAGGCGAGCGCCAAGGACGAAGGCGCTGGCGATCAGGGCATCATGTTCGGCTTCGCCTGCGACGAGACGCCGGACCTCATGCCCGCCACGCTGGATTACAGCCACAAGATCCTGCACCGGCTGTCGGATGACCGCCACTCGGGCAAGGCCCCGTTCCTTGAGCCCGATGCCAAGAGCCAGGTGACCCTGCGGTTCGAGGATGGCAAGCCTGCCGCCTGCACCGCCGTCGTCGTCTCCACCCAGCACAAGGCGGGATATGACACCGGAGAGCGCGATGCGGAGCTGAAAAGCTACGTAAAAGGCGTGATCGCCGACATCCTGCCGCACAACCTGCTCTCGGAAGAGACCGAGTACCACATCAACCCCACCGGCAGCTTCGAAATCGGCGGGCCGGACGGGGACGCGGGGCTGACCGGACGCAAGATCATCGTCGACACCTATGGCGGCGCGGCTCCGCACGGCGGCGGCGCGTTCAGCGGCAAGGACCCGACGAAGGTGGACCGTTCGGCCGCCTATATCGCGCGCTATCTGGCCAAGAACATCGTCGCGGGCGGCTTTGCCAAGCGCTGCACGATCCAGTTGTCCTACGCCATCGGCGTGTCGCATCCGCTCTCGCTCTACGTCGATACCCACGGCACCAGTGCCGAGGGCGTGACCGACCCGCAGTTGGAAGACGCGATCCGCTCGATCGAAAGCCTTGGCGGGCTGACCCCGCGCGGCATCCGCACCCGGCTGAAGCTGAACCGCCCGATCTATCGCCCGACGGCTGCCTACGGCCACTTCGGCAGGCCGGCGAACGACGGCCTGTTCCCGTGGGAAGCGACCGACCTTGTCGACGAGCTGAAGGCCGCGCTCGCTCGCTAAAATCGCGAGTTTTTATTTTCCTACAGCCTTTGCCGCGCATCATGAGGCGGGTTTCCTTTATCCGGAGACCTGCCTCATGCCTGTTGCCTACGACCCCGCGCGTCCGACTGTCACGCCGCGCATTGCCGCCGAACTGATCCATCATGAAGGCATCGTTCGCGAAGCCTATCGCGATTCGGTGGGTGTCTGGACATGGAGCGTTGGGCTGACCGATGCGTCCGGCCACCGCGTCGGGCGCTATCGCGACCAGCCCCAGCCGCTGCACCGCTGCCTTGAGGTGTACGTCTGGGTGCTGCGCAATCGCTATTTGCCTGCCGTGCTGGAAGCATTGGGGCCGGTGCAACCGCAGGAACACGAACTGGCCGCGGCGCTGTCGTTTCACTGGAACACCGGCGCGATCGGCCGCGCAGAATGGATGCGCCATGTACGCGAGGGCGACATGGCCAAGGCGCGCAAGGCGATGCTGAACTGGAGCCGCCCGGCCAGCCTCGCCATCCGGCGCAAGCGGGAGCAGGCATTGTTCTTCGATGGCCGCTGGGCAAGCGACGGCAGCGCCCTCGTCTACCAGGTTGCCAAGCCGTCCTATCGCCCCTCAAGGCCCGAGCGCCAACAGGTCATGCCCACGCTGGAACTGCTGCTGGCGGGTGGCCCTGCGCGAGAAGTCGAAGAGGTGGAAACACAGGCCATGGCCGCTGCGGCCAAGCCGCGCAGCAACTGGTTCGCGCAGCTTTTCTCCTGCTAGCCGGATTCGCGGGAAGACTATGACAGGGGGAAGGCCTAAAGCTTTGCGACGTCATGATTCGTCGCATCCTCCCCCCCGCCATCCTGCTGTTCCTATCTGCCTGCGCCACCGTGGCGGTGCCGCCGCCTGCGCCCGATCCGGTGACGATCCGCATCGCGGGGATCAACGACTTCCACGGCAACCTGCAACCGCTCAAGACGCCGAAGCAAGTCCGCGCGCCTGACGGAGAGGTCGTAACCGTGCCCGTCGGAGGCGCGGCGTGGCTGGCATCGACCATCGCGGCGGTGCGGGCCCAAAGCCCCTATTCGATGGTGATTTCCGCCGGCGACATGATCGGAGCCAGCCCGCTCGCCTCTGCCGCGTTCCTCGACGAGCCGACGATCGGTGTGATGAACCGCATCGGGGTGGACTTCAACGCACTGGGCAATCACGAATTCGACAAGGGCTGGCACGAATTGAAGCGCATCGCCGATGGCGGGTGCGAGAAATACACGCTGCGCCAGCCTTGCGCGGTAGAGCCGGATTTCGCGGGCGCGGATTTTCCTTTCCTCTCGGCCAACGTCGTCACCGACGATGGCGAGACATTGTTCGCGCCCTACGGCCTGAAAACATTCGGTACCGGCGCGGGCGAAGTCACTGTCGGCGTGATCGGCCTTCCCCTGCGCGACGTGCCCAATCTCGTCACCCCCAGCGGGGTGGTCGATCTCACCTTCGGGGATGAGGCCGATGCCATCAATATCTACGCGCAGGAACTGGCCTCACAAGGTGCCGACGCCATCGTCGTCGCGATCCATCAGGGTCTCTATACCGAGGAACCGGCCGACGCAGACGGGTGCGCGGCCATATCAGGCGACCTGCTCGGTATCCTGACCCGCCTCGATCCGCGCATCGACCTCGTCATCTCCGGCCACACGCACTGGTCCTACGTCTGCGATTTCTCGACAATCGATCCGACCCGCCCGTTCCTCGTGACCAGCGCGGGGTACGGCGGTTCGCAAGTCACCGACATCGCGCTCACCATCGATCCGGCGAGCGGCGAGGTGACGGGCAGAAGCGCGCACAACATGACGGTGCAAAGCGAGGGCAAGGCCAAGGACGGAAGCGCGTTCGCCACCAGCGAAAAGCTGGAGAGGTTCGCTCCCGATACCGGCATCGCCGCCTATGTCGCGCAATATATCGCCGCCGTCGCCGATGTCGAAAAACGGCCAGTCGGGCGCGTTGCGGGCGATGGCACGATTACCGACGATGACGAGATCGAAACCGCGCTTGGCGACATGATCGCCGATGCCCAGCTTGCCGCAACGCGGGAGGCGGGCGCGCAAATCGCGTTCATGAACAATTCGGGCGTTCGGGCCAGCCTCGTGCCCGCAGTGGACGGCACTGTCACCTTCGGCGATATCTACGCCGTCCAGCCCTTCGGCAACACGCTCGTCACCCGTACGATGACCGGGGACCAGATCCTCGCCCTGCTGGAACAGCAGTTCGAAGAGGGAATGAAACGGCAGATCCTTGCCCCGTCGTCCGGTTTCGCCTTTGCCTACGACCGCTCCCGCGCCGAAGGCGATCGCATCGTCAGCGCAACGCTAGACGGCGATCCGGTAAACCCGCTCAAATCCTATCGGGTAACGATGAACAGCTTCCTTGCCGCCGGTGGCGACGGCTTCAAGCTATTTACAGAAGGCACGCAGACGACGACGGGCGGCAACGATCTCGACGCCATGGAGGCGTGGATCGCTGCCGCGCCGCTTCGCCAGCTGCCCGCCGCAAACAGGGTGAGTAACCTCACCCCGCGCTGATCCGGTCAGAGCGCGCCTTCGATCGCGGCGACAAGGTTCGCATCGTCGGGCGTGGTCGTCGGTGCGAAACGGGCGATCACCTCGCCATCGCGGCCCACCAGGAACTTCTCGAAGTTCCAGAGCACTTCCGGATCCTCGTTCGGGGTCATCCCGAAACCGCGCAGCCGTTCGCGAAACGCTTCGGGATCGCCCAGCTTGGTGGGCGCGGCCTCTACCAGCTCGGCATAAAGCGGCTGCTTGTCCGCACCGACAACGCTCGCCTTGGCGAACAGCGGGAAGTTCACGCCGAAGCTGGTTTCGCAGAACGTCGCGATCTCGGAGTCGGTGCCCGGTTCCTGCGCGCCGAAGTCATTGGCGGGAAAACCGAGGACTTCGAACCCGTGCGCGCCATACCTGTCCTGCAGCGCCTGAAGCCCGGCATATTGCGGTGTCAGGCCGCACTGCGAAGCGACGTTGACGATCAGCAGCACCTTGCCCTTGTGCGCGGCGATGCTGTCGGCGGTGCCGTCGTTGCGCGTCAGGGCGATGTCGGAGAGGGCCATGGCGGTTCGCCTCCTTATGAAACGTAGTGCGCGGTGGTCTTTTCTGCCACTTCCTCGGCTGTGACGCCGGGGGCCAGCTCGACCAGCTTGAACGGGCTGTCGTGATCGGCACGCTGGAACACGGCGAGATCGGTGACGATCATGTCGACGACGTTCTTGCCGGTCAGCGGCAGGGTGCATGCGGGGATGAACTTGGGATCGCCGTTCTTGCTGGTGTGTTCCATCACGACGATGATCTTCTTCACACCCGCGACAAGATCCATCGCGCCGCCCATGCCCTTGATCATCTTGCCCGGAATCATCCAGTTGGCGATGTCGCCATTCTGGTCGACTTCCATCGCGCCCAGCACGGTCAGATCGATGTGCCCGCCGCGGATCATGGCGAAGCTGGCCGCACTGTCGAAATATGCGCTGCGCGGCAGTTCGCTGATCGTCTGCTTGCCCGCATTGATCAGGTCGGCGTCTTCCTCACCCTCATAAGGAAAGGGGCCGATGCCCAGCATGCCGTTTTCCGACTGCAGCGTGACTTCCATGCCTTCGGGCACGTGGTTTGCGACCAGCGTCGGGATGCCGATGCCGAGGTTCACGTAAAATCCGTCTTCCAGTTCCTGTGCCGCGCGGGCGGCCATCTCGTCACGAGTCCATGGCATCTTCGGGTTCTCCTGTTCCGATATACTGTTTATCGATTGGTCCGCCGTCAGGCGGCATAGGCAAGGGGTGGGGGCAATTCGAACCAGCCATTGCCGATCAACGGATCGAACGGCGATGGCGCTTGCGGATTGCGCAGGTAATCCATGAGATCGTCAAAATCGCCGCGCCGGTCGCCGACGATGGCCTTTATGCACCAGTCGCCGCTGACAGCGTTGCGGCGCGCCGTCTTCGTTTCCGCCGGATCGCGCGTAAGCAATAGCGTATCGCTGCCCGCCGGATCGAGGCCGGTGGCAGTCAACACCTGGCGGATCTCACCGGCGCGGCTTTCATCCAGCACGCTGGTCCACAACACCGCGATGCCCTTCATGCGCGCGGTTGCAAGCGCCGGCCCCAGCCCGGAAGCGGGAACCGGAAGCGCATCGCCCGGCTGAAAGGCAATATCGCCGGGATCGAGATCGACCAGAATTGCAGGCGGCTGTCCTTCGCAGGGAAGGACGAGTGCCTCGCCTTCGCGTGCGCCCGGATCCGGCAGGACGGACAGGCCGTTGTCCATGCTTTCAGCCGCGAACAAGGCCACGGCCATGAAATCCTCCGTCCAGTTCGGCTGCAGGATCGCCCCACCGCCAGCAGCCGGCAGCGATGGCTTCACATCCACCAGTTCCGGTGCCTGCCCAGTTGCCGGTGCAGCAGCCGGAGCGTTCCGACTATCCACTGTGCGCTTGGCCATGACGCCGCTTGCCATCACCGGAATGGCAGCAGCGACACAGCCCGTCAGGCTGCTGCCGGCAAGCAGCAACGCAAGGACGGGCACGATGCGTCCCGCAGTCATGCGGCAGGGGTCACGACGCATCGATCGTGCAGCGTCAAGCCGCACGCTTCGGCCTCAGGCCGCCGCGCGCGGGCGAGTGGTGACGAATTCGATCTTCTTGTCGTAAGGCGCGCCAACGATCATGCGCTGGACGTAGACACCGGGCAGGTGAATGCAATCGGGTTCCAGCGCGCCGACCGGCACGACTTCCTCCACCTCGACGATGCAGACCTTACCACAAGTCGCCGCGGGCAGGTTGAAATTGCGCGCGGTCTTGCGGAACACGAGGTTTCCGCTCTCGTCCGCCTTCCACGCCTTCACGATCGCAAGGTCAGCGAAAATGCCCTTTTCGAGGATGTAGTCCTCTCCGTCGAAATTCTTGACTTCCTTGCCTTCGGCCACTTGCGTGCCGACACCGGTCTTGGTGTAGAACCCGGGGATGCCGGCACCGCCTGCGCGCATGCGTTCGGCCAGCGTGCCCTGCGGGCAGAATTCCACCTCCAGCTCCCCTGCAAGGAACTGGCGTTCGAACTCCTTGTTCTCGCCAACATAGGAGCTGATCATCTTCTTGACCTGCTTCGTGCGCAACAGCTTGCCCAGCCCTTCATTGTCGATGCCGGCATTGTTGGATGCGACGGTCAGGTTCTTCACGCCGCTGGCCACGATCGCGTCGATCAGTCGTTCTGGTATACCACAAAGCCCGAAACCGCCGCTGGCGATCAGCATGTCGTCCTTCAAAACACCTTCAAGCGCGGCAGCGGCATCGGGGAAGAGCTTTTTCATCGCAGGGACAACCTTTCTTGAGCTTCTGGTTCTGTTTTGCCGGCTATTACGCAAGTCGCTATCGCCTGTCACCCTTTTGCAATTGCGAATAGTGCAGCATTGCTTGCGCCGGATGAACGATACGGCCATTCGTTCGGGCACGCAGATGCTGGGAGTTGCTGAAAGACATGGACTGGACCGGAGCACTGGAACGGGCTGGGCGACACTCCCCGTACCTCGCCGACCTTCTGCAAAAGTGGCCCGATCTGCATGATCTGCTGGCGCAAGGGCGCGGCGAGGAAGCATATGCCGCGGCACGGATGTCCGGAAAGGATGCGCCCGATACCGGATCGGCACTGCGGCGCGAGAAGCAGGCGCTGGCCCTCGTTCTGGGCATCGGCGATCTGGCGGGGGCATTCCCGCTCCTGCGGATTACGGGCGAATTGTCCGATCTGGCCAGCCGCGCGCTCGATGCGAGTATAGCCGAAGCGCTGGCCCATCGCGTGCCCGGCGCCGAAAGCCGCGGAATGACCGCGCTGGCGCTGGGCAAACACGGCGCGGGGGAACTGAACTACTCCTCCGACATCGACCCGATCCTGCTGTACGATCCGGAAACCATCCCCCGCCGCGAGCGCGACGAACCGGGCGAAGCCGCGCAGATGGCGGCGCGTCGGCTGGTGCAGACGATGAGCGCGAAGACAGGCGAAGGATACATTTTCCGCGTCGACCTGCGCCTGCGCCCGGCAAGCGAGGTCAGCCCGCTGGCGATCAGTTTCGACGGGGCGCTGACGCATTACGAAAGTTCGGCGCTGGCATGGGAACGGGCCGCCTTCATCCGTGCCCGATCCGTCGCGGGCGATGTGGCGGCGGGGCAGGCGTTTCTTGCCGCGATACGCCCGTTTATCTGGCGCAAGTCACTCGATTTCGGGGCGATTTCGGAGGTCGGTAATCTCGTCCACCGTATCCGCGACGATTATCGCGGGCCGCCCCGCCCCGGCCCCGGCTACGATGTGAAGAAAGGTCGCGGCGGCATCCGCGAGGTCGAATTCTTCGCCCAGACCCACCAGCTGATCCACGGCGGTCGTATCCCGTCGCTGCGCGTGTCCGGCACCCGTGCCGCGCTTGACGCGCTGGCCGAAGCCCAGCTCGTATCGACCGAGGATGCACAGGTCATGGGCGATGCCTATGACCGGCTGCGACAGGTGGAACACCGATTGCAGATGGTGAGCGACCGGCAGACCCACACCCTGCCCGCGGGCGAGGCGCTGGACAATGTAGCGCGGCTGGACGGGCTGGAGAACGGGGCAGCGCTGATCGAACAGCTGGATGCGATCTGCGACGCCGTCAGCCAGCGCTTCGACCGGCTGGTCGAGGCACATGGCGGATCGCTGAATCCCAAGCCCGCACCTGTCGCCGAAGAGCGGCTGGAAGAGCTGGGCTTCGACGATCCGGCGGCATTGGCAGAGCGTATAAGCGGCTGGGAATCCGGGCGCGTTAAATCGCTGCGCTCGCAAGCGGCGCGCAATGCCTTTGCCGCCATTCGCCCCCAGTTGCTGGAGGCGCTGGCCAACGCGCCCGAACCGGATCGCGCCCTGACCCGGTGGGAACAGATGCTGGCGCGCCTGCCGTCGGCCATCAACATTTTCCGCCTGCTGGAGGCGCGGCCAGCCCTGTTCGACACGCTGGCCCGTATCCTTGCACTGTCGCCCGCGCTGGCCGATGCGCTGGGACGGCGCGGCGATCTACTCGACACGCTCATCGATCACACAGCCTTCGACCTGCCACCTTCGCTCGACGAACTCGTCAGCAAGCTCGGCGACGAAACTCTCGACTATGAAGCCGCGCTGGACAAGGTTCGGCGCGAGGTCGGCGATCTGCGCTTCGCGCTCGGCGTCCAGTTGCTCGACAACGCGCACGATCCGCTGGACATCGCCGCCGCCCTGTCGCGCGTTGCGGAAGCCGCGATCAGGGTCTGTGCCGATATCGCCAGCCGCGCCTTTGCAGAAACGCACGGGTGGATCGGTGACGAGCGGCTGGTCGTTCTCGGCCTCGGCAGGTTGGGCGGCGGGGTTCTGACCCATGCTTCCGATCTCGACATCGTCTATCTCTTCACCGGCGATTTCGACGGAGAAAGCGACGGCAGAAGGCCGCTTGGCGCAACGCTCTACTTCAATCGCCTGGCCCAGCGCGTTACCGCCGCGCTCACCGTGCCCACGGCAGAGGGCGCCCTGTTCGAGGTCGACACCCGCCTGCGCCCGTCCGGCACGCAAGGTCCGCTGGCCGTGAGTATAGAGAGCTTCCGCCGCTATCAGGCCGAATCGGCGTGGACATGGGAACACATGGCCCTCATGCGTGCGCGCGTGCTCTATGGGCCTGCTCGCGATGAAGTCCGGGCCGTGATCGAAAGCGTTGCGAAGTGCGATCGCGATCCGGCGAAGCTGCTCGCGGATGTCCTGAAGATGCGCGGCGACATGGCCACGCACAAACCGCCGAAAGGGCCGCTGGACGTGAAGCTGGCGCGTGGCGGGCTGGTCGATCTCGAATTCCTGACGCATTACAACCAGTTGCGGCACGGCATCTGTCTTGAGCCCGATCTGGGCAAGGCCATTGCCGGCCTTGTCGCAGCCGGGCATTTGCCGCCCGAACTGTGCGATGCGCACGACCTGCTGACCCGCATGCTGGTCACCTTGCGGCTCGTCTCTCCCGACACGGACTTGCCGACGCCTGCCGTCCGCGCCGTCCTTGCCGCCAATTGCCGGCAGGACAGCTGGGACGGGTTGATGGCCGCTCTCGACAAGGCCCGCGAACAAGTGGCAGGGGCGTGGGCAACGACGTTCGACCAGATACTGGAGCTTGCACCATGACCGACCAGCGACCCGACGCGGGCGATCCCTTTCCCGCGATCGCGATGGAAACACCCGATGGCGGCAGCGTATCTATCGCGGATTTCGCGGGGCGAAAGGTCGTCGTGTTCTTCTACCCGAAGGCGAATACCCCAGGCTGCACGAACGAGGCGAAGGACTTTTCCGCCCTGCTGCCCGAATTCGAAAAGGCCGGAACGGCCGTGCTGGGGGCGAGCAAGGACAAACCCGCGGCGCAACAGAAGTTCATCGACAAGCATGACCTGACCGTGCCGCTGGCCAGCGATCCGGTAGAGAACGGCGTCACTGACGCGCTGGGCGTATGGACCGAAAAGCAGAACTATGGCCGCACCTACATGGGCATCGAACGTTCTACCTTCCTCGTCGGCCCCGACGGCAAGATCGCGCAAGTCTGGCGCAAGGTGCGCGTGAAGGGCCATGCCGATGCCGTGCTTGAGGCGGCAAAGGCGCTCTAGTCCGCAGCAACCCGCCATGTCCGCCACGCTCCCCACGGTTGCGGCCGCGATCCGCGATGCCCTGCTGACACCCGATCCGCGCGCGAAAGCCATGGCCACGCGCAAGGTTGCGCGCGACTGGCGATTGGGCAGGCTGGACTTCGCGTTCGACTGCGCAATGCCGGACCGGCCCGCATGGCCCGAACATCCCGAACTGCTGCCGCCCGGCCAGATGCCCCGCCGCCGCAAGGGCGGGTCGGAACGCGGGCGCATCGCATTGTGGCATGCCATCGCGCATATAGAATTCGTGGCCATCGACCTCGCGCTCGACATGGCGGGGCGCTTCGGCGCCGAAATGGGCAGGCAGTTCGTTTCCGACTTCCTTTGGGTCGCCGCGGACGAGGCGATGCACTTCGCGCTGCTGGACCGGAAACTGCGCCGCCTCGGCAGCCATTACGGCGCGTTGTCAGCGCATGCGGGGCTTTGGGAAGCGGCGCACGAAACCCGCCACAGCGTCGCCGCGCGGCTGGCGGTCGTGCCCATGGTTCTGGAAGCGCGCGGGCTGGACGTGACACCCGGAATGCTGGTGCGCGTGCGCGAGCAGGGGGACGAAAACGGGGCCCGAATCCTCGAACGAATCCTTGACGACGAGATTCGCCACGTGCGCTTCGGCACAAGGCACTTCGACGAACTGTGCCGCCGGAACGACGAAATCCCGCAGGAATGCTGGAGAAATCTGGTCGAAAAGCATTTCGGAGGCCGTTTGAAGCCTCCGTTCAACGACTCGGCGCGTGAGTCAGCCGGTCTGTCGCGGGATTACCGCGCCGGTATTGTGTAGTTAACCTTTTCGCCCTTACCCAGAATGCACGAGAGCGACGGGGGGTTCCGACGATCTCATGAAAAATTTTGCGGCAGCCCGCTGTGACGGACATCACGGCTGCCGCGCCGAGGGGGATCACCCGGCGCAAGAAGGCTCTTTTTTGGGAAGGGCCATGGGCGCCGAGAAACGAGGTACTTGGCAAATGACGGACGGGTTTCGGTTTTCTGGTATTAACGCTGGCAGGCTCAAGACGGGCCAGGGGCTGGCGCTGAGTGTGATGGCAGTCGCTTCGATGGCGATGGCCCCCGCTCCGGCCCTTGCCAATGCCAGCGCTGCAGCCAGCGCCGAAATGAAGGCTCCGCTCCGCGAAAGCGCGGAAATCCCGGCAGCCGGTTCGGCAAACGGCGACGCGAAGTTCAAGCAGCTTTTCGCCAGCTGGAAGAAGGTCGAGACTGAAAAGCCGACCATCAGCGGAGCTTCCTCCATCCCTTCGCGCATGCCGGTTGAAGGCGCGCGCTTCTCCAGCCTTTACGGTTCGCGTATCCACCCGGTTACCGGTGGCCGCAAGAACCACGACGGGATCGACATGGCCGCACCCAGCGGCACGCCGATCTACGCCACCGCCGATGGCCGCATCGAAATGGCCCAGTGGTACGGTGGCTACGGCAACTTCGTCGAAATCGATCACGGCGGCGACGTCGAAACGCGCTACGGCCACATGAGCCGCATGAACGTTTCCGCCGGTCAGCCGGTCAAGAAGGGCGATCTCATCGGCTGGGTGGGCAGCACCGGCCGTTCGACCGGCCCGCACCTTCACTACGAAGTCCGCATCGCGGGCGAGGCGGTTGACCCGCAGCCCTACCTTCACGCCGACACGTTCCAGCAGGCTTTTGCCGACGCAAGCGGCCTTGGCGCTGGCGGACCGGAGTAAGCTCCACCCCATCAGGCAATCTGCCATATATGGCCAGATATCGGCCCGGCTCTTCCCCCCAAACAGAGCCGGGCCGTTTTCGTTTGAAGCACCGTTTCAGGCAGCAGCCTTGATGGTTTCCCAGCCGGAACGGACCAGTTCGGCCCGCTGCTCGCCGCCGCCCGCATGGCGCAGCCCGTCTTCCAGTTCGCGCGCAAGTTCGCCCAGCCGTTCCTCTCCGAAATAGCCAGCCGTGCCCGCAAGCTTGTGCAACTGCATGGCCAGCACATCCCATTGCGGCTCACCCTTTCCCGCCGCGACTTGCGCCAGTTCGCCCAGCAGCTTCGCCTTGCGCTCGCGGTAGCGCAGCAGCAGCCCGTCTTCCGCCGCACCTTCAGCCATGGGCGCATCCCCGCGCGCCGATGCGACAACCGGCACCGGCGGCGCCGGCGGCTCGGCCCGCAAGTGCCGCGCCAGGGTCGCGGTCAGTGCTTCCATCTGCAGCGGTTTGGCCAGATGGCCCTGCATCCCCGCTTCGTGGCAGGCCGCGATATCGTCGGCGAAGCAGTTCGCGGTCAGGGCGATGACGGGAAGGTCCTTCGCCCCGTAACCGGTGCTCCGCAACCGCCGCGTTGCCTCCAGCCCGCCGACTTCGGGCATCTGCATATCCATCAGGACAAGGCGATAGGGCTTCCCCGACCGGCGGGCCTGTTCGACCATCGCCACAGCCTCTGCCCCGTCATGCGCCAGATCGGGATTGAGGCCGGCCCGCCGCGCCATCGCCAGAACCAGTTCCTGGTTGATGTCGTTGTCTTCCGCGATCAGTACGCGGGGCACCGCGCCCCCGATGTCCGGTGCCATCTGCGGCATGACGGACGTGGAGGCTCCCGCGTCGGCCAGCGAAACCATCACCGCGGGATCGGTCGTCTGCGCAACCGCATCGGCCATCGCGATCGCTAGCGGAATGCGCAGAGTGAAGGTGGTGCCGGAACCGACGGTGGAGCGTACCGTGATCGCGCCGCCCATCAGGCGGGCAAGGCTGCTCGATATGGCAAGGCCGAGCCCCGTGCCGCCGTACCGCCGCCCGACCGAGCTGTCGGCCTGCTGAAACTGGCCGAATATGGCCCCGATCCGGTCTTCGGGAATGCCGATGCCGGTATCCGTCACATCGATCGCCAGCGTCTCGCCGCTCGTCCGGTTCCCCTCGATCCGGGCATGGACGCGAACGGAACCCTGCCGGGTGAACTTCACCGCATTGCCGATCAGGTTGAGCAGGATCTGGCGCAGGCGCAGCGGATCGCCGCTGATCCGTGGCGGAACGCAGGCATCAACTTTCGCATGCAGCGCAATGCCGACCTTCCCCGCCACCGGCTGGAGCAGTTGGAGGCAGCTGTCGATCTTCGCCCTGATATCGACCGGCGCGGGCGTAATCGCGATCTTGCCCGAATCGATTTTCGACATGTCGAGAATGTCGTTCAGCAGCCGCATCATCGCCCGCCCCGAATCCGCGATCAGCTGCGCCTGCCGCCGCTGTGTTTCGGAAAGGTCACTGTCCAGCAGCAGTTCGGTAAAGCCGATCACCCCGTTCATCGGCGTGCGGATCTCGTGGCTCATGTTGGCAAGGAAAGCCGCTTTCGCCTGCGCGGCGTGCTCTGCCTTGCGCCGGGCGGCGGTGAGTTCTTCCTCCAGCCGCTTCGCCTCGCTGATGTCGCGTACCGATGCGACGATCGCCTCCACCCGCCCGCCGTGGCGCACCGTGGAGAAATGGGCGTCGACCCAGACGGCATCGCCGCCTGTACCCTCCCCCATGCGGAACTGCAGGTCACAGCCCGACTCTTGGCCTTGCCACAAAGGGCGCAAACTCCTGTCGATGACGCTTGCCGCATCGGCCCCGAACAACCGGGCAAAGGGACGGCCGACGAGTTCATCAGGCGCCATTGCGAACAATGCGCCAGCGAACGGAGAGGCATGGCGGCATGTTCCGTCGGTGCCGACCATGAACAGCGCATCGCGCACGTTATCGGTGATGGTCTGGATGCGCCGGTCCCGCTCTGCCAATGCCTGTTCCGTCTGCCGGAAAGACGTCATGTCCATGTTGATGCCGATGTAGCCGGTCAGATTACCCTCGGCATCGTATTGGGGGGCACCGGCGGATCGCACCCAGCTGATCGTGCCGTCCGGTCGCCGCCAGCGCCATTCGCCTTCGAACCGGCGGTGCGCGGCCACCGCCTCGCTCCACATGTAATAGACGCTGTCGAAATCATCGGGGTGGATCGCGTCGGCCCAGCCCGTCCCTTCCCATTGCCCGCCTGTCAGCCCCGTCGCTTCGATCCACGCCCGGTTGACCCATGTGCAATTACCGTGCGGATCGGTGCGATAGAGGCCCGCAGGCGCAAGTTCGGCCAGAGTAGCGAATTGACGCTCGCTCACATCGAGTGCGCGGCGACGCGCCTCCTTCTCGCTGATGTCCAGCATATGGCCGACGATGCCGGCCCGCCCCTCGCCGTCATCGGCCAGCCGCATCCGCATTTCGACATGACGCTCCTCACCATCAGGCCGTTCGAAGCTGAGTTTGCATTCGATCGCAGGCACCTGTCCCGCTCGCAGAATGGCGACTTGCGCGCCGATCCTCTCCCGCTCGGCGACGGGCAGGAACCTGTCATAAGCCTTGCCCAGGCATTCACCGCGCGACAAGCCGGTGATCTTTTCCCAAGGCCGGTTCAGGGTCTTCCAACACCCTGCGTGATCGATGGAAAAGATCACCTCGTCGATATTGTCGAGAACCTGCCGCTTTTCATCGCGACTGGCGCGCAGCGCATCCCGATCGCGCAAGCCGCGTTCGATAAGGCCCGCCAATGGCAAGCCGACGACGGTAAGGCTGGCAAGAAACAGTTGCAGCGACACAAGCTGCATCGACGGACCGCCCCGGGTCAGTACAATCGGTCCGCTGTCCATAGCCGTGGCCCCGGCAGCGATCGTGGCGATGGCCACCAGCACGAATGCGGTGCCGCCGATGCCCGAACAGATGCCCGCCAGAACGACAAGCGGCGTCGCGAGGAACAGGAACGGAAAGCTGGACTGCGCGAAGATTGTCAGCGATCCGGCGAGCACAAGCGCAAGGATCGGCAAAGGCACGATCTCGCCCCCGCTGCCACGCTTGCGCCATGCCGACAGGGCAATCATGGCCAGCGGGCCGACGAACAGCAGGCTGCTGGCATGGCGGGCAAAGAACAGCACCGCGATAGCGGAAGAAAAATCGCTCGGCCCCGGCATCGCCGCCGTCAATGCGCATGCAAGCATGGCCGAAGCAGCGGCTGCCGCGATGCTGGCGCCGACGAACCGGAAGAAGCCCTTGGCATCGGTGAAATCGACCCTGATCCCGCACCACCGGCGGGTAAGCAGAACGGCGATGACGATCTCGGCCACATTGGCGACGGTCAACGCCACAGACGTGAACAGCGGAACCCCGCCGATCAGTTCACCGAAGCAAAGCCCCGCACTTGCGCCCAGAACTGCCCACGACAGGTCCACCCTGCGGGTCGACAGCGCGATGCCCACGACAACCGCGTTCGGCAGCCAGAGCGCGGCGAATGCACCGACGTGCGGCACGGCAAGGCTGATGGCGGCAAGCAAACCGGACAGGGCCGCACAGGCAACCCCGATGCCGAGTTTGACGACCCAGTCGGGAGCGCGCCTGTCAGGTATGGCCCTGTCGGATGCGCCTTTGCCAGCAATGTCCATTCCCGTTTCCCATGACCGATATCTGCGACGGCCCAGCAATAGGGGCGTCGCGGCAAAGCCATAGAAAACAGTGGATTAGGTACTTCCCACAGGCCTGCTGTCCCAACAGGCCCGATACCTCCACGGGGAAGGCGGGGTTAACGGGCCAGCAGCTTCTCCGCCAGCGCGCGAACGTCCTTGCCCATGTCGTCGCGTTCCAGCGACAGGGCGAGCGTCGCCTCGATAAAGCCCAGCTTCGAACCGCAGTCGTAGCGCTCGCCCGCAAACGTCACGGCATGGAACGGCTGGTTGCCGATCATCCTGGCCATCGCATCGGTCAGCTGGATTTCACCGCCCGCGCCCTTTTCCTGCGTTTCCAGCGTGCGCATCACTTCGGGCTGCAGGATGTAGCGGCCCGAAACGATCTTGTTCGACGGCGCGTCCTCGACCTTCGGCTTTTCGACCAGCCCCTTCACTTCGGTCAGGTTTCCGCTCGCCTCGCCCGGGGTGATCACGCCGTACTTGTAGACTTCCTCCTGCGGCACCTCCAGCACGGAGATCAGGTTGCCGCCGACCTCGTTATAGGCCTCCACCATCTGCTTCATGCAGTTGGGCTTGCCCCACATCAGTTCATCGGGAAGCAGGATCGCGAACGGTTCGTCGCCGACAATGGCGCGCGCGCACCAGATCGCATGGCCAAGGCCCATCGGCACTTGCTGGCGCACGGTGATAAGGTCGCCCGGCGTGAATTTCGTATCGTCCAGCACGGACAGGTCCTTGCCCCGCTCGCGCATGGTTTCCTCAAGCTCGTAGGCGATGTCGAAATTCTCGACCAGCGCGGTCTTGCCGCGTCCGGTCACGAAGATCATCTGCTCGATCCCCGCCTCGCGCGCCTCGTCGATCGCGTACTGGATCAACGGGCGGTCGACGATGGGCAGCAGCTCCTTCGGGATCGCCTTCGTCGCCGGAAGGAAGCGCGTTCCCAGCCCCGCAACGGGGAATACGGCTTTCCGGATGGGCTTGCGTTCGGTGGAGCTCATTGGTCTGGCGATGTCCTTCGTGTCAGCGAATGCCTTGCGCCTATACCTTGGTGCTGCAGGCGCGCCGGTTCAAGGGTGCGAAGGAAGCGGGGCGGAACGATCGCGGCCTTTCACTGTTGCTTGTTCCACGGACAAAACGGGTTAAAGGCGGGAAATGGACAAGATCATCATCGAAGGCGGCAAGCGCCTTGAAGGCGCGCTTCCCATTTCCGGCGCGAAGAACGCGGCCCTTACGCTCGTGCCCTGCGCACTGCTTACCGAAGAGCCGCTGACACTGCGCAACCTGCCGCGCCTTGCCGACATCGACGGGTTCCAGCACCTGATGAACCAGTTCGGCGTGTCGACCACGATCGCCGGATCGCGCCCCGAAGATTTCGGCCGCGTGATGACGCTGCAGACCCCGCGCCTTACCAATACGACTGCGCCGTACGAACTGGTGCGCAAGATGCGTGCATCGATCCTCGTGCTTGGCCCGTTGCTTGGCCGTGCGGGCGAAGCGACCGTATCGCTGCCCGGGGGCTGCGCCATCGGCAATCGCCCGATCGACCTTCACCTGAAAGCGCTCGAAGCGTTCGGCGCGACGATCGAACTGACCAGCGGATACGTTCGCGCCCATGCGCCCGACGGCGGCCTGCCGGGCGGCGACTTCCAGTTTCCGGTCGTTTCCGTCGGCGCGACGGAGAATGCGCTGATGGCCGCCGTGCTCGCCAACGGTACCAGCCGGCTGGACAATGCCGCGCGCGAGCCGGAAATCGTGGACTTGTGCAACCTCCTCGTCGCGATGGGCGCGGAGATCGAGGGTATCGGCGAATCGGAAATCACCGTCCACGGCGTAAAGCGGCTGCACGGTGCAACCTATCGCGTCATGCCGGACCGTATCGAGGCAGGCTCCTACGCCTGTGCCGCCGCGATCACCGGCGGCGACGTGACACTGACCGGCGCGAACATGAAGGACATGAGCGCGACCAACCATGCGCTGCGCAATGCGGGCGTTCATGTGGAGGAAGTGAAGGGCGGCATCCGCGTGTTCGCCGACGGTCCGCTCAAACCGGTGAACCTGTCGACCGCGCCCTTCCCCGGTTTTCCGACCGACATGCAAGCCCAGATGATGGCCCTGCTCTGCATGGCGCAAGGCACCAGCGTTCTGACCGAGACGATTTTCGAAAACCGCTACATGCACGTTCCCGAACTGAACCGCATGGGCGCGCACGTCGAAACGCAGGGCCGCACCGCCATCGTCCACGGCGTGGAAAAGCTGACCGGCGCGGAAGTCATGGCGACGGACCTGCGCGCTTCGATGAGCCTCGTGATCGCGGGGCTTGCGGCAGAGGGGGAGACGACCGTCCACCGGCTCTACCACCTCGACCGCGGGTACGAACGGCTGGAGGAAAAGCTCTCGCTCGTCGGCGCGAACATCCAGCGCGTCGGCGGGGACTAGAGCGCGCTGGACGCATGCGCCTGACCGGTTAGTCTGGCCCGCGTGGAAATCGTCAAACTCGTCATCGGCTGGATCATGCGACACTTCGTGTTGTGGGTCCTGCTCATCGGTGCGCTACTGGTCTGGAATGCCTGGTCTGTCGGCGCGGAACAGGAATTGCGCGCGGCGAAGCTGGAACAGGCGCTGGCCGAGATCGAGACCCGCCGCGACGCAGGAGAGGAAGCGCTTCGCGAGGCCGAAGCCGACGCGCGCGGGCGATCCGTCGAAGTTCTCGAAGCAATGCTCGCCGAGGCAAGGGCAGAGCGTGCCCGGCTTGTCAGCCAGCGCCGTTCGGAGCTGAAGCGCCGCGCCAGCATCGTCATGGCCGATAGCGATGCGATCATCGCCGACCAGACGCTGGAACTTGAGATCGCGGTGGCCACGCGCAAGATCGCGGGGCTCGAACGCTCCATCGCGGTGACAAATGCGCAGATGGACCGCGCCGCGATGGCGGCTGCGGCGACGAGGGCCTTGCGCGAAGCCGATGCGAAATGGCGCGGGGCTGTGAAGGCATGCGATGCCGCCGAAGCCGCGGTCGCCCGATACGATCGAAAAGGCGGGCTTGGCCGGTTCTTCGGCAGTATCACCGGCGAAGGCAGGCGATTGCGGGCCGATCGTGACAAGCAATGCTCTGGCGTCGCCCAACTCGCCGCCCGGGTCGAGCGCGTGAAGGAGATCCTCGATGAAACCCGTCGCGGCGGGGCGGCGGTGGCCCGCGCGGGCGCATGGTCGCAAGATCGGCTGGAAAGCGCAGATACCATGCTGCGCGAAGCCGTGGCGCGCGAACGCGAAGGCGCGGAAGGATCTGCCCGCGCGCAGGTCCGCAAGAAATGGGCCGACTGGGGGATGACCGCGATCCTGTGGCAGGCCTTCGTCGCACTGCTGCTGATCATCACCACGCCCTACCTGATCCGCCTGCTGTTCTGGTTCGTTCTGGCGCCGATGGCAGAGCGCCGTGCATCCATCCGCATCGCTGTGCCCGGCGGGGTCGGCGCGCCGATGCCGCCTGCCGATGCCAGCCGCACTTCGCTCTCGATCCAGCTTGGCGAAGGGGAGGAACTGCTGGTCAGGCAGGAATACCTGCAGAGCTCATCGGTGCGCGGCGCAAAGGAAACGCAGTGGATGCTCGACCTGAAGCATCCGCTTTCCAGCCTTGCCTGCGGGTTGTGGTTTCTTACCCGGATCCGGGGGGCGGGTGAGGTCACGACCATCTCCGCCGTCCACGACCCGTTCGCCGAAGTCACCGCGATCACGCTGCCCGAAAACGGCGGGGCGGTGGTGCATCCTCGCGCGTTGGCAGCCGTGGTGCAGCGCGAAGGACAGCCGATGCGCATATCCAGCCACTGGCGCATCTTCTCTCTCAACGCATGGCTGACGATGCAACTGCGCTATTTCGTATTCCACGGGCCTGCACGGCTGGTGGTGAAGGGCGGGCGCGGAGTGCGGGTCGAACCGGCAGGCGCCGGCCGGATCTTCGGGCAGGACCAGTTGGTCGGCTTCAGCGCGGACCTTGCCTATTCCGTGGCGCGCACGGAAACGTTCTGGCCCTATTTCCTTGGCCGGGAGCAATTGCTGAAGGACCGCGTGCTCGACGGCGAAGGGATGCTGGTGATCGAGGAAGCCCCGATGGCCGGACGCAAGGGCAAGGGGGCGCGGGCAGGGCTGGAGGGGGCATTCGACGCCGCGCTCAAGGCCGTGGGACTGTAACGCCGCTTTTTCGAAACAAACCGGCGACCTCGTGCGTTCTTCCGGCAAACAAAGGAGAATTCCAATGGGTCTCATCAAGATCGCAACTCTCGGCGCGCTCGGTTACGCCGGTTATCGTTATTATTCCGGCCAGAAGGACAAGACGCCCGCCGCTTTCGCCGCTGGCGGCCCGCAGGCCACCCCGTCGAACGAGATTACCCCCGTGCGCGATGCCGGTCCGTCCGCGATGCGCGACAAGCCGAAGACATGGTCGAAGACCGACGAGGCAGTCGACGAAAGCTTTCCGGCCAGCGATCCGGCAACCACGTACTGACACTGCCAAAGGAATGCGGACATGGGCGGGGTTGCCTGCCCATGTCCGGATCCATGCCTGTCTCCTGCCGACTGCCATGATCTGCCCGTTATGACCTACAGGCGCTTCTTCGCGATGATCGCGACATCGACCGTCGTCATGTACGGCCTGATGTACCTCAACACGTACGAGGGTTCGCACATCTGGTTCAGCCAGACGCGGGCGTGGATGGCCTTGCTAATGGGCGCGGTCATGGCGGTTATCATGCTGGGCTTCATGTGGAAGATGTATGATCGCCCGCCGGTGAAATTCGCGATCCTTGGCGCCAGCGTCGCCATTCTCGCAGGTTCCTTGTGGCTGGTGCGCAGCCAGGAGACCGTGGGCGACGTAAGCTACATGAAGGCAATGATCCCACACCATTCGATCGCGATCCTGACCAGTCGCCGTGCCCACATTTCCGATCCGCGCGTGCGTGATCTCGCCAATGGCATCATCGACGCACAGGTTAGGGAAATCGGCGAAATGGAAGCGTTGATCGCGGATATCGAAGCCAACGGCGATGCCGAAGGCGCGCCGGCGCCAGTGCACTGATCGATCGGCTGCACTGATCGATCGGCGCGTGCCCGTCAGGGCAGGCGCGCTGTCACCAGCCAGACCCTGATCGCGCTGGCAAGGCCGGGCGGCGTTTCGCTCACGATCCGTTCCGCATCGATCTTCGCGACCAGCGCGTTAATCGACACACCCTCCTCGCCAGCAACGTCCTTCAGCATATCCCAGAACACGGGTTCGAGGCTGATCGAGGTCTTGTGCCCCGCAATCTCGACCGAGCGTTTGACAGGCGGATGATAGGGCGCGCTCACAGGTCGATCCGGTGTGTGACTGCAACAGTGCGGCGGACGAGTTCCATGGCGGTAACCATGCACCAGTCGCGTCAGCCCTGCCAGTCCTCGCGCGTTACGGCCCAGCGTTCGTGATCGCGCCACGCGCCATCGATCATCAGGTAGCGCGGGCTGAACCCCTCCTTGCGAAAGCCGCTCCGGCGGATCAGCGCGATGGAGCGGTCGTTGCCCGGCTGGATATTCGCCTCGACCCTGTGCAGGCCGAGAGTGGCGAACGCCCGCCCGACGGCAAGGCGCAATGCCTCTGTCATCAAACCCTGTCCGGCGCAGGCGACGTTGCCGTGATAGCCGAGATAGGCGCTGCAGAAGTTGCCGAGCGCGATCTGGCTGAAATTGATGATGCCCGCGATCGCGCCATCCTCGATCCGACGGGCCACCAGTGCGCAGTGGGTGGGCTGGCTAGCCGCTTCCAGCCATGCGGCGAACCCGTCGCGATCGATGCATGGCGCGGCCCACGGTGCATGGTATTCACGGCTCAGGCGATGCGCGGCGATGACATCGTCCTCGTCCGCTGCCTCCAGCACGGTAAGCGCGATGCGTTCGCCTACCACCGTACAGGCTCCCTGCCATATTCCTTCAGAAAGGCATTGGCCCTGCTGAAGGGTTTCGATCCGAAGAACCCGCGATGGGCGGACAGAGGGCTGGGATGCGGGCTGGCAATCACGCAATGGCGCGTTCCCGCGCCCAGTTCGGGCACGCGCTTCGCCTTGCCCTGCGCATGGCTGCCCCACAGGATGAAGACCGAGGGATCCTCGCGCTTTGCCACGGCCGCGACGCAGGCATCGGTAATCGCGTCCCAGCCGCGCTTCTGGTGCGAACCGGCATTGCCCGCCTCCACCGTCAGCGCATTGTTGAGCAGGAGCACGCCCTGCCCCGCCCAACGGGTCAGATCGCCGCTGGCGGCATGGTCGATGCCAAGGTCCGCCTTCAGTTCCTTAAAGATGTTGACCAGCGAAGGCGGCACTTTCACGCCATCGGGGA
Organism: Croceicoccus bisphenolivorans; assembly: GCF_001634625.1. Classification (GTDB taxonomy): domain Bacteria; phylum Pseudomonadota; class Alphaproteobacteria; order Sphingomonadales; family Sphingomonadaceae; genus Croceicoccus; species Croceicoccus bisphenolivorans. The sequence goes on along the minus strand of NZ_LRSE01000010.1, from coordinate 63,937 downwards.
CGGAGAAAGCCAGCCCGTGTGCCTGCCCCGGCCCGTGGTAGGGATCCTGTCCAAGGATCACGACCTTCACATCATCCAGCGGCGTTAGTTCGAGCGCGCGCAAGCGCTGTCCACGCGGCGGATAGACGACTTGCCCCGCATCCTCTTGGCCCCGCAGCCAGCCGCCCAGCCTTCGCGCTTCCGGCGTGGCAAGAGCGGGTTCGAGAACGGGTGCCCAGCTGTCGGGGATCGCATCTGTCATGGCCAGCATGGGTAGTCGCCAGAGCGATGAGGCGCAATCACATGCCCGCCGCCTCTTTTCCTCTTTCCCCAATGCGCCTAAGGGCTGTGCATGGCAGTTTACCTTCACGAAGAAGACCTTCCCGCAGACGTGCTCGCCCCCGGCCCCGTGGCCGTGGATACAGAGACGATGGGCCTCGTCACGCGCCGCGACCGGCTGTGCGTCGTGCAGATCTCCGACGGCAAGGGGGACGAGCATCTCGTCCGCTTCGCCGCGGGCAGCAATTACGATGCCCCGAACCTCAAGGCGGTGCTGGCCGACCCTGCGCGAGAGAAGTATTATCACTTCGCGCGGTTCGACCTTGCCGCGATCCAGCATTACCTCGGCGTCATGGCCGGGCCGGTGTTCTGCACCAAGATCGCCAGCAAGCTGACCCGCACCTATACCGACCGGCACGGCCTCAAGAACCTCGTCACCGAGCTTCTGGGCAAGGACATGAGCAAGCAGCAGCAGTCGAGCGACTGGGGCGCGCCCGCACTGATCGAGGCGCAGAAGGAATATGCCGCCAGCGACGTGCGCTTCCTGCATGAAATGGTGGAAATTTTCCGCGTCAGGCTGGAACGGGAAGGCCGCACCGAAATCGCGCAGGCATGCTTCGATTTCCTGCCGACCCGCGCCCTGCTCGACCTTGCCGGTTGGGAAGACAAGGACCTGTTCAGCCACGAAGCTTAAGAGCAAGCTGGCACAACAACGCGACGGGCCCATATAGGCAGACGATGACCCTCCAAGCCGACATCATCCGCGACAAGCGCCGCCACATGGCGCGGCCCGACGGTGCGCATGACCGGCTGGTCCGTTTCCTGGTGATGAGCCTGCCCGTCGTGATAGGCGTGCTGTTCGCCCTGATGATCCTTGCCCCGCTCAGCCCGCGCGGCGAAGTCAGCTTCCTGCTCGATCGCGACGAGGTGCAGATTACGCCGAACCGCATTTCGGTGAACAAGGCGATGTACCGCGGTCTCGATGCCGAAGGGCGGCCCTTTGCCGTGATGGCAGGCAATGCCGTGCAGAAAAGCCGCGAGGTCAAGAATATCGAGATGGAGGACCTGACGGCCCGCATCCTGCTGGACAATGGTCCGGCGGAAGTTTCGGCGCGGTCAGGCACCTACAACTTCGCGAAAGAAATGGTTTCCGTGCCGGGCGCGGTGAATTTCATGGCAGCGGACGGCTATCGCATGATCGTGCGCAACGTCACGCTCAGCCTGACCGACCGTAGGCTGGTCGGAACCGGCCGCGTCGAGGGGCGCATCCCCGCCGGAACCTTCAGTGCGGACCGGCTGGAGGCCGATTTGCAAGCCCGCACCGTTTCGCTTATCGGCAATGCCAGGCTGCGCATGGAGCCCGGTTCGATCAGGATGCCCTAAACGCATGAAAACGCTCCTCTCCTCCCGTTCGGCAAAGCTTGCGCTCGCAGGCTTCGGCGTCGCTGCTGCCGCGCTTTTCGGCACGCAGCAGCTGTCGGCACAGACCATCGCCGGGTTCAACTCGAACCAGCCGGTCGATTATGCCGCGAACAGGATCGAGCTGCAGGACAGAGAAAAACGCGTCGTTCTTTCGGGCAATGTCGACATTCGGCAGGGTGACCTGCACCTGACGGCCGGGCGCACGATCGTGAACTACACCGATGCCGGAACGCTGAAGATCCAGCGCATCACCGCCACTGGCGGCGTACAGGTCAACCGTGGCAATGAGACGGCGCGCGGCAATGTCGGCGTCTACGACTTCAACCGCCGCATCATCACGCTGGTCGGCGATGTCCGCCTGCGCCGGGGCGGCGACACGCTGAACGGCGGACGGCTGGTGATCGACCTGAATTCGGGCGTGTCCAGCGTGGACGGGCGCGCCTCCGGTTCGTCATCGTCGATCGGAGAGACGACGAGTTCGGGCGGGCGCGTCAGCGGCAGCTTCTCCGTTCCCGAATAATCGGCACAAAAGCGCCGGAACGCAGAGCCGCAGGCGTTGCGCCTTGCGGCGCGCGCTCTATGGTGCGGCGCAGCCGCCTTCCGGACCGGATTTCTGTGGAGTTTCAATTTGTCGAGAGATCGCAAAGTTGCGCTGATCACCGGTGTGACCGGGCAGGACGGAGCCTATCTTGCCCGTCTGCTGCTTGAAAAGGGTTACGAGGTTCACGGCATCAAGCGGCGCTCGTCCAGCTTCAACACGGGCCGGATCGAGGATATCTACGAAGACCCGCACACCCCGCACCAGCGCTTCCATCTTCACTACGGCGACCTGACCGACAGCACGAACCTGATCCGCATCGTTCAGGAAACGAGGCCGACCGAACTCTACAACCTTGCCGCGCAAAGCCACGTGCAGGTCAGCTTCGAGACGCCCGAATATACCGCCAACGCCGACGGCATCGGCACGCTGCGCCTGCTGGAGGCGATCCGCATTCTTGGCCTTGAGAAGGAAACCCGTTTCTATCAGGCATCGACGTCGGAAATGTTCGGCATGGTGCAGGAAGTGCCGCAGCGGGAAACCACGCCGTTCTATCCGCGCAGCCCTTATGGCGCGGCCAAGATGTATGCCTACTGGATAACGATCAACTATCGCGAAGCCTATGGCATGCATGCATCCAACGGCATCCTGTTCAACCATGAAAGCCCGCTGCGCGGCGAAACTTTCGTAACGCGCAAGATCACGCGGGCCGCCGCCGCCATCAAGCTGGAGCGGCAGGACAAACTGTACCTAGGCAACCTCGACGCCAAGCGCGACTGGGGCCATGCAAAGGAATATGCGCGCGGCATGTGGATGATGCTGCAGCAGGACGAACCGGACGACTACGTGCTCGCCACCGGAGAGACGATCGAGGTGCGCGAGTTCGCGCGCTGGGCGTTCGAGGATGCGGGCATCCCGGTGGAGTTTCGCGGCGAAGGCGTGGACGAGAAAGGCTATTGCCAATCGACCGGCAAAGTCGTGATCGAAGTCGATCCCCGCTATTTCCGCCCCACCGAAGTCGACCTGCTGATCGGCGATCCATCCAAGGCGAAGCAGCGTCTGGGCTGGAGCCACGAGACAAGCGTGCGCGAACTTGCCCGCGAAATGGTCGAAGCGGATCTGGCCACAATGCGCGACGCGCCGATAGCGAAGGCGGACTGACGCGGTGCCGTCTCCGGCCCAGCGCATGAAGGACGCGGTCAAGACCGCGCTGATCCGAAGGGGCTGGAAACTGGTTCGCAGTCCGGACAGCTTTTTTATCGACTTGCACCAAATCGACCTTGTCTACGACGTAGGGGCAAATATCGGCCAATATGCCCAATCGCTGCGCCTGCGTGGGTACAAGGGGCGGATCGTCTCATTCGAACCTGTCAGCACCACCTTCGCTCAGCTGCAAAAAGCGGCAGAGGGCGATGCATCATGGACTGTGCGCCATTCAGCGCTGGGCAACGAAACCGGCACGGCGGACATCAACGTTTCGGCAGCAAGCTATCTAAGCTCGTTCAACGAGATGCGCGATTTCGCCCGTGATGCCATGACAGGTTCGCAGACCGTTCGTACCGAAACGGTGCCGTTGGCAAGACTGGCTGACATCGTCGCCGAGTTCCCGGCCCGTCGCCCGTTTCTGAAAATCGACACGCAAGGCTTCGAACGTCAGGTGCTGGATGGGGCCGGTGAGGCGCTCGAAAATTTCGAGGGCGTTCTTCTCGAATTGCCGGTGAACCACCTTTACGACGGGATGTGGACCTTGAACGAAGCGCTCAACTACATGCGCGAACGCGGTTTCGTGCCGGCCCAGTTCGCCATGGTCAACTGGACGTCCGACGACCAAGCTTCGGCGGCCGAATTCGACTGCGTTTTTCGGCGCATCCGAACGGAAGATCGGGCCTGACCCATGCCCGAAATTGCGTATTGCATCCTTGCGCACGACGATCCCGTCATGCTGGAACGGCTTTGCGCCCGTCTGGCGCCGGCACCGGTATGGGTCCATGTCGATCGTGGTTCCAGCCTGTCGACACCGACTCGGGAACGGATAGCCAATCTGGCGGGAGCGTTACGAACACGCAATGTGCGATGGGGCGGATTCGGCATAGTCGAGGCGACCTTCGACCTGCTGAGCCAGGCCGTGCAGGCAGGGACGGATCACATCGTCCTGTTGTCCGGCCATTGTTACCCCATCCGGCCCGCCGATCACCTGAATCAGCACCTGTGCAAGCTGGGTGAACGGGATGCGATCCAGATGGTTCGCGTAGCTGCGGGCAGCCATCTGCACAAACAATCATCCAGGTATTGGCGAATGGAGCCATATCTGCCGGAGGGAGCGAGAAAGATTTACCCGCTTCGCAAAGCAGACGATGTTGCGCGCCGCATTCGCAATCGCATTGCGCGCGGCATCGACCGCGATTTCTCCGCCGAAATTGCCGGTGCATCACTTTGGAGGGGCAGCGCTTGGTGGGCCTTATCGAAAAGCTCGGCCCGCTGGCTGGTGGCAGAGTGGGCGAATCGGCCGGAAAGCTTCGCGCCGTACCGCAGCGTCTATGCGCCGGACGAAATGGTAGTCCAGACGATGCTGGCCAACGGGCCACGTGCCGGTTGCCAAATCGGCCCCTCGACCGATCATGGTCATCGCACGCTTTACGAGGCACCATTGCATCTGATCGCGCCCGACAATGCGCGGCGACTGACGGACACGCCCGAGAACCGTGCGCTGATCGCGCAATCGGATCGGTTTTTCGCGCGAAAGCTCTATTCGGAGGAAAACGCCCTGCTCGACTGGATCGACAAGCGGGTTGTGCACATGGCCGGCACCCACAGCAGCGAAGGAACCTGAATTGACTTACGACCTTGCCGGAAAGCGCGTCTACGTCGCTGGACACCGCGGCATGGTGGGTTCGGCGCTAGTGCGCCGATTGGCAACCGAGGGGTGCGAGGTTTTGGTCGCCCCGCGCCAGGTCGACTTGCGGGATCAGGCTGCGGTTCGCGGCTGGTTCGCTGAAAATCGCCCCGATGCCGTATTGCTGGCGGCAGCGAAAGTCGGCGGGATCCACGCGAACGACACCTATCCGGCGCAATTCCTCTACGACAACCTGATGATAGAGGCGAACGTCATCGACGCCGCGGCCCGGAACGCGACTGAAAAACTGCTCTTCCTCGGATCGTCGTGCATTTATCCCAAGTTTGCGGACCAGCCGATTGTCGAGGAATCGCTTCTGACCGGGCCGCTAGAGCCGACAAACGAGTGGTACGCCATCGCCAAGATCGCGGGCATCAAACTGTGCCAGGCCTATGCCCGCGAATACGGCTGCGATTTTATCAGTGCGATGCCCACCAACCTCTATGGCCCGGGCGACAATTATCACCCCGAAAACAGCCACGTTCTGCCCGCCCTCATCCGCAAGGCGCACGAGGCGAAGATTGCAGGTGCCGATGCGATCACGGTCTGGGGCAGCGGCACACCCCGGCGTGAGTTCCTGCATGTCGACGACCTGGCCGACGCCTGTATCTTCCTTTTGCAGCGCTATTCGGGCGCGATGCCGATCAACGTCGGATCGGGAAAGGACCTGCCCATCGCCGAACTGGCAGGGATCGTGGCCGAAGTGGTCGGCTTTGCAGGCGATATCGCGCTTGATAGCGAAAAGCCCGACGGCACCCCGCGCAAGTTGATGAGCGGCGACAGGCTGGCGGCGATGGGGTGGCGTCCTTGCATATCGCTCCGCGACGGGATTGCCGACGCTTACCGCGATTTTCTTGCGAAAGCAGACGGATCACCCTAGCAAGCCGGACAGGCATCCCCCATGCAAATCCTGATCGTCGGTCTCAACTACGCGCCAGAGCCTATTGGCATCGGGCCCTACACCACCGGCCTTGCCGAAGGGCTGGTCGCGCGTGGCCATACGGTTCAGGTCATCGCCGGACTACCTTATTACCCGCAGTGGCAACCTTATGACGGCCAGCCTCGCAAAGGCTACGTCGCGCGGGAAAACGGCGTTACGGTAACCCGCGTCCGGCACTATATCCCGGCCCGGCCCAGCGGACCGCGCCGCATTCTGCACCATTTGAGCTTTGCCCTGTCCGCGCGAGGCCCGGCGATGCGCGCGGCCCGCGGCGGGATCGATGCGGTCATCGCCATCGCGCCCTCACTCCTGTCGGTACCCGTCGCTCGTGCCGCGGCGCGGTTGGCTGGGGCCCCCCTGTGGGTCCACGTACAGGATTTCGAAGCCGAAGCCGCCGTCGCGACCGGCATGCTTCGCGCCGGGTCCGCCCCGGCCCGCCTTGCCCTGAACCTGGAACGCGACTGCCTTATCTCTGCCGCGAAAGTTTCCACCATCAGCCCGCAAATGCGGTCTAGGCTGCATGAAAAGGGCATTGCCAAAGGCCGCGTCGTCGAAATGCGAAACTGGTTCGATCCCACTCTCGATTTTGCGAATGCGGACGTGGAAGGCCTGCGTGCCCGATGGGGACTAACGGGCCGCACCGTCGCGCTCTATTCCGGCAATATCGCCAACAAGCAGGGGCTGGACATCGTCATCGAAGCCGCCCGCGCAATTCGTGCCCGGTCCGATATCGCCTTCGTGATCTGTGGCGAAGGGCCGAACCGGGCAACGCTCCAATCACTGGCGCAAGGGCTGGATAACGTGCAGTTCCGGGATCTCCAGCCGCGCGGCAGCCTTGCGGCCATGTTGGCTCTGGCCGACATCCATCTCTTGCCGCAACTGGCCGGCGCGGCAGACCTCGTGTTGCCGTCAAAGTTGACCAACATGCTCGCATCCGGCCGCCCGATGGTTGCCACCGCCGCAGCGGGAACGGGCCTTTTCGATGAAGTCGAAGGGTGTGGCCTGAACGTAGAACCGGGCAACGCCGCGGCGCTGGCCGATGCGATCTGCGCCCTTGCAAACGATCCTGCGCTTCGGCAATCGCTGGGCGATGCCGCAAGACGACGCGCCGCCAAGCGCTGGTCTTATCAAAGCATAATCGACACGGCCGAAGCGACATTAACCGAAATCGGAACCCACGATGTGGCTTGAGACCCCTGTTCCCGTCAACTTCGTATGCACCAGCCCGTTCGATGTGGACAAGGCCATGGCCGCACCCGACATCGATGCCCTGATCGCCAGCGATTTCGATGTGCGGATGCAGTTTTCAGGTGCAGTAGGCGCGGACATCAACATGATCGCGCTGACCTATTTCTATCTGCGAGAGGCCGGCTACGAAGGGATGGAGCTGTCGACCCGTCCCCGCGCCGGTGCGATCAACGTGATCCATACATGCGATCTCGACATCCTCGGCGCGGACGCTTCGCGTTTCGATGTATCGGTAAGAGGCGATTTCCCGCATCGCTGGCACGCGCAGTGCGAAATCGTCCAGAACCGCTGGCAGCAGGGCGCGAACGCCGAAACCATCTGGCTCTGGCCGCAGTCCGGCATCATCCCGCGCGCCGCGCCGGCCGGACGGATGAAGCGCATCGGATACCTGGGCCAGCTCTCACGAAACCTTGTCTGGGACGAGCAGCGATGGCGCGAATTTCTTGCCCCGCTGGGGGTGGAATTCTGCGCCTATCCGCCAGACCGCTGGCACGATTACTCGAACCTCGACGCCGTGATCGCGATCCGCACGTTCGGTGAGCACAAGTGGCGCGGCAAGCCGCCCAGCAAGCTGGTCAATGCGTGGATCGGCAGAGTACCGTGCATCGCCGGGTCAGACAGCGCCTTTTTGCAGATCGGCACGCCCGGCATCGATTTCCTGCGCGCAACCACGCCCGAAGGAATTCGCGATGCCGTTGCCCGACTTGTGCAGGAACCGGGCCTTGCGGAACGCATTATCGCGGCTGGCAATGTGCACCTGCCGTCGTTCAGCCGCGAAGCGATCATGAAAACATGGGTCGATTTCCTGCAAGGTACTGTTGCCGATCGATACGATCGCTTTGCCTCTCATCCGCATGAAGAGGCATCTCGCACCCGGATTCTCTGGACCGGGGACCGGGTGTGGACGCGCGGCAAGCGGATTGCCCGCAAGACATTGAACGCAATCCAGCGATGAGCCGGTCGGGCCTGGACCGGGGTCGATTGCTGCGCGGCATCGCGGCAAACATGTTCACATTCGTGACCCGCATCGGCGTGCAGGTCATCACGATGCCGCTGCTGTTTGCGTTCTGGACGACGCCACAGGTGGGCGTCTGGCTGATGCTGCAGGCCCTGCCCGCATACCTGTCGTTGACCGCGGGCGGGTTCGGCGCGGCAGGCGGCAACGCAGCCATCGCCGCGCACGAGGCAGGCGATACCGAGGAAGCGAAAGCCCTCTTCGTATCGACATGGGTTGCCGTGACCCTGACCAACCTGCTGCTGATCGCGGCTTTCTTCGTTTCCAGCGGCCTTGTGCTTGACGAAGGCATGATCCTCGCGTCCGGGATCGCAGGCGACCAGATACTGGCTGCCATCGGCTGGCTATGCGTTTTCGTATTTCTGACCGTGCAGACATCGGCGATCGATGTCGCCTTCAGATATGCCGGGCGCTATCCGCTATCGATGACGATAAAGGGCGTGCAGACCATTGGCGAGATTGCGGCAACCGCGATCGTCGTGGCGACCAGCCAGCGCCTGTCCGACCTGCCCATGGCCCTGGCGCTTGTCCGCGCGGCGACGTTTTTCATTTCGCTTGTCATCGCGCGAAATGTCGCCGGCGAACTGTTCGGCGGCGTCGGCCCGAAACGGATCTGGGCGACGGTGAAAAGGATCGGACGTCCCTCGATCGCGTTCATGGCCGCACCGCTCGTCTTCGGATTCAACATTCAGGGATACACCCTCTTGGTCGGCGCCTTTTTCGGGCCGGTCGTGGTGGCAACCTTCGTCGCGATCCGCACGCTGGCCCGCTTGATCGACATGGCGACGAATTTCGTGTTCCAACTCGCCTTTTTCGAGATGGCGCATTTGCAGTCGGCCGGGCTAGAGCTGCAACGCCGCATCTTTGCCAGCCTGACGCTTGGCATGGTCGTCATCGTCGTCGGCTACTTCGCTGGGTTTCTGGCACTTGGACCTTGGGCGCAACACATCTGGACCCATGGCGAAACGGAATTCTCTTACCCGATCGCCATCGTGCTGGCCTTGGCCGGATCGGTCCGTTCGCTCACTCTGCCGGCGGCTGCGGTGCTCAGCGCGGCAAACCGGAACGCGGCGTTCATGGCCAGCTATCTGGTTATCTCCGCCTTGGCATTCGGCGGCGCATTCCTTTTGACGCAGGCCGGCATGCCACTGCACATCATCTTGCTGCCGCTTGTCGTAGCCGAACTCGGCCAGGCGATCCCCGCAATACGGATGACCCTGATGCGCCTGTCCTATCGCCCGACGGCGCTCCTTCGCGACGTCCTGTCGATCCGGACCCGCCTCAGGGATTTTGCGGTCCTGCGCGGTTAATCCACTTCAATATCATCAAGCAGCGCCTCGATATTGGTGCGATAACGGGCAAAGCTATAGGCGCGCGCTTCCCCTTGGGCCGCTTGGCGCATGGCATCCAGCCGATCACGATCGGCGATTACGCTGCGCATGGCGTTTACCAGCAGATCGGTGTCCGGACGGTCCATCACGATGCCGCTATCCCTACTTGCCCCGTTACCTGCCGCGTGCGTCTGGATCAGCGCCAGACCCGAGGCGAGCGATTCCAGCAAGGCCAGCGACGATCCCTCGAAATAACTGGGAAAGACGAGTGCATGGTGTTCGGCCATGATCGCCGGGATCGAGGCACGCGGCACGCTGGACCTGTAATCGACGCGGTCTGCGAACCGGGCAAAAACGCCACGGTCGATGTGCATCGGCCCGACGATTGTCAGTCTGGCCTCGTTTTCAGGCAACTGGGTGATGGCTTCCAAGACGTGATGGATGCCCTTGCGCATGCCAACCTGTCCAACGAACAGGAACCGCACCGGCCCCGATCGATCCACGGACGAAGGGGCAGACTGCGCGCCGAACAGGCGTTCGTCATAGCAATAGGGCAAGACCCGCGTCTTCGCTTCCAATCCCGGAACCGGGGAATGGGCGGGCAGGCTTTGCGCGCAATGCTGACTGCCGCAAACGATAACGTCGGCCAGTTCGTATTCACGATCGTCACGGGCAATCTTTGCCGCGTCCATCGGTTTGGGCAGTTCGACGAACCAATCACCGTATTGGTCAGTCAACCGTGGCAAAACGGCGTTCCATGCGCGCCAATCGGCAATCGTGCGATCCAGAATACAGGTGCGGCCATGCCGCTTCGCAAGTTCGAACGCCTCCAGCGAACTCGAATTGAAGCCCCAGAGATGAAATGGCTGGGCCGAGCGGATATCGCGCGACAGGTACTGCACGAAACGGCGATTGCCCGCCCGATCCAGTTGGCGGGCCAATGCGGGAAAGCCGGCGCGCGACGCGATCCGCTCTGCCCACTCGTGCATGCCTGCGGTCCGCACCCGTGCAGGATCCAGTCCGCCGTGCGCCAATCGTTGGAACTCGGCGTGAAGCGCACGCCCCTGCCGGCCCGGCAAAATCCGTTCCAGTCGATAAGGCCAATGTTCGGGGCGATAGAACAGGCTGGTCATCAGGAACGCCAGCCGGTCCAGCTGTTGCAGCGCGAAAGCGGTCTGCCAGCTGTGCTGTGTGCCGGGATGAAATACGGCGACGGGCGGTCGCATCGGCAAATTCATGCTCCAAGAGTCAAAACGGCGGCGATGGCCACATTGCCGTCAGGGACACACCATTTCACGGCCTACCTGACCGCGCGCAAGGGCGTCATGGAAAACTTTTTATTTTCCTACAGTTGGCTGCGTGCATAATGAACCCGGGTTTCTCGAAACAAAACGCGAATCGAAGGAACCCGTATGCCTCAGAACCCACCCCCCATCTCGCTTCCATCCGGCTATGCCCCAGCCTTTGCCATGGGTATGGCCGACGCGAATGGTGACTTTGCCACCGTGTCTGCCGCCAGCCCCCTGCCTGTAACGGTTCTTGGGGGTTCTGTCGGCGGCGGTGGATCCGGTGCCGACCCGGTCACGGTACCCGATCCGCTGGAAGGAACCGCAACCGGCATTGCCGACGCCGGTCCGTTCGATGCGATTACCGGACGCGGCATCGTCCTCACCCTTTCGGGCGACTGGACCGGTACCGTATCGGTTCTGCGCTCCGTCGATGGTGGGGTGACGCGGTTTCCGCTCACGCTGGCCGGTTCGGCATGGGCGGTGTTTTCCGCCAATGCCAATGAAACTGTGTGGGTCGAAACAGAGGAAGGCGCAGCCTTCTATCTCGACTTTGCCCTTGCCAGCGGCGCCGTCACCTATCGGGTGGCGCAATGAGCGGGGTGGACATTCTCGCACGCGGGCTGGCCGCGCGGGCCGACCTTGGCAATGCCGCGCCGCTGTCTGCCATGCGTCAGCGTGCGCTTCCTGCCAATCTCGGCCAGTTCGAAACCAGCGGCTATCAGGCACCCGGCAAAGGCGCGGCCCGCTATGTCTGCGACGCGCTTTGCAATGCGGCTATGGCGGACGCCCACCCGCTGGCCTGCCACGTCAACGCCGATGGCCGCGTATTCCGCCTTGCCCCGACGAACGGGGTTCTGGAGCCGGAGATGTTCGGCGCGCCCGGCGGTCGTGGCGCCAATAGCCAGCCTGCCATCCAGGCCATGTTCCAGTACGGCGCTGCGGTCGGCCTGACCCGCTATGCCTTCGCCCAGCGCGAGTACGAACTGTGGGCGACAGAGCGCGCGACTGCGGCGAACCAGGGCGCCGCCCGCGATGGCCATCCGATCGCGATCACGGCCACTGCGTCGCTCTTCAGCCTGACGGGGCGCACCGCGCTGTACTTCGTCGGTCAGGATGGCGCCAATGGCAACGACACCTGGCAGCTTGTCGATACGTCTCCCTCCGATCCCACGCCCAAGGTCTGGCGCGGAGGCGGCATAAAGCTGTTCGGCGACGCAGGCCACGGTGCCCGTCCCGAAGGTGGCTGGCAGATCGAAACGTTCCACATGAAAGGCATGGACCTGATCGGGGACCGTGTTCGCGATACCGAGGAAGGCCCGGTCTGGAAGGCTATCGACATCGATACCGGCAAGGGTTGGGATACCAGCGACAAGGGACTGGCTATTCAGGACAGCCGGGCCGGCACGATCTGGCTGGAAGACTGCACCATAACCGGGTTCAAGGGCGAAAGTTACTACATCGGTGGCACCGGGCCGGATGAGCAGAAGCTGGTCGGTTGCCATCTGTCGGGCTCGAACGGCAGCTGTTTCAATCCCGGGGGGCGCTATGGCTGGTCGTTCATCGACGGTTCCATCGGTGACAGCTGGCAGGCGATCGAGGGCTTTGGCGGCGAACAGGCCCCCGGAACGCTGGTGGCGGATACCGAAATATACGATTGCTCACAGCTCGGCCTGCAGGGGTATAGCGGCGGCGCTGCGATCTTCTTCGGCAATCCCTATTCGGTATTGAAGCGTTGGCGCGATCCGGACGCGGCGATCCCTTGGCTGACGTTCCGCAATGTTCGCATCACTAGTGTCCCTTCGGTCATCCTGGGCGGCGGACAGATTCGCGGCGACCTTGAACTGATCGACTCAGGGCTCATCCTGCAAGGCAATGATCCGCAATACGGCGGCATGGCCGACATCGACCTGCGGATCGAATACGTGGTCGACAGAGTCGTGGCCGAGCCGCCGTTGCTGATCGGTGTGGATTCGCTGACGAAGCAGATCACCGGCGGCGACACTGACGAATTCGTTCCGCCTGCCAGCAACATCAACGTGACGGTTCGCTGCACGCGAACAGAGCTTGCCCGGCTTCAGGGCCGCTCTGCGCCGGCAGTCCTGCGTTGGCGGGGATATTTCGATGCCCCATCCTGCACGATATGGTGGAGCGGCAATGGTGCCTCGACCGGGGTGATTTGCCAGGACGGTACGCCAAAGTCGTTTCCCCTGATCGCACAAGCTGGCATTTTCGCCACACCCAACTTCGGCGGGCGATCCTATGGCGGCACAACCCAGCACCTGCACGGAGGAGGCAAACTGTCACCGGTAAGTGACCGGATCAGCCTGAACAACAATCAGGAGGGCTCGTTCGACGTTACGCTGGACGCCTGGATCAGCAACAATCCCGACAACGGATATGTAGACGGGCAGGAAGTGTTCATCGCGAAGCATTCGTCGACAGGTGTCTTCCGCTTTCCCAAGAACGGCACGGGTCTGCGCCTTGCGAAGGATCGCCTCCTGTCGGACGTGCACGACTACATCCGCCTGCGCTATTCGCGCCAGCAGGGGCGGTGGGACGAGATGGAATATCACGCGGCCAACAGTACCGACCTGACGGCCTCGGCAACGATCGCCGTTCCCGAACTTGTCGCTGGCGACATCTTCGAGGCGACCGTTACCGCAACCGGCGCGGCTTGGGGTGATTTCTGGCAAGTTTCGCCCACGTCCGATCCGGGTGGGCGGACCCTTTCGTGGCGTCAGACCGGTGCCGATACCGTAAGCGTGGCGGTGGTGAACTCCACCGGCGCGACAATTGCGGCAGGGAACCTTGGCATCGCGGCCAGGGTTTCGCGCGGGTGATGCGTCGGCGGCCCGTTCGGCATTGTGCCGGGCGGGCCGTCAGCTTTCCAAAAGCCGGGCAACCCCCGCCACGAAATGGCGCACATCGCCCCGCTCGGCACTTGCCAGTGCACGCCGCGACATAAGTGCGTGACGCTCCTCGCTCTCTGCAACGAATGACATGGCCATTGCGATCTGCATTTCGTCGTCCGGATCGATCAACACGCCGTTGCCCAGATTTTCGACCAGCACATCGGCCGCGCCGGCCCGCGTCGACACCAGGGCCGGAAGCCCGAGTGCCAGAGCCTCGTTAACGACAAGGCCGAACTGCTCCTCCACGCTGGGCAGGATCAGCGCCAGGGCGTTCCGCATCTTGCCGGACACAGCGGGACTTTGCAGCGCTCCCTCGAAAATCACCCGATCTTCCACGCCCAGTTCTGCGGCGTGTGTGCGCAGGGTCGCGTCTAGCGGACCTTCGCCCACGATGCGCAGTCGGCGCAAGGCGACGTGTGGGTCCGTGCATCGCGCAAGGGCACCAATCGCGGCGGCAATGTTCTTTTTCTCAACCAGCCTCGCGACGATCAGGAAATCGCGATCCACGAACGGTAGCGTCGCGCCCATTTGCGCCTGCGCCGCCATGCGTTCGATATCGATCGTATCGTAACCCAGCGCGATCCGACTGGCATCGACACCGAGGAACCGCAGATAGTCACGCGACCGCTCCGTGGCGGTCAACGCGCCGCAATAGGGGGCCATCAGGGCGCGCTTGCCGATTTCGCGCACCATGATCCGGGCGTAGTCGTCGAACTTTGAATCGAACATCGCGTAACAGCGCACACCCGCAATGCGAAGACGCATCACCGCCATCGCGATGGCCGGTCGCTCATAGTGGCAAAGGAACACGTCCCTCGCGCCCGATTGGCGTATGACGCGAACGAGCCGGGACGCGAGCGCGCGGTGACCAACCCGCTCTTCGTCGTCGCAAAGCGTTGCGATGCGCAGCCCATCGCATTCCTCTGCCACCCTGTCCCAACCATAGATTTCGCTGGACGGTTTGAATTCCACGCCCAGCACGTCGTAACCGGCGTTGGCCATCGCGCGCAGACGGTCGAGATGCATCGGTCCGAAATTTTCCCAGACGAAGACGATAGTTCTGCGCAAGATGGGTTTGCCGCCTGTCTAGCAATTGCGTTTCATCGTCATGGCCGCCGATCCGGGGCTTGTCGATGTCGATGTGCGCTTCTATCAAACCAATTGCAGTCTCGACTAGGACGTTTGATGGGCTCTTTCCGCTGGTATTACAACAGGATAAAGTCCTATGTCGGCAGGCCCCGGCTGATCGTTCAGGAAAAGCCCGTTCTGGTCGACGAAAGCGTTCGCTGCGATCATCCGCTTTTTCTGCTGGGTGCCCATCGTTCGGGAACGTCACTGGTACGCCGGATGATCAATTCGCACCCTGACATCGCCTGCCCGCCGGAAACCTTCTACATCGCGCGCTATGTCGAGATGATGCAGGATGAAGAGACGGCGGCCGGATACGAAGGGTTCGGTTTCGGCGCGGCGGAAATGCGCAACGATCTGGCACGCAAGGCTTCTTCGTTGCACGAGGCATTCCGGCTTTCGCAGGGCAAGGCGATTTGGGCCGATAAAACGCCGCAGTATCTGCAAATCGCGGAGGAGATCGATCGGCTGTTCGATGCCCGTCCGCGCTACATCCTGATTTCCCGCCATCCACTCGATATCGCGCATTCGATCTGGAAGCGCGGATGGAAGTTCGTCGACATCGATGATCCTTTCGAGGCCGCATTGATCTATGCCCGGCAATGTGCGGGCAAGCTGGATGCATTTGCCGCATCGCACCCGGATCGCTGCGGGCGGCTGCACTACGCAGAGCTTTGCGCATACCCCGAAGCGGCCTTGACGAAGGCGATGGAAGCGGTGGGCCTGTCCTATCACCCCGAGATGCTGAAATTCGGCGAAAAACAGCATAATTTCGGGCTTGAGGATCCGGTGATCCGCGGCAAGAAATCTGTCGAGGCAAGCGCGGGCGCATGGCAGGGCTGGAATGCAGGGGGAAAACGCAGAGCGACCGAAATTTTCGGCGAGGCGGTGCTCGATCCCGCCTATATCCCCGATAGCACAGCGATGCCCCCGATGGCGGCGGCATGGGCATGACGTTCTACGATGCCTTGCTGGCTTTCAACGCCATTCTGTTTGTCGCGGTCGCCGTCTGGTACGCCCGGCATCCAGCGGCTTCTGCGTTCCATCCGGGCAGCTTTTTCCTGCTCTTCTACGGTTTCGTTTTCATGTTCCGTCCGATCGTCGCCCGGATGGGAGGCTTTACCCGCATCTACCAGATCTACGAATTCAACCCATCGCCCGCCGACAAGGTGAACGCGATCGCTGCATGCATGTTGGGGCTGGTCACGTTCATGGCCGTGGTGATGCGGTTCGGGAACGAGGTTATCCAGGAAGGGTCGCCGGAACGCTACCGCGCCCAGATGCGGGCCATACTGGTCCCGTTCGTGGCGATGATGGTCCTGCTGGTGCCGATCGGCCTCTATGCCACCATGCAGATCTGGCAGACCCAGGCGTTCGACGAAGACACAATGGTCATGGCCGCCAATGGCATTTCGGTGAATACCGAGGGCATCGGCTACATGCGGGAAATTCCGCTGGTTCTGGCCACGATTTCGGCCATGTTCGCCTGGGTATTCCGATTCCGCCTCTGGGCTTTCGCCCCATTTTTCATGTTTTTCATTCTTCGCGCGGGAACCGGCGGGCGTCAGTCATTCGTGTTCGCCGCCGCCGTGTTGATCCTGTTCTGGTTGTTCGAAACCCGAAAGAAATGGCCTACTGCGGCGATGGTGAGCGTCGGCCTGATTATCGCCGCGGGCTTCATCATGGTGGGCAAGGATCGCGGCGCAGGCATCCG
Source organism: Croceicoccus bisphenolivorans (assembly GCF_001634625.1). Classification (GTDB taxonomy): domain Bacteria; phylum Pseudomonadota; class Alphaproteobacteria; order Sphingomonadales; family Sphingomonadaceae; genus Croceicoccus; species Croceicoccus bisphenolivorans. Next base: position 47,249 of record NZ_LRSE01000010.1, on the reverse strand, counting down.
GGAAATGTTCGTCGGCAGGCAGGCCGAAGCTGCCTATCATCAGGGGTTCAAGACCGACAATCCTCTCGATCACATGGACTTCGGCAACCTCGAATTTCTTGAATACGTTGTCTGGGCAGTGCCGCGCCATTCGGGAACCCACGATTATTTCATCGAACAGCTTCAGGTTTTCACCGAACCGATTCCTCGACGCCTCTGGCCCGGCAAGCCGGTCGGCCCTCCGATCCGGATGATCAACCTGTGGGAATATGGTCAGCCGATCGGCATCACGTTCTCTATCATCGGCGTTGGCTGGTATGGCCTCGGCTTCCTCGGCGTCATCATAAACTGCGCGTTCTACGGCTTCGTCTATGGACGTTTGTATCGATGGTTCGCGCGGTCTCGACGGGACGTCTGGGTCGTGGGGATTTACTGTACCGTCCTGGGTACGGCGATCATCACGTTCCGCGACGGCTCGATTGCCTCTTTCGTCAAACAGGTCGCCTTCTATGTCATGCCACTGGCCCTGACATGGCTGATCGCACGCGCGCTTGGCGTCCACCGGATCTTTGCGCGCGGGGATGGATCCGGCGATGCGTTCGCGCCCGATCCTATCGACCATACGGAAACGCCTGCGGCTCGCCGGCGCAGGCTGGCCGCGTCCATGCCGCAAGGTCATGGCTGAACGACGCAGGATCGGATTGCTGACCGCGTCTGCCTCCCGGCTTGGCGGCGGCGTGGCAGAGGCCGTCGTCCAACATGCCGGGTTGATCGACAGGCTGGGCATGACCCCGGTCGTCGTTACCCTGGACGATGCGCACAGTGACGAGGCACGCGTGCGGCTCGACGGCGTCGAGCTTGCCTTGCTGCCGGTTTCCGGGCCGCGAATGATCGGGTACGCACCCGGCATGATCCGGGCATTGCTGGCCGCCCGGATCGATATCCTGCACCTGCATGGCATCTGGATGTACCCCTCTCGCGCGGCGACCGTCTGGGCGCGGCGAACGGGGCGGCCCTATGTCATCTCTCCGCACGGGATGCTCGATCGCTGGATCACCTCGCATGGGCGATCGAAGAAAGCGCTGGCCCGGGCTGGCTATGAATCGGCCAGTTGGCGTGCCGCAGATGCTTTCCATGCGCTAACCGTGAAAGAAGCAGAGGATGTCGCCCGCGAAACGGGACGGGGCGACAGCATCGTGATTGCCAACCCTGCCCCCGCCATCTCGGCGACCGGCAACGCGACCGGGTTACCGCCACCGCATGTCGTTTATCTGGGGCGCATTCACGCAAAGAAGAACTTGCTCGCGCTGATCGACGCGTGGGAGGTCGCGCAAGGCAACAAGGCTTTGCCGCGGGGGGCCTGCCTGTCCATCGCGGGCTGGGGGGACGATGCCGACGTCGCGCAATTGCAGGCGCGGCTGGCCCGATCGACGGCCGACATCGCTTTCATCGGCCCATGTTACGGCGCTGAAAAGGCGGCGCTAATCGCATCGGCTCGTTTCACGGTCCTGCCTTCGCACAGCGAGGGGCTGCCAATGGCCATCCTCGAATCTTGGGCCGCCGGCGTGCCCACGATCATGAGCGAGGAATGCAATCTGCCAGAAGGATTCGCGGCTGGCGCAGCGTTGGACAGCCGGTTCGACGCACAGAGCATCGCGAATGCCCTAACGAAGGCGCTGGCCATGCCACTGGAGAGTTGGCAATCGATGCGCGCCGCCGCGATCGCGCTGACTTCCGGCCCGTTTTCGAGCGAAGCGATAGCGTGCAAATGGCGAATGTTTTACGATGGCCTGCTGGCAAACGGGGACAGGCTATGACTAAAGTGCTCGATGCCGCAAAGGCAAAACCGATGGAGGGCGGAGCCAGCTTTTCGCTGGGAAATCGGCTCTTCCGCGTAGTTTGGGGCTTGGCGTGGCTGATACTGGCCCGCTTTACACCACCCCCGCTGCATGGCTGGCGCCGCCTGGTCCTTCGTGCATTTGGCGCACGGGTCGGCAGGGGTGCAAGGGTCCACGCCAGCGTGCGAATCTGGCATCCGGGCAAACTTGAACTTGGCGATCAATGCCTGATCGGACCGGGCGCGATCCTGTATAATCAGGGCCGCATCGCGATCGGCCCCCGTGCCATCGTGTCGCAACGTGCGCACATCTGCGCCAGCACGCATGACGTGCGCGACTCCAATTTTCAGCTGATTCTCCGGCCGGTTCGGATCGGGGCTGGGTGCTGGATCGCGGCAGAAGCGTTTGTGGGACCGGGTGTATCGATGGAGGACGGGTCCGTGCTCGCCGCGCGCGGGGCTTTGTTCGGCAATGCAGAGGCAGATACGATCTATCGCGGCAACCCGGCCAGCAAAGTTCGCAGCCGGGGCCTCAGGGGTTGATGACCTCGATCTTCTGAATGGAAACCGGCCCGGCGCCGGGTGTTAGCCATATCGAAAGGGTCTGGACCGAGCAGTCGGGTATCGCGACCGATCGTTCGCTGCCGCCGATCTGCGGTCGGGTGGGTTGCCCACAATCCAGCGACACGCCCACTCGGTCGGTGACGCGTCCGCCCTCACTTGCGGTCCAGCGAACCGTTCTTGTGCCTGCGCCCAGCGCAACGGGTTGCTGCAAGACCGCCTTTGCCGCACGGCCGCTGTTCTGCGCAGAAACCCCGGCGCCGTCGGCCCATATTGGCGAAACGTAGACGTCGCCGCCCGTGGCAACGGTCCAGCCTGCCGGGACGCGATCCGTGCTCAACCGGTCAAAATCCGGATCGTTCAGGTCGGTGATGCGCCCGCCCCTCGGACAATGCGCGCCCCAGACCCGGTTCGCTGCATCAAACATTCCCTTGTCGATCAGCCCGAGCGTAAATCCGGTCAGGATATCACACCCGAGCGGCGCACTTTCGCGGGCCGCAAGCAGCAGCACTTCGGCCCGGCGGCGCAATGCCGCAGGCTCGATCCGGGCGTTGATGGTCAGATAGCCCGGCAACCAGTTGGGGCGCTGGCCGATGCTGTGGGCCAGCGCCATACGCCCTGCCGGATCGGCCTCAAACGCATCGCGCAATTGCACCGCCTGCGGCATGTCTGGTCGTGCACGCAGCATGGCATCCAGCCGCGCCGCGGCAAGATCCCATTCGCCGACGATCGCCGACTGTTCGGTCCAGTAAATTTGCGTCGCCATGTCGCGCCAGCCGCCCGCCGCGGCGACCCGAAATGCCGCGTCGGCAGCGGCAGGCTCTTCACGGCGAAGCAGGATCGCGCCCAACAATCCGGCGCTGGCTGAATCGATGGGCATCGCGCGCACTGCCTGCACCGCAGAAGCCGTTGCCGCGTCATCGCGCCCGAAAGCGGTGTCGATCCGCCCGCGCATCAACGCGGCATTTGCGCGAAAAGGCCCGGCGACCAATCGTTCCAGCTGCGGGGTCTTGCGCGAAAGCCGGTCTAGCCCGCTCTGCGTTGCGACGACCGCCGCAACCAGGGCCAGGCCCGCCAGCGCCCAGCGCCAACCGCCGCGGCGTGCCTCAGGCTTCGGCATGGTCCGTGCTGGAATAGCGATAGTATTCATATCCGTAGTATTCGGAATACCGGTTCGATCCCTTTTGCGGATCGAATTTGGTCAGCACCGCACCAAGGATGACCGGGTTCATTGCCCGCAGACGGCGAATGGCCGTTTTCAGCATGCCGCCGCGCGCACGATCCGATTCGATGACGAAGACCACGCCGTCCGCCAGCGCCGACAAGACCGGCGCATCGGCAAGGCCGAGGATCGGCGGACTGTCCAGGATCACGCAATCGTACCGTGCCGAAAGCTCTTCCAGCAAGGCCGCCAGGCGCGGGCCGGTCAGCAGTTCGGTCGGGCTGGGCGGAATCGGGCCGGAGGTGATGACTGCAAGATTGTCGCCAACCCCGTGCACCGTTTCCGGCGAAAGCGTATCGGCGCCGGTCAACAGGCCGGACAGGCCGTGCCTGTTGGTCAGACCGTAGCGCTTGTGCGCGGACGGTCGCCGAAGATCCGCGTCGATCAGCACAACGCGCTTGCCCATGCGGGCAAGGCCCGTGGCGATGGCTGTGCTGGTCGTTGTCTTGCCTTCGGACGGTTGCGAGCTGGTCACCAGCAGGATGCGCGGCAACCCATCAGCGGTGGAATAAAGCAACTGCCCGCGAAGCGAGTTGTACGCCTCTGAAATCGGCGACTTGGGGTCGCTGAGATCGCCGGCGGGATCGTCGCCCGTCGCTGCGGGGATTACGCCCAACAGGGGCATTTCGACCTTAGCCTCGATATCTTCGGGCACGCGGATCGCATCGTCGAGCTGTTCGCGCAGGAACACGTAGGCCGCGGCAAGAACAATGCCCGCCAAAAGCGCGACGAGCAGGTTGCTGATGAGGTTCGGCGACGTCGGCACGGAAGGAATTTCGGCCCGGTCGATGATTGCGAGGTTACTGGTTGCGATCCCGGCTGAAGCATTCAGTTCACGGAACCGCTGCAGCAGGCCGTCATAAAGCGACCGGTTGGTATCGGCCTCTCTCGCCAGCGTATTGTAGCGCACCGAGCGATCCTGTTCCGCCAGTGTATCCGCCTGCAAGGCTGCGACCTGGTTGCGCAAGTTGCTCTCGGTTTGCAGGGCCGCTTCGTAATCGGAGCGGACACCGTTGCGAATCGTGTTCGCCACCTCGGTCAACTGGCGATCCACCGCGTCCAGTTCGTTCTGCAACTGCACGATCTCGGGGTAATCGTCGAGGTATCGGCCACGCAGGGTTTCAAGGCGCGCGGCCAGTTCCGACCGCCGCTGCAGCAATTGCTGCACGGTGGGGCTGGCCTGGACCGCGCCGGACGTCAGCAGCGGCTTGGCCGATTCGATCCGCCAGCGCGATTCGGCGGCGACCCTTTGCGCACGGGCAAGGTTGGCGGCTTCGGTCAATTGCGAAAGGCTGTCGACGGTGACGCTGCTAGCGCTGCCCGATCCCTCGTCATCGCTGGTGCGAGAGCGGATCAACCCGGCTTCGCGGGCATAGGCATTCACTTCGCGCTCCGATGCCTCAAGCCTGGCCCGCGCCTCTTCCAGCTGGTCGGAAATGAATTCGCGGGCATAGGAAGAACTGTCGTAACGGCGCTGCAGGCTGGACTGAATGAATTCCTCGGCAAAGGCATTGGCGATGCGTGCGGAATAGGCCGGGTCGGTGCTGGTGAAGTTGATCTGCGCAATCCGTGTTTCGCGGGGCAGATTGCTGTTCATATTACCGCGCAGCAGGCCCACGACGATCTTTTCGCGCACATCGCGCGCGAGGTTACCCTGCGGCGGCTCCATTTCCATTGCGGCATAGAATGCCGGATCGTCATAGAGGTTCAGGCGATTTGCCACGCGTTGCGCCACGCCCCGGCTTTGCAAGATCGACAGCTGGGTATTCAGAAAGCGATCGACGTCCCACGAGGAGTTTGCAGTGCTCTGCGTTTCCAGGTCGTCGCCCAGCACACTGTCACTCTGATCGTTGATCTGCACCGTCGTGGTTGCGGTGTAGCGTGGCGTGTCGAGCATCGTCATCGCGACTGCCAGTGCAACGGAAGCCGCCAAGATCAGCGCAATGGCCACGATGTTCCGGCGCGCGACTGCCAGCGTTGTCCGGATCAATGCCCCGATCGCCAGGCCCGCGCTGTCTCCGTATGCTTCGGAGTAACGGCCTTGGGTGCGGATCAGCTGCGCTTCGTTTGCGCGAGTCAGCGTGTTCATTCGATTTCCAGGCTCTTGCAAATCAGGGCGGTCAGTAACGGACCAAGACGTTGAGCAACGGTGTGGTCTTCAGGAAATCCTGAAACATGCCACGCGCCTGCGAATAGCCGACGACAATTGAATCTCCGGGCAGGATCTGCGGGTCCGGAACACGACCGGCGCGGATCGCGGCAAGGTCGAACCTGCCACCGAACCGTTCCCCATTCACCGTGCGGAAAATCATCACTTCATCCAGTTTGGCAACGTCGGACGGACTGCGTGCCAAGGCCATCGCGGTAAGCAAGGTCGAACCCGGTGCGACTTCGTAGACGCCGGGTTGCTTCACCTCGCCTTCTACCGAAATGCTGGCCAGGGCCGGGGTGTCGATCAGGACGCTGACCCGCGGGCTGCGCAGATATGTCGCGGCCAGTTTCGATTCCACCGCCCGGGCGAAATCGTCGGCGCTCATCCCCTCTGCCCGCATGGTACCGATCAACGGCAGGGTAACGTTACCCGACTGGTCAACCAGCATCTTGCTGGCGCTGAATTCGGCTTCCTTGAAAACGTTCACGTCGATGCGGTCACCGGGCCGAAGCGTGTAGGTCGACGGGCGGGCAATCTCAGGTGTGACGGCGATCGCGGTATAGGCGGCATCGTCGGTCGGCAAATGCGATGCGACCGTTCGCTGGCACCCGGTAACGCCAAGCGCGGCGAGCGCGATCAGCGGAATATGGCGGATAATCACGTAGTAGAAACCTTTCCTCGCCCCCGCGCCCCATCAGGGGCGGTCAACATGCCCACCGCCATGGCGACAAGACATGCAAGCGACATCGAACGCAGGGGGTAGTCCACCAATGAGTGTGCTGCAACAATGGCGAGCGTACCAAGCGCAAAATACCTATGTCCGGCAGGACTTTCGCCGCTACGAAAGCTCTGGACCGCGATCCAGGCGATCAAGACCATGCCGGCAAGCAGGATGACCAGTCCCGGAGCGCCTGCTTCGATCATCCATTCCAGGTAATCGTTATGCGCACGATTGATCGTCAGCGCGCCGACCGCCTCAAGCCGCTCGTACGGGCGGATCAGTTGCGCGAATGCCCCCACACCGCCGCCGACCGGCCAATAACCCTGCATCGCGTTCCACGCATCGGGCCAGATCTGGAAACGCAGGTCGCTGGAAGCGTCGAACCGTGCAACAACGCGGCGAAAGGCGGGAACGGTCGAAATCGCAACCACTGCGACCATCGCGAGGACAACAGCCGCCCCACCCGCGATCACGAATGCCCGGCCAAGGCGCATGCGCCCCCGTTCGGACATGATGAAGCAAACGCCAAGGACCGGCAGTAGAAGCGCGATTCCCGCACGCGAACCGGTGAGAACCGCACCCAAAGCAAGTAGGGCAAGTCCCGACCAGAGCAACACCGCCCCGTGCCCGCGAATCCGGATACGGGGTGCCAAGGCCGCAAGCGCGAGCATCGCGATCAACAGCAAATCGACCGTGGCATTCCGATTGGCCTGAAATCCTATCAGCCAGCCGGAATGGGCATAGTCGTACATCGGCAATGCACGCCCCCCGCTTGCCAGTTGCGCCGCGCCAAGCGCAAGAGTCGCGAAACCACCCAGGACAACTGCGAAAAGCATCCAGTCCCGCCCCCGGCCGTGGAGCACCGAGACCATCGCCAACAGCAAAAGCGGCGGCAGAATTGCCAGCAACGAAGCGAGAGTTGCCGAGGGGACCAACGATATCGGCATCCACACGTCGGAGGCGCCGACCAGATCGAGCGCAGCTAGTTCGCCTTCACGGCCGGGCAGCGAATGCCAGATTGCGGGAGGCAGAGGTATCAGGTGCAAGACGGGCAATGCGAGCGCCAGCGCGGCAAGCCAATAAACCGCAACCGGCGGGTGTCCTTGGAACCGGCCCGGACCCAACAACCACCATATGCCGATTACCGCGGATGCGAGTTGCAGGAGAATCTCGGTCAAAGGATTCGGCGAGCCGCCGCCACCGAGGACGATCGCCGCGCCAAGCAGCAGCATCGCCGCCAATGCACCGCCCATGACCGGCTCTTTCCGGTGCGAAACGCCCCTCATGCAATCAATCCCGAATGTTTCAATTCAACCGTTCGCAGAAAAGCAAAAAGCCCCGGCTTTCGTCGAGGCTTTTCACAAATTCAGCAGTGATCGAATGATCAGCCGGGGGTCATGCCCGTATCAGCTTCGTCATCACCGTCGGCCAGGATCACGACACCGCCAATGAAAGCGGCAAGACCGATGATGCCCAGAAGGATTGCGCTGCCCTTCTTGGCAGCAACTTCGCTCGACGCGGCAGCCGGAGCAGCTGCGCGCTTCGCGTAGCTCGACTTCGGAAGCATGTTTACCGACTGGGTGTTGGCGGCATAGGCGGCACCCGAAAGGGCAAGGCTAGCGGCAGCGGCAACGCTGGTCATCATCTTGAGAGCGCGCATATGTTTCAAACTCCAGCAAATCTATTTGAACGCATTGTGTCCAAGAACGGTTGATATGTAAATCACTATTTACCGCACCTGCAAACGGAATCCGTAAGCCAAAAACCGGCAGCGATACGGCTTCAAAACGCCTTTTCGTGGATCACAACGCGCAGGGTAGCCATAAGTATCCCGATATCTTTCCAGATCGACCATCCGTCTAGATAATGCAGATCGGCCTGAAGCCGCATCACCAGATCGTTTTCCGAATCGGTCGCCCCGCGATAGCCCCGCACTTGCGCCAGCCCGGTCAGACCGGGTCTCAGCGAGTGGCGCTGCAAATACCGGTCGTCGATATCCCAGAACAGGGTCTGCCCCGCGCGCGAGGCAAGGGCATGAGGCCGTGGGCCGACAAGGCTCATATCGCCTTTCACCACGTTGAACAGCTGGGGCAGCTCGTCGATGGACGTGCGACGAACGAAGCGGCCCAGCCGGGTCAAACGCTCGTCTTCACGGCTGGCCGAGGTAACGCCCCCGGTATCTTCGCGGCTCACCTTCATCGATCGGAACTTGTAGATCGAGAATATCCGGTTGCCCCGCCCCGTCCGTTTCTGGACGAACATGGCCGGACCGCCATCTTCCATGCGAATTGCGACTGCCACGACGATGAGTAACGGAGAAATCACGATGAGCGCCGGGATGCTGATCGCAAGATCCAGCCCGCGCTTCAACGCGCGATCGCGAAGACTGAGCGGTCTGTGCGAGACCAGCAGCAGGCCATGGCCACCCGCGCTGCGCGCGCCAAGAGCGCCCAGCGCCTTGACGTCGTCGTCGATAATCTCGCCTTCGACCGAAAGCCCCTTCAGCGCCATCGCCCAAGCCCGGCGCCGCGCATTCGTGCAGGACACGATGACGCGGTCCATCGGACTCAGCCACCGGCTCAGGCGATCCAGCGCATGCGGGTCCGCAATGTCCGGCAATAGTCCGTGTTGCGCGGCACTGACGCGGTGGGCGGTGGGCAAATCTATTTCGGGGCCCTCGTCCTCGACGATCAGAACATTCTCCACCTGAGCACCACAACGCCACGAGACGACACCGCGCATCAGGTAGCGCATGCCCATCAGGGTTCCGGCGGTCGCGATGATACCGGCGGCGAAGGTCATGCGTGAGTAGAGTCCGCCAGTCTTGCTGAAAAATGCGATCAACAGAACGATGCCCGTTGCAAGGAGCAAAGCCTGGATCACCCGCCCGGCCGATTGGATGTACGATGCGAGCGCGGATACCGAATAGCAGCGGTTATACAGCGCGACCGTCAGAAAAATCGGGGCCAACAATTGCGCTTGGCGCATCGCCTCTGGCGCGTGGGGTATCCCGTTGCGAACGAAGCTGCCGATGGCGAACCCGATGGCGATAGCGACCAGATCGCCGATCATCATCATCAGGTAACACTGCAACCGGCGCTTTTCCAAAGAGCGGACAGTCTGGAAACCCGACAAGGCATGATTTGGGGCACCGACATCGCCTTCCTGCAACGGCAGAGCCTTTGTCGCAGACGGGGCTGCGGCAGAACGATTGGCCGGAACCTTGGCCTGAATGTTCATAGAAACGCGGACCGCCGTGCTGTCTTTTTAGGTATTATCCGGCAACTACGTACTTTACCGTGGTTGCGAAGCCAAGCTTTGTAACCATGCTTGCCGATCCGCCATAATGGTCGGCCCGGACCTCGGTTCCCGAAGACCGTGCTTTAGGGTGTTTGCCGACGCGGCCGCGCGGCCCGTGCGATCTCGGCGCAACCTGCCGAGAACAAGAGCGGCGCGGCCTGGCTATCGGCCAGGAGTGCGCGGTGCAGTTCGACCAGCTTTTCGCCAAGCCGCGCCAGACGCGGCCCGCTCCATCTTTGCAACTGCTGCGTCACGGCAGGCTGATCGCGAAAGAACAGGCGGCGTGATTGCACTTCGCCCGCGACAAAGCCTGCCACATCGCCGCTCGGCCCCATTCGTGCTGCGAGCTGCGCCAGTTGCGCCACGCGTCGTTCCATCGCCAGCACCGTACCGACGGGGTTCAGGTTCAACTGGTGGAACCGCGCCAGTTCGCCGGGCACTTTCGTCGCGTCGCCGGACAAGACCGCATCGACCAGCGGCATCATGCCGTCATCTTCGGTCTCTGCGGCGATGGCGTCGAGATCGGCAGCCGTCACGCTTCGCGGCGCCTGAGCGTCGGCATCGAGATAGAGCGCGAGCTTTTCCACCTCGGACGAGGCCATGCGCACATCGAGACCGACCGAAGCGGCGATCCGCTGCGCCAGTTCCGAACCCATCCGCAAGCCCGCCGCGTCCGCCATGCGGCGCACTTCCGTCGTGACCGACGAGAGATCGGGAGGATAGAACATGACGACAAGCGCATCGTCGCGCTTTTCCAGCAATTTTGCCGTGCGCGACTTGTCTGTCGCGTTGCTGGCGACAACGAGGACAGGCCAGCCGGCCGCGATCTCGGCGGGCGAACTGTCGATCAGAATCTTCAGGGCATCGTGCGCTTCATCGCCATTGGCGCGAACGAAAATATAGCGCCTGTCGCCGAAGAGCGAGGTGGAGCGGGTCTCGTCGGCCAGGCGCACGGGATCGCGCTTCAGATCGCCACCGTCGATCTCCACCTTCTCGCCGGGTTCGGGCAGCATGGCGACGATCTTTCCCGCTGCCGCATGGGCGCCGGCCTCGTCGTTTCCGCAGAAGAAGAAGATGCGGGCATCGCGGGCCGCGCCGCTGGCGAGTTTGGCAAAATTGCGCTGCGTCGCCTTCATCGGCTAGCCGGCAGAACGCAAGTGCAGCGCAACGTTGGTGACGATGATCTGCGCCACTTCCCTGGTCAGGTTTTCAAGGGCCGTCTGCTCTGCCGCGATCGTCGCGTATTCGCTCGACACGACATCGATGCCCGCATCCGAACCGGCGGTGGCGTCCAGCATGGTCTCGCCCGTGGTCAGATCGACGAGCCGGTAGCGCGCGCGCAGCGTGCGCCGTTCGCGACCGATGGTATCGTCGCCAAGCAGGCCAAGGCCCTCCAGCTGGTCATCCAGCCGCACGTCGAGCCGGTAACGCGTGCCCGCCCCGCCATCGCCAAGCCGCTCGACCAGGGCATCGCGCATCAGCCAGCCCTGCTGTCCGGCAATCGGCGAGACGCTGACCGAGGCAAGCCCCTGCGCCACCCGCCCGTCGCCGCCGCCCGCGTACATGGGCGACAGTCCGCATGCGGACAGCATCAGCGCGCCGGAAAGCGAAAGGGCAAGAACGAGAAAGCGCATCAGACGACGATGTTCACCAGCCTGTCGGGCACCACGATCACCTTGCGGACGGGCGCTCCATCGATGTTACGCTGGACTTTCTCGCTGGCGAGCGCAAGCGCCTCCAGCTCGTCCTTGCCGGTTCCCTTGGCCACCGTCAGCGTATCGCGAAGCTTGCCCTTCACCTGAACGGCGATGGTCACTTCGTCCTCAACCAGCATGGCCTCTTCATAGGCAGGCCAAGCAGCTTCGGCGATGAGCCCTTCCATGCCGGCGCGCGACCAAGCCTCCTCCGACAAGTGCGGCATCATAGGCGCAACGAGCAGCATCAGCGCGCGGATCGTCTCGCTGCGGCTGGCCGATGGCGCGGCCTTTTCGGCGGCATTGGTCAGCTCGTAGATGCGGGCGACCGCCTTGTTGAAGGAGAGCGCCTCGATGTCGTCTGCAAAGGCGGCGATGGTCTGGTGCATCTTGCGGGCAAGAGCCTTGTCGTCGCCTTCGGCATTCGGGTCGTACTGGCCGAACAGGCGCCACAGGCGCTGCACGAAACGGCCACAGCCCTCGATGCCCGCCTCGCTCCACGGCAGGTCGCGTTCGGGCGGGCTGTCGGAAAGCATGAACCAGCGCACCGCGTCCGCACCGTACTGCGCCACGATCTCGTCGGGGTCGACGACGTTCTTCTTCGACTTCGACATCTTGATGACGCGGCCGATTTCCACCGGCTTGCCGTCGTCCTTCAAGGTCGCGCCATTGCCGTCGCGCAGGACCTCGCTCGGGCTGAAATACACCGGACGGCCATCGACCTTACGCTCGTAAGTCTCATGCGTGACCATGCCTTGCGTGAAGAGCTGGGCGAAGGGTTCCTTCACCTCGATCATGCCGCAATGGGCAAGCGCACGCGTCCAGAAGCGGGCGTAGAGCAAGTGCAGGATCGCGTGTTCGATCCCGCCGATGTACTGGTTTACCGGCAGCCACTTGGCGACTTCGGCTGCGTCGAAGGGCTTGTCGCCCGGCTGGCTGGCGAAGCGCAGGAAGTACCAGCTGGAATCGGCGAACGTGTCCAGCGTGTCGGTTTCGCGCCGCGCCTTTGCACCGCACTTCGGGCAATCGACATGCTTCCACGTGGGATGACGGTCGAGCGGGTTACCCGGCGTCTTGAAGTCCACGTCATCGGGCAGCGTGACCGGAAGCTGATCCGCAGGCACCGGCACGACGCCGCATCCCTCGCAGTGGATCATCGGGATCGGCGTGCCCCAGTACCGCTGACGCGAAACGCCCCAGTCGCGGAGGCGATACTGCGTCTTGGGAACACCCCAGCCGTCTTCGGCAGCGCGGGTGATGATCGCGGTCTTCGCGTCTTCGACCGAAAGGCCCGTCAGGAAGTCGGAATTGACGACGATCCCTTCGCCCGCCTCGGCCTCGCCATCGAAAGGCTTGTCCGCATCGGCCTTGCTGGCCGCGACGACGCGCTTGATGGGCAAGCCGTACTTGGTGGCGAACTCAAAGTCGCGCTGGTCGTGGCCCGGCACCGCCATGATCGCGCCGGTGCCGTAATCCATCAACACGAAGTTCGCGATCCAGACCGGAATATCCTCGCCCGTAAAGGGGTGTGCGACTTTCAGGCCCGTATCGAAGCCCAGCTTCTCCGCCGTTTCCAGCTCGGCCGCGGTGGTGCCGCCGGCCTTGCAGAGCTTGATGAAGTCCGCAGCCTCGTGGTTGGTATCGGCCAGCGCCTGTGCGATCGGGTGATCGGCGGCAACGGCCACGAAGCTAGCGCCGAAGATCGTGTCGGGACGCGTGGTATAGACCTCGATCGTCTCGTCGAAATTGCTGCCCTTGAAATGGGCCTGCATTCCTGTCGACTTGCCGATCCAGTTTTCCTGCATCAACCGGACCTTTTCAGGCCACTTGTCGAGCGCGCCAAGACCGTCGAGCAAATCGTCTGCGAACTGCGTGATCTTGAGGAACCACTGGGAAAGCTTGCGCTTTTCCACCAGCGCGCCCGAACGCCAGCCGCGTCCGTCGATGACCTGTTCGTTGGCCAGCACGGTCATGTCGACTGGGTCCCAGTTCACCGCCGATTCGCGGCGATAGACAAGGCCGTTTTCATAGAACGACAGGAAGAGCGCCTGTTCGTGGCCGTAGTATTCGGCATCGCAGGTCGCGAACTCGCGGCTCCAGTCGAGCGCGAAGCCGAGGCGCTGAAGCTGCGCCTTCATGTTGGCGATGTTCTCGCGCGTCCAGCCGCCGGGGTGCACGCCCTTTTCCATGGCGGCGTTTTCGGCCGGCATGCCGAAAGCATCCCAGCCCATCGGGTGCAGAACCTCGTGGCCGGTCATCGCCTTGAAGCGGGCCAGCACGTCGCCCATCGTATAATTGCGCACGTGGCCGATGTGGATGCGCCCCGAAGGATAGGGGAACATCTCCAGCACGTAGCTCTTCGGCTTGTCGCTGTTCGAATCGGCGCGGAATACTTCTGCCTCGTCCCACGCGCGCTGCCAGCGCCCGTCGGCGGCCGACGGATCGAAACGCTCTTCAGTCATCTTCGAATGCCCCGAGAACCGATCAGCCGGTCAGCGCGTCGCGGCGCAGTTCGCGCGCGCGGGTGAGAATGATGCCTTCCAGTTTCTGGATGGTGGCGGCCTGCACCGGCGATGCGACCCATACGCCGCCCTGCGAAACTTCGCGGCTGGCGGATACGCGCAGCGCATCGGCGCGCAGGTCCTGGTCGAGGATGGCGACGCTCACCTTCATCCGTTCGCCGGGATTGGCGGGGTTCGTGTACCAGTCCGTCACGATCACGCCGCCGTTCGAATCGGCCTGCACCAGCGGCGCGAAGCTCAACGTGTCGAGGCTGGCGCGCCAGAGATAGGCGTTCACGCCGATCGTCGTCACCTTGCTGGCGGCAAGGTCGGCCTTGACCTCGTCCCGGCTGCCGCCGCAGGCGGAAAGCGCGGCCAGCGCACCGGTTGCCAGCAGCATTTTCACGAATGTGGTTCGGTTGGTCATGCCGGTCATCGAGTCTCTTTGTCCTTGGCCGAAAACTTCTGTGTGGGAGCGCTCTATCCCGCACAGGCGCGGGCGGCAAGCGCCGTGCCGTATCGCGGGACATGTTATGTCACTTGCTTAACGCCGCAGCACGGGTAAACGGGCGCCGCGCCGCACAGCATTAGGCGCCGCGATGCTTAACCGAAGCTGGCTGAAAACCGAGTCTGTCGATTCCGTGCAACATGTTGGAACGGAATCGCTTTTGACAGCAGGAATTGCTTGGCAAACCGGGTTGGTGGAGCGATTATAGGTGCTTAATGCGGCGTTATTGCCGGGTCGGGAACAAACGTCGGGTCTAGACGTAACCGATCGTTCGAGGAGGTAGTGGCCGAGATGGCTTCGGGGTTCGACACGAAATGGCGGCGCGCGCTGCGTGCAGGCACTGGCCTGCTCGCCGGCACTGCTTGCGTGATCGGCCTGTCGTCGGCGGTAGCCGCGGTTTCCTCCGGCTCGTTCACTCTCGATGAACTGAACGTATCGGGCGATGGCGGCCTTGGCGCATTCACGCCCGCGTCGGTCGATCCGAAACTGATGGCCAGCCTGCGCCGCGCCAGCGATGCGCGCGGCGACATCAGCGGCAGCCTGTTCCGCTTCACGCCCGCCGGTGCGGCACAGCGCGGTTCGCGTTCTGTCACCGTGGCCGTTCGCGTCGATGCCGAAACGGCCCGCGCGATCTCGAGCCGCAAGCCTGCGGCCGAAGCCGGTCGCGGCATCGCGGGGCTGGATCCGGTTGCATTCAATCTCGGTGTCGCGCGCGGCTACCAAAGCTTCGCGCAAGGTTCGGCCACTGCGGCCGAAGCCGGCACGCGCACCCTGACGATGCCCGGCGAAATCGCCGACATCAGCGCACCCGACCTGCGCAGCTTCACCCCCGCCAAGGCGGCTTCGGGCAAGAGCAAGTTCAGCCCCACTGTCGAGCTTGATGCCGATTCGGCCCTGCCCGGCAGCGCTCCGCGCACTTTTGGTGGCGCGGGCGAAATGTCGGTCGATGTCGGCGGCGCCTATCGCGTTGCGGACAATCTGAAGGTGACGGCGGGTATCCGCTACTCTTCGGAACGTGACCGGCTGACGACGCTGACCGACGGACAGCAGGATAGCCAGTCCGTATACGTGGGAACGCGTTTCCGCTTCTGATCGCGCCCTGTCGCGCTGCTTTCACATATCGATGCTTTAGGTCGCGCCGGGCGGACACGCTGGGGGGCTACCTAGACCAATTGCCTATTTCGCAGGTGCGAAAAGGATGCTTGCGTTATGCTGCATTGCAACATAGAAATTGCTGCGGCAAGCGAACCCTACGAAAGTCCGCTTGTGGACATGGCCCGCGGTCAATAGGCTGAGGGTCGAGGAGAGCAACTGAAGGGAATTATACCGATGAGTAGAGTTGCAGTCGTTACTGGAGGAAGCCGCGGCATCGGCGAAGGTATCAGCCTCGCTCTCCAGCAAATGGGCATGACTGTCGCCGCGAACTACGCCGGCAACGACGCCAGGGCCAAGGAATTCACCGACCGTACCGGCATCCCGGCCTACAAGTTCGACGTGGGCGATCACGATGCGGTTATCGCCGGCTGCGCCAGGATCGCCGAAGATCTCGGCCCGATCGACGTTGTCGTCAACAATGCCGGCATCACGCGCGACGGCGTGCTGCACAAGATGACGTGGGAAGACTGGAACGAGGTGATGCGCATCAACCTCGGCGGCTGCTTCAACATGGCGAAGGCAACATTTCCCGGCATGCGGGAACGCGGCTGGGGCCGGATCGTCAACATCGGTTCCGTAAACGGACAGGCGGGGCAGTACGGCCAGGTCAACTATGCCGCAGCAAAATCGGGCATCCACGGGTTTACCAAGGCGCTGGCACAGGAAGGCGCCAAGTACGGCGTGACGGTCAACGCGATTGCGCCGGGCTATATCGACACCGACATGGTTGCCGCCGTGCCCGAACCGGTTCTGGAAAAGATCATCCAGAAGATCCCGGTCGGCCGCCTTGGCCATGCCGACGAAATCGCCCGCGGCGTCGCGTTCTTCGCATCCGAGGAAGCGACTTTCGTGACCGGTTCGACGCTGAGCATCAACGGCGGCCAGCACATGTATTGAGCGGTGGAGGCGGATAGGTTCGCTTATCCGCCTTTGCAGTGGCGCTTGGCGCCAAAGGCATTCCGCTCAAGGACGGGCCGGATCGTGGACAGTGGGTCCGACAGATCGGGTCGACGACAAGGCGGCGGCTTCGCGGTCGCCGCCTAAGTCACACAAACCACGTTACTGGCTTCAGGCCCCGCCCATGCCTTCGGGCAACGTCCCGGGCCTGACATAGCCGAACATATGCGCGACGAAGTCCGCCTTACCCAGATCGGCGCCCTGCGCGCGTAGAATCGCATAGGCTATCATCACGTGGAAGTAGAACTGCGGCACGGCCCAGTCCCGCACGTATTGCTCCAGCGTAAGATCGAAGATGATGCCCATCGGCAGGGCATGCGCGACAGGACGAGCGTCCGCTTCCTTCAACTCGGGTAAGGCCAATTCCGCCACCAATGCGGTAACCTGATCGATCCGCGCCAAGGCATCCGACATCGTTCCCGGCACTTCGCCTGCATGGCGGCCTTCATCGAGCAGTTCTTCAATCAGCGGCGGAAAATCCTCGCCTCGAAGGCGGTACATCCCCTCTACGGCCTGCACGCAGGCGAAGCGCACTTGTGTCGAAAGGGGCAGCATGTCCGGCGCCAGCCGGGCCGACAGCAGCGCATCGGCTTTATCCTCGCCGAACTGGGCCTGCGCCTTGCGCAACCAGCTGGAAAGGGAGCCGAGTTGCTGAAGGTACGTCGGCGAGAGTGTGTCTTTGAGCGTCATGGCAGGCCATGTCGCCATCGCGCCTGATTTGCGCAAGGCTGTACCTAAGAAAAAAGGCGCGCCCGTTTCCGGAGCGCGCCCTTTCTTTAACCGGTATGATCCAGCCGATCAGCGCGGCAGTTCGGTCTCGCCCATTAGCGCGAGATCGACGCTGCGTGCGCATTGGCGACCTTCGCGGATGGCCCAGACAACGAGGCTCTGGCCGCGACGCATATCGCCGCAGGCCCAGACGTTGTCTTCGCTCGTCTTGTAGTCTTCCGTATTCGCCGAGACATTGCCGCGCGCGTCGTACTCAAGACCCGACTTGTCGAGCATGCCCGACTTCTTCGGACCGACGAAGCCCATGGCGAGCAGGATCAGGTCGGCCTTCAGCGTGAATTCGCTGCCAGGCACTTCCTTCATCTCGCGGCCTTCCCACTCGATGCGGACGCATTCGAGGCCGGTCACCTTGCCGTTTTCGCCAACGACACGCTTGGTCAGGATCGCCCAGTCGCGGTCGACGCCTTCCTCGTGGCTGGACGACGTGCGCAGCTTGAGCGGCCAGTTCGGCCAGGTCATCGCCTTGTCTTCCCGTTCGGGAGGCTTGGGCATGATCTCGATCTGCGTGACGCTGGCCGCGCCCTGCCGGTTCGACGTGCCGACGCAGTCCGAACCGGTGTCGCCGCCGCCGATGACGATCACGTGCTTGCCGGTCGCGGTCAGCGTTCCGCGCGGGGCAGCACGCTGTTCGTCGTCACCCGCGTTGCGCTTGTTCTGCTGCGTCAGGAATTCCATGGCGAGGCGAACGCCGCTCATTTCCGAACCCGGAATGTCGAGCGTGCGCGCATCTTCCGCGCCGCCCGAAAGGACGACTGCGTCGAAATTTTCCTTCAGCGTCTTCAGCGTGATGTCCACGCCCACCTCGGTCGAGGTGCGGAAGTTGACGCCTTCCGCCTCCATCTGCGCCGCGCGGCGGTTGATGAGGTGCTTTTCCATCTTGAAGTCGGGAATGCCGTAGCGAAGCAGGCCGCCGATACGGTCATTCTTCTCGAACAACGTAACGGAGTGGCCGGCGCGGGCAAGCTGCTGCGCGCAGGCCATGCCGGCGGGACCGGAACCGACGACGGCAACCGACTTGCCGGTCTTCTTTTCCGGAACCTGCGGCTTGATCCAGTCGTTTTCCCACCCCTTGTCGACGATCGCACATTCGATCGACTTGATGGTGACCGGCTGGTCGACGATGTTCAGCGTGCACGCCGCCTCGCAAGGGGCGGGGCAGATGCGGCCGGTGAATTCGGGGAAGTTGTTGGTGGAGTGCAGCGTGACCAGCGCTTCCTTCCAGTCCCCTTCATAGGTCATGTGGTTCCAGTCCGGGATGATGTTGTTCACCGGACAGCCGTTATGACAATAGGGAATGCCGCAATTCATGCACCGCGACGCCTGCGAACGCAGTCCGTCCTCGGTGTGCGGAATCACGAATTCCTTGTAGTGCTGCAGACGTTCCGCCGGGTCCGCATAGGTGCGATCCACGCGGTCGAGTTCGAGAAATCCCGTTTCCTTGCCCATCTGTAGAGACCCTTATTCCGCCGCTTCGCTCTGAGCGGCGAGGCGCTCGGCTTCCATGGCCTTGAGCGCGTTTTCATAGTCGCGCGGCATGACCTTTACGAACTTGCCGACGGCGTTGTCGAAATCGTCGAGCAGAGCCCGCGCCTTCGCGCTGCCGGTGTGGAGGTGGTGCCGTTCGAGGAGGACGCGCACGCGCTCCGCATCGTGGTAGAGCGGATCGCCCATGCCGAAATCGTCGATGTTGCGGCCGCGCTGGACCGGACGGCCCGTGCCGTCATCCTCGTCACGCGCGGTGGAAACCGCACGCAGATCGACCATCGACTGGTTGCAGTGCGATGCGAAAGTACCGTCCTCGTCGTAGACGTAGGCGATGCCGCCGCTCATGCCGGCCGCGAAGTTGCGACCGGTCTTGCCCAGCACACAGACCGTACCGCCGGTCATGTATTCGCAGCCATGGTCACCGGTGCCTTCGACAACCGCGATCGCGCCGGAGTTGCGAACCGCGAAACGCTCACCCGCGACGCCGTTGAAATAGGCCTCGCCCGCGATCGCGCCGTACAGCACGGTGTTGCCGACGATGATGTTGTTCGACGGGTCACGGCTCACGCCTTCGGGTGGACGGACGATGACGCGGCCGCCGGACAGGCCCTTGCCGACATAGTCGTTGGCATCGCCGACGAGATCGAGCGTGACGCCGTGCGCCAGCCATGCCGCGAAGGACTGGCCCGCAACGCCGGTGAAATTCACGCGGATCGTGTTGTCGGGAAGACCGGCATGGCCGTACTTCTTCGCGACTTCGCCCGACAGCATGGTGCCGACGGTGCGGTTCACGTTGCGAACCTCGCGGTCGATGCGGACGCTCTCGCCCTTCTCCAGCGCGGGGGCGGAGGCAGCGATGAGGTCGTTGTCGAGCGCGGCTTCAAGGCCGTGGTCCTGCTTGCCGGTCCAGAAGAGCTGCTTGCCCTCTTCCAGTTCGACCTGGTGCAGCAGCTTCGACAGATCGATGCCGTGCGCCTTCCAGTGTGAAACCGCCCTCTTCATGTCGATCCGGTCGACGCGCCCGATCATCTCGTCGAGAGTGGCAAAGCCCATCTCGGCCATGATCTTGCGCAGTTCTTCGGCCACGAAGAAGAAGTAGTTGATCACGTGCTCCGGCTGGCCGGTGAAGCGCTTCCTCAGTTCCGGATTCTGCGTCGCGACGCCGACCGGACAGGTGTTGAGGTGGCACTTGCGCATCATGATACAGCCCGCCGCGATCAGCGGGGCGGTGGCAAAGCCGAACTCGTCAGCCCCGAGCAAAGCGCCGATGGCAACGTCGCGGCCAGTGCGCAGGCCGCCATCGACCTGAACCGAAATGCGCGAGCGCAGATCGTTGAGGAGCAGCGTCTGCTGCGTTTCGGCAAGGCCGATTTCCCACGGCGATCCCGCATGGGTCAGCGAAGTCAGCGGGGACGCGCCCGTGCCGCCTTCGTAGCCGGAGATCGTGACATGGTCGGCGCGCGCCTTCGATACGCCAGCGGCAACCGTGCCGACGCCCACTTCGGACACCAGCTTCACGGAAACACGTGAAGTCGGGTTCACGTTCTTCAGGTCGTGGATCAGCTGCGCCAGATCCTCGATCGAGTAGATGTCGTGGTGCGGCGGCGGCGAGATCAGGCCCACGCCCGGCGTCGAGTGACGGGTCTTGCCGATGATCTTGTCGACCTTGTGGCCGGGCAGCTGGCCGCCCTCACCGGGCTTTGCGCCCTGTGCCATCTTGATCTGGATATCGTCGGCATTGACGAGATACTCGGTCGTCACGCCGAAGCGGCCCGATGCCACCTGCTTGATCGCCGAACGCATCGTGTCGCCATTGTCGAGCGGCTTGAAACGGATTGGGTCCTCGCCGCCTTCGCCGGTGTTCGACTTGCCGCCGATCCGGTTCATAGCAACGGCCAGAGTGGTGTGCGCTTCCCAGCTTATCGAACCGTAGCTCATTGCGCCGGTGGCGAAACGCTTCACGAGCGATTCGGCCGATTCCACTTCGGAGATGTCGAGCGGCTCGTCGGCCTTCTTCAACTCCATCAATCCGCGGATAGTCAGCAAGCGTTCCGACTGCTCGTTGATGTCCTTGGCGAAGGCTTCGTAGTTCTCGTAATTATTGCCACGAACCGCGTGCTGCAGGTTCGAGATCGTCGCCGGGGTCCAGGCATGGTCCTCGCCGCGCAGGCGGTACTGGTAGATGCCGCCGACATCGAGCTGCTTGCGGTAAATCTCTTCGTCGCCATAGGCCGCTTCGTGGCGGCGCACGGTTTCCTCGGCCACTTCGCCAAGGCCGACGCCCTCGATCGTGGTCGCCGTGCCGGTGAAGTAGGCGTCGATGAACCTGGTCGACAGGCCGACCGCATCGAAGATCTGCGCACCGCAATAGGACTGGTAGGTAGAAATGCCCATCTTGGACATGACCTTCAGGATGCCCTTGCCGATGGCCTTGATGTAGTTCTTCTCGACCTCGTAGGCTTCAAGCGGAGCCTGCTTCTCGACCCGCATCTGTTCGAGCGTTTCGAAAGCGAGGTACGGGTTCACCGCTTCGGCGCCATAGCCTGCCAGCACGCAGAAGTGATGCACTTCGCGCGCCTCGCCGGTTTCGACGACAAGGCCGGTCTGCATGCGCAGGCCCTGACGGATCAGGTGCGAGTTGACCGCGGCCGTCGCCAGCAGCGCGGGCATGGCGATACGGTCGGGACTCTGCGCCCGGTCGGACAGGATCAGGATGTTCTTGTCCTGCAGCACCGCTTCGGTCGCGGTCCAGCACATTTCCTTGATCGCCTGTTCAAGCCCCTCGGCGCCGGTGTCGGCATCCCAGGTCATGTCGATCGTGGCAGTGCGGAATGCGCCGTCCAGCACTTCCTCGACCGAACGGATCTTGGCGAGATCGGCGTTGGTCAGGATCGGCTGGCTGATTTCCAGCCGCTTGTGCGTGCCCGCTTCCTTACCCAGCAGGTTGGGACGCGGACCGATCATCGACAGCAGGCTCATGACCAGTTCCTCGCGGATCGGGTCGATCGGCGGGTTGGTGACCTGCGCGAAGTTCTGCTTGAAATAGTCGTAGAGCAGGCGCGAACGCTTCGACAGCACGGCGATCGGCGTATCGGTGCCCATCGATCCGAGCGGATCGTCGCCGTTGAACAGCATCGGCTCAAGGAACTTGGAAATGTCTTCCTGCGTGTAGCCGAAGGCCTGCTGGCGATCGAGCAGCTCGCCGACGGGGACGGGAACGTCCTCGGCATGCGGCTCCAGTGGATCGAGGTCTTCCAGCTTGTACTGCGAATGGTTCAACCACTCTGCATAGGGCTTCGCCGCGGCGAGTTCGGTCTTGACCTCCTCGTCTTCGATGATGCGGCCCTGTTCCAGGTCGATGACGAGCATCTTGCCCGGCTGCAGGCGCCACTTGCGCGTGATCGAGGTGTCGTCGAACGGCAGAACGCCGCTTTCCGATGCCATGCAGACCAGATCGTCGGTCGTCGTGCAATAGCGCGCGGGGCGCAGGCCGTTGCGGTCCAGCGTGGCGGCGATCTGGCGACCGTCGGTGAAGGCGACAGCGGCGGGGCCGTCCCACGGCTCCATCAGCGCGGCGTGATATTCGTAGAACGCGCGGCGGGCCGGATCCATGTCATGGTTCTTGGCCCATGCTTCCGGAATCAGCATCATCATCGCGTGGCTGAGCGAATAGCCGCCGGCCAGCAGCAGTTCGAGCGCGTTGTCGAGGCAGGCCGTGTCCGACTGCCCGTGCGGGATGATCGGCCACATCTTGTCGAGATCGGCACCCAGCAGCGGCGATTCCATCGTGCGACGGCGGGCGTTCATCCAGTTCACGTTGCCGCGAACGGTGTTGATCTCGCCATTGTGGGCGATCAGGCGGAACGGCTGCGCCAGCTTCCAGCTGGGGAAGGTGTTCGTGCTGAAACGCTGGTGAACCAGCGCCAGCGCCGACGTGCAGTCCGGATCGCGAAGATCGTTGTAGAAACTGCCGACCTGGTTGGCGAGCAGCAGCCCCTTGTACACGATCGTGCGGGTCGAGAAGCTGGGCAGGTAAAGTTCGGTCAGGCCCGGCAACCCGTGCTTCACGGCAAGGTCGGCCAGCGGGTTCTGAACCTGCTTGCGGATGGCAAGGATCTTGCGTTCGAACGCGTCCTGGTCCTTGCAGGGGCCGCCGCGACCGATGATCGCCTGCTTGATGACCGGCATCTGGGCAATGACTGTCTTGCCCAGCCCGTCCAGCGTGGTCGGCACATCGCGCCAGCCGATCAGTTCCTGACCTTCCTTGGCGACGAACGTCTCGAAACGCTGCACGATGAATTCGCGTGCGTCGTCTTCCTGCGGCAGGAAGCACATCGCAACGGCGTAATCGCCCTGCTGCGGCAGCGTTTTGCCATGCTGGTCGGCCCACTTGCGGAAGATCGCATCGGGCATCTGGATCAGGATACCGGCGCCGTCACCCAGCAACGGGTCTGCACCCACCGCACCGCGATGGTCCAGATTTTCCAGAATGGTCAGGCCCTGTTTGATAATCGCATTGGATTTCTCACCCTTGATATGGGCGATAAAACCCACACCACAGGCGTCATGTTCGTTGCGCGCATCGTAGAGGCCTTGAACCGGCGGAAAACCCATTGTCACCTATCCTGTCGGGGCCCGGACACGAGCAGAAGCCCGGGCGTCCGGAAATAAAACGCGACTCACTCGCCGCGAAGACGCAGCGAAATGGCGCATCGGACCCCAATGGCGATACAATCGGCTTTTTGCAACTGCACAGTGGTCGAAAATGCCGAGCCTGCATTCACCCCGGATGGTCTTAACTATAGGAATCAGGCACTTATGGTCTATAC
This sequence comes from Croceicoccus bisphenolivorans, assembly GCF_001634625.1. Taxonomy (GTDB): domain Bacteria; phylum Pseudomonadota; class Alphaproteobacteria; order Sphingomonadales; family Sphingomonadaceae; genus Croceicoccus; species Croceicoccus bisphenolivorans. The sequence goes on along the minus strand of NZ_LRSE01000010.1, from coordinate 23,559 downwards.
GGGTCGAGCCGCTGTAATTCGGCAAGAGCTTCGCGCAAGCGGAAATCCTGCGGCTTGCCGTGCGGGACGGGATTCCCGCCCTTCGACGGGGCGTAGGGCGCAGGCGGCAGGCCGGCCTCTCCCCGCTGACCCGATTCCGCCCGTGGAGCATGGTTCTTGCCCAAACCGATGTCGGCGAGCGAGCCATAGCCCGCTCCATCGTCCTCTGCGTCCTCTTCCTCGTCGCCGGCACCGTCGTACCAGCCCGCGTCGCCATCGGCGCCGGGACGGGCAAAACTGGGGCGACTATAGCCGTCGCTGCCCACTGCCCCCGTTGCGGGCGCGGCGGAAGGGGACCACTGCACCGGTTCCTCTGCCGCCTGCATGGCAGGAGTGCTTGCCGGATGGACCGGCGCGATATCGGCAACCGGAGGAACGTCCGCCGGCGCGGGCTGCTCTTCAGCGGCAGGAGCTGCGACCATGTCGTCGGGCCACGGGGCAAAGATGTCCTCGCCACCATCAGCCGCCGTTTCGGGCCAGACGGCGGATGCGGGTGCAGGATCGGATGCGGCGGGCCAGGCGCCAAACGGGGCCGGGCCTTCGTTCGAAACGGGCTGGGGCATGGAAGATTGCCTTTCTGTTCCGGATTCAGGCGCAAGCGCTTCCGCTGCCGGTTGTACGGCTGCGGGTACTTCCTCTTGCCGCGAATCGGGAACAGGCGCTGCCGCTGCAGGCGGGGCTGCCTCGACCGGCCTCGGTGCGGCAAAATCGTCCCATTCGTCCGACGCGCTCCCCGCACTGTCAGGCCGGTCGAATTCTTCCCGAAATGCGAAATCGTCGCTCACTTCCACCGATTCGCCGCCTGGCGCGGGGTACTCATGCGCACTCGGATGGTCGAGGCCGAGTTCCTTGAACGAGACCGCCACCGGCTGGGTAGGGGCGGGATCGGGATCAAGGTAACGCGGGATGGGCGAAGCTTTCGCCTCCTGCCCCCCCTCCACCAGATGGCGGCGAAGGCGCGGCACGGCTTCTGCAGCATCCTTGCGCGTACCGGCAGGCGTGGCGGGGCCACGGGTCAATATCGCGGCAAGCTGGGATCCAACGATGAAGCCAAGAACACCGAAAACGGCATGCGCGCCCATGCGGGCCATGGCCGGGCTGACCCTGCCTTCCAGACCGGCAGACGTGATCGCGCCGGCAAGTGTCTGGTCAGAGATCAGGAAGACCACGGCGACTCCGGCAAGCGCGCCCCCGATTCGCAGGAGGGAAGCCAGAATCTCGATAAGCCTGTTCATTGCACATCTTTCGCCGGTAACGCGAAAAGATGTCTTAAATGGTGAGGGTTAACGCCGCGATAACGCTATCCCCCGGTGCGGGGCGGGATGAAGCCCGCCCGCACACCCCTCAGGCGACAGCCTGAAGCTTCCCGCGCGAATGGTCCGCCATCCATTTTTCGGCGATCGGCGCGATCCGCGTGCGCCACTTGGAGCCATTGAAAATACCGTAGTGGCCGACCTTTTCGGCAAGGTGGTACAGCTTCATGTCGTCGGGCAGGTTGGGCGTCAGGTCCATCGCCGCCTTCGTCTGGCCAACGCCCGAGATATCGTCGCGCTCGCCTTCGATGCAGAGGATGGCCGTGTCGGTGATCGCGCCAAGGTCCACCTTCTTGCCGCGATGGGTCAGAAGGCCGCGCGGCAACAGGTATTCCTTGAACACCGCGTTCACGGTCTGAAGGTAGAAATCCGCCGTCATGTCGCAAACGGCAAGATACTCGTCATAGAAGATCTTCGTCGCTTCCGCGCTCTCTCCGTCACCGACGACGAGATGTTTGAACATCGCGTAGTGGCTCATCATGTGGTTGCCCAAGTTCATACTCATGAACCCGGCCAGCTGGAGAAAGCCGGGATAGACGCGGCGACCCGCGCCCGGATAGTGCATCGGCACGGTCTGGATCAGGTTCTGCTTGAACCATGCCATCGGGCGTCCGGTGGCCATATCGTTCACTTCGGTCGGCGCCTTGCGCGTGTCGATCGGCCCGCCCATCATCGTCAGCGTGGCCGGACGGCAGGGGTGGTCCTGCTCGTTCATGATCGCGGTTGCGGCGAAGGCGGGAACCGACGGCTGGCAAACCGCCATGACGTGCGCGCCGGGTCCGATGTGTTCGAGGAACTCGATCACATAGTCGATATAATCGTCGAGATCGAAATGCCCTTCCGACAGGGGTACCATCTTCGCGTCGGCCCAGTCGGTGATGTAGACTTCGGCATTTTCCAGCATCCGTTCGACCGTGCCGCGAAGCAGAGTCGCGTAATGCCCGCTCATCGGTGCGACGATCAGCAGCTTGGGCGCATTCTTGGGCAAACCGGCATGCGTGAACCGCTTGAGGTTGCCGAACGGCTTATGCAGCACGTCCGCCTCCGTCACCTCGTGCGTGACCCCGTTCGACACCATGTTGATACCGAAAGCAGGCTTTCCGCGCGGCGCGGCGGCATGCGAGAAAACTTCCATTGCAGAGGAGATCGCCGGGCCGAACCCGGTGTAACCCAAGGGATTACGCGGATTCGTCAGCCATTCCGCCCCGATCGACGCCATGGAGCTGGCCGACGCAAGCCACGCCTTCTGAACCTCGTAGATCTGGTAAAGCACGCGACTTCTCCTAGTTTCTTGGCATACTATATCTGCCCCTTGCGCTCACGTTGCAATGCACAATGGTTATTTCGCACATGCAAAGCACGCAACTTCAGCCAACAATTGCATATTTTGCGCTATTGCCGGGATTAACCGGGGTCAGGCTTTGCGCCGCCTGCACTTTCGTCTAGTGGGCGCTCATGCGACGCGGACGACGGAACGGGGCATCGGCGATGGGCGACAGGAACGAGGCTCCGAAGGCAAAGGGGATCTCGCCGCTGCGCCTGCTTGCCACTACCGCAGCGCGGTATCCGGGGCTTGTCGTCGGCACGCTTGTGGCTTTGACCGCATCGTCGGCCGCAACCTTGGCGATTCCATCGGGTTTCAAGCTGATCATCGACCGGGGCTTTGCCGGCAGCGGCGGCGATATTTCGCGCTGGTTCCAGTACCTTTTGCTGATCGTGATCGTGCTGGGCGTCTCGACAGGCTTCCGGTTCTTCTTCGTGTCATGGCTGGGCGAGCGGGTCGTTGCCGACTTGCGCAACCGGGTGAACGCCCACCTCCTCACCCTGCCGCCGGCGTTCTTCGACGAAAACTCGCCCGCAGAGATCGCATCACGCATGACATCGGACACGGCGATCATCGAACAAGTCGTGTCCAGCACAGTGTCCATCGCCTTACGCAACCTGCTGACCGCGATCGGCGGCGTTGGCTTCATGTTCTATCTCGCACCTGCGCTCAGCGCCTATCTCGTGCTGGCGATTCCGCTCATCGTCCTGCCCATCGCGATGTTCGGGCGCCGGGTTCGCACGCTGTCCCGTTCCAGCCAGGACCGGCTGGCCGACGTAGGCGCGATGACGAACGAGGTGTTGGGCGCGATGCAGGTCGTGCAGGCCTTCAACCAGGAAGCGCGCGAACACACCCGCTTTCGCGAGGCGGTCCGGCGCGGGCTCGAAACGGCAAGGGACCGCATCCGCACCCGCGCGTGGCTGACCGGTGTGGTGATTCTGCTGGTGTTCGGGGCGATCGTCCTGCTCTTGTGGAAAGGTGCGATAGAAGTCGCGCAAGGCAATATCACCGGCGGCACCATCGCGGCCTTCGTCATCACCGTTGGCCTCGTTTCCGGCGCCTTCGGCTCGCTGACCGAAGTCTACGGCAACCTGTTGCGCGCCGCCGGTGCCTCGCAGCGATTGCAGGAACTGCTTGCCACCCGTTCCGCCATCACCGCGCCCGAAAAGCCGCAAGCCCTGCCCCTGCCGCCGCGCGGCAGCATCGCGTTCCAGCAGGTGACGTTTCGTTATCCCGCCCGCCCCGACAAGCCCGCGCTGACCGACTTTACACTGGCGGTCGAGCCGGGGGAGACGGTCGCGATCGTCGGCCCCTCGGGCGCGGGCAAGTCGACATTGTTCCAGCTCGTCGCCCGGTTCTACGACCCGCAAGTCGGCAGTGTGCGTATCGACGGGGTAGACCTGACCCGTGCCGACCCTGCCGAGGTTCGCCAGCGCATCGCCTTCGTGCCGCAGGAATCGGTGCTTTTTGCCGCCAGTGCGCGCTACAACCTGCTCTACGGCAGGCCGGATGCCAGCGACGACGACGTCTGGGCGGCAGCACGAGCCGCCAATGCGGAGGAATTCCTGCGCGACCTTCCCGACGGGCTCGACACCTTCATCGGGGAAAGCGGCGCGCGCCTTTCGGGCGGGCAGCGCCAGCGGCTTGCCATTGCCCGCGCCCTGCTGCGCGATGCCCCGATCCTGCTGCTGGACGAGGCGACGAGCGCGCTCGATGCCGAAAGCGAGCGGCTGGTACAGTCGGCGCTGGACCACCTGATGGAAGGGCGCACCACACTGGTCATCGCCCATAGACTCGCCACGGTGCGCGCGGCGGATCGCATCGTCGTGATGGACGCAGGCCGTATCGTCGAACAAGGCGATCACGAGACGCTTTCGGCACAGGGCGGCCTTTATGCCCGCCTCGCCCGGCTGCAGTTCCAGGACGTGCCGCCCGAACTGGTCGGCAACGGCTGAGCGGAACCAGTTGACCGCCGGACAGGCGCGGTTCATCGATAAAGTATCAATGGAAACCGACAAGCGGCGTCGCGCCGGCTGGTGCGCGCGGCTATTCTGCAATCGGGACAAGTCAAGAAAGCGGACTGACACACTGATATGATGCGTATCGTACTAGCCGCCGGTTGCTCGGCACTCGCCCTTGCCTGCGCAATTCCTGCCGGCGCCGAGGAAACGACGGACGCCGACACCGAACAGGTGGTGATCGAGCCGGATTTCATGACCTGGCCCGACAAGGTGATCGATCCCGCCGATCTTGATCCCGCGATGGATCCGGGCGACGACTTTGCCGACTACGTCAACGGCAAATGGGACGCGGCAACCGAAATCCCGCCGCAGTACACATCCTATGGCGTGGTGCGCGACATGCGGTTGAAAGCGCAGGACGAAGTGCGCAAGATCGTCGAACAAAGTGCGGATGCCCATGCCCCGGCCGGCAGCTTCGCGCAGATGGTGGGCGACAGTTACAAGGCCTTCCTCGACACCGACGCGATAGAGGCCAAGGGCCTTGCCCCCGTCCAGCCATGGTTCGCGCAGATCGCGAAAATGGAAAGCAACGCGGATCTGGTGAAGGTCTTCACCACGATGGGCATGCCCGAACCTATGGGCATCGGCGTCATCCCCGATCCGGCTGACACCACCGTCTACACCGCCTATTTCGGCCACGGCGGCTATACCCTGCCCGACCGCGACAACTATCTCGTCGATAACGAGAAGAACCGCGACATGCAGGCCAAACAGAAGGAATACCAGACGTGGCTGCTGGCGCAGGCAGGCTACGCCGATCCGGCAGCGGCCGCCGAAGCAGTGTTCCAGCTGGAACGCAAGCTGGCCGAAGCCGACTACGATCGCACCCTGTCCCGCAATCCGGAAATCACCTTCCGCAACATCGCGCGCAAGGATCTCGTCGCGATGGCCGGCAAATTCCCGCTGCAGGCCTACTTCGACCAGCTCGGCGTAGGAAAGGTGGAGACGATGCTTGTCCCGACGCTGCCTCCTACACCCGAAATCATCGACAAGCTGGAACTGACAGACGAGCAGCTTGCCAAACTTGGCGGCGGCGTGCCGGCGTTCTTCGAACTGCTGCGCGATACGCCGATCGATACCTGGAAGGCGTGGCTGACCGCGCAGATCCTGTCCGACTATGCCAGCATCCTGCCCAAGGCCTTTGACGACAAGAACTTCGCCTTCTTCGACACGTACCTCAACGGTCAGAAGATCCAGCGCACCCGCGACAAGCGCGGCCTTTCACTGATCGACGGGCGCCTCGGCGATGCCGTCGGCAAGCTCTATATCGAGAAGAACTTCCCGCCCGAAAGCAAGGCGCGCATGACCGGACTGGTCGACAACCTGCTGAAGGCGATGGACCACCGCATCTCCTCGCTCGACTGGATGAGCGCGCACACGAAGGAGGAGGCGCATACCAAGCTTTCGCAAATGCTGATCCGCATCGGCTATTCCGACAAACTGGAAACTTACGAAGGCATGGTCGTCGTACCGGACGATGCTTTCGCGAACTCGATCTCCGCTGCGGAGTGGGGCTGGAACGATTCGCTGAAGGACATAGGCCAGAAGGTCGACGACGCGGAATGGAGCTATCCGCCCCAGACCGTGAACGCGACCTACAACTTCCTGCGCAACCACCTGACCTTCCCGGCGGGCTATCTCCAGCCGCCGAACTTCAGCCTCTCCGCCGACGATGCAGTGAACTATGGCGCGATCGGTGTCACGATCGGGCACGAAATCAGCCACGGTTTCGACGACAACGGGTCGAAGTTCGACGGCAAGGGCCAGATGCGCAATTGGTGGGCGCCGGAAGACCGCGCAAAGTTTGACGCCGCGGCCGCGAACCTTGTCGAGCAATTCAACGCCTTTTGTCCGATCGACGACGGCAAGACCTGCATCAACGGCGAACTGACGCTGGGCGAGAACATTGCCGACCTCGCAGGGCTGACCGTCGCCTACGAGGCATACAGGATTTCGCTCAACGGCAAGGAACCGGCGAAGATCGACGGGCTGACCGGCGATCAGCGGTTCTTCATCTCCTATGCCCTCAGCAGTCGCGGCAAGTGGACGGACGATTTCACCCGCACCATCCTGCAGACCGACCCCCACTCGCCGGACAAGGCGCGGATCAACATCATCCTCGCCAATTTCGACCCGTGGTACAAAGCGTTCAACGTCGCCCCGGATGACGCGATGTATATCGCGCCCGAAAACCGCGTCCGCATGTGGTAGGGCAGGGCCGAAGCGATATTTGACGGACAACCCGGCGCATACGGCTTGACAGGGCCGGTGCGTCGGGCGACCTCCCGCAGCGCATGGAAAATCTCGCCCTGACCGCAGTCCTCCTCGGCATCGTCGAGGGCCTGACCGAATTCATCCCCGTCTCGTCGACCGGCCACCTTATCCTGGCATCGGCCCTGTTCGGCTACGATGCGGAGGAGTGGAAGGTCTTCAACGTCGTGATTCAGCTGGGCGCGATCCTTGCGGTCGTGTTCCAGTACTGGCGCACGTTCTGGGCCGCCGGCATCGGCGTGTTGCACCGGCATCCCGAATCGATCCGCTTCGTCATCAACCTGCTCGTCGCCTTCATGCCCGCGGCCATTATCGGCCTCTTGTTGAAGGACTATATCGACATCATGCTGGGTAGCCCGACGATCGTGGCATGGGCGCTGATCGCGGGCGGCATCGCGATCCTCGTGATCGAGAAAGTGGCCAAGGAAGGACCGCCCAGCGGTATCGGTCAGTTGCCGGTGAAACAGGCGCTGGGCGTCGGCTTCATCCAGTGCCTTGCCATGATCCCCGGCGTCAGCCGTTCGGGCGCGACGATCATGGGCGCGCTTGCCATGGGGATCGAGCGGCGCACGGCGGCTGAATTCAGCTTCTTCCTCGCCATTCCGACGATGCTGGGCGCCTCGACGCTGGAGATCTGGCAATACCGAGACCATCTGGCCGCCGGTTCGATGACAGTGGGCTGGGGCGAGATCGCTATCGGCTTCGTTACCGCGTTCATCGTCGCGCTGATCGTGATCCGTGCCTTCGTCGCCTATGTCAGCAAGGCCGGATTCTCGCCCTTTGCATGGTATCGCATCGTTGCCGGCATCGCCGCGCTGATCTGGCTGGGCATGGCCGCAAACGGCTGATTTCCGGTCGCTTCGAAGGTTTTGGCAGTAACCCTGCCAGCCCCTCGCAGCGACTTTTCCATATTGGCCGGAACCATTTCCGCACCGTTTACGTTTCCTTACCAAACACCAATTCGAGGAAACGTACGATGGGCATTATCATTCTTATCATCGTCGGTGGCATCATCGGCTGGCTCGCCAGCATCGTCATGCGCACCGATGCGCAGCAGGGTATCCTGCTGAACGTCGTCGTCGGCATCGTCGGCGCCTTGCTCGCCGGTCTGGTTGTCGGCGGCAACACGATCATGAACGGCTTCAGCCTCTCGGCCCTGCTGTTCTCGTTCCTGGGCGCGGTTGTGCTCCTGGCGATCGTTAACCTGTTTCGTCGCGGTTCGGTTCGCTAATCGCGAGCGGTTCTGACGGAAACCCAAGGGGCGGCAGCAAGCCTGTCGCCCCTTCCACTTGAAGGGGAATACAAGATGAAGAAGATTATCGCAGTTGCGGCTGCCGCCGCCATGGGTCTTGGCCTTGCCGCTTGTGACAGCGCCGCCGAAAACCAGATGGAAGACCAGGCCGAAGCAATCGACGAAGCAGCCAAAGCGACCGCCGACGCGATGGAAGACGCTGGCCAGATCACCGACGAGCAGGCCGACGCCATCGAAGAACAGGGCGAAGAGACCAAGGACGCGATGGAAGAAGCGGCCGACGACATGGACGCTACTCCGCAATAATCTTCGCCTTTCGGCAAAGAACGTCAGCGGCGCCGGATTACCGGCGCCGTTTTCGTATCGCCTGCGCGCGTCATGGCCCTGCAATGCTTGACTTTGCAGCGGCCTTCGCGCAAAGGCGCTCCGCTCTGCGAGGGGGTGCGTAAGCGATTCCCCCGCGCAATTTTTAGAATTTCGCGAGTTTGACCGTTCGCGAGGCTGGCATTGCCGGCCGCGCGGCCACAGGAATTATCAGGAATACGCCATGGCGAAGCCCGCAACCGTCAAGATCCGGCTGGTCTCCACCGCCGACACCGGCTTCTTCTACGTTACGAAGAAGAACCCGCGCAACACGACCGAGAAGATGGTGCAGCGCAAGTACGATCCCGTCGTGCGCAAGCATGTCGAGTTCAAGGAAGCCAAGATCAAGTGATCCGGCCCGGCGGGGGCTGTGTTCCCCCGCCTTGCCGCGGTGCACCGTTTCGCGAACGCGCGATCCGTCTGCCGCACCGCGCGTTCCCGTGAATTTCGGGAACGACCCCGGTTCACTACGGGTTCAATGCCCGATTGGTAACTGAACCGGGATGACTATGAAGCTCTTCAAAACCCGTACGGCCCGCGCCCTTGGCGCCGGCCTTCTTGCACTCGCCGCACCGGCCGCGCTCGTGGCTCCGGCCGTTCCCGCTGCTGCTGCGGAAAACCAGATGGACAAGGCGGTGAAGGCCCTGCGTGCGATCAGCACGATGAAGGCCAATTTCACCCAGATCGATCGCGGCGGCGGACAGCTGACCGGCAAGATGACGCTGAAGCGTCCCGGCAAGGTGCGATTCGAATACCAGAAGGACGTGCCGGTCCTGATCGTGTCGGACGGCAGCCGCCTCACTATGCTCGACTACGAAGTCAGCCAGAAGCAGGTCTGGCCGATCAAGAACAGCCCGCTTGGCGCGCTGCTCCAGCCCGATGGCGACATCGCCAAATACGGCACGCTGATGCCCACGAACCACCCTGATGTGACGAGCATCCGCATCAAGGATCCGGAACATCCGGAATACGGCACGATGACGATGATCTTCGAACGCAAGGCATCGGCACCGGGCGGGATGCAGCTTGCCGGCTGGGTCGCGGTGGACGCGCAGAACAAGATGACGCGCATCCAGCTCAGCGGCCACCGCTATGGCATGGACGTCAGCAACGGCACTTTCATGTTCAAGGATGTCAGCCCCCGCAAGAAGCGTTGAACCGGCGGCGGGCGCGGCTTCCCACGGTTTCGTTCAGGTTAACGCGCGCCTGTTCAGCTTTTCCGCCGGATCGACGCCGGACCGTGCCGACAAGGCGATGAAACGCCCGTTAACGCCGGTTTCCGTTCATCTGACCGACAGGCCCGGACCGGTAGAAATATAGTCACAGGACGCGTGGTTCGGGTTTCCCCCCTGTTGCCCGCAACCAAGCGAAACGCGACCTGCCGAGCGTGACGAACGCGAATGGAAGCCCTCGACCCACTGCCCCCGGGTCGAGGGTTTTTCCTTGTCCGACACGCACCGGTTCCGGCTCTGGGCAGTGGACTTTGGGGCCGGGGGCACTATTTGCCTTTGGCCATGATCTCTATCGCCACATGGAACATCAATTCGGTCCGCCTGCGCATGGAACAGGTGGCCCGCGTTCTGACCGAACAGTCGCCCGACGTCCTGTGCCTGCAGGAAATCAAGTGCGCCGAACATCTCTTCCCGCACGATGCGTTCGAGAAGCTGGGTTACACCCATCGCGCGGTGCACGGGCAGAAGGGTTATCATGGCGTCGCGACGGTCAGCCGCATTCCCTTTACCGAGTTCAGCCGCCACGACTGGCAGGATAATGGCGAGGCGCGCCATGTTGGCGTCGCACTGGGCGGGCCGGGCAAGGGCATGATCCTCGAAAACGTCTATATCCCTGCGGGCGGAGACATTGCCGACCGTGAGGTGAATCCGAAATTCGGCCAGAAACTCGATTTCCTTGAACGCATGACGCGCTGGGCGGAAAAGATCGACCGACCCACGCTGCTGGTCGGCGATTTCAACATCGCGCCGCTGGAATGCGATGTCTACGACCACAAGGCGCTGCTGAAAGTCGTCAGCCACACGCCGCTGGAGGTGGAGACGCTGCGCAAGCTGGCCGACGCACACGGCTGGGTCGACCTTGGCCGCAAGCACATCCCCGCGCCCGAACGGAACTACTCGTGGTGGTCCTACCGCTCGTACTGGCGGCAGAAGGACCAGGGCCGCAGGCTGGACCACATGTGGGCATCGCCCGATCTGGCCGCGCAGTCGGTCTCCCATCGCTTTGTCGAAGAAACGCGCAAGTGGGAACAGCCGTCGGATCATGTGCCGCTGGTGACAGAGTTCGACCTGTGAACCCCACAGCGACACCCGTCCGGTGAGCACAGGGGGCGATTCCCGCCGCGCCGCGCAAGTCGTGGATGCGCTGCGCCATGGCTGGCCGATCCGGATCGATGGCGATGACGGGTCGCTGACCCTGCTTTGCGCCGAAACCGGATACGAGGTCGGCGGCACCACAGCGCCGCGCCTGCTGATTTCCGCCGCTCGCGCGGTGACGCTCAAGCTGGCCAACCAGCGCGATGCCGCCGTGCCCGAAGCGCCGGTGCTGATCCGCGCAGCCGAACCGTTCGATTTGCCCCTTGCCCGCGCATTAGCCGACCCGTCGGAAGACCTGCTCCATCCGCTGGCGGGGCCGTTTCGGGCCGAACCGCTGGAGACGGCGGAAGCTGCGAAGGCGGCAATGACGCTTGCCCGCATCGCCGGTGTCCTCCCCTGCTTCCTTGCCGGGCCGACCCCGGCTGAGGGAACCGTAACCTGCAGCGTGGCCGATCTGGACGCGTTTCAGGATGCAGGCCGCCTGACCATACAGGCCCGGGCCGACCTGCCGACAGCCGCTGCCGAGGATTGCGAGATCGTCGCATTCCGCGCGCCGGACGACTTGCGCGAGCATGTCGCCCTGATCGTGGGCGAACAACGCACGGACCGGACACCGCTCGTCCGGCTGCATTCGGAATGTCTGACCGGCGATGTGCTCACCAGCCTGAAATGCGATTGCGGTCCGCAGCTCGACGCCGCGCTTCATGCCATGGCCGCAGAAGCGGAAAATGGCGGCTATGGCGTGCTGCTATACCTGCGTCAGGAAGGGCGGGGCATCGGTCTCATCAACAAGCTGCGCGCGTATCGCCTGCAGGATCAGGGATTTGACACGGTCGACGCCAATAACCGGCTCGGCCTGCCGACCGAGGCGCGCGACTTTCCCGTTGCGGCGCGGATGCTGGAACTGCTGGGCATCCATGCGATCCGGTTGATGACCAACAATCCCGCCAAGGTCGCGGCCCTTGAAGCGATCGGCGTAGAGGTTGCCGAACGCGTGCCGCACCAGTTGCCCGCAAATCCGCACAACGCCCGCTATCTCGATACCAAGCGCGACCGTACCGGACATCTTCTGTAACAAACCTGTGCTTGCAATCGGCGGGCGTTCCCCCCATGTTTGCGGTGCGGGACCGGGCCCCTCTGGCGCGGCGTGACTGACCTCATGGTCGAAAGCGCCTCGTGATGTCGGACCGCATCGGGTGATGCCGATGCCAGTCCGGGCCATCCCAAGCCCCAAAGCAAGTCCGGACAGTGATCACTTCACCCGATCGAACGCAACACGTTTCGATCAGGGAATTGATGATGACCGACCGATTGTTCCGCCGACTGGAGCGCCTGCAGAAGCTGGACGACGCACTCCGCCGTGCCCAGCGCAGCAAGAGCGACCCGCGCGAGATTGCCCGCCTCCATATCCTCAAGAGCGCATTGAAACTGCGCCTTATGCAGCTAACCGCGCGCCGCGCGCCGGCCTTCGGTTAAGGGGCGGCACCGATGGAATTTCTCTTTGCCGACTGGCTCGGAACCCCCGCGTGGTTCTGGCTCGCCTTCCTTGGCATCGTTGCCGCGCTGACCGCGTTCGACCTCGGCATCCTCCACAAGGAGGACCGCGAGATGGGCATCGGCGAATCGCTGAAGCTGACCGCCTTCTACATCGGGATCGCGCTGCTGTTCGGCGGCTGGGTCTGGTACGCCAAGGGCGGAGAGGCCGGTATGCAGTACTATACCGGCTTCTTCATCGAAAAGGCGCTGTCGATCGACAATGTCTTCGTGATCAGCCTGATCTTCACCTTCTTCGCCATCCCCGCCAAGTACCAGTACCGCGCCCTCTTGTGGGGCATCATGGCGGTGATCGTGCTGCGCGGGCTGATGATCGCGGGCGGTGCGGCGCTGGTGCAGGAAGCCTACTGGGTACTCTACATCTTTGCCGCATTCCTCGTGTTCACGGGCGTGAAGATGTTCTTCACCTCCGACCACGATCCCGACATCGGCAACAACGCTGTCGTGCGGTGGATCAGCCGCCACATGCGCGTGACGAAGGAACTGCACGCGCAGCACTTCTTCGTGAGGGTGCCGGACGAAAACGGGAAGATGGTGCGCGCGGCAACGCCGCTGTTCCTCGCGCTCGTCATCATCAACCTTGCCGATCTCGTATTCGCGGTCGATTCGGTGCCGGCAATCTTCGCGATCACGACCGACACGTTCATCGTCTACACGTCGAACATCATGGCGATCCTTGGCCTGCGGGCGCTTTATTTCGCGCTGGCGGCGATGATCAACCGCTTCGCCTATCTGAAATATGCACTGGCCGCCGTGCTGGTGTTCATCGGCGGCAAGATCTTCGTCGCGGACTTCGTGCTGGGCGGGGCCAAGTTTCCGCCCGCAATCAGCCTTGGCGTGACTTTCGCGTTGATCGCGGGGGGTGTCGGCTACTCGCTGTGGAAGACGCGGGGACAGGAGGCTCCGGCCTAAACCTCCTTCGGCGGCCTGCCGCGACGGGGCGCTGGTACGGACGCGACTTTCACGCCGCGTATTGCCAGCGACTCGCGCAGCAGGAACTCGATCTCGGCGTTCACCGAACGCAGGTCACGCGCGGCCATGGCCTCGATCTCGGCGTGCAGCGCCGGATCGAGGCGCAGGGCAAAGGGCTTCCTCGCGCTCATCTGGCCTCAGTGGTTGTAGAGCGTGCCGGTATTGACGATCGGCTGCGTTTCCCGCTCTCCGCACAGCACGACCATCAGGTTCGACACCATGGCCGCGCGCCGCTCGTCGTCCAGATGCACGATCTCGCCCTCGCTCAGCTTCTCCAGCGCCATCTCGACCATCGTGACCGCACCCATCACCAGCTTGGCGCGGGCGGCGATCACCGCCTCCGCCTGCTGGCGGCGCAGCATCGCGCCGGCGATTTCGGGCGCATAGGCAAGGTGTGTCAGCCCCGCCTCGTCCACCACGATGCCCGCAACCTTCAGCCGGTCGTTCAGTTCGGTCAGCAGTTCCGCATTCACCAGCTCGCCGTCGCCGCGCAGCGTGGTCTCGCCTTCCTCGATATCGTCATAGGGATGGCGCGAGCCGACAGTACGCAGGCCCGCCTCGATCTGGATGTTCACGAATTCGCGATAATCGTCGACATCGAAAGTCGCCTGCGCCGTATCGCGCACGCGCCATACGACGTTGCAGGCGATCTCGATCGGGTTGCCGCGCTTGTCGTTGATCTTGATCCGGTCGGAATGGATGTTGTTGGCGCGCGCGCTCACCTTCTTGCGGCCCATCCACGGCCAGACCCAGCGAAGGCCGTGATTGCGATCGGTGCCGCGATACGATCCGAACAGGGTGACGACCGTCGCCTGATTGGGCTGCAGCATGTAGAACCCGGCAGTCAGGAACGCAAAGAACACGCCCGCCGCAATCAGCATGAAGGCCGACGGATAAGGCGCCAGCGCGACCTCGTATCCGATGATCAGCAACATGATCGCGACAACCACCAGAACCGGATAGCCGCTGGCGGTGCTGGCGCCGGTTTCCCGGCTGGCTTCCATAGACTTCAATTCCATTGCAAACCCCCTTCATGATATAAATATGATATCATCTTTATATCATACGGGAGATGCGGGCAAGCAGATCAGGAGTGCTGTCGGATCACGGTCAGGAAGGCATCGCCATAAGCGTCGAGCTTTTTCGCCCCGATCCCCGACAGGTCGGTCAGTGCATCCCGGCTCTGCGGGCGGAAACCGGCCATGTCGCGCAGCACGGCATCGTGGAAGATGACATAGGGCGGCACGCCGTTCTCTTTCGCCAGATCGCGGCGTAGCGAACGCAGGGCATCGAACAGCGGATCGCCAACGGGGTTGAGCTCTTGCCCGCTGCCTTTTCGGCTCCGACCGCCCGTGCGTTTGGGCGGAATGACCAGATCGAGCGGAAGCTCGCCCTTCAGGTACGTCCGCGCTTCCGGCCCCAGCATCAGCCCGCCGTGTTCCGTGGGTAGCAAGGCCCCGCGCACCAGCAGCGCGCGTTGGACAGGCTTGAGCAACGCCGCCTCCTCACCCCCAACAATGCCGAAGACGGACAGCGTGTCGTGCCCCTGCTGGCTGGCGCGTTCGCTGGACTGGCCCGTCAGGATACTCTCGACATAACCAGCCCCGTACATCTGACGCGTCCGCGCCACGGCAGAGAGGTATTTCTGCGCCGTCACCGTGGCATCGACCGACTTGGGCGGTTCAAGGCAGTTATCGCAATTGCCGCAAGTCTCGGGCGGACTCTCGCCAAAATGGCGCAGCAGGATCGCGCGGCGGCATCCGGCAGTCTCCACCAGAGCGCCCAGCGCCGAAAGCCGCGTACGCTCGCCCTGCTGGCGCGCCTCCTCCACTTCCTGCACCCGCATTCGCGCACGGGCGAAATCGTCCGCGCCCCAGAACAGGTGGGCCGTTGCCGGATCGCCATCGCGGCCCGCGCGGCCGGTTTCCTGGTAATAGGCCTCGATCGACTTTGGCAGGCCCGCATGGGCGACGAAGCGGACGTCGGGCTTGTCGATGCCCATGCCAAACGCGACGGTCGCACACATCACCATGTCTTCCGATGCCACGAAGGCGGACTGGTTCGCGGCGCGCACTTCGGGGGGCAGGCCGGCGTGATAGGCGCGAACCTCGCGGTTTCCGTCCGAAAGTGCTTCGGCCAGCCGCTCCGTCGCGGCGCGGGTCGGGGCATAGACGATGCCGGGGCCGGGATTGGCCGCCAGCAAGCGGCGAAGCTGCTGGGTCAGCCCGTCGCGCGGGCGGATGGCGTAGCGGATGTTGGGCCGGTCGAAGCCTGCGACGATCATCCCTTCTTCGGGAATGCCAAGCTGGGCCAGGATGTCGGAGCGGGTATGCGCGTCCGCCGTCGCCGTCAGCGCCAGCCGCGGCACACCGGGGAACAGGTCCATCAGCGGGCGCAGCAGGCGATAGTCGGGGCGGAAGTCGTGGCCCCATTCGGACACGCAGTGCGCCTCGTCGATGGCGAAGAGCGCGATCCGGCACTGGCCCAGCAGTTCGCGGAAGTGCGACTGGCTGGCGCGTTCGGGCGCGACATAGAGCAGGTCGAGATCACCGGCCCGCAGGCGCGCGACGGTCTCGGCCCGGTTCTCGTCCGCGCTGGTCAGCGTTGCGGCGCGGATGCCGTTTGCCTCCGCGCTGCGCAACTGGTCGTGCATCAGGGCGATAAGCGGGCTGATGACGACGCACGTGCCGTCCACCATCGTCGCGGGCAACTGGTAGGTCAGCGACTTGCCCGCGCCCGTGGGCATGACGGCCAATGTCGACCGGCCGGACAGCACACGGTCCAGCACCTGATGTTGCACGCCGCGAAAGGCGCGAAAGCCGAAGACCGAGTGCAGCTTGTCCAGCAGGGTCGCCTCATCCGGCGCGGGGCCGAAGACGGGCGGTTCGGGCGCGAAATCCGGATAGTCCACGCGATCGTAATCGGCGTACTGATCGAATTGGTCGATATATGGGGCGTCGGATGGCTCTGCCATGCCTATGCCTTTGCCAGACGATGGGGGCACAGGAAAACCGCTTGCGCCGTCCTGCACCGGCAAAGCCGTGGATAGCGCTGGAAAATAGCGTCGGCGCGAACCTTTGCATAAGGGCGATATCCGATTGCAACGGCTGCCCGATTGGGCAACAGCCTGCCTGCGCCACCCCAAATGGCGATGACGACCCGAAACGCGAAGGCAGCGCCGAACTTCCCGATGACGCAATCCGAAACTCCTGCACCACGCCGTGTTCTTGTTACCGGAGCCGCCGGGTTCATCGGCTTCCACTTGTGCCGCCTGCTGCTGGACGAAGGTTTCATCGTTCACGGCTATGACGGGATGAGCGATTATTACGACGTCGCGCTGAAGCGGCGGCGGTTGCAGATGCTGCTGCAAAGTCCCGGCTTTTCCGCGACGGAAGCAATGCTGGAAGATCACGAGCGGCTGATGCAGGTCGCCCGCGAATTCGCGCCCGACGTGATCGTCCACCTCGCCGCACAGGCCGGCGTTCGCTACAGCCTCGAAAATCCGCGTGCCTATGTCGACAGCAATCTGGTCGGTGCGTTCAACGTGATGGAAGTCGCGCGCGAACTGGCTGTCGGCCACCTGCTGATGGCCTCTACATCCTCAGTCTATGGCGCGAACGAGGACATGCCCTTTCGCGAGACGGACAAGGTCGACAGCCAGATCACCCTCTATGCCGCCACGAAAAAGGCGAACGAGGCGATGGCGCATTCCTATGCGCATCTCTGGAACATCCCGACCACGATGTTCCGGTTCTTCACCGTATATGGCCCGTGGGGGCGGCCCGACATGGCTTTGTTCAAGTTCGTGGATGCCATGCTGAACGGGCGCGCCATCGACATCTACAACAATGGCGAGATGTACCGCGACTTCACTTACGTCACCGATCTGGTGCGCGGCATCCGCCTGTTGATCGACACTCCGCCCGAACGCCCGGATAGCGCGGATGACATCGCGGAAGGAGACAGCCTCTCGCCCGTCGCGCCGTGGCGCGTGGTCAATATCGGCAATGGAGAGAAGGTGCGCCTGCTCGACTTCGTCGACGCGATCGAGGCGGAACTGGGGGTCGAGGCGATCCGCAACATGATGCCGATGCAGAAGGGCGACGTTTACGCGACATGGGCCGATACCGCGCTGCTGCGCCGCCTGACCGGCTATGCGCCGGCCATGCCGTTCCGCGACGGGATTGCGAAGTTCGTCGCCTGGTACCGCGACTACTACGCCAAGTAAGCGCTATCCCGCGGCCTTGGGCACGCGGGGGCGGTCATTGTCCTTGATCGCTTCCATCGCGACGAATGTCGACGTGCTGGACACGTGCGGCAGGCTGGAAATCTTTTCGCCCAGCACTTCGCGGTAGCGGCGAATGTTGGCGGTACGGACCTTGAGCAAGTAGTCGAAGCTGCTGGCGATCATGTAGCATTCCTCGACCTCCGGCAGCTTTCGCACGGCGGCGTTGAATTCCTCCAGCGCCTTTTCCCGTGTGTCGGAAAGCTTCACTTCGGCAAAGGCCACGTGGTCCAGTCCCAGCTTCGCATTGTCGATGATCGCGGTGAAGCCGCGAATGACGCCGCCGTCGACCAGTTTGCGAAAGCGGTTCTGGCACGGCGTCTTCGACAGGCCGACCTTTTCGGCAAGGTCGGTAATCGTCATCCGCCCGTCCGCCGCCAGTGCAGCGATGATCTTGCGATCGAAATGATCCAGATCGTCTACAGTGATCACACTTTCTGGTCCTGATGCAGAATTAGTCGCGAAATTTAAGTCGTTTTGGCTATCTTTTCGTCATTCTATGGGCAAACTGATATGACGGAAAGTGGTATTGTTCTCTGGCCATGAACGCACACGCTCCCTTCGCCGGATTCGCACCGACCATCCGCCCGCAAACGCCCCTCCGCCGCGCCATCACGCACGCCTGCCGCAGGGCGGAGCCGGAGTGCATGGCGGAGCTGATCGAAGCGGCCCGGATGCCCGATGCGCTGCAGCAACCCGTGCGCGACATGACGCTAGGGCTGGTGCAAAACCTGCGCCGGAACGGCCAGCGCGGCGGGGTTGAGGATCTGGTCAAGGAATACTCGCTGGACAGTCAGGAAGGCGTAGCGCTGATGTGCCTTGCCGAAGCGCTGCTGCGCATTCCCGACGACGCCACCCGCGATGCGCTGATCCGCGACAAGATCGCGCCCGGCAACTGGAAGGAGCATCTGGGCGACGGACGCTCGCTCTTCGTGAACGCGGCGACGTGGGGCCTTGTCGTCTCCGGCAAGCTGACGTCGAGCGTGAACGACAAGGGCCTGTCGTCGGCTCTCACCCGCCTTGTCGCACGGGCTGGAGAGCCGGTGATCCGACGCGGGGTCGACATGGCGATGGAACTGATGGGCGAACAGTTCGTGACCGGCGAAACCATCGCCGAAGCCCTGAAACGCGCGCGCAAGATGGAAGCGAAGGGCTTTGCCTACAGCTACGACATGCTGGGCGAAGCGGCGACGACCGCCGGGGACGCGGCCCGTTATTTCGCGGACTACGAACGCGCCATCCACGCCATCGGCAAGGCATCGGCGGGGCGCGGGGTGGTTGCCGGCCCCGGTATCTCGATCAAGCTGTCCGCGTTGCACCCCCGCTATGCCCGCGCGCAGGCCGGGCGGGTCATGGATGAACTACTGCCACGCGTGCGCGATCTGGCCCTGCTGGCCAAGTCGCACAACATCGGGCTGAACATCGATGCGGAGGAAGCGGACCGCCTCGAACTTTCGCTCGACCTGCTTGAAACCCTTGCACTCGATCCGGAGCTGGCGGGCTGGAACGGCCTCGGCTTCGTGGTTCAGGCCTATGGCAAGCGTTGTCCGTATGTCATCGACTGGCTGGTTGACCTTGCCCGCCGCTCCGGCCGCCGCATCATGGTGCGGCTGGTGAAGGGGGCGTACTGGGACAGCGAGATCAAGCGCGCGCAAGTCGACGGCATGGCCGACTTTCCGGTCTTTACCCGCAAGGTGCATACCGACGTTTCCTACCTCGCCTGCGCAAGGAAGCTGCTGGCCAATCGCGACGTGCTGTTCCCGCAGTTCGCGACGCACAATGCCCAGACGCTGAGCGCGATCTGGCACATGGCCGGACCGGATTTCAGCATCGGCGACTGGGAGTACCAGTGCCTGCACGGCATGGGCGAGCCGCTGTACGAACAGGTCGTGGGGCATGGACCGGACAAGCGCCCGTGCCGCATCTACGCCCCTGTCGGCACGCACGAGACTTTGCTGGCCTATCTCGTCCGCCGCCTTCTGGAGAACGGCGCGAATTCCAGTTTCGTGCATCGCATCGGCGACGAAAACGTGCCGGCAGAGGAACTGGCGGCAGATCCGGTAGAGGTGGCGCGCGCGATCACGCCGTTCGGATCGCCCCATCCGGCCATTGCCTTGCCAGCGCACCTGTTCCCCGAAAGGCGCAATTCGGCCGGGATCGACCTTGCCAGCGAAGCCGAACTGGCAGATCTGGGCGAAGCTTTGCGCACTTCGGCCGAACAGGTCTGGCGCGCAGCCCCGATGATCCCCGGCCTTGCCAGCGAACGCCCGCTGCGCCCGGTGCTGAACCCTGCCGACCATGGCGACAAGGTAGGGTTCGTATCCTTTGCCAAAGAGCGCGATGCCGCCTTTGCCGCCAAAGTTGCCGCCGGTGCTGCCCGCAGCTGGGCAGAGGTGCCGGTCGCGCAGCGTGCCGCCTGCATCGGCCGCGCCGCCGATGCCATGGAAGCGGCCATGCCCCGCCTGATGGCGCTTGCCATGCGAGAGGCCGGCAAGAGCGCCGCCAATGCC
Organism: Croceicoccus bisphenolivorans; assembly: GCF_001634625.1. Classification (GTDB taxonomy): domain Bacteria; phylum Pseudomonadota; class Alphaproteobacteria; order Sphingomonadales; family Sphingomonadaceae; genus Croceicoccus; species Croceicoccus bisphenolivorans. The sequence continues at coordinate 3,328 of NZ_LRSE01000010.1, read as the reverse complement.
GTGGCGGAAGTACGCGAAGCGGTGGATTTCCTGCGCTACTACGCCGTGCAGGCGCGCAATACCTTGCAACGGGCCGAACCCGTCGGTCCTGTCGTTTGCATCAGCCCGTGGAACTTTCCGCTGGCGATTTTCACGGGGCAGGTCGCGGCCGCCCTTGTTGCGGGCAACCCCGTACTGGCCAAACCGGCGGAGGAAACCCCGCTGATCGCGGCAGAGGCGGTCCGCATCCTTCACGCATCCGGCATTCCGGCAGAGGCCCTGCAATTCGTGCCCGGCGCCGGCGATGTCGGCGCGGCGCTGGTCACGGCGCCCGAAACGAGAGGCGTGATGTTCACCGGATCGACCGAAGTGGCCAGGCTGATCCAGCGCGAACTGGCCAACCGCCTTGCGCCGGACGGCCGCCCGATCCCTTTAATCGCGGAAACCGGTGGCCAGAACGCGATGATCGTCGATTCCTCCGCCCTCGCCGAACAGGTCGTGACCGACGTGATCGCCAGCGCATTCGACAGCGCGGGCCAGCGTTGTTCCGCGCTGCGTATCCTGTGCCTGCAGGATGACATTGCAGACCGCCAACTGGCGATGATCCGCGGCGCACTGCATGAGCTTTGCATAGGCAATACCGACCGGCTTGCCACCGATATCGGCCCCGTCATCACGGCAGAAGCGCGTGACACTATAGAGGCGCATGTCGCTCAGATGGCTGCGGCAGGGTGCAAGGTAGATCGCCTCCCCCTCCCCGCAGAAACGGACATCGGCACTTTCGTTGCGCCGACAATCATCGAGATCGGTTCGATCGCGGAACTCGGGCGAGAGGTTTTCGGCCCCGTGCTCCACGTGGTGCGTTACGCGCGCAAGGATCTGGGCAAGCTGGTCGATGCGATCAACGCCACCGGTTACGGTCTGACGTTCGGCCTGCACACCCGGCTTGACGAGACGGTGCGCGAAGTCACGCGCCGGATCGCGGTGGGCAATGTCTATATCAACCGCAACACGATCGGTGCTGTTGTCGGCGTGCAGCCGTTCGGCGGGCGGGGCCTGTCGGGCACCGGGCCGAAGGCAGGCGGGCCGCTCTATCTGTCGCGTCTGGTAAAGGCCGGAACGGACATCGACCTTGCCGCCGGCACGCTCGAACTGCCGGGGCCGGTGGGGGAGAGAAACCTGTACGAACTGCACTCGCGCGGGGAGATCCTGTGCATTCCCGCAACGCCCGCTGGCCTCGCCAGCCAACTTGCCGCTGTCGCGACGGCCGGAGGGCGCGCCACCGTTCTGTCGTCGCAAATCGCGCCGGAGGATGAGGCGGCCGTCTGCGAAAGCCTGCCCGAAACCAACGTCTGGGCTGCGGTGCTGGTGGAAAAACCGACTCCGCAAATCCTGCAGGCGGTTGCCGCGATGGCAGGGGCGATCCCGCTGGTGCAGTCGCCCGATGCCAGTGGCGGTTATTGTCAGGCCTGGTTGCGGGAGGAGATCTCCACATCGATCAACACGACGGCGGCGGGCGGCAACGCCAGCTTGATGGCGCTGGTCTAATCGCCTCGTGCCAGTGCCCGTTCGGCTAGCATCAATGCGCCGGTAATGCCCGCATCTTCGCCCAATCCGGCGGCTTCGACCCTGTGGCGCGCCCCGCCGGGCAGGTAGCCGCTTGCCAGCGCGGTTGCCTGTTCGCGCACACGCTGCAGCAGGCCCGGCGTCCTGAGGACTCCACCGCCCAGCACGACGACTTCGGCAGCAGTGATGGCGAAAATGTCGTAGCAAAGATGTGCGAGATATCCGGAAACCAAAGCGTGGGCCGGATGATCCTGCGGCAGGTCTGACAGTGGCGAACCCCACCGCGCGATGATCGCGGGGCCGCTGGCCAACCCCTCCAGGCAATCGCCGTGGATCGGGCAGTGTCCCGCGAAATCATCGTCGGACGGACCACGCCGCACGAAGATATGCCCCATCTCTGGATGCGACGCACCGTGGATCGGCTCCCCGTCGATGACAAGACCGCCGCCAATACCGGTGCCCACGGTCACATAGGCGAGCGATGAAACGCCCCGTCCCGCGCCAAAACGCACTTCCGCCCAAGCCGCGCCGTTGACGTCGGTATCGAAACCGACCGGAACCGCAAACCGGGCAGCGAAGAAACCGGCGATATCGCACTCCGACCAACCGGACTTCGGCGTCGTGGTGATATGCCCCCATGTCCGCGATGCGCGATCGATATCGATCGGCCCGAAACTGGCGATGCCCAGGGCGGCAATGCTGCCCTGGGCCCTGAACCATGCTTCCGCCTCCGCCAGCGTTTCGGATGGCATTTGTGTCGGGATGACATGGCGCGCGGCAGTATTGTCAGGCGCGGTGCCGACGGCAAGAACGAACTTGGTACCGCCCGCCTCGATCGCGCCGAGCAGCGGCTCTTTGCCTGCCTTCATCGCGGTCCTCCTTCGGCCGATCCATAGTGGATCACCAGCGAAGTGGAAGGGCGGGAATTGTCCTGGATAACATCCGGCGAGCAGCGCCATGCCGGTCCGGTGGCGCACCCGACAGGATCGGTGTGAGGATCATCCCTGACCATTTCCTCGGACGCTTCCGCTAAGCGTTGGTTGATGGTTGCGGATGATGGCCGACCGTCAGCATCGACGATCTGGGGAGCGTTCTTATCGGACATTGATGTGGGCTCAGGTCATTCTAGGAAGTTGATCGGACGCTCTTCTCATCGTCGATCCATTGATGCTTACAGTTCTGGCAGTGACGGTTGGGGGCATCGATCTCAACGACGCATCCACCCAGCAACACCTCGTTCCGTTTGGCCTTCTTGATGAGGCCCCGACTGGGGTAGCCGTAGGCGATAGGGATGCCCGTTTTCTGTCCGCACTCAGGGCAGACGAAGCGTTTGCGTCTCATGCCGCGATGTTCTCATTCATCTTCGGGCGGCTGATCCTGACGATTGTTTCGCTGTTCGGCTTCGGCTTTCCGCTTGGCATCCATCTGCGCTTTGAGTTCGAAGAAGCGCGGTCCAAGGGTGGGACGATCTTTCGGGTCCATCATGCGGCGATAGCCTCATTGGTCATGCGGACTTTGATGCGATGGACGGTGCCGACCCCGACCTTGAGCTTGCGGGCAGTCTCATTGATGGATGTGCCAGCGTTGAGATGACGCTCGATCTTGGCGATCTTCTCGGGATCAAGGGCTGGGCGACCTGCTTTCTTGGTGGATCGGGCAAGACCCGCCATGATTCGGCTGCGGATCAACTCCCGCTCAAAATCGGCGAAGACGCTGAGCATACCGAACATCGCTCGGCCACTCGGCGTTGATGTGTCGAGCGCCTGCTGGTGAAGGTAGAGGT
>NZ_LRSE01000001.1 GCF_001634625.1 Croceicoccus bisphenolivorans | reverse complement strand
AATGGACGACTTTTACGCCGCCGTTGACAGCATCGTCGGATTGCCGATCGACGAGCTGCAGTCGATCATTCGCGACATTCCCAAGCCGGTGATTGCACGGATCAACGGTTTCGCGATTGGCGGCGGCAACGTGTTCGCCACGCTTTGCGATCTTTCGATCATGTCGGACACAGCCAAGCTGGGACAGGTCGGGCCGAAAGTCGGTTCGGTTGACGCCGGTTGGGGCACCGCGTTTCTGGCCCGCCATGTCGGCGACAAGAAAGCACGCGAGATCTGGTATCTAAACCTGCAGTATACTGCCCAGGAAGCGCTCGAGATGGGTCTTGTCAACAAAGTCGTTCCGCATGACGAACTAGACGCGGCAGTCGACGAGTGGACGCAGATCATCGGGGAGCGTTCGCCGACCGCGCTGGCGCTGGCCAAGCGTTCGTTCAATGCTGACAGCGACAATATTCGCGGCATCTCGATGCTCGCGCTCAATTCGGTGAAGCTCTATTACGATACCGACGAGTCCAAGGAGGGTATGAAAGCCTTTAACGAGCGGCGCACGCCCGATTTCCACGCCTACGTGAAGTAGGCAACGGAGGCAGGTCGCAAAAAGAATGCCCGCACCCCTTCGCCTCGGCAAAGGTGATCTGGCTGCTGTCCTGCCGCCGGGAATGCACGTCTACGTGTCTTCCTGTGCGGCGGAGAGCGACCTGCTATTAAGCGAGGTGGAGCTGGCGGGTGTCGCTCTCGGAAAGGCCAGGTTTTCCGGCATCTTTGTTGCGGGGCTGAACAAGGGAACCTGGAACGCGGGGTCGCAAAGCGCGATCGTTACGTTCTTCCAGACACCTGAGATCAGGGCAGAGGGGCCGCGCGGGACATTTTTGCCGCTTTGCTATCAGGATATCGTTCGCTGGTATGCTTCAAATCCGCCCGATGTGGTGATGGTTATGCTGACACCACCCGATGCGAACGGCCTGTGCAGCTTCGGGGTCGATGCGGGTTTCGGTCCGGATCTATGGCGCAATGCAAAGTTCTGCATCGCGCACATCAATCCGGCGATGCCGCGTGCGGCGGACGGACCGGCGATCCCCTTTGCGGACCTGACCGCATTCTTCGAAGAGGAACAACCGCTGCGCACAATGGCCAGTGGCGGAAGTGACGCAATATCCGATGCGATCGCCCGGAATGTGGCAGACTTCGTTGAGGACGGAATGACCATCCAGGTTGGCCTCGGCAAGCTGCCTGATGCGGTGCTGGATCGGCTGCATGACAGGCGGCGTATGAAGATCCACTCGGGGCTTGGCGGAGACGGCGTCTTGCGACTTGTCAGGTCCGGAGCGGTCGCAGCCGACACGCCGGCGGTGATAGGCTCGGCAATTGGCAGCGCGGAACTTTATGCCGCGCTGTCCGAGCCGGCGTTCGCCATGCGTCCGGTATCGGTCACTCACGATCCGGCGGCGCTGGCGAACACGGCTCGGCTGGTTACGATCAATTCGGTCATGAGCGTCGATCTGTTCGGACAGGGATATGCCGAGGCGTCTTCGCGCGGGTTCCTTTCCGGCCCCGGCGGAGCCAGCGATTTCGCGCGCGGGGCGAGGGTGGGTAAGGACGGATTGCGCATCGTCGCGCTGCCCTCGACCGCAAAGGGACAGGGCCGCATCGTACCGCCGCGAGATGCCTTTGGTCCGGTCTCGCTCTCGCGGTTCGATATCGATGTGGTTGTGACGGAACATGGAGCGGCAGACTTGCGCGGGAAAAGTCATGACGGGCGTGCCCGTGAACTGATCGCGGTGGCATCGCCCTTGCATCGCGACGCATTGGAACAAGCCTGGGCCGAAACAGCCCGTACAATATGAATGGGAGAGGGCGGATGGCCCGAAAAAAGACGATCATCAGCTGCGCCGTTACCGGCTCTATACACACGCCTTCAATGTCGCCTTACCTGCCGATTACCCCGCAAGAGATCGCCGAAAGCGCGCTTGGCGCGGCCCAGGCGGGCGCCGCGATCGTCCACTTGCATGCCCGCGATCCGGCAACCGGCAAGCCGGTGCACGAGCCGCAGGATTTCGATCCTTTTCTCAAGGTAATCAAGCAATCGAGCAACGTCGTGGTGAACATCACCACCGGCGCATCGCCCTATATGCCGGTCGAATACCGGGTGAAGCCTGCAGAAACATGGCAGCCGGAAGTCGCCAGCCTGAACATGGGTTCGATGAATTTCGGCCTTTTCCCGATGCTGAAGCGCGACAGGGAGTGGAAGCACGATTGGGAGCCGGAGATGCTGGAGGCGAGCCACGACCTTGTTTTCCGCAACAGCTTCAGGGATATCCGCTACGCCCTCGACACATTGAACAAGACCGGCACGCGCTACGAGTTCGAGTGTTACGACACCAGCCACCTGTACAATCTGCATTACTTCTGGCGCGAAGGGCTGGTTGAGGGGCCCTTGTTCATCCAGACCTGCTTCGGCCTGCTGGGCGGCATCGGCGCGCATCCGGAAGACGTGATGCACATGAAGCGCACTGCGGACCGCCTGTTCGGTGAGGATTATGAATGGTCGGTTCTCGCGGCGGGCGCCAACCAGATGCCGGTGGCTGCGATGGCGGCCAGCATGGGCGGGCATGTGCGTGTCGGACTCGAAGACAGCCTCTGGCTGGGCAAGGGGCAACTGGCTGAAACCAATGCCGCGCAAGTGATCAAGGTGCGCCAGATTCTCGAAAGCCTGGGTTGCGAGATCGCGACGCCCGATGATGCGCGCCAGATCCTCTCTCTTAAGGGCGGCGACAAGGTCGCCTTCTGAATTCACCGATCAATTGCTGGACGCGAAAGCCGAAACATGATTTCGATACCCACCGACCTTACCCAGTTCCGCGTAGACTTGCACGACAATGGCATCGTCCATCTTGTCTTCGACTGCCCGGACCGGACGATGAACGTCTTTTCAAACAAGGCGATCCATGAATTGGGAGCGTTTGCCGAGTGGCTGCATCGGACCGACGTGAAAGGCGTGGTGGTCCGTTCCGGCAAGGACAACGGGTTTTGTGCTGGCGCAGACCTTACCGAACTGGGCGTTGCTTACGAGATGATCGTCGCCGCGCCGGAAGCCGATCGGTTTGATATCGCGTTCAATCATTTTTTCCCGCTCAGCCATGCTATCCGGCGCCTTGAAACCGCGTGCAAGCCGGTCGCGGCGGCAATCGCGGGGGTGGCGCTTGGCGGAGGGTGCGAGCTTGCGCTTGGCGCACACTATCGCGTGCTGGGCGACACTCCTCGTGCAATGTTGGGACTGCCGGAGTGTCAGGTCGGCCTTTTGCCCGGCGCCGGCGGAACGCAGAGGATGCCGCGTCTGGTGGGCGTGGAGGCTGGCTTGGAGGTGCTGCTTCAAGGAAGGACATTTGCCGGACAGGCCGCGCTGGAGGCCGGGCTGGTGCATGAAGTGGTGGCGCCCGGCGACGAAGTCTCCGCCGCTGAGGCATGGCTGCTTTCCAATACTGCGCATTCCGTCCAGCCTTGGGATGGGGCAGGCGCGGTGCCGATGTCGCATCGCGATTACGCTTCGGTAATCGAGGCCCACCGCGCGCGCGAACTGTCCCGCATGCTCGGGCATGAGCCTGCCCCAATTGCGATACTCGATTGCGTGGAGCTAGGTATGATGCAGCCGCTCGACGGGGCGATCCGGTCCGAGATGTCGGTCTTCGCCAGCCTCATCCAGCGGGCCGAACCACGCAACATGATCCGCGCCATGTTCCTCGGCAAGCAGGCACATGACCGGATGGTAAAACAGGGCTCACTTCCTGCCGCCGTGACCGACGCGCAGGCGGCCATCGAAGAGGCCGTCGCCGCAGCACTGGAATCCCAACCCCGTCTGGCTCTCGCCGGGTTCGGCGCAGGCGCGGACCCCGTGCAGAACCGCGTCGGACAGGGCCTGTGGTTGAACACGCAACCTGAATTGCTGAACGCCCTGGCTGCACCGGCTGCCGTGGCCGCGAAGGTCGTCCGCGGTCTGGACGATGGTTCGGTTCTGGTGCTTGATCATCTCGTTTGCCGTGACGGTATCGTCCCGGCCTATTTCGGCGGCGCTAGCCAACTGGCGCGCCACGCGTCCTGATCTGTTTGTGAGCAGTATGTTGGAATGAAAGTCCTCACGCCCGTGAATGCGTGGGTGACGCGCCCATCGATTAGACCGGACGTCCATGAACGCCGTGCACTGTTCATGAAAAGTAGGTCCGCGCTTGCCTTCAAGGCCCTTCAGACTAGAAGTCGCGGCGCAAGCAGCAAGGGAAAATCCACGCGATGGCCAAACGCTACTGGCTGATGAAGTCCGAACCCGATGTCTATTCCTACGACGACCTCGTAGCCGAAGGGGAAGGGACGTGGGACGGCGTTCGCAACCATCGCGCCAAGAACAACCTTGCCGCGATGAAGAAGGGCGAACAGGCGTTTTTCTACCACTCCAACATCGGGCTCGAGATCGTCGGCGTGATCGAGATCAGTGAGGCGGGCATCACCGACCCGACGGACGAGACCGGCAAGTGGGCCGCGGTGAAGGTGAAGCCTGTTCGCAAGCTGGAGCATCCCGTCACGTTGAAGCACGTGAAGGCGACGCCCGATCTTTCGGAAATGGAACTGGTGAAACAATCGCGCCTGTCGGTCAGCGAAGTCATGCCGGACGAATGGAAAAAAATCCTGTCGATGGCGAAAAAGGGCTGAGCAATCCGGCGATTGCGGTTTGCTGCGCAAGGCGATGGTTAACCCGCCTGTCCCGTTGCGGGGCGCATGGCGCAATGGCCCTTGGATAGCGTTGTAAAGGCCGATAGTTAAGGAACGGTTAGCGCCGCAGGGGCGTTGGTTTGGTGTTCGATCGCCACCAGCAGACAGAGCCTTGAAACCATGCAGAACGCAGCCGTCATTCTTCCGGACCAGCCGACCCGCCGCCCGTTTCGCGCCGCTGTGCTACGCCGCCCGACGTTTGGCCGTCGCCGGTTCGTCGCGCTGAAAGACGAAGGGGAACCCCGTTCGGGCTGGAAACTAACGATGCAGGATGCGCGCGATTTCCTGATGGCCTATTCGGCCTGCCTGCTTGCCGTAATGGGCTTTATTGCCTGACTGCCTATTCGGCTGGAACAAGCTCCAGTTCGGCGCGGTAGAGGATCCACCCCAGCCACGCCGACACGATACACATCGCCGCCGCCAGCAAGAGCTGATCGACGATGGAAACGCCAAGGCCGGTCAGCCCCATGGCCACCAGCGCACCGCCCGCCATCGCGGCGGAATTGACGATATTATTGGCCGCCACGGTGCGTGCAGTCTGCGACTTGTCGACCACGGTGGTGAGGAACGCATAGAGCGGCACGACGAACATGCCGCCCGCAATCGCAATGCCCAGCAGGCAGACAAGCAGCGGTATGGCCAGTGGCAGCTTCACGAATTCCATGACCGAGTAGAGCCCCACGTGCGGGACCCATGCCTTGCACACAAGGTGGAAGGCCACGACGAAAAGGCCCATGACGACAACGGAGACAGGGGCATGGCGGGCCGATACGTCGCCTTTCAAAAGGACGTTGATCGACATCGACCCGATCGCCACGCCGATGGAAAAGACCACGAGAAACAGGCTTGCCACGGCCTTGTCAGCAGTCAGCACGTTCTTGGCCAGTGGCGGAAATTCGATGAACAGGATCGCGCCGATGGTCCAAAAAAAGCTGATCGCAAGGATTGCGTAGAAGACGCGCTTGTCCTCCATCGTGGCGCGCACGACCTTGCAGGACGAGCGGAGGATATTGAAGTCGACTTTCTCTCCCACCGCCTGCGCCGGGGCGGGGGGCACCTGCCGTCCGGTGAAATAGCCGATCACGGCGGTCACCATGACGATTGCCGCGGCAACCTCCACCGAAATGAAACCGGCCAAGATCGTGCCGGCAAGAATGGCAAGATAAGTCCCAGCCTCCACCAGTCCCGTGCCTGAGAGCACTTCGTGTTTTTCCAGATGCTGCGGCAGGATCGCGTACTTGATCGGGCCGAAAAAGGTGGAATGGGCGCCAAGACCGGTCAGCGCCACCAGCATCAGCGGAATGGCAAGCGTGGTCACCATCATGCCCTGCCATGCCAGCAGCAGCCCTGCGGCGCCGATGGTCATGATACCGATTTCCGCCAGCTTCACGATGCGGATGATCGCCGCCTTGTCGCGCATGTCGGCCAGCTGGCCCGACAGCGCCGACAGCAGTACATAGGGTATCGTGAACAGCCCCGATGCGATGGCGGAGAATTTCGCTTCCTCCGCAGTCGAGGAGTACACCGAGTACACCACGAACAGCACCATCGCGTTCTTATAGAGATTGTCGTTGAACGCGCCCAGCATCTGGGTCGCGAACACGGGCAGGAAGCGCCGACGCGCGAGGAGGTGGGTCGATGTCGTCATACGTGCCCGGTGCCAACGTCCTTAAAGGGAAAGGCCTGCGGCACAACCCCCGGCAGCGCTTTTGCCCAGTTGCGGCTCATGCCTGCTTTTGCCGTCACGCGTTTCACGCTATGCGCCTTTATGGGCCAAAGCTTGAGATAATGCTGACACTTCCGAACCTTCTGACAATGTCGCGGATATTCGCGGTACCACTGCTGGTATTCCTGTTGTGGTGGCCGGGTTGGCAAATGGGTCACCTGATCGCTTTCGCGCTTTACTGTGTCGCCGGTATTACCGACTACTTCGACGGCATGCTGGCCCGTTCAAGCGGTAGGGTCAGCCGTCTTGGCATCTTCCTCGATCCCATCGCCGACAAGATCATGGTCGCCGCCGTCATCCTTGTGCTGGTGCACACGGGGATCATTTCGTGGCTGCATGTCCTTGCCGCTCTTGTCATCCTTCTCAGGGAGATAATGGTTTCCGGCCTTCGGGAGTTCCTTGCGGGCGTGCAGGTTTCGGTTCCGGTGTCGAAACTGGCCAAGTGGAAGACGACGTTCCAGATGGTGTCGCTGGGCGCGTTGATCCTGTCGGGTGCCTTTCCGCAGGCACAGTTCGTCTATCAGGTGGGCATCGGCTCGCTCTGGGCGGCGGCAGTGCTGACGGTGCTGACCGGCTGGGATTACCTGCGCATCGGTCTGCGCCATATGGATTGATTGCGGCTCAGCCCGCTCTGCGCAAGGTGACCATCCGGGCGTAGTCGCGACAGGGGCTGGCCATGACGAGGCTCAGGCCGCGACGTTGGCAGCAATCCTGCGCCGCCGTGAACAGGTCCGCGCGCGGCGTGACATGGAACCTCGCCAGCCATGCCCGAAGCAGCGCGCCCGTCCATTGCGGCAGGCGTTTCTGCTGTCCGAAGTCGACGACGTGGAGCGATCCGCCCGGTGCGAGCATTCCGGCCGCATGGTCAAGCGCGCGAGTCCAGTCGGGGATCATCGACAGGGTATAGGACATGACGATGCTGTCGAATTCCCCGCGCCCGAACACGCGGTCGGGATCGAACGCCGTCGCATCGCCAAGACCTAGTGCATAGCGCCGTCCCGTGCGGTCCATCCGCTTGCGGGCGGAAACCAGCATTTCGGCCGAGATGTCGAGACCGTGGAGGCTGGCCGCGGGATAGCGGTTGCCGATCAGTTCGAGGTTGCGCGCAGTGCCGCACCCTATTTCGAGCACGTGGCCGCCATCCGGCACGGCAAGTTCGCGAATCAACCTGTCCCGACCCAGCAGGTAGTATTTACGCGTCAGATCGTAGAAATGGCGCTGCACGCGGTACATCGTATCCATCTGGCGCGCGTGCGCCAGCGAGGCGCGGTCTGCCGTGTCGATACCGTCCATCTCAGCCGCGCCGGACATAGAGATGCGTCGCGCCGTAGATGGCCGAACGGTCCTGCGCGGAAAGTTCGCGCGAGCGGTCTTCCTGATAATCCCACAGCGCCAGCAGCGCGGGATCGAGCCTGCCCGGCAGTAGCGAGGGTTCGGCGGCAGTGCGGAACAGGACGCGCGCACCGGGCCGTGCGGTGCGGCAAACCTGGCTCCACAATGCGTTGAGCTGGGCATCGGTCATCCAGTCCTGCGCATCGAGGAACAGGTAGCAGTCGATCCCCTGTGCATCCTGCGCGCCCAGAAAGTCCGTCATGTTCGCCTGTTGCACCGAGATGCGCGCGATCCGCTCTTTCAGCGCAGCATGGTTTTCGCGTTGCAGGTAGGGCGGAAGGCTCGCCTTGTCCGCAGGCTCGTAGCCGCGCGAAAAAGCCTGCCATGCGAAGTAGTTGTCGGCAAAGGCGAAGTCGCAGGTCAGCTTCTCCAGCCGCTCGCGAAGCACGTCTGCCATCGCCCGCCCGCCGGACAGCTTGGCATATTGGGCAGGCGGAATGCCGAGGCCGAACAGCGATGCCTTCTGCCCCGTCAGCCAGCGGACGAGCGGACGGTCGAACAGCGGCAGCACGCGGGTTTCGAACAAGTGGCGCTGTTCGGCAATGTCGCGTGCTTCGAGCAGGCGGCGCGGGTCCTCGCCGTGAATACGGGCAAGGAAATGGGCAAGGCCGATGAAAGTGCCCAACAGCCCCTGCCGATAGAAATTCCGCCCGAAGTGATGGATGCGCCTGCGGCCGGACAGGTCGCGCGATTCCCAATAGCCCCGTGTCGCATCGTCAAGACGGGGCGCGAGATAGGCGTGGTATGCCGCCACGTTGGCGCGGGTGTTGGCGCCGGCGAAAAAGGCATGGAAATGCTCGTAATCCGGCAGGTACAGCACGGCGGCATGCTTCAGCCGGTTGAGCGCCACGTGTGCCGCGTTGAGATCGACCGCCATGACTTGCGCCGGATCGGCGGTGAGGTAGCTGAGCGCATTGCATCCGCCGCTGGCGATCGTGACGATGCGGTCGTCGGGGCCGATGTCCAGCCCGGCTATGTCGGCCACCGGGTCTTCCCAGATCTGCGGATAGACAAGGCCGCGAAACAGGAAGGCGAACGCGCGTTCGAGCAGCGCCTCCTTGCCCGATGCAGCGCTGACGGCAGCGGCTTCGACAAGCGTGCCGCGCGCCGGAGCCACGGTCGATTCGATAGACATATCTCGTTCCCCCGGACGCATGATGCGACCGTCCGGTGACCGCGATAGTGCGGCTTCGTGAAACGCCCGTGGCGGAAATGCGACCGTTCTGTCGCAAAACAAAAGGGGCGCCGCAAACGGGCGCCCCTTCGAAAAATGTTGTCGGACCGTGTCACAGCTGGCCGAGCATGTGCTCCGCGCTCGACACCTCGAACTGGCCGGCTTCCTCGACGTTCAGCTCGACGACCTTGCCGTCGTCAACAACCGCCGACCAGCGCTGGCCGCGCTGGCCAAGGCCGAAGCCCGAACCGTCCATGGTAAGGCCCAGCGCCTGCGCCATGTCGCCGTTGCCGTCGGCCAGCATCGTGATCGCGTCGGAACCGTCGCGGTCCTTCCATGCCTGCATGACGAAGGGATCGTTGACTGCGGTGCAGGCGATCTCGTCGATGCCCTTGGCCTTCAGTTCGTCCGCCTTTGCGACGAAACCGGGCAGGTGTTTGGCCGAACAGGTCGGGGTGAAGGCACCGGGCACCGAGAACAGAGCCACTTTCTTGCCAGCGAAATATTCGCCCGACTGGACCTTTTCCGGCCCTTCGCTCGTCGCCTTGACCAGCGTCACCTCGGGAAGGGGATCTCCCACCTTGATCGTCATATTGAATCGTCCTTTCAGCCAGCGGATTTGTCGCCGGTGCCAGACATAGGACCGCCATTTCGCGCTGCAAGGAGGTATGGGCGGATAAGACGATGATCCGTGGTTAATTTCCTTTTACTGCTGGGGTTTAACTTTCGGTAAACAATTTGCGGGATGCTCAATGACATCGAGGGCCAGGCCGTGATCGCGGCCATTGTCGGTCCGGCAAAGGTCGGGAGCATCGAAATGGGGACTTTGGGAAAGATCATCGCGGCGGCGGCGTCAGCCGGCATGGTCGCGGGCGCAGTGGTGCCGGCACGGGCCGCAGCCAGCGATTACGTCAGCGCGGAAAAGCTGCGCAAGCTGGACATCATGCTGATGGTCACGGCGCTGCGTTGCCGCCACGGGGGCGACAATTTCCAGCGCGACTACGAAAAGTTCTCGATCAAGCACAACGTCGCGCTGCAAGGTGCGGCAAAATCGCTGCAGGCATCCTATACCGGCAAGTACGGTGCGAAGGGCGCCAAGCGCCAGCTCGACAAGATCAGCGTTTCGATGGCCAACCAGTACGGTCAGGGCCACCCCTGGCTGGAATGCGCGGAATTGAAGCAGGTAACCCACGATCTCGCCGCGGATCGTGACAGCAGCCGGCTCCTGGCGGTTGCGGACCAGTTGCTTGCCAATAGCCGGCCCGCAAAGTTCGCCATGTCCCGATAAGGGCAGGGCGGACAAGTGACCGGACCGGTACCGTACACGCGAGGGTACCGACGAACAGGGGACGCACCCGGATCGCCAGCCGGGTGTTGATGACCGAGGCCGCAAGGCAGATATAAAGTTTTCTTTATATTTGCCCTCGGGACGGAGAGCGGGTAGAGGCCGGTGCAGTCTGGGCTTCTGCCCGCTTTTCGTATTTCCGCCGGGCGCAAGGCGCGCGGCACAGTAGTTTTCAGGAGCTGTTCCCTTGGCCACTGCCACTATCGAGAACGACTACGTCATCGCCGATATTGCCCTTGCCGATTATGGCCGCAAGGAAATCGCGATCGCCGAAACCGAAATGCCCGGCCTCATGGCGCTGCGCGAGGAATATGGCGCGGCGCAGCCGCTGAAGGGCGCGCGCATCACCGGTTCGTTGCATATGACGATCCAAACCGCCGTGCTGATCGAAACGCTGGTGGCGCTGGGTGCAGAGGTTCGCTGGGCGACCTGCAACATCTTTTCGACGCAGGACCATGCTGCTGCTGCCATCGCGGCGCAGGGCATTCCCGTCTTCGCGATCAAGGGCGAGAGCCTTGCCGATTACTGGGACTACGTCGGCCGCATCTTCGATTGGGACGAGGGTAATGGCGAAACCGCCAACATGATCCTCGACGATGGCGGCGATGCCACGATGTTCGCGCTGTGGGGCGCACGGCTTGAGGCGGGCGACGAACTGCCCGAACCGACCAATGCCGAGGAGATCGAGTTCCAGCGCGCGCTGAAAGCGTTCGTGAAGGCGAAGCCCGGCTACCTGATGAAGTCGGTTGCCAACATCCGCGGCGTTTCGGAGGAAACGACGACCGGCGTTCACCGCCTTTACCACATCGCGAAGGGCGGCAAGCTGCCTTTCCCCGCGATCAATGTGAACGATTCGGTGACCAAGTCGAAGTTCGACAACCTCTATGGTTGCAAGGAATCACTGGTCGACGCGATCCGCCGCGCGACCGACGTGATGCTGGCCGGCAAAGTGGCCTGCGTTGCCGGTTTCGGCGACGTCGGCAAGGGCAGTGCCGATTCGCTTCGCAACGGCGGCGCGCGCGTGATGGTGACGGAAATCGACCCGATTTGCGCGCTTCAGGCCGCGATGGAGGGTTATGAAGTCGTCACGATGGAGGAAGCGGTTGAACGCTGCGACATCTTCGTGACCGCCACCGGCAACGAGGGTGTGATCACCGGCGAGCACATGAAAGCGATGAAGAACATGGCCATCGTGTGCAACATCGGCCACTTCGATTCCGAGATCCAGATCAGCGCGCTCGACAACTACGACTGGAACGAGGTGAAGCCGGGTACCGATCTGGTCACGATGCCGGACGGCAAGCAGATCATCGTTCTGGCCAAGGGCCGGCTCGTGAACTTGGGCTGCGCCACCGGTCACCCCAGCTTTGTGATGTCGTCCAGCTTCACCAACCAGACGCTGGCCCAGATCGAGCTGTTCACGAAGGCGGACCAGTACGACAATTCGGTCCACATCCTGCCCAAGCATCTGGACGAGAAGGTGGCCGCGCTGCACCTCGACAAGCTGGGCGTGAAGCTGACCACGCTGTCCCAGCGGCAGGCCGATTACATCGGCGTGCCGGTCGAAGGGCCGTTCAAGCCCGAACACTATCGCTACTAAGGTCACGCCGTAATTCCGTCCATGCCGGGCTGCGAATGGCACTCGTGCGTACTTCCGGTGCTCACGTACCGGAAGTACGCTGCGCTCCGGGTCACGCGCGAGCACCATTCTCGCCTCGCCCTGAACAAAATTCCGACATGACCCCGTCAAACGGTTCAATTCACGGTTTTCCCCGTCGCTTCGGGGGCGGGGCTGTTGTCACGCGGCGCGCTAGGGCATAGCCAAGTCCCATGGGAACCTGGTGGGGCGAAGAGTCGATTGCGATCGGCATACCGGCACTGGTGCTGCTGGGCCTTATAATGGCCTGCTGGACCGCTGCGGCCGCGTGGACGCTGTTCATCGCCCGACGCCGCAACCTGACATCCCGCAAGGACCGGATGCGCCTGCTGCGCATGGTTCGCATGATGGACGAGGCGCCTGCGCTATCCCTGTTGGTGCGCGGCGATGGCCGGATCGAGGGGACGGAACGGATCGCCAGCTGGTTCGGTCTCGAAACCGTGCCGAAGACGATCCAAGAACTGGCCGGAACCGACCGGCGCGGCGTTCCTCCCGAAGAGATCGAGAAGCTGTGGCAGCAGTGCCGCCGCACGCTTAAGTCCGCCGCGCCTTTCCGGCTGACCCTGCATCCGCACGGGCAGGGGCATTCGCTTTCCGTTGCCGGACACCTTGCCGATCCGCAGATCGCGCGCGGCGGTGCAGTGCTCGTCTGGATCATTGATTCCAGCGACAGCGCGAACGAGATTGCGCGCCTGACCGATGTTGCGGCGAAGGCGCAGGCCGATTTCTCCGCGCTCGTCGGCCTGATCGAGGCGGCCCCTGTCCCGATGTGGTTTCGCGGACCGGACGGGCGCATCCGCCTGGTCAACAGTGCCTATGTCGCGGCCGTGGGCGGGGAAACGGCGGAAGATGTCGTTGCCGCCAATACCGAACTGGTCGAGCCGGTGGACGGGGTCAGCCCGTCGGAAGTGGCGCACCAGGCGCGCGACAGCGGCCATTCGATCGAACGCAACGTCATGGTCACCATCGATGGCGAACGGCGCGCCTTCAGCGTCAGCGACCTGCCGGTCGGCAACGAGGGCATTGCCGGCTATGCCATCGATGTCGAGAACATGGAGCAGCTGAACCGCGAATACCGCGCGTTCCGTGCCGCCCAGCGCGCCTTGCTGGACCAGCTTTCCTCCGGCGTTGCGCAGTTTGATCCGCAGCGCAACCTGATCTTCGTGAACCTGCCGATGCAGCGCCTGTTTCGCCTGCCCGCCAGCATCGGGCAGGACGCGATGCCGCTTGCCGAGGTGCTGAATTACATGCGCGATGCGGGCCGCCTTCCCGAAACGCGCGATTTCCCCGCATGGCGGCGGGAGAAAGAGGCGTGGTTCACCGCGTCCGGCGCGAATGACGAGGAGTGGGTCCTGCCCGACGGAACCCATCTGCGCATCGTCGCCCAGCCGATGCCCGATGGCGGGTTGATGATGATCGTCGAGGACCGGACCGAACAGCTGCAACTGGCCAGTGCCCGCGACACGCTGCTGCGGGTGCGCACGGCGACGCTCGATTCGCTGTTCGAGGGGCTGGCCGTGCTGGCGCCTGACGGAAGGCTGCAGCTGTGGAACCGCCGTTTCGCTGCCGAATGGGCGCTGTCGGAAGAATTCCTTGGCAGCCATCCGCATATCGACACCCTGCTCGATGCCCTGCGCCCGCAACTGGCTACGCCCAAGGATGCCAGCCGGATCGGCATGGTGATCGAGGCGGCGACCTTGCGCCGCGAACAGACGGGCGGGCGGGTCAGCCTGTCCGACGGGCGCACGCTGGCGCTGATGGGCATGCCGCTGCCCGATGGCAACGGGATGCTGACCAGCCTAGACATTACCGACAGCCAGAAGGCGGAGGCCGCGCTGCTTGAACGCAACCAGGCGTTGATAGAGGCGGACGCGGTGAAGACCCGCTTCCTTGCCAACATGAGCTACGAATTCCGCACGCCGCTCACTTCCATCACCGGCTTTGCCGAGATGTTGCGCGATGGCGTGGCCGGCGATCTTTCCGATACGGCGCGCGAATACCTGGCCGCGATCCTCGATTCGACCGCACGCCTGTCCGACCAGATCGAATCGGTGCTGGACCTGACGCAGAGCGAGGCGGGCCTGCTGCCGCTGGCGCGCGAGGTGATCGAGATCATGCCGCTGATGACCCGCATCGTGCAGGACCGGGCAACCCAGATCGAGACTGCGGGGCTTACGCTGAACCTGCGCGGCGATCGCAGTTCCGGCACGGTGGAGGGCGATCCGCGCCGTCTTTCCCGCGCGCTGGGCAATGTGCTCGACAATGCCATCGCCTCCAGCCCGCGCGGGTCGCGGGTGAACGTCGACTTGCGCCGCCGCCGTGACGGGGCGCATATCCTGATCCACTACCAGTTGGGGGCAGAGGGGGCAGAGGCGGAACTGGCGCGCCAGAATGCCGGGCTTGGCCTGCCGCTCGCCCGCGAGCTGATCGAGGCGCATGACGGTTCGATCGAATTCATGAGTCACGCTAACAACGGCGTGACCGCGACGATCCGTCTGCCGTGAGCGCAGCGCGCACGATCAAGCTTGCCGACGAGCGGGCGACGGCCGCGCTGGGCCAAAGCATCGCACGCCTTTTGCGCGCGGGCGATGTCGTCGCGCTGTCGGGCGGATTGGGGGCGGGAAAGACGACGCTGGCCCGCGCCATCATCGCGGCACTTGGGCATGAAGGCGAAGTTCCGTCGCCCACGTTCGCCATCGTGCAGACATACGATCCGCCTGATGTTTCCCTGCCGCTGGTCCATGCCGATTTCTACCGGCTGGAAGATCCGTCGGAGGCGGAGGAGCTGGGTCTGGACGATTATCGCGATGGCGCGGCGCTGATTGCGGAGTGGCCCGAACAGGCGGGCGGTTTCGCGCATGAGGCAGGCTGCATCTCCATCACGCTGGAAACGGCGGAAACAGGACGCTTGGCCGTTGTCGAGGCGGGTGCGGATTGGCTAGACCGGATGCCATGAGCAACGCGCCCGTTTCAGACACTGCCCCCCCGCATGCCCGCCCGTTCCTTGCCGCCGCCGGCTGGGGCGACGCGGCGATAGAGCCGCTGGCAGGCGACGCATCGTTCCGCCGCTATTTCCGCGTGCGCCGCGCCGACGGGGCCTGCGCCATGCTGATGGACGCGCCGCCACCGAACGAGGATCCGCAGCCGTTCCTGACCGCGGCACATTACCTGCTGGATCACGGCTTCCGCGCGCCGCAGGTTCTGGCGGAGGATGCGGCGCAAGGCCTCGTCTTGCTGGAGGATTTCGGGCATCGCCGGATGCGCGATCATCTTGACGTTGCGCCCGATGACGAAACGCCGGTCTATCGCGATGCCGTGTCGGTACTGGCCAGGCTGCACCGCGCGCCCGCCGGTCCGTTCCGGCCCTACGACCTCAACGAATACCTGCGTGAGGCGAAGCTGTTCACCGAATGGTTCTGCGTCGCGCACGGCCTTGCCGTCGACGATGCGGGGTTCGAGGTGGCTTGGCGCGAAGTGATGGCGCCGGTGCTGGAAAGCCAGCGCGACGGCGTGACCGTGCTGCGCGACTATCACGCGGAAAACATCATGCTGCTGGAAAACGGCGGAGAGTGGGAAGCGTTCGGACAGGGGCTGCTGGATTTCCAGGACGCGTTGGTGGGCCATCCCGCCTACGATCTCGTGTCGTTGCTGCAGGATGCGCGGCGCGATGTCGATCCGGCGCTGGAAGCAGAAATGCTGCGCCACTACCTGCAGCATGTCGATGACGACGAGGCGTTTCTTGCCGACTATGCCCGGCTGGGTGCGCAGCGCAATGCCAAGATCGTGGGCATTTTCGTGCGGCTTTCGCGGCGCGACGGTAAGGACCGCTACCTCGATCTCATCCCGCGCGTGTGGGAATTGATGGAGCGTGATCTGGCGCATCCGGCGCTGGCGCCCGTCGCCCGCTGGATGGAGGCGAACATTCCAGGCGAATTGCGCACCGCGCGCGGGAAGACTGCCGCGTGAGCAGGCTTGGACAGGAACCGCTGGCCAGTGATACCGCAATGGTCATGGCCGCAGGACTGGGCAAACGGATGCGGCCGCTGACCGTCAGCCGCCCCAAACCGATGGTGAAAGTCTGCGGGAAGCCGCTGCTGGACCATGCGCTGGACAAGCTGGCCGCTGCGGGCGTGGCGAACGCGGTGGTCAATGTTCACTACCTTGCCGACGCGATCGAGGCGCACGTGAAGCTGCGGCAAAGCCCGCAAGTCGTCGTGTCTGACGAGCGTGAAATGCTGCTGGAAACCGGCGGTGGGCTGGTCAAGGCTCGGGAACAGCTGGGCGACACGTTCTTCTGCCTCAATTCCGATGCCATGTGGCTGGATGGCCCGCGTGACGTGTTCCGCCAGCTTTCCATCGCGTGGGATCCGGACAAGATGGATGCGCTGCTGCTGCTGGTTCCGCACCAGCGGGCGCACAATTATCGCGGGAAGGGGGATTTCCATCTCGACCCGCTGGGCCGCATCAGCCGCCGCAAGTCCGGCAGGGTTGCGCCCTTCGTGTTCAGCGGCATACAGCTGTGTTCCTCGCGCCTGCTCCGCGATCCGCCGGAAGAAGCGAAGTTCAGTACGAACCACTTCTGGTCGCGGGCGATAGAGGAAGGGCGGCTTTACGGCACGATCCACCTTGGCGAATGGATAGAGATCGGCCAGCCCGAACACATCGCCCCTGCCGAAGACCTGTTTTCGCGTGTCTGAGGGCACGCGGCTTTCCCTCTATTCGATCGCTGCCCACCGCGGGTTCGCCGATGCCCTCGTAGCGGGGCTGATCCCGCGTTACGCCGAGGATCGCTTCGGCCTTGCGCGGCTGACCCTGCTGCTGCCCAGCCAGCGTGCGGTTCGCACCGTAACCGAAGCGTTCGTGCGCCTTTCGGGTGATGGCCTGCTGCTGCCGCGCATGGCGGTGATCGGCGACATCGATCTGGACGAGACGCTGGGCCCGCTGCTCGATCCGATCGGGGAAGGCGCGGACGTTCCTCCGGCTGCGGACCAGACCCGCCGTTGGCTCACTCTTGCCGCGATGCTGCGGCAGGCGATGCAGGCCGAAGGCTTGCGTGTGCCATCCACCGCCGCGCTGCTGCGCCAGTCGCGAGAGATCGCGCGAACGATGGACCGCCTGCTGGTGGAGGATATCGATCCAGACGACCTGATGCGCGAACGCGTGATCGGCATTGTCGGCGATCTTTCGGCGCACTGGGAAAAGAACCTGCGCCTGTTCATGCTGGTGCAGCGCATGTGGCTTGCCGAACTCGCCTCGCGCGGTCAGGTCGATGCCCCCGCGCGGCGCAACGCGCTGTTCGACCATGCCGCCCGTCGCTGGCGCGAAAGCCCGCCAGCGCATCCCGTCGTCGCAGCGGGTGTAACGTCTGCCAGCCCCGCCATCGCCCGCCTGCTGCGCGTGATTGCCGGCATGCCCGATGGCGCGGTGATCCTGCCCGATCTCGATCTTGCTCTGGAAGAAGAGGTTTGGGCCGCGCTCGGCTCTGCCGGACATGGCGAGACACCGGACGATCCGCCGCTGGGGCCGGGCGATGCGGTGACCCATCCGCAATATCACCTGAAGCTGCTGCTCAACCGCATGGGCGTGAACCGCAGCGAGGTGTGGCCATGGCACCGCCGCGGCCTTGGCGCAGCCCCGCCCGAACGCAGCAAGGCGATTTCGAACCTGTTTCTGCCGCCGGAACAAAGCGCATCGTGGGTCGACCTGCCGGCCGGCAAGCGAAGGCTCTCCGGCGTGCGGATCATGGAAACCGCGCATCCGGAGGAGGAAGCGCAGGCCATCGCCGTGCTGATCCGGGAGGTGCTGGACGTGCCGGAAAAGCGTATTGCCCTCGTCACGCCGGATCGCGGACTGGCGGGACGGGTCATCGCGCACCTTCGCGCATGGAACGTGGTTGCCGACGATTCGGCGGGCACCCCGCTGCCGCAGACGGTGGCGGGGCGCATGTTTCTGTTGCTGGGCGAAGTGCTGGGCACGCGCGCCGCGCCGATCCCGTTTCTTGGCGCCCTGGCCCATCCGCTGGCGGGCAGTGGTGACGGCCGCGCCAACTGGCTGGAACAGGTCCGCAAGCTCGACCTTGCGTTACGCGGGCCAAGGCTGGACGCGGGGCTGGACCCGCTGGGCAAAGTCGCGATGGAGCGTGCCCGCAAACGCGATGACAGTGCCCTTGCGCAGTGGTGGCAGGATGTGGAGGCCGCGCTGGCTCCGCTCGCCACGCTGGGAGAGGGGGAAACGGTGGATCTTGCCGCCGTGCTCGATGCCCTTGTCACGGCGGGCGAAGCGCTATGCGGAACCGCGATCTGGGCCGAAGCGGACGGGCGCGCGCTGGCATCTTTCGTCGAAGACTTGCGAGAAGCGGCGCAAGCCGAACCGACGGTGCTGGACCCTGCCGAACTGCCCGCGATGCTGCGCGATGCGATGGACCAGCAATCGGTTCGTCCGCCGTGGGGCGGGCACCCGCGCATCGCGATCTACGGCTTGATCGAGGCGCGGATGAGCCGGGCCGATCTCGTCATCTGCGGCGGGCTGACCGAGGGATCGTGGCCCGCACCTGCGTCAACCGATCCGCTGGTCGCGCCCGCCGTCCTGCGCGCGCTGGGCGTGCCGGGCGGCGACTTTCGCATCGGGCTTGCCGCGCACGATCTTGCCGCCGCACTCGGCGCGCCGGAAGTCGTGCTCAGCCACGCAAGGCGCGATGCATCCGGTCCTGTCATCGCCAGCCGCTTCGTCCTGCGGGTAAAGGCGATGCTGGGCGACCAGTTCGACAGCCACGTGGAAGCAGAAGCGCCCAAGCTTGCCGCCGCTATGAACGAGGCTGCGCCCGCGCCTGCCTATCCCCAGCCCAAACCGATGCCGGGGGCCGATCAGCGCAAGGTCGACATCAGCGCCACCGCGCTCGACCGGCTGCGATCCGACCCCTACCAGTTCTATGCCAGTCACATTCTGCGGCTGCGCAGGCTGGATGCCATCGACGAGGAGCCGACCCCTGCGTGGAAGGGCACGACGGTCCACGCCATCCTGCAGGAATGGAGCGACAAGTTCCAATGCGCGCCGGGCACTCTGCTGCCGCTGGCGGCGGGGATGCTTTCGGACCTGTCGGGTCACCCCTTCATGCGGGGCCTGTGGCAACCGCGGCTGATGGCGGCGCTGGAATGGGTGGAGGCGGAACAGGCCGCACTGATTGCCGGGGCGCGCGAAGTGCTGCTGGTCGAAAAATCCGGCGCGATGCAGTTCGACGGCGTGAAGATTACCGCCAAGGCCGACCGGATAGACCGCCTGCCCGACGGAACGCTGGCCATCGTCGATTACAAGACCGGCGGCGCGCCCAGCGCGGCCATGGTGGAGCAAGGCTTCACGCTGCAACTGGGGACGACGGGCCTGATCGCGGAACACGGCGGGTTTGAGGGTGTGTCGGGCACGCCGACGCATTTCGAATACTGGTCGCTGGCGCGGGGCAAGGACGGTTTCGGCTATCGTACAGAGCCTGTGAAGGAAGGCCGCAAGACCAGCGGCATCCCGCGCGAGGATTTCCTGCCCGAAAGCGCGCGCTTCCTAACCGATGCCATCGACAAGTGGATCGTGGGCAGCGAGCCGTTCACTGCGCGGCTCAATCCCGATCTTGGCGGTTACAACGATTACGACCAGCTTATGCGGCTGGACGAATGGCAGGGCCGTTCCGAAGACGGTGATGGGGCATGAGCGCGAAAGTCTATCCGCTCAAGGACCGGCAAGCCGATGCCGTCGATCCGCGCGACACCGTGTGGCTGTCGGCCAGCGCGGGCACGGGCAAGACACAGGTGCTGTCGGCCCGCGTATTGCGGCTGCTGCTTCAGCCGGATGTAGAGCCTTCGCAGATCCTGTGCCTGACCTTTACCAAGGCGGGCGCGGCCGAAATGGCGACCCGCGTGAACGACGTGCTGGCCGGTTGGGTTCGTGCCGATGACGTTTCGCTCGCGGCGGACCTCCGCGCGATCGGTGCGGCATTCGATCCCGATACGGTGGCCCGCGCCCGCACGCGTTTTGCCGCCGTTCTCGACTGCCCCGGCGGCGGACTGCGGATCGAGACGATCCACGCCTTTTCGCAATGGCTCCTTTCCGCCTTCCCGCTGGAGGCAGGTCTGGTGCCCGGTACGCGCCCGATGGAAGACCGCGACCGCGAGATCCTGCTGCGCGAAACGCTGTCCGAATTGCTGCTCGATGCCGAACGTTCCGGCGATACCGCACTGACCGACGCGCTTGCCATGCTGTCCCTGCGCACCGACCAGTCGGGCGTCGAACGCTTCCTGATGGCCTGCGCCGAAGCGCGCGCCGCATGGGAAGGGCCGGGCGCGTGGCAGCCGCCGCTGCTGCCACGGGTAAACCGCTTGCTGGGGCTGTCGCCCGATCACTCTCAGGCGGAGGTGGAAAAGCTCTGCTCCGACGCGGCATTCGACGTGCAATCCCTGCGCCGCTGCCTTGAGGCGCAGCAGGCATGGGGCACGGCGACCGCGAGGAAGTTCGAGGAAGTGGTCGCGGCATGGCTGGCATCGGATCCCGCCGCGCGGCTGGCGGCGATAGATGACTTGCGCGGCGTGCTTTTCACCCAGAAGGGCGACATCAAATCGCTGAAGAGTGTCGAGAAGCACTTGCCCGACTATGCCGACTATGCCGCCCGTGTCGGGGCCGCGCTCGGCGAGGTGGAGACAGCGCGCAACCTTGGCGAACTGGCGCTCTGGCTTGCGCCCGCGCTGACGCTGGGCCGCGCCTTCGCACTGCGCTGGGCGGAGGCGAAATCGCGTGAAGGCTTGGTCGATTTCGACGACCAGATCTTTCAGGCCGCGCAGTTGCTCAAGCGGTCCGAGATGGCGGACTGGATCCGTTACAAGCTCGACCGCCGGTTCGACCATATCCTGATCGACGAGGCGCAGGATACGAATGCGGCGCAGTGGGACGTTATCGACGCGCTGAGCGAGGAGTTCTTCGCCGGCGAAGGCGCGCGCGGAGACCGGCTGCGGACGCTGTTCGTGGTGGGCGATTACAAGCAGGCGATCTTCCGTTTCCAGGGAACCAGCCCCGAAAATTTCGAGGCGGCGAGGCAGCGCGTGAAGGCGCGGATCGACGAAGCGCGGGAGAACATCGGGTTCCAGCGCGGCGACCGGTCGATCAGGCCGCTGCGCGAATACGGGCTTGGCCGCAGTTATCGCACTGCACAGCCGGTGCTGGATTTCGTGGACGAGGCGATCGCACATCTCTCCCCCGCGGCATTCGGGCTGAAGACCCCGCCAGAACCGCATGTCGGGGAAGATCGTCCCGGACAGGTCGTGCTGTGGCGCGCGGTGGGCAGCCTGCCGGAGGATGATGACGAGCCGGAAGACGAACAGTCATGGCTATCCCGACCGGACAGGCGCGTGGCGGACAATATCGCGGAGCAGGTGCGCCGCTGGATTACCGGCGGTTTCCCGCTGGCCAAGGGCGGCGTGCGCAATGCGCAGGCGGGCGACATCATGGTGCTGGTGCGCAAGCGCAAGGAGCTCGCCGGTCTGATCGTCGCGCGGCTCCATGCTAAGGGCGTGCCGGTTGCGGGGGTGGACCGGTTGCGGCTGGGCGCGCCGCTGGCGGTGCGCGACCTGATGGCAGGGATGCGTTTTGCCGCGCAGCCTTATGACGATCTGGCGCTCGCCTGCCTGCTCACATCCCCGCTGATCGGCTGGACGCAGGAAGACCTGCTGGAACACGGCTATCGCGATCCGAAAACCGCGCGGCGCGTGACACTTTGGGATCACCTGCGCCGTGCGACCGGCGATTTTCCGCGCGCGACGGTGACGAAACTGCTCGACCTGCTGGCCCGCGCCGATTTCACGCCGCCGCAGGCATTGCTGCACTGGATGCTTGTCGGCCCATGGCATGGGCGCAAGCGGCTGGTGGCGCGGCTGGGCAAGGAAGCGAACGATCCGATCGACGAACTGCTGAATGCGGCACTGGCGTTCAGCGCGACGAACACGCCCAGCCTTGCCGGCTTCATCCGCTGGTTCGATGTGGGCGAGGGCGAGTTGAAGCGTGAAGCAGAGCAGCAGGGCGGGCTGGTCCGCGTGATGACCGTGCACGGGTCGAAGGGGTTGCAGGCCCCGATCGTCATCCTTGCCGATGCCGCCGACGATCCCGACAGGTCGCCCCCGCGCACGCTGGAACTGGAAGAACCGGGCGATGCGGCGCTGGGCTTTGCCGCGCGCAGCCTGCCGATGCCGGGTTTGCGGAAGCACGAGACGCTGGGCCGGCTGGCCGAGGCGAAGGATGCCGTCAAACGGGCCGAGGACGAGGAGCACTGGCGCTTGCTGTACGTTGCGATGACGCGGGCCGAAGAAGCGCTGTTCGTGGCAGGCGCGCTGCCGGCGAAGAAGACCGAGGCACCGGAAAAGAGCTGGTACGCAGCGCTGGAGCCCCTCTTCGCGGACGGCTGGCTGGAAGACACGGTCTGGGGTGCGGCCAAGTCGCGCGGAAACGCGGCGCAGGCAGAGCCGGGGATGCCCAAGGGCGCAGCGCAGACGGTTCTACCGCTGGTGCCCGCATGGCTGACGCAGCCGGTGGGCGAAGAACCGCGCCCGCCGCGCCCGCTCGCCCCGTCATCGCTAGGAGAGCACGAGGCACCCGATCCGCCGCTGCCGCCCGGTACGGGGATAGAGGCTGCGCGGCGCGGCGTGCTGATCCACCGCTTGCTTGAACGCCTACCCGAACTGGCCGCGGATCGGCGCCGAGAAGCGGCGCTGAAGTGGCTGGCGAAGCAGGCGCAGGATCTTGATGCGGCGATCCGTGAGGAAATGGCTGCGGCTGCCGTGGCCACGCTGGCCGATCCGCAATTCGCCGAAGTGTTCGGGCCGGAGGCCCTGGCCGAAGTGCCGATTGCCGCAGTTGTCGGCGGACAGGTAGTGGCGGGCACGATCGACCGGCTGTGCCTGCCTGCGGACATATCGGCCCCGATCCGCATCGTCGATTTCAAGACCGCGCGCCGCCCGCCCGAAACGCTGGATGCGGTGCCCGCCGCCTATATCCGGCAAATGGCTGCCTATGCCTGCGCGCTGGAGGCGATCCATCCGGGCCGGATCGTCGAATGCGCCTTGCTCTATACCCACGCGCCGCGCCTGTTCATGCTGCCGGATGCAATGCTCGGCCCCGAAAAGGCGCGGTTACGGGGTGGCTAGAAATCCTTCGCCGCCGCGCTCATTGCGAATGCGCGGCGTACGCCTATCTTGGCTATCGAAACCGATTCAGGAGAACCTTCCATGCCGACCAAAGCCGTGACCGATGCCAGCTTCCAGAGCGACGTAATCGAATCCGACAAGCCGGTGCTGGTCGATTTCTGGGCGGACTGGTGCGGGCCTTGCAAGATGATCGCACCCGCGCTGGAAGAAATCAGCGAGGAACTGGCCGACAAGGTTACGATCGCCAAGGTCGACATCATGGAAAACACCGATATCGCGGCCCAGATGGGCGTGCAGTCGATCCCGCTGATGGTGCTGTTCAAGGATGGCAAGCCTGCCGCACAGAAGCTGGGCGCCGCGCCGAAGGGCGCGCTCAAGGCATGGCTCGAATCCGAACTCTAATTGCCGATACGCGCGGCCAGTTCTTCCCACAGGGCAGGGCTGGCCGCCGCGATCATGCCCTTTCGCCCCCATTCGTCAACGCGATAGGGTGAGCCGTCGGGACGGGCGCACTTGCCGCCCGCTTCGTTGAGCCAGAGCGCGCCGGCCGCATGGTCCCACGCCAGCGTGCGTTCGAAGACCGAGACATCGTTCACGCCCAGCGCAAGGCGCGGATATTGCTCCGCCGCGCAATAGGGAATGTCGGCGAGCCGGTAGAACGGCGCGAGGTTGGTTTTCACATCTTCGCGCTTCGCATCGTCCATATAGATCATCGAGATTGCAGCCACTGGCGGCGTTTCGCCCGTTGCTCGTGCCGCGATGCGCTCTCCATTCACGAAAGCGCCCCGGCCGAAGATGGTATGGCAGAAACGCTGCTGTAGCGGATCGTAAATCCAGCCCGCCTGCGTCACGCCGTTTTCGGCCAGTGCGATCATCAGGCCGAATGGCGGCCGACCGGCGGCGAAGTTGCGGGTGCCATCGATGGGGTCGATGATCCAGCACAGGGCATCGCCCAGCCTGTCTGACAAGGATGGGTCCGCGTGAACCGCTTCCTCCCCGACAATGGCCGCTTCGGGCAAAATCTTTGCCAGCCCCTCGGCCAGCATTGCCTCGCTCTCCCGATCGGCCACGGTCACGAGATCACCGGGCGACTTCTCGACGATTTCGTGGGTTGCCAGCGACTGGTAGCGAGGCAGCACGACCGCTTCGGACACGCGCTGCATCAGGGCGTGAACCTCGGCGGTCAGGGCTGTGCTCACGTCCGGTAATCCGCGTTGATCGAAATGTAACCATGCGTCAGGTCGCAGGTCCAGACCGTCGCTGTGCCTTCGCCAAGACCGAGGTCGACGTCGATGCGAATGTCCTGTCCCTTCAGATGTGCGGCCACCGGCTCTTCGTCGTAATCGGCAAGCGGCAGGCCGTGCTTTGCCGCCCACGTGCCGCCGAACCCGATCGACAGCTTGTCGCGATCTGCCGGTTCGCCGGCCTTGCCCACGGCCATGACGACGCGCCCCCAGTTCGCATCCTCCCCGGCGATGGCGGTCTTCACCAATGGTGAATTGGCGATGGCGAGGCCGACGCGGTGGGCGCTTTCGTCCGAAACGGCACCGGTCACGGCGATCTCGATGAATTTCTGCGCGCCTTCGCCATCGCGCACCACCAGATGCGCAAGCTGGCGGCAGACGTCGTGGATGGCCGCTGCGAAAGCGTCCGCGCCGGGGCTGTCCACGTCGACAACCTCGGCATTGCCTGCCCGTCCCGTGGCAAAGGCAAGCACCGTGTCGCTGGTCGAGGTATCGCTGTCGACTGTGATGCAGTTGAACGTCGCGTCGCTGGCGGCCGAAAGGCATTTTTGCAGGAAGGCAGGGGCAACTTTGGCGTCGGTGAAGATATAGCCCAGCATCGTCGCCATGTCGGGCGCGATCATGCCGCTGCCCTTGATGATGGCGCTGAAATTCACGCGCGTCTCGCCGATCACCGCGCTTGCCGTTGCGCCCTTGGCAAAAGTGTCGGTCGTGCCGATCGTTTCTGCCGCGGCTTCCCAGTCGCACGGCTGGGCGGTCAGCGCGCTGGCGACGCCTGCCTCGGCCTTGTCCTTGGGCAGGGGCACGCCGATCACGCCGGTGGAAGAGACGAACACGTCACTGGGCTCGCAGCCGAGGTGCGCGGCGACTTGCGCCATGATCTGTTCCACCGCCTCTCGCCCGCGATAGCCGGTGAAGGCGTTGGAATTGCCGGCATTCACCACCAGCGCCCGCGCGCGGCCCAGCTTTACCTGTCCGCGACCCAGCTCGACTTCCGACGAACAGCACACGTTCTTCGTGAACACGCCGGCGACGCTCGTCCCTTCGTCAAGTTCTACGTAAGTGAGGTCGCAGCGGTCCCACGTCTTGTACTGCGCGCGCGCCACGCGGGGCACGGCGCCGGGAATCGCGGGCATGGCGGGGAACGGGCGGGCGAGCGGAGATCTTTCCATGATTGGCGCGGTTAGATGCATTGCCTCAATTGCGCAATCTTGAGCGTGTTTGGATATTCCAGAATACGTTAGGAATATTCCATGATTCTTTTGAAGCATCTATCGCTGGCCGTCGCGCTAACGGTCTTGAGTGCGTCGGCCAAGGCGGCGGAAGAAGCCGTGCCCATTGATAAGGGCGAGTGGATTACGTCAGAAGATTATCCGCCTTCTGCCACGGCTGAGGGGATCGAGGGGCGGGTGAAGGTGGAACTTTCAGTAGCTGCGACCGGGTTGCCTGTTGATTGCAAGGTTGCGCACGGCAGCGGCGATTGGCGGATGGACGATTATACCTGCCAACTGTTGCTGGAGCGGGCCAAATTCGAGCCTGACGCAGACATCGGATACGATGTGGCCAAATATCGAACATCGGTTGTGTGGCAATTGAATCCACGTAAACCGCTGGCCCCGGTCGATATTCGCGTGTCATTCGTCATCGATGAGGACGGCAATGTTTCGGATTGCCATGTCGATGCCCGCGCGGCGGATCTGCCTAAAAAGCCCTGTCCCGATGACGGGTTCTTCGAGCCGTTCACGGACTCGGAGGGTAATCCGGTCAAGAAACGGGTTACATTGAGGCAAAGCGTCGAAATCGATGACTTGGAATAACTCGGGAAACGGGTGGATTTTCGTCCGTTCAGTGCCTATCTTGTCGCAAGCATGAAACGGCTCCTCGCCCTTGCTGCCCTGATCCTGGGCCTGTCCGCGCTGGTCGCGCCGGCGCACGCGCGCCTGCATTACGATCCGCGCGATGCGGAAGTTTCACGTGTCGACAGGACTTGTACCGGGGTCGAAGCGATCCGCCGCGATGCGGAAGCGGCCCAGCCGCGCACCTCGCGCGCGAAGCGTAACCGCGAACTCGGCGCGCCTGCGTCGAAAGCGCCGCGCACCGTGCTTCTGCCGGTGATCATGCTGGCCGACCGGCCTCTCGAATAGAGACTTTCGCGGCACCGCGCATCCTTGCGCGGATGTCGCCCATATCCTTGATTTCGTGCGCGTTCTGCCGTGCGCCTTCCTGACATACCACCACCATTTCAGCGACGCCTGCCGTACATTCGCGCCGGCTCGCCAGTACAAGGAAAGACCCGACCCATGTTCGGATCCATTGCCAAGTCCCTGTTCGGCTCCTCGAACGACCGTTACGTCAAGTCGATGGGCAAGCTCGTCGAGCGGATCAACAGCCTTGAACCGCATTACGAGGCGATGAGCGACGAGGAGCTGCAGGGGCAGACCGCCGCGTTCCGCCAGCGGCTTGAAGCCGGCGAAACACTGGACGATCTTCTGACCGAAGCATTCGCCGTCGTTCGCGAAGGTTCCAAGCGCGTTTTCGGCATGCGCCATTTCGACGTGCAGATGGTGGGCGGCATCGCGCTCCACCGTGGCGAGATCGCCGAGATGCGCACGGGCGAGGGCAAGACGCTGGTCGCCACGTTGTCGGTCTATCTCAACGGGCTTACCGGCAAGGGCGTTCACGTCGTCACCGTCAACGACTACCTCGCCCGCCGCGACGCGGAGACGATGGGCAAGCTCTACAATTTCCTCGGCCTGACCGTCGGCGTCATCGTGCCCAACATGCACGAGCATGACCGCCGCGCCAGCTACAACTGCGACATCACCTATTCGACCAACAACGAGCTTGGCTTCGATTACCTGCGCGACAATATGAAGCACTCGCGCGAGCAGCAGGTGCACCGTCCGTTCAACTATGCCATCGTCGACGAGGTGGACTCGATCCTGATCGACGAGGCGCGCACCCCGCTGATCATCTCCGGCCCGACAGAGGACAAGTCCGAGCTTTACGTAACCATCGACGCGGTTGTGAAACAGCTGGACGAGGAGGACTTCGAAAAGGACGAGAAGACCAAGAACATCACGCTGACCGAGGACGGGGCGGAGAAGATCGAGCAGATCCTGCTCGCCGAAGGTCATCTCGAGACCGAGAACCTCTACGATTTCGAGAACACGCAGGTCGTCCATCACCTCGATCAGGCGCTGAAGGCCGTGCACATGTTCAAGCGTGACACGGACTACATCGTGAAGGACGACAAGGTCGTCATCATCGACGAGTTCACTGGCCGCATGATGGACGGCCGCCGCTGGTCCAACGGCCTTCACCAGGCGGTAGAGGCCAAGGAGGGCGTGAAGATCGAGCCCGAGAACCAGACGATGGCATCGATCACGTTCCAGAACTATTTCCGCATGTACCCCAAGCTTTCGGGCATGACCGGCACCGCCGCGACCGAGGCGGCGGAATTCTTCGACATCTACAAGCTGAACGTCGTGGAGATCCCGACCAACGTGCCGGTGCAGCGCGTGGACGAGGATGACCAGTTCTACAAGAACACGCACGACAAGTTCCGCGCCATCGCCGCCTCCATCCGGGAGCATAACGAGAAGGGCCAGCCGGTCCTTGTCGGCACCGTCTCGATCGAGAAGTCGGAACTGCTCAGCAAGTTCCTTGGCGAAGAGGGTGTGAAGCACTCCGTCCTCAACGCGCGCATGCACGAGATGGAAGCCCATATCGTGGCGCAGGCGGGCCGCCTTGGCGCGGTGACGATCGCCACGAACATGGCAGGGCGCGGCACCGACATCCAGCTTGGCGGCAACCTCGATTTCCGCATCGGCGACGAACTGGGCGACATGCCCGAAGGACCGGAGCGCGACGCGGCAATCGCGAAGATCAAGGAAGAGATCGCCGCCGAACGCCAGCAGGTGCTGGAAGCGGGCGGCCTGTTCGTGCTGGGCACCGAACGCCACGAAAGCCGCCGCATCGACAACCAGCTGCGCGGCCGTTCCGGGCGTCAGGGCGATCCGGGCCTGTCGCGTTTCTACCTCTGCCTTGAAGACGACCTGCTGCGTATCTTCGGCCCCGACACGCTGTTTGCCAAGATGATGAACTCCAACCTGGAGGATGGCGAGGCGATCGGTTCGAAGTGGCTGTCGAAGGCGATCGAGACCGCACAGAAGAAGGTCGAGGCCCGCAACTACGACATCCGCAAGCAGGTCGTGGAATACGACAACGTGATGAACGACCAGCGCAAGGTTATCTACGAACAGCGCGAAGACATCATGGATTCGGAGACCGTGGACGATGTCGTGGTCGACATGCGCAACGACACGGTGAACTGGCTGGTCGGCAATGCCTGCCCGCCCGGATCCTATCCCGAACAGTGGGATGTCGAAGGGCTGAAGGAGAAGATCGAGGAGATCTTCGGCGAACCCGCACCGATCGACGATTGGATGAACGAAGACGGGATCGAGCCCGAAGATCTGGAACAGCGCCTTGCCGCGATGGCCGATGCCAAGATGGACGCCAAGCTGGCCGACACCGAACCCGGCATCTGGCGGCAGGTGGAAAAGTCGGTCCTGCTGGACAGGCTGGACTACCACTGGAAGGAACACCTCGCGACGCTGGATGCGCTGCGGCAGGTGGTGTTCCTGCGTGCTTATGCCCAGAAGACGCCGATCAACGAGTACAAGCAGGAAGCGTTCGGCCTGTTCGAACGGATGCTGGAGGCGATCCGCGAGGACGTGACCAAGATCCTGATGACCAGCCAGCTGCGCATGCAGCAGCCGGAACCCGCCCCCTTGCCCGAACTGCCCGATTTCCTGACCAATCCGGACCTGATGACCGGTCATATCAACCCGCTGACGGGCGAGGACAACTCGAACGACGGCGACGGATCGGCACAGCGGCAGGCGCTGTTCGGCGCGCTGGCCGGATCGACTTTCGCACAGGCTGGACCGGGCGGTGCGGAAAGCGAGAACCCGTGGGCGGACATGGACATTTCGCGTAACGCGCCGTGCCCGTGCGGAAGTGGGAACAAGTACAAACACTGCCACGGGGCAGTTGCGTAATATCGCCTGGATTTCCTCTCCGGCGGGCTGCGAACGGCAGCTGACTGCGCTTCCGGTGCTCACGGCCAGAAAGGCCGCTGCGCGCCGGTTCTCGCCAGCTGCCGTTCTCGCTCCACCGGAACGAAAATCGATCTGCATGAGGCCGGCTATTTTCCGCGTTCGATAGTCACGAACGTGTCATGGTTGCACGGCAATTGCCTTGGAAACGTACCGTTTTCGGGGGCATTCTTGGACGTCGTCAACATCTTCATGAGCGACCCGATGGGGGAGGCGCTTGAACCGTTCGAGCATGACGGCATGCGCTTCACGTTCGACCGGCTCGACTGCAACGGCCCGCGTCGCCTTGTCGAAGGGCAGATGTGGGCGTTCGTCGACTGGGTGATGGACGAATGCTCCGGGCTGGAGCTTTGCCGCCGTCTTCGCGCCGATCCGCGCACTACCGATGCGCATGTCACGATGGTGCTGGAAGTGGACGATCCCGATGATCGCCGCCGTGCGCTGCGGGCCGGAGCCGATGACTACATGATCGGTCCGCTGGATCGTAACGCCGTGCTGGACCGTGTCTTCGCACTGCAGGAACGGCGCGGTCCGCGTCATTTTGCGCAGCAGGTGCGCGTAGGCAAGCTTACCATCGATCTCCTCGCGCTGCAGGCACGCTGGCACGACAGGCCGGTGCCGCTTCGGCCCAACGAATTTCGCCTGCTCCGCTTCTTCGCGGAAAACCCCGATCGCGTGCTGACGCGGATCGAACTGATCGAGGGGTTGGGCAAGCTCGACCCCCCGATCGACGAACGCACCGTCGACGTCTGGATCGGCCGCCTGCGCCGCGCGCTCAAAAGCGTGGGTGCGGGCGAAATGCTGCGTACCGTGCGGGCGATGGGCTACGTTCTCGACAGCCCGCCATCGTAAGCGGGTTCCAGATCGGCGCCCTAGATTGGCGGCGGTCCGTAGCGGCCGTAGTATTCGAGAACGTCGCTGCGCTTCTTGTCGTGGTGCGCCCCGCCGAAATCCTCCAGTTCGTCCGCGTCGTAGTGCGGGGCTTGTTCCAGCGCCGCCTTATCCAGTGAAACGATGTAGCCATGTCGTTCGGCATTATAGCCGAGCATGCTCCACGGTAGCGGGTGAAGGCGGTTGCCGATGCCGAGGAACCCGCCGAACGACATGATCGCGTGAACGACCTGGCCGCTTTCGCGGTCGATCGAAAGGTCGCGGATATGCCCGATCAGCCAGCCATCTTCATTGAAGACCGAGGTGTTTTCTACCCGGCTGGCGAGGATCAGTTTATGATCATGTGCCATCTGGTGCCTCCTCTCCCGAAAGACACCCGATCATACGCCTTTCCATGCGATAAGGCGAATCCCTGACGAAAAGGAAAAAGCCGGACCTCCCCGTGGGGAGGCCCGGCCCGAGGGACTGCTTTCGCAGGGTAGCTCGTTAGAATTCCATCGAAATGCCGAGCGAGAAGCTCGGGCCGACCTCGAACACGTTGTTGTCGACGCGGTATTCGCCGTTCTTCTGATATTCGAGGTTATCGCGACCGAAGATGTTGCGCGCTTCGAATTCCAGCTCGACCGGAACGCCCATGAAGTCGGCGGCCTGACGGGCCACGAAGTCCACGGTGAGACCGGGGTACTCAATAATGGCCGGAGCGTTGAAGTCGCGGCGCGTAACCCGTTTGCTCGCGTAGTTGAGCAGGAAGGTGTACTGGCCCGTCTCTTCTGAATCCTCCAGACCGAACTGCAGGTTCGCGACGTGGTCGGACTGCCCCGTCATCGGATCGCCGACATCGAAGAAGTTGTCGACGTCCGACACGGCATCGGCCAGGATCAGGATGTCGCCCTCGTCGAACTTTATGCTCGACTGCGAGTACGTGTAGTTCGCGTAGATCACGAAGTCCTTGTACTCGAGGAAGCCGGTGCCGTTCAGCGGTATGCCGTACTGTGCTTCGACTTCGGCGCCGTAGAGTTCGGCCTTCGGCACGTTTGCGAACGTGGTGTAGGTATTGCCCTGGATGGCAAGAACCACGGCCTCGATCGGGTTGTCGATTTCCTTGTAGAACCCGGCTAGGCTGAAGTGGTTGCGGCCCGAGATGTAGTATTCGGCCCGTGCTTCGAAGTTCAGCAGTTCGCTGTCGTTCAGGAACGGGTTACCCTCGTACTGGCGGTTGTTGTCGGGATCGAAATACGTCTGCTGCACCAGTTCGCGGAACTGCGGTCGGGCAATGGTTTTCGACGCGGCGAAACGAAGCTGCAACTGGTCGCTGGCTTCCCACGTGATCGTGGCGCTGGGCAGGAAGTAGTCGTTCGCGTTGTACGTGCCCGGCGATCCGGCGACCGGATCGTTGAAAATCGACTGGTCGAGCGCAACGGTTTGCTTCGCATCCTCATAGCGGATACCAGCTTCCATGGTGACGGTGTCGACCGGTAGATAGCTGAGCTTGCCGTAGCCTGCATGGATCGTCAGCGCCGCATCGAATGCGGGGAAGGGCGACACTTCGTTCAGGCGGACGTTGAAGCCCGCCAGCGTGGCGCCGTTGATCAAATCTCCCGGACGACGCAGGGCGACGGCGTTGAGCACCGAGCTGGTCAGGCCGAGCGGCACCATCGCTGGATCAGTCTGAACCTGCAGGTAGAATTCACGACGCGACGAGTAACGGGTAGTGTCGGAATAAGCGTAACCGACAGTGCTCGTCAGGTTGTCGAGCAGCTCGTAGCTGGCGTCGATGCCGCCGTACCAGAGCTCTTCCTTGAGGTCGTCGAACGAAGACGTGACCGGATCGACGTTGTTGATCTGGTTCGTGATGTTCGCGACGTAGTACCCGCCGGTCGGCGTGTTGAGGTTGGTCTTCACGTAGTTGAACGTGAGATTGTACGGTGCTTCGCGATCGGTGCGGGCATAACCGCCACGCAGGTCAAGCTTCAGCGGACCGAAATCGAACTCGCCGACAAGCTGGCTGTCCATCAGCTGGCGTTCGTACCAGCCGGTATTCTGGCGCACGAGGTCGTATTCATCCTCCACACTGTAGCCCACGCCAAGCCGTGCCTGCTTCAGGGTGTCGCGTATGTAGAGATTGGTGAAGCGGATCGTGTGATCGCCGATGTCCAGCCCTATGCCAAGCATGGCGTTGAACAGCAT
This sequence comes from Croceicoccus bisphenolivorans, assembly GCF_001634625.1. Taxonomy (GTDB): domain Bacteria; phylum Pseudomonadota; class Alphaproteobacteria; order Sphingomonadales; family Sphingomonadaceae; genus Croceicoccus; species Croceicoccus bisphenolivorans. The sequence continues at coordinate 311,838 of NZ_LRSE01000001.1, read as the reverse complement.
TTTCTGATCGGTGATGAAGGTCTGCCATTCATCGGTGATCTGCGACAGGTCCGAGTTCGCGCTTTGCGAGTGGACCGAACGGTTGCGCCAGCTGTTCTTCAGCGAAACAGTCGCGACCAAGCCGAGAACCGCATCGTCACCTACGTCGAACGAGGTGCCGGCGGTGATCGAGCCTGAGAAGTTGGGCGGCAGGTTGCCGTCCTTCGTTACGGTCGCAAGATTCGTCGGGAACAGTTGTGCGGCGACGCCTTCCTGTGTCTCGATCGGCGTGCTGGAAATACGCTCGCCGCTGGCAAGGAACGCGGCAAGGTTCGACGGGATGTCGCGGTTGCCGTTGTCGAAGCCCAACCAGTCGATGTCGGAGCCGTAATAGGTGATCCCGCTGCGGCCCAGCGTCTTGGTGTCGCCACCGGCCGATGCGCTGATCTTGAGGAAGCTTTCGTCGGGAATGGCGCGGGTCGTCAGGTTGATGACGCCGCCGCCGAATTCGCCGGGGAAGTTCGCCGAATAGGTTTTCTGCACCAGTGAGGATGCGATGACATTCGTCGGGAAGATGTCGAGGGGAACGACGCGGCTCAGCGGTTCGGGGCTGGGCAGCGGCAGGCCGTTCAGCATGGCGAGCGAGTAGCGATCGCCAAGGCCGCGAACGTAGACGCGGCCAGAACCGACCACCGACAGGCCGGTCACGCGGCCCAGTGCGCCGGCGATGTCGCCTTCGCCGGTGCGTGCGATGTCTTCTGAAGAGAGGACGGTGACGACCTGCGTCGATGCCCGGACAGGATCGCGATTACGGCGACCGGTAACGAGGATGGCGCCGCCCGGGATCGAGATATCGGGACCTTCATCCATTTCCTCGGCCGGATCGACCTGGCTCGCCATCTCTTCTTCGGCCGCTTCGGTGCTCGGGTCGTCGCCCGGCGGAACGCCGATGTCTTGCGCAAGTCCCGCAATCGGGAACGTGAGCGCGGTGGAGAGCAGGAGCAGCCCCGCGAGGCGCTTGCCGGTGGACATGGTGTGGAACCCCCTCAATGGTCCGGTACTTGGGAGATCGGCCGCGCGCGGCCGGTAAAGCGTGGAAGGGGAGGGGCCGGCCCGCGCGATGCGAAACCTGCCGCCTCCCCCGCCTTGTCAGTCTCAGTAGACGGGCAGCGTCGTGCAGGCGCCGGTGCCGTTACCGAAGGTCAGCGTCGACGAATCGCAGGTCCAGCCCAGCCACCAGTCGTCGGCTGCGCTCTTCACCGCGCCGATGTGATCGACGGTGTCGAAGAACGACGAGACGTTGGTCTTGGCGTCATAGAACGTGAACGCGTTGATCGCGTCGGAGTTGATGAAGCCGCTCGTGAGCGCGATCGTGAAGTTGTAGTTCACGTTGGTGCTGCCATCGATCAGGCCCTGGACCTGCGTACCGGTGACACCCGAACCGCCTTCGAACTTCGTCGTGCCGCAGCTCATGACATCCGACTGGAAGAACGGAGGGCCGGAGCCGGTGCTGTCGAAGGTCGCGGTTTCGTCGATGCGCAGGCAGGAAAGGCTGCCGGCATCCAGAACCGAGTTGACCAGCGAGAAGTCCGCACCGCCGCGCAGGCGAAGCGTACGGGCCGAAGTTGCGGCGCCGCCGACCAGCGTGGCATTCGAGATCTTCAGGTTGGTCCGCGGAAGGGCGGTGATCGGTTCGGGTGCGCTGTCGGGCGAGTCGAGTTCGACGAGGTTGTCGCCGCCTTCGGCGCGCTGCTTGGCGATGACATACTGCATCGTGGTCTGCGAACCGGTGTCGACGTCGATCGTGTCGTCGTCAGCACCAACGGCCACCACGTGCTTCATGTTCACGACGCCGCCGAAGAATTCCATGCCGTCGTCGGAGCTGTTGAAGCTCTGCCAGTGATCGATCGTGGTGCCCGAACCGATGCCGCCCAGGGTCAGCGACTGAAGCTCGCTGCCGCCGGTAAGCGCGAAGCCGGAGAAGCGGATCTGGAAGTACTTCATCGTGCCCGAGCTGTCGGCTGCGTTGCCACCGCCGTAGTACGTGGTCTGGTTGGTACCTTCCAGCTTCTGCTGGCACTGCCACTGGTTGGCGGCGGCCTTGTTGAAGGCGCCGTCGAAGCAGTCGGAAACCGGTGCGCGGCCAAGCAGCACGACGCCGCCCCACTGACCGATCGACGAGTCGGTGGCATCGCCAACGACGTTTTCACGGCTGGTGAAGATGATCGGCTTGTCGGCGGTGCCGACGGCATTGATCTTGTTGCCGCGGTGGACGACGAGATACGATTCGCCGTTCGGCTGTGTGCGGTTGCCGGCGAAGAGGATGACGCCCGGTTCGATCGTGAGCGTGACGTTGCTGTCGGCGCCGTAAACGATCGGAACGTTGTCGTCGGATGTGTCGGCCAGCGGGCCGCCGTCGGTGCCGACGTTCACGCGACCGTCCATCGCGTAGAGGACGCCCGGGATGTAGCGCAGCGTGGTGCTGGCGTTGAAAGTGTCGGGCAGGATGCAGACGCGGTAGCTGCCGGTGGGCACGCTCATCACGCCGTCGTCGGTCAGACCGGTCGAGCCGCTGATCGACGGGCAGGTGTCGGCAGCAGTCACGGTGCCGCTGGTCGGCGTCGGCGTCGGCGTGCCGCCGGGCGTCGGCGTCGGGTTGGTGATGATGATGTCGCCGCCCGTGCCGGGCGAGACGATCTGGTCGCCGCCGCAGGCCGACAGGGCCAGGACGGAGCAACCAACTACGAGCGATCGGGAGATATTTTTCACGGCGAGCGGTCCCCTCAAGTACCGGATGATTCGAATGGAGTTGCGAAAACTCGGGTTCGCGAGAGGTCAGCTAGGCCTGCCACGTGACAGTTTGTTTGCCTGTCCATGACAGTTCGGTTGCATTTCAAAACTTTTTTGCAGGTGCGCAATGTGACGGGTTTATGTCCCGAATGTGGCAAAAACCGCAGAATGCCGCGGGTCTGCGAATGTTACACAACGATGACAATGTTACATTTTCATTGCAGTTCTGCGCACTTCAACTCATTCTGGCTTCAAGATATCGGATATGGAGAGTTGGAATGGCTGTAACTTTCATCATGGCAATGGTCCTCGCAGCCGGCACCCAGGGCGCTGCGGACAAAGTCGACGTTGCATACGATGCCCTGTCGGAAGGGCAGTCGAAGGCGGCCATCGCGCAGCTTGAACCCGCAAAGGCCAGCGACGATCCCGCGCACCTCATTAATCTTGCCGCCGCATATGCCGCCGAAGGGCGTTATGCCGAAGCGCGCGCCGCATACGAACGTGCCGCCTATGCCGAGCGGTTCGAGCTTGAGACCGCGAACGGCGATTGGGTCGATTCGCGCGTCCTTGCCCGCAAGGCGCTGGCACAACTGGATCGCTCCGCCGTCGACACCCGTATGGCCAGCATGGAACAGTGACGAACCGGACGCGATAACCGGACGGGCGAGGGCAGGGCGAACGACGTTACGCATAGCGGCGATCCCCCATCGACCGCTGCGGACAAACGGGGGCACTCCTCGCTGAAGGGTCGGGCTGACACGATCAGTCCGGCCCTTCGCTTTATACAGCAACGGCATCGCGCATGTCGCAATCCGGAAATATCGGGAGTGGTTTCGCAATTGCGAAGTGGGTAGTAGGATGGCGTGCTGCTGGCCCCTGATCTGCTTGCACGGATAGTCGCGTCGTCGTCGCCCGACCGTCACCGCCGTGTAACATCGCCACGCCATGCAGCCGCGAACACGCGGCATCGCTGCCGCCAGGCAGGGCCATGAACGAGCAGACACCTTCATTGACGCAGATGGGCCCCGCAAGGCCGGTTGCCACACCCTCGTCGATACCGGCGGATGAACTCTACACCAATCGCGAACTCAGCTGGCTGGGCTTCAACCGCCGCGTGCTGGCAGAGGCGCGGCGCAAGGCCTATCCATTGCTGGAACGCCTGCGCTTTCTTTCGATCTCGGGCAGCAACCTCGACGAATTCGTGATGATCCGCGTTGCCGGTCTTGCCGGACAGATGCAGCGCGGCATCAGCAAGACCAGCATCGACGGCCGCACGCCATCGCAGCAGCTTTCCGCGATCCGCAAGGCGATCCGCGATCTAGAGCGGCAGCAGCAGGCCGTTTGGCGCGAGCTTCGCGCCTTGCTGGGCGATGCCGGCATCCATGTCGCGGACGAGGATCGCCTCGATCCCGAATCGCGCGCATGGCTGAAAGACTATTTCGAGCGTCACGTCCTTCCCGTGCTGACGCCGCAGGCTATCGATCCCGCCCACCCGTTCCCGTTCGTGGCGAACCAGGGCATGGGCCTGCTGTTCAACCTGACGCGACTGGTCGACAAGCAGCGCGTGGTCGAAATGATCCTCATTCCTTCGGCATTGCCGCGCTTCGTCCGGTTGCCGGGAGAGGACGCGCACTACATTCCGGTCGAGCGGCTGATCGTGCGCTATGCCAATCTGGTCTTTCCCGGTTTCCGCATCGAAGGCGACGGCGTGTTCCGCGTCATCCGCGATTCCGATATCGAGGTGGAGGAAGAGGCAGAGGATCTCGTCCGCCTGTTCCGCAGCGCGATCCAGCGCCGCCGCCGCGGGCAGGTCATCATGCTGGAGTTGGACGCCGAATTCGATCCCGAGGCGGAGGCGCTGTTGCGCGAGCAGCTCGGTCTTGAAAACGCCATGGTGATCAAGACCGACGGCATCATCGGCGTCGAGGGGCTGGCCGACGTGGTGGACGAGGATCGTCCGGACCTGAAGTTCGATCCCTACAGCCCGCGCTACCCGGAACGGATCATGGAGCACGATGGCGATTGCTTCGCCGCGATTTCCGAAAAGGACATCGTGATCCACCACCCGTACGAAAGTTTCGAGGTGGTGGTTGATTTCGTGCGGCAGGCGGCGAAGGACCCCGACGTCGTCGCGATCAAGCAGACGCTTTACCGCGCCGGCAAGCAATCGGCGATCATCAACGCCCTGATCGCCGCGGCAGAGGCGGGCAAGTCGGTTACCGCCGTCGTCGAGCTGAAAGCCCGTTTCGACGAGGAACAGAATATCCTGTGGGCCAGTCAGCTCGAACGCGCGGGCGTGCAGGTCATCTACGGCTTCGTCGACTGGAAGACCCATGCGAAGGTTTCGATGGTCGTGCGGCGCGAAGGGGACGAGTATCGCACATACTGCCACTTCGGCACCGGCAACTATCACCCGATCACCGCGCGCATCTATACCGACCTGTCGTACTTCACAGCCGATCCGCGGCTGACGCGCGATGCGGCGCGGCTGTTCAACTTCGTCACCGGCTATGTCGAACCGCGCAAGACCGAAGGGCTGGTCATCAGCCCGATCGCGATGCGCGACACGATCTATGCCAATATCGACCGCGAAATCGCGAACCAGCGCAACGGGCGTCCGTCGGGCATCTGGGCCAAGATCAATTCGCTGACCGATCGCGGCATCATCGACAAGCTTTACGAGGCAAGCGCGGCGGGCGTGCCGATCCGGTTGGTGGTGCGCGGGATCTGCTGCCTGAAAGTCGGCATCCCGGGGGTTTCGGACACGATCGAGGTCAAGTCCATCATCGGCCGGTTCCTCGAACACAGCCGCATCTGGGCCTTTGCCAACGGTTATCGCCTGCCCAGTCCGCGTGCGCGCGTGTTCATCAGTTCGGCTGATGCGATGAGCCGGAACCTCGACCGGCGGGTCGAAGTCATGGTGCCGATCCGTAACCGGACAGTGCATGACCAGATCCTTGAACAAGTGCTGGTTGCAAATCTCCTCGATACCGAACAGAGCTGGTTGTTGAAGCCAGACGGGGAGTACGAACGCGCTGTGCCCGGTGAAAAGCCTTTCAACCTGCATCGTTATTTCATGACCAATCCTTCGCTTTCTGGCCGCGGACAGGCCCTTGCGGAAGACCAGATCCCGCGCCTCGCGTTGAGGCGGGGTGCACGGTCGTGAACCGGAGCAAGTCCTCCTATCGGCGCCGGGTCGAAGGTTCCTGGGCGAGCGAGGGTGGCGGAAAGCGCGCCATCATCGATATCGGCTCCAACACCGTCCGCATGGTCGTCTATGGCGGCTCGCATCGCGCGCCGCAGGTTCTCGCCAACGAGAAGGTGACCGCGCGGCTGGGCAGGGGCCTGGCCGATACCGGGCGGATGAGCGACGAATCGATTGCCCTTGCGATGGCGGGGTTGGGGCGGTTCGCCCTGATCTTGCGCGATCTCGATATTACCGACGTGGAGACGGTTGCCACGGCAGCGGTTCGCGATGCCGCCAACGGCGCTGAATTCCTTGCCGGCGTCGAAGCGCTTGGACTTGGCGTCCGGCTGATATCGGGGGAGGAAGAGGCACGGACTAGTGCCTATGGCGTGATCGGCGCATTCCCGCGCGCCGTGGGCGTCGTTGCCGACCTTGGCGGCGGTAGTCTCGAGCTGATTTCCGTTTCCGGCGACGAACCGGGCCGGGGCACGACGCTGCCGCTCGGTTCGCTGCGCCTTGCCGCTCTGCGTGAGGCGGGAGACGAGAAGTTCCATTCGCGCGTGGGCAAGGCGCTGAAGAACGCGGGCTGGAAGGAGCCTTGCGGTGGCACTCTTTACCTCGTGGGTGGCACGTGGCGGACGATGGCAATCCTGGCCATGCGTCAGCAGGGTCATCCCTTGTCCGATCCGCACGGGCTGGAGATAGACGCAGCGACAGCGATGAAGCTGGCGCGCCGCACGGCCAAGACGTCTAGCGAGGCGCTGAAGGCGATCCCGCGCGTTTCCACCATGCGTTCGCTGATCCTGCCGGACGCGGCGGCACTGCTGGTCTGCCTACTCAAACTGCTGCAGCCCGAACGGCTGGTGTTTTCGGCTTGGGGTTTGCGCGAAGGGCTGCTCTACGATCGGTTGGAGCCGGTGGAACGGGCGCAGGACCCGCTGCTGGCGGGTATTTCGCTGTTCGCCGGCCAGCACGGCGCGCCGCCGATGTTGGCTACCCGCGTGGCCGCGTGGACCGTGGATGGCAGCCCGCAGGACGGGGAGGGGAGCGAACGCCTGCGCCTTGCCTCCACGATGCTGGCGCTCGCCTCGCTTCAGGTCGAACCGAACCTGCGCTTGCAGCAGGCGGTGGACTGGGCGCTGTACAAGCGCTGGCTGGCCATCGACGATGTCGGGCGTGCGATGATGGCGGCGACCATCCTTGCCAATGGCGGGACGACGGAACTGCCTACGCTTCTTACCGACCTTGCACCGCAGGAAAGGCTGGACGAAGCGCTGACCTGGGGGCTGGCGATCCGCCTTTGCCGCCGTATCGGTCTGCAATCGCGCAAATCGCTCTTGATGACTCGCCTCAGGGCCGAAAACGGCATTCTGCGACTGGCTTTTCACGAAAGCCATGCCGCTCTCGCAACGCATCCCGCGCCAAAGGACCTGAAGAACCTTGCCGACAGGCTCGGCCTGGAACCGAAGATCGAGGTACTCGGAGACGCAGCATTCTCCGCCATCCGCGACAATGGCATGCATGCGGAAATCGCGGCGGCCTGACGTCCACGCAAACTAGGCCCCCGGATCGATGATCCGCAGCCACCATGAACCTCCGCAAGGAAAAGGGCCCCGGATCAATGATCCGGAGCCCTTTGTACCAACCCTTGCGGGCGGCCTCGATCAGATGTCGTTGCCCAGTGCGCCTTCGACCTTGCCCTTGAACTGCTGGGCTTCGCCCTTGGCTTCCTGCTCACGGCCTTCGGCGCGGGTTTCGGGGTTGCCGCTCTGCTGCTTCGCGTTGCCGATGGCTTCGTTTACGTTGCCTTTGATCTTTTCGGTCAGTTCACCCATGGGGTATCTCCAATATTTTGATAACAGGCGACTTTCGTCTGCTTTTGCCTGATCAACGCATGGAGTGCGGATCGGTATCCGCGCCTTGTCCGGTGCAGCGTGCAACTGGGCGCAGCAATGCGGCAGCAACGTGGCAATCGCGCCGCCGGGCCATTGTTTTCCAGCGATGTGGTGGAAATTGGCTCCCCGAGTAGGATTCGAACCTACGGCCATTCGATTAACAGTCGAATGCTCTACCGCTGAGCTATCGGGGAGCAGCCCTTCTGGCGGGCAGGGGTGCGCCTATATTGGGCCATTCGGGGTTTGGCAACCCTTAGAACGACGCAATTTTCAGATCGCGAATTGTTCACCCACAATCCGCTCGTCAAGGCTGTGCCCGCGGTCGAACATCAAGGTCAGATCACGCTCGTGCGCCACTTCCACGCGGATCTTCGCGATGTCGCGGATTTCGCGCTGGTCAGCCACGGCAGAGACCGGGCGCTTGTCGGCGTCGAGGCTGCGAATCTCGATCGGCAGGTGATCGGGCAGGATCGCGCCGCGCCAGCGCCGGGGGCGGAAGGCGGAGATCGGCGTGAGTGCCAGCAGGCCGCAGCCCAGCGGCAGGATCGGGCCGTTCGCGCTGAAATTATAGGCGGTGGAACCGGCGGGGGTTGCCACTAGTACGCCGTCGCACATCAATTCGGGGATGCGCACTTTCGCACCGACCTTGATTTCCAGCTTCGCCGTCTGGCGCGTTTCACGTAGCAGAGAGACTTCGTTGATCGCGCAAGTGGAAACGATCTCGCCGCTTTGCGTCTCGGCCGTCATCATCAGTGGCGAAACCTCGAACGATCGGGCGCGGTTGACCCTGTCCAGAATGGGCAGGCGGCTCGCCTCGACCTTGTTCATCAGGAAGCCGACGGTGCCGCGATTCATGCCGAACGCGGGCAGGATGTGCTCGTCCTCGATCATCTGGTGCAGCGTCTGCAGCATGAAGCCGTCACCGCCCAGCACAACGACCGCGTCCGCCTCTGCCATCGACACGAAATCGTGCGCCTGCGACAGCTTCTTCGCAGTCGCCTGCGCCTTGTCTGTCGGCGATGCCGCCAGTGCCAGTTTTTCGATCTTAGCCATGCTTCCTGCGACTCCCCCCTCAGGCCCGGCGGACCCTATGGAGCGGCCACCGGCTTGGCAATGGCGTCAGGCCGGTTCCTTCACCTTCGCCGCGCGCCGCACGATGGCGGACAGGCCCTTGGTCAGCTGGAACAGGCCGTTGAGGCGGGATTTCGGATCACCCCAGTTGCGTTCGATCACCAGCTTCATGTCGGGCCGCAGGCGCGCCGTGCCCTTCAGCCGCTCGACATAGGCGATGAGGCCTACCGGATCGGGGAATTCGTCCTTGTGGAAGGCGACCAGCGCGCCGCGCGGGCCAAGATCGATCTTGGCGATCTGCGCCTCGCAGGCCTGCAGCTTGATCTCGATGAGCTTGACGAGGTTTTCCGTGGCAGAGGGCAGGGGGCCGAAACGGTCGATCATTTCGGCGGCGAGCGCCTCGATCTCGTCCTTGTCCTTCGCCTCGTTCAAACGGCGATAGAGCGCCATGCGGATCGACAGGTCCGGCACGTAGTCTTCCGGGATCATGATCGGCGCGTCGACGGTGATCTGGGGGCTCAGCCCGCTGCGATCTTCGACCACGCCCAGTTCGCCCGCCTTGGCGGCAAGGATCGCGTCCTCCAGCATCGACTGGTAAAGTTCGAAGCCGACCTCGCGGATATGGCCCGACTGTTCGTCGCCCAGCAGGTTGCCGGCACCGCGAATGTCGAGATCGTGGCTGGCCAGCTGGAAACCCGCGCCCAGCGTGTCGAGATCGCCCAGCACCTTCAGGCGCTTTTCGGCGACTTCGGACATCTGCTTGTCCTCCTCTGTCGTGAGGTAGGCATAAGCGCGCAGCTTGGACCGGCCCACGCGCCCGCGCAGCTGGTAAAGCTGGGCAAGGCCGAAGCGGTCGGCACGGTGGATGATGATCGTGTTCGCGCTGGGGATGTCGAGGCCCGATTCGACGATCGTAGTCGACAGCAGGACATCGTATTTCTTCTCGTAGAAGGCGCTCATCCGCTCTTCCACTTCGCCCGCACCCATCTGGCCGTGGGCGGAGACGTATTTGACCTCCGGCACGGTCGCCAGCAGCCAGTCCTCTATCTTGGGCATATCTGCGATGCGCGGCACGACGATGAAGCTCTGCCCGCCGCGATGATGCTCGCGCAGCAGGGCTTCTCGCACGACCATGTCGTCCCATTCCATCACGTAAGTGCGGACGGCAAGGCGGTCGACCGGCGGGGTCTGGATGACGGACAGTTCGCGCAGGCCCGACATCGCCATCTGCAATGTGCGCGGGATCGGCGTGGCCGTCAGCGTCAGGACGTGGACATTGGCGCGCAGGGCCTTCAGCTTCTCCTTGTGCGTGACGCCGAAGCGTTGCTCTTCGTCAACGATTACAAGGCCTAGCCGCTTGAACTTCACGCTCTTTGACAGGATTGCGTGGGTGCCGACGACGATATCGATCTTGCCCGCTTCCAGCCCTTCGCGCGTTTCCGCAGCCTCCCTGGCGGGGACGAGGCGGGAAAGGCGCCCGATGTTGAGCGGGAAGCCGCCGAAGCGTTCGCAGAAGTTGGCATAGTGCTGCCGTGCCAGCAGCGTGGTCGGCGCGATCATCACCACCTGCTGTCCGGCCATCGCCGCGACGAAGGCGGCGCGCAGGGCCACCTCGGTCTTGCCGAAGCCGACATCGCCGCAGACGAGGCGGTCCATCGCCTTGCCGTCTTCCAGATCGCGCATGACATCGTCGATCGCGCGTTCCTGGTCCTCCGTCTCGCTCCACGGGAAACGGTCGACGAAGGGATCGTAGCTTTGCGGATCGGCCTCGATAACCGGCGCCTTCTGCAGCGCGCGTTTTGCCGCTGTTGCCAGCAGTTCGTGCGCGATTTCGCGGATGCGCTCCTTCAGCCGCGCCTTGCGCTTCTGCCAGCCTTCGCCGCCAAGCCGGTCGAGCGGGACGTTCTCCTCCCCGCTGCCATAGCGGGAGAGGACGTCGAGGTTTTCGACCGGAACATAGAGCTTGTCGCCGCCGTGATATTCCAGTGCCACGCAGTCGTGCGGGCTCTTGCCGACGGGAACGGACTGCAAGCCGATATAGCGGCCGACGCCGTGATCGATGTGCACGATGTGGTCGCCCGGCTGCAGCGCCTGCAGCTCCGCCATGAAGGCGTCGGCATCCTTCTTGCGCTTTTTCCGGCGGATGAGCCGGTCGCCTAGCAAGTCGCGCTCTGTCACGAATTCAAGCGTATCGTTGGCAAAGCCCGATTCGAGCGGCAGCACTACCGCCACGGGCCGCTGCTTTGCCGCGATGCCCAGTGCTTCCTGCCACGTTTCGGCGCTGGCCGGTTCGTACTTGCCCGCCTCACCAAGCTGGCTGACGATGCGCTTTCTCGCGCCTTCGGAATAACAGGCAAGGATCGCGCGCCTGCCACCATCAGCCTGTTTTTTCAGGTACTTGGCGGCGACTTCGTAGACATTGTCTCCGCGTGTGCGTTCGGGCGTGAAGTCGCGGGCGGAGCCGAAACCGAAGTCGACGACGCGCTCGGCCTCCGGCTCTGCGAAGATCGAGGTGCGGTGGACGGGGCGGCCTGCCAGTTCCGCTTCGAACTCGTCGCGCGCAAGATAGAGCGCTTCCGACGCCAGCGGGCGATAGGCGCCGGGGCTGGTTCGCGCACTCTCGGTGCGGGCGCGGTGATAGTCGACGATCTCGTCCAGCCGTTCATCACCGGCACGCAGCGCGCCGCCGTCGATAATCGTCACATCCCCGTCGCCAAGGTGATCGAACAGCGTCGCCAGCTTGTCCTCGAACAGCGGCAGCCAGTGTTCCATACCCGCCAGCCGCCGCCCGTCGCTCACCGCCTGGTACAGCGGATCGCCCGTTGCCGTCGCGCCCCACCGTTCGCGGTAGCGGGTGCGGAAACGCTTGATCGTATCCTCGTCCAGCAAAGCCTCGCTGGCGGGAAGAAGCAGGTGCCGTTCCAGAGTGCCGGTCGTGCGCTGGGTGTTGGGATCGTAGAGGCGCAGGCTCTCAAGCTCGTCGCCAAAGAAGTCGAGCCGCAGGCCCGCCTGTTCCATCTCGCCCTTGTCGTTCTTCGTTTTGAGGCCCGAAGGCACGATATCGAAGATCGAACCGCGCACGGCAAATTCGCCCGCGTCGATCGCGGTGTCGCTGCGCGCGTAACCCTGCCGCTGCAGCAGTGAGATCAGGCTTTCGTGTCCGATCTCGCTGCCGACTTCCAGCATCCGCGTCGCCTCGCGAATGCGGAACGGGGTGAGCACGCGCTGCAATACGGCGTTGACGGTGGTGACAAGCAGTTGCGGGCCGCTGCGCTTGCGCTGCAGTGCCTGCAACGCCGCCAGCCTGCGCGCGCTGACAGACAGGGCGGGGCTGGAACGGTCGTACGGCAGACAGTCCCACGCCGGAAACTCGATCACGTCCAGTTCCGGCGCGAAGAACGGCGCGGCATCGGCCACTGCCGCCATCGCCTGTTCGTCGGGCGCGATGAACACGGTTCGGGCGGGCGCTTTTGCGTGCGCGGCGGCGCGGGCAAGGTCGGACAGGACGAGCGGCAACGCGCCGCGCGCAAGCGAAGACAGCACCAGCGGTTTTTCCGCGGCGATAATTTTGGGAAGGTCAGCCATGTCTAAGGGGGACTATCTGGCTATGTGACAGTTCCCGCGCAAGGGCGGATTTCGCCGCTCAACGATGGATGTGCACGTAATCCAGCTTGCGCATCGCATCCATCAGCGGCCCTTCATAGCGTTCGGGCGCAATTTCCGTGCCCAGTGCCCACGCCATGATGTAGACGTCGTCTTCTTCGAGCAAAGCCTCGAACCAGTCACACTCCACATCGCCCCACGACGCGTGGTTCTTGTCGAAGAAACCGCCGATCATGAAGTCGGCCTCGCGCGTGCCGCGATGCCATGCGCGAAATTTCAACCTGCCGAGACGAGCACTGTCCACCATGGCGCGCGACTACCTGTGTGGACCCTGATGTGCAAGGCGCTATAGCCGGTGCCATGCGGCCCGAAGTGCTCAATCCCCTGTTTGCCGGTGCCGACAGCCTGAAAGGCGTCGGCCCGAAGCTGGAAAAGCCGTTGGAGAAGCTGGGCCTGTCGCGCCTGCGCGATTTTGCGTTCCACCTGCCCGAACGCTTTATCGACCGCCGCGTCGTCGCCAATCTGGACGAGGCGGCGGTGGGCGAAAACGTGATCGTCGAACTGACCCCTACGCAATACCGCCAGAGCCGCAGCGGGCGCGGGCCGTTCAACGTGCTGGCCAGCGATGCGATCGGCAATGTCGTGTCGCTAACCTACTTCGGCCGCGCCTCTTACTCGGCGAAGAAGTCCTTGCCGCTGAACGAAAAACGGTGGGTTGCGGGCAAGCTGGACCAGTATGGTGACATGCTGCAGATCGTGCATCCCGATCACGTGAGCGCGGAGGGCGGGGTCGCGATGGGCGCCACGCGGGAGCCGGTCTATGCGCTTTCCGAAGGCCTGACGCAGAACCGGTTGCAGGCGCTGATCGAACAGGCACTGGATGAAGCGCCGGAGCTTCCCGAATGGATCGAGCCGGGGCAGCTGGACCGCAAGCAATGGCCCGCGTGGCGCGACGCGCTGGTGCTGGCGCATCAGGGGCAGCACAAGGCCGCGCGCGATCGGCTGGCCTATGACGAACTGTTCGCCTCTGCCCTCGCGCTGATGCTGGTGAAGGCGGACAACAAACGGCGCAAGGGCGTGCCGCTGCGGGGCGACGGGGGCTTGCGGGAAAAGCTGCGCCTGCCGTTCGAACTGACAGGGGCGCAGAAGCGCTCCATCGGCGAGATAGAGGGCGATCTGGCGCAAGGCCACCCGATGCTGCGACTGCTGCAAGGCGATGTCGGCAGCGGCAAGACGGCGGTGGCGCTCCATGCCATGCTGGTCGCGGTGGAAAGCGGGGCGCAGGCGGCCATGCTGGCGCCGACCGAGATCCTTGCCCGCCAGCATTACGACACGCTGGTCGAAATGGCGCGTGGCACGGGGATAGAGATCGCGGTGCTGACGGGGCGCGACAAGGGCAAAGCGCGGGAATCGATCCTGATGGGCCTGCTGGATGGCAGCATCGATGTGATCGTTGGTACCCATGCGATCTTTCAGGACAGTGTAGCCTATCGCAATCTCGCGCTTGTCGTGATCGACGAGCAGCACCGGTTTGGCGTCAATCAGCGCCTGTTGTTACAGCAGAAGGCGCGGGGAACGGCGCACTGCCTTGCCATGACCGCAACGCCGATCCCGCGCACGCTGACGCTGGCGCAATATGGCGAGATGGAAGTGTCGAAGCTCGACGAACTGCCGCCGGGCCGCCAGCCGATCGACACGCGCGTCATTGCGAACGAGCGGCTGGGCGATGTTGTCGCTGGATTGCGCCGCCATGTCGGCGAAGGCAAGCAGGCCTACTGGGTCTGCCCGATGGTGCGCGAGCACGAGACGGAGGATATCGCGGCAGCGGAGGAGCGGTTCGATACGCTGCGGCAGGCGCTTGGCGAAAACGCGGTCACGCTGGTCCACGGCCAGCTTCCGGCCGATGTGAAGGATGCCAACATGGCGCGTTTTGCCAGTGGCGAAGTCGCGGTGCTGGTGGCGACGACAGTGATCGAGGTTGGCGTCAACGTGCCCAATGCCTCGCTGATGGTGATCGAACAGGCCGAACGCTTCGGCCTTGCTCAGCTGCACCAGTTGCGCGGGCGGGTCGGGCGCGGGGCGGAGAAATCGGTCTGCCTGCTGCTGCGCGGCGATACGCTATCCGAAACGGGCCGTGAAAGGCTGGCCCTGATGCGGGAAACGCAGGACGGGTTCCGCCTTGCCGAAGAGGATTTGCGCTTACGCGGCGGGGGCGAAATCCTTGGCACGCGGCAGTCGGGGGAACAGGGCTTCGAACTGGCCTGCCCCGAACAGATCAGCGAATTGCTGGAAACCGCGCACGATGATGCCCGCCTGCTAATGGATCGCGATGGCGGCCTTACTGGCTCGCGCGGAGAAGCCGCGCGGATCGCGCTTTACCTGTTCGAGCGGGACTACGGTGTGCAACTCCTGCGCGGAGGTTAGGCCGCCGAAACGGTCATCCGCACCCGATCGAAATTGCGGGCGGTAAGATCCTCCGGCGCAATCGTGAATTGCAGGACGCCTGTGCCGAAAAAGTGGCCCAGCGTGTCGTTGCCGCCGATTTCCAGCAGCAGCACTTCGCTCTCGATAAAGTCGCGCAAATGCCCCTGTACCCACGAAGGCGTACCGAAAAGGCGATTGGGTGCGGGCCGGTCGGCCAGCTTGTGCGCGGCGGCAGCGCGTTCGATCCATTCGGCGGGAATGGCTTCTGCCGCTGCTCCGCGCGCGCCCAGCGTGGCATTGATCGCGGCACTGACGATGGCGGGGAACACCGGTTCGAGCGAGGTGCGCACCTGTTCCATCCAGCCCCACATCTCGTTGGCAGAGACTTGCGGGATGGGCTCGAACGGTTCCTCGCGGCTGGCCACGGCATAGAGCATGCGCGTTTCATCCAGCCAGCGGGCCAGTTCTGCGGGCTGATTGTCCTGTCGCATCAGGTCCAGCAGATAGGCGCAGGCCATGCGGACGGCGGACCAGTCGTGGGGGAAGGCGGGGTATGGCCGCGCGAAATCCGCGGGCATCGCAGGCGCAGTGCCGCCGCCATCGATCCGCGCCAGTTGGCCCAGCAATTCGTGGCCAACCGTCCAGAACCGCCCGTCGCCTGCGGCAAGATCGACGCGCGCAGGTTCGATCGCCCATTGCGGCAGGCGGCGCGGGATGACGCCGCGCGCGTCATGATCAGCCCCCGCGCAGAAAGGCCATGCCCAGACGGCCTGGCTGCCGTATGCGGGGCCAAGATCGGCAGGCGCCTCGATCTGCGACCAGGCTCCGGTCGGGCAGGGAACATGGACGAAGCGGTATGCCATGGGGCGGGACCAGTCGAGGTCCATGAACAGGTAGAGTACGCCGTCGGCAGGCAGCAGTCCGGTCGCGTCCTGTCCGGCCAGCTTTGCGCATTCGAGCTGCATTACGAAAGTAAGCGGGATCTCTCCGGTGTCTGTTTGGGCGCGCGGCCATGCCAAACCGGCTGGCGCGACGGGCAGGCCGCCATAGAAAGAGAGGCCGGGGCTGCTTGTCGGCGGGAAGATTTCGCCCAGCACGATGGTGTTGGCGCGTGCGGATGCGATAGCGTCGGCTGGCACGGGAACCGCATCCGCCAGGGGTCCCGGTGCCACTGCAGCTTCCGGCGAAGGCGCAGGTTCCGGTTGGGTCCCAAGCTCCGGTTCGGGCGAACCGAAATCGTCGAAATCGCTCCAGTCGAGGGTTTCGGAAAGGGCGGTGGCCGATGCCCGTTCCTCGACAACATCCGTCAGGTCGAGAACGGGTTCGGCAAGCTCTTCTGGTGGTTCCGCTGCTTCCGCCACTTGCCGCATGACCGGTTCGGCAGGGTGCGCCACGCTATCCCAGTTCGGATCATCATGCGCAGGGCCGGTTTGCCAGTCGGCATCGCGATCCAACGTCGGTGCTGGGCTCCATCCCGTCGTTTCATCGTGGATCGCGGGTTCCTCGGCAGGAGCGGGTTCTTCGACCTCCACGGGCACCAGTTCGAGGACAGGCGCGTCGTTGGATGCCGCCGGCGCAGCTTCCGGCCAGTCGTTCTCGATCGGGCCGTCCGCGCTTCCCGTCGCAGCGGTCGCGCTCATGTCGCGGGTCAGTGGTCCGGGGCTGACTTGCGGAACGGGGCGCCCTTCAAGGCGGCGGCGGATCGCATCGGAATCCATCTGCCGCGCATCGGGTGCACTCGCTTGCTGTTGTTCCACGGCAATACCGCGCCGTGTGCGCGCATCCGATCGAAACAGGGAGAAGATGAGCGCAAGGCCAAGTGCCGCCGCAACGACCGTCGTGCCCAGCGGGATCGCGGGAACGAATGTCTTTGCCGCCATGATCGACGCCGCCACCAGCGTCGTCAGCAGGATAATGCGAACCGAACCCGACTGCTTCATCTATGTCCTCCGTGCGCGGGAAAGGCGCAGACAAGGGAGGGTGAAGGTAGAAGCGAATGGTTTACGAAACGGTTAGGAACCAGTCTTGCGGCAAGGTTACCGGACCGGCCCGCAAGTCAGCGGGATTTAACCGTCCTGCCCGATGTGGGCAGGGGCTTCCTCTATCATCCTGACGAAGCGTTCGCGCCACCAGTGCACGTCTTCGCTGCGCACCCCTTCCAGCAGGATATTGTGCCGCCGCTTGCGCTCTGCCAGCGGCATGGTGAGCGCGGTGTGGATTGCGTCGGCCACTTCCTCGGGCGCATAGGGGTTCACCAATAACGCTTCCTGCATCTGCGCCGCCGCCCCGGCAAAGCGGGAGAGGACGAGGACGCCGGGATCTTCCGGATCCTGCGCGGCGACATATTCCTTGGCGACAAGGTTCATCCCGTCACGCAAGGGCGTGACCAGCCCGACTTTCGCGGCGCGATAGAGCGCGGCAAGCTCGTCGCGGGAATAGCCGCGGTTGACGTAGCGGATCGGCGTCCAGTCCACTTCGGCAAAGGCGCCGTTGATGCGGCCCGCCATCTCGTTCAGCTTTTCGCGTACGTTGCGATACTGTTCGACTTCGCCGCGCGACGGCGGGGCGATCTGCACCAGCACAACGGCGCGGTGCGCCTCTGTATGCCGGTTGAGGTACGTCTCGAAACTGTTGAGGCGTTCTTCCAGCCCCTTGGAATAGTCCAGCCGGTCGACACCCACGATCATGCTCAACTGGCGAAGAGAGATACGCGTGCGTTCGGCGATTTCCTGCGCGGCGGGTGTCTTTGCCGCTTCGAGGAAGTTCTTGAAGTCGATGCCGATGGGGCAGACGGCGGCACGCAGTGTCTTGCCGTCCACCGTCACGTATTCGCCATCCACTGTGCCGCCCAGCTCGTTCTGGCAATAGTGCAGGAAGCTTTCCAGCCACTCGCTCGTCTGGAATCCGATCACGTCATAGGCGAACATCGAGCGTACCAGCCGCTCGTGATAAGGCAGGGATACCAGCAGGCGCGTCGGCGGCCATGGCGTGTGGAGGAAAAAGCCGATGCGGTTGTTCACCCCGTGCTCGCGCAGTTGCGAGGCGATGGGGATGAGGTGGTAATCGTTGATCCAGACGGTGTCGCCCGGTTCGATCATGACATGTAGCGGTTCGGCAAAACGTTTGTTCACCCGCTCGTACCCGCTGCCGAAGCTGCGGTTGTACTTGGCAAGGTCGATCCGGTAGTGGAACAGCGGCCACAACGTGCGGTTGGCAAAGCCGTTGTAGTATTCCTCCACGTCCTGCGGTTCGAGATCGACGACGGCGGATCGCACACCGTCGATTTCCTCGAAACTGACCGATCCGGTGAATTTCTCGACCTCTCGTCCGGACCAGCCGAACCACAACCCGCCCGCTTCGCGCAGTGCAGCCTGAAGCGCGACGGCAAGACCGCCTTGCGCGCCATCGGGATGGGGCAGCGATACGCGATTGGATACGACGATCAGGCGGCTCATTTGTCCGTCCCCCGGTTGCATGCTTGGTTTTCGGTCATCCTGCCGGTTCGAGCATGGCGGCGAGCCATGCTTTCACTGCGGCCGGATCGGACAGGCGGTATGCGGCCCTGCTTTCGCGGACAGGGCCGATCAATACGCCATGCCCTTCCAGCGATGTGACGGCGGCAAAGCCGTCCTCATCGGTAACGTCGTCGCCCAGGAACACCGGGCGATGCCCCGCAAACGGCGGCACATCCATCAACCGCGCGATGGCCGTGCCCTTGTGAACGCCCGGCACGCGCACCTCGATCATCTCGTGCCCCGGCTGCAGGTGCAGGCCCGCTGCATGTTCGCGCGCGAGGGCGATGCTGGCATCGGCATGTTGCGGGGCCAGACGAAAATGGAGCGCGGCACCCAGCGGCTTGTCCTCGAAGATCACGCCTTCGCGCGCGGCGGAAAAAGCGACGAAGGCTTCGCGTGCGGCGTCCAGAGATTTCGGGCGGGGCAGGGCGCAGTGCTCGCCATCGGCAAGCCGCCATTCGCCGCCGTGGCTGCCCGCGACGGGCAGGGCACCAAGGCCGAAGCCGTCGAGGTCTGCGATATAGCGGCCGCTGACGATCGCCAGCCTGCCGTCCAGCCGGTCGGCCAGCCGGTGCAGCCGCTCTATCAATGTATCGGGAACGTGCACGGCCTCCGGCCTCTCTGCCAAGGGCACGAGGGTTCCGTCGAAATCGAGGAACAGCGCATCGCGCGACGGATCGAGCGGCGGCGGTTCGGGCATTGTCCGGGTCACGTTTGTCCTATGTGGCGGCAGGTGCATGGGGGTCAACCCTTCTTCGCGGATGCAGCAAGTTCCATGGCCGCGAGGTCACTTGTGCATGGCGGCCCGACCGCAATTGCGGGAGCAGGGGCGATGTGCGAGCCATAAGGCATGACAAGCGCCGATGCGTATCAGCAAGCGGCGACGAAAGGATAGACGAGCCACACCGCATACCACCGAAGTATCGGTCCTGATTCCGGCAAAAATGCAAGAAAACCGCTGCATTTTCGGGATCGAACCGCTCTTCCGGACATTAGGATCGGTGTGGGCATCGTTGCTAGATAAAGAAATGGCGAGGGAACTTGACCAAGACCACATCCAGGGCGCGCAGCGAAAAGACCGCATCGCGCGATAGCAAGCTTGTCGACGTGCTGATCCGGCACATCGTTGATTCCGAACTTCCCGGCGATGAACCATTGCCCAAGGCCTTTCGGACCGAGATTGCGCAGTTCCTGCTCGACGCCGCGGCACAGCGGGAAGAGGGCAAGTCGGTCATCACGATCGCCTCCGCGCCCGAAGGAAGACGCGGTACCCGCATCGCGATCATCAACCGCGACATGCCGTTCCTCGTCGATTCCATTGCCGCCACCCTGTCGGAGTTCGGACTGGTCGCCGACACGCTGGTCCATCCGGTCGTTCCGGTGGAGCGCGGTGCCGACGGCACGCTCGTCACGTTGAAGGCCGATGGCGCTGCGGGACGCGAGGAATCGTTCATCTATGTAGAGGCGCCGCGCGTGGACGGTGCGCACCGCCGCCAGATCGTCGATGCGCTGCAGACAACGCTCGCCGATGTTCGCGCGGCAGTCGAAGACTGGCCCAAGATGATCACCGCAATGGAGCGTGATGCACGCTGCGTCGCCGATCCCGAAGGGCGCGCGCTGCTCGACTGGTTTGCAGGCGGCATGCTGACGCAGCTCGGCCATGTCACCCGCCACCGCGACGGCAGCCAGTCGCAGGTGCTGGGCGTTTGCCGAAAGTCCGCGCGCCAGATTCTTGCCGATCCCTCGTGGGATCGCGCCTTCGCATGGTTCGACCGGCTGGGCGAGGATGCGCTGGCAAAGGCGCCGCTGGCGGTGAAGGCGAACCAGCTTTCGCGCGTCCACCGCCCCGTGCCGATGGACCTGCTGATTGTGCCGGTGGTGGAGGATGGCAAGATCGTCGCCTTGTCGGCCCATGCGGGCACATGGACCAGTGCCGCACTCAACACCCCGCCCGACGAGGTGCCGCGCATGCGGCGCGAATTCGGGGAACTGACCGTCCGGCTGGGCTTCGATCCGAAAGGGCATACCGGCAAGGCGGTGCTCCACGCGCTGACCGTGCTACCCCACGATCTCCTGATCGGTCTGCCCGAACATGCCATCGCCCGGCTTGCCACGATGATGTCGGGACTGGTCGATCGCCCGCGCCCGCGCCTTGCGCTGGTCGAAGGTGCCCTCTCTCGCCATATGTTCGCGTTCGTCTGGCTGCCGCGCGACCTGATGAGCACGGAAACGCGCCTGCGCATCATGGATCTGCTGGAAAGCGAATCCCGCGCCGAAACGCTGGACTGGGCCTTGCAGATCGAAGGGGGCAATCTGGCCCTGCTGCGCTTCGTGCTCGACATTCGCGGCGGGCAGGGCGTGCCGGACGAGACAACGCTTGATGCGCGGCTGCAGACGATGCTGCGCGGTTGGGAGGAAGCGGTCGAACATGCCCTTGCCGAATGCGAGGATGCGGGCCGCGCCGCCGCGCTTGCCGCGCATTATGCCAACGCATTCCCCGTGGCTTATCGCGCCGATTACGGCGCGGCCGAAGCTGCGCGCGACATTCTGCGCATCAGGGCGCTGGCCGCCTTGCCGGAGGATGACACCTCGCTTCGCCGCGATGCGCGCCTCTATCGGCTGGAACATGATCCTGCAGACCAGATCCGCCTGAAAGTCTATCAGTACGAAGGCGTCCTGCCTTTGTCGGATGCGGTTCCGGCGCTGGAGAACTTCGGCTTCCGCGTGATGGCCGAAATCCCGACCCCGCTGGACGAAAGGCGGATCGGCACGGTTCACGACTTCGTGCTCAGCCTGGGGCAGGACGGGGATGTCGGCGCGGTGATGGATCGCGCCGCCGCGATAGAGGGGGCGATTTCCGCCGTCCTCAACAACGTAGACGAAAACGACGCTTTCAACCGGCTGGTCGTCTCCACCGGACTGGGGCGTCAGGAAACGGTGTGGCTGCGCGCGATCTACCGTTATCTGCGGCAGGGCGGGCTGGGCTTTACCATCGGCACGGTCGTTTCCGCCTTTGCCGGCGCGCCTGCGGTGGCACGCGGGTTGGTGGACCTGTTTCGCGCAATGCACGATCCGGCGACGAAGAAGCCCGACGCCGCGGCAGACAAGGCGCGCAAGGCAATCCGCGACGGTCTGGCCAACGTCAACGCGATCAACGACGATCGCCTGCTGCGCCATTATCATGCGACGATAGAGGCGGTGCTGCGCACCAACGCCTTTGCCCCTGCGGCACAAGAGGCGCTGGCGCTGAAGCTGGACAGTTCGGGCGTGCCGGGCCTGCCCAAGCCGCTGCCGTGGCGAGAGATTTTCGTCTATTCCCGGCGGGTGGAGGGCATCCACTTGCGCGCAGGGCCGGTAGCGCGCGGTGGCCTGCGCTGGTCCGACCGGCGCGACGATTATCGCACCGAAATCCTCGGACTGATGAAGGCACAGCGCGTGAAGAACGCTGTCATCGTGCCGACGGGGGCCAAGGGCGGATTCTATCCCAAGCAGCTGCCCGATCCGGTTCGCGACCGCGATTCGTGGGCAGCGGAAGGCAAGGGCAGTTACCAGGTCTTCATCCGCGCGCTGCTTTCGGTTACTGACAATATCGTCGACGGCAAGGTCGTCCACCCGCAGGGCGTGCGCGTGCTGGATGGTGACGACCCCTACTTCGTGGTCGCCGCCGACAAGGGCACGGCCAGCTTCTCCGATGTCGCCAACGCCATTGCCAAGGCGCACGGCTTCTGGCTGGGCGATGCTTTCGCCAGCGGCGGCTCCAACGGATACGACCACAAGGCGATGGGCATCACCGCGCGCGGTGCGTGGATTTCGGTGCAGCGCCACTTCCTTGAAATGGGCGTCGACGTGCAGAACGATCCCGTCTCTGTCGTCGGTTGCGGCGACATGTCGGGTGACGTGTTCGGTAACGGGATGCTGCTGTCGAAATCGATCCGTCTGATAGCGGGGTTCGACCATCGCCACGTGTTCATCGATCCCGATCCCGATCCGGCGACAAGCTGGAAGGAGCGCAAGCGCCTGTTCGGCCTGCCGCGCTCCAGCTGGGCCGATTATGACGAGGCGCTGATCAGCAAGGGCGGCGGCGTCTTCCCGCGCACGATGAAGCGCATTCCGCTGTCAAAGCAGGCGCGAACGGCGCTTGGCATCGAGGATAAGGAGGTCGAGCCCGACCGCCTGATCGCTGCGGTGCTGGCCGCACCGGCAGACCTGCTGTGGTTCGGCGGGATCGGCACTTACGTCAAATCGACATCGCAGAACCATGTCGAGGTCGGCGACCCGTCGAACGACGCGTTGCGCGTCGATGCGGCGGACTTGCGGGTGAAGGTCATCGGCGAAGGCGCGAACCTTGGCATCACGCAAGCCGGGCGCATCGAGTTCGCACTGGGTGGCGGGCGCATCAACACCGACTTCATCGACAATTCGGCGGGCGTCGATTGTTCGGACAACGAGGTCAACATCAAGATCGCGCTGGAAGCCGCGCGCAAGGCGGGCCGCCTGTCCGAAGAACGCCGCAACACGATCCTTGCCGGGATGACCGACGAGGTCGCGGACATCGTGCTGGAAGACAACCGCCTGCAGACGCTGGCCCTGTCCGTTGCTGAACAGGGCGGCTCGCAAGCCACGGCATCGCAGATCCGGCTGATCGAACAACTGGAAGATGGCGGCGACCTGGATCGCAAGACCGAGGGGCTGGCCGCAAGCGACGTCTTCACCCGCCGCGCCGCCGACGGGCACGGGCTGACCCGCCCCGAACTCGCCGTGCTCCTGTCCAGTTCCAAGCTCGTGCTGCAAAAGGCGATCGAGGATTCGAAGCTGCCTGACGATCCCGCGCTGGAAGCATCGCTGGTCGGCTCATTTCCGGCAGAGATGCAGGGCAAGTTCCGCAAGTACATCGAAGGTCACCGCCTGCGGCGCGAAATCATCGCGACCGAAGTCGCCAACCGCGTCGTCAACCGGCTGGGCATGGTCCTGCCGTTCGAACTGGCGGAAGAGGAAGGCGCGTTGCTCTGCGACGTTGCCGGCGCGTTCATTACGGTCGACCTGCTGTTCGACCTCGGATCGCTGTGGCAGCGGATCGAAAATGGCAAGATGGGAGAGGAAGCACGCTTGCTGCTGCTCCACCGCGCCGCAAGCGCCGTGCGCAGCCACATGGCCGATGTCCTGCGGCTGGGCGCGGGGCCGGTTGCGCCGCAGGCGTTGCAGGACGAGCTTAAACCTTTCGTCGACGCCTTGGCCAAGGATACGGACAACCTGCTCGAAGCGGCGGCGTTGGCCCATTCCGAACGCCTGCGCGGCGAACTGACCGGAAAAGGCGCGCCGGTGGCGGATACCGTGCCGGTGGTCAACCTCTTCGAGATGGACGGCGCGGTCGGGCTGGCGCGGCTTGCCGCCGACAGCGGGATCGACGCACGCCAGATCGCGGCGACCTTCACGGATCTTGGCGCAAGGCTGGGCATCGACTGGGCGCAGCAAACGGCTGCGGTGATGAGCCCGTCCGATCCGTGGGAACGCCTGCTGGTGGCCGGTTTGTCGCGCGATCTTCAGCAGATGCGTCTGGAATTCCTGCGTCGCCTGTTGCGCAGCGAAAAGGCGAAAGCCGACCTGCAGGCCTCGGTCGATGGCTGGGCCGAAAGCCGCTCCGCCGCAATCCGCCAGTTCCGCGCGATGGTCGGGCGGGCAGAGAACGCTGTGCCGGTTTCGCCCGCGATGCTGGCGCATATCGCAGGGCAGGGGCGGACACTGTTTGCGGTGTGAGATCGGGGTGGGGGCGCTTGTCGCCTCCCGCCTTGTCGCCGGTTAGGTGCGCCTGGCGCTTCGCTGGGGAATGCTCGCGGATAAACAGCCACCGGGCTGTCTATCGCTAGCGAAAATTGGTCGGGGAGAGAGGATTCGAACCTCCGGCCCCTGCCTCCCGAAGACAGTGCTCTACCAGGCTGAGCTACTCCCCGACCGGTCGGTCTGCCGCTTCGGTGGTGCCGTCGCGGCGAGGCAGGTGCGCGCCTATAAGGGGGACTTCACCCACTGGCAAGCGGGCATTCTCGCTTTCATGGACTTTGTTGCGGACCTTCGCGTTTTTCCTCGCATTTATGCCCCGTGCGGGTTCGCCTTCGGGCATGGCTGGGCTAGAGTTCTCACTCTCCAGCAGCGATCCGCAGGGCATTGGGCATGCGTCACCCCGAATACCAGTATCTCGACCTTCTGGAACACGTGCTCGAACGCGGGGATGAGCGAGTCGACAGGACAGGGGTGGGCACGCGGTCCGTCTTCGGCGCGATGGCGCGCTTCGACCTGTCGGACGGGTCGATCCCGCTGCTGACGACGAAGCGGGTGTTCTGGAAGACTGCGGTGAAGGAGATGCTGTGGTTCCTGACCGGCGGCACCAATATCCAGCCGCTGGTGCGCGAGAATGTGAAGATCTGGACCGACTGGCCGCTGGCGAATTACCGGCGAGAGACGGGCGAGGATATCAGCCAGCCCGATTTCGAGGCGCGCATTGCAGAGGACGACGCCTTTGCCGCGAAGTGGGGCGAGCTTGGCCCGGTTTACGGCAAGCAGTGGCGGCGCTGGCTTAGCAGCGACGGGCGCGAATACGACCAGATCGGCGACCTGATCGAAATGCTGCGCAACAATCCGTCCAGCCGCCGGATGCTGTTCCACGGCTGGAACGTGGCGGAGGTCGGCCAGATGGCCCTGCCGCCGTGCCACATGGTCTACCAGTATCACGTGACATCGGACGGCAGGCTCAATTCACTGATGTTCCAGCGCAGTGCCGACCTGCTGCTGGGCGTCGGCTTCAACTGGGTGAACGCTTGCGCCCTGCAACTGATGCTGGCGCAGCAGGCTGGGCTGGAGTTGGGCGAGTTCGTCTGGTTCGGCGGCGATGTGCACCTCTACCTCAACCACGTGGAGCAGGCGCGCGAGCAGTTGTCGCGCGAGCCGCGCGGCCATCCGAAGATGCGCCTGACCCGCAAGGCTGCAAGTATCGACGATTACCGGATCGAGGATTTCGAAGTGGAGGACTACGCGCCGCAGGCCGTGATCAAGGCTGACGTTGCGGTTTAAGGAGTTGGTTAGCGGCACGACAGCTATCCGATATTTCTGACCATATGTGGAATTGCCGCTAACGATCCGATTGTGGTCGTTGTGTAGACCAGCCCGACTATCCTTGATGCGTCACTTTGTTACGTTGATCGTTCCCACCGATAAGGCCGCAGCTGTTTGAGCGGTGATGGAGCGTCAGGGCAGGGCGGCGACCCCCAATAGACAATCCCTCCATTCGCAACTTTCTATGCGACAGCGAGTGTCAATATCTGACCACGCAAGGCTGGTCTGAGGGCAAAATTGCGCGGGCAATAGAAGGCACCGGAGATGTCGCTGCCGAGGTGTTCACCGCCTCACACCGTGAGGTCGCAGAAGTCGTTTCCTGGCAACAAGTGCTCAAGCCCCCTGACCATGATGAGGCGGTGATCTTCCGTCAATGACGGTCTCCCAAACCATTGCCGCCCAAACCGCCCCGTTGCCCAAACCGCAAACCCGCCCTAAACCCGCCCGGCGATGAAACGGACCCATCTTCCTCTCAATGGCTTGCGCGTGCTGGATGCAGCGGCGCGGCATCTGTCGTTCACTCGCGCGGCGGACGAGCTTGCCGTCACGCCGGCAGCCGTGGGTCAGCAGATTCGCGCGCTGGAGGACTTGCTGGGCGTTGTCCTGTTCCGTCGCACGCCCAAGGGGCTGGAACTGACGGACGAGGCGGAGGCGGGGCTCGATTCCCTGCGTGAAGGCTTCCTGCGGTTCGAGGAATCGGTGCAGGCTATGCAGGCCGGTCAGCTTTCGCACATTTTCACTTTCGCCGCCCCGCGCGACTTCTTCGGCGCGTGGTTTGCCCGCCGGCTTGGCGCTTTTCGCGCGGTGCATCCCGATACCCGTTTCCACATGGCGGGCGGTGCGCTGGCCGATTTTGCCGAGGCGAACCTCGATTTCGCGGTGCGATTGGCCGAAGGGCCGGGCGATCTTGAAGGAGTGCCGCTTGCCCCTGCGCGGCAGGTTGTTGTCGCCGCGCCCGATGCGCACGATGCGTGGATCGCATGGCCCGGTGGTCCCGCGCCGGATGGCGTGGACGCGACGATGCATGTCGGTGCAACGGGGCAGGCGCTGGCCGCGGTCGAAAGCGGGCTGGGGCGCACCACCCTGCCGTTCCAGCTGGTGGAAGACGCGCTGGAAAGCGGCGATCTCGTCGCGTTGGGCGATATCGAGGAGAGCCGCTACGGCTACTGGCTCGTCGCGCCGCGTCCGCAATGGCGGCAGAAGAAGGTGAAGGCGCTCGTCGAGTTCCTGCAGGGGCAATGAGCGAGACGGTTGCCACCACCGAACGGCTCGTCCTGCGCTCGCTGCACCAAGGCGATATTGCCCACCTGTTCGACGCCTTCAGCGATCCCGACAGCATGACATGGTGGAGCCGCGACGTCTTTGCCGACGAGGCGGAACTGGGTGCCTATTTGTGCCCGGAAGAACCGGGAACCGGCCGGACATTCGTGGCGGCGGGTCGCGATGATGACGAACCGTACCTCTATTGCGCGATATTTCCACGCAAGCCGGGCTATGTCGAGATCGGCTACATGTGCCGCCCGAAATGGCGGGGCAGGGGCATCGCGGCAGAGGCGATAACGGCCCTGATCGATGTGGCCTTTGCCGACCCCTCAATCCGCCGCGTCTTTGCCGATACCGATCCCGACAACGACGGTTCGAACCGCCTGCTGGAACGGCTCGGCTTTACGCTGGAGGGGCGGATGCGCGAGACATGGGATACCCACATCGGCATCCGCGATGCCAATATCTGGGGCATTCTTCGCCGCGAATGGGAAGCGCGGAAGACCTAGGCGGGAACGTCGATCAGCCAGGCCGCTTCGCGCGCCGGAGTCATCCCTTTCAATCCGCCTTCGACATCGCGATCCTCCAGTTGCGTCAGGCGATAATCGTTACCGAACAGGCGGCGTACTTCGCTTTCGGGGATCGAGAACGGCGGGCCGTTCGCCATCGCCTGATCATAGACGAAGGTGATCAGCAGGCGCGGCGCATCGGGGGCAAGTTCGCGCAGTTTCGTAGCGTAAGCCGTGCGCATTGACGAGGGCAGCGCGACGAGCGAGGCCCGGTCGTAAATCGCATCGACAGGGCCGAGGAGATCGCCTTCAAGCGCGAACATATCGCCCGCAAAGATCGTGATCCCCTGTGCATCGTACCGTGTCAACGCTCCGGCGCGGGTTACTTGCGGCGTGACGCCCATGTCGGCGAACAGCTGACCCACCGCGATCGCCGACAGTTCAACGCCGACGACTTCGTAACCTTGCGCCAGCAGCCACGGGATATCCTGCGCCTTGCCGCACAGAGGTACGAAAATGCGCGCGCCGCGCTCGATCTCCAGTTCGCCCAGATGCGCGACCAGCAGGTCGTTGGCGCGGCCCTCGTGAAAGCCGATTTCGTTCGCCTGCCAGCGCGAATGCCAGAATTCCGGTTCCATCTCCCTAGTCTAACGGTTCGAAGGAAATGATGCCGCCATCCATCTGCAGCGCCATGTGCATTTCGCCCTCCGCGATCGTGTAGCTGCTGACATAGGCGAGCTGGCTGCCGAGGAACATCGCCAGCTTGTCTGCGGGGCAGGCCATGCGGGTCATGCGGATGGGCGTAAGATAGAGCGCAGTGCCGGTGGCCGAAAGCGGCCCTTCGTTCCAGCGCGCGGACACGTTGTTGCAATCGAACGTGCCGGTCACCGTGCCGTCGGCGTGGAAGAACAGGGTGAAGGTGCGCCCGCCAGCTTCCGTCACACCCTGTGCGTCGTCCATCGATGTGAAGCGGGTGAAGCGCCATCCGGTATCGCTCAGCCCCGGCGACAGCGCCGGCGCGGCGGCGACTGGTTCAGGCGCCGGTACCGACTGGCAGGCGGCAAGGATGAGGGCGAGTGCGGCTATGGCGGGCTTGATCATCGGACAACGATAACCGATGCGGCCCCGCCCGGTAAGGGGGAGGACCGCATCTCCCCCACATGCGTGCGGGTCAGTCCGGCAATTGCCAGACGATGGTGCTTTCATAAGTGCCTGCGACGGGATTGCCGTTACCGTCTGTGGCCCCTTTGAACGTCGCGCGATCGCGCAAGGCGTCGCAGGCGGCCCGGTCAAGCTCTGCCGCGCCGCTGCTGCGGGTGATCTCGCAGCCGGTCACGTTGCCGGTTGCGCTGATCGACAGGCGAAAACCCGTTCTGCCCTCTATGCCAAGCCGCACCATGCGCGAAGGGTAGTCGCTTTCGCGCACCCACCGGCCAGGATTACCTTTCGGCACGGCGGCCTTGGGCGTGAATTTCGGCGCAGGCGTGGTTTCGCGGATCGGGATTTCGATCACGTCGGTCGAATAGGCGGTGGGCAGCGTGTCGGGAATCGGCACGTCGGGCACCTTGAAGTCCACATTCGTGTCCCAAGGTGTCGGCACGGGCACGATCTTCGGTTCGCTTGCCTGCGAAGGCGCGGGATCGGGCACGACCGGCGGGTCGAGCGGGATGATCTCCACCTTGTCTTCGGGTATCCAGATCGACTTGAACGTGTCGGTCGCTTCGTTGATCACCCCGCCGGCAAAGCCGGAGACGATCGCGTAACCCAGCCCGACATGGATCAGGGCAACGGTTGCGATGGTCGCGCCGCGGTTGGGGTCGTGACGGGTATCGGTATAGGCCATAGGCACCCTCCTCGTGGGCGCCCCGGGCGCTTTATTGCGCGCCCGTGGACGCGGTTGAGGACCGCAGGATACCACGCCTCTGCAGATCCGCCTAAATCATTTGATAGTGGGGAGTTTCAGCAGGCCGGAGGCACGACCAGTGCATCGCACGGGGCGGAGGAAAGCAGCGCGCTTGCGGTGCTGCCCAGTGTCGCCTGACGGAATCCGCCGCAGCCTTGCGTGCCCAGCACCAGCAGGTCAGGTCGGTAGCTTTCGATCGCGTCGATCACCGCGCGTTCGGCTCCACCCTCCAGCGTAAGCGGCTCGATCCGGTCGCGCAGCGGTTCGGGAAAGCCCGATTCCGCCACGAACGCGATCAGCGCTTTCTTGGCCGCGGTCTCGGTTTCGTCGCGCACGTGTACGGCCTTTTGCCATCCGGCGAAGGGAACGTGCCAGCCGTGAACGACGCGCATCCGCCTATCGGGGAACAGCGCGCCCGCCACCGCGATGGCCCCGGCCGATGTTTCCGACAGGTCGGTCGCGGCCAGCAGTTTGGCATAGGGCGCGTGCGGGCGGCGTTTCACCACCAGCACCGGCACTTTGGCATGGCGCAGGATGTGATCGACCGACGTGCCGAGGAAATAGTCGCCGATGTCGTTGAAGCGGGCCACGCCGGTCACGATCATCTGCGCCCCGGTTTCCCCCGCGACACGCGTGATTTCCTGCGGGGCGGACCCGATGGGCAGGCATAATCGCGCGTCCACGCCATCCGGCAGCACTTCGGCCAGTTCGGTGCGGGCGCGTTCGGCGTCTTCGGCCTTGCGGCTGCCGGGTTTCACGACATGGACGACGACCAGTTCCACCCCGCGGTGGCGGGCCAGCATGACGGCCCGGTCGATCGCACGGTCATCACGCGCCGACAGGTTGGTTGCGACAAGGACGGGTCCGGTTTGCTGGTCGCTCATGCCAACCAGTCTAGGCAGGGCTACCGCTGTCCGCAACCGGACGTGCCGTTTCCATGCCCGTTCGGGTGAAGTCGAACTTGCCGTTTAGCGAAACGATGATCGTATGCCTGGCAGTGGGGGTCGAGACGTCGGCGAAGGGAATGCCTCAGGGCGCCTTTGCCAGAATCGCTGCCGTCGTCGTGTGGGTATTGCACGGCGTTGGGGTCGGCATCTGCTGGATGCGGCGGACGTTGAGGCCGTGGCCTTTTGCTTCGGTGCAGAGCTTTCCATCGCGCATGACGAAACGGCCGCGTACCAGCGTATGGATCGGCGCACCCTTGGCGGTCCAACCCTCGAACGGGGTGGAGTTGCCCTTGGACTGGAGATCGCCCGGCTCCACGATGGTTTCGCGGTCCATGTCGATGATGACGATGTCGGCGTCAGATCCGGGTAGCAACGCGCCCTTGCGGGGGTAGAGCCCGAATGCCTTGGCCGGAGCGAGCGAGGTCATGCGCACATATTGCGTGATCGACATCCGCCCGGCGACGACCTGGCTGAGCATCAGCGGCATCTGGGTCTGTACGCCGGTGAAACCGCAATCGGCGGTCCAGATATCGTCGCGGTGCTTTTCGTCATGGCTGTGCGGCGCATGGTCGGTGGCGATCATGTCGATGGTGCCGTCGGCAACGCCCTGCCACAACTGGTCCTGGTGAACCTTCTCGCGCACGGGCGGGTTCACGCGGATCAGCGACTTCTTGTCGGTATAGGCATGTTCGTCGAGCAGCAGGTAGTGCGGACAGGTCTCTGCCGTGATGTCCACGCCGCGCAGCTTGGCTTCGCGCAGCGGGCGCAATTCGTCGCCCGACGAGACGTGGAGGATGTGAATGCGCGCGCCGGTCCATTCGGCAAGGATGGCGGCACGCGCCACGGCTTCGACCGCCACGACAGGGGGGCGGGCGTCAAGGTGTGCTAGGGGGTCACACCGGCCTGCGGCCTGCAGCTTTTTCTGGCGACGGGCCATGATAGATGCGTTTTCCGCGTGAAGCGCCACGCGATAACCGTGCTTGGCAACGATTTCGAACCCTTCAAGGATCGCGCCTGATGGCGGGGAGGGCAGGTTGCCGAAGGTGTTGCCCATAAAGCATTTGAAAGCCGCGACGCCCCCTTCGATCAGGGCTTCCAGCTGGTCGAGATTGTCTTCGCCCAGCAGGCCGTAAATGCCGAAATCGACGTAGGCGGCTTCGGCCGACTTGAGCTTGATATTGAGAGCTTCAACATTTCCCGTTGGCGGGTTGGTGTTCGGCATCTCGAAAACCGTCGTTACGCCGCCCATTGCGGCGCTCGCCGTGCCGGTCTCCCAGGTTTCCTTGTGTGTATAGCCCGGATCGCGGAAGTGCACGTGCGCGTCGATCGCGCCGGGCAGCAGGAACTTGCCGGTTGCGTCCAGCACCTCTTTGGCTTCCGGCATGGCGTCCGCGCCGCCGATCGCCAGGATCGCGCCGTCCTTGATCGCGATCGAAGCGGGGAAAGTCGCGCTGTCGGTGACGAGAGTGGCCCCGTTGATGACAAGATCGGCAAGCATGGCAGTGTCTTTCATTCTGGTTGCGCGATCGCGCGCTGCGATCGCAGTATGTTGTTACAGGGCGGCCCAGCCACCATCCACCGGAAGGTCGACACCGGTGATCTGGCGCGAGACGTCGGAAGCGAGGAACATGCAGGCATTTGCTACGTCCTGTGCCTGGCTGATCCGGCGCAGGGCATATTCGGAAGCATGTTCGTCGATCGCCTGTTCTTCGGTGATGCCGCGCGCCGCTGCCATGCCGGGCATGACCTTGGTGCGGAAACGGGGGCCATCCACCATGCCGGGCGCAACGATGTTGACGTTGATGTTGTGCGGTCCGGCCTCGATCGCGGTCGACTTCGTTATGCCGCGAAGCCCCCATTTGGATGCCGAATATGCCATGCGTCCGGCGCGGCCATGCATGCCGAACGTGCCGCCCACGTTGACGATCTTGCCGTAGTGGCGCGCGATCATCGGGGGCAGGACGGCGCGCATCATGTGAAAACAGCCGGCCATGTTCAGCCGCACGATCTCCTCGAAAGCTTCCGGGCTGGTTTCCCATGCCGGGATGCCGACCGGCCCCGTGCCGCCCGCCACATTGACCAGCACGTCCACCTGACCATGCTTTGAAACAACCTCTGCCACGGCGCGATCGCAATCATCCGCCTTGGTGACATCGCATGAGAATAGAGAGATACTATCCCTGTATTCTGGGTATTTCTCTTTCAAAATCTCAAGTGCAGATAAATCTCTACCAAGTACTGAAACCAATGATCCTTCATAACAGAACGATTTTGTTATTTCCGGACCCATTCCTTTGCCTGCGCCGGTTATGATAACAACCTTATTGGCCAAACCAAGGTCCATGCTGTTCCTTCTGTCGATAAGAATTTATTTATGATATCGGCGCATTTTTCGATTGACTTGTTGACCTATCGCATCATGCATGCTCTTTCATAAGGCATGGCCCGTTGCCCTAGTTATGCTAAAACACGAGTAGGGTGGTGCAAAAAAGCGAACGGAGGCTGCCTTGGCTTTGCGCAATCAAAGAATATGGGCGTACATTGATGAAGTCGCTCGCGCCGGTTCGGTGCGGCAGGCTGCCGAACGTTTGAACATGACGCCGTCGGCATTGCTGCGGCGCATTCAGGACGTGGAGCATGATCTTGGCGCACCGCTGTTTGAACGGCATTCGCTGGGCGTCCGCCTGACCGCCGCGGGCGAACTTTTCATCCGGTGGATTCGCGAACAAACCTCTGA
The DNA here is from genome assembly GCF_001634625.1 of Croceicoccus bisphenolivorans. Lineage (GTDB taxonomy): Bacteria > Pseudomonadota > Alphaproteobacteria > Sphingomonadales > Sphingomonadaceae > Croceicoccus > Croceicoccus bisphenolivorans. The sequence continues at coordinate 278,911 of NZ_LRSE01000001.1, read as the reverse complement.
ATTGACGCGCGTCTATTCGCAGATCGAGGAATTGACCGGCTTGCAACGTGGCGACGTGCGCATTGCCTGCAGCCATGCAGTCGCGCGCAGCTTCCTTCTGCGGCACATCGTCGATTTCCGCAGTCGCTATCCTCAGCTGCGCTTCAAGATCCTTGTGACCGACCATGTCCGGGCGGTCCGCGCGCTGAGCGAATACGAAATCGATCTGGCGCTGATCTTCCGGCCGCTGCGTCATCCCGAATTGCAGCCGATTCTTTCGGTGGGGCAGGGGTTGCTCGCCATCATGGCGGCCGATCATCCCCTTGCGGCAAAACCTGTCCTGCGCCTTCGGGAATGTGCGGAGTACGACCTTGCCATGCCCAATACCTCGTTCGGCGGGCGCGAGATTATTGAAAGCCGGCTCAGCAACAGCTCGGTAAAACCGAACATCGTGGTCGAGGCGAACAATTTCGACATGCTGGGCGAGATCGTGGCGGCCAGCGACCTGATCACGTTCCAGATCGATATCGGTGCGGCCACGTGGGAGAATGATGAGCGTTTTGCCGTGCGGCGGATCAGCGATCTTGACCGAACTTACGGCCCACTGGTGCTGGGCCAGCTGAAGGGACGTCCCCTGCCGCTTGCCGCGGCCAAGTTCGCCGAGCAATTGGCAAGCGACCTGCATAATTGCCGGACTCTGCCGATGAACGATGTGCCTGCGTTCGCCCCCGACGACGAATTCGACATGGAGGCCTGACCACCGGTCAGGCCTCGCGCGCGTCAAGCCTTGTCAGGCAAGGCCGTAGATGGCGCGCGCTGCATCGGCGGAGATGAAGCCTTCGCTAAGATCTTCGGTGACGGCAACGCGATCCCGGTCGCGCGGATCGCCCTGACCCGCACCGCCCGGAACTTCGAGAATAAGCCGCTCGCCCGCCGGAATTTCCTGACGCCCCTTGCCTTTCAGTAGGGTGCCGGTGGACAGGCGCACCACGCCGGCCGAACCGTCGCTGCCGCCATCGCGCCCGCGCGCCGGATGGTCGACGCGTTCGAACATGGCCAGCACCTCGAACGGGCTGCCGTCGCGCATCGCCACTTCGACCTTCTGGCCAAGCCCGCCGCGCAGCCGGCCCGCGCCGCCGCTGTCGGCCGACAGCTCCTTGCGCCAGATCACGATCGGTGCGCCGTGTTCGGTCACCTCAACCGGCATGGCGCGAACGCCGCTGGGGAAGGCCGTGCCGGACAGGCCATCCTGCCCCGGACGCGCGCCGGAACCGCCGGAATTGAAGAAGATGGTGTCGAAAAGATCGCCCTGGCGGCCCTGTTCTTCAGACGGCAGGCGTCCGCGCAACTGCACGCTCCACAAGCAAGAGCTGCCCTCTACCGGCACCCGGTCGGGGATCGCCTGCGACAGGCATCCGAACACGAGGTCGGGCAGCATCTGGCCGATGATGTGGCGCGCCGCGACAGGCCACGGGCGCTGGACGTTGAGGATCGAGCCTTCCGGCGCGGTCACTTCGAACGGGGCGAGGGCACCGGCGTTGTTGGGCACTTCCGGACTGATCACGCAGCGCAGCGCGAATACGGTGTAGGCGCGCGCATAGTTCAGTACGACATTGATGCCGCGCGGCAGGCAGGGATCGGACCCAGCATAATCCACCTTCACGGTTTCCCCGTCGATCGTCAGGGTCGCGCGCAGCGTTACCGGATGATCGTAACCGTCAAGAGTGAGCGTGCTGCTCCAGCTGCCCTGCGGCAGCTGCGCGATTTCGGTGCGCGAGGCAGTCAACGACTGGTCTACGATATAGTCCGCCACGCCCTGCAGGTCCGACATCGCAAATTCGGTCAGCATGGCCGAAAGGCGGCGGATCGCGGCGTTGTTGCTGGTGACGTAGGACAGGATGTCGCCCCGCACCTGCAGCGGGGTTCGCACGTTCTGGCAGATGATCTCAAGCAGCGGTTCGTTAAGATCGCCTGCGCTGGCCAGCTTCATCAGAGGGATCTGGATGCCCTCTTCGTAGATGGATCGGCCATCCGGTCCCTGTCCCAGCCCGCCGATATCGACCTGATGGCAGCAGACCCCGAAAAGACCGACCAGTCGCCCGTCATGAAACGCGGGCGAGACGACGGTTACGTCATGCAGATGCCCGGCGGTCAGCCAGGGGTCGTTGGTGATGAAGTGATCGCCGGCATTCATGGTGTCGAGCGGAAAGCGTTCGATGAAGTGGCGAACGCCCGATGCCATCGAATTCACGTGGCCAGGCGTGCCCGTCACCGCCTCTGCGATCAGCCGCCCTTCCAGATCGAACAGGGCCGCGGACAAGTCGCCCGCATCGCGCACGGTGGTGGAAAACGCGGTGCGCATCAGCGTCTGCGCCTGTTCTTCCACGATGGCGATCAGACGGGTCCAGATGACCTGGTTGCGCAGTTCAGAAAGGGCCTGGCTCATGCTTCGATCTCTGCTGGACGGCGGGTGAGGACGAGGTAGCGGTTGACGTCCATGCGCACGTCGAACCGCGGCGACACGACGGTCGTGGTTTCACGTTCGGTTATCAGGGCCGGGCCGCGTACCGCATCGCCCGGTTCCATCGTTTCGCGCGACACGATGGCGAACGGCATGGCAATACCGGCGTCGGGATCGATCACCTCTCGATGGGCCGGTGGTTCGATCCAGCGTTCAGCGGCAGGTGCCCCCTGATCGGCCCCTTGCCATACCGATGCCGATACCGCGACGCGGAAAGTCAGCAGCTCCACCGGCAGGTCCAGCGATTGGCTGCCGTACTGCTGGCGATAGGCGACCTCGAACCGGGTGCGCAGGTCGGCTACATCGGTCAGCGCGGTTTCGGGCAGGTCGAACGGTATCTCGAAGCCCTGTCCCTGATAGCGGCCCAGTGCGACGCGCCGCTCGGTCTGTTCGCTTTCCGGCGCGCCCTTGTCGACAAGGGCGCGGGCCTGTGCGGCCATGGCGTCGAGCAACGTGTTCAACGCGCCCAGATCGGCACCATCGACAAGCTGCAGGTGATGGCTGCGCGCCACTTCGTAGCTGACCGGCGCGCGCAGGAAGCCCACGGCAGAGCCAACGCCGGCACCGGCGGGAATGATGACTTCGTCGATGCCGAGCTTTTCGGCAAAGCGGGCGGCGTGAAGCGGCGCGGCCCCGCCAAAGGCGATCAGGCTGCGTTCCTCCAGCGTCGTGCCCTGTTCCACGGCATGGACGCGCGCTGCGCCGGCCATCGTCTCGTCGACAATCTCGCTTACGCCCACGGCCAGGGTTTCGGCCTTGCCGTCCCAGATGCCCAGTGCGGCCAGAGCCGTATTCGAAGCCGCCGGATCGAGCGTTACCTTGCCGCCGGCAAAGCGGCTCGGCTCGATCCTGCCCAGCACGATGTCCGCGTCGGTAACCGTGGGACGGGTGCCGCCACGGCCATAGGCCGCAGGACCCGGTTCGGACCCTGCACTGTGCGGCCCGACCGCCAGTCGCCCTGCGCGATCGACGGACGCAATGGAACCGCCGCCCGCGCCGATCTCCAGCATTTCGACCACCGGAATGCGCAGCGGCAGGCCGGATCCCTTGCGGAAGCGATGGGCGCGCCCGACCTCGAACACTTGCGATGTCTGCGGGCGATAGTCGTCGATCAGGCAGATCTTGGCCGTGGTCCCGCCAACGTCGAGAGCGAGCACCCGTTTGGCGCCACGTTCCGCTGCGACGGATGCGGCGAAGATCGCGCCGCCCGCAGGGCCGCTTTCCACCAGACGCACCGGGAAACGCGCGGCGATGTCCACCGTTGTCAGACCGCCCGACGAGAGCATCAGATAGAGCGGGCAGGCAAAGCCCAGTTCGCCAAGGCGCGTTTCAAGGCGCCGCAGATAGGCATCGACGATCGGCTGGACATAGGCGTTGGCCACCGTGGTCGAGAACCGCTCGTACTCGCGCATTTCCGGCGAAACCTCGCTGGATAGCGACAGGCTCACGCCCGGCATTTCCTCGGCCAGGATTTCGGCGGCGCGCAATTCGTGCGCCGGATTGGCATAGGCGTGGATGAAGGCCACCGCGACAGAGCGGATGTTTTCTTCGCGGAAAGTGGCCGCTGCCGCGCGTACCGCGTCCTCGTCCAGTTCCAGCAGGACTTGTCCGGTTGCCGCGATCCGTTCGGGCACGCCCAGCCGCAGCCGCCGGGGGACGAGCGCTGCGGGCTTTTCCATGGCGATATCGTACTGGTCGAAGCGGCTTTCGGTGCCGAGTGCCAGAACGTCGCGAAAGCCTTCTGTCGTCAGCAGGGCGGTTGCCACGCCGCGCCGTTCGATCAGGGCATTGGTGGCCAGTGTCGTGCCGTGGACGACCAGTTCGACGTCGGCCGGGGTCAGCCCCGCTTCGGTCAGCAACAGCTGCACGCCGTCGAGCAGGGCGCGTTCGGGCGCGTCATATGTCGTCAACAGCTTGGTCGAATGGCGACCGGTGGGCGTTTCCAGCACGACATCGGTGAAAGTGCCGCCGATGTCGGCGCCGATCCGCGCCCGGCGAGGGGGCAATGAAGGTGTGTCAGCCATAGATTTCGTGCGGGTTCTTCGCGAGAGTTTTATAGAAACGGGCCAGGTGGTCGGCCACCTTGACTGCCGGATAGGCAGGTTCGCCATCGGTCAGTTCGGGCAGGGGGGCGACCACGACGCTGCGGTCCGGATTGGCAAAATAGGGGACCGACACGCGCTCCTCTCCGGCGCGGTTGCGCACGCGGTGGAGGTTGGAAAGGAAGCGACCGTTGGACCACCACATCATCATGTCGCCGACATTGATGGTGTAGGCTCCATCGATCGGCGGTGCCTTGATCCATGTCCCGTCGCGCCGCTTCACTTCCAGACCGCCGACCTCGCCCTGGGCAAGGATCGTGAACGGGCCTTCATCGGTGTGCGGCACCATGTTGGAAACTTCGTCGTCCGCGCCGGTCGGCAAGAGTGGGTAGTAGTTCATCGAGAGCTGCGATGCGGGGTGTTGGAACCAGTCGTCGAACCGGTTTTCCGGCAGACCCAGACCAAGCGCAAATGCGCGTAGCAATTCGCGAGAGAGCACGACCATGGCATCGAGGTAGGCCTCGCTGGCCGCGCGGAATTCCGGCATGTCTTCGGGAAAGCGGTTGGGCTGGTCGAAGATCGCCGCATGTTCCATGTCTTCGGGATCGGCGGGCCATTCATGCTGCAGGCGATATTGTTCGAACAGGCGCGTGTTGCGCGAAAAAACCTCTGCGTCGGGCGCGCCGATCCAGCCGCGATACCATTCGGGCGTTGCCGCGCTTTCCGCTCTTTCACCCTTGGGGCGGGAAAAGAACGCGCGGGCCGCAGCGAAGATATCGTCGCGGGCGGTCTGCGGCACGCCGTGGCCGATCAGGTAGAAGAAGCCGATCTCCTCGCAAGCGGCGGCGATCGTGTCAGCCACGGATTGTCGGTCTTCGGCGCTGCCGGACAGGAACGGTGCAAAATCGATCACCGGTACTTCATCGAGCGAAATTGCCCGGGCAGCGGAAACATCGTCGGCGGAACGGCTCATAGACAGGCTCCATCGCAGTGCGATCGACCCGGCTGGACCTGCCAGCGGGCCACGTCGAACGCACTTGCCGCGCCCCGGCAGTCCGCTCGTTACCCTTGTAGTCGTAGTGCAACATAAGGGTATCGCGCGTTGTTTTTTTGGTACTACCCTGCTGCCGAAACTTCACCTTGGCGCAACACGGGCCGCAGTTTAGTCCGGATGGTGCAACAAGACGCCCGCATGGCGCAGGGCAGGGCCTGTGCGCAGTTCGCGCAGGCGCAGTAACCAGACAGGACACCGAAGTGGCGGGCCTATCATGACAGTCAGTGAAGCGCAGGAAGATTTTGCCCGCGGCATGACGATCGCGATCATCGGCGGCACGCGCGGGCTTGGTCTGGCGCTGGCGCATATCCTTGCAGCCAAGGGCGCGCGCCTAGCGCTGTTCGGGCGCGATCTGGCCTGCGGCGAGGCGGCTGCGCAAGCGGTGGGGCAGGGTGCCAGTGCCTACGGCGCCGATGTGTCCGATGCCGCAAGCCTCTCCGCTGCATTCGACGCCATGGCCGCCGAGATCGGCGTTCCCGACGCGGTGATCTGTGCGGCCGGTGTCAGTTCCGGCAAGGCGCCGATCTGGGAAGGTGGCGAGGCGGCCTATCGCCATTGTTTCGACATCAACGTGCTTGGCGTCATCAACGCCTTCGGGTCCTTCCTTCCGGCCATGGTCGCGCGCGGATCGGGGCAGATCGTGGTGATCGGCGGCACTTATGGTCACAAGGGCGTTGCGGGGCAGGGTATCTATGCCGCATCGAAATGGGCGGTGCGCGGACTGGTGCGTTCTGCCGCGCTGGATGCCGCGCCGCACGGAATAAGGGTCAACATGGTTTCGCCCGGCGGTATCGACGGTGAGCGTCTGCGCCGCCTGTTCCGGGAATCGGCTGCGCGCAACGGCGAGGAGCCGGACGCCCCGTACAACCGCTTCGTCGCCACCACGGCGCTGGGCCGGCTGGTGAGCGAGGAAGACGTTGCCCTTGCCGTCCTGCACTTGCTGGGGCCGGGCGGACGAATGATGACCGGTCAGGACATCATCGTCGATTCCGGCACGATCATCTAAGGAGACACCACGTAATGAAGACCGATCTTTCCCGCTTCGGACGCGGCACGCAGACCTTGCATGCAGGGCGTGATCCGGCGGCGAATTTCGGAGTGGTGAACCCGCCGGTCTATCACTGTTCTACAGTGATTTTCGAAAGCGTGGAGGAATTGCTCGAAACGCGAAGGGACCGGGCCTCCGGTGCCTATGATGGCTTTACCTACGGGCGCGAAGGCACGGCCACGACACGCGCTTTCGAAGATGCCGTCACCATGCTGGAGGGCGGCTATCGCGCAGTTACGACCAGTTGCGGGCTGGGCGCGATCTGCGCTTCGCTGACGGCGTTTCTTTCTGCGGGCGATCACCTTCTCATCGTCGACAGCCTCTATGGTCCGGCCCGCGCATTCTGCGAGGATTTCCTACGCAAGTTCGGTGTCGAGATCACTTATTACCGCCCGACGATCGGTGCCGAGATAGAGAGCCTGCTGCAGCCGAACACCAAGGTTATCTACCTTGAATCGCCCGGCTCGCTGACTTTCGAGATGACGGACGTTCCGGCGATCACCAAGCTGGCACGTGCGCGCGGGATCAAGACCGTTTTCGACAATACCTGGGGCAGCCCGGTCAATTTCCGCCCGCTGGAGCACGGCGTCGACGTTTCGATCAATGCGGCCACGAAGTACATTTCGGGCCACTCCGACCTGATGCTCGGCATTGCCGTCTGCACAGAGGAAGCGTTCATACCGGTAAAGGCGACCGCATCGGGCAGCGGTTATTGCGGCGGGCCGGACGATGTCTACATGGCCCTGCGCGGGCTACGCACCCTGCCGATCCGGATGAAACAGCACCAGCAGTCGGCGCTTACCGTGGCGAAGTGGCTGCAGGGCCGCCCCGAAGTGGCGCGGGTGATGTATCCCGCTCTCCCCGACGATCCCGGCCACGCCATCTGGAAGCGTGATTACGACGGAGCCTCCGGCCTGTTCGGCGTCGTGCTCAATGCCTGCACCGACAAGCAGTTCGCGGCGATGCTCGATCACATGGACCTGTTCAAGCTGGGCTACAGCTGGGGCGGGTACGAAAGCCTGGTGGTGCCGACCTACCCGTCCGACCTGCGTTCGGCGGTAACGTGGGATGCGCCCGGACCGTCGCTGCGCCTGCATGTCGGTCTGGAAGAGGTCGACGACCTGATCGGCGATCTGGAACGCGGCTTCGCCCGCATGGCAAGCGCCTGAATTTTTTTGATATTCCTGTACGGAGAATTGCGATGACCCTCGTTTCCATCAAGGCTGGGCCTTATGAATTTACCGCCCGCCTTGAAGAGGAATTGGCCCCGGTAACCGCCGCCCGTTTCAAGGCCATGATGCCCTATGACGAGAAAGTCATCCACGTGCGGTGGAGTGGCGAGGGCGTGTGGATCCCGATGGGCGACGACGCCTACGACCTGCCATGGGAAAATCCCACGCGCTATCCCGCGCCCGGCGAATTCATCTTCTACCCCGGTGGCTATAGCGAGACCGAGATCCTGCTTGCTTACGGCGGTGTCGCCTTCGCCAGCAAGCTGGGGCCGCTGGCAGGCATTCACTTCATGACGATCATCGAGGGCAACGAGAACCTTGCCGCATTGGGCAAGAAAACCTTGTGGGACGGCGCCCAGACCATCAGCTTTGCGCTGAAGGATTGACGGGATGAGTATGCACCCCTTCCTCACCGGTTCGCCCCACGGCCTCCTGATCGGCGGGAAACGGGTGCCTGCTCGCGACGGGCAGACCCTGTCGTCGCACAATCCGGCGACGGGGGAGCATCTGGCCGATTTCGCACGCGGCGGCGTGGCCGATATCGATGACGCCGTGGCCGCCGCGCGGTCGGCGTTTGAAACCGGTCCGTGGCCGGCGTTCACTCCGTCAGACCGTCAGGCACTGCTGATGCGCCTTGCCGATCTGGTGGAGCGCGATGCCGAGCAGTTTGCCCTGCTCGATACGATCGACATGGGTTCGCCGATCCGCCACACGCGAGGCAGCGTGGCGATGCTGGTCGACCTGTTACGCTATTACGCAGGGATGGCGCGCGGGATAGAGGGGGTGACGGCCAATCCGTCGGCTGCCGACATGTTCGCATGCACGGTCAAGGAACCGGTCGGCGTTTGCGGCGCGATCATTCCGTGGAACGGGCCGCTATGGGCCAGCATCCTGAAGCTGGGGCCGGTTCTGGCGACTGGCTGCACGCTGGTGCTGAAGCCTGCCGAAGACGCTTCGCTCGCGCCATTGCTGCTGGGGCAGCTGGCGCTGGAGGCTGGTGTGCCGCCCGGCGTATTCAACATCGTCACCGGCCTTGGCGCAGAGGCTGGTGCCGCATTGGCGGCCCATCCCGGCGTGGATAAACTGGCTTTCACCGGTTCCGATGCGACGGGGCGTGCGATCATGGCCGCGGCGGCCGGTACGTTGAAGCGGGTCAGCTTGGAACTTGGCGGAAAATCGCCCAACATCGTTTTTGCCGACGCCGATCTGGACAAGGCGGCACAGATGGCCGTCGTTGCCGCCTTCGCCAATTCGGGGCAGGTCTGCAGCGCCGGTACGCGCCTTTTCGTGGAGCGCGGCGTTGCCGAAGACTTCGCGCGTGCCGTGGCCAGCCATGCCTCCGCGCTCAAACTTGGCAACGGCATCGATCCTGAAGTTGATCTCGGCCCGCTGGTTTCAGCCCGGCAACTGGCGCGGGTCAGCGACTATATGGCAGAGGCGCGGGCAGAGGGTGCCGGTGCGGTTTGCGGCGGCGCTCGGCTTGAGGATGATGCTTTTGCCAATGGCTTCTTCTTCCCGCCAACCGTGCTTTCGGGCGCGACGGACACGATGCGCGCCGTGCGGGAGGAGATTTTCGGCCCGATCCTCGCCGTCCTGCCCTTTGATGACGAGGACGAGGTCGTCACCCGCGCGAATGCAACGCCCTTCGGCCTTGGTGCCGGACTGTGGACAGGCAACGTCGGCCGCGCCCACCGCATGGCCAAACGGCTGCGGGCAGGGTCGGTCTGGGTCAATTGCTACAACGCGATCGATCCGGCAGTCCCGTCAGGCGGGGTCAAGGCCAGCGGGCAAGGGCGCGAATACGGCAAGGCGCACTTGGAAGAGCACCTCGAGACGAAGTCGCTCTGGATCGCGACCGATTGAGGCCGTGGCAGGCGGCTAACCCGCCTGCGCCTACATCCACTTCGCGACGGTCGGCTTTTCGAAAACGGCCAGCTTGTCGATCAGCGCATCGGCATCGGGGTCGAGCGAGATCCCGTCGCGGTGCGCGGCGGGCAGGAACTTGCGTTCGATCATCGTGTCGATGAAGCCCATGAAGCTGTCGTAATAACCATCGACGTTGAGCAGGCCCACCGGCTTGTCCACGTCGCCCAGCTGGTTCAGCGTCCACGCTTCCATGAATTCCTCGGCCGTGCCGATGCCGCCGGGCAGCGCGATGCAGGCATCGGCCAGATCGAGCATCCGTTCCTTGCGGGCGCGCATGCCGTCGACCACTTCGCTCTTGCTGAGCGACGGGTGCAGGTGCCCCTTGTCATGCAGGCGACGGGTAATGACGCCGTGGACCTGTCCGCCGCCGGCCAGTGCCGCATCGGCCAGATTGCCCATCAGGCCCTTGTGCGTGCCGCCATAGACGATGGCGATGCCGCGCCGCGCCATGGCCGTGCCCAGCGCTGCCGCAGCGGTCGTATAGGCATCGCCTTCGCCGACGTTGGAACCGCAGAAGATCGCGATGGCCCGAAGCGGGCGAACTGGGCTGGAAGCCATGGTATCAGGGGTATCCGGTAAAGGCGGGAACGTCGACCAAAGGTTAGTCGAGCGTCCGGTGGTTGACAATATGCGCGCGCTATCACGCGTGACCTATTCCGCAACGCCCTGCGGCATAACAGGCAACAGCACAGAGCGTCGATCGGATGCAATGTCGGTCGCGTAAGGCCCGTTTGCGGCCGGCTGCGCGTGCCGTTTCCTTTGGCGGACGGGCGGATCGGGCAACGGGCAACTCGCAAACGAGGCATAGAGCACCATGACGCCCGAACAGAACGATCTGATCACCCTGTCCAATCCGGGAACGCCGTTGGGCGACCTGCTGCGCCATTACTGGCAGCCGGTCGCGATCAGCGACGAGCTTGAAGGCGACCGGCCGCTCAAGGCGCTCAAGATCATGGGTCAGGATCTCGTGCTGTTTCGTGACGAGAACGGCGAACTTGGCCTGATCGACCGGGATTGCCCGCATCGCGGCGCGGACCTTGCTTTCGGCCGGTTGGAAAACGGCGGCGTGCGTTGCCCGTTCCACGGCTGGCTGTTCGACGTCAACGGCGCCTGCCTTGAAACGCCGGGCGAACCGAAGGGCTCGAACTTCTGCAAGCGCATCAAGCAGAAGGCCTATCCCGTGCGCGAAAGCGGCGGCATGATCTTCGGCTGGCTGGGGCCGGTGGACGAGGCGGGCAACGCGCCCGATCTGCCCGCGCTCGACTGCCTTGCCGCGCCGGACAGTCACGTATTTTCGTTCAAGGGGTATCTCGACTGCAACTGGCTGCAGGCGCTGGAAGTCGGGATGGACCCGGCCCACGCCAGCTTCCTGCACCGGTACTTCGAGGATGACGACGCCGACGCATCGTACGGCAAGCAGTTCCGCGCAAATTCGACCGACAGCGACCTGCCGATGACCAAGGTGCTGCGCGAATACGATTGCCCGGAGATCGCGGTCGCGTCCACCGACACCGGTTTCCGCATCTCCACCCTGCGGCACCTGGAACACGGCGAAACGCACGTGCGCATCACCAACGTCCTGTTCCCGCAAGCCTTCGTGATCCCGCTGTCGTCAACGATGACCATCACGCAGTGGCACGTGCCGATCGACGATTACAGCTGCTATTGGTATGCCATGTTCACCAGCTTTACCGGAGAAGTGGACAAGCCGCTGATGCGGGCGCAGCGGCTGCAGCTCTATACGCTGCCGGACTACATGCCGCGCGTCGGACGCCACAACAACTGGGGCTTCGACATTGCGGAGCAGAAGAGCCGCACCTTCACCGGCATGGGCGAGGATATCAACGTCCACGACCAATGGGCGGTGGAAAGTCAGGGCCGTATCCAGGATCGCACGCGCGAACATCTGGGCACTACCGACAAGGCGATCGTCGCTTATCGCAAGCTGCTGTTCCAGCAGATCAAGGCGGTGCAGGCGGGCAACACTCCCCATGGCATGACGCAGACTCATGCCGGACCGGCGACCATCGATGGCGTTGCCCCTGCCGGCACGTCGCCCGACGCATACTGGCGTGAAGCGGTAAGCCGTCTGCGCGCCGAAGCCGAGTGGGATGTTCCCGCGCTCGCGCTGTGAGCGAAGCCGTGGGTGGATTTGTCGATCGCCACGCCGGGTGGAGCGCGGAGCAGGCAGCGGCGGCTGCGGACCTGCCCCGCCGGCTGGAAGCGGACGGCGTGCATTCCGTGCGGCTGTCATTTCCCGACCTGCATGGCGTTCTGCGCGGCAAGACGGTGATGACCGGCGCACTGGCAAGTGCGCTGAAACAGGGGCTGTCGATCACGTCCAGCCTGCAGTTGAAGGATACTTCGCACCGGACCGTGGTGCCCGTATTCTCGGCCGGCGCGGGGATCGGGCGATCCGACCTGCAGGGCGCCGGCGATCTGGTGATGGTGCCCGATCCGCTCAGCCTGAAGCTGTTGCCGTGGGCACCGGGAACGGCATGGCTGCTGTGCGATCTCTATTTTGCCGACGGAACCCCTTTTCCATGGTCTCCGCGCCGGATCGCGCAAGACGCGCTTGCGCGGCTCGAGGCCAGAGGACTTGAATTCGTCAGCGGGCTGGAAGTCGAATTTCACCTTACCCGGCTGGTCGATCCGCGTCTTTCCCCCGAAGACGCGGGCCAGCCGGGTACCCCGCCCGAAGTGGCGCTGCTGCATCAGGGCTATGCCTATCTGACTGAGCAACGGTACGATACGGTGGAACCGATACTGGAAATCCTGCGTCGCGATTGCGAGGCGCTGGGACTGCCGCTGACTTCGATGGAACTGGAATTCGGGCCTAGCCAGGTCGAATTCGTGTTCGGGGTGCAATCAGGGATCGCTTCTGCCGATGCGATGATCCTGTTTCGCAACGCTGCCAAGCAGATCGCGCGTCGTCATGGATATCATGCCAGCTTCATGTGTCGCCCCGCCTTGCCGGAAGCAATGTCGAGCGGTTGGCACCTGCACCAGTCGCTGCGGCACAAGGATACGGGCGAGAACGCATTCGCGATGCCCGATGGCCAGCCGGGACTGTCCAAAACGGGGCAGCACTATCTTGCCGGACTGCTTGCCGAAGCTGCCGGTGCCATGCCGCTCACCACGCCCACGATCAACGGTTACAAGCGATATCGTGCCAATTCCCTCGCGCCCGACCGGATCGCGTGGGGAGAGGACAATCGCGGCGCGATGCTGCGCGTTCTGGCGAAGGGCGAGGCAGGGGCCACACGGATCGAGAACCGCGTTGGCGAACCCGCCGCCAATCCCTACCTCTACCTTGCTTCCCAGATGGTGTCGGGGCTGGCCGGGATAGAGGCCGGGGCACTGCCGCCACCGGCCGTCGAAAGCCCTTATACCGCAGAGGCACAGCGGCTGCCGGGCAGCCTTGAATCAGCGTTGGGCCTGCTGGACGACAGCGCTGTTCTGCGGGCGGGGCTGGGCGAGGGTTTCGTCGATCATTTCCTGCGCATCAAGCAGGCCGAAGTAGCCCGCTACAACACCACGGTGACCGATTGGGAACACCGCGAGTACTTCGACCTGTTCTGACAGGATGACCTGTTTGCTGCCGAAGCCACCTGCGGACAGGAGGCTTTGGCAAAGCCGGTTTCACAGGACGGTAGCGCCCCCGTCGATCACCAGTTCCTGACCGGTGATGTTGCGCCCGCCGGGGCCGACAAGATACATGACCATGGCCACGATATCTTCTGCCTCGCTCGGCTTGCCGAGCGGGATGCCCATGTTGGCGACATAGGCGCGCAGGGCTTCTTCCTCGCTCACTCCGCCGGCTTCGGCCTGCGCTTTCCAGTTCGCCTTCATGCGCGGAATGGCGATGGGGCCGGGCGCGATGTAGTTCACGGTCACACCGTCCGGCCCTGCTTCCAGTGCGGCGCTGCGGGTCAGGCCGCGCAGGCCCCACTTCGACGCGCTGTAGCTGGAGCGGCCTGCGCGGCCGCGCATGCCGTGGTTTCCGCCGATATTGACGATTCGCCCGTTCCCCGCCTTGCGCATCACCGGCAACAGGCGGTTCAGCACGATAAACGGCGCGCGCAGGTTGGTGGCGACGGTGGAGTCGAAATCGGCGAGAGTGAAGTCACCGATGTGCGGCGAAAGCGGCCCGGTTGTACCCGCGGCATTGACCACGACATCGATCGCGCCGTCGCTCCACACCAGAAGCTTGTCGAGCGCGCCTTCCAGTTCTGTCGCTTCGCGCACGTCGGCGGTCAGCACCAGTGCCTTGCGGCCCAGCTTGCCGATATCCTGTGCCAGCGCTTCCAGCGCTTCGGTACGGCGGCCAAGCACTGCCACGTCGTAGCCGGCACTTGCGAGAGCAAGGGCGATTTCGCGCCCCGTTCCCGCGCTGGCTCCGGTGACGAAGGCCGCTCCGGCGGCGTTTTGCGCGCTCACTGTGCGTCGGCGAAGTAGCGGCGGTCGGATCCGGCCTGGATCTTGTAGATCGAGGATCCGGCCCGGCTGGGGAAGGGCAGCTTCACGTAGTTGTCCTCGAACCGTACTTCGCTGGTTGCGGGGCCGCGCACGATGCGGGAATCGTATTCCTCCCAATCCACCTTGTAGAACAGGGGGAAGGCGTCGCTGGCGGCATATTCGTAGAACAGGATGCGGCGCGGATCGCCCGACAGGTTCACGCTGGATCCGTGAAGCGTCATCGGGTGGTGGAAGCTGACCGTGCCCGGAGGACCTTCGAGGAGGACCGCCTTGGCGTGGTCCACTTCCTTGGCAAGGACCGCGCCGACGAAGTAGCCATCCTCGTCATGGTGGTCGATCAACGGGCGCTTGTGGCTTCCGTCGATCACCTGCATCGCGCCGTTGCTGGCCGATGCACCGTCGATCAGGATGGATGCCACGGTCGTGCTCATGTTGGTATGCGGGGCAAAGGCCCAGTCCTGGTGCCATTCCAGCGCGGCGCCGCCCTTAGCCGACTTCATGTTGATCTTGGTGTGGTTCAGGCGGATGTTCGGCCCGATCAGGCGTTCGGCCAGTGCCATGATCTGTTCGTTGCCGGCAAGCGCGGCGTAGAACGGGTCGATCCGGTTCGGCTTCTTGATCCGCTGCACCGTCCGGTTGCCGTCGATGTCGGTTTCGAAATCGTACAGGGCGTTGTCCTCGGTGACGGATTCCGCGTCTGCCGTAACCCGGTCGGTCAGGGCGCGCAGTTCGTCGAGCACCGGCCCGGAAAGCAGGCCGGGCAGCACCACGTAGCCATGTTCGTCGTAATAGGCGACTGCATCGTCGAGGTTCATCATGCAATGTCCTTGGGCAAAGGCAGGTCGGTAACCACCATGTGTGCCTTGTTGTGAGTGATGGCGAGGGGCAGGCGCGCCGCGCGCACCGCGTTCTGGCCGGTTGCTCCGCAAGCCCAGAATACCGGCAGTTCTCCGGGCAGGAGTACCGTCATCCCGTGGCCGCCATAGCTGTGCGAAAGATCGGCAATGCCAAGGTCCGCCGGAATGCCGAGCGAGACGGGCGCACCATGAAAGCCCGGATGACGCGCGGACAGCAACGTCGCCGCGATCGCGTCAGCCGGTGACATCGCCCGCATCGACACGATCAGTTTTCCGCCGAAAGGACCGACCGGAACGGTGTCGCGGTCGGTTTCGTACATCGCCGATACGTTGCCTTCCTCAAGGTGGCGCAAGCGCACCCCGGCCCGTTGCAGCAGCGCTTCGAACGAAAAGGAACAGCCGATGACGAAAGGCACCAGATCGTCGCGCCACCACGGCGTGGCATCGCGCGGCGTATCCACCACTTCGCCATCGCGGAAGACCATGTAGCCGCCGGTGTCGCGCGCGATATCGAGATCGGCCGCGATGCCCGGAATGTCACGACGCCCCGGCTCGCCCCGTCCTAGCAGGGGCAGGGCCTGTGAGTTGGCGCGGGCATAGGCTTCGAATGCATCTGCATGGGCCGCGGGCACGGCGATCAGGTTGCCCTGGATGTATTCGCGCGCGACAAGGTTCGTGAAGCCGGTGAAGCGGCCTGCGCGAATGGCAAGCCGAACCGCGCGCGGATCGGACGTATCGAACGCCGGACCTTCGCCTTGCGCGGTTTGTGCGTCTTGCGCGGTAAGGGGCGAACTCGTGTTCATGCTCTTGTTACTACCAACGTGGCCGGCTGACCGGGGTTGCTTTTTTCGGTCAGCGGCGTTGCCTGTCCTGCGCTATTTCTACCATCCGCGTTGTCGGAAAAGGAAACACGTTATGCTCTGGGGGACCTGTTTGCCGTGAAGACACATCTGATCATCGGGGGCTCGGCCGGTCTGGGCGGTGTGCTTGCGCGCGCGTTGATCGCAAGTGGTGATGCCGTCTGGCTGGCTGACGATGCGCAAGGCGCGGCATCGGCACCGAAAGCCGTGCGTTTCCATGGCATGGACCTTGCCGATCCGCTCGCTCCGCAGAAACTGTGTGGTGAGATTGCTGCGGATGGTCATGGGCTCGACAGCGTCGTCGTCGCCGCAACGATGATGCATGGCGCTGCGCTGGAACAGTGGCAGGCGTCGGACTGGGACCGTTCCGCCGCCATCAACCTGCGACTGCCGTTTCTTGCGGCTCAGGCCGCGGCGGAGATGTTGACACAGAGCAAGGGTTGCATCGTGTTCGTATCGTCCACGGCAACCTTGCGGGGCAAGCCCGATACGCACGGATATCAGGCGACGAAGGCCGGTCTTGCCGGTCTGCTGCGCAGTCTTGCGGCAGAGCTGGGGCCGCGCGGGGTCAGGGTCAACATGGTCCTTCCCGGCTGGATCGACACGCCGCAGACCAATGCGTTCTGGGCCAGTCAGTCCGATCCGGCGGAGGCGCGCGCGGCGATGGACGCGCGCATACCCTTGCGCCGCCATGGCGACGCGGGCGAAGCTGCCGCAGCCATCGCGTGGCTGTTGTCAGGCGCGGCGAGCTACGTGAATGGCGCGATGCTGCCGCTGGATGGCGGCGAGACGGCGGTTTGATGCCGGGCCGTCAGGCCGTGAGATCGCCCTTGGCCTGTGCGCCGGCCCAGCGCAGGGCGACTTGGGCCACAACCAGAGCGGCGACCGCCACCGCGATATAGGCTTGCCAGCCCGACACGCCGAAATAGATCGCCGGCGTGAGGAACGAAGCGAGCGAAACGAATTGGTTGACGATGCCCGCCGCCAACCCGGCACCGCCAGCCCGTTCGGCAACGCGCGGCAGCAATGCCATGCAGATGCCCGACAGCGCACCGAACGCAAAAATCCAGGCCATCAGTCCGGCGACGGCGAGTGCCAGCGGGCTTCCCGGGAAGAACAGCAGCAATTGCGCGATACCGCCCACTACGGCCATGCCGAAATAAAGGCGCAGCGGAGCGGTTTGCCGGGCCAGCAGCGCGCCGGTGACCGTGCTTCCGGCAAGGACGGCGATGATCTTGGCACCCGCGACGATGGAGGCCGATGCTGCCAGAGATACGCCGCGCGTCTCCGCCAGGTAGCCGGTGGCGACAAGGCTGGTGCCGTATGACACCATGTTGGGAAGCGCTGCCGCCAGCGCGAGCAGGAGAAGTATGGGACTGGAAATTCCCAACTTCAAACGCGAGAAAGCCGATTCGGATTCTCCGCTGCTGGCAATTGATGTGACATGCGGCAGCAGCACGGCACCCAGCGCGCAGACCAGCATGACCACGCCGTGCGCGACGAATGCGAAGCGCCAGTCGCCCGATTCCGCGATCAGGGCGGAAAGCAGAAGGCCGGCAGAAAATCCCGCCGGGGCGTAAGTGGCCCAAAGCGCCATTCCCCGCGCGCGCAGAGGCCCTTCAAGGCTGGTCATCAGCATCGCCGCCCCGCCGTTCAGCACGCCGACATAGGCGACGCCCGCAACCACCATGGCGAAATCGAACAACCACAAGGCGCTCGCCTTGATCATCAGGAAATCGGCCAGCGCGAGCAGCAGCGGCGCGAGCAGGAGGATCCGACGAGGCCCCAGCTTGTCCACCAGCCCGCCGCCCAGTGTGGAGGTGATGGCCGCCGGCAGGGAAAACAGCGAAATGGTCCAGCCAATGGCGGCCGGACCAGTGCGGAAATCATTCGCGACGATCGCGGTAAGCGGAGAGAGCATGCCCACCATGGCCATGGAGCCGAGGCCGATGGTGTAGACGAGAACCAGCGTGAGAATCTGGCGACTCGGGCCGCTCCACGCCGGAAGAAGGCCCGTGCCGGTTATCGCGGCTTGTTGACCGGAACCATTCGACACGTCTTGCCTCTCCTTCATGAAATAGAGAGCGGGAGTGCCGTGGATCGCTCCGCGGCACTCCCGCCAGGGTCTTGTATCAGTTATTGAATTGCAAGGTCAGACCGACTGTCCGCGGCCGGTAGCTCTGGGCGTAGAACAGGGTGGCCGAGGGGGTGTCGTGACCGCGCGAGAGCAGGTCGCGAGAGTTGGTGAGGTTGTCGACGAACAGCGACACGTCAAGCGCGCCCTTGCGCATGCCGAGCCGCATCTGGACGAAGTCCTTGCCCGGCAGGGCATAGAGTGCGGCATCGTAACCGAACGTGCCGACCGCCGAAGGAATCGTGTCCTTGCTGGTGAAGGTATAGTCCACCCGCAGGTAACCATCCATCGTGTCGCTGACCGGCGTTTCGAAGTTCGCGTAAGTGTGCCCCGTCCACAGCGGACCACTGAAACGTTCACCGTCGGCGCGCAGCAGAGTGCCGTTGGCCTGGGTGATGTCTGATGCGTAGTGGATGTCGGTGTAACCGAGGTTGCCGCCAACCGACAGGCCCTGCACCGGCTTTGCCTCCAGCGAGAATTCGAGACCCTTGCCGTTGGCATCGCCAAGGTTGGACACGAAGCTGAAGCCGCAGTTCATGCGGACCGCCTGCTGGATGTTCTTCCACTCCACCACGTATCCGCTGAGGTCATAGGCGATCGCACCGCCGAGCAGCCGGCCCTTGGCACCGGCTTCGTAGGACCAGAGCGAATCCGATTCAAAGTTGGTCGGTACCGAACTCGTGCTCAGCCCAAGCGATTCCAGATCGCCTGCGCAGCGTTCGGGCAGGGTGCTGGGCTGGGCGCCGGCAGGGCGGAAGCCCTTGCTGACCGAGCCGTAAAGCATCGTGTCGTCATCGACGTTGTACTTGGCGCCGACCTTGGGAGTCCATGCGCCCTCGCTGGTATTGGAGTTGACCGTCGTACGCACGCCGCCGCTGGTCGGGCCATCCTTCGTTTCCGTGAAATCGAAGTCGATCTTGGTATAGCGCAGGGCGGCAGTGAGCGTCAGCTTCTCAGTCGGCTTGACGTCGATACTGGCAAAGCCTGCATACTGGCGATCGTTGGCCTGGATGATATCGACCAGGCTGTAACGGTCCTCATACTGGGGGAAACCGCTTACCAGAACGCCGGGGATGCGACCTGACGAGGTATAGTTGGAGAAGAACTGGCGGCTGCGGGCGTAGAATACCCCGACGCTCCAGTCGATCAGCGGGTTGTCGTATGAATAGGCGCGCAATTCCTGCGTGAAATTGCGCTGACGCAGCGTCAGGAAGTCGCTCATGTTCGTGATGTCCTTGTTGGAATAGGACCCGAACGGCGAACCCGAACGCAGGGTGGAGAAATAGGTCGAATAATCGAGCGTCTGGTACTGTTCACGCTTCAGCCAAGACGTGTTGGACGCAAGCGTTACCGTGCCCATCGCCCATTCGGCATTGATCGCGGGCAGCAACAGGCGATCGCGGGTCGGTTCGGTCTGATAGACGCCGGTGTGGTAGTCGCCGTCGCTTTCATCGCCGTAACCTTGCCAGAAATCGTTGCGCGCGTTCTGACGCAGGTACTGGTAGAACACCTTGGGCGTAATGGTCAGGTCTTCCATCGGGCGCCAGCTCAGCGCCGCGCGACCGACAATGTTCTTCTGCCAGTTTACATCCTTGGCGATGACATCGTCGGTGCCCTGTTCGACCTGGTCGATGTAGCCGCCCTGGCGCTGGTACCAACCGCTGGCGCGGAACGCCAGCGTGTCGCTGATCGGTGCGCCGACGGCGATGCCGCCTTCGTAGCTGGGATCACCGTGTTCGGTGAACGAAACCTGACTGCGTGCATAGATGTCCGTTCCGGAGAAGCTGGGGCTGGGCGTGATGAAGCGCACCGCGCCGCCTTCGGAGCTTGCGCCGAACAGCGTGCCTTGCGGACCGCGCAGCACTTCGACCCGATCAAGGTCGAATACGCGAGGATAGGGGTTGCCGCCATAATAACCGATGTTGCGGATCTGGATCGGCGTATCGTCGATATAGATCGCGGTGGTGGACGAACCCACGTCAGACTTCAGGCCGCGGATGTAGATGTTGCTGCCATTGTTGCCGGCAACGCCGGATGTGGCCGAGAACTGCAGCGCGGGAGTGATCCGCGCAACGTCTTCGATGCTGCGGATGCCCTGCGCGTCCATCGTTTCCTGCGAATAGGCGGCGATGGAGAGCGGCACGTCGCTCAGCACTTCGTCGCGGCGCTGCGCGGTAACCACGATCTCGCCTGTCTGAGTGTCTTCTGCCGCTTCGGCGGCGTGGGCGCTTCCCGCCGCCAGTGCCATTGGCGCGGCAGCAAGGGAAAGACCGATCCAGAGACGAGCCCTGAAACGGTTAGTGGGCAACGAAGATACTTCCGACATAAATTCTGATCCCTCTTGTACTGTTGCCTCCCGCAGCCCGCGCCATCGCCCGCGCTTCAACATGAAGCGGTGCGCCGCCGCTTTTAACGGCGAGTGGACTCTGCGCGACAGTTTTGCCCCGCACGCCCCTTGACCTGCTTGGAATTCCTACCAAGCGGGCTTGGTTGAGTGGCAAGGTGTTTCACATTTTCCCGTCACGCTATTGCAACAAACGAACAGGTGCGTTGCTATTCTTGTGCGTTTGGTTCCGAACATGCCGATCGGGCCTTTCGCGTTCGCAAGCAGGAAACACGCCATGGCCATTCTCGAACAACGCGTGGCTGGAATGGCGCTGCTATCCACGATAGCCTTCGACGGCTGCTTGAAGGGTATGTGCGAGCAATGACGGAAAATTCATCCCGGACGCGGACATGGCGCGTCGGTGCTGTGTTGTGCGCCGCCGGTGCGGCGCCTGCCGGTCCACACGAGATCGCGGTGGGGCCGGACGGGTGCATCGCCGACCTGCTGCCGGTTTCACCTGAAGACCTGACGCGCGAGGAGGCCTCGCTGATCGCCATGCCGGCGCTGGCCAACGCGCACGATCATGGGCGCGGGTTGCCCACGCTGGCTTGCGGCATTGCCGATGCGCCGCTGGAGCAATGGATGGTGAACCTTGCCCGCCAACCCAAAGTCGACCCGTACGACACGGCGGCGCTCGCCTTTGCGCGCATGGCGGGTTCGGGCATCGGCGCGGTCTATCACTGCCATAACACGCAGGTTGGCAGCGCATTGTTGCAGGAGGCGGAAGCCGTGTCGCGCGCAGCCCGCGATGTCGGCATTCGCGTCGCGTTCGGATGGCCGTTCTTCGATGCCAATCCCATGGTCTACGGTTCTCATGCTGCGCTTGCCGAAATGTTTCCGCCGCAGCAACGCGAAGCCGTCGCCACGATGGACCGGGCCTTGCGCGATTGCGCGACCAACATGGCGCTGTTCGATGAGGCGCGGGCCTTCGAACATGCCGGATTTGCGCTGCATTATCATCCGGTCGCGCCCCAATGGGCAAAGCCCGAAACATTGCGCGCGATTGCCCGCGCTTCCGCCGAAACCGGGCGGCGCGTCCATACTCACTTGCTGGAGACGCGCCTGCAGCGCGAATGGGCCGATCACCATTTTCCGGACGGATTCGTGAACTGGCTCGATGCCATGGGGCTGCTTTCACCGCGGCTGACCGTTGCTCACGGGGTATGGTTGCGCCGGGACGAGATCGACCTGCTGGCGCAGCGCGGCGTGACCGTATCGGTCAACGTGTCGTCCAACTTGCGGCTGCGGTCCGGGCTTCCGCCGCTTTCCGATATGCAGAGCGGCAAAGTGCCGTTCGGACTGGGGCTGGATGGCATGGCGCTGGACGATGATCAGGACATGCTGCGCGAATTGCGCCTCGCCCACCTGATGCTGACCCAGCCGTGCCGCCATGAGGAAGGGCCGGTCGCGCGGCCTGACGCGACTGCGACTTTGCATGCCGCATGGGAAGACGGGCGCAGGGCAATCCTTGGGGCCGATGGCGGCGGGCGGATAACGGCCGGTGCCCCGGCGGATATCCTCTTTCTGGACCGGGTGGCCATGGCATCGGACTATCTGGAGGGGCTGCCTGCCGATCCCGAATGGCTGCTTTCCCGCGCGACGCGCGCCCATGTCGCGCACTTGCTGGTAGCAGGCCGCGAAGTCGTAAGGCACGGGCGGGTCGCCGGCGTGGACGAGGCGGCGCTGCAGGACCGGCTTGTCGCTGCGGCCCGCGCGGCGCGAGCCAAGTCTCCGCCCGATGCCGGCCAGATCTCCCTTACTGCCGAGGCAACATTGGCGTTCTATGCCAAGGGCCTGCACTGCGGCGAAGCCTGAAGGTCTAGTTTCCGGCGACCATCAGCGTTGCCAGTACCAGCGTTTCCACGCCCGTCTTGATCGATGTCAGGGGATCGGGCGCGAAATAGGGGGAGTGGTTGACCGGAACCGGCTTCCCTTCCGCCTTGTACCGCTGTTCCGTTTCGGGAAGCGTTCCTCCGATGCTGAAGTAGGTCGACCGGACTTTTCCGTTGTCGGCAAATTCGGAATAGTCCTCGCTCGCGGTCCAGCCCGGCTCGCTTGCCGGAATCAGCGTGATGCGCGAAGGGCCAAGCGCCTTGGCCAGCATGTCCGCTGCCTGCGCGCCAAGTTCGGGTTCGTTTATCACGGAACCGGTGCCGCGCTGGTGCTCGACATCCGGCGTCGGGGCCTTGGCCATCGCCGCCACGGCCTGTGCTGTCGTGTCGATCCCGTCCAGCAGCTGCTTGCGGACGTCCGGATCGTAGGATCGCACCGTCAGCAGAAGTTCGGACTGGTCGGGAATGATGTTGCCCACCGTTCCGGCGTGGAACGCGCCGACAGTGACGACGCCGAATTTCATCGGGTCCTTCTGACGGCTGATCACCGTTTGCACGTCGGTTACGAACCGTGCGCCCATCACAACCGGATCGATGCTCTTGTCGGGCATGGAGCCATGGGCGCCTTGCCCGTGGAACACGATCCGCACGGCATCGCTTGCGGACGTGGTGAAGCCCTGCTTGATCGTGACCGAGCCGGCCGGATCGGACCCGATGTGCGCCGCGAATGCATAATCGGGGTGCGCAAAGCGGGTGTAGAGCCCGTCGTCGAGCATCGCCTGGGCGCCCGAAACGATCTCTTCGGCTGGCTGCGCAACGAAGACGAGCGTGCCGTGCCAGCGATCTTGCATGCTGGCGAGAGCCTGCGCCGTTCCGATCCACCAGGTCATGTGTATGTCATGCCCGCAGGAGTGGGCGACGAGCGTTTCCTTCCCGTCCTTCTCGCGCAGGGCGCGGCTGGCGTAGGGAAGTCCGGTTTTTTCCTCCATCGGCAGGCCGTCCAGTTCGGTGCGGATGAGGATGACCGGGCCGGTGCCGTTGCGCAGAACGCCCACGACACCGGTTTTGCCGACGCCCTCGCTCACCTCGAAGCCGATCGCTTTCAGCTTCTTGGCAAGGACTGAAGCCGTGCGATGTTCCTGAAACGCCAGCTCCGGATTGGCGTGGAGATCGCGGTACAGAGCCTCCAGCTCGGGCCAGGCGCGCTCGAACCCGGCGTCGATCTGCGCGCGCGCCTCGTTCGGGTCGGCCGCGCATGCAGGGTGCGCGGCGAACAGGGTGAGGGCGGCAGCGGCGAACAGGGGCGAGCGTCGCATGGATCAGGCCGAGCGATTGTGACGGCGGCGGAACGCGGCGAATGCGCCGATCGCTGCGACACCCAGGACGATCATGCTGCCGAAATGATCGGCGCTGGTGATGAAATGCACCACGCCGGCGACAAGTCCATGGGTCGTTTCGACAAGCCCGTGGCCGGGGTGCGCGAAGGCAGCCTGCGAACCGGCGAGAAGTGCGAGGGCGGTGGCGGAGTTGCGAAGGGTAAGGGTCATGCAGGGGTCCTTTCCGGCAGGCCGCCGGTTTTCACGATGAATTCGATGATCTCGGCAAGGCCGATGTTGTCTTTCAGGTTGGTAAACAGGAACGGGCGCGCACCGCGCATCTTGCGCGCGTCGCGGTCCATCA
The DNA here is from genome assembly GCF_001634625.1 of Croceicoccus bisphenolivorans. Lineage (GTDB taxonomy): Bacteria > Pseudomonadota > Alphaproteobacteria > Sphingomonadales > Sphingomonadaceae > Croceicoccus > Croceicoccus bisphenolivorans. Next base: position 254,881 of record NZ_LRSE01000001.1, on the reverse strand, counting down.
CGTCCAGATCGGCACCGACCAGCGGGGCAAGGTCGATCTTGTTGATCACCAACAGGTCGGACCGGGTGATGCCGGGGCCGCCCTTGCGCGGGATCTTGTCTCCCGCAGACACGTCGATGACGTAGATCGTGATATCGGCCAGCTCGGGGCTGAACGTCGCCGCAAGGTTGTCGCCGCCGCTTTCGATGAAGATCAGTTCCAGGCCGGGGAAGCGCTTGGCCATCTGGTCCACCGCAGACAGGTTGATGCTGGCATCCTCGCGGATCGCGGTATGCGGGCATCCGCCGGTTTCCACGCCCATGATCCGTTCGGGCGCCAGCGCGCCGGACCGCGTGAGAAATTCCGCATCCTCGCGGGTGTAGATGTCGTTGGTGATGGCCGCGATGTTCCAGTGATCGCGCATCGCCTTGCACAGCCGGTCGGTCAGGGCCGTCTTGCCCGAACCGACGGGACCGCCGATGCCGACGCGCAGGGGGCCGTTGTGTGATGTCATGATCGGAATAGCCTCGTGTACAGCGTTTCGTGGTGGAAGGAATAGAGTTCAAGCGCAGGCGTCGCCGTTCCCAGATCGTCGAGCGAACACTGCTGGGCAAGGGTGACGAGCGCGCCGATGCGCTGCCCGATCGCGGCCGTTGCCCGCTGACCGTCGGTCTGGCCCAGCGGCACCAGCCGCACGCCCGCCGAAATGAGATTGGCGGCGGTGGCGTGAAGGAAGCCGTGTATCGCGGCGGTTGCGTCGATCCCGTGGTGGGCGGCGGCAAGGGCGAATACGGCGGCATGGGCGCAAGGGCGGTCGTCCAGCCGTTCGGCAAAGGCATCGAGCGCCGGATGCGTCCAGGCCTTGCGCACTACGGAAAGGAAGGCGCTGCCCTGCTGGTGGCTTTCCAGCGCAGTCTCGCTACTGGCGCGAAAGGCGGAGGCAAGTTCGGCGATCGCATCGAACGCCGCCGGATCGTGAGCGGCGGCCATTGCCCGCGCGATCAGGACGGCATCGACCCACCCGCCGCCACGCGCGATCACGGCATCGACATAGTCGACCAGTTCGCACCAGCGCTGCACCCTGCCGGCATCCACGGCCGTTTCCAGCCCGTGGCTATAGGTGAAGCCCCCGATCGGCAGCGAAGGGGACGTCCATGCCAGCAACAGGTGCAGGGCCGGTTCAGTGAGCATCGTGATGGTGGTGCTCGTGGTGATGGTCGTGTTCGTGCGAGTGACCATGCGCGTGAGTGTGGTCGTGACCTTCGTGTTCGTGCGCGTGTGCGTGGCTGTGGCCATCGCCGGAATAGGCGCCGCCTTCGGGCGTGAAGGGTGCCTCGATCAGGCTGACTTCCGCGCCAAGCCCCTGCAATATGTGAAGGATCACGCCGTCATGGCGCAGCAGAATGCGGTCCGTCTGGATTTCGGCAGGCAGGTGGCGGTTGCCGATGTGCCACGCCAGCCGCAACAATTCGAGCGGGCCGGAGGCGGTTACCTGCATCAACGTCTCCGGCTCGGCCTCGATCCGCACGGTCCTGCCGTCGGAAAGGCGCAGCCCGTCGCCGTGGCGAAGTACGGTGGCTTGTGCAAGATCCAGCAGGAACCCCGTTCCGCCACAGGCGAGATACCGGAAACGGCGACGGTGCCGGGCGTCATAGTCCAGCACGATGAAATCGTCGGCCGCCACAGCGTCCCACGTTCCGGCAGGAAGCACTTCGCGCGCGGTCAGGTCATGCATGGCGGGCCTCTCAGAACAGGAAATAGCGCTGCGTGAACGGCAGTTCGGCGGCAGGTTCACAGGTGAGCAATTCGCCATCGGCGCGCACTTCGTAGGTTTCTGGATCGACCGCGATATCGGGCATGGCCGCATTGTGGATCATGCTGGCCTTTGAAATCCCGCCCCGCGTGTTGACCACCGCCTCAAGCGGGCGTTCGAGGCCAAGCCGCCCCGCCACGTCCTGTTCGATGCCCGCTGCCGACACGAAGTGCAGCGCAGACTGCACCCCCGCCTTGCCCAGTGCGCCGAACATCGGGCGATAGTGGACCGGCTGCGGAGTGGGGATCGATGCGTTGGGATCGCCCATCGGCGCTGCGGCGATGCTGCCGCCCTTGATCACCATGTCGGGTTTCGTGGCGAAAAACGCCGGAGACCACAGGACGAGGTCGGCCAGCTTGCCCACCTCGACCGAGCCAACGACATGGCTGATCCCGTGCGCGATGGCCGGGTTGATCGTGTACTTTGCGATATAGCGTTTGGCGCGCGCATTGTCCGCCTCGGCATCGTCACCGGGAAGGGCGCCGCGCTGCACTTTCATCTTGTGTGCCGTCTGCCAGCAGCGGATCACCGTTTCGCCCACACGGCCCATCGCCTGGCTGTCGGACGACATCATGGAGAATGCGCCCAGATCGTGGAGGATGTCCTCTGCCGCGATTGTTTCCTTGCGGATCCGGCTTTCGGCAAAGGCGACGTCTTCGGCAATACGCGGGTCGAGGTGATGGCACACCATCAGCATGTCGAGATGTTCGTCCAACGTGTTGACCGTGTAGGGCCGGGTCGGATTGGTCGAAGACGGGAGAACGTTGGCAAGGCCCGCCACGCGGATGATGTCGGGCGCATGCCCGCCGCCCGCGCCTTCGGTGTGGAAGGCGTGGATCGTGCGGCCCTTGAACGCGGCAATCGTGCTTTCCACGAAGCCGCTTTCGTTCAGGGTATCGGTGTGGAGCGTTACCTGGATGTCGTAACGGTCCGCCACCGAAAGGCAGCAGTCGATCGCCGCGGGCGTCGTGCCCCAGTCCTCATGCAGTTTCAGGCCGCATGCTCCGGCGCGGATCATCTCTTCCAGCGCGTCGGGGCGGCTGGCGTTGCCCTTGCCGAACAGGCCGAAGTTGATCGGGATCGATTCCAGCGCCTGCAGCATGCGCCCGATGTGCCACGATCCCGGCGTGCAGGTTGTGGCGAGCGTGCCGTGGGCCGGACCCGTTCCGCCGCCAAGCATGGTGGTAACGCCCGCGTTCAGCGCATCTTCGGCCTGCTGCGGGCAGATGAAGTGGACGTGCGCGTCGATGCCGCCGGCAGTCAGGATCCGGCCTTCGCCGGCGATGATCTCCGTCCCCGGGCCGATCGGGATGTCGATCGCCGGCTGGGTGTCGGGATTGCCGGCCTTGCCGATCGCACTGATTCGTCCGCCCCGGATGGCTACATCGGCCTTCACGATGCCCCAGTGATCCAGGATGACGGCATTGGTGATGACCGTGTCGGCCGCACCTTCGGCGCGGGTGATCTGGCTTTGGCCCATGCCGTCCCGGATCACCTTGCCGCCGCCGAATTTCACCTCTTCGCCATAAGTGGTGAAGTCGCGTTCGACACGGATGAGCAGGGCGGAATCGCCAAGCCGGATGCGGTCCCCCACGGTGGGGCCGAACATGGCGGCATAGGCTGGGCGGGGAATGGAAACCGGCATGTCAGAGCTCCCCCATCACGTCGCCGCGAAAACCGGTGACGATGCGTTTCCCGGCGTAAGGGATCAACCGCACCGACCGCTGCTGTCCCGGCTCGAACCGGATCGCCGTGCCGCTGGGAATATCCAGCCGCATGCCGCGTGCAGCATCCCGGTCGAAGGCAAGTCCGGGGTTGGTTTCGGCAAAGTGGTAATGGCTGCCGACCTGAACCGGGCGATCGCCGGTGTTGGCGACGATCAGTTCGACTGCCTCGCGGCCTTCGTTGAGGAGAATGTCTCCCCCGGCGCACAGGATTTCACCGGGGACGATCTTTTCGGGGTTCATGCCGTGCCTCCCTTCAACGGATCGGCTTGTGGACGGTCACCAGCTTGGTGCCGTCGGGAAAGGTGGCTTCGACCTGGATTTCGTGGATCATCTCGGCAATGCCGTCCATCACTTGCGCGCGGGTAACAACATGGCCCCCGCTTGCCATAAGGTCGGCGACGCTGCGCCCGTCGCGGGCACCTTCCACCACGTGTTCGGTGATCAGGGCTACGGCTTCGGGGTGATTGAGCTTTACCCCGCGTTCCAGCCGGTTGCGCGCGACCATCGCCGCAACGGCGACCAGCAGCTTGTCCTTTTCCCGTGGCGTCAATTGCACAGCAGTTGTCCCCTTAACATGTCCAGAGCACCGGCAGACGCGGCGCGAGCCCGAAAACCGCGGCACGCAGTGCGCCAGCGGCCGCAATCACCCGATCGCGCATCGCGTGGGCATCGGCCATGGCCCAGCGCAGCACCAATATCTCGTCAAGGCAACTGGCCCCGCCATCCGGTTCCGGCGCGAGAGTTCGGGCAAGGTCGAGAAAGCCCGCCGCGTCTGGCCCTGCATAGACGAGAGTGGCCACGGCACGCGCATCGCCAAAGCCGAAGGGCTTTGCGGCAATCGCGGCGATGTCGCCTGCCATGTGCATGCCGTCTGCCCAGACCAGCCGCCCGTTGCGGCGAATGCGCCATGCATCGTGGATCAACCCGCGAGTGAAGGTTTCGCCCATGGCCGAACGGCCCATGACGATGGATTCCGCCGCAAGCAGGGCGCCATTTCCGGAAAGGTCGGCTTCCAGCATCCGGCGAACGCGCGTGCCTTCGAACAGGATCGCTTCCTGTCCCAGCCATTCGCATCTGCCGCCATCGCCTACCGATATCCGCGTCTTGATCGAGATGTCGTCATCTTCGGGAAGGACGCGATAAAGCTTTTCCGCAGCCTGTGTGGTCACGCTGCCGCACGCGTTCGGATCGACCGCGATTTCCACCGCGATACGGTCTCCGCCGGTAAGTCCGCCGCTGGTGGTGAGATTGACGGCGAGAGGGAATTCACCGCTCGCCGGAACCGGGAACAGAAAGCGCGACGGGGCGCGTTGATAGAGGTCGCGAATGCCCGCCGCTCCAAAGGCCAGCCGCGCTTGGCCGGAGAGGCGTTGGTGCGCGGGAGCAGCGCTACTCATTCGAGCGAGTCGCCTCTGGAACTGGAAATCTGGCGCATTGCGGTTGAAAGCTAATCAGTCAGACATAGGGCCGAATGTAGCGATTTCCGCAACGAGGCGTAGCCGGTTATCGTTGACCCGATTAAGCCACACCGCTTCGCAACCTGCGCCCTTAACCACGAGAAGTGGCCCAATTTGACAGGCTGGGTTTCTGCTGTTTTTCAGCTTTGCATGGTGGGATGAGCTAAACGCCTGAACAGATCATCGGGATGCTGCGCGAAGCCGGGTTCCAGCTCGCGCAGTGAGAGAAGATCGGTGCGATTTCCCGTCTACGGGAAAATCAGATGAATCCGTTGCCGCTGGCGATGTGAATTTGACGGACTACCATCTGCGCGCTGCGTCGCGTTTCGTTCAATTTTTCCTGCGCGCGATACGTTTGCGGCCCATCAGGGCGAGTGCTGCGTTACGGCCCGATCGCAGGAAGGGGTAGGCGATCCGCGCCATGCGCTGGTGGCGCAGCAGTCGCGCCATAAGGCCGTTCAACGTCGCCGAAGGGGTGCTCATCGTCGAAAGCCAGTGAACCGCCTCTGCGCCGTGATGGACCCGGTCACCGATGACGACGGCCATCCCTTCGTCGAGATCGAAGCCCTGCCTTTCCAGTGTTGCAACCGCAGGGTGCGACGATCTTGCGTCCACGATCTCGACATTGCCGACCGCGCGCTTCAGGCGCAGCATCTTCACGTAAGCGGAACAGAACGGGCATTCCCCGTCGTAAACGATGGTCACGGGTTCGTTCATGAGACGATCCTGTCTGCCTTCACGTCATAGACCGGGCGTTCGGTGCGTTTCAGTACGCGCCGGTCAAGCCCGCCTTTGTCGAGCGACAGACACACGCTTTCGACCACGAACCAGTAACGCACGATCTGCCGCTTGTCCCGTGTGTAGAATGCATCGCCCTTGAACGGGCTGGGCACGTGATGATGCGGGACGAGGTAGTAGTTGAAGCGCCCCCGATCGTCGAGGCGGGTCGCCACTTGCCGGTGATGGGCCTGCACGAAGCGGCCGATGTTTTCGGCCGGCCCCCATTCCTCTTCGGCGGGCATCGCGCGTTGCGGCACCTTGCACTCGCGCCCGGCGACAAGGTCTTCGTGGCTCAGGACGGACCCCCAGATCGACGGGTTGAAATGCCCTTCGCCGCCCGGCCACCAGATCCTGCCCTGCGACACCTGATAGGATGACGACAGGAAGTAGGCGTTGGGGATGGCCATGCGTGAACCGTCGGCCATCTCCGCTTCGAAATGCGGAGAGGTAAAGCCGGGCGTATCATACCACGCAAGGCTGGCGGTGCGGAACGTGGCCATGCCGGCAATCACGAACGCCACGGCGGTATAGCGTGCGGCCGGACGCCACTCATCCTCACTGATCGCGGACAGGGCGACCAGCAGGATCGCGTTAAGCGCAATCCATTTCCAGAACAGCAGGCCGAGCGCGAACCAGACGGCGATGTGGAACAGGTCGAAACCCACGACCGCCATGATCAGCCAGCGGCGCTTGAGCGGCGCGAAAAGCGCGAAGATCTGGACGGCGAAAGCGGCGATGTTCGCAGGGATGGAAACGAACCGGAGAACCGTGTCGAGCCATTGGACGGCAAGCGGAAATCCGGCCAGCGGCAAGGTCCCCTTTTCCAGCGCGCCGGGGATGCCATCGTAAAGGCGATTGTCCAGCAGCCACGAAAAGATCCCGCCATCCAGCGCCAGCTTGGCAAGTCCGGACCAGAAGTAATTGGCAAGATGCGCGCCGACGCCCGCAGCAAACAGCATCAGCGCGGCAAGCTTCAGCGCGTCACCGTCAAGCCCGATGGCGCCGTGTATCGCCTTCACTCGACGAGCAGCAGCAAGGATCGTGAACCCGATTGCCCAGAACGCCAGCACTTCGGCAATGTTACGGATGTCGAGCGTGGAGAAATAGAAGCCGGTCAGCCCCGTCTGCAATTCCCTGACCATCCAGAGCAGCATCGCTGCGGCAAAAACGAAGCTGGGGCGCAGCAGACCGGCAAATGCGAGCCCGACCCCGATCCAGCGCGCATGGCTGTGGAACACCACTGCCGGATGATCGGCAGGGAGCGCCGCGTAGGGAATGGCGAATGGCTCCAGCGCCATATAAAGCCCAAGGAACACTGCCCCTGCGCGCAGGCACCGCACGGCAAAGCGGGGCAGCACGTCGTAGCGCGCGGGCGCAAACGATGCGGCAAGGGTGCCGACCACCGCCACCCATGCAAAGACCAGTTCCGGCCTTTCGATCGCGATGAAATCGGTTCCGTGCTTCAGCAGGGTGAAGCCCAGCAGGCTGGCGAACAGCGCCAGCAGCGCCGTCGTCAGCCGGGCCGAAGCCTCGCCCTGATGGGCAGGAACCGGTCCGCCGTCGGTTCGGGCAATGCTGGCCATTATCGTATCGGCTTGAATTCCAGACCGCGCAGATATTGCATCGTCACGGTTTCGCGCAGCACCGTCCGGTCAGCGATTGTCACGCTGGCCGCAGCCGCCTTGGGTTTTGATCGAACGACATCGGGATCGCCGGGAAAGGCAACGCCGTCGCGCAGATAACCGAATTTGCCGTTACCGTCGCGGTCGTGGAGGACGACGATGGCATAGCGGCCTGCCTCCGGCGCGCGGATGCATACCACCGGATCGCCGCTCGCCTGTATCTTGTAGCGCACCCGCTTGAACGGTTTGCCCTCGGCGATCAGCTTCTTGTCGGCGGCAAGGAAATCCTTGTCATGGGGTGGATAGAGTTCGACCTGCAGCTGCCCGGTGCGGTCCTTCAGGCCTTTTACGTCCATCCGGATGGCGGGGCCGGCTTCGCCCTTGCGGCAATCAGCATTGGCGCGGCCCCGTTCCTCGCGCGGGGGCACGGGGTAGGGCGGCGCGGCATCGGCAGCAGTGGCGACAAGGCCGGCCGTGACCAGCGCAATGGCGGACAGTTTGTGAAATTGGTTCATGTGGGGACTTCCGTGGCTTCCCAGTCTCGCTGCCGCAGGACCGTGTCTCCCAAGGCCCGTGCGGCAAAACGCGGGGCCAGGAAGTCGCTGAAAAACCAGCTCTTCCGGGAAAACGGGATGAGGTGGTATGCCAACCGCTCTGCCAGCGTCCAACGCACGTTGCGGCGACTGGTCCGGCGGTCGGATGACACGCACCAGAAGGTTTTGGAGCAGGCCTGTGTGCCCAGCATCAGCACGCGGTGCATCAGTTCGTGATCTTTCAGGACGTAGGGCCAGATCTGCGGATCGTATCCGCCTGCTGCGCGCAGCGCCTGTAGTCGGAAGCATTGCGCCGCGCCGCTGGTGTGGTTCTGGCGCGGCATCAGGCGCAGTGCGCCGTACTTGTGCCAGATGGCACGCTGGGTGCGCCAGCGATTGCCGGGTTCTGGCAGCAAAAGAGCGGCAGCCGCAACGCAGGTCTGGCCGCCTGCATCGAACAGCCTTTCCGCCTGTTGCAGATAATCCGGCGGATAGTAAGTGTCGGCATCGCAGATCGCGATCAGTTCGCTGTCGGCCTGATCGATCCCACGCTTCAATGCGTGGACTTGCCCCGGCATCGGTTCATGCAGGAACCGGGCAGTCATCCCCTGGCGGGCGACGATTTCCCTTGCGTCATCCATGCACCCATCGGTCGACCCATTGTCGACGATCAGCAGCTGGAATGAAGTGGTCTGCCGAGCCAGCGAATCCAGCGTGGCAGGCAGGAAATCGCGTTCGTTGAAGACAGGTATGACGACAGTCCAGCGCATGGCCCTTGCAGTTCGTTGCGGTGTTGACAGGCCGCCTGATGGCAGCGGTTTGCGTCAACTGCAGGACCAAACGGTGACAACCGCCTTCGTCGCGTAACTTCCGGCAAAACATAAGATTGGGGAAAGTGAAACATCGCCGTAACGCAGTCGCAATGCCGTCATCAGAGCAAGCCAAGGGCTAGGCAGGATCGAAGGGGTAAAAGGTTCTCGTACCCGTGAAAACGACTGCTCAGGAACCGATTGGTTCCGCGCCTGTCCTGCCGTCATTCGCCGCCAAAGGCGATCCGGTGATGAGCGCAAACGAACTGGTGAAGAGGGGAAGGCGCGACTGGGCGCGGTGGTTGGGTTCGCTCATCTCCATCGCGGTTCTGGTGGCCGCGCTGGCGCAGTGGCGGGACATTGACTATGCCACGCTTGCCGATCTCGTGCCTTCGTCGCCTGCCTTTTGGCTTGCTTTCGTAGTCTATTACCTGCTCGGCCCCGCCAGTGAGTGGCTGATCTTCCGTCGCCTTTGGAAATTGCCGGCAAACGGCATCGTTCCGTTGCTGCGCAAGAAGGTCTCCAACGAACTGATCCTCGGCTATCTGGGTGAGGTCTATTTCTACAGCTGGGCGCGCCGCCATGGGCAGCTGACCGCGGCCCCGTTCGGTGCGATCAAGGATGTCGCCATCCTGTCGGCGATGGCGGGCAACGCGATCACGCTGCTGATGATGGCTGTCGGTTTCCCGCTGTTCTACGGCCTTGCCAGCGGGCTCGATCTTGATCTCAGCCAGCGCACTCTGGGCTTTTCGGTGCTGTTCATGGCGGTCAGCTCGATCCTCGTGCTCGCGCTGCGCCGCCGCGTGCTCAGCCTGCCGAAGGACGAGCTGGTCTTCGTGCTCGCCATGCATACCCTGCGCATCGTGGCGGGCATAGGTGTGCTGGCGTTGATGTGGCATCTTGCGCTGCCGCAAGTCGCCTTGCTGTGGTGGGTGCTGCTGTCGCTGCTGCGCCAGCTTGTCACGCGCTTGCCGTTCGTGGCGAACAAGGAAATCGTCTTTGCCAGCATCGCGATATTTTTCGTCGGCGGTGAAACGACGATCAGCGCCCTGATGGCGCTGGTGGCAGGGCTTGTGCTCGTCGCGCACCTGGTCGTGGCTGCCGGTACGTCGATCTATGCGCTGGTCGAAAAGGAAGGGAACGACGATGCGGATCGTTGATGTCAGTGCGTTCTACGCGCCGCGCGGCGGCGGGGTCAGGACTTATATCGACCGCAAGCTGCAGGCTGCCGGTCGCATGGGGCACGAACTCGTCGCGTTGGTTCCGGGCGAAAGCGACACGATGGAACAGGTCGCGCCTTCGGGGTGGATTCGTTCCTTGCCCAGCCCGACATTCCCGCTCGATCCGCGCTACCGCTATTTCCACAGCGAGCCGCAGCTTCATGCGGCGCTGGATGCACTTGCGCCCGATTTCGTGGAATGCGGCACGCCGTGGAGCAGCGCGGACAAGGTTGCCAACTGGCCGGGCCGCGCGCCGCGCGCGCTGATCATGCATCTCGATGTCTTTGCCACTTATCCCTATCGCTGGCTGGGCAAGGTGATGGACCAGCAATCGATCGATCGCGGGTTCGACTGGTTCTGGCGCAGACTCCGCAGGCTGGGATCGCAATACGATTTCATCGTCTGCGCGAACAACGAACTTGCGACGCGCACGGCGGACGGCGGCGTACCCAACGTGGTGATCCAGCCGATGGGCGTGGAGCCCGGCGTGTTCTCTCCGCAATTGCGCGACATGGCGTTCCGCGCGGAAATGCTGGCCGATTGCGGGCTGGGTGAAGACGCGACGCTGTTCGTGGGCGTGGGCCGCCATTCGCCGGAAAAACGCTGGCCGATGATTGTCGAGGCGGTGACCGCGGTCGGCTATGGCCACGATGTCGGCATGGTCATCATCGGCGAGGGGCGCGATACCCCGCGTATCGAAAAGGCGATCGCGGGCAATCCGCACATCCGCCTGCTGCGGCCCACGCGCGACCGTGCGGCAATGGCGCGCCTGCTGGCAAGCGCGGATTGCATGGTGCACGGTAGCGAGAGTGAGAGCTTCGGTATGGTCGGTGCGGAGGCGCGAGCCAGCGGCCTGCCGATGATCGTGCCCGATCGCGGCGGCATGACGGACCAGGCGGCAGGTGGCGTGGGCTGGAGCTACAAATCCGGCAATCGCGCAGCCCTGACGCGAAGGTTGCGCAAGGTGCTGGATCGGGGCCTCCTCGAACCGACGCGCGTGCGATCGGCACGGGCCGCAGAAGACGTGCGCACGATGGACCGTCATTTCGAAGAGCTGTTCGCGCTCTACGAAACACGATGCCGCCAGCGCCACGCTGCCTGACACGCGCCTCTGCCACTGGTTGTCAAACCAATCATGGCCACCGCGTGACACCAGTATTGCGCCGCGTTGACAGACAATCGACGCCTGCAATGCCGCTGCCGCCGAAATCGCGCGAAACTGCAGCTTTTCCGCCGCATCACCTGCGTAGGAAAGCAACGCATTCGTGGGGGCATCGATGCGCATTCTGGCTCAAAAGCCGCGTCTCGCCTTGCTGGGCGCCGGATCGCTGATTTTCGCAGGGGTCTCGCTGGCCCAGCCACAGCCGGCGCTGCCATCAGCGCAGGCCGGAACGATCGGTGCGAATGAGGCGGATTTTACTGTTCTAACCTATAACGTGAAGGGCTTGCCCTGGCCGGTCGCGAGTGGCCGCCCACAGGCTCTCGCACGTATCGGTGACCGCCTTGCATGGATGCGGCAGCGCGGGACCCAGCCGTCCATCGTCGTCCTGCAGGAAGCGTTCACGCCCGACGCGAAAGCTATCGGCGATCGCGCTGGCTATCGTTATCAGGTGGTGGGCGAAGATCATGTCACGCCCCCTGCCGGAACGATAGACCGTAACTGGATGATCGGCGAAACGCAGGGCAAGCAGATCGACAGCGGTCTGATGATCCTAAGCGACCTGCCGATCGAACAGGTCAGCCGCGCTGCGTTTCCCGAAGATGCCTGCGCCGGATACGACTGCCTTGCAGCCAAGGGCGTGATACTCGTTCGGGTTCGCGTTCCGGGGAAGGGCACTGTCGCGATCGCGACCACGCACCTGAACAGCAAGGGCGCATCGATGGCTCCGGAAGTGGAAACGACGCAGGCCTATGGCAGGCAGGTCGCCTTCCTCGGTTCGTTTCTCGATACCCATTGGGACCGTGCGGAGCCGCTGATCCTTGCCGGTGATTTCAACCTTGGCCAGAGGCCGGAGCGACTGGCGCTGCTGCCGCCGGTGCTGGCGGGCCTCAACGGCGGCGGGCAGCCGGTCGATGCCTTGCGAAACCTCCTTCGGCAAGGTGTGGTGGACGGGCCGAAATCCGGCGATGCGCGCCATGTCGTCGAACGCGCGCGCGACATGCACTATGTATTTCAGGGTAGCGGCGCGGAATACCGCGCGGTCGCCGCCGACATTCCGTTCGGATCGGAGGCGGACGGCGAGCCACTGTCCGACCATTTCGGCTATTCCATCGCCTTCAAACGCATGGGCGGCGCAAGCTGAGCACCACGGGGCAGGTATAACTCTGACATCTGTGTGACGAACCGCAGGCAACTGTCATTTCAGATTCTTCGATCCGCCATCGCCATGCAACGGAGCCGCCCTAGTTGCCCCCACAAACAAATGGGGGTCTTTCATGAAGTACGAATACAAGCTCGTCAGTTCTCTCGCCGCGATTGCCTGCATGACCGGCACTGTGGCCCATGCTGACGAGATCGTCGTCAGCGGTCAGCGCGCCCAGCAGATCCGCGCAATCGATGAAAAGCGCGACGCACTCGGCATCGTCGATGTCGCCTCTGCCGACGAGATCGGCCGTTTGCCAGACCGCAACGTCGCCGAAGTGATCGAACGCCTGCCCGGCGTGGGCGTTCAGTACGATCAGGGTGAGGGCCGCTATGTCGCGATCCGCGGCATACCGTCGGATCTCAACGGATACACGCTGAACGGGTTCGAGATCGGCAACCCCGATGGCGGCACGCGTGCCCTGCCGCTCGACATCATTTCCGGCCAGTTGCTCAGCCGCGTCGAAGTGACGAAAGTGCGTACGCCCGATCTGTCCGGGCAGGGCATCGGCGGCACCGTCAACCTCGTGCCGCAGACGGCATTCGACTTTGCCGAGCCATTTGTCCTGTCGGGCAGCGCGCAAGTGGGCTTTCAGCAGCTGAACAAGGATGACCATCCGGTTCAGGCCGACATCAGCGTCGGCGGCCGGTTCGGCGATGACGAACAGTTCGCCATCCTCATCGGCGGCAGCTATTCCGACCGTACCTTTACCAGCAACGGCCTCTATCCCGATGACTGGTTCCCGGTTGAGGAAGCAGCGCGCGGCGGCATGCCGACGAACATCAAGTATACCGATTACAGCCTCTCGCGAGAGCGGATCGGCCTGTCGGGCTCGCTCGATTTCCGCACCGGCAATACCGAGCTTTACCTGCGCGGGTTCTATTCGCGCTTTACCGAAGACGAATATCGCCAGCGTTTCCGGCTCGATTTTTCAGACGGGGCCGTGTTCGATGCCAACGGCGTGACCGGCATCTCGGACGATACCGAGCAGCGTTCCGACTTGCGCCTGGAATACAAGGAAAAGTCGGTACTGACCGGCATGCTTGGCGGCGAAACGACGTTCGGCGACTGGACGCTGGCTTATGGCGGTGCGCGTACCCATAACGAGGTGATTGAGCCGAACGAAGTCTGGCAATTCCGCGGCAATCCGGGCGACGTGACGTTCGATTTCACCGACCTGCTCTACACGGTGACACCGGTGAACGGCCCGCTGGAACCCGCCGACATGGGTTTCCGCAGCTATGCCGTACAGGACGAGTTCGGTGAGGAAGACATCTGGCAGTTCCGCAGCGACCTTCGCTACGATGGCGATTGGGGCTTTGCCAAGCTGGGCGTGAATGCGCGGTTGGCCGACAAGTCGTTCATCGACGAATCGCTGAGCTACACGCGCAACGCAGCGCCGGATCGCTTCACGCTTGACGGACTTTCCGGCGACAATGTCACGGTCTATCCCGATGCCGACCATGGCTACGTGATCGCGCCGGTCATCGATGCGGACCTGATCCGCGCCTTTACCGAAGCCAACCTGTCGGGCCCGCTGTTCGTGCAGAACGGTTCGCAAATCGGGCCGGACGATGCCGACTTCTCGCTGGAGGAAGATGTCTACGCCGCCTACGCGATGGCCGACTTCGCCTTTTCGGAAAGCGTCGCGCTGACGGCGGGTGTGCGGGTCGAGCATACGAAGCTCGACATCACCGGCTATGTCGACAGTGACGGCACTTTCGTCGAAGTGACCGACAGCAACGACTATACTGACGTGCTGCCCACCGCGATTCTGCGCATCAAGCCGTCCGACGACGTGACCGTACGGCTTGCCTATTCGCGCAGTGTCGGGCGGCCTGCCTATTCCAGCCTTCAGCCCGGCGGCTCGTTCGATGCCGAAGACGAGATCCTGTCGGTCGGCAACCCGAACCTCAAGCCCTATCGCGCCGAATCGCTGGACATGACGTTCGAATACTACTTCGCGCGCGGCGGCCTGCTTTCGGCGGGCGTCTTTGCCAAGTGGATCGACAACCCGATCTTCGGCAGCAGCACCGAAATCAGCGATGCCACGTTCAACGGTGTGACTTACGACACGCTGACGGTGAACCAGCCCGCAAACGCCAGCAGCGGCGAGATCGTCGGTCTGGAACTGGCGTGGCAGCAGCAGTTCACGTTCCTGCCCGGTGCCCTGTCGGGGCTGGGCGCGGCAGCCAATGTCACCGTGACGGACGGCCTGCTTCGCGTTCCGGGGCGTGACAGCACGCAGTTCCCCGAACAGTCCGAACTGCTCTGGGGTGCGCAGCTGTTCTACCAGTACGGCCCGGTGGAGGCATCGCTGGCCTACCATCACACCGGCCGCGCGTTGATCGGCGTTGCCGGCGATCCGATCGACGACCAGTTCAACGACAACCTGCGGCGGCTGGACGCCAAGATTTCGCTGGCCATGGGCGATCACTTCACCGTCTTTGCGCAGGGACAGAACCTGACCGACGAGCCGACCCGCCAGTATCAGGGTTACAACCGCGACTGGGTGATCCAGCGCGAACGTTACGGCCGCGTGTTCTGGGCCGGGGCATCGTTCCAGTGGTAAGGCCCGTTGCAGCCCTTGCCGCCATTCTCGCCGCGTTCGGACCGGTTCCGGGCGCGGCAGAGGATATCCCCGTGACCCTCACGATCCATGCCGATGCGGCGGATCAGGGCGTCGCTTCGGATGGCGAAAACGTCTATGCGATCGACAACAATGTCATCACCCGCATCCGCCTTTCCGATCAGGCGGTGACCGGCGAATGGCGCGGCGATCCGGAGCTGTTTCCCCATCTCAACAGCTGCACGGTCGTCGGTGAAGAGCTGGTCTGTGCAGCGTCGAACTATCCCGCCCTGCCGCAGCTTGGCACGGTGGAGATATTCGATCTTGCGACACTGACGCACAAGTCTTCGGTAAGCCTTGGCGGGCAGCCCGGTTCGCTGACCGTGATGGACCGTCACGATGGAGCGTGGTGGGCGGTTTTCGTCAACTACGACGATCGCGGCACGCCTGTCGGGCGCAACCACCGCGACACGTTTCTTGCGCGGATGGACGACGATTTCCGGATCGACCGCATGTGGGGCATGCCCGACAGCGTTCTCGAACGGCTTGCGCCCAGCAGCGTGTCCGGCGGAAGCTGGGGCGATGACGGCGTCCTGTATCTGAGCGGCCACGACCGGCCCGAACTCTATGCCGTGACCCTTCCCGTGGCGGGCGGTGTTCTGCGCCATGTCGGCACTTATTCCATCGCATCGCGCGGTCAGGCGATCGACATTGATCCGCTGCACCCCGACAAGATCTGGTTCATCGATCGCAAGCAGCGGACTTTGCATTCCGGCAAGCTGCCGCAAGCCGTTGTGGGGATGTCTCGATAGTCCAGTCGTTGCGCTTGCCGCGTCACTTTTGCTGCCGACCGATCAGGGTGCAGAGTCGCGGCGCAAAGATGCGGTTGTCGTGGTGACGGGCGGGAATTGCGAGGCTATTGGGCAACCATGCAGCTTTCGTTCGTCAATCTCGTGGTCTGGATCAATGTCGTCGGCATCTCGGTCTTTGCCGCATCCGGCGCTTTGGCTGCGGCTCGCAAGCGGCTCGATTTCGTGGCGGCGTGGTTCTTTGCGCTGATCACGGCGACGGGAGGCGGAACGCTGCGCGACATTCTGATCGGCGCACCGGTATTCTGGATGTTCGATCCCACACCGGTCATCCTGTGCACAATCGTTGCCGTCCTCGTCTGGGCCGTGCCGCTGCGGTGGTGGCCCGATCGCACGCTGGAATGGCTCGATGCCGGCGGGTTGGCCGCTTTCTCGGTCTACGGCGCGGCAAAGGCGCTGCAGTACGGCATCAATCCGATCCCGGCGGTTGCCGCAGGTGTCACCACTGCCTGCATAGGCGGGATCATTCGCGATATTACCGCCGGTGTTCCCTCGATCCTGCTGAGAGACGAGATTTACGTTACGGCAGCACTGGTGGCCGCGATCCTGTTTGTCGCGTGCACCAGCATCGGGCTACCCGCGCCATGGCCATCGTTTATCGGCGTTGGTTGCGGCTTTGTCTTGCGCGGGATTGCTATCCGCTGGCGTATCGCCCTGCCATTGCATCGCGGGCACTGACGGTCAGATCGGCTGCTGTCCTAAAGGAACGAGACGATGTCCCGTGCCAGCTCGTTAGGTGCCTCGGCGACAAGTTCGTGCCCGAAATCCGTCTGCGGCTCGCCGGGCGAGCAGGCGATGCTGCCGTACTGTTTCCACGTATAGTGCATCGCGCTGTTGCGATGTGATGCCGCGTCCAGCGCCGCGCAAAGATCCTTTTGCATCTCCTCGGTCATCAGCGTGTCCTGAACGCCCCAGATGGCCAGTGTCGGAACGCGCAGGTCCTCAAGGTGCTCTGCCGGTCCATCCACCGGGGTGCGATCGATACCCCAGTATTTCAGGGGGACGCGCGCGGTGCGTTCCGCAGTTTCGCGAAGCACAGCCGGATCGGCAAGGGTAGAGGCGACCCAGCCTTCCAGAAGGCGATGCACGGCAAAGGGGTCGAGGTCGATCGGGCTGAGGTCGAATGCGCCTTGCGGCCATACGATGCCGCGGGTCTGCGCAATGGCGCGGAATGATTTTACAGGTTCGCTATCGGCGATGTCATCGTCGGGATGGAAGGCGGTGATTCCGGCAAGCCCGATGCGCCCCGCCGGACGAGGGCCGGGCGTTGCGACAAGAACCAGCTTGTCGACCAGATCCGGGCGGGCCAGCGCCACACCGCGCGCAACCATGCTGCCCATGGAGTGTCCGACAAGTAACGTCGGGCCGAGATCCATCTCGATAAGGAATGCGATGACATCCTCGACATGCTCTGCATTGGTAATGCAGTGCGAGGGCTGCTGGCGGCAAGTATCGCAATCGGGAAGGGCGGTGCCCAGCGCGCCGCGTTGGTGCAGGGCGAATAGCCTGAGGCTGGGATCAAGCGATGCGATCTGCCGCATCACCGGCGCCCAGGCAAAGCCGGAGTCCGTGAAGCCGTGAAGCAGGACGACGGGTCGGCCTGTTTCCGGCCCCGCCTCGAGATAGCCCATGGCCACACCGGTAGAGAGTTTCCGAACGCGCTGGTGGATTGCCGTCATGCCCGTGTCCCTTCCGGTTCCGTGCCCTCATAAAAAAGAAGCCCGGCACTTCCCACGTGTGTGGAAAGTGCCGGGCCGGCGGCTGTCCCTCGAGGGAGATAGGGCAGCCAGGCGGGGTAGATCAGAAGCGCGCGCCTACACGCACACCGAAGGTACGGGGTTCGCCGTAGTGGGCGAGACCGTAGCTGTTGAAGGTCTGGTCAAACCGTGCGGTCGCATAGGCCTTATCGGTGAAGTTGGTCACGTAACCGGCAATCCAGTAGCTATCCATCAGGTCGACGCGGACGCTGGCATCGTGCACCGTGAAGCCGCCTTCATAGACGATCGGGCTGTTCACGATGTTGAAGTAGCGACCACCGGTGTAGCGACCGTTGTAGCTGGCCGACAGCTTGACGTTGTCGTTCAGGTGAACGCTCTGGGCGAAGCCCCAGCCGCCGGTCCACTTCGGAGCGTTGATCGGACGCTGGGTCTTGAGGTCGTCGCCAACCGAAATGTCGTCGACCGTGAAGTCGGTGTAACCGACGTTCAGGTTGATCGAGCCACCTTCCCAGGGACGGATCGTGCTTTCGACTTCAAAGCCCTTGTTGGTCGCCGGACGGTTGAAGATCGCCGCCGTGACGCCCGAGAAGAAGAACGTCTGGTAGTCGTGGTAGTCGTAGTAATAACCGCCGATGTTCAGCGTCATCATGCGATCGAACAACTGGGTCTTCACACCGGCTTCGTAAGCGTAGATCTTTTCCGGCTTGAAGCTGATCGCGTCGAGCGTGGTTGCACCGTCAGGCGCGGCTACAAACCCGCCGCCCTTCAGGCCCTTGCTCGCGCTGGCATAGACCAGCACGTCGGGGGTCGCCTGGAAGTTCAGGCCGACCTTGCCCGTCCAGTCCGAAGTGCTCTGTTTGAGCGAGAACTGGCCGAGCGTCGACGCCTTGTTTTCGCCGCCGTCGTAACCGAACAGGTTGAGGCAGGCGTCGTCGCGCGTTTCGGTGCAGGCAACGCTGTAGTTGAAGCGCTGCGAGTCCCAGGTGTAGCGCGCGCCGAGCGTCAGGCTCAGGCGGTCGGTCAGGCTGTATTCGCCCTGTGCGAAGATCGCGACCGAACGGGTGCGCAGGCTGTATGCCGAACCGCTGCGGGCACCGGCGGGCGTGTCGGCGTCGAGCGGAAGGCCGGGCGCCGGGCCGAAGTCTGCGACCTGGCAACTTTCCGTGTCGCTGGGCAAGCAGAAGCTGGGCAGGTCATAGAAGACGGTATAGTCGCCGTCGATGTTGAAATAGTAGACGCCCGAGGTCCACCGCAGATCGCCATTGTCCTGCTGCAGGCGCAGTTCCTGGCTGAACTGGTTGGACTTGCCGCTGTCGCCGTAGATTGTCTGGACCAGCGGGGTCGAGTCGGTGTCTTCGCGGTAGTTCACGAAGTAGTGGGAATAGGCGGTAATGCTGTGGAGCATCAGGTCGCCGACTTCCTGGTCATAGGAAAGTGCGGCCGTACGTGCCTTCTTTTCGATCACGCCCGGATCGTCGACCGAACGGGTGTAGGGATCGTTGTTAGGATCGCGATAGCCGTAGTAGTCCTTGCCTGCACCGGTGCCGTAGAAATCTAGATTTTCCGGCAGATAGGTGGGAACTGACGCACCTTCCGGCACATAAGTCGGCGTATTCAGGCCCGCATCTGCGGTGCCGATCTGGTCGAAACCTTCGAGGCGCAGGGTGAGCGTGCTGCCCTCTGCCGGATTGAACTCGATCTGGCCGCGAAGCGCGTCGATGTTGCGCGAAAGCAGGCTCGGCCCTTCGGTATTCTTCACATAGCCGTCGGATTCGAGGTGGTAGAACGCAAGGCGTCCGGCGATCGTGTCGTTGCCCAGGTTCACGAAACCCTGGACCGAGCGGAGGTCGTAGGAGCCGATCGAACCTTCGATTTCACCCGAAGTGCCTGCTTCCGGCTTGTTCGAAAGGAACTGGATCAGACCGCCGGTTGCGTTGCGACCGAACAGCGTGCCCTGCGGGCCGCGCAGAACTTCGGCGCGCTGGATGTCGAACACCGGAAAACCGGCTGCCGCGCCGTTGGCGACATAGACGCCGTCCTGGTAAATGGCGATCGGCTGTTCCTGGTGCTCGGCCGCGTCAGGCTGGCTGACACCGCGGATGGCGAACGACGAAACCGCCGAACCTGCGTTAGGAACCGCGGCAAGGCCGGGGACCAGCTTGGCAAGATCTTCGGGGCGCTGCACGTTGACGTTGGCAAGCGCGGCGGAAGACACGGCCGAAACCGAGATGCCGACCTTCTGGATCGATTCGGCGCGGCGGTTTGCCGTCACCACGATGTCGTTGCCGGTGTCGTATCCGGCTTCGGCCGACGCAGTGTCCTGCGCATCGTCTTGTGCATGCGCAATGGCCGGTGCCACGAGCGCGGCACAGCATGCCGCTGACGAAGCTGCAAATTTCCAGAACAAACTGGAGCTGCGGTGCGTCGAGAAAGTTTCGTTGCTCATGTTGTCACCCCTTCCTTGTTTCCGTCCCTGTCGGTCACGGTAGCCGGCGATTCAATTTTCCGGCCGTACTTTCGCGTAATCGATTACGCTTTTTAAGTTGGTATATGAAGGAGCGATTTCCGTCAACAGATCGGTCAAAAATTCGTCAAACTGCCATATATGCGCTATAAGATATTGAATATACGTCTTAAAATGATCACAGCCTTGGCTGTGCCGGTGGCGCTGATGACGGATAGCGTGACACTTTTGACACTCATGACTTGCATGAGGCTGCGTTTTCACATAATCGATTACACATGACGAAACTCGACCAATCCGCCACTCGGTCCGGCTCCGGAAAGTCTGCCATCGATGCGATCCGATCGGCGGTCCCGACCTTCCTGTCGGTGGCACATGAAGTTCCCGCTCGCGATGCACTTGCTGCCATCTCCGTGGGGCTTTCCGATATTCGGGCCGCTGACAGCCGCTTGCGCAGGTGGGCGCCTGCGCTCGTCCGGCTGTTTCCCGAACTTGCGGGTTCTGGCGGCATTATCGAATCGGCGTTGATACCGCTTGCCGATCCGGGCGCGGTCGCGGGGTGTGCGATCGAAGGTCGGGCCTTCGTAAAGACGGACCACGCACTGCCGGTCGCCGGTTCGATCAAGGCGCGCGGCGGCATCTACGAAGTGCTCGCCTTTGCAGAGCAGGTGGGTGTTGCAAGCGGACTGATGGCAGAGGGCGGTTCGCCCGAAGCTCTGCTGAGCGATGAGGCGCGTGCGATCTTCGCGAACTATCGCGTAGGTGTCGGCAGCACCGGCAATCTCGGCCTCAGCATCGGCGTGATGGCTTCGGCGCTGGGTTTTTCGACCACCGTTCACATGTCGAGCGACGCGAAGGAATGGAAGAAGGAACGCCTGCGCAAGCGCGGGGTCAATGTCGTCGAGCATGAAGGCGACTATGCCGCGGCCGTAGCGGCAGGGCGTGACGAGATGGAGAATGACGCCTCGGCCCACTTCGTCGACGACGAAAACTCTATGGACCTTCTGCTTGGCTATGCGGTTGCGGCGCTGCGTATCGAAAAGCAGCTGACCGATGCCGGTGTGACGGTCGATGCGGAGCATCCCGTTTTCGTTTACCTGCCCTGTGGTGTCGGCGGTGCGCCCGGCGGCATCACGGTCGGCATGAAGCACATCTACGGCGATGCCGTGCACTGCTTCTTCGGAGAGCCGGTGGCTTCTCCGGCCTTCCTCGTCCGGATGAATTCCACGCACTCCGAATCGGTTTACGACTGGGGCCTCGACAATCGCACCGAAGCCGACGGCCTTGCCGTCGCGCAGGCATCAGAGCTTGTCTACGAACTGACGAAAGAGCTGACCGACGGGTTCTATACCGTTGCCGACGACGAACTGTTCGACGTGCTCTACCGGCTTGAGCGGGAAAGCAGCCTTCAGATCGAGCCTTCCTCATCGGCGACATTCCTTGGCCCCGTGCGCATGAGCGAGGCGGACGGGCCGGGCTACATGGCTGATCGGGGCATCGATCCTGCCAAGGTTACACACATATTCTGGACCACGGGCGGGTCCTTCGTTCCCGAAGAGGAATACCGCAAGTTCCATGCCCGCGGCGCCTCGCAACTCGCATCGCAGGAGTAAACGCAACATGCGCAAGTACGGACACTGGATCGACGGTGTTGAGACCACGGCAGCGGACTTCATCGAACGTCGCAGCCCCGGAGACGGCGAGCTGATCGCCGCTTTCGCCGCTGGCACCGCCGACGACATGGCCGCCGCGGTAAAGGCCGCCAGCGATGTGTTCGAAGCGCGGACCTGGGCGGATATGCCGGCGGGTGACCGTTCGAAGATCCTGAACCGTTGGGCCGACCTGATCGAGGCGAACGCCGAACGGCTCGCCCCGATCGAGGCACTCGAATCGGGCAAGCCGATCAAGTATGCGCATGGCGAAATCGGCGGATCGATCGACATGATCCGCTTTGCCGCCAGCCTGGGGCTGACTTCGCGCGGCGATGCGATCACCTCTCTTGGCGAAAACAAGCTGGGTCTCGTGACGCAGGAGCCGCTGGGTGTCGTCGGCATGATCGTGCCGTGGAATTTCCCGATGGTTTGCCTGTTCCAGAAATTGCCTTTCGCGCTGGCAGCCGGTTGTTCGGCGGTGATCAAGCCGTCCGAACTGACGTCAGGCACTGCGCTTGAAGTCGCAAAGCTCGCCGCAGAGGCCGGCATTCCCGATGGCGTCATCAACGTGGTGACCGGCGCCGGTGACGTCGTCGGCGAAGCGCTGGTGCGCGATCCGCGCGTACGACTGGTCTCATTCACCGGTTCGACCCGGGTTGGCAGCCAGATCGGCGCCAAGGTGGGTGAGCGGATCGGCCGCGTCGCTCTGGAACTGGGCGGCAAGGGCGCGAACGTCGTGTTTGCCGATGCCGATATCGAAGCGGCTGTCGACGGGGTGCTGTTCGGCCTCCTGCTCAACATGGGCGAGGAATGCGCGCAGGGCGCGCGCCTGATCATCGAAAAGTCTATCGCCGAAAGCTTCGTCGAGGAACTTTGCCGCCGCTCGGAGAAAGTCCGCGTCCGTCATCCGATGGATCCGGAAGGCGATGTGGGCGCGCTGATCCACGAAGGCCATCTGGAAAGCGTCTTGCGCCATATCGAACGGGCGAAGGAAGACGGCGCAAAGATCGCCATCGGCGGTACGCGGTTGACCGAAGGCGATCTCGCCAACGGTTTCTACATCGGCACAACCGTCGTCACCGACGTGAAGCCCGACATGAGTATCTTCCGCGAGGAAGTCTTCGGCCCGGTCCTCACCGTCACCACGTTCGAAACGCTGGATGAAGCGGTCGCGCTGGCCAACGACACCGAATACGGCCTCGCCAACGGTGTCTGGAGCAAGAACATCGACACGCTGCACCTGGTAGCCCGACGGCTGCGCAGCGGCACCGTCTACGCCAACACCTACTTCGAGACTTCGCCGCACATGCCGTTCGGCGGGTACGGCAACAGCGGCGTGGGTCGCGAACTGGGGCTTAGGGCGCTGGATGAATTTGTCGAATACAAATCGACATTCCTGCGGATCGGCGAACGCCCTCATAACTATCCGCACACACTATAAGAAAAAAGGGAGGTTAGGATGCGCCGTTCACGGTCGACAAGTGCTGCAAGAGTTTCGACAACTGCCGTGTTCTTCGTGAACGGCATGGTTCTGGCGCTGTTCTTTTCGAACATCCCGCTGTTCATGGAAAAGCTGGCCCTGAACGAAGCTGAGCTTGGCACTGCGCTCAGCGTTCAGGGTTTCGGCACGGTGGTGGCCGTGGTGGTCGGCGGTATGATCGCCAGCCGCGTCGGCACGCGCATGACGATGCTGGCCGGCGCGCTTATGGTCGCGGTGGCGACACAGGTCCTGACTTCGGTCGATACATTCTGGACTTTCGCTGTTGCGGTTGTCGCGCTGGGTGCCGTGAACTGCTTCATCGACGTTTCGATGAACACCCATGCCTCTTTGGTGGAGCGTGACTGGCGCGCGGAAATCATGCCCTCGTTCCATGCCGCCTATAACTTTGGCGGTGTGGCCGGCGCGTCGCTGGCAAGCTTCCTGATCGGCCGTTACAACAGCGTCAGCCCGTCGATGTCCGTTGCCGGCGCGATCATGGTTGCGGCGATCGTCCTTGGCTGGCGTTTCCTTGGCAACTTGCACTGCGAAGCGGAGGAAGGCGAAGGCGGCGATACCCGCAAGGGCTTGCTGACCGCTTTCCGTAACCCGACGATCCTGATCCTTGCCGGTTTCGTGATCCTCGCGCTTTTCACTGAAAACGCGATGAACGGTTGGAGCTCGGTCTATCTGAAGGAAGAAGTCAACGCGAGCGCTGCGGATTCGGCCAATGCCTTTGCCGCGTTCCAGTTTGCCCTCGCCATCGGTCGCCTGATCGGCGGCCCGCTCATCCGCCGCCTTGGCGCGCGGCGGGTCATCTTCCTTGGCGGGCTTGTCGCGTCTGCCGGTATTCTGGGCGTCGTTTTCATCGGCGGCTATGTCGCGGCGCTGATCGGCTTCGGTGCTGTGGGCCTTGGCCTTGCGAACTGCATCCCGATGTTCTTCACCCGCGCGGCTGCGGCCATGCCGTCGGCGCCGGCCATGGGCATCGCGCTGGTCAACACGATCGGTTATCTCGGCTATGTTGGCGGCCCGCTCGTGCTGGGCCTGGTGGCCAGCGTGGCCGGCCTGAAGATCGCGATCATGCTGATCATGGTGTCGATGCTGGCCATCGCCATGAGCGGCCGGGTGCTCGAAAACATCAAGTCGTCGGCGCAGATTGCGGGCGACGTGCGTCTGACCTGACGTCATTTTCTTGCGAGGATTCTATCGATGAAGGACATTTGGGGTAGAACGATCGGAACCGAATACGACTACATCGTGGTCGGTTCCGGTTCTGCCGGCAGCGTGATGGCCGGGCGTCTGGCCGAAGACGGGGGGAGCCGCGTGCTCCTGCTGGAAGCGGGGCCGAAGGACAACCACTTCTTCATCCGCATGCCCGCCGCGCTGGCCTTTCCACTGCAGTCGGAACGCTTCAACTGGCGTTTGATGTCCGAACCGGAGCCCGGCCTGAACGACCGGGTTATCGAAGAGGCGCGGGGCAAGGTACTGGGCGGTTCATCCTCGATCAACGGGATGAACTGGGTCCGCGGCAACCCGTGGGACTACGACAACTGGGCGGCTCTCGGTAACGAGGGGTGGTCCTATTCCGAAATTCTTCCTTACTTCAAGAAGTCGGAAAGCTACGATCGCGGTCCCAACGCCTATCGCGGCGGCAATGGCCCGATGCTTGTCGAGACGTGCGGCGCGAAGGGTGAACTCTACGGTGCATTTCTGGAGGCAGGGCAGGAATACGGCCTGCCCTATGTCGAGGATGCCAACGGTTACCGTCAGGAAGGCGTGCACATCACGCAGCGCAATGTCGGCAAGGGCATCCGCTGGAGCACGTCGCAAGGGTACATCCATGCACCCGGTCGCCGCGAAAACCTGCACGTCGTGGCAGGTGCCTTTGCCGAGAAGATCGAATTTGAAGGCAAGCGCGGGGTGCGCCTGACGGGTACTTGCGGGCGGGAGTCATTCTCCGTCGGCATCGCGGGCGAAGTGATCGTTTGCGGCGGCGCGATGCACTCCCCGACCCTGCTGCAGCATTCGGGCGTGGGCAACGCCCGCGATCTTGAAGCGCTCGGCATTTCCGTCGTGCAGGATCTGCCCGGCGTGGGCGAGGGGCTGAAAGACCACCTTGCCGCACCCGTCACTTACGAGGCGCCTGCCGAATATTCTGTGGCCAAGGATTTCAACCTGCTGGGCCGCGCCAACCTTGGCCTGCAATGGTTCCTTGCCAAGCGCGGGCCGGGTGCCGGCAACTTCTTCGAAGTCGGCGTGTTCACCCGCAGCACGCCGGACGTGAAGGTGCCCGATCTGCAGTTCGAATTTATCCCGTTCCTTGGCGAGTTCCAGCACGGCAAGGTCTCGCTTGGCGCGGGCTTCCAGTATTTCTTCAGCCTGATGCGGCCGACCAGCACGGGGCGGGTGTGGATCGATTCCGCCGATCCCAAGTCGCGTCCGCGTTTCCAGTTCAACTATCTGACGACCGAGGAGGACCGCGAAACGGCGATCCGCGCGGTCAGAATCATTCGCGAAATCGTCGGTCAACCTGCATGGTCGGGCTGCCGAGGCGACGAGGTGCTGCCGGGTTCGCAGATCGAGACGGACGAGCAGATCCTCGCCTACCTGCGCGAGAATGCGGGCACGAACTATCACCCGTGCTGCACCTGCCGCATGGGCGATGACGACATGGCCGTAGTGGATGCGCAAGCGAGAGTGCACGGCTTGCAGAACGTGCGCGTCGTCGATGCATCGATCATGCCGGAGATCGTCAGCGGCAACCTGAATGCACCGGTGATCATGATGGCGGAAAAGGTCGCCGACATGGTCCGGGGAAGGGCGCCCCTTCCATCAGAAGCGCCGGGCTATTACATGGAAGCATGAATTCCCGGCATCGGGCCGTGATCGTTTTATCGGAGTAGTTACAGAGGAATGGCGAACCAGAAGTCTGTCCGCAGCAAGCGCAAAACGGGAAACAAGCCCGCGCGCCCGCGGATGGCAGATGTGGGAAAGCTGGCCGGTGTTTCCGCTTGCACCGTCTCGCGTGCGTTCAATTCGCCCGAGACGGTGCGCCCGCAGATTCTGGAAAAGGTGCACAAGGCCGCCAAGGAACTGAACTACTCCCTTAACCCCGCGGCAAAGGCGCTGCGCCTGCAGCAAACGCATATTTTCGGCGTGATCATTCCCACGCTGAACCACGCCATGTTTGCCGAACTGGTGAACAGCTTTCAATCGACTTTGAGTGAAAGCGGTTACGCGCCCGTGATCATCACGACCGGGTTCGACAACCGCAACATCTTCGATCACATCCGCGCCATCGTCGAACGCGGGGCCGAAGGGTTGCTGATGGTCGGCAGGGTGGAAGATCCGCGCGTTCGCGAGTTCATCGAACGGTCGCACTTGCCGGTCGTTACGACTTATTCCTACCTCGAAGATGAGAGCATCCCTTCGATCGGTTTCGACAATTACCAGTCCGCCCGGCAGTCGGTCGATTACCTGCTGGCACTGGGCCATACCAAGATCGCGATGATCGCGGGCCCGTCGCAAGGCAACGATCGCCAGCAGTCGCGTATCCAGGCGTTCCGCGACGCGCGCGAGATGGCCGGTATCAAGGAGGAGTGGCCGGTCGTCGAGAATGCGTACGACAGTGCCTATGCCTCCGGCGCGAACGTGATGCACAGCCTGCTGGTTTCTCATCCGGACCTTACCGCGGTGGTGTGCAGTTCCGATACTTTCGCCATCGGTGCATTGCAGGAAGCCAAGCGCATGGGACTGCGAGTGCCGGAGGATGTGTCGATCATCGGGCACGATGACTTCGAACTTGCGCAGCTGCTGGATCCTGCACTCAGCACCGTAAAGGTTCCCGCTGCTGAAATGGGCAAGCGCTGTGCAGAAGCGCTGCTGAACGCCAAGGTTGGCAATAATCCGATCGTTTCGCGCAAGCTCAATGCCAGCCTGATCCTGCGCGATTCGGCTGCCCCTCCCAAGACGAAGACCAAAGCCGCCTGACGCGAAACCGGTGGACGGTTTCGCAAGGGCGCAATTGCCCCCTTGCACTCCATTACGTAATCGATTACGAAACAGGCCATCAACAAGAGTTCGCCTGTTCAAGGAGCAAAACAGATGTCGCTGCCCACGTATTCCGGGATCATCACCGTTCTCACCACGCCTTTCGACGCTAATAACGTAATCGATTATGATGTCCTTGGCCGTCACATCGACTGGCTGATCGAAAACGGCGTCACCTCCATTCTGCAGGGCGGTTCGACCGGCGAATACTACGCCATGACCATGGAAGAACGCCGCGAAGCGCTTGCGTTCGTGGCTAAGCACGTTGCCGGCCGCGCACAGCTGATCGCCGGAACCAACGCCATGCGTCCCGACGACACCCTTGAGCTCAACGACTACGTCAAGGACCTCGGTTACGAAGCCGTCATGCTTGCAGCGCCGCCGTACGCAGCGCCGAGCGCGGAAGAGCTAGCCGCCCACTTCCGCCGCATCGCAGCCGCGACCGATCTCGGCATCATCCTCTACAACATGCCTTCGCGTACCGCCGTGGACATGGGCCCTGACTTCCTCGATGGCGTGCGCGGCATCGACAACATCCACGCGATCAAGGAATCGAGCGGTTCCATGTCGCGTCACTACGAGCATGTCGTGAACTATCCGCACCTGCAGCGTGTTTGCGGCATGGACGATCAGGCTCTCGACATCTTCCTGTGGGGTGCGAAGAGCTGGATTGCCGGTGCCTCCAACTTCCTGCCCGCAGAGCATGTCGCCCTGTGGAAGGCCGCTGTCGAGAAGCGTGACATCCTGCTCGGCCTGAAGATCATGCAGGGCATGATGCCACTGATCTATCTCCTCGAAAACGGTGGCAAGTACATCCAGTACGTCAAGTACGGCACCGAACTCGCCGGTTTCGACGTCGGCCCGATGCGCGCTCCGATGGGTGGCCTGACCGACGCCGAGAAGACGCACTTCGAGAAGCTCTACGACGATGTGAAGGCTCTCGATCTCGCGGCCCTGGTCGCCTGATCGCGCCACGCGGAGACAGACAATGAACGACCTGACAAAGGTGGACTTCGACAAGGCGGCGCGCGCTCTTTCCTATGAAACGCGCGCATTCATCGACGGCAAGTTCGTCAATGCGCTTTCGGGCAAGACCTTCGCCACCATCAACCCGGCGACGGGCAAGGAACTGGGCCAGATCGCGGAATGCGACGCGGCCGATGTGGAACTGGCCGTTGCGGCCGCGCGCCGGGCTTTCGAGTCCGGTTCGTGGTCGCGCGCCGAACCGCGCCATCGCAAGCAGGTTCTGCTGAAGCTGGCGGACCTGATGGAGCAGCACGGCGAGGAACTGGCCCTGCTGGAATCGCTCGATAACGGCAAGGCGATCAGCGACGCCCGTTCGGTCGACGTGCCGGATTCGATCGCAACCCTGCGCTGGCACGCCGAAATGGCGGACAAGATCTTCGATCAGGTCCAGCCCACCGGTTTCGACCAGGTCGGCATGATCGTGCGCGAAGCCATCGGTGTCGTCGGCGCGGTGCTGCCGTGGAACTTCCCGATCTTCGTCGCCATCTGGAAGCTGGCGCCTGCGCTGGCCGGTGGCAACTCGGTCGTGGTGAAGCCCGCCGAACTGACTTCGCTGACCCTGCTGCGCATTGCCCAGCTGGCTGCCGAAGCCGGCATTCCCGACGGCGTACTCAACGTCCTGCCGGGCATGGGTGAAACAGCCGGTCAGGCTATCGGTCGCCACATGGACGTCGATTGCGTCAGCTTCACCGGTTCGGGCGAAGTCGGCCGCTACTTCCTGAAGTATTCGGCTGAATCGAATCTCAAGCGCGTTGTTCTCGAACTGGGCGGCAAGAGCCCGGCGATCGTGCTTGACGACGTTACCGATCTGCAGGGCATTGCCGATCAGGTCGCTGCCGGTTTCCTCTTCAACAAGGGTGAAAACTGCTCGGCCGGTTCGCGCCTCATCATCGACCGGAAGGTCAAGGACCAGTTCCTCGATGTTCTGCTGCCGACGGTCGAATCGTGGAAGGTCGGCGATCCGCTCGATCCGGAAACGCAGATCGGTGCGATGGTCGAAGAAGCGCACATGAACAAGGTACTCGGCTATATCGACGGTGCGGCGGGTGACGGTTTCAAGCCGCTGCTGGCCGGTGGCCGTACGCTGGAGGAAACCGGCGGCTTCTTCGTGAAGCCCGCTGTGTTCGACGGCGTTCCCAACGATGCCACGCTGGCGCGTGAGGAAGTGTTCGGCCCGGTTCTGGCCGTCATCCCCGTCGACGGGGTGGACGAAGCGGTCAAGGTTGCCAACGACACGCCCTATGGCCTTGCTTCGGCGCTTTACACCGATGACCTGCACCGCGCACACCGCGTGGCAAAGTCGATCCGTGCGGGTACCGTTTCGGTCAACTGCTTCTCCGAAGGCGACTTCGCATCGCCCTTCGGCGGGTTCAAGCAGTCGGGCTTCGGCGGACGCGACAAGGGCGTTGCCGCGCACGATCAGTACCTGGAAACCAAGACGATCTGGATCCAGACCCGCTAAGGGACCAGACAGGTTTTCCATCGAGTCAGGACGAGGGAAAGGAATACAGATGCAACTGCGCCGGATGGTCAATGTCGTGGGCGTTCATACCTGTGGCGAACGCAACGACGTGATCACCGGCGGAGTGGCTGACGTTCCCGGCGCAAGCGTTTTCGAGAAGATGCAGTTCCTCGAAACGCAGAGTGACGATCTGCGCAAGTTCCTGCTGCAGGAACCGCGCGGATCGGTCACGCAGTGCGTCAACCTCGTCCTGCCTGCCTGCCATCCCGAGGCCGACATCGGCTTCGTGATTATGGAATCCGATTTCTACGTGCCGATGTCGGGCAGCAACACCATCTGCACCGTCACGGCCATTCTTGAAACCGGTATCCTGCCGATGCAGGAACCGGTCACAGAATTCACGCTGGAAGCACCGGGCGGCCTTGTCCGCATCAAGGCCGAATGCCGCGACGGCAAGTGCGTGAACGTGCGTTTTGAAAACGTCGCCTCGTTCGTTTTCGGGCTGGACGTCCCGGTCGATGTGCCGGGGCTGGGCCAGATCAAGGTCGATGTCGCCTATGGCGGCATGATCTACGCCGTTGTCGATGCCGCCGAACTGGGCTTCAAACTCGTGCCCGAAGAAGCGGCGCAACTGGTGGAGGTGGGGGAACGGATCAAGCGCGCCGCCGCTGTGCAGGCGCCTGCCGTGCACCCCGAAAACCCCGGCATCCACACGATCAACCAGACACTGTTCGCCAATCCGCTGACACAGACCGAAGAGGGCTGGGAAGGCAGCAACGCCGTTATCGTGTCGCCGGGGCGGCTAGACCGTTCGCCCTGCGGTACGGGTACGAGCGCGCGGCTTGCGGTGCTGGCGGAACGGGGCCTGATCGAACCGGGGCAGAAACTGCGCCATCGTGGCATTCTTGGCACCGAATACATCGGCGAACATGTCGGCTGGGTCGATATCGGGGGTAAGCGCGGCATTCGCCCTGCGATTACAGGTTCGGCATGGATTACCGGCTTTCACCAGTATGTCCTCGACGGGACGGATCCTTTGCCCACCGGTTACCGGCTCAACGACCTGTGGCGCGATTAGGCTTGCGCTGATCAAGCGGTCTTGGCACTTTGCTGCACTAGCGAAGATCAAGATTTCGACAAGCATGGTTCAAATCCTCTGCGTTGTGATGACGAACGCGGACCAGATCGGGATTTCGCATGACACATCAGCCGAAAATCAAGAGCTTGCTCGTTGCCAATCGGAGCGAAATCGCGATCCGCGTATTCCGCGCCGCCAACGAACTGGGTATCCGGACCGTCGCCATCTATGCGGATGAGGACAAGCTTTCGCTCCACCGCTTCAAGGCGGACGAGGCCTATCTGCTGGCCCATGGGCTGGGGCCGATCGCGGCTTATCTCGATTGGCGGCGCATTATCGAGATCGCAAAGGAACGCCACGTCGATGCGATCCATCCGGGATACGGTTTCCTGTCGGAGAACCCGGATTTCGCGGAAGCCTGTGCGGAGGCCGGTATCGTCTTCATCGGCCCTTCGCCCGAAACCATGCGCAGCCTGGGCGACAAGGTCTCGGCCCGCCACATCGCCGTTGCAGCCGATGTTCCGGTGGTTCCGGCAACAGAGCCGCTGCCCGATAACGATGACGAAATCCGCAAGCTTGCGGCGGAGATCGGCTATCCGCTGATGCTGAAAGCCAGCTGGGGCGGCGGCGGGCGCGGCATGCGTCCGATCGAGGACGAGGCCGGATTGCTGGAAGCCGTAGGCTCCGGCAGGCGCGAGGCGAAGGCCGCCTTCGGGCGCGACGAGGTCTATCTTGAAAAGCTGATCCGCCGCGCACGCCATGTCGAGGTGCAACTGCTGGGCGATACGCACGGCAACCTGTTCCACCTGTTCGAACGCGATTGTTCGATCCAGCGGCGCAACCAGAAGGTGATTGAACGCGCCCCCGCACCCTATATCGACGAAACTACGCGTGAGGCGCTTTGTGCCGCGGCGCTGCGGATCGGGCAGGCAACCGGCTATGTCGGAGCGGGCACGGTCGAGTTCCTGATGGATGAGGAAACCGGCGCCTTTTACTTCATCGAGGTCAACCCCCGCATCCAGGTCGAGCATACGGTCACGGAAATGGTCACCGACATCGACATCGTGAAGGCGCAGATCCGGATCGCGATGGGCGGCCGGCTTGGCGTGGTGGAGGAAACCGGCGTTCCGGCGCAGGACAGGATCGAACTGTCCGGCCATGCGATGCAGTGCCGCATCACGACGGAAGACCCGGAAAACAACTTCATTCCCGACTATGGCCGGATCACGGCCTATCGCGGGGCCTTCGGCTATGGCGTGCGCGTCGATGGCGGCACGGCCTATGCCGGCGCGGTCGTCACGCGGTTCTACGATCCGCTGCTGGAAAAGATCACGTGCTGGGCGCCCAATGCCAACGAAGTGGTCGCGCGCATGCTCCGCTCGCTCAGCGAATACCGCATTCGCGGCGTGGCAACGAACCTTGCGTTTCTGGAAAACGTGCTGCGCCATCCGGACTTCGCGGCGAACCGCTATACCACCAAGTTCATCGACGATACGCCGGGGCTGCTGAAATTCGGCAAGCGGCGGGATCGCGCGACGCGCCTGTTGACCTACATCGCCGATGTCACGGTCAACGGTCATCCCGATGTGAAGGGCAGGGCGAAGCCGGCTGCCCACGCCTTGGCGCCCAAGGTGCCGCCGGTTTCCGGCCCCGTGCCGGACGGTACCCGCCAGATCCTCGAACGCGAAGGTGCGGCGGGCCTTGCCGCATGGATTCGCGATCAGAAGCAGCCGCTTCTGACCGACACGACGATGCGCGATGCGCACCAGTCGCTTCTGGCAACGCGCATGCGCAGCGCCGACATGATCGCCGTTGCCGGAAGCTATGCCCGCATGGTGCCGCAACTGCTCAGCCTCGAATGCTGGGGCGGGGCAACGTTCGACGTTTCGATGCGCTTCCTGCAGGAAGACCCGTGGGAACGTCTGGCGGCGATCCGCGAGAGGGCACCCAACCTATTGACCCAGATGTTGCTACGCGGGGCCAATGGCGTCGGCTACACGAACTACCCCGACAATGTCGTGCGCCACTTCATCGGCCGGGCAGCAAAGGGCATCGATATCTTCCGCATCTTCGACTGCCTGAACTGGGTGGAGAACATGCGCGTTTCGATCGACGCCGTGGCCGAAACCGGCAAAATCGCACAGGGCGCGCTCTGCTATACCGGCGACATTCTCGACCCCGATCGCGCCAAGTACAGCCTTGCCTACTACGTCGACCTTGCGCGTCAGCTTGAGGCGGCGGGGTGCCACATGCTGGCGGTCAAGGATATGGCGGGCCTGTTGAAGCCGGCTGCGGCAAGGGTTCTGTTCAAGGCGCTGCGAGAGGCGACCGATCTGCCGATCGCGCTGCACAGCCACGATACCTCCGGCGCTGCGGCGGCAACGCTGCTTGCGGCTATCGAAACCGGCGCGGACAGTGTCGATGCGGCGATGGACGCGATGTCGGGCACGACGTCTCAGCCGTGCCTTGGCGCGGTGGTAGAGGCGCTGCGCAACACCGACAAGGATACCGGCATCGACCCGCGCGCCATTCGCGAACTGAGCTTCTATTGGGAAGCGGTGCGTGCGCAGTATGCCGCGTTCGAAAGCGACCTGCGTTCGGGCGCGTCGGAAGTCTACTTGCACGAAATGCCCGGCGGGCAGTTCACCAATCTCAAGGAACAGGCCCGCAGCCTTGGCCTCGACACGCGCTGGCACGAAGTGGCGCGGGCTTATCATCAGGCCAACAATCTTTTCGGCGACATCGTGAAAGTCACGCCGTCATCGAAAGTCGTGGGCGACATGGCGCTGATGATGGTGGCTCAGGATCTCAGCCCCGAAGACGTGCTGGATAGCGGACGCGACATCGCGTTCCCCGCATCTGTGGTTGAAATGCTGCGCGGCGATCTCGGCCAGCCGCCGGGGGGATGGCCCGCCGATATCCAGAAGCGCGTTCTGGGTGACGAAACGCCGATCACGGTGCGCCCGGCCAGCCTGCTGGGAGAGCAGGATCTTGAAGCCACGCGCAAGACTGCCGAAAAGCAATGCGGCCGTTCGCTGAGCGAGGACGAATTCGCCAGCTACCTGATGTACCCCAAGGTCTTCACTGCCTATGCCGACGCGCATCGCAAGTATGGGCCGGTCTCTGCGCTTTCCACGCCGGTCTATTTCTACGGCATGCAGCCGGGAGATGAGGTGAACGTAGAGATCGAGCAAGGCAAGACGCTGGTCATCGGACTGACCGCGATCGGCGATACCGAAGATGACGGGACGGTCCGCGTTTTCTTCGAACTGAATGGGCAGCCCCGCATCGTTACTATCGCGGATCGCAAGGCGAGTGCGGGGCGGGCAAGCCGCCGCGTGGCCGATCCGGCGAACGAACAGCATGTCGCCGCCCCGATGCCGGGTTCTGTCGCGGCCGTTTCGGTCCAGCAGGGGCAGCCGGTAAAGGCTGGCGATCTCCTGCTCACGCTGGAGGCGATGAAGATGGAAACCGCGATCACTGCGCCACGCGACGGCCAGATTTCTGAACTGAACGTAAAGGCGGGGCAGGAAGTCGAGGCAAAGGAACTGCTGGTGGTGCTGGGCTGACAGGCCGGGCCCGATTACGGGGCCAGCCTCATGGCTTGAGCAGAACGCGCCCGAACGGGTGGTTGTTCGCAACAAAGGCATGTGCGGCAGCGGCATCGGCCAACGGGAAGATCCGTTCGACCGGCATCTGCAACATGCCCCTTGCCATCCGGCGGGACAGGCTGGCGATCAGATCGTGGACACGCGGAAGGTGCATTTCACCGCCGAACGACACCGCGTGAACAGTTGCCGCCCGGCGGATCAGTTCGAAGAAGCCGAACGAAGGCAATGTGCCGGTCGATGCGCCGATGACCACATAGCGGCCGCGAAATCGCATGGCCTGCAATAGCGTGCCGACGGAATGGCCGCCGGCCATGTCCAGCACAATGTCGACGCCCTTGCCGCCGGTCAGTTCAAGGCAGACTTGTGCGATATCCTCGCTGCGATAGTCGATGCCGTGGTCCATGCCGAACGGTTCGATCCGGGCCAGCCTCTGCCGCCCCGACGCCGTGCCGATAACGCGCGCACCGGCCTGTGCGGCAAGCTGCACGGCGGCAAGTCCAACCCCGCCGGCCGCGCCTTGCACCAGTACCGTTTCACCGGGTTGCAGCCTGCCATATTCGAACAGCGCGTCGCTGGCGGTGCCGAATGCGACCGGTATGATGGCGGCTTGCTGCGTTGGAAGTCCGTCAGCGATCGGATAAACGTACTTTTCTGGCGTGGCGAAAAATTCTGCATGGCTGCCGTGCCAGTTGAACGCGACGACCCTGTCTCCGGGTGCGAACTTCGTGACCTGTGCACCGACCGCTTCGACCGTTCCGGCGGCCTGATAGCCGGGTATGAAGGGCACCTTGCGGGGCGGCGTAACGCTGCGGTTGAGCAAGTCACCCCCTTCGATGCTGACGTATTCGACGCGCACGACCACTGTGTCCGGCCCGGCGTCCGGATCGGGCAATTCGCCGTATTGCAGAACTTCGGGACCGCCGTTTTCCTCATACCAGATCGCTTTCATGCCTTGGCGGCCTCCATCCGCCCGGCGATGTCCTTTCTCAGCAGGTCCTTGCGGATCTTGCCCGACGCTGTGCGCGGAAAGTCATCGACGAACTCGAAGTGTTCCGGCGTTTTCTGTTTGGCAAGGCCGCTGGCCTGCACATGCGCGCAAAGCGCTTCGGTAGACGCGGGTTCCCCAACGCTGATGATGTAGGCGCAGACCCCTTCGCCCAGCCGTTCGTGCGGCATGGCCACGACGCTGGCATCGCGCACTTGCGGATGGGTGCGCAGGACATCCTCTATCTCCACCGCGCTGATATTTTCGCCGCCGCGGATGATGAGGTCCTTCTTGCGACCGGTGATGGTGACCGCGCCGTTCGGAGATAGTGTGCCCAGATCGCCGGTCTTGAAATAGCCCTCTGCATCGAAAGCCGCCGCGCTCTGTGCTTCGTCGGCATAGCCCAGCATCATCGACGGCCCGCGCGCGAGTATCTCCCCCTCGGTGTCGCGGGGCAGGGCCTTGCCGTCGTCGTCGACGATCTTGACCTCGTAATCGACGACTTCGCCATCGGTCGTCGCTGCCAGCGTTTCGTCCTGCGGCCAGCCGAACGTGACTAGCGGCACCTCGCTCGCGCCGAACACGCGGAAGGCCCGCAGGTTGCCGAACGCCGAATTGGCCGCCGGGATCAGGTCCGGCGGGACCGCCGCGCCGCCGCAGGCGAAGACCTTCATCGACGGCAGCCGTGTTCCGGCGGCGCGTGCCGCGTCGGCCAGTTCGACAAGGAACGGTGTTGCCGCGACCGTGCCGCTGACGCCATATTCCTCGATCAGGGAGAGCGCGTCCTGCGCGTTCCACGCCTCCATCAGCACGACCCGCGTGCCGACGATCAACGGACATTCAAGGCCATTGGCATAGCCGGAGATATGCGTGACGGGAGAGGGCATGATCATCGTCTCGCCCGCGCCGATGCCCCAGTGCGCGTAACTCTTGCGCACGATGTTTTCCAGCGTTTCGTGGCTGTGCAGAACGCCCTTGGGGCGGCCCGTCGTGCCGGATGTGAAAAGCACCATCTTGACCGAGCCGGGATCGACTTTGGGAGCAATATCGGCAAGCGCGCGGCCTTCCTCGACCAGTGCGGCGAGATCGTTCGCGCCGTCACCGCGCACTGTGAAGACGTGTTCGAGATCGGGGAGCTTCGGGCTTAGCCGTTCCGCCATTCCGGCGAAGTCGAAACGGCGAAAAGTGGTGCAGGTGAAGATGGCGCGGGCGCGGCAATCGCGCAGCATCAGCTCGACTTCGGCGTCGCGGTAGATCGGGACGATCGGGTTTACGACCAGCCCGGCCATCGCGCAGGCAAGGTTGAGAACGCCGGCCTCGTGCCAGTTCGGCGTCTGGAATGCGACGACATCGCCGGGCTCCAGTCCCTTGGCGGCCAGAGCATTGGCCAGCGCCTGTGCATCGGCAAGCCATTCGGCAAACGTCAGCGAGCGGACGCCATCGACAAGCGCCACGAAATCGGGGGCCGAAGCGGCACGCTCGCGCGCCAGATCCGCGATCGTCTTCCCGCCCCACTGGTCCGCAAACCGCGCAAGGTGCGGTGGCGGAAGGTCCAGCCAGTTCCACGGCATTTCGAGTTTGGCCA
Source organism: Croceicoccus bisphenolivorans (assembly GCF_001634625.1). Taxonomy (GTDB): domain Bacteria; phylum Pseudomonadota; class Alphaproteobacteria; order Sphingomonadales; family Sphingomonadaceae; genus Croceicoccus; species Croceicoccus bisphenolivorans. The sequence continues at coordinate 218,029 of NZ_LRSE01000001.1, read as the reverse complement.
TCTTCAAGCTCCTGTTCCCCGAACGTCTTGTCGCGGGATCGCGCCGCCGCTGCCATTGGCGAAAGTGGTAGGGCGCACGCCTGCGGCACAGGAAATTCGGGATAACACCTGTCACCTTGGGCAGGTTGTAGCGGCCCGCGCAACCATGCAGCGTGCAAGGATTGCACATCAGCTCGCGCAGACGCGCGACGACACGATTCTTGGGAGAGAACCACGATGGATCGCGCAGCGCGCATCGGGCAGCTTGGCGACGTCGCCGAAGTCATGCTCGGCTATGTCGAGAACAAGACGACGTTCCAGGGCGAGGGCACACTGAAAGTGCCGTCCGCATCCTACTGCGACGAGGATGTCTACAAAAAGGAGATCGACCTCGTTTTCAAGAAGCTGCCGCTGATGCTGGCCTTCACTGCCGAAATGCCGAACCCCGGCGATTACAAGGCGATGGAAGCGGTGGGCATGCCGGTTCTGATCACCCGCGACAAAGATGGCACGGTCCGCGCGTTCCTCAACGTATGTTCGCACCGAGGCGCGCCGGTGGCAGAGGAAGGCTATGGCAACTGCCCGCGCTTTACCTGCAAGTACCATGCGTGGACTTTCGGGCGTGACGGCAAATTGATCGGCATTTCCGAACGCCAGACCTTCGGCGACGTCGACAAGTCCGAACGCGGTCTGCGCCAGCTTGCCTGCGAAGAGCGGGCGGGCATGATCTTCGTCTGTCTCGACCCCGAGGGTTCGTTCGACCTCGACGCCTATTTCCGCGGCTACCTCGGCGATTTCGAGGATCTGGGCTTCAAGGACTGGCACTACGTCGGCAACCGCACCATCCACGGCGCCAACTGGAAGATCGCGTTCGACGGTTACCTCGAAGGCTATCACTTCCAGTCGCTGCACCCCGAAACGATCTTTCCGCGCACGCCGTCGAACACGATGCACTACGAAGGCTTCGGCCCGTCGATGCGCATCGGTTTTCCGCAGCACGAGATAAAGGACCTGCTGAAGGACGTGTCGCGCGAGAAATGGGGCACGCGCGAAAACTACGGATACGACTTCGTGCGCATCCTGTTTCCGAACGTGTCGATCTTCGTCGCGCCGGAAATCACGCAGGTCGCGCAGCTCTTCCCCGGGCCGACGCCCGACAAGAACCGCACTGTCCTGAATTACCTTTGCCGCGAAGCGCCCAAGACGCCCGAGGAAGAGGAAAAGCTGCAAGGCATGGCGACCTTCTTCCGCGACGTGACTTACGAAGAGGATTACGTCATCGGCATGGAGATCCAGAAGGGCCTGGAATCCGGCGCGCACGAGGAGTTGATCTTCGGCAAGAACGAGCGTGGCAACCAGTACTTCCACGAATGGCTGAACTGGTACCTTGCAGAAGACCCCTCCGCCCCCGAACCGCAAATGTAAGGGGGCGGGCATGTCCGTCACGCTGCTGTCGATCTTCCGCCGCCGCGAAGGCATGAGCCACGGCGAGTTTGTGGACTATTACGAGGCTTTCCACGCAAAGATCGGCGAGAAGGTGCTGGCCGGATACGCCACGCGCTATGTGCGCCGCTTCACCACGCCGTTCGCGCAAGAAGCGGGGCTTAGCGATCCCGACGTGGTGATGGAAATCGAGTTTCCGGACGAGGCGACGATGCAGGCGTTCTTCGCCTCTATCGCCGACGATCCGGAAACCGCAGAGATGATCCGGATCGACGAGGACAAGCTCTTCGATCGCGGCTCGATGAAGGTCTATCGCCTCGACGAGCGGATTAGCGAGATGCCTCCTGTCGGGTGAGGGCTGACGGTCACGGCGGGCGGATGTGCATTGCGCCATCCGCCCGCTGAGGCATTGGCGCCCGATCAGTCCCGACGTTCGTGGAAGATGCGGTATTCGCGGCGGGTGAAGACCCACTTGCCGTCGATCTTTGCCAGCCGGTCTTCATAGTGACCGTTGGTGTGGACGGTCTCCCCCGTTTCGGGGTGCTGGTAGATCTCCATCGTGAAGGTCGTGGCGAGCGCCTTGTCCCCGTCGATCTCGATCCGGCCCGGATTGGCGAGATAGACCATCGGGCGGGTCATGTCGTCTAGGCCGTAGACCTCCATCGATCCAACCCACGCTTCCACGATCGCCTTCTTGCCTTCGAACCCGCCAAGGTCGGGGTATTCGGGCAGCGCCCAATAGGCGTCGTCGGCCCATGTCGCGGCCCAGACTTCGGCGTCCTTGGTCATGACGCCGTAGGCGTACGTCTCCATCACCTCGCGGATCGCGATGCGATCCTCGAGCGGTCCGGTAAATGCCATTGTCAGGTCCTCCTCAGAGCGGGTGCGGCTCGCCATTCCATTTGAAGAAGCCGCCGCTGTCCTCGACAGTCAGGCGGTCGGTAAGCGCGGTGATGCCCGCGACGCTTTCTTCCGTCGTGATGTCGGCATCGGGGCCGCCCATGTCGGTCTTCACCCAACCGGGGTGGAGTGAGATAAGCGAGATGCCGCGATCCTTCAGGTCGATCGCCATCGAACGGGTCAGGGCAACGAGCCCCGCCTTGGTCGCGACGTAGACGTAGAAACCGCCATAGGGCCAGGTTGACGCAGCAAGCTGGCTCGAGAAGTTGATGACTTTCGAGCCTTCGCCCATCTTCGGCAGGAACGCCTTGGTGATGGCGAAGGGCGCCTTCAGCATCACGTCGATGGCAAGGTCCCATGCATCCCAGTCGGTATCGCCTTCCAGCTCGCCGCTGATGGGGCCGGTGACGCCCGCCACGTTGTAGAGCACGTCGACGCTGTCACACGGAACCGCAGCAGCAGCTGCCGGAATGCCGGCAAGGTCGGCTGCATCCAGCTTGTGAACGCTGACCGCGCCGTTCGACCCGTCGGCAAGCGCCGTGAGGTCTTCGGACTTTGCCGTATCGCGGACGAGGGCAAAGACACGGTCGCCACGTTCGGCGTGCGTGCGTGCCAGTTCGAGGCCGATGCCGCGACCAGCACCGGTGATGATTACATTAGCCATTTCAGGGCCTTCTCCCTTCGATCCAATCGTTCAGTACTTCGTGGAAGAAGCGAATGCGTGTCTCCTGATCAGAGAGATAGGCATCCTTGTAACCACGTGAATGCATGCCGGCCTGCATGTTTTCGGCCAGTTCCATGTCCTGGTATACGATCTGTCCGGCAAGTTCGGGAATGCCGCGACCGCCGTCGAACACGCGGTGTTCGCATTCGGCAACTTCCTTCAGCGGCTTGCATCCGGCCATGATCGATTCGACTTCGGTCTGCCCGTCGACAGGGAAGGCCATGCACCACAGGTCGAAGTAGCACTTCTCGGGGTCCGTGGCGTGCGGTTCGGACCTGAAGAAGACGAGGTTGTCGGGCAGGAAGCTGATCGTCACGTTCGGGAACATGACGGTGTGCGGGCTGTCGGTGATCTCCTCGTCGTCCATTTTCTCGTAATGGACATAGCCCTTTTCGCGCCAAAGCTTCTGCTTGGCCGCCTTCAGGTCCTTCCAGCCCTGCATGGCGAAGTCTTCGTAGGTCGCGTAGCTCTTGGGATCGATGTCCCACTTGGCAAGCTCGGCCTCGAACATCGCGTTGCCGCCGCCTTCGGGACGATCGGAGAGCGAGGGGCGCATCGGCTGGACCGTACGGCCATGGCCTTTGGGCCACATCTCGTGACGCGCGGAATCAACGTCCTGGTCGATCCATGGCGGAACCTGCGGGTGGGCGGTGCGGGTGTGGTAGCTTTCCGAGAAGTTGTCGGTGACGAACTTCCAGTTGGCGTTGATCTCGATCCGGTACCACGCGACGCGAACGGCGGTGTCCATCGGGTAATTGCGATAGAGCGCGGGCATGGGTTCGAGGAAGTCGGCGAGCGAGACACCGTCGGCGTCCATGGAGTACCAGACGAAGCCGCCCCACGTGTCGCAGCGGACTTCGTTCAGGCCGATCTTGCCGCAGGGGTTGCCCCGGCTGAAATCGACATCGGCGTCTTGTGCATGGATCAGCTTGCCATCAAGGCCATAGCGCCAGCCGTGGTAGGGGCAGTTGAACGCCGCGACCGAGCTGGAATCGTCGACCATGCGCATGCCGCGGTGGGCGCAGGAATTGTAGAAGGCGCGGACCGATCCGTCTTCCTGGCGGACGGCGATCACCGATTCCTTCATGAAATTGTGAACGAGGAAGTCGCCCGCTTCGGGAATGTCCGCGGTCCGTCCGGCGATGTGCCAGATCTTGGTCCACATGTGGTCCCATTCCTTCTGCGCGAATTCCGCGCTGAAGTAGCGGTCACCGGTAATCTTGTCCCCGCGAAGGTTCGACGGGTCGCGGCCGTCCATCGGCGTCGGAACGGCAGTCTGCTTGTTCATCGGGCCTCTCCCAATAGCCATTTGCCGGCGATGGTGCTCTTTGGGTTGGCGGCTCTCAACTATCACATGCGCTAGAAAACAGGCAGATCGACCTGTTTTATGGGTTGGCCGCTTCGGCCAGCCGCATCACGACCCCGACCAGTTCGTCCTGAATCAGCCGGACCCGTTCTTCACCAAGTGTCGAACCGTTGATCAATAGCCCCAGTTGCAGGGCCTGCGTAAAGTCGCTGGCCAGCCGCATCAGTTCGGGTGCGTTGCGCCATTGCGGGAAGGCGTGATCCATCTCTTCCAGCCACACTTCATCATAGCGACGGGCGGCGGGATCGAACGCCTCTGCCAGTTCGGCATCGTTGCGGGCGGCAACGGCAAGGCGCAAGTAGGCCTCGAATTCCCGGCTCTGGACTGAATGCCAGTGCAATTCCACTGCAAGAACATGGGGTTGGACCGTCTTGTCTCCGGTATCCAGCACTTTCAGGCGGGCGACGAAATCGTCAAGAAAATGCCGCATCCGGCGATAGAACACATGTTCGATCATCGAGCGGACAAGCGACATCCTGTTCGGGAAATGATGGTGCATCGCGCCGCGCGAAACGCCGGCGCGGCGGGCCACGTCGTTGGTGGAAAGGCCGGCATATCCGCTCTCGACCAGGCTGGCGACCGCCGCATCGAGGATAGCCTCGCGCGTCAGCGAACTCTTGCGCTGCTGCCAGCGTTCGAAATCCTCCGGCCCGCCGCTGGGGCGGATCTTGCGCAGGGCGCGATCCCTGCGCGGCTCAAGCTCTTTTCGTGCAACAGACATCGGTTCAGGTAACTCCGTGCGCGGCCCGTGCGCACCCTATCCTTTCATGCAGTAGCCCTTTTCGACCGGCTGCGACACAAAAACCGACAAGGTTGCCGGTAAATGGCGCCACGGGTCGAACGCACCCGTCCGCAAGAACATCAGGCGGACATGAGGGAGAGAGGGAAAATGGCACTGCTTCACAGGTATCTTGCAAGTGGCGCGATTGCCGCGCTGGCCATTTCGGCCATGCCTGCCTTTGCGCAGGATGAGGCGCCCGCGGCGGAAACGGGCCTGGCCGAAATCGTCGTCACCGCGCAGAAGACTTCCCAGTCCATTCAGGACGTGCCCATCTCCATCACCGCGGTTGGCGGCGAACGTCTTTCCGACATGCAGGTGACGACGCTGCAGGCGCTGCAGGGCTCCATCCCGAACGTCCAGATCGACAACTTTGCCAATACTCCGAACAACGCGGTCTTCACGATCCGCGGCATCGGCGTCATCGAGCCCGATCCTTATGCCGGTAACACCGTGTCGATCGTGGTCGACGGCGTGCCGCAGTTCTTCTCCATGGGCGCGCTGCTCGATACCTATGACGTGCAGCGCGTGGAAATCCTGCGCGGCCCGCAAGGCACGCTGTTCGGCGCGAACACGACCGGCGGCGTCGTCAACGTCGTGACCAACCAGCCGACGGGCGAGTTCGGCGGCTACATCAAGGGCACCTACGGCAACTGGGACAGGTTCGACCTGTCCGGCGCGCTGGAAGTGCCACTGGCGGAAGATCTGGCTTCGTTCAAGATCGCCGGTATCCATACGCAGCGCAGCGGCTGGGTCACCAACGTCTATGACGGTTCGGACATGGGTTCGAAGAATGTCGATGCCGTCCGCGGGCAGCTTTACCTGACCCCTTCGGCGGACCTGTCGATCACGTTGCAGGGCGAATATGTCGGCGCGCGTAACGGCGCACCGGTGGTCGTAAACGGCGGCTTGCCGGGCGAGGGCAACTATGTGGAGGCGGGCACGTTCTGGAACGGTTCCGTCCTGCCGCAATACGAAAGTCCCTGCGCGGTCGAAGGCCAGCCCTGCGTGGCGCCGGACAAGTATTATTCGGGCAACAACGAAGTGCCCGATATCTCGAACATCGACACCTATTTCGGGATCGCAACGATCGAGCTGGCCAATACCGCGATCGGCAACATTACCGCGATCACCGGCTACAAGAAATTCACGCAGTTCGAATATACCGACCAGGACGGTACGGCGAAGACCAACAACGCGACCCGCCGCAAGACGCGCGGCTGGCAGTTCAGCCAGGAACTGCGCACCGCATTCGAAGCGAGCGACGCGATTTCCGGCGTGGCGGGCGTTTTCTACATGAAGACCCATTACGACCATTACCAGATGTACCACCTGGACTTCGCGTTTCCGGGCCTGAACCAGTTCAACACGCAGGATCAGGATACCGAGAGCATGTCCGCCTTCGCGCAGACATATGTTCAGGTCACCGACCGGCTGAAGGTGTCTGCCGGTATCCGCTATACGCATGACAAGATCGATGCGACCTCGTTCCTCGACTATTCCTACGGCTTCGTCCCGCTCACCGATCCCGACTTCCGCGGGCCTGACAACGACCGTGACGTCACCATCCTGCTCGACAGCAATTTCGATTTTGCCGGGCTGGGCGACTATGATCCGGCACTTTACCAGTATGACCTGACCCAGCCGCTTGGGGACGGACAGGCCTATTATGGCTCGATCCTCGTCTTCCCCGATTCCGCGATCACGGTCGGCGGCAAGACGAGCTGGGACAACGTCGGCTGGAAGCTCGGCCTCGACTACGAACTGGGCGACGATGCCATGGCCTATGCCAGCTGGTCGCGCGGCTTCAAGTCCGGCGGCTATACGGGCCGCATCGGCACTGCGGCCGACGGCGACACGCCCTATGATCCGGAGGAAGTCGACACGTTCGAAGTGGGCGTGAAGGCTGATTTCCTGAACCGCACGATCCGCACCAATCTTGCCGCATTCTACACCAATTATCGCGACATGCAGATCGCGCAGATCTACTTCGATCCCGACACCAACGTGCAGGGCAACCGCATCCTCAACGCCGCGAAGTCCGAGATCAAGGGTTTCGAGCTGGAGGCGCAGGCCGTGCCGGTCTGGGGCCTTACCCTGCGCGGTTCGCTGGCCTACCTCGACGCGACGTACAAGAACTTCATCTATGGCGATCCCGTCAGCGGCGAATTCTACAACCTGAAGGGATACCGCCTGCAGAACGCGCCGGAATGGCAGGCGATGCTGGGCGTGAACTACGACTACGAAATGGGTAGCGGCGACCGGATCGTGGCGGACGTTTCGTGGATGTACACCGCGGCCAAGTACTACACCGCGATCCTCGATACGCCGCGTTCGCTGGTTCAGCCGACCTACCTCGTCGATGGCCTGCTCACCTATCACGCGCCGGACGACCGTTGGTCGGTGGGCCTGTGGGGCAAGAACCTGTTCGACAAGCGCTACATTTCAACCGTCTACGACTCCCCGGGATATACTGGGATCGTCGGCTATGCCCCGCCGCGCCAGTACGGCGCATCGGTACAGTTCAACTTCTGACCGGACAGGGGGCTGCGCGAACCTCTCTTTCGCGCAGCCCCCGTTCAGCATTCGAACCGGCAGCATTCAAGGAAGACAAACATGGGCAAGATGGATGGCAAGGTCGCACTGATCACGGGCGGAGCATCGGGCCTTGGCGCAGAGGATGCCCGCGTACTGGCGCGAGAGGGCGCAAGTGTCGTGATTACCGACATCCAGAGCGAGGTGGGCCGCGCGCTGGCCGATGAAATCGGAAATGCGCTCTACCTCGACCATGACGTGCGTGATGCCGGACGATGGGCCGAAGTCGTGGCCGAGACCGTGCAGCGGTTCGGCAGGCTGGATACACTGGTCAACAATGCCGGGCTGGTGAAGTTCGGCACTGTAGAGGAGCAGGGTCCGGAGGATTTCCGCCTGCTGGTCGACGTGATGCTGACCGGAACGTACCTCGGCTGCCAAGCGGCGATCCCGCACATGTCGAAGGACGGTTCGGGATCGATTATCAACATTGCCTCCGTTGCGGGGTTGAAGGGGATCAGTTCGATCCCCGCCTATTCCGCGGCGAAGGCGGGCATCATCGGCCTGACACGGTCGGTCGCGGTGCACTGCCGCGAACTGAACTATCGCATCCGCGTCAACGCCCTTGCCCCCGGCGGCATCGTCACGCCCATGACGGCGCAGGCATTGGCCGAGTTGCCCGAAGGAAGCGCCGGACTGGAGCAGACCGTGAACCACGGCATGGGGCAACCCAGCGACATCGCGAACATGGTACTGTATCTTGCCAGCGACGACGGGCGCCACATCACCGGCACCACGATCACCATCGACAACGGCGAAACGATGGAGTGAGCGACATGTCCGAAAGCCTGCTTGCCGATACACCCGCACATGTCGATCCGGCGCTTTTCGCCGACATCGACATCTATGCCCCCGACGGGCAGGCAAAGGACTATCATCGGGCTTGGGCAAGGTTGCAGGAACGCCATCCCGAAATCGTCTGGACGCCGCGCAACGAAGGGCACTGGATCGCTCTTGGCGGAGAGGCGCTGGCCGAAGTGCAGTCGGACCCTGTGCGTTTCAGCAACCGGGTCATCGTCCTGCCCAAGTCGGTGGGCGAGCAGCACGGATTGATCCCGACCACGATCGACCCGCCCGAACATCGCCCCTATCGCAAGTTGCTGAACGACAGTTTGCGACCGGCTGCAGTGCGCGGGCTGAAGGAATCTATCCGCGAAGTCGCGGTCGACCTTATCGAGACATTCCGCGCCAAGGGGCGGTGCAACTTTACCGAGGAATATGCCCGGATCTTCCCGATCCGCATCTTCCTTGCCCTTGTCGGCGTGCCGCAATCGGATGCGGAAAAGATCCGGCACTGGGCATTGTGCATGACCCGCCCCGATGGCGACATGACGTTCGAAGAGGCGAAGGCTGCCTTCTACGATTACGGCGATCCGCTGGTCAGGGAACGCACGGCCAATCCCGGCGACGACATGATCAGCAACATGCTGAAGGCGGGGCTGGATGACGGGAAAGGCGGCCAGCGCCCGCTGACCTATGCCGAAGCGCTGGCCATCGTGACCCAGTTGCTGATCGCGGGCGTTGATACCGTGGTCAATTTCCTTGGCTATGCCATGCTGGCACTGGCCGGATCGCCGCAGTTGCGCCGCCACATGCTGGCCCATCCCGGCGGCACGATCGCGGCGGTCAACGAACTGTTCCGGCGCTTCGGCCTTGTCGCTATCGCGCGCGAGGTGCGCGACGACATCGTGTTTCGCGGCGTGACGATGAAGGCGGGCGACATGGTCGCGATCCCCACGGTCGTCCACGGCATCGATCCGAAGGTCAATCCAGACCCGATGACCATCGATCCGCAGCGCCGCCGGCCCGTGCATTCGACGTTCGGCAGCGGTCCGCACATGTGCCCGGGGCAGGAACTGGCCCGCGCCGAAGTGGCCATCACGATCGAGGAATGGCTGAAGCGCATTCCCGACTTCCGCGTCGCTGCCGACAGCGACCTTACCAACGTCGGCGGGATCGTCGCCTGCGTAAACCGGCTCTGCCTTGAATGGGACACCTGATGGCCACTGCGACATTCGATCTCGAAGCGGAAATCCGCGATCTGGCCGCCCGGCGCGACATCGCCGATGCCACGCACCGCTACATGCGCGGGCTGGACCGGATCGACCGCGACCTCCTGCTCAGCGCCTTTCATGCCGACGCGCTTGTCGACTGCGGCTTGATGCAGGGCGATCCCGACGCTTTTGCCGACTTCGCGCTCGGTTTCCTTGGCGACATGAACGGCACGCATCACATGCTGGGGCAGGTCCGCATAGAGATGACCGGCGCTGACTGCGCGCAGGGCGAGTGTTATTTTCAGGCATTCCACGATGTCGGCGACGAAGCGGGGCAGGCGCGCGACCTGTTCATCGCAGGCCGCTATATCGACGAGTATACCTGCAGGAATGGCGAGTGGCGCATCGCGAAGCGCGCACTCATAACCGACTGGGTTACCGACCATCCCGGCAGCCGCGCCTTCTTTTCCGACAACCCGCAGGCGGGACGAGGACAGAGGCATGGCGCCGATTTCAGCCAGACGCGAAACCGGTCGGCCTAGAGAAACGCGAAGAGAGGCATTTTCCCATGAACGTACAGTCCGGCTCAGCCCGTTATTCGGCCGAATTCGACCAGCCTGTCCGCGGCGACGTGATCACCGCCGACCGCTACACCTCGCGCGAGTGGATGGAGGGCGAGTACGAGAAACTCTGGCCCAGCGTGTGGCACCTTGGCGGCATGCTTGCCGACCTTGAGGAAGAGGGCGATGTCATCCGCCACAACTTCGGCCGCGAATCCATCATCATGATCCGCCAGGCCGACGGGTCGGTGAAGGCGTTCTACAACGTCTGCCCGCACCGCGGGAACCGGCTCGTGCTAGGCGACGTCGCATCCACCCCGCGCATCACTTGCGGCTATCACGGCTGGCAGTTCGATGCCTCAGGCACGCTTGTCGATGTGCAGGACGCCGACGATTTCCCCGGCGGAAACCCGTGCGGCAAGGTCCACCTGACCGAGATCCAGTGTGCGACGTGGGGACCGTTCGTGTTCTGGGCAATGAACGACGACGTCGCTCCGCTGGAGGAATGGCTTGCCCCGTTCCCCGAGCGGCTGAAGGGCTACAATCTGGAGAACTGGGTCCGCGTGCTCAACCTGTCGGCGGACTGCGAGTTCAACTGGAAGATCATCCGAGACAACTTCAACGAGAGCTACCACCTCCCCACCATTCACCCCGAACTGGCGACCTTCATCAACGACGGCCTGCCGACCACGCTGTTCGAGATGTACGAGAACGGCCACAACTCGATGTGGATGATCGGTCATCAGGCGACCAGCCGCAAGGACTACGTCAGCGGCGACGTGCCCCCGGGCCTTTACGAAGCGGCAGAGGCATGGGGCATCGATCCCAAGGAATATCGCGGCCGCACACAGGAAGTGCGTCAGGCCGTCATCGACGCCAAGCGTGCCCACGGGGCAGAGCGCGGCTATGACTATTCGGGGATGAGCGACCAGCAGCTTGCCGATTACTTCCACTGCACCCTGTTCCCCAACCTCACCATCACGATGAGCCCTGAACAGTGCCAGATCCTGCGCACCGAGCCGCACCCGACGGACCCTGCAAAGTGCGTGTTCCAGCACTGGTGCCTCTATCCGCCGGTGAAGGGCATGAAGGAAGTCGTGACGCCGGTGGGCAATGCTCCGCTGAGGCATGACGCGATCCAGCGCCACACAGTCTACGGTGACGGTGTTTCATTGGGCTTCGTGGCCGATCAGGACCTGTCGATCGGCACGACGCAGCAGCAGGGCCTCAACTCGCGGGGCTTCAAGGGTTGCATCCTGACCTATCAGGAAAAGCGCATCCAGCGTTTCCACGAACTTTTGAACGATGTCGTTCTGGGTCATCCGACCGAACAGGCGCCGAACGCGGGCGAGGGGTAGCCGGTCATGGCAACGAACATGCCCGAGGACGTCTTCAAGGCGCTGTGCGACCTGATGACCGAATACACCTACGGGGTCGACGCGATCGCCGACCCCGAGAACGTGGTCGACCTATTTACCGACGATGTCGTGATCGACTTTTCGGACGTCGCGTTCCCGAAGATGGAGGGCAAGGAAACGGTCCGCGCCTTCTATACCGGCCTGACCGAGAACATGACGCACGAGTTCCACATGCCCGGCAATTTCCGCGCCGAAAGCTGGGACGGCACGGTTGGCGCGATCACTGCCTACGTGATGGGCATGGGCCGCGCGAAGAACGGAACGGCGACTAACGTGCAGGTCCGGTACCGGATGGAGTGCGTCGAAGTGGATGGCGCGTGGAAGTGCCGCCACTTCTCGCTGAAGAACATGATGCCGCTGCCGGTCTGAAACCGGCTGACGAGGAAGAGGACTTTCGATGACCCAGATGCCCGAAGACGTCCGCACCGCGCTTGAGCGGCTGCTGATCGAGTATTGCTACAACGTCGATGCGCTAGAGAACATGGACCGTTTCCTGTCCGTCTTTACCGAGGATTGCGTGGCGGACCTTTCGGCCATCGGCCTGCCGCTGATGCACGGCCATGACGGTCTGCGCAGCTTCTTCGAACCGGTCTTTGCCGACATGACCCACCACTTCCACTTCATCAGCAATTTCCGGCCCGAAAGCTGGGATGGCGAAGTGGGCGCGATGACGGCCTATGTCATCGGAATGGGTGCTGCAAAGGACGGCAACACCGTGGAAGTGCAGGTCAAGTACCGCATGGAATGTGTTCAGGGCGACAGCGGCGCGTGGAAGTGCCGCCATTACACGATCACTCCGATGATGCCGATGCCCGGCTCTCTGGAAGAAATCCACGGGGACCGCTGAACCGGCGGGAAAGTTCGAAGGAGACACGATCATGGCTTCTGTTCTCGACAAGCCCTCCGGCAAGCCCGGTTATCCCACGCACCCCGATGCCGAAGTGCCGGCAGCGCGCGGCGACAGGATTACCGGCGACCGTTACTGGTCCAGGGAGTTCGCTGACCGAGAGTGGGAGCACATGTGGAAGAAGATCTGGCACGTCGGCGGGCGCACGGCCCAGCTGGAAGAGACCGGCGACTTCATCGTTCACGACTTTTGCCACGAATCGGTCCTGATGGTCCGTCAGGAGGACGGGTCGATCAAGGCTTTCCTCAACGTGTGCCAGCACCGCGGCAACCTGCTGGTGAACACCAGCGAGGGCGGCGTGACGAGCCACTTCGTGTGCCCCTACCACAACTGGAAGTGGCGTCTCGACGGGGTGCTGGACCACGTGCAGGACCCGGAGGATTTTCCGCAGGGCGATCCGTGCGGCAAGTTGAAGCTGCATGAGCTGAAGTGCGACACCTGGGGCGGTTTCATCTTCTTCAGCTTCAACCCCGATCCGGTGCCGTTGCTCGACTATCTGGACCCGGCGCCGACGCTTCTGGGCAATCGCGATCTGGACGACTGGACCCGCGTCGTGTGGCGCCGCCTGCGCGTCAACACGAACTGGAAGTTCGCGTCCGACAACTTCAACGAGGCCTATCACATTCCTGCGGTTCACCCGCAGTTCGAGCCGATGATCGACGATCACTATTCGACCTCGGTATTCGAGATGTACCCCACCGGCCACAACCGAATGATCGAGAAGCTGCAGCCGTCCTCTCGCTATGAAGATGCGCAGCAGATGAAGCCGCTCTGGGCCGAAGTCCTGAAGGAATGGGACATCAACCCCGACGACTATGACGGTCGCGCGCAGGAAGGCCGCATCGCACTGCAGGAAGCGCGCCGCCGCCTTGGGCCGGAACGGGGCTATCACTACTTCGACAAGTTCACCGACGATGAACTGACCGACCAGATGCACCACACGCTGTTCCCGAACCTGACGCTGACGGGAACGCCCGAAGGGCTGCACGTCTTTCGCACAGAGCCGGACAAGGACGATCCGAACTGGTCGACCTTCGACTACTGGTATCTGGTGCCCAAGATCGATGGCGCGAGGGAAGTCGGAACGCTTTACGGAATGCGCCCCTACAGGGAAGCCCCGTTCGAAAGCGACAACTACGCCGATTACGAGGCGGATATTCCGCAGGGCGACTTCCTGACGCAGGACCTGTCGCTGGCGGTCACGCAGCAGCGCGGTCTTCGCTCGATGGGTTTCACCGATGCCTATCTTGCCGGGCAGGAGACTCGCGTCCGCCGCTTCCACGAGGTAATCAACGACTATCTGGAAGGACGGCGCTGAGGCGCATCAGGGGGACGGTCTGAATGCCGGCAATCGTCGATCACGACAAACGGCGCGAACAGGTTGCATCCGTCGCGTACGATCTCGTGGCGGAGATGGGCATAGAGGCCGTGACCTTCCGGCAGGTCGCGGGGGCGGCGGGGTCGTCCACCGCGATCGTGTCGAACTATTTCGAGAACAAGGGCCACCTGCTGCACGAGGTCTATCGCATCGCCAACCGGCGGGTGATGGACCGGCTGCAGGTCGCTTTCGAACAGGACGAGGATCTCGTCGACTGTCTCTCGGTCGTTCTGCCGGTGACGGAGGAGAACCGCCGGACATGGCACGTCTGGCTTGCGTTCTGGGGCAGGGCGCATTGCGACGGGACCTATCGCGAGGAAACGGCCCGCAATGCGGGGGAAAGCGTCGGACTCTACTACCGGATGCTGGCCCGCAGGTACGGAGTGGACGAGGCAAAGCGCGATCCGCAGGTCGAGACGCTGGCCCGCCGCCTTGTCGCAACCGTTGGCGGTGTCGCGCTGCAATGCGTGCTTGCGCCGGACGATTGGCCACTGTCGCGCCTGCGGGAAATCATCGCGGACGAGATTGCGACGCTGGATGCGGCATTCGCGCAAAGGTCGGCCTGACCTGTTTCTAATGACAGTCGTCACTTAACAGCCGCTGCTCCATCGTCCCGCCAAACCACGCGGGAGAAGAACAATGGATGCAAACCGCATCAAGCTGGCCGACAAGGTCGCCATCGTCACCGGAGCCGGCATGGGCATGGGGCAGGCCACGGCCCGGCTGCTTGCGGCGCGCGGCGCGAAAGTCGTCGTTTCCGACATCGACGGCGCTGCGGCCAATGCGACGGTTTCAACGATAAGGGAGAGCGGCGGCACGGCGGAAGCTGTCATCGCCAACGTGGCGGACGAAGCCGAGGTCGAAGCACTGGTCGCAAAAACGGTCGACCTTTTCGGAAGGCTGGACTGTGCGGTGAACAATGCGGCGATCGCGCCCGACCTGCTGCCGATTGCCGAGGCGGACATGGCAGTGTGGGACCGGGTGATATCCGTCGACCTGCGCGGCGTCATGCTGTGCATGAAGCACGAAATCGCGCAGATGATGGCGCAAGGGCAGGGCGGCTCCGTCGTCAATATCGGATCGGTCAGTTCCGTGCGTCCGCAGGCGGGCAATTCCGCCTATGTCGCCGCCAAACATGGCGTGATCGGCCTGACGAAAACCGGCAGCGTCGAATATGCGCCGCACAATATCCGCGTGAATGCCGTGCTGCCCGGTGCGATCGACACCCCGATGCTGCGCGCCGCGATGGACGACGTGAACGTAACCGAGGCGGAGTTCGCACCGGTACTCAGCCTGTTCGGCCGTTTCGGCAGGCCGGAGGAAGTGGCCGAGGCGAGCGCATGGCTATGTTCCGATGCGGCCAGCTATGTCACCGGCCATGCCCTGGCGGTCGATGCGGGCTATACCACCCGATAAGGCACCGGCGCGGGTTCAGACCTGACTGAACCCGCCATCCATCACAAGTTCGTCGCAAGTCATGAAGCTGGACGCTTCGGATGCAAGGAAGACCACACCGCCTGCCATTTCGTCCGGACGGCCCATGCGTCCGATCGGGTGCCGCGCGACCGTTCCGGCAACGGCGGTCGCGACATCCGGAACCGCGCCCAGTGCGACATAGCGTTCCATGATGCTGGACAGCATGGGCGTTTCGATCCCGCCGGGATGCACGGAATTCACGCGAATATTGTAACCCAGCGCCGCGAATTCCGCTCCCATGCATTTGGAAAGCATCTTTACCGCCGCCTTGCTGGTGCAATAGGCGGCATTGAACGCCGCGCCGCGCAGCCCGCCCACGCTGGAAAAGTTGATGACAGAGGCCCCGCCCTTGCGCGCCTTGCCCCCGTCCTGCAGCAGCGGCAGCAGGCATTGCACGCCGATCACCACGGAATCGACGTTCACCGCGTTCACCCGGTGCCATTCGGATAGCGGCGTCTCCTCGATCTTGGTGACTATCGAGATGCCCGCATTGTTCACCAGCACGTCCAGCCGCTCGTAGGTTTCCGAAATGAACGCGGCGATATCGTCCCAGTCATTCTCGCTCGTCACGTCGTGGCGGAAATAGTGATCGGCCCCGCCATGATCGCCGTAGTCGCCAAGATCGGTCGCGATGACAGTCGCGCCGGCGGCTTTCATCGCCTTCACGATTTCGCGGCCGATCCCTCCTGTCGCGCCGGTGACCAGCGCGATGCAATTATCCAGTGCAATCGTCATCGTCCCCTCCCGTCCATTCAGCGCGCCAGATAGCCGCCGTCGACGACAACTTCCGAACCGGTCATGTAACTGGCGTCTTCCGTTGCAAGGAAGGCGATGGCCGTGGCGATCTCGTCAGGGTCGGCCAGCCGGTTGACCGGCGTGGACGATGCAACCTGATCCTTCAGGTCCTGCGCCTTTTCGGCAACGCCGCGCGATACCATGCGCTGGAACCCTTCATCCAGCAGCGGGGTCTGGACGAAGCCGGGATGCACCGAATTGGCCCTGATCGGCACGCCATAGGCGGCAAATTCGACCGCGCAGGCCTTGGTGAAATTGCGGATCGCGCCTTTCGACGCGCAATAGGCCGCGCTTTCCGGGAAAGCGACGAACCCCATGATCGAACTGACGTTGACGATGGAGGAACCGCCCTTGCGGTCCTTCCCGCTCTTTTCCATCAGCGCGAAGCCGTGTTTCACGCCAAGGAAGGCACCGTCACTGTTCACGGCCTGAACCTTGCGCCACAGGTCCAGCGTCATGTCCTGAATGCGGCCGGTGCCGTCGATCCCCGCATTGTTGACCAGAACGTCCAGCCGGCCATCCGCCTCGTCGATCTTCGCGATTGCGTCGATCCACGACTGCTCGTCGGTCACGTCAAGACGGACGTAGGCGACATCGCCGGAAAGTCCGGACAGGGTGGACGATACCACGCCATCGTCGGCGGCGGTCAGGTCGCCGATCCAGACTTTTGCGCCCTTCTCCAGCAGCTTCTGCACTGCTGCCAGACCGATGCCGCGCAGGCCGCCGGTTACGAGAGCGACATTGCCTTCCAGTTGCTTGCTCATACTCCCGACATCCCTGCTGTAGTTGCACCATCAATGGTATATTCGCCGCCGGAAATGAACGCGGCGTCGTCGGAACCAAGGAACGCGACGAGCGCCGCCACTTCTTCCACGGTCGCCAGTCGCTTCAGCGGGCTCATCCCTTCGTACATCGCGCGCGCGGCGGCGGGATCGGGCATGGAATTGATGATGTTGACGATCATCTCCGTCTCCACCACGCCGGGCAGGATCGCGTTCACGCGGATCTTGTATCCGGCAAGCCCGCAGTAGTTGGCGGCGGACTTGGCAAGCGCGACGACAGCGGCCTTGGTGACCGAGTAGGCCATGTAATTGCCCATCGCACGGTGCGCGTTCATCGAACTGTTGATGATCACCGAACCGGTCGCGCCGTCGGGATTGTCCTTCATGATGCGGATCGCGTGCTGGGTCGTCAGCATTGCGCCCGTCTGGTTCACGCCGACGATGAAGTTCCAGTCATCCAGCGTGATGTTCTCGACACTGGAATCGCCCTTTTCCGTTCCGGCATTGGCGAATGCGATGTCCAGCCTGCCGAAGTCCTTGCGGATCATGGCCGACAGGTCTTCCCAGCCACCCTCGTCCTGCACGCGGTGGGAAAAGAACGTCGCGCCGGTTTCCGCGCAAAGCGGCTCTGCCACTTCGGCGCGCGATCCGGTGAAGATCACTTTCGCCCCGTCCGCCGCAAGCCGGCGGACCGCGCCGGCCCCGATCCCGGCAGTGCCCCCGGTGACGAGTGCCACTTTGCCTGCAAGCCTTTCAGACATATCCTGCTCCAAATTTATCCGGCTGCAGATTTGGCCGAGTGCGCGCCGATGGCAACCTATGACTTCGGCAAGGTGACTCCATTCCTTGCAGAGGCCAGATTGCGCCAAATGGCCGGAAAATCATCGTCCGGCTCACAAAGCATGCAGAGGGTGCACGACATGTCCGATATCGACGTCAGCGAAAAGTTTGGCGAAGACCGCAGTGAAGGGATCAGCTGGAACGAGCTGATGGAGCGGGATTCACGGCCCGCGCCCGATATCCTTGTCGAGGAAGCCTACACCTATCGCGGATCGGACCCGATCCCGGCTGAACGCTACACCAGCGAGGGATTCGCGCAGAAAGAGCGTGAGCGCATGTGGCCTTACGTGTGGCAGTTCTGCGCACGAGAGGAAGAGCTGAACGATCCGGGCGATTTCGTCGTCTACGAAAACGCAGGCCGCAGCTATCTCGTTGTGCGGCAGGACGACGGTTCGATCCGTGCCATGCACAACGTCTGCCTCCACCGCGGGCGCAAGCTGCGCACAGAGGACGGCTCCGCCGAAAAGTTCACCTGCCCGTTCCACGCCTTTACATGGAACAAGGACGGCTCTTTCAACCACGCGCCGTGCCAGTGGGACTTCCCGCATCTCGAAAAGAAGAACATGGACCTGCCCGACGCCGAAGTCGCGACGTGGCAGGGCTATGTCTTCCTGCGCGAGGAGAAGGGCGGGCCGAGCCTTGAGGAATACCTCGCGCCGCTGCCCGACCACTTCAAGCGCTGGCGCCATGACGAATGCGCGACCGTGATGCACGTTGCCAAGGAAGTTCCGGCCAACTGGAAGGTCGTGATGGAGGCATTCATGGAAGCCTGGCACACGATCGTCACGCATCCGCAGCTACTGCCGTTCACCGGCGATTCCAATGCCGCGTACCGGACGTGGGGCGATAACATTAACGTGAACCTCGTGCCCTTCGGCATCATGAGTCCCCACATTCAGGAAGGGCAGGGCGAGCAGTGGATCGTCGACGAGTTCATCAAGTACAACGGTCGTAGCTCGGACAACTACGATCCCACCGGCAACCCGATGGCCATCGCTGTGCCCGAGGGGAAGACCGCGCGCGAGGCGCTGGGCGATCAGATGCGCGAGGTTTATACCCAGACCACGGGCTACGACCATTCGGACGCGACCGATGCCGAGGTGCTGGACGCGCTGGTCTACAACGTATTCCCGAACTTCGCGCCGTGGGGCGGCTTCATGCCGAACATCGTCTACAGCTGGTTCCCGGGCAAAACGCCCGATACTTGCGTCATGGACGTGCGCATCCTTGCCCGCGTGAAGAAGGGCGATCCCAAGCCCGCCGCCGCGCCGCGCAAGTTCCTGACGCTTGACCAGAAATGGACCGAGGCGCCTGAACTTGGCATTCTGGGCGACGTGTTCGAACAGGACATGGACAACCTGCCCTATGTGCAGGAAGGGCTGCACTGTTCGAAGAACGGCGAAGTCCAGCTGGGCAACTATCAGGAAATCCGCATCCGCCAGTTCCAGGATACGATGATGAAATACATCAACGGCGAGCTTGGCGGACCGCAGGCGTGAGCGAACGGATCGACCACGGGCCCGATCCGCTGGCCGCGGCAACCGAGCAGGATCATCCCGCGCGGATCGACTGCGTGCTGATAGCGGGCGGCGTCTGGCACGACATCGATTTCGCGCGGCTGGAACTGCTCAAGCTGCTGGCCGAGGATCCGCGCGTTCGCACCCGGGTGTTCGAGGATTTCGAGAGCCTCGACGCAATCCGTGATGCCGATATCCTCATCAGCTATACCTGCAACGTGAAGCCATCGGATGCGGCGCAGGAAACCCTGCGCGACTGGATCGAGGCTGGCGGGCGCTGGTATGCGCTGCACGGCACGAACTCGATCCTGAAGCTGATGGACGATGGCCTGTTCCACGCCCCGCGAGAGGCTCCGCTGTTCATGGAAGTGCTGGGCAGCCAGTTCCTTACCCACCCGCCGATCGCGCCCTACACGGTGACGGTGGCGGACCCGGATCACGAACTGGTCAGCGGAGTCGAACCGTTCGAGACGACGGACGAACTCTATCACCTTGAAACGCACGGGGACCTGCATGTGCTGTTGGAAACGGAGTGCACAGAGGAGGGCACCGGTTTTGCCGAGGCCGCCGATGCGCCGGGCGTGCATCCGGTGATGTACATCAAGGAGCGGGGCAGGGGCGCAGTGCTTTACAACACGCTGGGTCATTGCCGCGGGCACTACGATCTGCAGCCGATGGCCGAATGGTGGCCCACGGTGGACCGCTGTGCGTGGGAATTGCCGGTATATTACCTGCTGCTGCGGCGCGGTCTGAACTGGATCAAGGCGCGGCCCGCCGCTGGATGATCCGAAAGCCGCAGGGCGATCGACGCCCCTGCGGCTTTCGATATCGACTTACGCCTTTTCGGGCTGCTTCTTGCGGGCAGGTGCGCGCTTCGCAGGAGCAGCCTTTTTCGCGGCAGGCTTCTTCGCTGCGGTCTTCGGCGCGGCCTTCTGCGCAGCCGCTTTCGGTGCGGCAGCCTTGCGCGCGGGCGCCTTGGCCGGAGCGGCTACCTTGGCAGCGGGGGCCTTCGCCGCGTCGGCAGGCTTGCGGCCAAGGCCGATGGATTTTGCCAGCGTGCGTCGCTTTTCGGCGTAGTTGGGAGCAACCATCGGATAGTCGGCCGGCAGGTTCCAGCGCTTGCGATAGTCTTCCGGCGTCATGGAATACTGGGTCCGAAGATGCCGTTTGAGCATTTTCAACTTCTTCCCGTCTTCAAGACAGACGATGTAATCGGGTTTGACAGAAGCCCTGATCGAGACGGCAGGTTCCGGTTTCGCGATTTCTTCGCTAACTGTTTCGCCCAGACCGGCAAGCGCATGATATACATTGCCGATCAGCGCAGGGACATCGGCAACGGCGACCGAATTATTGCTAACGTGAGCGGCAACGATATCCGAAGTCAGCGTGATCAGCGTTTCCGCCATGGGATCCTGTTCCATTATCGATCCTTTTTTTCGTCGGGGGTTTTGCGTAGTTCGGTTATTACGGGCACGATTAGAAAAAATGGACAATTTTTTCAATAGCGATGTAATCGGCTGTCGATATGACTATCGCATTGCTCACAAATTATCACTCATAACGACGACTACTGAATTGCAATATCCTGCTGTGCGTAATGCGCGGTGATCGTCCGGCCAGAGCGCTGTTTCTTTGTATATCCACGTGACTACGATCACCAATCGTTATTCTGGATTTCGGCTTAACGGGCTTGGCTGCCCCGGTTTAGTGGTCCCGACTGCATCGCTTGCGACATTATGACGTTACGAGGATCGCTGTGCTGTAATGCGCTGTCATTAATCGTTGGCCGCATGACCGGTTCACTCGGATGCGGCTTCCAATCGATGTGCCGCGGGGCGATCCGGCCATCCACTTCAACCGAAACATCACGCCGAAAGTCTTGCTTAGTCCTCAGCGTTGCCGTTGGCAGCGACCCTGTCGAGCATGGTGGTAAGCTGTTGCCGCTCTTGCGCAGTAAACCCCGTTAGCAGCTTGGCTTCGTGCGTATCGATCCGGTCGAGTGAGGCGTCGAGCAGGTCTTGTCCCGCTTGCGTCAGAGACAGGGCGATCGCTCTGCGGTCCGTCGGGTCCTCTCCTCGATTGACCAGCCCGGCCTCCGCCAGTTCGCCGATCAGGCTGACCATGTTGGCGCGCTGGATGTCGAGGATTGTGCCTACCGCGCCTTGCTTGATGCCGGGGTTGGCCGAAATCACCGAAAGAACACCCAGCGAGACCTGCCGTACGCCCAGACCTTCGACCGCACGATCGAAGTCGCGCCGAAAAACGCCATAGGCGCGGCGCATGTGAAAGCCGGTCAGTGCGTCCAGCGGGCCTAGCTGATGCTTCTTTCTGGTCATGCCGGGCTGATCTCACGCTTTGCAAGCAGTAGGGCAAGTGCGGCCATCAACGAACCGAGTGCCATCAGCAATGCCACTGTGTCGAGCGCATATCCGATGGCAAACAGCATTCCGGCCAGCGCGGGGGCAAGGGCGGAGCCGCCACGGCCCACGCCGATGACGATGCCCGTGGCTGATGCCCGAACGGAGGTCGGGAAGGCAGATGCGACGATGGCATAGATGCCGACAACGCCTGCATTCGTGAAGAAGCCTGCCACTGCGGCTACGGTCGACAATGCTGCAAGATCGCTTTGAGACTGGCCGAACCATGCCACTGCAACGGCCGACAGCGTTATCGCGATCAGGGTGAGCCAGAACACCTTTGTGCGTATGGTGAGCAGGCCGAGCAGCGCGCTGCCGAGCAATCCGCCGATACTGGCCGACACGAGCACGCCTGCTGCCGCCGAAGGTTCGAAGCCCATATCGACCACGATCTTCGGTATCCATTTCAGGATGAAATAGAACGTCATGATATGCGCGAAATAGACGAAGGTCATGACCAGCGTCGGCACTGCGAACTGCCCTTTCAGCAGGCTCTTGATACCCGGCTTGTGACTCTCCGGCTCTTGCGGCGGCAGGCTGTCCAGTTCGGGCTGGCGCATGCGGCGCAGCACGGAATTGATGCCGGTCAGCGCGCCTGGTCCGCGCTTGTGCATGTGGAACGAGATCGATTCCGGGGCGAGGAGCCAGACGAGGGGAATGAAGCACAGCGAAACCACGCTTCCGAAGATGAACACGGCGCGCCAGTCATACTGCGCAAGCAAAACGGCCGAAATGCTGCCACCGACGATGTTGCCCAGCGGGTAGCCCGCGGCCATCAACACCACGCAAAGCGAGCGATACCTGGCATTGGCAACTTCAGCCGTTGCCGCATTCACGGCCGCCAACATGCCGCCGAGGCCAAGGCCGGTCGCGATACGCCAGCCGCACAGCGAATAGATGCCGGTGGAAGTCGACGCCCCGAACATGCCGGTGGCCATGACCAGCAGGCAGGCAAGGATCGTTGCCCGGCGTCCGATCACGTCCGCGATCCGTCCGAACAGGATCGATCCGACTGACATCCCGATAAGTTCCATGGAAAGCACAATGCCCAGTGCGCCGCGATCGATGCCCCAGTCGGCGGCAATTCCGGGCGAGGCAAAGCTGATCGACAGCACGTCGAACCCGTCGAGCGCGAGCAATCCCACCATCACGGCCACGACCGACCATTGAAAGCGGGACATGGGCTGCGCGTCGATGATCTGGCGTGGATCTGTCGCCACTGAGTTCTCTCCCGCCCGCAGCCATCGCGACATCGCGTACGCTTTCTGGTCGGTCATATCGTTATATTACAGAACAAGAAGCGCAAGGTTTATGGTCGCGCCCCGATGCGGCGATAGAGCTTGTGCCGATCCTGCAATATGGTTATATTATATAACAAAGTTGGAGAGGAGCCAGACTGTCATGTCCGAATCGCAATCCCTTCGTTTCGAACGCCTCAACCCCGTCACCGGCGAGGTCGCTTCGAGTGCGCCTGCCATGACGGCCGAGGACGCTGCCGCCGTTGCCAGAAGGGCTGCTGAGGGTTTCGCTGTCTGGTCGGTCATGGGGCCGAATGCCCGCCGTGCAGTTCTGATGAATGCCGCCGTCGCTCTGGAAGCGAAGAAGGATGCTTTTGTCGATGCGATGATGGCCGAAATCGGCGCGACTGCCGGATGGGCCATGTTCAACCACGCGCTGGCCGTCGGCATGATTCGCGAAGCCGCCGCGATTACCACGCAGATCTCGGGCGAGGTTATTCCTTCCGACAAGCCCGGCTGCGTTGCCATGGCTTTGCGTGAACCGGTTGGCGTCATCCTCGGTATTGCGCCGTGGAATGCTCCGATCATCCTTGGCGTGCGCGCCATTGCCACCCCGCTGGCATGCGGCAACGCCGTCATCCTGAAGGCTAGCGAGCAGTGCCCGCGCACTCACGCACTCATCATCGAAGCCTTTGCGGAAGCCGGCTTTCCCGAAGGTGTCGTCAATGTCGTCACCAACGCGCCTGCCGATGCCGCCGATGTGGTCGGCGCGCTGATCGATGCGCCGGAAGTGAAGCGCATCAACTTCACCGGTTCCACCGCCGTCGGCAAGATCATCGCCAAGCGTGCGGCAGAGCATCTGAAGCCCTGCCTGCTCGAACTGGGCGGCAAGGCGCCGATGATCGTGCTCGACGATGCGGACCTTGATGAAGCGGTGAAGGCTGCGGCCTTCGGGGCCTTCATGAACCAGGGGCAGATCTGCATGTCGACGGAACGGATCATCGTTCTCGATGCTGTTGCCGACGAATTCGCGGCCATGTTCAAGGCCAAGGTCGCCTCGATGCCCGCAGGCGATCCGCGTGAAGGCAAGACTCCGCTGGGTGCGGTGGTCGATGCCAAGACCGTGGCGCATTGCCTCAGCCTCGTCGAAGACGCCGTCGCCAAGGGTGCGGAACTGCTCGTCGGCGGCGAGACGACGCAGAATGTCGTCATGCCCGCGCATCTTGTCGACAAGGTGACACCCGACATGAAGCTGTTCCGCGACGAAAGCTTCGGCCCCGTCGTCGGCATGATCCGTGCGCGCGACGAAGCCCACGCGGTCGAACTGGCGAACGACACCGAATACGGCCTGTCCGCCGCTGTTTTCACCAAGGACACTGCTCGCGGCCTGCGCGTTGCCCGGCAGATCCATTCGGGTATCTGTCACGTCAACGGCCCGACCGTGCATGACGAGGCGCAGATGCCCTTCGGCGGCGTCGGTGCATCGGGCTATGGCCGCTTTGGCGGCAAGGCCGGGATCGACAGCTTCACCGAACTGCGCTGGATCACCATGGAAACCCTGCCCGGTCACTTCCCGATCTGAGCCTGAAAAACCGTGTCCGTCCGGGAATGTCCGTGGGACCGTCACGGACTTATCCAATGGAGCATTTGCCATGAGCTTTGAGAACGTCCCCGCCGACGAAGTCGAGACCGTTGCCTATACCGTCGAGGACGGTATCGCATGGGTTGCCTACAACCGACCCGACAAGCGCAACTGCATGTCGCCGCGCCTCAACCGCCAGATGATGCGGGTTCTCGACGAGCTTGAGTTTCGCGACGACGTGAAGGTCCTCGTCCTCACTGGCAACGGCGCTGCCTTCTCGGCCGGCATGGATCTGAAGGAATATTTCCGCGAGAACGAGGCCAAGGGCATCGGCGCCATCCGCCAGAGCCAGCGCGAAGCCTATGGCTGGTGGGATCGCCTGCGCTGGTATGAAAAGCCGACCATCGGCATGATCAACGGCTGGGCCTTCGGCGGTGCTTACGGTCCGCTTCACGCGCTCGATATCGTGATCGCTTCGGATGATGCCACGTTCGGCCTGTCGGAAATCAACTGGGGCATCCTGCCCGGCGGCGGCGCGAGCAAGGTTGCGCAGGAACTGATGCCGTTCCGCAAGGCCATGTACCACGCCATGATGGGCGAAAACCTGACCGGCAAGGAAGCCGAAGCACAGGGCCTCATCACCGAGAGCGTTCCCGACGCACAGTTGAAGGCGCGCGTCACCGAAGTTGCCGAAGTCCTGAAGAAGAAGGACCCCAATGCGCTGCGTTCCACGAAGTGGGCGATGCGCCGCATGTCGGAAATGACCTTCGACAACGCCATGGATTACCTGATCCGTGCGCAGGAAGCGCTGAACGGCATGGGCGGCGCCGCCGCGCGTAAGGAGGCGACCAAGCAGTTCCTTGACGACAAGACCTTCAAGCCCGGCCTCGGCGCGTTCGACGCGACCAAGGTAAACGGCTGAGAGTAGACATATGACCGGTCAGGATTCCGCGACGATCGAGCGCCCCGCCAACAACATCGGGCGCTTGCTCCACCCCCGCTCGGTTGCCATCGTCGGTGCGTCCCCCACGCCCGGCGCGCTTGGCAACTCGGTCATGCGCAATCTCGAACGCCTCGGGTTCAAGGGTGATCTTCACCTTGTGAACCCGAAGCGTTCGGCAATCGACGGAAGGCCCTGCGTCTCTTCCATCGATGCGCTGCCCGTGGGTGTGGATGTCGCGGTTCTGGCCATTCCCGGCGGCGCGGTTCTGGAAAGCGTGCGCGCGCTTTCCCGCCGCAAGGCCGGGGCGGCGATCATCTTTTCCGCCGGCTTTGCCGAGGGTGGGGAAGAAGGCATCGCCGCGCAGGCCGAGATTGGCCGGATCGCACGCGAAACCGGCATGGTGATCGAAGGCCCGAACTGCCTTGGCATGGCGAACTTCCTCGAAGGAATCCCCCTCACATTCGTGGAAATCCCGCCTGTGCCGCGGCGCGAAGGGCGCAACATCGCGCTCGTTTCGCAATCGGGTGCAATGGCGATCGTCGAGACGACGACGCTTATCTCCAAGGGTCTCGGCCTTTCCTATTTCATCTCGACCGGTAACGAGGCCGCATCGGGCGTCGAAGACTATGTCGAGCAGATGCTCGATGACGACGATACCCAGATCATCGGCATGATCGTGGAACAGTTCCGCAATCCGGCACGCTTCCTCGAACTCGCCAATCGGGCGCGCGAAATCGGCAAGCCGATCGTGCTGCTGCACCCCGGCCAGTCGAGCGCGGCGCGCGAATCCGCTGCCACCCACACCGGCGCGATGGCCGGCGACTGGAAACTGATGCAGGCCAAGGTTCAGGACGCCGGCGTCGTGCTGGTCGACAGTCTGGAAGAGCTGGGTGACGTGCTGGATCTTGCCGCGCGCTGCCCGAAACCGCCGGTTGGCGGATGCGCGGTGCTGACGGAGAGCGGCGCGTTCAAGGCGCTGACGCTCGACCTGTGCGAGAAGATCGACCTCGACCTGCCTGCGCCGAACGAGCAGACCGCGCAGGCCTTGCGCGCTGGCATGCCGGACTTCATCCCGGTTTCGAACCCGATGGACCTCACCGCGCAGGCGCTGGTCGATCCCGATCTCTATCGCCGCGCGCTGGAAGCGCTGTTGACGGACCCCGGTTTCGGCAGCGTCGTCTTTGCCATCATCCAGACGGACGAGACGACTTGCGACCGCAAGTTCCCCGCAGTGATCGACGCCGTCGGGAAGCTGAAGCCCGAAACGCCGGTGATCTTCGCCGGCATGGACGACGGCGCGGAAGTGCCGCAGAAGTACATCGACGAGCTTCGCGCGCTGGGCGTTTCCTACTTCCCTTCGCCGGATCGCGCGTTCCGTGCCATCCGCCGTTATGCCACGGCAGAGGCCGGTCAGGCGCGCAGTGCGCTGGCACCGGTCGCGATCGATGCCGGGCTTGCCGGTACAGTCCCCGAATATCGAGCGAAACAGCTGCTGCAGCCTGCGGGCATCACGTTCCCTGAAGGCGGTTTTGCCGCCACGGTGGGCGAGGCTGCATCGGTCGCCGCCCGCATCGGCTATCCGGTCGTGCTCAAGGCGCAATCGGCCGACCTCAGCCACAAGAGCGATGCCGGCGGCGTCCTGCTCAACATCGCTGACGAGACGGAACTGGCTGCGGCGTGGGACAAGGTCTATGCCAATGTCCGCGCCTATTCGCCGGGGCTCGAACTCGACGGTTTGCTCGTGGAGAAAATGGGCAAGCGCGGTGCCGAACTGATCGTCGGCGCCAAGAACGATCCCGAATGGGGACCGGTCATTCTCGTCGGTTTCGGCGGTGTGCAGGCGGAGATTCACAAGGACGTGCGCCTGCTGTCGCCGGACTTGTCGGTCGACGCGATCGAGGGCGAGATCCTCAAGCTGAAGAGCGCGGCATTGCTGACCGGCTTTCGCGGTTCGCCCAAGCTGGACGTCCGCGCCGTGGCGGAACTTATCGAGAAGCTTGGCGCAGTCGTGCGCGGCACGCCGGATATCCGCGAGATCGATCTCAACCCCGTCGTCGTTTTCCCCGAAGGCGCAGGATGCGTTGCGCTTGATGCGTTGATGACGGTAGTTTGATGCCATGAGGAGCCGGGCCGAAGCGGAAAAGCTGGTAGCGATCGACGTGCACGTGCACGCCGAAATCAGTTGTCGCCAACCGCTCGACCCGATCCAGGTGACCTTCAACCAGGCCGCTTCCGACTACTTCAAGGTTCCGCTCGACCGTCCGTCAATCCCCGATACCATCGCCTATTACCGCGAACGCAATATCGGTTTCGTGATGTTCACGGTCGACATGGAATCCGGCACCGGCATCACCCGCATCCCGAACGAAGAGATCGCAGAGGCCGCGGCAGAGAACGCCGACATCATGATGGCTTTTGCCTCCATCGACCCGCACAAGGGCAAGGCCGGAGCGCTGGAAGCGCGCAGGCTGATCGAGGATTATGGCGTTCGCGGGTTCAAGTTCCACCCGCCGCTTCAGGATTTCGATCCCGCCGATCCGATGGCGTGGCCGCTGTATGAAGTCATCGACCACTTCAAGCTGCCTGCCATTTTCCACACCGGCCATTCCGGCATGGGAACGGGCATGCCGGGCGGGGGCGGCATCCGGTTGAAGTGGGGCCAACCGATCCTTGTCGACGATGTCGCGGTGCGGTTCCCCAACATGAAGATCATTCTGGCCCACCCGAGCTGGCCGTGGACCGACGAGGCGCTGTCGATGGCGCTGCACAAGCCGAACGTGTTCATCGACCTGTCCGGCTGGTCGCCAAAGTATTTTCCGCCGCAGATCGTGCAGTATGCCAATGGTCAGCTGGGTAAGAAATTCCTGTTCGGTTCCGACTTCCCGCTGATCCCGCCGGACAAGTGGATCGGCGCTTTCGACAAGGCGGGTTTCAAACCTGAACTGCGCGAGCCGATCCTGAAGGGCAACGCGCTCGACGTGCTGTTTGGCTGAACCCGTGCGATTTGCCTGCCACGGGGCCGCAGCATCCGAATCGCGTTGACGACCCGCCACACTGGCCGTAGTTGGCGCGAACCAATGTGCCCGGCCGCCAACGCGATCCCGGCACTTCGCGGGCGTAGCTCAATGGCAGAGCAGAAGCTTCCCAAGCTTACGACGAGGGTTCGATTCCCTTCGCCCGCTCCAACTCCATCACCGGCGGTATGGCACGAAATCGCCCAGCATGATGACGCCAGAGGTCGATTGCGTGTTCCGATCGATCGTGCGCACGATGTCGTATTTGCACAACTGGCTGCCGGTTCGCTCGATCACGACGATGTCGTGCGCGTCGAGTGATGCCGGATCATGCGGTCGCGCAACCCATATGGTGTCCCCAGCATCGTAGACGACCGCCGTACGATCGAGGATCTTCAGGCGGCTTGAGCTGAAGGCCGCAATGCAACTGGCCGGTTCGCCCGCAACGCGGTCCTTCAGCATTTTTGCCAGCCTGGCTTCTTCCCGATCCTGATAGGGTGTGCCGCCGTGAACGCATCCGGCGGCGATCAGCATTGCCAGCCCCGATGCCAGCCATTTTCCGGTTCTCATCCCGTCGCTCCTTGCGAGGTGCACCTCGCGCTGTTTTTCCGCCATTGTCGTACAAACCATCAAAGCCTGCCCGCCACCGAATGTGCATCCGTAAATGTCCGCCCCATAGCCCCGTAGAATCACCGATACCCCGATCCTGCGTGCTCCTTAAGGTTCCTTGCGGGTCTTGAAGGAGTTTCGCCGTGAAGAACATCATGCTGCTCGTACATGACGATGCCGGACAGGAAGCTCGGCTGCAGGTGGCGCTGGACATTACCCGCGCGCTTGGCGGCCATCTGGAATGTCTGGACGTTTTCGATCTGCCGATCATGGCGGCCGATTATTACACCGGCGGAAGCGGGGCTGCCTTGGCCGAAATGGTGAAGGCGGACGAGCGCAAGGCGATCGCCAAGCTCCAGGCCCGGCTTGCGCGCGAAGATGTGCCATGGACGATCGGCGAAACGCTGGGGACTTATCCGGAAGCGCTTGCCCGCGCATCGGACTATGCCGATCTAATCGTCGTATCGTCGCGCCTTGGCAACGGGGGTGAGAGCGGGGAAAGAGTCCGGCCCGAAGCGCTGCCGTTGAAAGCGCACCGACCGGTGATGGCCGTTCCGCCGGAAAGTCGCGGGCTTGATGTCGCGGGAAGGGCGCTTGTCGCCTGGGACGGATCGCACGCCTGTAACGAGGCGTTGCGCTGCGCCGTCCCCCTGCTGCGACACGCAGAGCGCGTGACCTTGCTGGAGGTGAACAATCCGCAAGGGGCCTTCGCGATGACCGATGCAGCCACGTACGTTGCACGCCACGGGATCGCCGTGGACCTTGTCGAACGGAATACCGAAGGTGCGGTTGCGGACATGGTGTTGGCCCATGCGGGGCATTTCGGTGCCGATTACATCGTCATGGGTGCATACGGCAAACCGCGTCTGGCCGAAGCGGTGTTCGGCGGTGTGACCCGCACGATGCTGATCGAGAGCACGGTTCCCTTGCTGGTCGCTCACTGATCAGTGGCGGGGGCGTGCCGGCATTGTTCCGCATGTTCCTCGCTCCACCGGTGTTGTGAGCCAAGGCCCGCTGCAAAGGCGATGCGCAGCGCATCGGCGAAATTGGTGACTTCCAGCTTCGTCATGACGTTCGCCCGATAGACTTCCACCGTGCGCGCGCTGATGCCCAGATCGTAGGCGATGGTCTTGTTCGGGTAACCGCAGGCAAGCCCGTCCAGCACTTCGCGTTCCCGATCTGTCAGGTGGCCAAGCTGCGTCGTTGCCCAATCTTCGCGGCTGCGCCTTTCCGCGCCGGCCGCGAGCTTCCGGAATGCCTTTTCCGCGGCGTCGAGGATATGCTGGCGCTCGGCGGGCTTCTCGATGAAGTCGACGGCACCGGCCTGCATTGCGGTTACCGCCATGGTGATGTCGCCGTTTCCGGTCAGTACGATTACGGGGAAGTTAAAGCCCTGCCGCTTCATTTCGCGCTGCAGTTCAAGGCCGTCCATCCCCGGCATCCTTATGTCGATCATCGCACAGGCCGGTTCGTACTTGTCCGCGCCGTTCAGAAATGCCTCTGCATTTTCCCAGCGGATCACGCGGTATCCGGCCGTCGACAACAGGAAATCGAGCGATCTGCGGATCGCGTCTTCATCGTCGACGATATGGACGAGCTTGCTCTCAACCTCCATCCGGTTCCTCCATCCCGACTGCCGCCGCGCTGGCGGGCAGGGTGAACGCGAAAACGGCGCCGCCACCGGCTGCATCCTCGTACCACAGCTTGCCGCCGTGGGCTTCGACGATGGTGCGGCAAATGGCGAGGCCAAGGCCCATGCCTGCGGGTTTGCTGGTGGTGAAGGGCTGGAACAGGCTGGGTACCCGTTCGGGCGGGACGCCGTGGCCGCTGTCTTCCACCTTGAAGATCACCATAGGCCCTGTTTGCGCGATCGAGATCAGGATCGAGCCATGCCTGCCGATGGCCTCTATCGCGTTGCGCACGAGATTGACGATCACCTGCTGGATCTGGATCCTGTCGACGGTGACTGGCGGAGTTCCTTCGGCCACCTTTATCCTGCATTCGATCTCGCGGAACCGCGCGCCGGTGGTGGCAAGGCTCGCTGCCTCGCGCGCAAGGTTGCCGGGGTCCTCCAGCGTTTTTTCCAGCTGGCCGTGGGACATGAAGTTGCGCAGCCGCTTGATGATCTCGCCCGCGCGCATCGCCTGCTTCCCCGCTTCCCCCAGCGCCGATGCGGCAAGGGATCTGTCGAGAGCATCGCCGTTCGCGATCAGGTCGGCCGAAGTCTGCACAACGTTGCCGATCGCCATGAGCGGCTGGTTGAGTTCGTGGGCAAGCACGCTGGCCAGCGCGCCCATTTCGTTCACGCGGGCGATGTGGGCCAGTTCGCGTTGCAGCTCCTGCAGCCGCGCTTCCGTCTCCTCCTTTTCGCTGAGGTCGTGGAGGAAGCCGGCAAACAGCCTGCGTCCGCCGCCGAACGCTTCGCCGACGCAGAGTTCGTGGGGGAAGGTGGTGCCGTCCTTGCGCCGCCCGAACACGCGGCGGCTGGAGCCGATGATCCGGCGTTCCCCCGTTTCGAGATAGCGGCGGATATAGCCGTCGTGGCGCTCGCTTTCGGGCGACGCCATCAGGATGGAAACGTTGCTGCCGACGACCTCGTCGCGTGTATAGCCGAACAGTTCTTCGGCTGCCTTGCTGAAACTGACGATCAGGCCGCTTTCATCGATCACGATCATCGCATCGGGCACTGTTTCAAGAATCGACTGGAGGAGAACCGTGCTCGCCTCCAGCGTACGCGACTGGACGTCTTCGTCGGTCACGTCGCGGATCATCTGGCCATATCCGCCCGGAAGCTGGCCATCGCCTTCCAGCCGGCTGATCGTGATTTCCGCGAGGAACCGGCTCCCGTCCGCTCTCATGCGCCAGCACCGGTCGCGAAAGGTGCCGCTTTCCCTTGCGATCCGCAGCTGGCGCTGCGGCAGGCGGGCGTCGCGTTCATCTGGCGGGAACAGGACATCGAAGGGCCGGCCAAGAACCTCGCTTCCTGTCCAGCCCAGCTTGCGCCGCGCATTGTCGGTCCAGATCGTGATCAGGCCGCTGTCGTCCATCAGGCAGAGCGCGAGGCGATCCGCAATATCGATGAACAACGACAGTTCCTCGCTCAACAGGCGGGCCTGCAACTGTTGTTCCAGCCGCCCCGTCAGGATTTCGGAACGCGCGAGACAGCCGACGACATTGCCCTTGTCGTCACGCCACGGGGTCAGGCTCCAGCGGATCCATTCGGCAGTGCCGTCCCTGCGTTCGACCCGGTCGAGATCGCGTGACACCTTCTCGCCCGCAAACGCGCGCTCGAACAGGGGTTCGAACTTGTCCTGATATTCCGGGAAGATGTCGAAGTGGGCCAGCCCGACGTAGTCTTCGGCATCGGGAAGGTAGTCCGCGATCCAGCGGCTGTTGCAGGCCACATAGCGTGCATCGCGATCGAAAATTGCGATGGCGGCGGGCGACTGGTCGAGCAGGATGGCGACAAGGCTCTTGTCGTCGCAGTTCCAGCCAGTTTGCGGTCCCGTAGTGCCAAGCATGTCCAAGTCCCGCGACCCGGTAACCGTTCTAGCAAATCGGTCGCCGGATCGGTAGCCCGGACAACAGGCGGGCAACGCGCGCGATCACACCACGCGGATGATGATCGACGTGAAATTGTCGGGCGCGCCGCGGGAAAGCACATCCTCACCGATGATCGTCGTCGCCTGCCGCGGGTTTCTTGTCGTGAGGTGGTGGCAGATTTCCGCGTCATCCAGCACGCGGGTGACGCCATCTGTCGCCAACAGGAAGATGTCGCCCGCATGCACGGGGCCGGACACGGCGTCGATCACCAGTTCCTTGCGGCTGCCGACTGCGCGGGTGATGACGTTGGCGTCGGGATGCCCCTCGGCATTCTCCGGCGCGATCAAC
Source organism: Croceicoccus bisphenolivorans (assembly GCF_001634625.1). GTDB lineage: Bacteria > Pseudomonadota > Alphaproteobacteria > Sphingomonadales > Sphingomonadaceae > Croceicoccus > Croceicoccus bisphenolivorans. Next base: position 184,886 of record NZ_LRSE01000001.1, on the reverse strand, counting down.
TTTGCATCGACAAGATCCTGCACCAGGCTGTGATCGCGGGTCAGGCGTGTGATCGCACCTTGCCGCACCAGATAACCGCGGCTGTCGCCGACCCAGAAACAATAGTACCGCCCGGATGCGATGACGAGTCCGACGACTGTGCTGCCGATCGTGCTTGGCGTGCTGCTTTCGCTGGCAAGACTGACCAGACGTTTCTGCACGATCTGGATCGCGTCCATCGCGCGCTTCGTGGTCTCCCTCGGGTCCACGTCGGTTCGCACCGACTCCATCGCTTCCACGATCATGGCGCTGGCCACTTCGCCCGCCTCGTGCCCGCCCATGCCGTCTGCCACGATCCATATGCCGTCGGCGGGCCGGTCCAAGTAGTTGTCTTCGTTGATTTCCCGAACAAGTCCGACCTCGGACTGACACGCGGTGAGGAATTGTGGGTTCATATCCCTCCAAACCTGCTTCTTAAGGGTTGAAAGCCGTGTCTTTACTGTTCAGTTTCATGTCAGTTGATACCTTGCCGGGGGCATCGGGGCAATGATCAAGCCGAAACGCATGGAAAGATGGCCCGCAACCCGTGTTGAACGGTTGCAAACGGGCGCGATGCAGGGGTGGGAGCAGGGCAAAGCATGATGACCGACATGATCATCGGCCTGATGGCGGCCTTCACCGGTGTCGGCATCAGTATCTACGTGCATTTCTTTGGCCTGCGCACGCTGGCCTGGTGGGTTCAGCACCGTCAGCCGCCGGTGCGCAAGCCGCTGCTGCTGGTCATGTTCGTCGCCTTCTCGCTCCACGTTGTGGAAGTCCTGATATTCTCCTTCATCTTCGCGCTGTGCGAACTGGGCGGTTTCGGAGAGTTGCAAGGCGCCGTCTATGGCGGGACCGGCTGGTTCATCGATCATTTCTACTTCTCGATCGCGTCGTACACCACGCTGGGGCTGGGCGATATCGTGCCGCACGGTGCGATCCGCATGATCGCGGGGGTGGAGGCTCTCGTCGGCCTCGTCCTCGTGGCGTGGAGCGCTTCGTTCACTTACCTGATGATGGAACGGCTCTGGGCCGACCGCATGCCGGTGATGACAGAGACGGAAGTGGAGCGGGAACGGGACGGGGAATAGGCGTCAGGTCTACGCCTCGCCTTATCCGGGCACCTGCAGCGATCGCTCGCGATAAGTCAGCGACCATTCGTTCAGATCGGCCAGCATGATCGTCGCGGTCTTGCGCAGTTCCACCGTCAACTCGTCGAGTTCGGTAATCTCCGCAAGCCGCGCGCCGTTTGCCTCCAGAGAGACGACGGTGCTGTCGGAACGGCTGGCCGCCAGTAAATGCTCCCCGTGCCCGCGCAGGCCGAACGCGGCGGCGCTGAGGGCGGGGAAGCCCGCCGTCACGAATATGAAGGGCGCGGTGAGAGGCTTTACCCAGCCATGCAGGAAGAAATAGATCACGATGTAGAGCGAACAGGCCGCGATCACTGCTCCGACAAGGAAGTTGCCAAGTTCGTGCAGCCGGTGGTCCAGTTCGTGCATGCGGTGGGCGTTCGTGCGGTGATAGGCGGCTTGCGGCCTGACCTGTTCTTCCATCACGTCCCGCGCCAGATCGCGTATCGTATCGTCCGTGCAGGTGCCGACGGGGGCGGCCATTTCGCGCCAGATCGCGGTGGCGTACCAGCGGGTCCAGTCCGCGGATTCAAGGCTGCGCGCCGACCGCTCGAAGAAATCGGCGCGAAACGGCGGGCCGGCAAGGCCGGTGCGCTTCAGGTAGGCAAGCGGGCGCAACGATTCTGCCAGATGCCGGTATTGCAGCCACTTGCGGTGCCATTCGCCGCGTCCGCCGATGTGCGTGTTGAAATACAGCATGGCGATCACGCCCAGTTCGACCATGACCAGCCAGATCTTGATCGCGGGCACGATAAGCCCGGTCAGCGCGACGATTACGGCAAAGGCAGCCAGTGCGTAGTTCGTCACATGCCCGCTGCGGAACAGCTGCGCATAGCGGATCGCGAGGAAGTTGGCCCAGTCGTAGGCTTCGTCCAGCGTCCGGGTGTCGAGATCGCCGGATTTGCCGCTGCCCGCCTCATGCCCGTCGACCACGCGGCCCTGGTGCCATGGCCGTGCCGGCAGTCGCTTGATGCCCAGCAGGGCCAGCATGACCGGATATTCGATGCGCCAGTTCGTGCGCCGCTCCACTTCCGCGAAATACTGCGCAGCCTGCTCCCTCTCCAGCTCCGTGTGGGGAGCAAGGGTCGATCTGACCAGCCGGCAATAGTCCTGCGGACCGTCCAGCGGATCCACTACGGGATCGAGAAGTTCGCCGCCGACCAGCAGGCGAACGTCGGCGATCCTGTTCGCGGCCCGGTCCACGCGCACGTGGATGACGGGAACGCCGCCCAGCAGCGCCAGTTCGACGACATGCGCCGTGCCGCCCCTGCCGCGCCCTTCCTCGCCATCCCAAACCGCGACAAGGATATCGGCCGCGGCGATGATCGCCTTGCCGACAAGGACATAGGCATCGTCCTCCCGCTCGCGCTTGCCGGGCAGGCAGAAGACCTCGTCAGCCGCCGCGACCTGTCGCTTGAACTCCAGGTGTTCTTCGCCAAGCGCGAAATCCTGCGTGTATTCGGCTTCGGAGAAGGGAAGTATCGCGCGAACTTCGTAATCCAGCCGCCGTGCGGATCGGGCCGCGATCTGGTCCGCCCCCGTCGCCAGCGCGGTGTGGAAGCGGAAATGGGGCCTTTCCTTCGAAAACGGTTCCGGCTGCGTTTCCTGCAGGTTGTGGACTGCGCCGATCAGCGCGCCGAGCACGCCGTCAAGCCGTTCGCCCAGTTCGCCGACGATCGCATCGCCGATCGCGTTGGCGCGATGACCCGTAATGCCGACATTGAGCGTGAGGCGAGGGCGCGGTGGATGGATCAACGCCAAGGCGGGGCCGGTCCTTAGCGGGCCGCGATTGGCGAACGAAGGTCGTGCACCAGCCGGACGCCGCCGACCTGCAACACGGATCCGACCGCTATCGGTGCAGTGCCGGAAATCCTCTCGTCGTCGATGTATGTGCCGTTGGTGGAATCGAGATCGGTCACCATCAGTTCGCCGTTCAGCAGCGCTATTTCGCAATGGTTGCGCGAAACGCCGGGGTGGTCGAGCACGACATCGGCGGGTGCCGCGCGGCCGATCCGCAGGCCCAGCGGGCCGACTTCGAACGATGCGACTTCCTCGCCATCGGTCACGATGTCGAGCATGTGGCGTTCTGTCGGACCAATGTCGTCATAACGCAGCAGCTGGGTTGCTTCGTATTCCTGTGCCACGACAGGCTGCTTGAGGCCGGGAAAAGCTGTCGGAGCGCCGCCGAACTGCGATTCGTGCCGGCGTTCGGGCTGCACGGCGGGGGCGGCAGGTTGCGGTTTCGTCGCTTGCCGCGATTGCGCAACCGCGCTTTCGCCGACAAGCTGGTGCAGGTCGGTCACGAACTGGCGCCATGCGAAGTCGTCGCGGTCCCCGCTCCAGTGGGTGAGCTCCGCCGTATGCGTCAGTTCGAAGATGATCGGGCGGTCGCACGGCTCGATGATAGCCGGGGCGAACACCCCGCGCCGGTCCGCCAGCGTCGCTTCGGCACGTACCCAGCGCGATGCGACGGAACGGGGCGACCACAGCACCACAACCGCCTTTGCCGCGCGCAAGTTGCGTTCGATCACTTCGTCGAAAGTCTCGCCGGAATGCAGGGCGGCGTCCCACCAGACGGCGAAACCTTCTTCGCCAAGCTTGTCAGCAAACAGATGTGCAGTCGGCCGGTCTTCCCGACTATAGGATATGAAGATGTCCGGACTAGACATTCAAAACCCCCAATAAAATCCTGCAAGACGACATGCCCTGGTTGGCACGAACTGCCTTCAAACCAACAGGATTCCCCAATCCCAGGTATATCGCGGTCATGCTGACGAGGATCACCGAACTCGGGCAGACGCATGAATATTACCGTAAAGAAACCCTTTCGCAAGTGCGGAAGGTGTGATCGCGCAAAGGTGCCCATCAATAGTACACAGATGATGTAACGATCCCGCGCGTTCAGATAACAATGCGCGTTATTACAATGATTTGGCGATATCCGGCAAGTATGCGTTACGGCTCGGTCTTGGCCTAGACGGCCTAGCTACGGGCCGAATCCAGCAATTCGATCACTTCGCGATCGTCGACTTGCCTGAAATCGCGATAGAATCTGCCGACGGCGATGAACGGTTCGGGGGTCGCAAGCACGACGATCTCGTCACACAGCGGGCGCAGCGCATCCACCGTATCCGGCGGAGCCACGGGAGCCGCCAGAACAAGGCGGGCCGGATGGCTCTGCCGCGCGCCGCGCAAGGCTGCCGACACGGTGGAGCCGGTGGCGATCCCGTCGTCGACGATGATGATGGTGCGCCCCTCAAGTGCGGGTTTGCCCCTTGTGCCGAGATACGCGGTGCGGCGGCGCTCCATTTCCGTCAACTGGCGGGCCAGTTCAGCCTCCACGTAGTCGCGGCTTGGTCCGATTGCGCTCATCGCCTGTTCGTTGAACACGACTTGCGGCTCTTCGCCATCAACAACTGCGCCGATGGCGAATTCGCTGTGACCGGGCGCTCCCAGCTTGCGCACCATCAGCAGGTTCAGTTCCGCGCCAAGCGCGTGTGCGACCTCGTAACCGATGGGAACCCCGCCGCGCGGCAAGGCAAGGATTATCGGGTGCAACGCAGCAAGATGGGCCAGCCGTGCGGCCAACAACCGGCCTGCCTCGGCGCGATCATGGAATGGCAGCGTCGGCTCGGGCACGATTTGCGGTCTGGTCATGACTACCATCGCAGTTGCGCCGCAATCAGGTGTGATGGGCCGAAACGGCTCGCAATGTTTCAGCGGCTAGCGATGCCGAGGCGCAGGCGGCGACATCGCCCAGCGACAGGATGCCCACCATCCGCTTGTGTTCGTCGATGACGGGCAAACGGCGAACCTGCCTGCTTTCCATCAGGCGGACGGCATCGTCCAGTTCCTCGTTCTCCGTGCAGTATATGATCGGCGAACTCATCACGTCGCGCGCTCTCAGTTGCAGGGGATCATCCTTGCCGCCCAACCCGCGCAAGGCGATGTCGCGATCGGTGACCATTCCGACCAGCCGGTCATTCTCGCCCACCGGCAGCGCGCCGATATCGTCCCGGCCCATCCGCGCCGCGATTTCGGGCAGGCGGACATCGGGGTCGATCCAGTTGGTGCCCGGATGCATGGCGTCTTTCACTTTCATGGCAGACCTCCTTCGATCACACGCATGATGGCCGATTTCGGATGCTGGCGCGCTCCGTAGATGCCCCAATGCCGGGGCTTGGGGTGTGCGGCAGTCGCTTGATTCTCAGGGTATTTCCCTAGCCGCGCGAATACGATCGGTTTGCGGTCCCCGCTCTAACGCCGGCCTTTGCAGGAGGAGGGGGCGCAACTTGGGCAGGCGCAGGTACCAGCGATGGGAAATCCGGGTGGCGGGCTGCTACCGCTCACCCGCAGGGGCCGAGGTATTTATCTCGGCGCACGATATCTCTGCATGGGGTTGCCGCCTTGCCAATCCGTCGCGCAACCTTTTCGTCGGCGACCGCGTCACGGTGTTCATCGACGGGCTGGACCCGATCGAGGCGGAATTGCGCTGGCACGATCGCGGGGTCGAAGCCGGTTTCGAATTTGCCAGCGCCGTGGACGCGGTGCAGCTCGAACTGCTTGTCGCGCATTGTGCGGGGCGCGTGAAAGTCGTTCCCCGCCAATGGCAGACCCTGTCCGAAGACCGCGAACGGGTGGGCTGATCGTGCCCGTTGTGGTCCGGCTTGTACCCTGACCCGATCCGCTGTCAGCGGATGGGGCAGTCGGGATTCAGGCGGAAATTCAGGTAATTGTCGACCGAGCGCATGAGTTCGTCGTACTCGTGTTCGAAGAAGTGGTTGGCGCGCGGAATCTCGTCATGATGGATCGTGATGTGCTTTTGCGTGCGCAGCTTGTCGACCAGCTTCTGCACCGCATTCGGCGTTACCACCGTATCCGCCGCACCCTGGATGATGATGCCCGATGCGGGGCAGGGGGCAAGGAACGAGAAGTCGTACATGTTCGCTGGCGGGGCGATGGAGATGAAGCCGCGAATTTCCGGCCGGCGCATCATCAGCTGCATGCCGATCAGCGCGCCGAACGATACGCCCGCGATCCACGTCACTTGCGCTTCGGGATGGATGGTCTGCACCCAGTCCAGCGCGGCAGCCGCGTCGGACAATTCGCCGATGCCGTTGTCGAAGCTGCCCTGGCTGCGGCCTACGCCGCGAAAGTTGAAGCGCAGCACTGCAAAGCCGCGTGCCGCGAAATCCTTGTAGAGCGCCTGCGTGATCCGTTCGTTCATCGTACCGCCGCCCTGCGGGTGCGGATGGAGGATCATCGCCAGCGGCGCACGCGGGCGCGGAGCGGGGTGGTAGCGGCCTTCGAGCCGGCCTTCGGGTCCGGGAAAAATTACGGAGGGCAAGAGATCCTCGTCAGGTTTTCAGCCATCGCCCGGGCGGAAAAACCGTCGGGGATGTGAATTGCGTTGGATGCCTATATAGAAAGCACGCGCGCGAAGGCAATTATAACGGTGCCATGACGCGAAAACTTCCAGTTCCTGTACGGTTTTAGAGCGAAATTTTTTGTGAAGCCCACCTATCTCGATCATGCCGCAAGCGTTCCGGTACTGCCTGCGGCGCGTGAGGCGCTGCTGGAAGGGCTCGCTCTAGGCGCCAATCCGTCCAGCCCGCACGGGCCGGGCCGCGCCGCCCGCCGCGCGCTGGAAGGTGCCCGCGAACGGGTGGCACGCGCACTTGGCTGGAACGGAGAGATCATCTTCACCAGCGGCGCCAGCGAGGCGCTGGCCATCGCGCTGACTCGCAGCCATGCGCACCGGCACGTCGTTTCGGCCGTGGAGCACGAGGCGGTGATGCGCCATGTGCCGGGTGCGCGCATCCTGCCCGTCGGCGCTGACGGGATGATCGAGGCGGCGGCTATCGGCGATGTCGAGGGGGCGCTTGTCGCCGTGCAGCAGGTCAATAACGAGACCGGCGTGATGCAGCCGCTTGGCGGTATCGAGGATCACGTGCGATCGGGCGGCGGCGTGCTGCTTGCCGATTGTGCGCAGGGCGCGGGCAAGATCGCCTTGCCCGATTGCGACATGGCGGCGATCAGCGCCCACAAGTTCGGCGGACCGCCGGGCATCGGCGCGCTGCTGGTGCGCGATTTCTCGCTGATCGCGCCCACCGGAGGGCAGGAGCGCGGATATCGCGGCGGCACGGAAAACGTGCCGGGCGCGATGGCGATGGCAACCGCGCTGGAGGCCGGACACCACTGGCTGGAGGAGGCACTGCGCCTTCGCGCGATGGTGGAGGATGCGATAATCGACGCCGGTGGTGAAGTCGTCGCGCCAGCCAGCCCGCGCATTGCGACGATCGCTTCCTATCGATTGCCCGGTCTGGCGGCTGCGGTGCAACTGATCCAGCTCGATGCCGCCGGCATTGCCGTTTCGGCGGGCAGCGCCTGTTCGTCGGGGTCGCTGCGCGCAAGCCATGTGCTGACCGCGATGGGCATGGACGAAAAGGCGGCGGGTGAAGTGATCCGTGTGTCGATCGGGCGGGAAACGAAAGAGGCGGATCTCGACCGGTTCCTCGATGTCTGGACCGCGATGGCGAAGCGGGCGCGGGGATGATGGTGTGATCTACCTCGATTATCAGGCGACGACCCCGCTCGCACCCGAAGCGCGCGATGCCATGCTGCACTGGCTGGACGGACCGGCGGGCACAGGCTTCGGCAATCCGCACAGCCCGCACCGCTACGGGCGGGAGGCAGCCGCAGCGGTGGAACTGGCGCGGGACCGTGTGGCCGCACTGTTCCCGCCGGGGGGCAGGGTGATCTTCACCGCCAGCGCGACGGAGGCGTTGAATATCGCGATCAGGGGCTGCGCGCCGGTCATCGCGGGGCAGGGGATCGCCGTTTCCGCCATCGAGCACGCCGCCGTGTGGGATACGGCTCAGGCGCTGGCGAACCCGTTCCACGAGATAGCCGTTGATGCCCAGGGGCTTGTCGATGGCTCCGGCCCGCTTCCGGCTGGCACCGGGCTGGTCGCGGTGATGCAGGTGAACAACGAGATCGGCACGGTCCAGCCCGTCGCGGAAATCGCACGCGCGGCAAAGGCAGCGGGGGCTTTGTTCGTGTGCGACGCGGTGCAGGCGGCGGGCAAGATGGCACTGCCCCTGGCAGACTGCATCGCGATCTCTGCCCACAAGCTGCACGGGCCGAAGGGCATCGGCGCGCTCTGGATCAGGGACGGGCTGGAGCTTGCGCCGCTGGTAACCGGCGGGGGGCAGGAAGGGGGGCTGCGTTCGGGTACACTCAGCCCCGCGCTTTGCGCCGGGTTCGGCGCCGCGGCCAAGCTGGCGACCGAGCGGATGGAGGCCGATCGCGAACATGTCGAGGCGCTCTGGAACCGTGCGATCGAACTGTTTGACGGCTGGATATTGAACGGCAGCGCGACTGCCCGCTGGCACGGCAATCTCAACTTGCGCCGCGACTGGCTCGATGTTGCAAGACTAATGTCCGATGTACGCGATGTCGCGTTTTCGGCAGGTTCCGCCTGTGCTTCCGGTTCGGGCAAACCCAGCCGGGTCTTGCGGGCGATCGGTTTGAGTGACAAAGATAGCAAAACTTCGATCCGGCTTGGGTTCGGGCGATATACCGGGATGGATGACCTTGAAAGGGCTGCTGCGGCGATAATCGCCGCTGCCGGAACGCAAGGGTGACGAGAATCATGGTGCACGTCAGGTTCGTAACTCCCGACGGTCGGAAGATCGAAGCTGAAGGGGCCGAAGGCGACTCCCTGCTTTCGGCAGGGCAGGCGGCCGGCATGCCGCTCGAAGGAACGTGTGAGGGGCAGATGGCCTGCTCCACGTGCCATGTCGTCGTGGCGCCCGACTGGTTCGGCAAGCTGGACATCGCGTCTGAGGACGAGGAGGACATGCTCGACCTTGCCGCCGGAGTGGAAGGGACAAGCCGCCTTTCCTGCCAGATCACCCTGACCAGCGCGCTGGACGGGCTTGAGGTTCGCATTCCCCAGCATGTGCACGACGTTCAGCGCCGGTGAGGTGACCCGTCGATCACGCCAAGTGATTACCGGATGATTTTCGCATTCAGGCCGGCGCGTTAACGATTGTCAGCCTGCTTTTGCTCCGGTGGATTAACCACGACTGGCACTCGGTGCAGGCAGCGACAACGCCGCAAATCAGCCACTTTTGGGTCACTGCGTGAAGGCATCGGGCTTGGTTTGGGGGTCGGCGACGTTAACCAGACTCCGCAAGCATGAGCTTCAAGCATTCCTTGACCGCCCACGGGCGAAAAGGGATGCATGGTCAAAGCGCCACTTGCACCCCGGGCCCGATCCCTCGCAACGGTCATCTTCGGATCGGCCGTGCTGGCGGGCGTGCTTCCGGCGCAGGCGAGCGCCGCTACCTCCGGACCGGCCCTGATAGCCTCTGCAGTCGCGAATATCGCGGTGGCGACCGACTGTCGCCGTTCGCCCGCTTTGCAGTTCACGCGCAGTCAGGTCGTCGGGCAGGCAGCTCTTATTTCACGCCCCAGCCGCAAGCCGATGTCGGCGCTGGAACGCATGCGCCTTCAGCAGGAGAACCCTGCCGCAGCCACCATGGGTGCCTCCTTCGCCGAAATGGCCAAGCCGGCGGATTTTGCGCCAGCGGTAGTTGCCGACAATTCGCCCCTCGTACCCGCTGCGTTCGGCGGGATCGGATGTGCCGAACTGTTCGACAGCGTGCAGCCCGGTATCGCTCGCCCGCAGTACGATTTCCTTGAAAGCCGCATCCTGCCTGTCTCTACCACGACATTCGATGCGGACTGGACCCGCGTTTCGGGCAAGGCAGGATCCGCCGCTGTTCGCAAGGCAGTCCTGAAAATCGGTGGCGGGGAGGGCGCGATGGCGGACCGGATCGCCACCGTGAACGCGTGGGTCAACCGGCGGGTCGCCTACACACCGGATGCCAAACTCTACGGCAAGGCGGACTATTGGGCTTCGGCAAGCGAGACGCTGGCGCGCGGCAAGGGCGATTGCGAGGATTACGCGATCGCCAAGATGGATATCCTTGCGGCCATGGGCGTCGCCCGTGAAGACATGTACCTCACCATCGCCCGCGATCTGGTGCGGCGCGACGATCACGCGATCCTGATCGTGAAGCTGGAAGGCCGCTCGATCCTTCTGGACAACGCCAGCGACGAGCTGATCGATGGCGATGTCGCCAACGACTATCGCCCGATCCTGTCCTTCAATGCGGATAAGCGTTTCCTTCACGGCTACTGAGCCGGAGGATTACTTCTCGGTCAGGGCCGTGTTCAGGCCGCGAGTGATCGGCTTCAGCAAATAGGCAAGCACGCTCTTGCGCCCGGTGATGATCTCCACCTCGCAGATCATGCCCGGCATGATCGCCAGCCTCTGCCCGCCGTGCCGGATATAGGCGCGGTCGGTCTCGATCTGGGCAAGGTAATAGCTTTCCCGCTCGTTCTCGTCATAGACGCTGTCGGGGCTGATCTGGCGAACCTTGCCGGACAACCCGCCGTAGATCGAGAAATCGAAAGCCGTGACCTTCACGTTCGCCGGATCGCCAACCTTGATGAAGGCGATGTCCGACGGGCGGATCTTGGCTTCCACCAACAGGCGATCGCCGGTGGGCACGACCTGCATGATCTGCTCGCCCGGTGACACGAAGCCGCCGACGGTCGTAACTTGCAGGTCATTGACGATGCCGTCGACTGGTGCGCGCAGTTCGTTGCGCGAAACGCGGGCGCTGGCGCCCTTGATCGACTGTTCGTTTACTGCGATCCGCGTTGCCAGTTCGCTGCGTTCGTTGAGCGCCTGCTGCTGGAAATCGAGCCTTGCGCTGGAAAGCTGGGCCTGCGCCTCGCTGACGGCCGCCTGTGCGCGCTGCACGCCCTGTCGCGCGGCGGCGAGCCTGCCTTGCAGATCCACTACATCGCGCTGGGCGGTAATTAGTTCGGTCTGCGGAACGATGCCCTGTTTGGCCAGCGGAGTGAGCATGTTCACCTGATCCTGCGCCAGCTTGAGGTTGCTTTGAAGCGATGTCGCGGTCGCCTCACCCTCGCGCAAGTCGCGGCGGCGCTGTTCGACCGCGGCGGCAAGCGCCTGCTCGCGGCTGCGCGCTGCGGCCTGACGCACTTGTTGTAGGCGCTGCTCCTCGGCGCAGCCGCTTCCCGGTGCGCAACCTGTCCCTTCGCCCGAAGCCTCGCGCTGCAGCCGGTTGGCGCGCGCTTCCAGCATCTCGGTTTCCGTTTCCAGCTGGCCAAGCTGGCTGGCACTTTCGCTGTCGTTCAGGCGGACGAGCAGCTGGCCGCGTTTCACCTGTTCCCCGTTCTGGACAAGGATTTCGTCGATGGTCGCCGGATCGGCGGCCTGCACGACCTGAACCTTGCTGTTCGGGATCACCTTGCCCTGACCGCGCGTGATATCGTCAAGCGGTGCAAAGGCAGACCAGACGAGCAGCGCGAACATGCCGACCGCCGCCACGACAATGAGCCTGCGGCTCGAATCGAGCCGTGCCCAGTGGACCTTCATCCGTTGGATCATGCGCCGGGTTCCAGCCCTTCTGAAGCGATGCCGGTTGCGAAGCCGGGCTTGGCTTCGGGTTGTGTAACCGGCTTGGGAGCTGCCGCCTGCGGTTCCGCACCGACAACCGGTGCTTCGCCGTGAGTTGCCGTCAGTTGGCGATAACGCCCGGCCTTCGGCAATTCGAGCTTCCAGCCCTTTGTCGTGTCCATTCGCCCGCCGATGTCGTTCTGGGCATGGCGATCCTTTACATCAGGCGCGACGGTCAGGCCGTTTTCGAACAGTCCGGTCTGCGGATCGGGTCCGTCTGTCGCAGGCAGGTCGGCCATGCGGATCGACGGGATCAATTCGGAGCCGTTGTAACGCGCGCTGAAAGCCCGCGAGCTGCCGAGACTGCCGTTGAAGCGATAGAAGATGTGGCTGCCAAGCTGGCGAACCTTGCCCAGCGAATATGCCCAGCGCGGCACGACATAGTCGGCATGGTAGTGCGTGGCCGTGCCCACACTGGGCTCGACATGACCGGCCAGCGCTTCACGCGCGATGCGGGCCGCCGAAGCCCACGCCGCAGCGGCCGGGCGCCGTGCGAGCGATCCGTCGCATGTGAAGCTGAACTGGCAAACCCGCTGGTCCGAACCCTGATAGACAACGCCGCACACCGAATTGGGATAGGCCGGATGGCTGACGCGGTTGAGCACGACCTGGGCCACGGCACGCTTGCCGTTTTCCGGTTCGAACCCCGCCTCGTAATAGATCGCCTGCGTCAGACATTGCTGCGCATTTGCCGAGACATGGGCATTGGCAAAGCCGCGAACCCGTTCGAGCGGCAGGCTGGAGAATGTGATTTCGGCATTACGCTCTTTCGCGCTTTCGCCCGATGCGAGGATCTTGCTCTTCTCGCCTTCGACCAGCGATGCGATTTCACGCCGCTGTGCCGCAACGGCATCGACGGGGAGGGCAACGGCCTTTGCTTCGCCTGTCAGTCCGCCGGGCATCATTGTCGTACTTCCCAGAACGACAAGCGGAGCGGCGGCAAAGATGCCGAGCAGCACTACGCGAGCGCCCTTCAGGCGCTTCACGAGCCCACCGGTCTGGCCGGGGTCAGCTGCGGGTTTCAAAACCGACACTCTTGATAACCTCGTCCTTTTGCCCATCGGCGGCGATCTGGCCGTCGTTGATGACGATGACCCTGTCGCACAATGCAAATAACGCCGGACGGTGAGTCGCCACAACCAGTGTCTGCGAAGGTGTCAGGCTTTGTGACAGTGCGTCGATAAACATCTTCTCCGTCTGCGCATCCATCGCGCCGGTCGGTTCGTCCAGGAACAGCATCTGGCTTGGCGCAACGAATGCACGTGCAAGCGCAAGGAAGTTACGCTGACCGCCCGAAAGCGCCCGCCCGCCTTCACCGACAGCACGGTCGAAGCCGCCCGCATCGCGCGAAAGGAACCTGTCGGCGCCGACCTTGCGCAAGGCGTCGATCAACTGCTGTTCACCCGCGCGCGCGCCGCCAAGGGCAAGGTTGTCCTTGATGGTGCCGGAGAACAGGTTCGAATCCTGCGCGACGAAGCGGAAATTGCGGCGCACGTCGTGCGGGCGATATTGCTTCGCGTCGATCCCGTCGATCAGCACTGCACCTTCGTCCGGCTCGTAAAGGCCGCAAAGCACGCGCCCCAGCGTGGATTTGCCCGATGCGACCCTGCCGATGATCGCGATGCGTTCACCAGGGCGGATCGTCAGGTTCACGTTCTTCAGCGAGGGAACGCTGGAGCCGGGATAGGCGAAATCGACACCTTGCAGCGATATGTTGGCGCTGCGGACCTGCGGGGGCAGAGAACTACTGCCCATCTTGCGCTCGTCCGGCCCGTCCCACAGGCGTTCGATGGAATCGAGCGTCTCGCTAGCCTGTTTCCAGCGGGTGAGAAGGTAAGCCAGCTGCCCCGCCGGCGAAAGGGCGCGCGAGGCGAGCATCACGATCGCGATGATCGCGCCCATCGAGATGATGCCCGCGTCGAACATGTAGTAGCCGCCGATCACCAGCGATATCGTCGAAACCTGCTGGAAGGTGGAGGCGGCGCCGATCGCGGTGGAGTTCACTTCGCGAAGACGCTTCTGCGACCGGCTGGCCATGTCGGAAATGCGGCGCCAGCGGCCAAGCATTTCGCCTTCGCCGGCGATGGACTTCAGCGTTTCCAGCCCGGCGATCGATTCCACCAGTTGCGTCTGCTGCAGGCCATAGTCTGCCTGTGCGTCGCGGGCGCTGTCGGTGATCTGGCGCTGCAGCCGGATGCCCAGCAGGATCATGCCGCTGATAATGACCAGCGGGATCAGGGCAAGCGGGCCTGCGATGATCGCAATGAAGCCGATGAAAATGAACAGGAAGAAGACGTCGACCATCAGCGTGATCGTCGTCGCGGCAAAGAAATCGCGGACGATCGCGTATTCGCTGACCCGCGCGACGAGGTTGCCGGTATGGCCGACTTTCGCCGCCAGCGGCGTCGACATGACGCGGGCGTAGATCTTTTGCGATAGGCTGATGTCCAGATCGCGGCTGATCTCGTCCAGTACGTTCGTTCGCGCCTTGCGCAGCGCGAATTCCAGCGTGAAGGCGATCAACACGCCCAGCGCCAGCACCCACAGGCTGGACGTCGCCCGGTTGGGGATCACGCGGTCGTAGACGTTCATCGTGAAGATCGGCAGCGACACTGCGAGGAAGTTGATTACCACCGAAGCGAGAATGACTGGCCAGAAATCGCGGCGGCGCTTGGCAATCTCGGACCAGAACCAGTGGCTGCGGGCGCGCTGGTGCCACGGTTGCCCTGCATCGCGTAGCGTGGAAGGATCGCCTTCCACCGAAAGCAGGGTCAGCGGCTGGATGCCGGCAAAGGCTGCTGCGGGCTGCCATGTTTCCTCGACATCACCGGGCTGCCAGGCGAGGACGTCGTCGCCCTCACGGTCCAGCAGCACCGCAAGCGAACCCTCACCGTCCCGCAGGATGAGCGGATAGTGGGACTTGGCTATCGGCAGGCGCTTTGCCGGCGCCTCGTCGTAGTTCAGGCCCAGCAGTTCAAGCGCCGGGCCGACCTGGTGCCAAGGCAGCGTGCCGTTGGCCGCAAAGGCCAGCGACGAGGCAAGCGTGGCCGTTGCAAACGGCGTGTCGAAATGGCGGGCAACGCGGGCCAGGCAGGCGATCAGGGGATCGACCTGCCTGGCTGGCGTGTCAGCCGACTGTTGCGGCGATTTTTCGAACTTTTCCGGCGCGGCCGAATTCATGACAAACCCTGTCCAAACAAGCTGCGCCGAGCAGCCCGCTTATTTCGGATAAACGCGACTCTCGCGCTCGGCCGGAATATGCGGTCCGTAATCGAAACGCTCGCGCTCATTTTCGCCTGCACCATAGTGGGGCGGCACCGTCAGCGCCTCGAGGAAGCGATTGGTGGCGGCCAGCGTCTGGTACTGGGCGAAGATTTCCGAGAAACGCGCCGTTTCTAGGCGGACCTGCACGTTGTAGCGCGTGTTCTGCGCATCGAGCACGTCGAGCAGTGAACGGCGACCGACGTTGAACTGGCCCTGATAGGATTCGAGCAAGCCGTCTGTGACGGTGCTCTGCGTCGCCAGTTCGCCGACGATGCGGCCCTGCGTTTCCAGCGCGTTCCATGCCATGCGCACGTCTTCCTCGGCTTCACGCTCACGCGTGTGCAGGCGGAAGCGAGCCTCGCTCGAACGGCGGACCATTTCCTGATACTTGGCGTGGTTGATGCCGCTGTCGAAGATCGTCCAGCGGACATAGGCGCGGGCCTGCACGTCGTTGGTCGTACCCTTGAAGCCGTCTATATCGTCGCCCGTCCGGGCATAGGCATCGACGCCGATAGTTGGGTAGAGATCGCCCTTGGCGCTCACGGCGAGGGCGCGAGCCGCATCCACGTCTGCCTTCGCTTCCAGCACCAGCGGGTTGCGGGTGCGCGCAAGCCCGATCGCGTCGGCTTCCGTGGCCGGCATGGCGGCGGAAAGGTCCGGCGGAGTCGTGACGTTGTCGATGGTAAGCCCGGTCAGCGACTGCAGACGGATCTTCGCGTTCTGCAACGTTTCGGCGGCTTCCGCCTCACGGATAAGGGCGGCCTGCAAGCGCTCTTCCGCTTGCTGACGGTCGGCGATGGAGATCGAACCCTGTTCGACACCCTTGCCAAGTGAAGTCACCAGTTCGCGGTGGAAGCCGGTATTATCCAGCGATGCGGCCATGATGCGCTGTTGAAGCATGACGTCCAGATACTGGCGCGCGATCTGCAAGGCGACGAATTCCGAGCGTTCCAGAACGCGCAGCGACGCACCGTCGACGCGCGATGCCTGACGCAGCAGTTCGCCGCGGCGGCGTCCGAAATCGATCACGGTCCAGTCGCCCGTAATCTTGCCTTCCAACGGATAGAGCCAGTCGTCATCGATACCGATCGAACGGCGCGTCGGGTTTTCCAGGTTACGGGCGCCGATGCTGCCTTCGATGTTGATGCGCGGGCCATAGAGCCCCTGCGCCTGCTTGCGCTCGAACTGGATGGCTTCCTTGTTCATCTGCGCCTGGCTGATTTCGGGATTCGAGTCGACGCCGACTGCGATCGCTTCCGTCATCGTGACAGGCGCGCTTTGCGCTAGGGCGGTGCCGGAAACCGAGGCGCTGAGCAGGCCCGCGGCGACGGCAGCGAACTTGAGATAGGTCTTCATGTCCGTCCCCCCTTACTGGACGTTGATTTCGACGCGGCGGTTCTGCAGCTCGCGCACGCCGTCCGCAGTCGGAACGCGCAGGTTGCTTTCGCCAAAGGCCGCACTGTCGATCGCGCCGTCGGTCACGCCGCGCGCGGTGAGATAAGACCGGACCGATGCGTTGCGACGCCCGGCAAGGCCCATGTTGTAGCTGTCCGAACCCGACGTGTCGGTATAGCCGCCAAGCTGGACCGAAACGGTTTCACAGTCGGCAAGGCCGGCGATCGCGCTGTCCAGCGTGGTTGCCGCTTCCGGCGTGATCTCGGCCGAATCCCAGTCGAAGAACACGATGAAGTTACCCGTATTGCAGATCGCCGGGGCAGGCGGGGGCGGGGGGGGCGGCGGCGGGGGGGGCGGTGCCATCCAGCGCAGGTATGCCGCATCGCACTTGCGGATCGAATCTTCGTCCCGCAGGTCGTTGCGCATGAACCCGATGGCGATCGCGCACTGCACTTTCGCTTCCGATGCCCACATGTAGCGGGTGTCGGTCGAGTTCACGACTGCCGGATCCAGCGTTGCCGCCAGCGAAGCGTCGTAACGCATCTCCAGCTCTGATTTCAGCGTATCGTCATCAAGCGACATCAGGTCCGAGCCAGCCTGGGCAAAGGCCGGGGTGGCAAGTGCCACCGCGACTGCCGAGGCACTTGCAAGGACACGCAAGCTGTTCGTTGGCCAGCTTTTCATTGGAAAGACCCCCTTACCTTACTTTCCGTTATAATCAGGCTGCGGCCGCGGCCAGATGAGCGGCATCGTCAGCCGCCGCATCGGGCATCATCGGCATATGCATGTGCTGCACTGCAACCCCACTGTTGAGCAGCGCATGCATCGCACCGGTATCTACGGGCGAGTGCTGAGCCGTTTCCGAAACGTTGTCAACAACATGGTTCACCAGTTCCGAGATGTCGTCCTGGCCGGTGACTTCCTGGATCGCGGTGCGAACCGCTTCCAATGCCCCGGTCCCCTTGGCATCGCCTTCCGGCTCTGCCGCAGGTGCGCCCAGGTCCAGCAGCGCCATCAGCACGTCGCCACCGACTTCGGGGCCAGACACCGGAGTCGCAGGTGGTGCAAAGTCCGCCGCCGCCTCGGATGACGTACCAAGATCCGCCCCGTCGTTTGCCGGGCCATGGCTGTCGAAGCCCAGCGACTGCGACTCTGCCGGGGCATGGTCTGACAAGTGCGAAGCCGAGGCCGGCGCCGGGAGGCCACTGCTGTCATGGGCAGGTTCCATGGGCGAGGCATGCGACAGATCGATGTCGACCGGTGTGATCGCGTTCACAGCCGTGGCGAAATCGATGTCCGTTGGCACGAAATTAACCATAGGGCCTTCAGCAAAATCAGGCGTATGATCGATTGCAGCTGACACCAGCATGCCGGGTACCATCGATGCGATGAGCGCCATCTCGGTCTGGCGGTTTTCGTTTGCGGCTGAAGCCGTCAGGAACGCGGTGTCCGTGACAAGTCCGTCGCCAGCAGTGCCGAACACGTAGACATCGTTGTCGGCGGTAAGGCCGCTTTCGCTGTCAGCGTCATATTCAAGCGCGATCTCGGTGATGCCGAACGTGCTGAGCGATTGAATTTCATCACCATCAATGACGGCGTTCCCGTCGTCGACCCATACTTCAAATCCGAGCAGTTCTGTGCCGCTCAGAAAGCCGTCATGATCGAGATCGAAGTCCGCAGCCAGAGCCTGCAAGTCGGTCATGCCATCATGTCCGAAGACGATCTGCGTGCCGTTGTAGATCAGGATCCCGTCGGTCCCGTCGCCGCTGATCCAGGCGGTGGCTACCGTGCCCTGGCCGTAGCCATAGTCGTACGTGATCCCCTCATCGAGACCGACGAATGAGACGCCGTTTCCGTCGAGATCGAGGATGATCGGCAAAGCTCCGGCCGAGATGGTCGTGTTAGCGCCAATCGTGTCGGTATATACCGCGACCTGAAGCGGATTGCCGGTGAGCGTCATGACGACTTGATAATCATCGGCTCCGCCATCGGCATCGACCAGAAGCGAACCGTCCAGCGTCAGGAAGACGTAACCACCTGTCACCAGATTGGTGCCGGGGGCAACGTTGAGCAGGTTGCTGAGATCAATCACGTCGCCACCAGCAAAGCTGTAATCGGTGATCGTGTCGATCTGACCATCGGTGAGTGCGGAACCATCGGCAACAAAGGTGTCTGCACCTGTACCGCCCGTCAGCTCGTCGACGCCGGTGCCGCCAGCAAGGACATCATCGCCGCTTCCACCGACAAGTAGGTCGTTGCCTGCATTGCCGTACAAGTAGTCGTTGCCGCCAGCGCCTTGCAGTGCATCGTTTCCGGCATTGCCAGCAAGGACGTTGACGTCATCATCGCCGATCAGGTTCACGTTGTTGCCCGCATCGCCGACCATATGAGTCCCGATGGTCGGGGTGATCGTCGCCTCGACCGAACCTTCAACTGCGTCACCATCGCCGTCATAGGCCGTGATGTCGTAGTTGACGTCGATCGGCTGGATCACCGCATCACCGTCGATGGAGAACAGCCCAAGGTCGAAGTCAGGAGCATTCGATGCGTCCGACTTGATGAAGATGGTGTCGAAGGCGCTATCGCTGCTTACCGAGAACAGGTCGCCCGCATGCAGGTTGTCGATCGTTACGCCGACACCGCCTCCGTAACTGAAACCGACAACGTACGGAGATGTAGCAATATTGCCGACGACCCCGTCGACCAAGTAGGTTCCATCTTCGTAGTATGCATAGACTTTACCGGTTGATCCCGATGTCACCGTGACGACGTTGATATTGGAATAACTTTCGTCTCCCTCAAGCGTAAAGCCGAGGATATTGTTGTCGTTTGAATTAGCGACGAGAACATTGACTTGAACGCCGCCGCTGGCCTGAGGGCCGGTAATTTGCGCGATATACTGCTCGTAATAGTACGTTTCGCGATGCTCTGCGTAGTCGAAATTGGTCGGTGCAGGTTCCGTCGTCAGATCGTTCACCAGATCGACGCGCAATTCCTGACCGGCGCGGATCGACTGCTGACCGGTGCCGATCGAAGTCGCACGCGTATTGACCGTGATAGGAGTTCCGGCACCGTTCTGCGCAGACAGGATAACGTCGAAAGGTACGTCGTCCGACGGAGGAGAGTCGGCACCGACAAGATAGATGGAAGTGTTGCCGGCCTTGGTGCTGGAAAGATCCTGAATTCCGGTTTTCGAACCGTTATTGATTTCTTCGTTGACGTCGAACGTCCAGGTGCCGTCGGAGTTGAGCGTAACGGTGTACGCCACCGTACCGCCGCCGTTCATCTCCGTCGATGCGACGAGCGTGCTAGTACCGTCTCCGTAAATATACAGCGGTTCTCCATCGACGGTCAGCTGCGTCCCGAAACTGTCGGTGGCGAACGAGTTGTCCACGATATTGAATACGGCATAACCGAAGGCATCGGCACCCATGTGCAGGTTCAGGTCGCCCGAAACCGGCGCCTGATCTCCGTTATAGGACGCAACGCTATCAGCGGTGAAGGCGCGCGGGCCGTCATCGTAGAACGTGACCGCGCCGCCGACCTGGACGCTACCGCTGTCGGTATCGCCGTCGTTGTCGGTGATCGTGACCGTGGCGTTGATCAGGCCGGCCAGGTCCAGCGTGTCGTTGTCGTCGGTCGGATCGGCATGTTCGAGCGCCGCGTACTGCGTGACGGTGAGCGTGCCGTCGGCGTTGATCTCGACCGTGAAGGCCGTGTCCGCGCCGCCGTTGTAGGTGCCGGTGATGACCGAGGCGCTGGTCTGTTCCAGCGTGATCGGCAGATCGCCGTCCGACGTCATCAGCGAGGTCGAGCCGTCGCCGACGATGGTGATGGTATAGACCGGATCGCCTGCCGCATCGTCCGCACCGAAGGCAAGCGTTGCCGAGATGATCGAGGTTGCGCTGGTCGCGCTGATCGGGCCGGAGACGAAGGCTTCGCCCGCATCGGTCTCGTCAACCGAGACCGAGCTGCCGAGAGCCACGTTCGTGACCGCCGGGCCGTCATCCTTGAATGTTACGCGCCCACCAAGATCCAGGCTAAGCGACACAGGGTCATTGTCGAAGTCGGTTGCGGTGACCGTGACGAACAACACGCCATCGGCAAGACTGGCAGGCTCGTCATTCGAGGTGGTGTCATCGTGGACGATGGCGCGCTGCTGGTCGAGCTTGACAACGCCGCTGTCGTCGATCGACACCGTGAAAGAAACGTCACCGTCAGACCCGCCGACGCGCCCTTCGATGACACCATCCTCGGTTTTGTAGAGCAGGATTGCCGACCCGGTCGCAGAATCCACCAAACCGCTGTCGGCTCCCGCAGCGGACAGCGTCAGCGCCCATTCGGTATTGCCGGGAAGGTCAGCACCGTAGCTGATTTCGAACGCGCCTGAGAAATCGACTGTATCGTCGGTATCGAGATCGGTTTCATCGACCAAAAGCGAGCCGTCGAAATCCGGTACGGGATCGACGACCGGCGTATCGTCGTCGAAATTGATAGTGAAGGTCGCAGTCGCGAAATCACCGTCCTCGTCGGTGACCGTGTAGCCGATGGTCACGTAGACGTTGTTTTCGTTGACGTCGGCAGGGTGAAAGACCACGCCAACCTGCTCGATCACGTACGACCCATCGGGCTGCAGCGTGATGATGACGACAGTGTTGCCGTTCTGCTGGACGAGCAGCTGGCCGCCTTCGTTTTCGACGATCTGCCAATCCTGACCGTCATCCGGGAACGTGTTGTTGCCGTTGAACGTGAACGTCAGTTCGCCGTCGCCGCCCGAACCGTCAAGCTGACCGGTCAGGTTCTGTGGGGCCGGATCATCGTCACCGATGCCGCCAGGGTTGCCCATGAACTCGTCATCGTCGACCAGCACTTCCGGGTTGTTGGCCGTGATCGCGGTCGGGATGCGGTTGAGATAGTAGTATACTTCCTCGTCCTGCTGTTCCGGGAATTGCAGTTCGGTGTAGGGGAGGAGGTCGCCAAGGCCGTAGGCAGGCTGGATCGGGTTCACCGGATCGGCGAAGTTGCCGCCGGAGCTGCCGTTCTGTCCGGCCGCCGGTTCGGGTTGGTCCGCGTTCAGCAGGGCCGCAAGGTTCATCGGCGGAACGGTTACGCCGTCGATCACGATCTCCGGCATGTATAGCGCGCCGTTGATCACGATCATCTGGGTGCCGTCGGGCAGGGTGATGATCAGGTTGTCGCCCTGAACGTCGATATCGTCCAGCGATACGCCGGCGGGAAGGACCAGAACATTCTCGCGCGTCGGGTCGGCGATGACCCGCTTCACGTTGCTTGTTCCGTTGAAGATCGGAGTCGCCTCGGCGAGGTTGGAAGTCTCGTTCTCGCCGTTCGAACCGTTCGACTGGAAGTCCATTTGCGCTGCCCCATAGTTTGGCCGCACGGTGAAGCGCGACCGGATCTTCGTTCCCGACCGCCCGGTGATCCCGGGCAACGACTGGCTGGAATGACGCGAAGAAGCGTGCGGGGTGTCCCTCAGGACGAACTGAACTTCCGGAGAACCTCTCTCGGTAGCTTCGCCCCCAGCTGTGCTACTTCGTTAAGTCTATAAACAAGCCCTAATCTGGTCAGTACCTTAAGACATTAAGATGCAATCGTTAAAGCGAATGATTCAAGTAGGCCTTCAAGGCTGACCCATAATGGGAAATCGGGTATGTCGAATGCTGTGATGTTCGTTACACTACACTGAATTAAAACGATAAAAATATGCCGCCAAACTTTTCGTTGTGGTGGCGGGAACCGAATCCATAAGTAACAAATATGGTTAACGATCGCGCCGATTACGAGAGAGCCGGGCGCGACTCGGATATCTCTGAAAAGCGTTGCGTCTCAGCAGCTAGGGGGCTTTACGGATGCCGCGTGGCCATCCCGCAAAAATGCTGGCGACCGGGCGCAGGTGCGCGCGATTGCTGCCCCTGCGCCCGCATACTCGAACCTTGTTCAGGCGTCGCTCTCAGCCAGTTCGCTGCTTGACTTTTTCACACCCAGCAGGTCGAGCAAGGCCTTGCTGAATGCCGGAATGTCATCGGGATTGCGGCTGGTCACAAGATTGCCGTCGATCGCGGCTTCCCGGTCCACGACATTGCCGCCAGCGTTCGTCAGGTCGGTGCGAATCGATGGCCATCCGGTTACCGTTCTGCCTTCGATCAATCCCGCTTCGGCCAGCAGCCACGGCGCGTGGCAGATTGCCGCGATCGGCTTGCCTGCCGCATCGAAATCCCGAACGATCTGGATAACTTTCCCGTTCATGCGCAAGATGTCCGGGTTCATCTGCCCGCCCGGCAGCAGCAGAGCGTCGTATTGCTCCACATCGACATCTTCGATCGACATGTCGACATCCACGCTCTCGCCCCAATCGGTGTGGTTCCATCCTTTGATCGAGCCGGTTTCGGGGCTAGCAAGCGTTGTTGATACGCCTGCGTTTTCGAGGTTCTCGCGCGGCTTCAGCAGTTCTGATTGCTCAAAGCCGTTGGTTGCGATGATGAGGACCTTGCTCGTCATGTCATTCTCCGGGTGTTCGTGTTGGTCTGTTAACCCTGAGAATGCGCGGAAATAGGCCATCGTTCCGCCATCTGCGACGATCCGTAGCAAGGGTCCGGTCAGCCGGTCTGCTGCCGCTCCGGGCCATCGGCGGGCGTGGCGGGCGCCAATGGACGCATCTTCCGGAACAGCTTCCAGCCGCCCCATCCCACGATGCCCAGCGGGATCAACACTGTCAGCAGGATGATCGCCGCGGCCAGCATGCTGCCGAGGATGCCCGACACACTGGACAGCGCCTGCCGTACCGGACTTGAGAAGCTGCCGGTTTCGGGCATGCCGGATTCATAGCTGACATTGAGGCGACTGAAATCCACCCGTCCGCGCATTTCGGCAAGCCAGCTTTGCGCCTGGTCGATCTCCTCGTTCACGCGCGCGACGGCGCGTTCGGCCTCGACCAGTTCGGCAACTGTGCCGCGACGTGTCTGGAGCACTTCGAGCAGTCGATCGCGCAGGATCGTGCGCGCCTTGATGCGGGCTTCGGTATCGACGATCTGCTTGGACAGGTCTTCGCCACTGATCGCGCTGGAGATCTGCGTGCCGCCTTCCTTGCCGGCGAGCTGGCTGAGCTTTGCCCCGAACGCGCGCGCCTGCGGGGCGGCGACCGCCAGGGTCAGCGATCCCGAAGAGTATTCGCCCTCCATCCCGGCCTGGCGCATGTCGAGAATGCGGCAGGTGCGCGGCCCCTGTGCATCGCACAAGTCTGCGTGGGCAAGCTGAAGAGGAGCGATCTTCGCGGCCGGAAGGCGGAAGCCGAAACTGTAGACATAAGCGATCCGGGGCAGGGCAACGGCAATCTCGCCACCGGTATCGGCGCTTTCCGGCGCTTCGGCGGCGGCTTCCTCGGCCACATCGAGTGTGGCGATGCTTTCGCTAGCCTCGTAATTGCCGGAGGGCGCACTGTCGCACGCAGCGAGCGCGAGAGCCAGAAGGGGGAGTGCAAAAACAGTTTGCCGCATTGAGGCCTCCTTTGTGCCATAATTTAGCCTTATTCTGGCCTTGATCCCGATCGGGCACAAGCGGCAAAGTGGTGGAGGAATGGTGGATCAATCCAAACCCGCCGTTCCCGCCGCCTTGCAGCGCTGCTAGACGGGCAGGTCTGATGGCTGACGATCTGACCGACATGACCGAACCCGATCCCTTCGACAGGCTGATTGACGCACCGTTCGATGCGGCATTGTCGGAGCGGTATCTCGTCTACGCTTTATCAACGATTACAGCACGTTCCCTGCCGGACCTCAGGGATGGACTGAAGCCGGTTCACCGGCGTTTGCTCTGGGCGATGCGGATGCTGAAGCTCGATCCGCAGTCAGGTTTCAAGAAATCGGCCCGCGTTGTCGGCGACGTAATCGGCAAGTACCATCCACACGGCGATGCCTCCGTCTACGACGCGATGGTCCGCCTCGCGCAGGATTTCGCGCTGCGTTATCCGCTCGTCGAAGGGCAAGGGAACTTCGGCAATATCGATGGCGATAACGCCGCGGCCTACCGCTATACGGAGGCGCGCCTGACCCGCACGGCGATCCAGCTGATGCAGGGGCTGGACGAGGGCACGGTCGATTTCGTCCCGACCTACAACGGTGAGGAGGAGGAGCCGGAAATCTTCCCCGGCCTGTTCCCGAACCTGCTGGCCAATGGTGCCAGCGGCATCGCGGTGGGCATGGCGACATCGATCCCCAGCCATAACGCGGCGGAAATCATCGACGCGACGCTCAAGCTGATCGACAATCCGAAGACCGAACATGCGGAGCTGATGGAGGTGTTCCACGGCCCCGATTTCGCGACCGGCGGCCTGGTCGTCGACAGCCCTGAAATCATCAGCCACGCCTATGCGACCGGTCGCGGCTCTTTCCGCATGCGCGGGCGTTTCTACGCCGCTGAAGCCGACAAGCAGGAGGATCGCGACGCCGGGATCGAGCGGCTTGGCGGCGGACAGTGGCAGCTCGTCATTTCCGAGATCCCTTATCAGGTTCAGAAGGGCAAGCTGATCGAGCAGATCGCCGCGCTGATCGGCGATCGCAAGCTGCCGATCCTCGAAGACGTGCGCGACGAAAGCGACGAGCAGATCCGCATCGTGCTCGTGCCCAAGAGCCGCAATGTCGATCCCGAGCTTCTGAAGGAAAGCCTCTACAAGCTGACCGATCTGGAAAGCCGTTTCTCGCTCAACATGAACGTCCTCGACGTACAGGCGGGCGGGGGGCGCACGCCGGTGGTCATGGGGCTGGGCGAAGTGCTGCGGCACTGGATCGTCGCGCAGATCGAGATTCTCGTTCGCCGTGCGCGCTTCCGGCTGGACCAGATCGCCAAGCGGCTCGAACTGGTCGAAGGTTACATCATCGCCTTCCTGAATCTCGACCGCGTGATCGAGATCATCCGCAACGAGGACGAGCCCAAGCCGATCATGATGGCAGAGTTCGACCTTACCGACCGGCAGGCCGAGGCGATCCTCAACATGCGGCTGCGTTCCTTGCGCAAGCTTGAGGAAATGGCGCTGACGAAGGAGCGGGACGAGCTTCTGGCGGAGCGGGACGAACTGGACAAACTGGTCGAAAGCCCGGCACGCCAGCGTACGCGATTGAAGCGTGATCTCAATGCCTTGCGCAAGGAATATGCGGAAGACACTGAACTCGGTCGCCGCCGGACGACGATTGCCGAGGCGGAGCCGACCGTCGAGTTTTCGATGGACGCCATGATCGAAAAGGAGCCGGTGACGGTGATCCTGTCGCAGCGTGGCTGGGTTCGCGGCATGAAGGGGCATGTCGATCTTGGCGCGGACGGCATCGGCGGTGAATTCAAGTTCAAGGAAGGCGACGGACCGGCGTTTGCCGTACATGCGCAGACGACGGACAAGCTGCTGCTCGCCAGTGCGGACGGGCGGTTCTATACGCTGGGGTGCGACAAGTTGCCCGGCGGGCGCGGCTTCGGCGAACCGGTGCGTACCACTCTGGATATCGACCCCAATGCGCAGATCGTGGCCATGCTGGTGGCAAAGCCCAAGGGCCAGGTGCTGCTGGCGGGAAGCAACGGACGCGGATTTGCGGCCGGAATGGACGAACTGCTGGCCGAAACCCGCAAGGGCAGGGCTGTCGTCAACCTCAAGCCGGGGGTCACGTTGAAGGTCGTGCGTGAAATTCCGGCCGATCACGATCACGTTGCTGTCGTCGGCGACAATCGCAAGCTGGTCATGTTCAGCCTTGAGGAACTGCCGGTGATGACGCGCGGACAGGGCGTGCAGCTGCAACGCTATCGCGACGGCGGGCTTTCCGACGCGACGACACTGAAGCTGGAGGAAGGCCTGTCGTGGAAGATGGGCGGCGACAGCGGCCGTACTAGGACCGAGAGTGACATGTGGCAGTGGCGCGTGGCGCGCGGCGCGGCAGGGCGCCTGCCGCCGCAGGGTTTTCCGCGCGACAACCGGTTCGGGTGATGGGCGACGAACGCGGCCCCTGGCTTCCCGTTCTGGACTACTGGTTTCGTGAGAAGACACCGGACCAGTGGTTCGAAGGCGGGGAAGCGGTGGACCGTGAAGTTCGCGTACGGTTCTCCGCCCAGGTTTCGAAGGCGCTTGCCGGAACGCTCGACGAATGGGCTGCGACACCTCGCGGTCGGCTCGCGCTGATCGTCCTGATCGACCAGTTCACCCGCAACATCTTTCGCGATGATCCGCGTGCCTACTCCGGCGACGCCAAGGCGCAGGCGATGGTTCTGGACGGGCTTGAAAAGGGCATGGACAAGGCGCTGACACTTTCGGAGCGGCAGTTCTTCTATCTGCCGCTGATGCATGCCGAAGATGCAGCCTTGCAGGACATCAGCGTCACCTGTTTCGAGAAGCTGGCCGCCGATGCCGATTACGTGCTGGATTTTGCGCGTGGCCATCGCAATGTCGTCGCCCGCTTCGGCCACTTTCCCATGCGAAACAAGGCGCTTGGTCGTGCAACGGGAGAGGCGGAACAAGCCTATCTCGACGCCGGCGGTGGCTATCCGGTCGATGGTGAACGGCTGGGCTGAGCGTAGATCCGGCGACGCGGTTGGCATCTAGCCGAATAACATCGCAGGCAGGCGATTGTGGCGATTTTCTGAGGTTTCCCGTTTATCGCGCCATGATCGCAAGGGGATCAGCGGCCTTCGGGTCGGGTAGCCCGGAAAAATCCAGCGGTCCGGGACTGTTCGTCACGGACCGCCAGACAGATAGCTTGGAAGCGTCCGATTACTCGGCAGCAGCTTCGGTAGCTTCAGCAGCCGGAGCTTCAGCAGCGTCGGTAGCTTCAGCAGCCGGAGCTTCGACAGCGTCGGTTGCTTCGACGACGGGCTCTTCAACGACGGGAGCTTCGACAGCTGCGGTTTCTTCAGCAGCCGGTTCAGCAGCTTCCTGCGAGCAAGCAGCGAGAGCGAGAGCCGAAAGAGCGACGGTGAAAGCGATCTTCTTCATAAAACGATTCCCTGGTGCCGCAGACTCACAATCGAGCCGGGCACCGGCTATTTAGCGATGCTGCATTGCGGTGTCCATATTCTCGCCACATTTTCGACAAACAATTTTTCCGATCAATCGCAATTGCGGCACATGCATTGCCCGCGCAAGTTGCCAAGTCCCTGATCTCGCTTCAGGATCGGGGAACCCGGTCACATAGAGCAGGGACGAGGATTGCCGATGTTGGGCCTGATGCAGGACTGGCCGTTGACGGTCGACAGGATAATCGAACGCGCCGCCCGCTTCGCAGAGGATAGCGAGGTTGTTTCGCGGCGGTGCGATGGAACACTTGCCCGTACGACATATGCCGCGCTGCATGACCGGGCGCGGCAGGTTTCGGCTGCATTGCGGGCGATGGGTATCGGCAATGGCGACCGGGTTGCCACCTTGTCGATGAATAGCGCGGAACATCTTGAGGCATGGTATGGCACGATGGGCATCGGGGCCGTACTCCATACGCTCAATCCGCGCCTCCATCCCGACCAGATCGCATGGATCGCAAACCATGCGTCGGATCGCGTCCTGATCCTCGACGCGCCGTTCGTACCGATAGTGCAGCAGGTTCACGATCGCATGCCGGTCGAGCACTATATCGTGATCAGCGACGACGGTATCGTGCCCGATAACAGTTTCGGCGCGATCGCATATGAAGACTGGATCGCTGGGCGGGGCACAGACGCGGCGTGGGGCGGGTTTGACGAGAATACGGCCTGCGGGCTGTGCTATACCTCCGGCACGACGGGTAATCCCAAGGGCGTGCTCTATTCCCACCGGTCCAACGTGCTCCATGCGATGATGGCGGTGACGAAGGATGCTCTGGGCGTCGGTTATCAGGACACGGTCATGCCGGTCGTGCCTATGTTCCACGCCAATGCCTGGGCACTGGCCTTTGCCGCGCCCATGATGGGCGCGCGGATGGTCTTGCCCGGCTTCGGGCTGGATGGCGCATCGCTCTATGCCTTGTTCGACGGCGAACGTGTGACGATCAGTGCGGCGGTCCCCACGCTCTGGCTCGGCCTCATGGATTACCTGAAGGCCGGAAACCTCAAGCTGCCACATTTGCAATTCGTCGCCATCGGCGGCGCGGCGCTGCCGGAACGTGTGCTGCGCGCGTTCGAGACGGAGTATGACGTCAGGATCGGCCATGCATGGGGCATGACGGAAATGTCGCCGATCGGCACGGTTTGCCGTGTGCCGCGCGAACTGGCCGATGGGCCGTTCGACGATCAATTGCCACACAAGCTTCGGCAGGGCGTTCCGCCGTTCAGTGTCGAGATCCGGACAGTGGACGACAAAGGCGACGAACAGGTATGGGGCGAGGGGAAATCAGGCCATCTGCAGGTTCGCGGTGTGGCCGTTTCGAAAGGCTATTTCGGCGGCGAGGGAGGCGACATCCTCGACAGTGAAGGCTGGTTCGATACCGGCGATCTTGCCGAGATAGACAAGCACGGATCGGTCAAGCTGACCGACCGGGCAAAGGACGTGATCAAGTCGGGCGGCGAATGGATCAGTTCCATCGACCTTGAAAATGCCCTGCTGTCGCATCCCGATGTCGCCAACGCCGCGGCGATCGCGATGCCGGACCCGAAATGGGGCGAGCGGCCGATGATGATCGTGCAGGCCGAACCGGGCGCTTCGCCCGATGCAGACGGATTGCGGGCGTTTCTGGATGGCCGGATCGCCAAGTGGTGGATGCCCGACGAATTCGTGTTCGTCGATGCGATACCGCTTGGCGCGACGGGTAAGGTCAACAAGCGGGCGCTGCGCGAACTTTACGTCACGCAGGCGCCCGCCAGCAACTGATCGCGCCGATCAGCGCGCGCGAACAGCGTTCTTGTGTGCGCCGACGCCGTTCGCACCCTTGGGGCGGAAACGGCGCTTGCGACCCATATCGTCGCGCGGTTCGCCATCGCCGCGGTTTTCGCGTTCCTTGCGCGCCTTGCGCTGGTCGAAGTTGCGGCTGTCGCCGCCAGACCTCTGGCCGCGCGGTTTGCGGGGCCCGCGTTCGCTGCGATCGCCATATTCGGCGCCGGCAGGCTTGCGGCTGGGCTTGGGCAGGTTTTCGGCACGCTTCTGGAAATTTTCCACCAGCGGCATTTGCGTGAGGCGAACGCCGGTCAGCTTCTCGATATCCTTGATATAGGGCTTTTCGTCCGGCGCGATGTAGCTGATTGCAACGCCGTCCGCGCCCGCGCGCGCCGTGCGGCCGATGCGGTGGACGTACTGTTCGGCAACGTTCGGGATTTCGAAATTGAAGACGTGGGACACGCCGGTCACGTCGATCCCGCGCGCCGCGATGTCCGTGGCTACAAGAACGGGGACGCTTCCTGCACGGAACCCGTCAAGCGCGCGGGTGCGCTGGGCCTGCGACTTGTCGCCGTGGATGGCGGCGGCGTTGATGCCGGCTGCGACAAGATGGCGCACGACGCGGTCCGCGCCATGCTTGGTGCGGGTGAAGACCAGCGTCTTCTCGATCTCTCCGCTGGCAAGGCCTGCCTGCAGCGAGAGGGTGAGAAGCGCCTGCTTTTCCGCCTGGTTCACGAACGTGCCATATTGTTCGACGCGTTCGGCCGTTGTCGACTGCGGCGCGACTTCGACCTTCACCGGATCGTTGATGAAGCGGCGCGACAGGTCTGCGATGTCCTTGGGCATCGTCGCGCTGAAGAACAGCGACTGGCGATCCTGCGGCAGCATGTTGGCGATACGGGTCAGCGGCTTGATGAAGCCCAGGTCCATCATCTGGTCCGCTTCGTCCAGCACGAAAATCTCGACATGGCGCAGGGTGAGCGCACGCTGGTCGATGAGGTCCAGCAGGCGGCCCGGCGTTGCCACAAGCACGTCGGTGCCGGGGACGAGGCGGCGGGCCTGCTTGCCGACGGGAACGCCGCCGAACACGCAATCGACATTGATCGGCAGATGCTTGGCATAGCGGCGCATGTTGTCCGCGATCTGCGCAGCCAGTTCGCGGGTCGGCGACAGCACCAGCATCCGGCACGAAGCGGGATTGGGCTTGTATCCGGCCTCTGCAAGGCGGTGCAGTGAGGGGAGGGAGAAGGCGGCGGTCTTGCCGGTGCCGGTCTGCGCGATGCCGAGCAGGTCGCGCCCGTCCATGAGGGACGGGATCGACTGGCGCTGGATCGGGGTGGGTTCGGCATAACCCTTCGCATTGAGTGCACGAAGGATGGGCTCGGCAAGGCCGAGGCTTTCGAAATAGGACATGGATATACTTTCAAAAACGCAATGCGGCGCATCGGACTACAAAGTCCGGGCGCGGGGTCGAACGGGCGACCCATGCGTGAAAAGGGAAGCTTGACTAGCTGGTGACCGTTGATCTGCCGCGGGCCTTCCCGTTTTTTCGGTACGGGCGCTCACGCTTGCGGCGGATGACCCATCGGGCCGTCACTGCCGCGCCATGTAGTTGCTGCGCCTGCGAAATGCAATCAACTAATTGCCCGTGGTACGCGCGGCTGGTGGGGAACGAGGATCAGGGTGCCGTCCTCCACGCTCCATTTCTCCAGCTTCGAGAGGAAATTCATCCCCAGTACGTTCATTCCGTTCATCGTCGGCGCGATGACTGCGCGCAAGTCGCGCGCCGCGATCGTGCCGGTTTCCAGCGTGTCGATGCTGGTCAGCTGCGCGGGCGCGGATCCGTTGGCGGTTTCGAGCCTGACCGTGCCCAGTACCTCGTTCGCCTCGATCCCGGCGGCCTGCGCGGTTTCCGGCGATATCGCGGTCAGGCTCGCGCCCGTATCGACGAGGAAGCGGGTGGGGTGGCCATTCACTTCGGCCTCGATCCAGTAATGCCCGTCGCGTGCCAGCGGGATGTGCGTTTCCTCCCCGTCCACGATCTGTTCGGGCACACCCAGTTGGGGCAGGGCGAGATCGGGATTGAGGCGGACAAGGTCTATCACCGTCAGCACCAGCACGGCGACAAGGCCGAAGCTGCCGAGGCCGCGTAACATGCCGCCGACTGCGGGCACGCTGTTGCGCATCGCTCCGCCCACCATGGCGAAGCACAGCGCGACCAGTGCGAGCAGCAACAGCGGATGCGCGGCAAAAACATCGCCGTAGGGCAGGGATTGCAGGACTTCGCCGAGGTCAGCCATGAAGCGGTTCTACCAGTCCGTCCCTTTCGGCAGGATGACCGGCGGCGAACCCGTTCATGCCAGCGCCGCGACTTCTTCGGCAAGAATGGCGCGGGTGCGGGCCTCTTCAGGAAAACCTTCCGCGATCCAGCGGTTCTCGATTACGCGCAGGACTTTCGCCACGTCCGGCCCTGCGCCAACGCCTGCCGCGACGATATCGCCGCCCTTCACCGGAAGGGCGGGCACTTCCCACCCCTTCAGCAGATCGACAGGCGATCCGCCGATCAGCAGCCTGTCGCGCGCTACCTCCATGCCAAGGCGATAGGCAAGCGCGCGCGGATCGGCGCCGTCGCCATCCTTGCGTTCGGCAATGCGCGCGATGCGTTTCTTCTGTGCGTTGGAAAGCCGCAGGCGGGCCGCAACCTGGTCCGTCACGGCAGGATCGGGCGGCAGCAGCGCGGCAAGGCGGCGCACGGCATCGGGTGCAACGCCCGCCTCGCGCTCCGCAGTGACGAGCAGGGCAAGCCGGTTCACCTGCACCCCGCCGGTTTCGGGCAGCACGACTGCCAGCACGCCAATATCCGCCATGCGGGCCACCGTGGGCGAGGGATCGGGCAGGGCCAGCAGGTTCTGCAGTTCCCAGCCGACACGTTCGCGCGACAGTCCCTTCAATGTCGCGGCCAGTTCGCGGCAGGCGGCCAATGCCTCTTCGTCGGCCGGTTCGGAACCGAAGCGGGCGTGAAACCGGAAGTAGCGCAGGATGCGCAAGTGATCCTCGCGGATGCGCTGGCGGGCATCGCCGATGAAGCGGACGCGGCGCTGCGCCAGATCGTCCAGCCCGCCGAAATAGTCGGAAATCTCGAACGTTTCGGGATGCGCGTAGAGCGCGTTGATCGTGAAATCGCGCCGCGCGGCATCCTCTTCCCATGCCGTGGCAAAGGCGACCGTCGCACGCCGCCCGTCGGTTTCCACGTCGTGCCGCAGGGTCGTGACTTCGACCGGTCCGCTGTCCAGCACGGCGGTTACCGTTCCATGCTCCAGCCCCGTCGGCACGGTGCGGATGCCGGCTTCTTTCAGCAACACGCAGACCCTGTCGGGGTGATGGCGCGTGGCAAGATCCACGTCGTTCGCCTCGTGCCCCATCAGCGCATCGCGGACGCAGCCGCCGACGTAACGGCACTCGTCCGCGCCCAGCGCCGCGATCAGCACCGGCAGATCGGGGCGGTGTGTCCATTTCGCATTGGATACCGGCTTCAAGAAACATGCTCCTGCCAGCGCAGCCGGCGTGAAAGGTTGGCAAGCATCCCGGCGGTTGCACCCCAGATGCGGTGTCCTTCCCAGTGAAATTCGATAAAACTGCGCATCCTGCCGCGCCAGAACAGTTCGCGCTGTTCATGGTTTGCCGGATCCAAAGCGTATCGCAGCGGCACTTCGAACCATTCGTCGACTTCCGCCGGATTGGCACGCAGCGGCAGGTCGGGCGGAACGGTGGCGAGGACTGGCGTGATGGCATAGCCGGTGCCGGTGCGATAACCGTCGGTCTCTCCGATCACGTGGACCTTGGACAGGGGTAGGGCGATCTCCTCGTGCGCTTCGCGCAGGGCTGCCTGAATGGGGGTTTCACCAGGATCGATCGCGCCGCCGGGAAAGGCGACCTGCCCGCCATGGGTACGCATCTTCGCGGGCCGTTCGATCAGCAGGACGCCGGGGCCGCCACGGTCGTCGTCGGCCCGCTCTGTCACCGCGATCAGCACGGCGGCGGGGCGCACCGCCTTGCCGGAAAGGTTCGGTTCGATGCGCAGATCGGTCAGCTTGCGATCGTGCCCTGCGCGGTGGAGTTCGGTAAGGTGATGCCGGATGCTGCTCACGCACCCTCCGTCACAAGCGGAAAGGTTTCGCCGCGGCTGAAAACGCACGGCGGATCGGTATCCGTCGCCAGCGCCACTTCGGCCAGTTGCAGCCATGTCGACCTGTCGAGCCGCGCTTCCAGCCCTTCGCGCACGGTGACATAGGCGGCGGGTTCGTCAGCAGATCCGCGCACGATCAGCGGATGGCCGGCATCGGCGGTGACGAATTCGTCGGTGTTGAGGCGAAAGCTGAGGACCTGTTCGCCATGTTCGCGGTCGGTTCGCAAATCGGTGGCGATGAAGGGCGCATCCTCCACCTCGATCGACAGTTTCTGATAGGGCACGACGAGCCAGAACCCGTCATCTTCGCGCCGCAGCAGGCCGGAAAAGGCGCGGATCATCGCGGGGCGGGTGATTTCGCTGCCTTCGTGGAACCAGCGCCCGTCGCGCGCGATGCGCATGTGGCTGTCGCCGGTTTCCTGCGGATCCCATTGCGCAACGGGCGGCAGCTTGCGCGCCTCTACCGCCTGCGCGATTTCGGCAAGGCTCATTCCGGCAAGATCGGGAGGAATATCGTATGGCATCGCTGGCATAACGCGATGCCAGAACCTTTTATCCCCGCCAAGGGCCAAGCATGCCGGACTGTGGAAGTACGGCCGGATTGGCACACCGAACCAGCAGGCGCGACGGGTCCCAAGGGCCGGGTACCTGCCAGCCGCCGGTTGCCTCTGCGGCAAAGCCGAAGAACCGGCCGTAGTAATCCGCATCGCCAATCAGCACTTGCGGCAAGGGATTCGCCGATGCGTCGATGGCGGAGAGCGAGGCGAGCGTCAGCGCCTTGCCATAACCTTCGTTCTGCAGTTCCGGCATGACCGCGACCGGGCCGACCATGATCATCGGGTGGGCGCGGCCTTCATCGTCCGTCAGCGCAACCGGCCAGCACTGGATCGTGCCGGCAAGATATTCGTCATCGTCCAGCGCGGCATAGGAAAGGCCGGACAGCCAGTCCGTCCCTTCGCGCACCTTGTATGCGGTGCGCTTGTGGCGCTCCGGCTCGAACGCGGTGTCCAGCAGGGCTTCGATCAATGCGGGATCGACCTGGTCGAGGGGAATGATAGTGGCCATGGGGAGTGCGCGGACGAGCGTCCTTCATCGGTACGAAACGGCGCGCCGATAGGGGGATGCGGACCCGCTGTCGAGCCATTTCGCCCCTAGCGGCGGGGCGAAAGCCGCCAAAGCGTCGCATCCGGCCCGTCTTCCGCGACCCAGAGGGAGCCGTCGGGCGCTTCGGCCATGGCACGCAAGCGGTTGTCGAAGCTGTAGCGGTCGACCTCGCGGCCCTTGCCCTGCGCATCGATTTCCACCGCGACCAGCGTCCGCGATGCCAGACCGGTCGCCAGCGCCTTGTCGGCCAGGTTCGAAAACAGGTCCGCTTTCAGGAAGAGCAGGTCGCCCGGCGCGATCACCGGATTCCAGCTGATTGCAGGAGGTGCGAATTCCGGACGAGTGGAATGGTTCGGAATGTCCGATCCGTTGTAGTTCACGCCGTTCGATACGACCGGCCAGCCATAATTGCTGCCCGCTACGATCCGGTTCAGCTCGTCCCCGCCACGCGGACCGTGTTCCAGCCCCCAGAGCTGGCCTTTCCGGTCGAAGTCGAGGCCGAGCACGTTGCGGTGCCCCATCGTCCACACTTCGGGCCGCGCCACATTTTCGTCCGCCAGCGGGTTGCCGGCGGCAGGTGTCCCGTCGAGGTTAAGGCGCACGATCTTGCCAAGATCGCTCTGCGGGTCTTGCGCCGGCGTGCCTTTCTGCCTGTCTCCGGAGGATACGAAGAGATATTGGCCGTCCGGTGAAATGGCCAGCCGGTGCGAATAGTGCCCGCGCCCCGAAACCTTCGGTTCCTGTCGCCAGATCACCGTAAGGCCACGGATGTCGCAGGTCGTATCCTTGCAAGCGAGCGTTCCACGCCCGACCACGGCACCGCGTGTATCGCCGCGACCTGCTTCGGCCCACGACAAATAGATGGTGCGCGTGGCAAGGTCTCCATCGGCTTCGGCCGGAAGGAAGGCGATATCGCCAAGCCCGCCCTGTCCGCCATAATCGACCTTTGGCGCACCACCGACCGAAATCGCCTTGCCGGTTGCGGTATCGAGGCCGCTGACCGCGCCGTTCTTGCGCGTGATCATCAGCACGTCCGTGCCGGGAACGAACGCCATGGCCCATGGTTCGTCGTACTTGCCCTTCGCCTCCATGACGAAAGCCGTTGCGGCATCGGTTTCGGTCATCGGGACCGCGTTTTCGACAGCCTGTCCACTCCCGCCGGCGGAAGAAGGGACGCCGCAGCTTGCCAAGATCAGGGTGGCAGGCAAAATGACCGGTGTAATGGAAAGTCCGAACCGCATGCATTCCTCCGACAGCGCGCACGGCCCAAACGGCTGCAACCTAACCGCGTTCCACGCATGAGCACGGCGTTGATCGCTGGCGTTGACGAAGCAGGGCGCGGGCCGCTTGCCGGGCCGGTCGTGGCCGCAGCGGTCGTGCTGTGCAAGCCGCGTCCCACCGGACTTGGCGATTCCAAGGTGATTGCCAAGGCAAAGCGTGCCGAACTGGAGGAAGTGATCCTGCGTCGCTGCCAATGGGGCATCGGGGTCGTCGATGTCGCCGATATCGACAGGCTCAACATATTCGGCGCGACGATGTTGGCCATGACGCTGGCGGTCGAGGCGCTTTGCGCGAAGCTGGCCTGCGATCCTGACGAGGTCTTGATCGACGGCAACCTGACGCCGCAAGGCAGGCGGGCGGAGTGGCGCTGGAACGCGCGGGCCATCGTGAAGGGGGACGCGAAAGAACCTTGCATCTCTGCCGCATCGATCCTTGCGAAAGAGCATCGGGACCGGCTGATGCGCGAAGCGGCGCGCGAACATCCGCACTATGGCTGGGAACGGAACGCGGGTTACGGCACTTCGGAACATATGGAGGCGCTGCGCACCCATGGCCGGACACCGCTGCACCGGCGCAGCTTCGCCCCTGTGGCGCAGCTTGAAATGCCGCTCTGACACCAGACCTGAGGAAACCCGATGCCCGGATTCACCGCTGCCGACGTTCCCGACCTTTCCGGCAAGACATTCGTCGTCACCGGCGCCAACACCGGCCTTGGCTTCGAAGCGAGCCGCGTTCTGGCGGCAAAGGGCGGCGAAGTCGTGTTCGCCTGCCGTAACGAAGACCGCGCCCGACAGGCCATGGCAAAGATCAGCGCCGAAACGCCGCACGCGAAGCTTGATTTCGTGGAGCTGGACCAGGCCGACCTCGAAAGCGTGAAGCGCGCCGCCGATGTCCTGTCGGGGCGAGAGCGGATCGACGTGCTGGTCAATAACGCGGGCGTGATGATGCCGCCGCTCACCCGCACGGCGCAGGGGTTCGAATTGCAGTTCGGGGTCAACCACCTCGGCACTTTCGCGCTGACTTCGCTGCTGTTGCCCAAGATCGCGGAAAACGGGGGCGGGCGGGTCGTCGTGACTGCCAGCCTTGCCCATCGCAGTGGAGAGGCGATGTGGTCCGATCCGAAGGCGGAGGAAGGCTACAGCCGGATCCAGCGCTATTACGACAGCAAGCTGGCCAATACCCTGTTCTTCGTGGAGCTTGACCGCCGCCTTCGCGCGCAAGGCTCGCCCGTTTCCGCCATCGGCTGTCACCCGGGCATCGCCTCCACCGAACTGGCGCGCAATTACGGGGTCGCCCGTGTCCTGATGCCGATCGTGGGCAAAGTGCTCAACACGGCGGAGCAGGGGGCCTGGCCGACGCTGCAGGCAGCCACCGATCCGGCGGCAACGGGGGGCGACTATTTCGGCCCGCGCGGCCTTCGCGAAATGAGCGGGACGTCGGGACCTGCCTTCCTCACGCGGCTGGCGCGCGATCCCGGCGCGGCACAATGGTTGTGGACGCGTTCCGTCGCGCTGACCGGCATTGATCCCGGATTGGCGCCGGTCGATTGACGGCGGCGCGGGCGAAATAAATCCCGATGCGAGTCTTCGGAGTCACACTCCCAACATCTTGAGTCCATAAAACCTGTTCAGACTCAACATGCTGTGCATGACTGTTGCCACTTGGACTCACGCCCACCCCGAACCGATTCGCCAAATCGCGATGCGGGCTTGACCGCGAGTCCGCGAAGACTCACCATGGGTTTTCCACAGGGGGTCCACAATGGCGACAGTACTTCTCAACAAGCCCGAAGCGGCAATCGCGCCCGCAGCAAAGGTGCGCGCGAAACTGCCGCTGGGGCAGATCCTCGATGGTGACTGCATCGCGGCCATGCGGACGATTCCGTCAAAATCGATCGACATGATCTTTGCCGATCCGCCCTATAACCTGCAACTGGGCGGCGACCTGTCGCGCCCCGATGGCAGCGCCGTGGATGCGGTGACGGACGATTGGGACAAGTTCGACAGCTTTGCCGCCTACGACGCTTTCACCAAGGGCTGGCTGGCAGAGGCGCGCCGCATCCTGAAGCCCAACGGATCGATCTGGGTGATCGGCAGCTATCACAACATCTTCCGCGTCGGCACGGCAATGCAGGACGCGGGGTTCTGGGTGCTGAACGATGTCATCTGGCGCAAGTTGAACCCGATGCCCAACTTCAAGGGCACCCGCTTTACCAACGCGCACGAAACATTGATCTGGGCGAGCATGGGGGAGAAGGCGAAATACACCTTCAACTACCGCGCGATGAAGACGCTGAACGATGAACTGCAGATGCGTTCGGACTGGGTTCTGCCGATCTGTTCGGGGCAGGAACGGTTGAAGAAGGGCGGGACGAAGGTTCACCCGACGCAGAAGCCGGAAAGCCTGCTTTACCGCGTGATGCTGGCGACGACGAACCCGGGCGATGTCGTGCTGGACCCGTTCTTCGGCACCGGCACTACCGGCGCTGTCGCCAAGCGGCTTGGCCGCGAATGGATCGGCTGCGAGCGTGAGGGCACTTATCGCGAAGCTGCGCTGGAACGGATCGAGATGGCCCTGCCGCTCGACGAATCCGCGCTGAAGACCATGCAGTCGAAGAAACAAGCCCCGCGCGTCGCCTTCGGCGCGCTGGTCGAGAACGGCTATGTGCCCGCCGGC
The DNA here is from genome assembly GCF_001634625.1 of Croceicoccus bisphenolivorans. Taxonomy (GTDB): domain Bacteria; phylum Pseudomonadota; class Alphaproteobacteria; order Sphingomonadales; family Sphingomonadaceae; genus Croceicoccus; species Croceicoccus bisphenolivorans. The sequence continues at coordinate 146,445 of NZ_LRSE01000001.1, read as the reverse complement.
ACCATGCTTTTCGACAAGAAGCGGCGGTACTCTGCCGAAGTTCGGGCCGACGGTTCGCTCGTATCGGGCAAGGAGGCTGGTTCCATCCACGGTGTCGGGGCGGCTTTGCAAGGCGCGCCGTCGTGCAACGGGTGGACGTTCTGGCACATGGAAGCGGCAGGCGGGTTGCAGCCGATCGACGCGCAGCGCCAGCTCTACCTGCTCGCGACCGAGGATTAGGCGCCGCTTCTTCATTGGCCTGAAGGATTTGCGCCGTTAAGGCGGGCCCATGCCGAAGCTTTATATCCAGCCGCTGACATTCGCCCCCTCTCCGCAAGCCGTGGAAGGGGCCGATGAAATGCCCGGCGCGATCCGGCTGGCGGGCACCATGTGCTACGCCCGCGATTTCGCGCTGATCGTCCGTTCCAATGCCGGGCACCTGCAAAGCCGGCAGGTCGTTGCCGCGCCCGATGTGGCCGCGGCGCTGGCCGGCCTGCCCGATCCCCTGATTGAGGAGGGGGAGAGGCAGTGGTCGAACCTGCGTATGGCGCACCCGCCTCTAGACCTGCAATTCGGTGACGGTACGGGCCGCACGATCCGGTTGGATCAGCCGCAGGTCATGGGCATCCTGAACGTCACGCCGGACAGCTTCTCCGATGGCGGCAGCTTCGACGACGATGTGGACACGGCGGTTAGTCGCGGTGTCGACATGCTGGAGGCGGGTGCCGCGATCATCGACGTGGGCGGCGAATCGACGCGGCCCGGCGCATCGACGATCTGGGAAGGCGACGAGATTCGCCGCGTGATCCCGACTGTGGAGCGCCTGGCCAATGGCGGGGCGGCGGTGTCCATCGACACGCGCAAGGCGGCGGTGATGGAAGCGGCGCTGGAATCGGGTGCGCGGATCATCAACGACGTATCGGGCCTGCAATACGATCCGCGCAGCGCCGATGTGGCGGCGGATTCGGGTTGTCCGGTGATCATCATGCACACGCCCGGCAAGGGCGATGACCTGCACGCCGGGGCGAAGTACCAGAACGTCGTGTTGGACGTGTTCGACGTGCTGCGCGAACGCCGCGACTTCGCGTTGAAGGCTGGGGTGAAGCGCGACAACATAATCCTCGACCCCGGCATCGGTTTCGGCAAGTCGGTGACGGAGAATCTGGCGCTGATCAACGCGTTGCCGCTGTTCCATGCGCTGGGCCAGCCGCTGCTGCTGGGCGTCAGCCGCAAGCGTTTCATCGGCGCACTTTCGAACGAGGCGCCGGCGGAAAGGCGGCTGGGCGGTTCGCTGGCCGTTGCGACAATGGCGGCGGACATGGGCGTGCAGATCCTGCGCGTTCACGATGCGGCAGAAACGGTGCAGGCGATGCATGTCTGGCGCGGTCTGCGCGATGGCGCTCTGACGGATTTCTCCCAGCTCGCGCAATGACTTCGGCAGATGCCGTAACCACGATTGCTGCATGGGCGCAGGCACGCTCGCTCGATTTCCGGCATGACGCGGCAACCGGCCATGGCGCGGTGTTCAGCCGGTGCGGGCGCTATCGTTACCTGTTGTGGCGCGATGCCGGGGCAGGGCGGGAGATGATGGCGATCGCCATGCTGAACCCGTCGAAGGCGGACCACATGGCCAACGATCCCACCATCGCGCGATGCCATTCACGGGCGAGGGCGGCGGGTGCGTCGCTGCTGGTGTGGAACCTGTTCGCCCTTCGCGAAACGGATCCTGCGCGTTTGAAGCGGCGGCGCGGGCCGGTGGGGCGGCACAACGACGATGCCATCAGGCTTGCGCTGGAACTTGCCGAAACAACGATCCTCGCGTGGGGTGTACATGGTGCCCATCGCGCGCGAGACCGTGACGTTGCGGCGCTATGCGCAGGCCGGCAGATGCTTTGTTATGGAATGACAAAGGCAGGGCAGCCGCGCCATCCGCTTTATCTTCGGTCCGATATCGGGGCAGAGCCTTACAACGAATAACCGCCGTCGCTGCGCAATACGGCACCGGTCATGTTCGCCGACAGGTCGGACAGCAGGAAGCCGATCTGGCCCGCGATTTCGTCTGCCGTGGCATAACGGCCCAGCGGGGTCGCCATGCGGCCCAGTTCGGCAATCGCCGCTTCGCGCGATCCGGCCTTCGCGACCATGTCGGTGAAGAACGGCACATCGTCCCAGATCGGCGTATCGACGCCGCCGGGCGCGATGGCGTTTACGCGGATGCCATGTTCGGCCCCCTCGCGCGCGGCGACCTTGGCCAGTTGCACGACCGCGGCTTTCGACGCGGCATAAGCGGAAGTGCCCGGTTCCGCCTTGAACGCGGAGGCAGAGGCGGTCACGACCACGCTCCCGCCCCGACCTCGCATCGCGCGAAGGGAATGACGCAGGCCGAGAAACACCCCGTCGAGGTTGACCGCCATCAGCTTGCGCCAACGGGCAAGGTCGCCATCGACGATGGCAAAGCCGTCGCTGACGCCGGCATTGAGCAACGCGCAGTCGATGGAGCCGCTGTCGCGCAGCCCGATGGACCACAGCGCCGAATCCGCAACGTCGCCGCCCACGCGCAGCACATCGCAGCCAAGCGCAAGCGCATCGAGGCCGGGCCGGTCCATGTCGACGAGGATCAGCCTGCCGATACCGTGCGCATCCAGCCACTGTGCAGTCGCCGCGCCGATGCCGGATGCGGCACCGGTGATGAGGGCGGTCTTGCCGGTAAAGTCGAAGTCGGTTGTCATGCCCCGGCGGTAGCGAGACGGAAGACGGCGATCAATCCTCCATCAGGTGCCTCGAACCACCTCTGCGATGATCGGCTCGCTATCGAGCCAATCGTCGATCAGCTGCTTCTCCAGTTCTGCCATGTTTTCGCGCAGGAGGGTGATGCGCTTCAGCTTGTTCTGCGGATGGGCGAGCAGCCGCGCGGCCAGCTTGGCCGATTCGAGGTCGACGGCTGGAAGGGGCTTGTAGTTGCTAGTGTTAATCTGTTCGAACCCGAACTGCATGCGCTTCACTTCCAGTCGCCAGACAAGGAGATTGCCGCGATAGAGTGATAAGCAGCCAAACCCGTCTAGTTGGTCGCAACTGATATCAAGGTGAAGCGCAAATGCCTCACTAGAGATGCGGAAAGGAGCGCGCTCGATGGTCCCATCACGGAATGGTTCATTCGACGCTAACTCAATTTTGGTGACGGCTTCGCATTCGTCACGAAACGGGCCGTTGTGAAATAAGGCTTTAGCCGCGTTTCTTATTCTTATCTTATGCCGATTGAGCGCGAACATTTCGGATTTCAATTTTTGAGCAAGGCAGCGCGCACGTTGTCTCCTGTGTTGACGTGCCGGATCGGGCGTCTGTTTCGCATGATGGGCAAGCGCCATCAGCAGCAGCCCGCCAACCGCCGCAGCTTTCAGCGGTTCGCGCTCTATCGCGTTGGTCACGCGGTCGAGGAAATCCTCGAACGGGGGCGTTTCGTCGGCCAAGCCGCAATCAGGCCGCGTTATCGATGCCGAGGTCGCCGAGCTTGCGGTAAAGCGTGGAGCGCCCGATACCGAGCCTTCGCGCGACTTCGCTCATCCGTCCGCGATAGTGGCCGATGGCAAGGCGGATGACGTCGGCCTCTATCTCTTCCAGCGTGCGCAAGTGCCCGTCCGCGCCGAACAGCGTGATGCCGCCGCCGTGAACCGCCTGCGCGACGGAGGGGATCGAATCGCCGACAAGGTCGAACAACTGCGGGAAATCCTGCACCGTCAGCGCGTCGCGGTCGCAAAAGACCACGGCGCGGAACAGCACGGCCTGCAACTGGCGCAAGTTGCCCGGCCATTCGTAGCCTTCCAGCAAGGCGAGCGCATCGTCGGTCACGCCAAGCCGCCGTAAACCAGGTTGCTCGCCGATGAGAGCGAGGAAATGGCGCGCCAGCGGCGCGATGTCGCCGTGCCGGGCGCGAAGCGGCGGCAGGTGCAGGGTGCAGCCGGACATCGCCTGCGCAAGCGCGGGGTCCAGCACGCCATGCTCGACAAGCAATCCATGCTCCTCGCCCGCAGTCGCGATGATCCGCACGTCGAGCCGGAAGCTGTGCGTTGCGCCCATCGGGCGCGCCTCTCCGGTTTCGATGGTGCGGGCCAGCCGGTTCTGAAGCGCGGGAGGAAGCCGTTCGATATCGTCGATCAGCAAGGTTCCGCCATCGGCATCCTGCAGGCATCCGACGCGCCGGTCGAAGGCGCCGGGAAACGCGCCCTTCTCATGGCCGTAGATCGCCGATTCGAGGTTGCCCGCCGACATTCCCGCCGTGTGCAGCACCACGAACGGCGCTTTCGATCGCGGGCTGGCCGAACGCATCGCACGGGCCAGCAATTCCTTGCCCGTGCCCGGTTCGCCGGTGATCAGCACAGGGGCGTGGCCGCGCGCGCCCTTTGCGGCGCGGGCCATGGCGTCACGGAAATTGGGTGCCGATCCGATCATCATGTCGAAATCGAGCGGTGCCTCGATCTTCTCTGTCAGCGGGGCAAGCTCGTCATGATTGCCGTCGGCGCCTACCGAACTTTCCAGCGCATAGAGCATCCGCTCTGCCGCGATGGGTTTCATCAAGTAGTCGGTCGCGCCCGCGCGCATTGCTTCCACCGCCAGCAGCGGCGATGCCGAATGGGTCAGGAACAGGATCGGCAAGCCGGGTGCCTGCGCGCGAATGTCGCCGATCAGCTGGCAGCTGTCTTCACGTGCGACCAGGCTGTCGAGCAGCAGCGCCTGCGGCTTCTCGCTGTCGCGTGCATGCAGGTAGGCCAGCGCCGCGATTCCATCGGAAACGGTGTGCGTGCGCCATCCCGCGCGCGCCGCGATGGAGGCGGTTACGCGAATCTGGGCAGAGTCGCGATCAACCAGCAACAGCAGACGTGGATCGTCTTCGCCCATGAAGGCTCCCTCAAACCGCCGCGCCCGTCGCGGGCGGCACACTTGCAATTTCAATAAACGGCTATCGTAAATAATGCCTTTATATCGGCAACGTGAATGCCGGATGTGCGGGTAATCACAGCCGGTTGCGCCCTGCGGATCGGCCTTCTCGCGCCCGGATGACAAGATGCCGCGCAGGAATGCTCCTGAACTTAATGTCAGTCCGGCGGGGCTTGTGCCTTCAATCCGGCGGCTATACAGCCATGCGTCCGGCGGATCGCATCCGTCAGGAGGTTATTGTGCTGCCAGACCGGACGAACGGATGGCAGGTTACACGCTGAAGGGGAATTCGGACGACCATGGCTAAGATCGACAACATGAAGGCCGCCCGCGGAACTTATGAAGGTTTCATCCAGATGACGAAGTGGGGCACGATCGTTTGCGCGATCATCGCCGCCATCGTCGTCATGATAATCGCCTGATACGGCTTTCGAACCAGTGGAGGGGAACGAAGGACCGGTCATTGCGGTCATAGCCGAACGCGCCGAGGGTGAGACCCGCGTCGCAGCGATTCCGGAAACGGTAAAGAAGCTGACCAAGCTTGGCGCGCGCCTGCGCGTCGAGTCCGGGGCTGGGGTAAAGGCATCGGTGTCGGACGCCGAATATGCCGATGCCGGCGCCGAAGTCGGCGACCGCGCGGCAACGCTGAACGGCGCGGACTGGGTGCTGGCCGTGCAGGCGCCGGAGGTCTTGAACCTTGGCGGAGCGAAGGCCGGCGCGAAAGTCGCTGCCATATTCGACCCGTTCCGCGAAAAGGCGAAAGTCGAGGCCTATGCCGCCGCCGGGTTCGAGGCGATGGCGATGGAGTTCATGCCGCGCATCACGCGTGCGCAGTCGATGGACGTCCTGTCATCCCAGTCGAACCTTGCCGGATACAAGGCGGTTTTGGTTGCCGCGAACCTTTACGGCCGCGCCTTCCCGATGATGATGACCGCTGCGGGCACGATTACCGCGGCGAAGGCCTTCGTCATGGGTGTCGGCGTTGCGGGGCTTCAGGCTATCGCCACGGCTCGCCGTCTTGGCGCGCAGGTCTCTGCGACCGACGTGCGCTCGGCGACGAAGGAGCAGATCCAGTCGCTTGGCGCCAAGCCGATCTTCGTCGAGAGCGTCGCGGGGATCGAGGGTGAGGGCAGCGGCGGCTATGCCACCGAGATGAGCGAGGAATACCAGAAGGCGCAGGCCGAACTGGTGTCCAGCCACATCGCCAAGCAGGACATCGTCATCACCACCGCGCTGATTCCGGGCCGGCCCGCGCCGCGCCTGATATCGGACACGCAGATCGCCACGATGCGGGCAGGCTCGGTCATCTTCGACCTTGCCGTGGCGCAAGGCGGCAATGTCGAGGGTTCGGTGCCCGATCAGGTGGTTGAAAAGCACGGCGTGAAGATCGTCGGCTATTCCAATACCCCGGCGCACCTGCCGGCGGACGCTTCGGCGCTGCTGGCCCGCAACTTCTTCAACTTCCTTTCCGCCTTCTGGGACGGGGAGAAGAACGAGGTCGTCCTAGACGAGGAAATCGGCGACGCCATCCGCCTGACGCAAGGCGGCAAGGTCGTGAACGAACGGCTGCTGGGCTGAGGGGGCCGCACCATGGATTTCGTAGCAATTCTTTCCATCTTCGTGATGGCCTGTTTCGTCGGCTATTACGTCGTCTGGTCGGTCACGCCGGCGCTGCACACGCCGCTGATGGCGGTGACCAACGCGATTTCGTCGGTCATCATCGTCGGCGCGCTGATCGCGGCCGCCAACGCCGGAAGCCCTGCTGCCAAGTGGCTGGGCCTGATCGGCATCGTGCTGGCCAGCGTCAACATCTTCGGCGGCTTTGCCGTCACCGAACGCATGCTGGCAATGTACAAGAAGAAGGAGCGTCCTGCTCCCAAGGCGGAGGGTAAGTGATGCTCTCTTCCGTTCTCGCCGTCGCTGCCGACACTGCCCACGCGGTGAACCCTTGGGTGGCCTTTGCCTATCTTGTCGCGGGCGTGTGCTTCATCCTCGCGCTGCGCGGGCTGTCGCACCCCACCACTTCACGGCAGGGCAACCGTTACGGCATGGTCGGCATGCTGATCGCTGTCGTCACCACGCTGGTCACGCATGACATCGCCAGCCTGCCAGAAATCCTGATCGCGATCGCCATAGGCGGTGCCATCGGCTTTGTCACCGCGCGCAAGATCGCGATGACGGACATGCCGCAGCTTGTCGCCGCGTTCCACTCCCTTGTCGGCATGGCCGCGGTGCTGGTGGGCTGGGCAGCCTACCTCAATCCCGGTGCATTCGGCATTCTCGTACCCGGTACGCTCGACATGGGCGGCGGGCTTGGCGTGGGCGAACAGATGGTCATCTCTCCCGTCAGCCGGGTCGAGATGGGGCTGGGCATCGCCATCGGTGCGATCACGTTCTCCGGCTCGGTCATCGCGTTCCTGAAGCTTGCCGGCAAGATGAGCGGCGCGCCGATCATGCTGCCGGGGCGGCATGTGATCAACCTGGGGACATTGGCCGCGATCCTGCTGCTGACCGCGTATTTCACGCAGGACCAGTCGCTGTGGATCATCGCCGCGGTCACCGTACTCGCCTTCATCATCGGCTTCCTGCTGATCATCCCGATCGGCGGCGCGGACATGCCGGTCGTCGTCTCAATGCTCAACTCGTACTCGGGCTGGGCGGCAGCGGCGATGGGCTTTACCCTGCACAACACCGCGATGATCATCACCGGTGCGCTGGTCGGCGCATCGGGTGCGATCCTGTCGTACATCATGTGCAAGGCGATGAACCGCGGGTTCCTCTCGGTCATCGCAGGCGGCTTCGGCGGCGATTCGGGTGGCGGCGGCGCCGGTGCCGCCAAGACCGACCGTCCGTGGAAGCGCGGCAGCGCCGAAGACGCGGCGTTCATGATGAGCCAGGCCGAACAGGTCATCATCATCCCCGGCTATGGCATGGCCGTGGCGCAGGCACAGCACGTGCTTCGCGAGATGACCGACCTGCTGAAGGAAAAGGGCGTTACCGTGAAGTTCGCGATCCACCCGGTCGCGGGCCGCATGCCCGGCCACATGAACGTGCTGCTGGCCGAAGCGAGCGTCCCTTACGACGATGTCTTCGAGCTTGAGGACATCAACGGCGAGTTCGCGCAGACCGACGTGGCTTTCATCATCGGCGCGAACGACGTGGTGAACCCCGCGGCAAAGACCGACAAGTCCAGCCCGATTTACGGCATGCCCGTGTTCGACGTGGACAAGGCAAAGCAGGTCTTCTTCATCAAGCGTTCGATGGGCGGAGTGGGCTATGCCGGCGTCGACAACGACGTGTTCTACATGGACCAGACGATGATGCTGCTATCTGACGCCAAGAAGATGGTCGAGGAGATCAACAAGGCATTGGCCGACTGACGCATTCCATCGGCGAGCGGTGGCATCTCTGAGAGACGCCGCTCGTCGGATGGTTTCAGAAGATGCTAAATGGCATTGCGCCTCGTGCTGAGAGGCGTAGTCTTCCTGCCGTTCCCGCGGGACCGGGAACGCCAAGGGAGATTAGGGTCATGCAAAAAACGGGACTGATCGTCGCGGCGCTTGCGGGCGTCAGCGCATTCGCCATGCCGGCTGCCGCGCAAGGACAGCGCGGGGACGTCATCGCCAACCAGTACATCTGTTTCTTCCATCCGGAGGCCGTGCCAAGGGGCCTTGCACGCGTGGCGGCCGAAGGTGCAGCGCGCCCCAATGGCGGGCGGGTCATGCATGTCTACACGACGGCGGCTCGCGGCTTTTCGGTCTATGCGTCCGAACGCGGCGTCCAGCAGATGGTTGCGAAGAATCCCGGGATCGAACGCTGCAAGGCCGATCGCGTCGTGGATCTCGGCCCGTCGCCGACAAAAGGGCCGCCGTTTGGCGGAACGCCGACACCCACGCCCACTTCGGAAGTGCGCTGGGATATCACGCGTGTGAACGGGGGTGTCGACATGAGCACGAAGACCGCGTGGATCATCGACACCGGGGTCGATCTCGACCACCCGGATCTGGTCGTGGATACCGGACGCAGTGTCAACTTCGTGTCCAAGGGTAAGGACACCGGGCCGGATGACCTTAATGGCCACGGCACCCACGTCGCAGGGACGATCGCGGCCAAAAAGAACGGCAAGGGCATGGCTGGTGTTGCTCCCGGGTCCACGGTCGTCGCCGTCCGCGTGCTGGACCGCAATGGCAGCGGATCATGGTCCGACGTTCTGGCCGGCATCGATTATGTCGCGAAGAATGCCGCTGCAGGCGACGTTGCGAACATGAGCCTTGGCGGCGGTGCCGACAGTGATATCGACAACGCGGTCATCAATGCATCGAACGGTATCGACGCGAATGGCAACGATCTGAACAAGCATGTGTTCTTCACGCTTGCGGCCGGTAACGAAAGCGACGACGCGAACAATCATTCACCGGCACGCGCCAACGGGCCGTACATCTACACGATCAGCGCGATCGATGTGGACGACAAGTGGGCCTACTTCTCCAACTATGGCAATCCGCCGATCGATTTCGCGGAGCCGGGCTATTCGATCTACTCCACGTACAAGGATGGCGGCTATGCCACGCTGTCCGGCACGTCGATGGCTGCGCCGCACGCGGCGGGCATCCTGATGCTGGGGCCGATCAAGTCCGGCGGCACAGTTGCGGACGATCCCGATACCAACAAGGATATCATCGGCGTTCACTGACCGTTAGGCCCACTGGGGCGATGAAAGGAGCGGCGTGTCGCTGGACGCGCCGCCCTTTTTTTACCTAGAGTGTGCAACTGCGAACGACAGCAAGGGAATCGGACATTTGCGTAAACTGGGCCTGATCGGTGGAATGAGCTGGGTTTCCACCCGCGGCTATTACGAAGACATCAATCGTATCGTGCAAAAGGCAAAGGGGCCGCAGTCTTCGGCGCCGCTCCTGATAGAAAGTCTCGATTTCGCGCCGCTTTATCGCCTTTCCACTCGCGAGGACTGGGACAAGGCGGCCAAGGCGATCGGCGAATCGGCAAATAGGCTGGAAACGGCGGGTGCGGAAGCGATCGTGATCGCGGCCAATTCCATGCATTGCATTGTCGACCGCGTGGCCGAGGCGATCTCGATCCCGATCCTGCATATCGCCGATTGCGTGGCCGATGCGATGATCGACGCAGGCGCGAAGAAGGCCGCGATTCTTGGCACCCGCAATGTCATGCTGGAGGAATTCTATCGCCGCCGCCTGCTGGCGCGCGATATCGAACTGCTGCCGCCCCAGATGGACATCGTGGAGACGATAGACCGTATCGTTTACGAGGAGGTGATGCTGGGCAAGGTGCGCCGGCAGAGCGAGCGGGAACTGCGCACGATCATCACCAACCTTGAAAAGGACGGAGCGGAGGCGGTCGTGCTGGCCTGCACCGAACTGAACCTCATCGTCCACACCGATGCCAACGTGCTTCCCATTTTTGACGGGGCAGAGATACACGCCGTGGCCGCCGCCCGCTGGATATTGGGCGAAGGATAGGCGTCCGGCGGCTTTTTTCGGGCCTATCCCCTCTTCAAACCGCGCTTCGTTTCTGGCAGGGCCACGGCCATGGAAACGCTGGATACGGCTGTGCGCAGAGATGAGGGGACCGGCCGGGCAGGTTATGCCTGCGATCCGTCGCTAAGCCGCGGACGCGAATTCGGCGAACCGGGTGGCGGTGTACGCGGCCCGCGCAGCGCTTTCCAGCGGGACCGGGACCGCGTGATCCATTCGATTGCGTTCCGCCGTATGAAGCACAAGGCGCAGGTCTTTGTCGCGCCCTATGGCGACCATTACCGCACCCGCCTGACGCACAGCCTGGAAGTCGCGCAAGTCGGCCGCGTCATCGCCCGATCGCTTGGATTGGACGAGGATCTGACCGAGGCGCTGTGCCTGGCCCACGACATCGGCCACGCCCCCTTCGGCCATGCCGGAGAGGACGCGCTGGACGCTGCGCTGACGGGGCAGGGCGGGTTCGACCACAATGCCCATACCCTGCGCGTGCTGATGCGGCTGGAAAGCCCCTATTGCACGCATGACGGGCTGAACCTGTCATGGGAAATGTTGGAGGGGCTGGCCAAGCACAACGGGCCTGTTGCCGCAGACGAACTTTTGCCCTGGGCGCTGGAGGAACTGGACCGCGCGTTCCCCTTCGATCTCGGCCGCTGGCCAAGCATAGAGGCGCAAGTTGCCGCGGTTGCCGACGACATCGCCTACGACAATCACGATATCGAGGATGGCCTGCGCGCTGGCTTCATCGAGTTGGACCAGCTCCTCGCCATGGACTTCATCGCCGACCAGTGGCGCGCCATCGAACGCCGCTTTCCCGGCACGCCGCGAGACAGGCTGCAGCGCGAACTGGTGCGCAGCCAGATCGGCTGGATGGTGAACGACGTGATTGCCGAAACGAAGGGCCGCATCGCAAGCGAGGGCGTGGAAACGGCGCAGGACGTACGCCGCGCGGACATGGCGCTGTCCGGCTTTTCGCGCGGGGTGCAGCAGGCCGAGCGCGTGCTGAAGCGCTTCATGTACGACAATGTCTATTACCATCCGGCGCAGAAGCGGACGGCCCAGCTGGCGGTCGAACTGCTGCAGAAACTGCACGGAGCCTATGCTGCCGATCCCGCCCTGCTTCCCGATGACTGGCAGTCGGCCCTGCCGCAGGGGGAGCCGGAGCGTGCGCGGCATATCGCCGATTTCATCGCCGGCATGACAGACCGTTATGCCATCCGCCAGTACACGCAGATCTTCGGCCCGCCGCCAGAGGAACTCAGCAATGTCTGATGCACGGTCGACGCGCATGGTGCTGATCGGCGCGACCGGCCTTGTCGGCATGAGTCTGATCGGCGAAGCCCGCGACTTTCCCCACATTCGCCTGAGCGCGCTGTCCCGGCGCGAGGCTCCTCTGCCCGATGGCGCGCGTATGGAAATGATCATTGCCGAACCGTCCAACTGGCCCGGCGCAATCGCGGACATGAAGCCCGACGTGCTGGCCTGTGCGCTGGGCACGACATGGAAGCAGGCGGGCAAGGACGAACAGGCGTTCCGCGCGGTGGATTACGGCCTTGTCCTGCAATGCGCGAAGGCGGCAGCCCATGCGGGCACGCGCCAGATGGTCACGGTAAGCTCCGTCGGTGCCGATCCCCATGCCAAGGCGTTCTACCTGCGTGTAAAGGGCGAGGTGGAGGAGGCTTTGAAGAAGCTCGACTTCGAACGCGTCGATATCCTTCGGCCCGGCCTGCTGCGCGGTCACCGCGATGGCGAGCGGCGCAGTGGCGAGCGGTTCGCGATTTTGGCATCGCCGGTAACGGACTTGCTGCTGCACGGCCAGTACCGCCGTTTCCGGTCGGTGAAGGCGACGGACGTGGCGCGCGCCATGCTCGCGCTTTCGGGGCAGAAGGCGGAAGGTCGCTTCGTGCATGACAACGACGCGATCTGGCGCGCGCCGGTGATGGCCCGCGCCAAACGCGGGATTGTCCCCGCCGCAGCCAGCTTCGCCGATTGACTTCGCAGGCGCACACAGACACAGGTTTCGCACGTCGCTGACCGCGCGGGAGAGAGCAGGTGATTCGCCACGGGCGTATCGCAGGCCGCCGAAGGAGCAACCGCCCCGGAAACTCTCAGGCACAAAGGACCGTGCCGGTCGATAGCGACACTCTGGAAAGAGCCTCCCTCATGTGGTGGCCGCCGAAGGGGTAACCTCGCGCCTTTTTTGGGAACGGGGGAAAGCTCTCAGGTTTCCGTGACAGAGGGGGCCGCAAGGGTTGCGCGTCTGCAGCCCCTGAGGCCGACTTTTGCGTACGGAGTGCCGAACTTGAGCGATACCGAATCCGAAATTCCCGAAGTGTCGGACATGCTGCCGCTCGATGCGTGGCACCGGACACACGGTGCGCGCATGGTGCCGTTTGCGGGCTATGCGATGCCGATCCAGTATGAGGGCATCATTGCCGAACATACCTGGACACGCGAAAACGCAGGGCTTTTCGATGTTTCCCACATGGGGCAGCTGGAAGTAAGCGGCGAGGGCGCGGCCGAGGCGCTGGAGGCCCTGATGCCGGGGGATTTCTCGGCGCTGAAGTCGGGCCGCATCCGTTATACCCTGCTTCTCGACGAACATGGCGGCATCCTCGACGACTTGATGGTCACCAATCGTGGCGACGCGTACTACCTCGTCGTCAATGGCGCGACGAAGTGGGACGATATCGGGCATTTGCGCGAATTCCTGCCGGATGAAATCACGCTGACCCACCTTGATGAGTATGCGCTGCTCGCGCTGCAGGGACCGAAGGCGGCAGATGCGCTGGCAAAGCTGGGCCTGACGCCGGCGTTTCCCGATATGACCGAACTGACCGATCTTGGCTTCATGCAGGCGGGGCCGTTCATGTGGGGGGAAGTGCCCTTGGGCGTCAGCCGTTCCGGCTACACCGGCGAGGATGGTTTCGAGATATCGGTTCGCGCCGAAGATGTCGTCGCGCTGGCCGACGCGCTTTGCGCGCTGGACGAGGTGAAGCCCATCGGGCTTGGCGCGCGCGATTCGCTGCGGCTTGAGGCGGGTCTGCCGCTTTATGGCCACGACATCACGGAAGACACAGATCCGGTCAGCGCCGATCTCGGCTTTGCGATCAGCAAGCGCCGGCGCGAGGAGGGCGGTTTTCCCGCCGCCGAACGTATCCTTGGCCTGCTGGCAAACGGCGCGGACACGAAGCGTGTCGGCATGACGATCGAGGGCCGCATGGCCGCGCGCGAAGGTGCCGCGATCTTTGCAGGCAACGAACAGGTAGGGCAGGTCACCAGCGGCGGCTTCGCGCCAAGCGTGGGCGGCCCCATCGCTATGGGCTACGTCGAAGTGGAATATACCGCGCCCGGCACGAAGCTGCAGATCGAGGTCCGCAGCAAGATGCTGGACGCGACCGTGACCGACATGCCCTTTGTTCCCCATCGTTACTTTCGCAAGAAAAAGGCCTGATCCGACATGACGACCTATTTCACCAAGGACCACGAATGGATTTCGGTCGACGGCCCGATGGGCACCGTCGGCATCACCGATTACGCGCAGGAACAGCTTGGCGACATCACGTTCGTCGAGCTTCCGGGCGAAGGCGACAGCGTTTCGAAGGGCGATTCCGTGTCGGTCGTCGATTCGGTAAAGGCTGCTTCGGACGTCTACACCCCGGTTTCGGGCGAAGTGCGCGAAGCCAATGGCGCGTTGGCCGATGAACCGGAACTGGTGAACACCAAGCCTGAAAGCGACGGCTGGCTGTTCAAGGTACTGCTGTCGGACGCTTCCGAACTGGAAGGCCTGATGGACGAGGCCGCCTACAAGGCATACGTCGACAGCCTCTGATGGCCGTGACCGGCACCCCGCAGGCATGGGATGCCAAAGCGTACGGGACGACGGGTTCGTTCGTTCCGGCGCTAGGGCAGGCCGTGCTCGACCTGTTGGGGCCGAGGGAAGGGGAACGTATCCTCGACCTCGGCTGCGGCGACGGGGTGCTGACCGCGCGGATTGCGCAAAGCGGAGCCGAAGTGCTCGGCTATGACGCCGATGCGGGCTTGCTGGATGGCGCGCGCGCGCGCGGGCTGACCGTGCGGCAGGGCGACGGACAGGCGCTCGATTACGATGGCGAATTCGATGCCGTCTTCTCGAACGCGGCGCTGCACTGGATGCCCGATCATCCGGCGGTCTATGCGGGTGTCTATCGCGCGCTGAAGCCCGGTGGGCGCTTTGCCTGCGAATGCGGCGGCTTCGGCAATATCGCCGCCATCCGCACCGCGATCCGCGCTGTGGCCGAAAGGCACGGTCAGGACCCGGTCGACCGCCAGAACTATCCCAGCGTGGTCCGCGCCAGTCGCGAACTCGAAGCGGCCGGTTTCCGCGTCGATGCCATCGCCCTTGTGCCGCGCCCAACGCCTCTGGCCGATGGCATGGCCGCGTGGCTCAATACTTTCCGCCACGGTTTCTTCGATCAGCAGGACGGCGAGGCGATGATCGCCGAGACCGTCCGCCTGCTCGCCCCGCAATTGCAGGACCCGGACGGCAACTGGACTGCCTATTACGTTCGCCTGCGTTTCCTCGCCTTCAAGGACTGAGCCAGCGAAAATGCGATATCTCCCTCTCACTCCCACCGACCGCAGCGAGATGCTGGCCACGATCGGCGCCGACACGGTCGATGACCTGTTCCGCGATGTGCCCGAAGGCGTCCTCAACGCCGAGATCGCAGGGCTGCCCGCCCACGCCAGCGAAATGGCGGTGGAGCGGCACATGAAGAAGCTGGCGGCCAAAAACCTGTCGGCGGCTGACGCTCCCTTCTTTCTGGGCGCGGGTGCCTATCGCCACCATGTCCCTGCCAGCGTCGATCACCTGATCCAGCGGGGCGAGTTCCTGACCGCCTACACGCCCTATCAGCCCGAAATTGCGCAAGGCACGCTGCAGGTCCTGTTCGAGTTCCAGACGCAGGTCGCGCGCCTGTTCGGCACCGATATCGCCAATGCCTCGATGTACGATGGGTCGACCGCGTGCTGGGAAGCGATCGCGATGGCCGCGCGCATCACGCGCCGCGACGGCGTGGTGATCGGCCCGATCCACCCGCACTACCTGTCGACCGCGAAGACGATGGCGAAGTTCACCAAGGACGAGATCCGCGAGCTTTCGCCCGCGCTGATCGCCGATGCCGGTGACGACGCGATGATCGACATGATCGATGACAAGACCTCGTGCGTCGTCGTCCAGTATCCCGATATCCTTGGCCGTATCCCCGATCTGGCGAAAATTGCCGACGCCGCGCACGGCAAGGGCGCGCTGCTGGTCGCCGTCGTGACCGAGCCGGTCGCGCTGGGCCTGCTCGAAAGCCCCGGTTCGCTCGGCGCGGACATCGTCGTGGGCGAGGGGCAGTCGCTGGGCGTCGGGCTCAACTTCGGCGGGCCGTACCTCGGCTTGTTCGGTGCTCGTGAAAAGTACACGCGCCAGATGCCGGGCCGCCTGTGCGGTGAGACCGTGGACGCCGACGGCAAGCGCGGTTTCGTGCTGACGCTCTCTACCCGCGAGCAGCATATCCGCCGCGAAAAGGCGACAAGCAACATCTGCACGAACTCCGGCCTCTGCGCGTTGGCGTTCTCGATCCACATGACGCTGCTGGGCGGTGAAGGGCTCGACAAGCTGTCGCGCATCAACCACGCCCGCGCAGTCAAGGCAGCAGGCAAGCTGGCCGCGATCGACGGGGTCGAACTGGTCAACGAGGGCGGGTTCTTTAACGAGTTCACACTGCGCCTTGTCGGCCATGACGCACGCGAAGTTGCGCTGCGCATGGCGAAGCGCGGCATCCTGTCGGGCGTGGCCTTGAGCCGCCTCTATCCCGACTCGCTCGACTTGTCCGAAGGGCTGGTCGTCTGCGTCACTGAAACCTGTAGCGACGAGGATGTCGACGCCCTCGTTGCCGCTCTTGCGGAGGAACTCGCATGAACGCCCCGAACAAGAGTGGATGGAAGCCCGAGATGGGCGAAGCTGGCGCCGGCCCCGTAGCCAGGACCGCAAGCGGCGATGCAGGCCTTGCGCTGGAAGAGGCGTTGATCTTCGAACTGGGCGGTACCGGAAAGTGTGGCGTCGATTTCGACGAGGAGCCGGGCGATGTAAGCCCCGCGCTGGCAAAGTTCGCGCGCAAGGCACCGGTCGATCTTCCCGCGCTGACCGAACCGGAAGCGGTGCGCCATTACACGCGCCTGTCGCGTCAGAACTATGCGATTGACCTCGGCCCGTTCCCGCTGGGTTCGTGCACGATGAAGCACAACCCGCGTCTGAACGAGGCGATGGCCCGTCTGCCCGGTTTTGCCGATATCCACCCGCTCCAGCCGATGGACACGGTGCAGGGCGCCTACGAAGTGATCGAGCAGCTGGCCGACTGGCTTTGCAAGCTGACCGGTATGGAAGCTGTCGCGATGAGCCCGAAGGCGGGCGCGCATGGCGAGCTTTGCGGCATCCTTGCGATCCGCGCCGCGCTGGAAGCACGGGGCGATGCTCGCGAGGTGATCCTCGTCCCCGAATCCGCGCATGGCACCAATCCGGCAACGGCGGCATTCGCTGGCTACAGGGTCGAGAACATTCCGGCGACGAAGGACGGTCGTGTCGATCTTCAGGCGCTGAAGGACCGGCTTGGTCCCGACGTTGCGGGCGTGATGATCACGAACCCCAACACCTGCGGCCTGTTCGAACGCGACATGAAAGCCATTTCCGACGCGGTCCATGCCGTGGGCGGGCTGGTGTATTGCGACGGTGCGAACTTCAACGCCATCGTCGGCAAAGTGCGCCCCGGCGACCTTGGCGTCGATGCGATGCATATCAACCTGCACAAGACGTTCTCCACCCCGCACGGCGGCGGCGGTCCGGGTTCGGGACCGGTCGTCCTGTCCGAACTGCTCGCGCCATTCGCGCCGATCCCCTTCGTCCGCCGCGATGAAAAGGGCCGTTTGCGCATGGTGGAAGAGCGCGGTGCGAAGGATCACCTGCCGCAGACCTTTGGCCGCATGACCGCGTTCCACGGTCAGATGGGCATGTTTACCCGCGCGCTGACCTACATGCTCAGCCACGGCGTCGACGGCCTTCGCCAGGTGGCGGAAGACGCGGTGCTGAACGCGAACTATGTCCTGCGCAGCCTTGAAGGCGATCTCGACGCGCCGTTCGGCGAAGCCGGTCCGTGCATGCACGAGGCTTTGTTCAGCGACGAGAACCTGCCCGAGGGCTTCTCCACGCTCGACATCGCGAAGGGCCTGATCGACGAGGGTTTCCACCCGATGACGGTCTATTTCCCGCTCGTCGTTCACGGCGCGATGCTGGTCGAACCGACCGAGACCGAGAGCAAGGCCGGGCTCGACCGATTCATCGCTTCGATGAAGAGCCTGACGGCCCGCGCCAAGGCCGAGGACGAAAGCCTGAAGAGCGCGCCGCACTACGCGCCGCGCCGCCGGCTCGACGAAACGCGCGCTGCGCGCAAGCCGGTACTGACTTACAAGGGTGAAGGCGTGCCGCCCGG
The DNA here is from genome assembly GCF_001634625.1 of Croceicoccus bisphenolivorans. Taxonomy (GTDB): domain Bacteria; phylum Pseudomonadota; class Alphaproteobacteria; order Sphingomonadales; family Sphingomonadaceae; genus Croceicoccus; species Croceicoccus bisphenolivorans. Next base: position 128,516 of record NZ_LRSE01000001.1, on the reverse strand, counting down.
CACACCTTCGCTTTCGGAGATCGGTGGTAGCTGACAGCATTTGCCGCGATCTGCGAGGCTTGGCATAAGCCGCGCGAAGAGGAGCGGAACTTGATTCAGCGGATTACGAACCTGTTTGCGGTGTGGACCGTGCTGGGCGTTGCCTGGGCATGGTTCTCTCCGGCCGATTTCGCGTGGGTAATCAATGGCACGATCCGTCCGCTCGGTCAGCCGCTGATCCCGGTCATGCTTGGCGTGATCATGCTGGGCATGGGACTGACGTTGACGGTGGACGATTTTCGCCGCGTGGCGAAAATGCCGCGTGCGGTGATCGCGGGCGTGGTGCTGCAGTTTACCGTCATGCCGCTGTCCGGCGCGGTGCTGGCGGGGCTGTTCGGGCTGGCCAACGGCCTTGCGGTCGGCATCATTCTCGTCGCTTGTTGCCCCGGCGGTACGGCGAGCAATGTCATCGCCTATATGGCGCGGGCCAATGTCGCGCTTTCGGTTTCCATGACGATGGCTTCCACGCTTGCCGCGATCGTCCTGACGCCGCTTCTCACCGGTTGGCTGGCGGGCGTCTATATCGAAATCGATCGCTGGAACCTGTTCGTCGACATGGTTTTGGTGGTGATGGTGCCCGTGGTTCTGGGCGTTGCCATGGCACGTTATCTGCCGCGCCTGACGCGCACGATCGTGCCGGTCGCGCCGATCGTCTCCATCGTATTCGTCGTGCTGATCGTGGCGGCCATCGTCGCCAGTTCGAAACCGCTGATCGAGGCAAACGCGGGCGTGCTTCTCGTCGCCCTGTTCGCATTGCATGCCCTGGGTTTCGCGCTGGGCTGGCTGATCGCCCGTATCCTCGGCTTTGCGCGCGATGACGTGCGCACGATCTCGATCGAGGTTGGGATGCAGAATTCCGGCCTTGGCGCCAGCCTTGCCTCTACTCCCGCTTTCGCGCGGCAGTTCGTCGATCCGATGCAGGCGGCTCTTGCGCCAGTGCCTGCCGCGATTTCGGCGGTCTATCACGTCGTTATCGGCAGCCTGCTGGCCGCGTTCTGGCGACGGGAGGCCACACCGCGATTTTTCGACAAGGTAGTACCCGCATCATGAGCCTGTTCAGCATCGACGAGGATAGTGCCAAGGTGCGCTTTCCGCCCCCGCTGGTTTTCATCGGCTTCCTGCTGATCGGGTGGCTTGTCGACGATCTGTTCGGCCTGAACCCCGCGATACCGGCCATGCTTCGCTGGTTGCTCGGCGCTGTCGCCATCGTTTCGGGCCTCGCGGTGATCGCGATGGCGCTGCTGCGGTTCCGGCAGTCGGGCAATCCGCCGGAGCCGTGGAAGCGCGACACCGCTTTCGTGGCAGAGGGTATCTATCGCCTGTCGCGAAATCCGATGTATCTGGGCATGGCGCTGCTGGCCTTCGGCATCGCGGTTGCCACGAACAGTTTGGGTAGTCTGTTGACCTTGCCGCTGTCGATCATTGCCATCCAGACGCAGGTCATCCGCCGGGAAGAAGCCTATCTGTCGCGCACATTCGGGCAGGCATACGAGGATTATTGCAACAGTGTCCGACGCTGGATCTGATCCCCAACCTTTCGAACTCGCCGCTTCGGCGGAGAGGCAGCATGCTCCCGCAACCTTGCGCAATCGGGAGCCGATTGCCGAACAGCTGCGCACGATCCTGCCCGACCGTGGCCTGATCCTCGAAATCGCGAGTGGGAGCGGGGAGCACGCCGTCTATCTTGCGGGTCAGTTTCCGACGCTGGACTGGCGGCCGACCGACATGTCCGATGCAGCGCTTGCATCCATCGCTGCATGGCGTGCTGAAAATGGCCGATCCAACGTGTTGCCGCCCCTGCGGTTGGATCTGACCGACACCGATTGGCCTGTCGGCCAAGCCGACGCGATCTTCTGTGCGAACATGACGCACATAGCGCCCTGGGAGGCGACAGAGGGTTTGTTCGGAGGGGCGGGGCGTGTGCTTGCGCGGGGCTGTCCGATGGTCATCTATGGTCCGTTTATTGAGGCCGATGTCCCGACCTCACCGTCGAACCTTGCTTTCGATGAGAACCTGAAAGCGCGAAACCGGCTGTGGGGTCTGCGCGATGTTGCCGCTCTCGACGATCTTGCTCTGGCCAACGGGCTGTCCCGGCAAGCGCGGGTCGCCATGCCCGCGAATAACCTGCTGCTGGTCTATCGCCGGAAATAGAAAAGGGCCTGCCGAAACGCTCCGGCAGGCCCCTTTTTAACTTGGTGGATCAGCGATCAGCCGTTGATCGCTTCGTCACCGGCTTCACCGACCGATTCCACGTCCTGGCCAAGGCCCTTGACGGTGTTGCAAGCAGCGGCGGAAAGAGCGAGGCTGCCGAGCGCGGCGGCCATGACAATGCGACGGATCATGGGCACTTCCTTTCGATAACAATTTGCCCACAAGAACGCCCGTCACCGGAACCGGTTCCGTCACACCATCGCTCGCGATGCGTTTTCCTTGGCCAGAACCCGCTCGCGCCACACGATAATCGCCCCGGCCGCAATGATTAGCGGTGCCCCCAACCAGAGTGTGAACGGCGGGAACGCGCCGAACACGAACCAGCCGTAAAACGTTGCCCATAGCAGCATGGAATAATCCATGACGATGACGCTGGACACGCTGCCCAGGCGGAGCGAAACGGTGATCATGATCTGGCTGACCGTACCCGTCAGCCCGATGCTCAGCAGGATCAGCCAATCGACCGCACCGAGATCCCACGAAGTGAAGAAACTGGCCATGAGCAGTACCGGGCTGGAAAATATCGCGAACCAGGTGACAATGGCGATCGGATCCTCGGTCTGGGACAGGTCGCGAATCTGGATCGAGATCAGCGCCACCATGAACGCAGCGCAGATGCCCACCGCTGTGCCCAACGGCGATATGGCGAACTCGAACGGGTTCATCACAACCAGAATTCCCAGAAAGCCGATGAAAGTGGCCGTCCAGCGCCATAGGCCGACGTGCTCTCGCAAAACCGCGAAGGCCAGTACGACCGCGAACAGCGGCGTCGTGAAGCCGAACGTGGCCGCAACTGCGAGCGGCAGGAGCATGGGAGAGGCGAAGTTGAACACCATCCCGATCGTGCCGGCAAGTGCGCGGCTTGCATGGCTTTTGAGGCGTTTGGTTCGCATGGCCCCAAGATTGCCGCGCATCGCCATCCAGCCGAGCAGGATCGGTATCGTCACCGCCTGCCTGACGAAAAGCATCTGTGGCAGGTCGACGTTTCGTTCGCTCGCCAACTTGATCAGCATGACCATGGTGGCCCACCCCAGAACGGCAAACAGCCGCACGATCAGGGCCAGGCCGGGCCGCTGTCGCGGCTTGTCGGTATGGGGAATTGTGCTTTGCGGCATAGGCGGCCTATGGGCCTTACCGTCACCCCGCATCAAGCGTTAAGACATGGTGAGGCGATTCTACCGGACATGATGGAACTGTTCGACAGCAATGCCGCGTTCTGGGCGGCTCTGGCCGGCACGGCCCTTGCCATTGCCGCCATCGCCCTGCTCGGCGACTTTCGCCGTGCACGCCGGGCGCAGGCCGATGCTGTCGGTTGCATGCCGTGGACGCCGATCTTCCTTACCGCATTGTTCGCGGCGGGAATTGCCGGATTCTTTGCGCTGATGGCGTGGCTCTCCCCCGTTTGAGCGGGGGAGAGATACTTTAGAGGCAAGCCTGCAGGTAAGCCTTGTCGAAACCGAACTGGCGCGCCTTTTCGAGGGTGTAGGGGCGCAGGCCCGACGGACGGTGTTCGCCGATTATCATGCCATCGTCACCTTCGGACAAGTATTCGTAGCTGAACAGTTCCTGCGTGATAATGACGTCGCCTTCCATGCCGATCACTTCGGTGATGTTGGTGGTGCGGCGCGAACCGTCGCGAAGGCGCTTCACCTGAACGATCAGGTCTACCGAGTCGGCGATCTGCTTCGAAATCGCTTCCTTCGGGATCTTGATGTCGCCCATCAGGATCATGTTTTCCATACGGCCCAGGCATTCGCGCGGGCTGTTGGCGTGAAGCGTACACATCGAACCGTCGTGGCCGGTGTTCATGGCGGCAAGAAGGTCGAAACATTCCGCGCCGCGAATTTCGCCCAGGATGATGCGGTCAGGGCGCATACGCAGGGCGTTCTTCACAAGATCGCCGATGGTGATCGCGCCCTGGCCTTCAAGGTTCGGGGGGCGGGTTTCCAGCGGCAGCCAGTGCGGCTGTTGCAGGCGAAGTTCGGCCGCATCTTCGATCGTCAGCACGCGCTCACCCGGATCGATCATTTTCGACAGGGCGTTGAGCATCGTCGTCTTACCCGAACCGGTACCGCCCGATATGACGATGTTCATCCGGCTTGCGCCCGCGATCTTCAGGCAGGTCGCCATCTTGTCGCTCATCGACCCGAAGTCGCGAAGCATGTCGATGGTGATCGGCTTTTCGGAGAACTTACGAATCGAGATCGCCGTGCCCTTGAGGCTGAGCGGCGGGACGATCACGTTCACACGCGAACCGTCTTTCAAACGGGCGTCGGCCAGCGGCGTGGTCTGGTCGACGCGGCGGCCGACCTGGTTCACGATGCGCTGCGCGATCTGGAAGAGGTGGCTTTCGTCGCGGAACTTGATCTTGGCAAGTTCCAGCTTGCCCTTGCGTTCGATGTAGGTCTGGTTCGGACCGTTGACCATGATGTCGGTCACGTCGGCATCGCCAAGCAGCTCTTCCAGCGGGCCGAAGCCCAGCAGTTCGTCGACCAGCACCTTTTCCAGCGCGAACTGTTCACGCCGGTTCAGCGTGATCTTCAGTTCTGCCAGAACCTCCAGGATGATCGGGCGAAATTCCTCGGACAGTTCGTCCTTGGTCAGCGTTGCCGCGGCCTCGGGATCGACCCGTTCGAGCAGCCGCGGCAGCACCTGTTCCTTGATGCGATGGACGCTGGCCTCGAACCCTTCGACCACAGCTTCGCCAGAATGGTGGGCCGTGGCGCGTTCCGCCAGCTTGGCGAGCGCCTCGTCCTCGGGGCTACTGACGTTGATCGGCGGCGCCGGAAAGTGATCGTCGTCCATCGGCGGCGGCATAGGCGGCTGCGTACGCAGCGGTTCCGCCCCCTTCATGGGCCGGGCGACGCCGAAAGCAGGGCGCGATTGCCCCGATCCACTCATACCATTGCGACGGCCGAATGCGTTCATCAGAAACTCCGCTTTGTCTCGACGCCCGACAGGCATCTTGAGGCAATCGGCATCTTTGTGGCGGAATTTGGTGAATAAGTCGTAAAAGGCTGATTGGTCAGCATACCATGTTCAGATTGCAGTTCTTCAATTTCGGGGTTTTTTCAGTCGAGCGATGGTGTCAGCTGAAAGTCGATCGCTGGCTTGGGTCAACTGCCTCACCAGTCTTGGCGCGATTGCGCGGACCAATACCTTTGGCCTGAGGATCGTGTATTTGAACAAGGTGCTGATTTGTTCGGTTACTGTCAGGGTGGGCAATCGAGATTGCCCAAAGGTTCCGATCACATCGTCGACGCAGCGATCTATGGCGAACCTTCCAGCATTCTTTTGTCGCAGGATAATTGCTTGCTCTGCGGCGTTGGCGTAGCCGTCGACAATCTCTTTCGCCAAATCTTGCGCATTGCGCCGCCGGGGATCTGATCTGCCCGAAAAGTTACTATCTTCGTGCTTTCGAAACCCTTCGACATCAATGAAGCCCGGACCACCGAACCGGTCGTAAATGAAAACCGGTATTGATTGGGCTAGACAATACTGGACGGTTTTGCCGATAGTGACGACAGTGTCGAAGGAAATCAGCGTTTCGTGGTCGATTGGAATATATCGATATCCGTGACCAAAGATCGTCACTTTAACACCCATTTCTTCCATTATGGGTACAAGGTTTAACAACTCAGCTGGGGGATGATTCGATACAATGGCCAGATTTTCGAGTTTTTCAGGCAAGTCCAACCGGACTTTTTCTAAAAATGCTGTGGGAATGAAGTTCGGCATGATGTCTATGTCATCACGGTGACTGCGCCGTGCAGCAATATCCCGCGTTTCCAGAGAGTTGGCCACCAGTCGAAGTGTATCTTGCGTGAGAGGATATGGAATAGGCGGAACCCGCTCAATCTTTTGTTGCATGGAAAGCAGGCCGTGAATGTGTCGCTTAGCTCGAGTTCGCAATATCGCGTGGACCCAGGCGAAGATCGTATCGTGATGGGTCCAAACTAGATCGTAATTTTCTTTGCCGACTTCACTGGGACCAATGACTCTCGAGCCCAATTTTTCGATTTCGCTTGTCATTGGGTTGCCTTGCTCAAGCGCGAGGAAAGTCACGTTTGCACCTTGAGATGCAAAATAGGACCCGAGCTGGAGGCAGTGTATCTCACTGCCAGTCAACTCCTTCATGGAGTGTGCCGCCAGCAGGACGCGCAGACCTGGGAACTTCATCAGGTGACGGCCCTCTTCAAACAGCACTGCGCGATTTTTGACTAATGCCGAAAATCGTCGGATCGACCTGCAACTTCGCTGACACAGCCGCCAGCATAGCAAGATTCCAAACGATGATCCCTCCAGCCATCGATAGGCACGCCCCGATTGCCCCATGCGTGGGAACCAGAAAATAGGCAAGCCCAGCATTAGTGATCAATCCGGCACATTGACCGGCAAGTGCAAGCTTTGAATGCCCGGTCATTGTGAGGAGAGCGCCTACCGGGCCGCAGCATGCATTCAAAACTTGGGCCGCTACGACAACCCAGATTATGCCGCTTACTGTTACGAATTCGCGGCCGAAAACCGCCATCAATTGTTTACTCATGACAAGGACGGCCAGCCCGAAAAGAATTGTTAACCCGGCAGTCGTTCGTGAGAATTTCGTTGTAAGATTCTGGATTCTGTCTCGGTCACCGCCCCTCCACAATTCCGCAACTCGAGGAGCGTAGGCCATACTGGTGGCTTCTACAGCCAAAAGCATGAGAGGGGCGATGCGGGCCACAGGCTGGAAAAGACCCGTCTCTTCTGATCCTGCAAGCCATCCCAGCATTAGAGTGTTGATTTCACCTTGTAGAACTGCAGCAAAAGCTAGTCCGAGCAAGGGGAGAGACTGATGGAAGTCTGGCTTGAATTTGGGTTCTGACTTCGGAAGCGGATCGATAACCTTGAATTTTATGGTTGCAAACGCGATTAAAGCTGCAAGACTATAAGAAAAAAGCGACGCTGTAAGGAAAGAATGCTCACTTACGGATACGCCAGTGAAGTACAAAAGGGCTATGGAAGTGATGACCAAAAGTGGCCTGCATATCTCCCCAGGTATCTGGGCCAAGGGTACACTTTTGAATCCTTGAGCCCAGCCCCGAAACAGGTACAGAAAGGCAAGCGGTATTGTGAGTAGGGCGCCTACGGTCAAATTCGTGTTGTTGCGTTGCGACAGTATTAGAAAAAATCCGATCGCGCCCGTAATTGATAGCCACAACGTAATTCTGAACCCAGTCGTTAGGTGGGAACTAAGTTCCGAATAGTCGCTTTTCAACAGTCGACTGGGAATCTCTTTGACGGCAAGGGCCGCAAATCCGAACGTGGAAAGAACGGCCATGAGCTGCGCAACGGAAATCACCCAAGCGACCGCGCCGTATCCCCTCGGACCTAGCAGTCGCGCAGTGGCCACGGAGAGTGCAAACACTATTGCAATGCTGAAAAGCCTTAGCAGTAAACTCAACATGCTAAGCTGGGCAATTGGACCGGACTGCAGTTGCCGGGCTGCTCTCACCAATCGCATCACTGGCGAGGTTCCGATCTTCGCGTCTTTGAGATCACTGCAGGCTTCCTCAGTTGCTGAAGACTTGATTGAAGTTCGTTATCGGCTTTGTCGAGGCGTTCGGGATTGCGTGGTGATGGTTGTGAAGGTCTGATGTCAGTGTCTGTATACCGTTATCGGCAGGTTCGGTTAATAAATCCAGAAGGGAGCCTTTCCCGACCTTGGTTATAGCAGGGGTTCATCTTGAGTATGGTGGGGCGAACGACTTGTCGCCGGTAACGGAAGCGGGCAATAGATCGCGCGATGCGAAAAACATGCCCCGACATTTCGTCGACCGATAATTCGTGCAAAGTGCGGAGCGACCGTCGTCGCATTGTCCTGTGGGGGACATTCGACCTTGGCAAGCCGCGTGTCAGGATCATGCGAGACGCGCTTTTCCGACGTTTCGAGGTTACAGAGATCGGTTGCGACATCTGGGGTACAACGCGGGACAAGAGCCAGGTCTCTCGTTTGCGCATGGCAGCCAGGACTTTGCAGACGTTTCTGGCATGGCCTGGCTTGGTCATTCGCTATTTAAGGGTTCCGACGCACGATGCGGTCGTAGTAGGTTACTTCGGGCTCTTCGATGTCCTCGCCATAGCAATACCGGCAAGGCTGCGCGGTGTTCCGGTGATCTGGGACGCGTTCCTGTCCGTTTACGACACGGTTGTCGAGGATCGCGCCATGGTTGCTAGAGGGAAAACTGTAGCAAGGATGCTCCACGCGCTTGAAAAGCTGGCCTGCCGTGCAGCGAACATCGTTGTCCTCGATACCCGCGCCCATGCTCATTATTTCGAAGCCGAATACCGTCTGCCTCGCGGAAAAACGGCCAGTGTCATGGTCGGTTGCGAGGGTGTTTTCGCGGCTAGTTCGTCCGACTGTGACGGGGTGAGCAACCGGCCCGTCGTCTTGTTCTACGGACAGTTCATTCCTCTGCATGGGATCGGCACCATTGTCGAGGCCGCTTGTCTTCGAGGGGCGGAAAGGTTCGATTGGCGGATAATCGGCACCGGGCAGGAGGCCGCGTTCATCGCCGCGCTCATCGCCGCGGCAAGACCCGAAAACCTGCAATGGACCGAATGGGTCGAATACGAACAACTTGCGAAGGAGATCGCCCGAGCGGATGTTTGTCTTGGCGTTTTCGGAACCTCAGCAAAGGCGGGGCGTGTCATTCCCAACAAGGTCTTCCAGATTCTAGCCAGCGGCAAGCCCCTCGTTACCCGCGATGGGCCGGGAATGCGTGAATTAATGCCTGAAGACCACCCGTCTGTGAAGCTTGTTCCGGCCGGCAATCCGGAAGCGCTGCTCAATGCGGTTGAGGAGATGTTGCAGTCTATCGGTGCGCACGAAGTTCTGCCCGATGATCGGATCGGTGACAGGTTCGCCAGGGATGTCATCGAACAAGGTTGGGCCGATGTTATCGAGCAGGCAATTCGCACCCACTCTGCAGGAGTGTTGCTATGATCACCCCCGAAATCGACATTCTTTTGGCGACATACAATGGCGCGACATTCCTTGATGAGCAGCTGCAATCTCTCGCTGCGCAGGATTTTGCGAACTGGCGGCTGATCGTGCGCGATGACGGATCGAGTGACACGACGCTGGCTATGGTTGAGAACTTCGCCTCGCACGTCAGCCAACCGGTCGAAATTGTGCGTGACAGCGAAACCGGGCTAGGCGCATCGCGCAATTTCGGGCGAATCCTCCAGCGCAGTACCGCGCCCTATTTCGCCTTCTGCGACCAGGACGATGTCTGGTTGCCGCACAAGCTGTCCACTATGCGTTCCGCAATCCGGAGCGCGGAGGAGAGAGCCGGCGGGCAAGTTCCGGTTCTTTCGCACTGCGACCTTGAGGTCGTCGACGAAAAACTGCGCCTGATCGCTCCGTCGTTCCGTCGTTTCTCGAAACTCAGGACGCCGCATCCCGGAGAGGAAGGGCGTTATTTGATGATGCAGAACTATGTCACCGGGTGCGCCATGATGGGCAATGCGGTCTTGCGTGAGAAATCGCTGCCCATCCCAGACGTGGCGATGATGCACGACTGGTGGCTTGCTCTCGTGGCCGCAGGTACGGGCGAATTGGTTGAGGTCGGCGAACCGCTGATCCGTTATCGCCAGCATGGGCGCAACACGCTGGGGGCGAAGAGCGCGGGCTTGCGCACCTACGTCACACGTTTTGCGACACGCCCCGCCAAGGAGCTGACGCGCGGCCGTGCTATTGTAGCGCGCACTCGCGCGCAGGCTGTGATTTTTGCGGATCGTTTTGACGATCAGGCGGATCCGGAACTGGTCTCGCTGCTTCGCGCCTATGGCAGGACCAGCGGCCAGTCTTTTTTCAAACGGAAAGGCTTTGTGCTCCGGAATCGGCTTTTCGCGCAGGATATCATTCGCATTGCGGCCATGGCGCTCGTCATCTAAGGCTCGGTCAGAAACCGACGTATAGTGGACCTTCGTCCCAGGGTTTCACAGGGTCCTTGCGATCAGCGCCCCAGACTACGCGGCTGTCCGTTTCCGGCGCAGACCATTCGTGCATACCTCGCTTGAGCGTTACCACGGAGCCCGTGTCATGCCGTTCGCCGTCGATCACTGCTGGGGCGTCCAACACGGTGTATTCGCCGGGGACGAGCAATTCGTCTGAATATGTCGACTTTGCCTCTATATTACGACCCGCTAGCCAGAAGGGGCCATAAAACTGGATGTAATTTTCACGTATGGCCTTGAGGTCGGCGGGCAGCAGCAGGCTGTCATCATCGGAAAGAAGTGTCATCCGCAGGCTGAACCAGTTAGACAGTAGAAGCGGGATCACATCTTCTTTCATCGCATTCCGGTAGGTGGGAACGCCGGCCTCTCGATAAGTCGCCATGCCCGAAGGGGTCATCAGGTAGTTCTTTTTGTCGAAGTCGGGCAGCATCCCGTTGTGATCGAAATAAGCGACCGGCTGGTCGAACAGAGCGCTCGCAGTCCTCTGGATTTCGCGCTGATTGCCGATCACATCGCGCCGTTCCATCGCGAAGACCCCCACTGAGATGCCCAAGAGCAAAAAGGGGAGGAGGTATGCCCCATATCGGCGCTGTATGAGGCATATAGCGTCGACACAGCCCACGGCAAGCGGGGCAAACATGAAAACGTAGAAGTAGCCGGCGGTATTTTTGTAGAATAGCGGCACCAAGATTATTGCCCAGAAGCCCAGCAGCGCGAACTTTTCTGCTGAGGACCGCTTGCCTAACATGATGGTGAAGGGGGCGGTCCACGACAGCAGCGTGAGCAGCGGAGCGGTCAGCATAGCCTTGTAGATCATGTTGAGATAGGGCGGCACGCCGATGAAGAACATCCACTTGGCTGCGCCAGCCAGCATTTGGATGCCACCGCTGTTTGTTTCTCCGGCACTTTCGCCCGTCTCAGCGATGGCCTTCGATGCGGGCTGGAGGCCGCCGACGTGCCATTTATAGAGCAGGGCGAACAGCAGTGCCGTCACCGCGAAAAGAATTACGCAGCGAAGAATGTACGATGTCTTGTTGCTGGAGCGGTGGAGGTTAAGCCAGGCCAGTCCGGCGAAAGCAGGCATGTAGAGGATGATTTTCGTCGTTACGAGGCCTGCAACGGCTATCAGGATAGCCACTACGGCGATTGTAATCGAGTCGAGCGGCCTGCGGGCGATGAGGGCGAGCGAGACCATCAGCGCTGCCGTCGCCATCGGGTCGGTGCGGAAGGAGAAACCGTGCTGGAACACGAATCCGGCCGAAATATAGAGCAGCCCGGCCGTGATCGCGGCGGGCATTGTGACGAAGCGACGGGCGATGACGATGATCGCGCCGATCGTGACGAGCTCGCACGCGAACATGAAGATCCGAGCGATGACGATGTGATCGATACCGTTTCCTGCAAGCGCAGGCAGCCATGCGAAAAGGCGCACATGTAGCGTTTGAAGCGGCATCGTCAGCTCGCCCGCGGTGAACTGCAGGATGAGGTGGTAGAACCAGAATTCGTCCCAGTTCACGGACCGAGTGAAGATCAGAGAAAACTGCAGCGCGACTACTGCCGCCAACGCGATAGCCCCCACTCGGGCTTCCGACAGTCCAGCCATGAACTTCCCGGACGATCCTTTGCCTGCTGGTGTCACCAAAGTATCTGTAGTCATCCCCGAAATACTTTCCCCTTGGCCAGGCACCCCTGCGGTGCCGATCGCCGGCCGCCGTCAGGCCATTTGTCCAGTGACATAGCAGCGAACCCCTTTAAGATTTCGCTAATTATGTTTGAATAAGGGTTCCGGGGAAATAGCAGGGGGGTCTTCTTGCCAACCGTTTTCGGTCGGGTGAGAGAACAGGGCCAGTCCGGCGAAGGGGCGCAGCATGGTTCGGCCCCACATGGCAATAGGGCCGGCCGGCCCGGCGCGGGAGTAATATTGAGCATGAGGGCGCGTAAAGGCATCATTCTGGCTGGCGGCACGGGTACCAGGCTGCATCCACTGACTTTGCCGACGAGCAAGCAGCTGATGCCGGTCTACGACAAGCCGATGATTTATTATCCGCTGACCGTCCTCATGCTGGCGAGCATTCGCGAGATTCTCATCATCACGACGCCGCAGGACAGTGAAGCCTTCCGTGCGTTGCTGGGAGACGGGCGCAAGTGGGGGCTTGAAATCAGCTACATGGTGCAGCCCAGCCCCGACGGTCTTGCGCAAGCGTTTCACATCGGTGCGGATTTTCTCGACGGTGCGCCCTGCGCGCTGATTCTTGGCGACAACATCTTTTATGGCCACGGCCTTCCAGAATTGCTGACAAGGGCGAACCAGCGGAGCGATGGAGCGACCGTGTTCGGCTACTACGTTCGCGATCCCTCGGCTTATGGCGTCGTCTCCTTCGATAGCGACGGGCGGGCGGAGACGATCGAGGAGAAGCCTGCCAAGCCCAAATCGAACTACGCAGTGACTGGACTCTACTTCTACGACGGCGACGTGGTCCCACTCTCGCGCGAGATCAAGCCGTCAACGCGTGGTGAACTGGAAATCACCGACCTCAACCGCCTCTACCTTGAAGCGGGCAAGCTAAATGTCGAGATCATGGGTCGCGGCTATGCCTGGCTCGACACGGGCACACATTCTTCGCTGCTCGATGCTGGCCTTTACGTCCGTATCGTCGAGGAGCGGCAAGGGCTCAAGATCTGTTGTCCAGAGGAAATCGCTTGGCGCAAGGGCTTCATCGATGATGCCGCGCTCGAATGCCTGGCCGATCCGCTGCGCAAGAGCGGGTACGGTGAATACCTGCTCGACCAGCTGCGACAGGCCGCGCGATGAAGGCGATGTCGACGCGGCTTCCCGAAGTCGTCATCTTCGATCCGAACGTCTTCGGCGACGAGCGCGGTTTTTTCCAAGAGACGTGGAATCGCCGGACGTTCGCGGATCTCGGGTATGATCTCGATTTTGTGCAGGACAATCACAGCCGTTCGTCGCGCGGGGTATTGCGCGGACTGCACTACCAGCGGACACGGCCACAGGGAAAACTTGTCCGCGTCGTCCGTGGCAGTGCCTTTGATGTGGCTGTGGACTTGCGGCGCGGATCACCGCATTTCGGTCAGTGGATGGGCGTTGTGTTGAGCGGGGAAAATCATCGCATGCTTTGGGTCCCGCCTGGCTTTGGTCACGGCTTTCTTAGCCTCGAAGACGGGACCGACCTCCTTTACAAGTGTACCGATTTCTATGTGCCGGAGGACGAGGCCGCCATCCGATGGGATGATCAGGATATCGGGATCGAATGGCCGCTGGATGATATCGAACCGACTGTCTCGCCTAAGGACCGCGATGCAGTGCGCTTCCGTGATGCGCAGACCTACCCGTGAGGGTCATGGTAACCGGCGCGGGGGGGCAGCTAGCCAAGGCACTTGCCCAAACGGCGGATAAGGGCGTCGAGTGCCTGATGTTTGGGCGCGACGAGTGCGACATGGCCGATGACGCATCGATCGTGCAGGCAGTTCGTTCGGCCGCGCCTGCAGTGATCGTGAATTGCGCCGCCTATACCGCGGTCGACCGGGCCGAGGGCGACATCGCCCTTGCAGCCCGGATTAACGGCGAATCCGTCACCACGCTTACCCGTGCCGCGGTCGATTGCGGGGCGAGGCTCGTCCAGGTCTCCACCGATTTTGTTTTCGATGGAGCGTCCGCAAATCTCTATCGGCCGGATAGTGCGACTAATCCGATAAATGTTTATGGTGCGAGCAAGCTTGTCGGCGAGCGCGCGGCACTCGCATATGCCGATGCGCTCGTGCTTCGCACGGCGTGGGTCCATGGCGCGGGCGGCAGGAACTTCGTTGAGACGATGCTGCGCCTCATGGCAGAGCGCGAAGCGCTCGACGTAGTCAGCGATCAGGTGGGTACCCCTACGCACACGCTCAGCCTGGCGCGCGCAATCTGGGGCTTACTCGAAATCGGAGCCAGTGGCGTGTGGCATTTCACCGATGCCGGTGTCTGTTCGTGGTATGATTTCGCGGTCGCTATCCATGAAGAGGCGCTCGCACTCAATATCCTGACCCGGGATGTCGCGATACGCCCCATCCGCAGTGAAGATTACCCTCAGGCCGCCCGTCGTCCCGCTTTCAGCGTCCTCGATAAGGCAGACACGTGGCGGGAACTGGGCTGGATTTCGAATCATTGGCGCAGCGAACTGCGCCTCATGTTGAAATGCAGGAAAGAGCAGGAAATTGGCTAGACTTCTGGTTACCGGTGGCGCGGGTTTCATCGGTTCAAACTTCGTGCGCTTCTGGCGCGAGCGGCATCGGGCCGACGAACTCCTCGTGCTCGACGCGATGACCTATGCGGGCAATGCCGCGAGCCTTGATGGCGTTGAAGGTATTAACCTTGTCGAGGGGGACATCCGCGACGGCAATCTCGTGGGGTCGCTGCTGCGTGAACGGAACATCGACACGATCGTCCATTTCGCGGCCGAATCACACGTGGACCGGTCGATCCTCGGCCCCGATGCCTTCATTGATACCAATATCGTGGGCACGCACGAACTGCTCAAGCAAGCCAAGGCGTTCTGGTTGGATCAAGGCTCGGGCAGGGATCATCGCTTCCATCATGTCTCTACCGACGAGGTATACGGTACGCTGGGTGGCGAAGATCCGGCCTTTAGTGAGACGACAGCCTATGCGCCCAATTCGCCCTATGCGGCCTCGAAAGCCGCCTCGGACCATCTCGTCCGTGCCTATCACCACACCTACGGTCTCGCGGTTACTACTTCGAACTGCTCGAACAACTACGGTCCGTACCAATTCCCTGAAAAGCTGATTCCACTGTTTATCATCAATGCCCTGCATGGCCGGTCGTTGCCGATCTATGGCGACGGGATGCAGATCCGCGACTGGCTGTATGTCGAGGACCACTGCCGTGGCATTGAGCTGGTTCTGGAAAGGGGGAAGATCGGCGAGTGCTACAATATCGGCGGCGGCGCGGAACTGGCCAATGTCGAGGTGATCGACACTCTATGTCGTTCCATTGACGCGCTCTTCGCCGATGTCCCAGCTCTTGCCGAGAGGTTTCCCGATGCGCCAGCGGCGAGAGGGCAGGACACTTCGCAGCTTAAAACTTACGTGACGGACAGGCCCGGACACGACCGGCGATACGCTATCGACGAGAGGAAAATCCGCAGTGAACTGGGGTACGTGCCATCACGAGAATTCGAGAGCTGGTTCGACCACACTATGCGTTGGTATGTCGAAAACGAGACGTGGTGGAGCGCGGTTCTTGACGGATCCTATCGCAATTGGGTTGCAGCCAACTACGCATCACGCTGATCGAGGCGGCCGTTCATTCGCCGATAGCCCGTTTCTGATAGTCGTGCAGTTCTTTCTGCGGTGCGCAGCTATCTTCGTCGTCTACACGAACTTCATCCTCGAGCCGCTCCTCCAGCTTCCTCAGCTTGTAGAGCGTCGCCTCCATCAATTTCCGGTTCGTGGCGATCAAGTCTGCCAGCACGCCCATCACCGCGACAAGCGTGCCCATCATCAGCAAGGCGCCGCCTAGGATCAACGACTGGATGTGGCCATCGCCGTCGCCTGACAGGTAGAACCAGACGAACCGCGCCACCGGCAGCATCCCCATCGCGAAGATCAGTATGCCAAGGCCGACAAAGACCCGCAGGGCGTTGTTGGTGGTATAGGCGCGGGTGATCGTCACCCCTGTCTGGACCATGAAGCGCGGGATCGATTTGAACAGGCGCGAAGGGCGATCCGTGCGGTGGGTGCGGATCGGCACGCTGGTCACGCAGAGCCTTTTGCGCCCGGCCTGTATCAGCATGTCCGTGGTATAGCTGAATTCGGTTGTGATAGTGATGCGCTGCGCTGCTTCGCGGCTGATGGCGCGAAAGCCGCTGACCGCGTCGGTGATGGTCGTGCCCGATGCGCGGCGCACGACTGCGCTGCCAAGGCGTTGCAACCTGCGCTTGAACGGACCGAAATGCGCGTTTTCGGCAACGCCGCGATCGCCGATCACGATGTCCGCTTCCCCGCGTACGACCGGCCCCACCAGCTTGGCGATGTCCGCACCTTCGTATTGCCCGTCCGCATCGGTGTTGACGATTATGTCGGCACCGGCGGCAAGGGCAGCATCGATCCCGCTTTGAAAGGCGGCGGCAAGACCCCGGTTGCGGCGGTGGCGCACGACATGTTGTACGCCCCACTGGCGCGCGGTTTCGGCGGTGTTGTCGTTGCTGCCATCGTCGATGACCAGCACTTCGATGCTGTCGATTCCGGCAATCTGGCGCGGCAATGCCGCCAGCGTGGCAGGCAAGTGGTCTGCCTCGTTCAGGCACGGTATCTGTATGATCAGCCGCACGTTTCGCCGCCCCCCGATGGTCGTGAAGTCATAACCCATCAGTGGGTCATCGTCCAATTGCCTTAAGAAATGGCTAACCACGATTGTAATCAGTCGCATCGGTGCGGCTGCAGAGGATTGACAGGAAACCCGTGGGGCAGTCATATACTCATGAGTATATATAGTTCGAGTGCATGCAACGTAGCGCATGCGCTATTCTGATTGCCTCAAGGAGCTGGCAGCATGAGTGGGACAGTTACCGATCCGGTTGTCATCGCCGGTTATGCCCGTACCCCAATGGGCGGGTTTCAGGGTGCATTCGCTGGCACGAAGGCGACCGACCTTGGTGCCGTGGCGGTGAAAGCTGCCGTTTCGCGCGCCCGGGTCGATGGCGATGCCGTGGAACGGATCTACATGGGCTGCGTGCTTCCTGCCGGATTGGGGCAGGCGCCTGCGCGCCAGTCGGCGCTGGCTGCGGGGTTGCCGCTTTCTGTCGAGGCGACGACCGTCAACAAGATGTGCGGTTCGGGCATGCAGGCCGCGATCATGGCGCATGACGCGCTGGCCGCAGGTTCGATCGACGTTGCCATCGCGGGAGGGATGGAGAGCATGACCAATGCGCCCTATGCCTTGCCCAAACATCGTTCCGGCGCACGCATCGGGCATGACCGGATCATCGACACGATGATGATGGACGGGTTGGAAGACGCCTATGAACCCGGCAAGGCGATGGGCGTTTTCGCAGAGGACGCGGTGCGCGATTACCAGTTCACGCGCGAGGAGCAGGACGAATATGCCCTGCGCTCGCTTGCGCGCGCGAACGAGGCGATCGCCAGCGGCGCTTTCGTGCGGGAGATCGAGCCGGTGACGGTAAAGGGCCGCGGCGGCGAAACCGTGGTCGATACCGACGAACAGCCGGGCAAGGCACGGCCCGACAAGATCCCGTCGCTCAAGCCCGCATTCGTGAAGGACGGCACCGTCACGGCGGCCAATGCCTCCTCGATTTCCGACGGTGCGGCTGCTCTTGTGATGACCCGCGCCAGCGTGGCAGAAAAGCTCGGCCTGCCGGTCGTCGCCCGTGTAGTGGCCACCGCCGCCCATGCGCAGGAACCGTCGAAGTTCACCAGCGCACCCGTTCCCGCGATGCGCAAGGCGCTGGAAAAGGCGGGCTGGAGCGTTGAGGACGTGGATCTGTTCGAAGTGAACGAGGCTTTCGCCGTTGTCGCCATGATCGCAGCGCGCGATCTGGACATTCCGGCCGACAAGCTGAACGTGAACGGCGGCGCGACCGCGCTGGGCCATCCCATCGGTGCATCCGGCGCGCGGATCATGGTCACTTTGCTCAATGCGCTGGAAACGCGCGGTTTGAAGCGCGGTGTTGCCAGCCTGTGCATCGGTGGCGGTGAGGCCACTGCCGTGGCTCTGGAACTCGTCTGACCTGTCTCGACCGTCGCGTGGCGACTAGCCTGCGGGATTGCCGAGGCCGAGGATCGCGACAAGTGCCACGATGGCGATTGCGCAACCCGCTTCGAGCGAGAGCGACAGGCGCAGGTTGCGTTCCGCTGTCGGGCGGCCGGATTTCAGCGCGGGGGTGAGCTTCCACCGGTTGAGACCGGCGAGAGCGAGCATCGCGAAAAACAGGCCGACCTTGGCGGCGAGCAGCAGCGACCATGTGCTGCTCGCGCTCCAGCCGGGTGCCGCGATGATCCATGCGTTCGCAGCGCCGGTTAGTGCCAGCACCGTGACGACGATGGTGCCCGTTCGCGCAAACCGTTCGAGCCGGTGGGACAGATCGCGCCTGTCGCTACTGCCGGATATCGATGCGATAAATATCGCCAACGCCCCGAACCACACGGCCGCGCCGATCAGGTGGAGCATGTCGGACACGCGGTGCACCGTGCCGGTCACGCCTTCGGTGGCACCGGCATGTCCGGTCCACGCGCCAGCGGCCAGCACGATGGTGCCCAGCAGGGCGAGGAGGATGTTGCGGGGAAAAAGGGCCAGTGCCAGCACCATGGCCAGCGCGGCGGCGAGCCTGACCTTGAGTACGGGGCCGAGCGGCGTCGCATCCAGCACCGCGCGGAACGTGGCTGTATCCAGATCGCCAAGCGACATCGCCGCCATCGCGGCGATAGCGGCGGCCGCCCACCAAATTGCGGCACAGAACACCAGCACCGCGCACACGCCCAGCGCAAGCCGCTGTACGCCGGTGGCGCGCGTCACACCATTGATGCGCAGGTAAAGGGGAACCCCGGCCAGACCGAGCGTCAGCGCGAACAGCGCGAAACGCGCGAAAACCACCGTTGCGTCGATCATCGCGGAAGGCTCCCCTGCCGTTCGTCAGTTTACCTTGAAGTTGTAGCCGCCTTCGATGCGGTGTTGGTCGGCGGCGACAACGTGCCACTTTACGGCATAAGTGCCGGCGGGCAGCGCGCGGGGCAGCACGATCGTCATCGTCTTGCCGGTGATCTTCGTCTGGAAGCCCTTCACCGCCATCGGCTTGTGGTTGGCCATGCCGGGCATGCCGGTCATCGTCAGCTCGACACCGGAAAGCGGCGCGACGAGTTCTTCGGAGAAAGTCAGCGTCAGCTTCGTCGGCTTTGCGACGGCAGCTTCCGCGGCCGGACTTGCCGACACCAGCTTCGGGTGGGCAATCGCGGTGCCGGGAAGAGCCAGAGCGGCAATCAGGGCGAGGGGGGCGAGAAGGGCTTTCATCGTAATTCCTTTGCGAGGGGGCAGGCAATCGCCAGCGTCGCGAACGGCGCATGGCAACCGGCACTGCAAGGGGATACGCGGCTGATCGCCCGATCCCTCGAACCCGACGCAGATTTGTAGTGGATCGCACGAAATGAGGGAAATGCCGCCAATCCGCGTATAAGGGTGTTGCCGCCGGTGATTTCAAAGCCGGGGGCATTGTTGAAAGGACCCCTCTCCATGCATGACCTCGATGCCATGCTCGTTTCCCTGCACGAAGAGCAGGTGCCGGCCCGGCTTGCCGGCATAGACAGCGCCGTGATGGACGGACTTGCCGCCCGTCGCGAACGCGATCTTTCTCGGCGCGGGCTGGTGCTGGCCGTATGCCTTGCCGGTTCGGTCGGCCTTGCGCTGGGCATCGGCGGCGGATCGCCGGCACAGGCGGAACCGCTGCTGGCAATGCCCGCTTCGGCCCCCTCTCACCTGCTGAACGATTGATGCGCAATTTTACCCGCTACCTGCTGGTCGCAGTCGTCGCCGTGCTGGCCGCCTTTGCCGCATTGTGGATCGGGCGCATCCTGCCGGTCGGCCATGCCGACAGCGGCGGCAGGCTTCACGCCATCATGCACGAACAGCTTGATCTGGATGCAGGGCAGGAGGCGAAGATCCACGCCCTCGAAACCGGATTTGCCCAGAAGCGAGAGGCGCTGGAGGCGGAGCTGGAAGGCGCGAACCGCGATCTTGCCGAGGCCGTGGCGAACGAGCACGAATATGGCCCCGCGGTCGAACGCGCGGTCGACCGGTCGCACATGGCAATGGGGCAGCTTCAGAAAGCGACGCTGAGCCACGTTTTCGCGATGCGTGCCGTGCTTCGCCCCGATCAGGCTGCAGTCTTCGACAAGGCCGTTGCCGAGGCACTTACCCAGACGCCGCAAGACTAGTTTCGCCGTGGCGGGGGCAACCGACTTCGTCGATGACAGCCAGGCCGTTGCCGCTGCCCTGAACGGGCGGCAGGCAGGGTTTACATGGCTGATGGACCGACACCGCGCATCGGTGTTCCGCTATGCCCGCGGGCAGGTCCGCGACGATGACGAGGCACTGGACATAACGCAGGAATGCTTCGTTTCCGCCTTTGCGGCATTGCGCCGGTATGATCCGGCACGGCCTTTTCGCACATGGTTGCTGGCGATCGCGGTGAACAAGTGCCGCGATTGGGCGCGCAGGCGTGCCGTGCGCCGCTTCTTCACGTTTGCCATGCCGCTGGACGATGCCCTGTCGGTATCCGACGATGCACCGGACCCGGAAAGCGCGCTGGGTTCCGCGCAGCATGTCGATCGCATCCGCAGTGCGCTTGCCGCCTTGCCGGCAAACCTGCGCGAACCGTTGGTGCTCTGCACGCTGGAAGGGATGGACCAGATCGAGGCGGGCGCGGTGCTGGGCATCAGTCGCAAGGCGGTGGAGACACGGATTTATCGGGCGCGCCAGAAGCTTACGGAAATTCTCGCAGAAAATTCGTCTGATTGATCATTGGGGCGAGGGATAGTGTCACCGCCGCCGTATAGGGTGGCATGACAAGCCCAGTTTCGCTCGACCGCCGCCGTTTCATCGCAAGTTCCGGTGCATTGGCCGCCGCATTTGGCAGCAGCGCTTTCTTCCCCGCATGGGCCCGCAGCGGCACGCAGGGCATGACGCCTGCGGGCAATCCCGTTCCCGGCGTGCTTTCCGGCAACGACATCGCCCTTACCATCGGGGACAGCCATTTTTCCGTCGATGGTCGATCTGGCCATGCCGTTACGGTCAACGGCACGCTTCCCGCACCATTGATCCGCATGCGGGAGGGCGAGAAGGTCCGGCTGTCGGTCACCAACAATTTGCGCGAACAGTCCTCTATCCACTGGCACGGGCTTCTTGTGCCGTTCGATATGGACGGGGTGCCGGGGGTCAGTTTCCCCGGCATCGATGCGGGCACGACATTCGTCTACGAATTTCCGCTGATCCAGGCGGGCACATACTGGTACCACAGCCATTCCGGCATGCAGGAGGCGATGGGCCTGTATGGCCCCATCGTCATCGATCCGGCGGGCGGGGATGACAGTTACGATCGGGAACACGTGCTCGTCCTGTCGGACTTCAGCACGATGCATCCGCACGAACAGCTTCGGCGGCTGAAGATCATGGGCGGCTATTTTAACCAGCAGCGGCAGACAATCGCCGAATTGCTGGCAGGCGGTGGGCAGAACCTGTCGGAACGGCTGGAATGGGCGAAGATGCGCATGGACCCGACCGACATCTCGGACGTGACCGGCGATACTTACTCCTTCATGATCAACGGGCATTCCAGTGCGGAAAACTGGACCGGCTTGTTCAAGGCGGGCGAGCGGGTGAAACTGCGCGTCATCAATGCGTCGTCGATGACGAACTTCAATTTCCGCATTCCCGGACTTCCCCTGACGGTCGTTGCGGCGGACGGGCTGGCGGTGCAACCGGTGGAGACCGACGAGGTCCAGATTGCGATTGCCGAAACCTACGACTTCATCGTGACGCCCGGCGAGCAGCAGGCCTATGGCGTGATTGCAGAGGCGATCGACCGCAGCGGGCAGGCCCGCGCGACGCTGGCCACGCAGATGGGCATGATCGCGCCGATCCCCGCGATCCGCGAACGCCCGCTGCTGACGATGCGCGACATGGGCATGGACATGTCTTCGATGGACATGGGCGACACGCTCGATCTCAGTGCGCCGGACTCCGGTTCGATGGACCATTCCGACATGTCGATGCGCGACCCTTCCGTGGCGCCGGGCGTGAAGATGGGGCCGGGCGTCGCCTCGCTGTCGCCGATGCCGGTCGACCGGCTGGCCGACAAGCCGACCGGGCTGGAAAATGTCGATCACCGCGTGCTGACTTATGCCGATCTGCGTTCTGCCGAGCCGAACCCGGACACCCGCGTGCCCAGCCGGCAGGTCGACATACACCTTACCGCGAACATGGAACGCTACATGTGGTCGCTGGACGGTGTTGATTTCAGCGAGGGGCCGGAGCCGATTCCGTTCCGCCTTGACGAGCGTGTACGCGTGAACCTGATCAACGATACGATGATGCCGCATCCCATCCACCTGCACGGCCATTTCTTCGAACTGGTTTCCGGCGATCCGGGCGATCGGGTGCGCAAGCATACGGTGAACGTCCTGCCGGGCGGCAAGGCTTCGTTCGACCTGACGGCGGACGCGGTGGGCGACTGGGCGTTTCACTGCCACATGCTGCTGCACATGCATTCGGGGATGATGCGCGTCGTCACTGTCCGCGAAGAGGGAGAAGCCTGATGCGCCGCCTTTTCCTGACTGCCGTCGCGGCAACCGCCTTTTCCGTTCCCGCCATCGCGCATGATCATGACGGGATGGACCATTCTCAGATGGGCCATCACGAGGGCGATACGGCGGATGAGACCGTACCCGTGGCCGGGGACGATATGGATCATGGCCAGATGGATCACGGTGCAATGGACCATGGCCAGATGGATCACTCCATGATGGATCATTCCATGATGGATATGCAGCCTGATGCGGGCGGCATGGAAGAAATGGACCATTCAACAATGGACCATGGTCAGATGGACCATTCGATGCACCACGGCGCGCAGGCGCCGCAGGTGTCCGACCAGCCGGGCGATGCTCCGCCGCCGCCCGTACCCACAGACCATGCCGCCGATGCGGTTTTCGGCCCCGACGTCATGGCGCAATCCCGCGTCGATCTGCTCAAGGGCATGGCTTTTACCGGTTTCTTTGCCGGTCTCGACACGCTGGAATATCGCGCGGGCGAGGGTGCCGACGGCTACGTTTTCGACGGGGAAGCGTGGTACGGTGGCGATATCGACAGGGCTGTTCTCGCCTTTTCCGGCGAAGGCGCGTTTGGCGAAAAGCCAGAGGATATCGAGATCGACGCCTATTGGCGCCATGCGATCAACCCTTGGTTCAACCTGCAACTGGGTGCGCGGCACGATTTCCGGCCCGACCCCGAACGTACTTATGCCCTGGTCGGCGTTCAGGGACTGGCCCCCTATTGGATCGAGGTGGAGGCGCAGGCCTTCGTATCGGAAAAGGGCGACGTTCACTTTCGCGGAACGGCCATGCACGACATGCGCTTAACGCAGCGACTGGTCTTCGAACCGGAAGCCGAAGTCGATTTCGCGCTTCAGGACGTGCCGGAATTGGGCATCGGCGGCGGGCTCGATTCGTTCGAGCTTTCCGGACGCCTTCGTTACGAGATCCAGCGTAATTTCGCGCCCTATGTCGGGTTTTCGTGGGAACGCAAGGTTGGGGGCAGTGCCGACTATGCCCGCGACGAAGGTGAAGATCCCTCCCGTTTCACATGGCTGGCGGGGCTGCGCTTCTGGTTCTGAACGAACCTGCCGCAGACATGATCGCAGGCGGCATGAATTGCCTGTGCCCCCTGCTGTAAAAAGCACCATCTCTCAGGATGGTAGGGGCATCTTGCGATCATGAGGAAGATCATGATCGCCGCAGGCGCTGTCGCCATATTGTCCTTCACCTCCGTTGCGGCTCACGCTCAGGCCGTATCGGTCGAAGTCGACCTGTTCGAACTGCAGGAAGGCAAGGGCGACGATCCGTTCGTCTTCGATACCACCGTCACGGCGGGCGGGGACCGTCACGCGCTGGTGCTGAAAGCGGAGGGCGGCAACGAAACGGCGCATCTCAGTGTCGAGGAAGTCACGAGCATGGCGCTCGCCGCCTTCATGCCCAACGACAGCACCAGTTTCATGGCCGGTGTGCGCCACGATTTCCGCCCCGGCGGCGACCTTACTTATGCCGCCCTTGCCGTCGAACAGAGCTTCGGCTCGATCCTGGAGGGCGAGCACTTCTTCTTCCTGTCCGAAAATGGCGACCTGACCGGCGAAGGGCAGATCGTGGCGGGTATTCCCCTCACGCCAGGTGGGCTCACGGTGGAACCGCGCCTTGCCTTCGGCTGGGCGGCACAGGCAATTCCGGAAGAAGAAGTCGGCAGCGGTCTTACCGATACCGAACTGTCATTGCGCCTGCGTCAGGCCATCGGGCCGGTCTTCAACGTCTATGTCGGCGTGGTGCACGAACGCCTGATCGGCAATACGCGCGACATCGCACGCGCCAACGAAGAAAGCGGGCAAGCCACACGCGCCATTCTGGGCGCCGGTCTGTTCTTCTGAAAAGGTATGGCGCGCGACGCTCAGGCGTCGTCGCGCAGCCAGTGGCGGGCAAGGGCGACGTGCAGCCGGATGCCGGTTTCCATCACGTCGTCGTTGAAATCGTAATGCGGGTTGTGCAGCGGCGGTGAAGCCTCGCCACGACCTTGCCCCAGCCAGATGTAGGCGCCGGGCCGCGCCTGCAGCATGTACGAGAAATCTTCCGAAGTGGGCGCAGGTTCGGGCGCGAGTTCGGCGTTGCCGACTTCCGCCGCCACGGCCAGCGCGTCGCGCGCGACATCCGCATCGTTGATCGTGGCCGGATAATAGCGGTCGTAGTCGAGCGAACATTCCACTTCGAACGATGCGGAAATGCCCGACAGGATCTGCTCCATGCGCTGTTCGATCCTGTCCTGCACGGCCGGATCGAAACTGCGCACCGTGCCGCCCACGGTAACTTCGGCGGGGATCACGTTGTGCGCGTGTCCGCCATGGATTTCCGTCACCGAAAGCACGGCAGACGCGCTGGCCGGCACGTTGCGGGCGATGATGGTGTTGAGCTGCTGCACCAGCGATGCGGCGGCGAGCACGGCATCCGGCGTATCCTGCGGGATCGCGGCATGGCCTCCCTTGCCGGTGATGCGGATCGCGAACTTGTCCGCCGCGCCCATGATCGCGCCGGGGCGGGTGGCGATCGTACCGGCCGGCAGGCCCGGCCAGTTGTGCAAGGCATAGACCCTGTCGCAGGGGAAGCGATCGAACAGACCGTCCTCGATCATGTGGCGCGCGCCGCCAAGGCCTTCTTCGGCAGGCTGGAAGATGAAGTTCAGCGTGCCGGAAAAGCCGCCGTTCCTGGCAAGGTACTGGGCCGCACCCAGCAGCATGGCGACATGCCCGTCATGGCCGCAGCCGTGGAAACATCCGGGATGCGTGCTGGTCCACGGGGCATTGGTCCGCTCCTCGATCGGCAGTGCGTCCATGTCCGCGCGCAGGCCGAGTGTGCGCGTGCCGTCACCGCAACGCAGAACGCCGACAAGGCCGGTGCCGCCGATGCCTTCGGTAACTTCCAGACCCGCCGCGCGCAGCGCTTCGGCGATGCGGCCTGCCGTCCGGTGCTCTGCGAAACCCAGTTCGGGATGCGCGTGGATGTCGCGGCGGAACGCGATTAGCGGGGCGATCAGGTCTTGGATATCGGCCATTGGCTCTTTCGGGTTACTCGCCGAACAGGTTCTGGATCGGGAAGTGGTACTTGATGAAGGGGCTCTTGATCACGACGTAGCTGAAATACTTCTCGATGCCGTAGTCGCTTTCCAGCATATCCTCGATGATGGACTGGTAATGCGCAACGCCGCGGGCGACGAATTTCAGCAAGTAGTCGTAGCCGCCGGAAACGAGGTGGCACTCCACGATCTCGTCCACTTTCACGATCCGGCTTTCGAAGCGGCTGAAATCGCCGCGCCGGTGTTCGCTCAGCGTGACTTCGGTGAAGACGGTCAGGAACTCGCCCAGCTTGTTAAGGTCGACCTGCGCACCGTAACCGGTGATGTAGCCGGCCTTTTCAAGCCGTTTCACACGCGTAAGGCAGGGGCTGGGCGACAGGCCGACCGCGTCGGACAGTTCGACATTTGTGATCCGGCCCGATTCCTGCAGCTTTGCCAGGATCTTCAGGTCGATCCGGTCGAGTTTGGGGCCGAATGTCATGTCCGTCTCCTCAGCCCAGAGCCCGACGGATGTCCGCTTCGTCGAGCAATTGGTCCAGCGACTTTTCTATCCGCTCGAAGATAGTATCCATTTCACCGGTTGAACAGCACAGAGCAGGGGCGAAACCGATAACGCCCTGTGGGAAACAGCGCACGACGACGCCATTGTCCCAGGTGACCTGCGACAGGCGTGCGCCGATATCGAGAGAGGGGTCGAACAGGGTCTTGGTTTCCTTGTTCGAAACCAGTTCGATCGCGCCCAGCATGCCGCGTCCGCGCGTGTCGCCAACCAGCGGATGATCGGCGATCCGCGCCAGATGCTGCGCAAAAACCTCTCCGGTCTTCACGCCGTTTGCCAGCAACCCGTCTTCGTAAAGGCGGATGACTTCCAGCGCGACCGCCGCGCTAACGGGGTGGCCCGAATATGTGAAGCCGTGGCCCACCGGCACGTTTGGCGCCGTGCTGTCGGCGATGGCCTGATAGACGTGATCGGCCATCAGCATCGCGCCCATCGGCACGTAGCCGGAGGTCAGCCCCTTGGCGAGGGTCATGAAATCGGGCGACACCCCTTCGGCATCGCAGGCGAACATCGGGCCGGTGCGACCGAAGCCGGTGATGACTTCATCGACCAGCATCAGGATGCCAAGGCGCGTGCAGGTCTCTCGAATGGCTTTCAGCCAGCCTACCGGGGGCACGATCACGCCGCCCGATCCCTGGATCGGTTCGCAGAAGAACGCGGCGACATTGTCCGCGCCCAGTTCCGCCACCTTGTCTTCCAGCGCCTTGACCGTGCTGGCAATGACGGCGGCATCGTCGTGCGCTTCGGGATGGCGATAGGGGTAGGGCGATGCGATGTGGTGCTGCCACGGGCGGGGCAGGTCGAACCCGCGATGGAATGCGGGGAGCGCGGTCATGCCAGCGCCGGTCGAGCTGGAGCCGTGATAGCCCCATTCCAGCGCGATGAACTGCTTCTTCTCAGGCTTGCCGATCGCGTTGTGATAATGGGTGATGTAGCGGATCGCGCTGTCCACCGCATCCGAACCGCCCAGCGTGAAATAGACGTGATCCAGCCCCTTGGGCGCAAGTTCGGTCAGCTTTCCGGCCAGCCGGATCGGTGCCTCTGCCCCGAAGGAGAAATAGCCAGTGGCATAGGGCAGTTCGCGCATCTGCTTCGCCGCAGCTTCCACGATGCTGTCATGCCCGTAACCGGCGTTGACACACCACAGCCCCGCGAAAGCATCCAGCACTTCACGTCCGTTCACATCGGTCAGCCACATGCCCTTGCCGCCGGTCAGCACCCGAACGCCAAGCTGTTCGTGGCCCCGGAACGGCGTGACCGGATGGATCAGGTGATCGCGGTCGATGTCGACAAGCGAGCGGTTGGCGAGCGGGGCGGATGCGGTTTGAGGGGCTTTTTCCATGGTGCGACCTTAACCAGCAGGTCGCGGACACATGCACCGAAGTTTGCCCCCTGCACGCCAAGCGTGCGGCGAGCGGGATGCGGGCGGCGGCATTTTATGCCGCCCGCATCGAGGATGCTCAGATGCCGGCGGCGACGGCCTTGCCGCAGGTGATCGTGTCGGCCTTACCCTTCAGGTCGCCGGTGCGGCCGCTCTCCGTTGCCAGAACGTCCTCGATCGACTTCATGATCGCGGCGGCGGCGGCATCTTCGCCAAGGTGCTCCAGCATCATCACGCCAGACCAGATCTGGCCGACGGGATTGGCAATGCCCTTGCCCGCGATGTCGGGTGCAGAGCCGTGAACCGGCTCGAACAGCGAAGGCGCGGTGCCATCGGGGTTGATGTTCGCCGACGGTGCGACGCCGATCGTGCCGGTGCAGGCCGGGCCAAGGTCCGACAGGATGTCGCCGAACAGGTTGGATGCGACCACGACGTCGAAACGGTCTGGGTTCATCACGAACTGCGCGGTCAGGATGTCGATGTGGTACTTGTCGTACGTGACATCGGGGTAAAGCGCGGCCATCGCCTCGACCCGCTCGTCCCAGAACGGCATGGTGATGGCGATACCGTTCGATTTTGTCGCGCTGGTGACATGGCGGCGATCCCGCTTTTGCGCCAGGTCGAAGGCGAAGCGCAGCACGCGGTCCACGCCGTGGCGGGTCATCACCGTTTCCTGGATGACCACTTCGCGATCGGTGCCGGGGAACATGCGCCCGCCGACAGAGCTGTATTCACCCTCTGTATTTTCGCGCACGACCCAGAAGTCGATGTCGCCGGGCTTGCGACCCGCAAGCGGGCAGGGCACGCCCGGCATCAGGCGAACGGGGCGCAAGTTTACGTACTGGTCGTATTCGCGGCGGAACTGCAGGATCGACTGCCACAGCGAGATGTGGTCGGGCACCGTATCGGGCCAGCCGACCGCGCCGTAGAAGATCGCGTCTACGTCGCCAATCTGCTCCTTCCAGTCATCGGGCATCATCTGGCCATGTTTGACGTAGTAGTCGCAGCTGGAAAAATCATGCCACTGCATGTCGAGTTCAAAGCCGAAGCGGCTCGACGCCGCCTCAAGCGCGCGAACACCCTCCGGCATGACTTCCTTGCCGATGCCGTCACCGGGGATGACGGCAATCTTGTACTTGCGGTCCTTGGTCATGGTCGCTTCCGATTTTTGTCAGGGTTTGGGGCGGGCCCTCAGATGCCGAGGCCGCCGATGTGGAACGCCTTGGTTTCGAGATATTCCTCGATCCCGTAAGTGCCGCCTTCGCGGCCGAGGCCCGATTGCTTGATGCCGCCGAACGGGGCCATTTCCATCGCGATCGAACCGGTGTTGAGCGCAACCATGCCCGCTTCCAGCCGCTCCGCCACGCGGAAGGCGCGGGCGATGTCGCGGGTATAGAAATAGCTGGCAAGACCGAACGGCGTGTCGTTCGCCATGGCAACGCCTTCGTCCTCGTTGCCGAAGCGGAAGACGGGGGCGAGGGGGCCGAACGTCTCTTCGCTGGCAAGGCGCATGTCGGGGGTTGCGCCGGTCAGCAGGACGGGGCGGACGAAGCGGCCATCCTCCCGCCCGCCGCCGCGCGCGACGATCTGGCCGCCGTTGTCCAGCGCGTCGGCAATGTGGGCGGCGACCTTCTCTACGGCGCTTTCGTTGATCAGCGGCCCGACGGTCGAACCAGCCTCCATGCCGGGTGCGGCGTGCAGTTTGCGCACTTCGGCCCCCAGCCGTTCGACGAAAGCGTCATGAATGCCGGACTGGACGAGGATGCGGTTGGCGCACACGCAGGTCTGCCCCGCGTTGCGGAACTTGCTGGCCATGGCCGCGGCAACCGCGATTTCCAGATCGGCATCGTCGAACACGACCAGCGGCGCGTTGCCACCTAGTTCGAGGCTGAGGCGCTTGATAGTGTCCGCGCTCTGCTTCATCAGCAGCGCGCCGACGCGGGTGGATCCGGTGAAGGACAGCTTGCGCACGTCAGGGCTGGAAGTGATGGCAGCGCCGATGTCCTGCGGCATGCCGGTAAGGACGTGGAAGACGCCGGCCGGAATGCCCGCACGCAGGGCCAGTTCGCCCAGCGCGAGCGCAGTGAACGGCGTCAGTTCCGAAGGTTTCACGATAACCGGACAACCGGCGGCAAGGGCTGGGGCGCACTTGCGCGTGATCATCGCGGCGGGGAAGTTCCATGGCGTGATCGCGGCGGAAATGCCGACCGGTTCCACCATCACCACGATGCGGCGGTCGCGTTCGGGCGAGGTTATGTTCTTTGCGCCGACGCGGCGGCCTTCTTCGGCGAACCACTTGATGAAGCTGGCGGCGTACTTGATCTCGCCCGCAGCCTCGGCCAGCGGCTTGCCCTGCTCGGTCGTCATGATACGGGCAAGGTCGTCGATATTAGCCATGACGAGCGCATGCCACTTTTCAATCAGTTGGCAGCGTTCGCCAGCCGTCATCGCGCGCCATGCCGGCCATGCGGCCTTCGCAGCGGCGATCGCACGCTCGGTCTCGGCGGTGCCGCAGGCAGGGACGCGGCCTATCGTCTCTCCACTGGCGGGATCGGTTACGACGATCGCATCGCTGCCCGGCGCAAGCCATTCGCCGTCGACCAGTGCGGCTTCGCGAAGGAGGGTGCGGTCGGCAATGGTGGTATTCATCGTCAAGGTATCCTGGGTCAGCCGAGAGCCTGTGCGGCAAGTCCGAACACGCGCGGCCCTTCGGCAACAGCGGGAGCGGTTCCGCGCACCATCGTCGTGACTGTTCCGACTTTGGGCAGGCCCATTTCGTCCAGCCAGCGCGACATGCCAAGCCCTTCTACGACATCTATCCGGCAAAACCGGCCGGCCCGTGCGCCCAGCCAATGCGTGGTGAGCACTTTCGCGCCTTCGAGGTCCGGTGCCACGATCGGCGCGATCGCCCGCCCGCGGCCGAAGCGGCGCAGCAAGGCAAAGCCGGTCGGTTCGTGGTTTCGCGACAAGACGACACCGCTGCTGTCGCTGGCCAGTGCCTCGAACAGGACGGAACGGTCCATGCCGCTGGCCTTGCTGTAGAGGGCGTGAAGTTCGAAATCGGCATTGCCCATGGGGCGTACACGCTCACCATCGCGCAATTCGACCAAGGGCATGGTGGGCGCCGGGCCCTGATGCTGGTGGACGATGCCGCATGGCACAAAACCCAGCGAGGAATAGAGCGGCATGCCTTCCTGCGTAGCGTTCAGCAGGATGTTGCGACCGTCGAGGCGTTCGACCATCGCTTCCATCAGCTTGCGACCGATACCGCGCTTCTGGATCTCGCTGGTGACGATGACCATGCCGATCGTCGCGTAGTTGCTGCCGAAGTGCCATGACATGATCGTGCCGACCACGCGGTCGTCGATCGTGGCGACAATGCCCTGACCCAGTTCGAAGAAGAATTGCCAGTCTTCGGCGCGATGGGGCCACGACTGTTCCTGCGACAGCTCGATCGCTGCCTCCAGATCTTCGGGTTTCATGTCCCGCAGCACAATCGGTCTTTCAACCACGATCGCCAAGACGGCAACTCCTTGCTGGTCGACACGCACGACAAGCGCGTGCCGGTTCAATTTCGGTATTGCGGTTCTAAACGGCGGACTTTGGCATGAGTTGCCGGTTTCGCCTGTCATTCGAAAGAATATCGCGTGCTGCGGTGTAAATGAGAGATTCCGGGTAAGGGTGGCATGCCAGTTTCCCGTCGAACACCGAATGGAAAGACAGACATGACCGATTTCACTCCCGATCGCATCCGTCCTGCCGCCGAAGCAAACGTCATCGGCGGCGTAGCCGTGCGCGGTGAGGGCCGTGTCTTCGAAGTGTTGCGCCCGTCCGACGGCGGCTTGCTGGCCCCGCTTTACTCTGCAAGCGAGGCCCAGCTGGCCGAGGCAGTCGAAAATGCCGCGATCGCGCAAAAGCGGAGCGGGTGGGGCGTGATGGAGCCGCGTGCGCGCATGCGCCTGCTGCGCCGTTGGGCAGACCTGATCGAGCAGGATATCGATACGCTCGCCCCGCTGGAAGCGGTCGGCTCCACCCGGACACTGAAGGAAATCCGGGCATGGGACGTGCCCTATACCGCCGAATGCATCCGCTTCTTCGCTGAATTTGCCGACAAGCACGGCGGCGAGGTTGCCGCAACAACACAGGACAAGTTCGGCTTCACCATCAACGAACCCTATGGCGTCGTCGGCGCGATCGCGCCGTGGAACCTGCCGCTCGTGATGTCGGCGTGGAAGCTGGGGCCGGCGATGGCGGCAGGTAATGCCGTTGTCCTGAAACCTTCCGAAATGACGCCGTTCAGTGTCGTGCGCCTCGCCCTGCTGGCGGTGGAGGCCGGTATTCCGGCCGGCATCTTCAACGTGGTGCAGGGCGGCGGTATCGATATCGGCGACGCGCTGGTGCGCGCGCCGCAGGTCGGCAAGGTCAGCTTCACCGGATCGACCCGTACCGGTCAGGCGATCATGGCCGCCTGTGCGCAGACGGGGCCGAAGCCGGTTACGCTGGAACTGGGCGGAAAAAGCCCGCAGATCGTGTTTGGTGATGCCGAACTGGACAAGGCCAGTGCCATCGTGGCCAAGGCGATCACGCTGAATGCGGGACAGGTCTGCGTATCGGGTTCACGCCTGCTGGTGCATGAAAGCTTGAAGGATCCGGTGGTCGACGCCATCCGCAAGGCATTCGAGGCGCACCGCATCGGCACCACCTGGGACGATGCGACGACGATGGGGCCGATCATCTCCGAAGGCCAGTTGTCGATGATCGACGGCATCGTCGCGCGCGCCATTGCCGACGACGGGGCCGAGGCGATCACCGGCGGCGGGCGTGCAACATCGCCGCAGCAGGGCAGCTACTTCCAGCCGACCCTGCTGGACGGGCTGTCGCCGGATGCCGAGGCCGTTCAGGGCGAAATTTTCGGCCCTGTCCTCACGGTCCAGACTTTCGCGGATGAAGACGAGGCATGGGCGCTTGCCAACGGCACACGCTATGGCCTTGCCGCGGGTGTCCACACCACGGACCTGTCCCGCGCGATGCGGGCGACGCGCGCGCTGGAAGCGGGCACCGTCTGGGTCAACCGTTATGGCCGCAGCGACGATTTCATCCTGCCGACCGGCGGCTACAAGCAGTCCGGCATCGGCAAGGATCTTGGTCGCGAAGCCTATATGGCGAACTGCAAGAGCAAGACCGCGCTGATCGGGCTTTAACCCGCCCGATCAGGGGTTACTTCCCGAAGCGGTCGGGCGAGTAGGGGGCAAGCGGAATGTCGGTCGCGCCCGTCGCGATCAGCTCGGCCATCGTTTCGCCGACGCCGGGGCCCAGCTGGAACCCGGCGCCTGAAAATCCGAAGGCATGGTAAAGGCCGGGCACATTGCTGCTCGGCCCCATGACCGGCAGGCTGTCGTCCATGTATCCCTCGATCCCCGTCCACACGCGGATGATCGACAGGTTGGCGAGTACGGGGGCAAGCCGCCGGATATGCTCGAACTGCGTCATCGTGCTTTCGGGCAGGACGTAGCTGCGGTATTCGTCGGGGTAGGAAGGCGCGCGGGTGCTGCCGCCGATCACGATATTGCCGCGCTCGACCTGCCGGAAATAGACGGTTTCGACTTCGAGAGCGGTCATCACACCCAGCGACGGCTCGATCGCATAGGGGACCGGTTCGGTAACCGACATGGTGGGCGCGCGCGGGGTGATCGCGAAATCCTCGCCGAACTGGGTGGCGATCTTTCCGGCCCACGCACCGGCGGTTACCAGCAGGACGGGCGCGCGGAACAGGCGGCCGTCGTCGGCCTCCAGTTCGAAATCGTCACCGATCTTGGCGGCGCCGGTAATGCGCGTATCCTCGAAAACCTGTGCCCCAGCCGCAATTGCGGCGCGGGCGAAGGCAGGGGCGGCAAGGCGCGGATTGGCGTGGCCGTCCATCGCCGAATGCGATCCCGCCAGCACTTCGGGGCCAAGCCACGGAAAGCGGGCGCGCAGCGTGTTGCCGGTCAGGATTTCGAGGTCGAGACCTTCCTCGCGCGCCTTGGTCGCGTAATCCTCCATCGCGCCTACGTTTTCGGGGCGATCGGAAAAGCACACCCGCATGTGGCCCGATTGCAGGTATTCGACATCCGAGCCCAGCAATTCGCGCGCGGTGCGCCAGATGCGAGAGGCGCGGTTGGCCAGCGGCAACTGGAAGATCGGGCGGCCTTGCCTGCGAACATTGCCGAAATTGGTGCCGCTGGCCTGACGGCCCACCTTGTCGGTTTCCAGCAGCGTGACGGACAGGCCGTGTCGGCGCAGGAAGAACGCGGCAGACGCGCCCATGATGCCGCCGCCGATGATCGCGACATCGCTCTGTACGGGCGCGCTCATGCCTCGTTCCTCACTGTGGCGATGGACAGGGGCTTTACCGGCGCCTGGGTACGCAAACGTCCTGCAGCCTCCACCGGTTCGCGGCGCATCGCGGCAACGATCTCTGCAGAGGCATTGCCGCAATAGCGACCCTGACAGCGGCCCATTCCGACGCGGCTGAACGACTTGGCGCGGTTGGTTTCCGTCGCTCCGCCGATATCGACGGTTTCGCGCAAGGTTCCGGCGGTCACGGCCTCGCACCGGCAGACGACGGTGTCGTCGGGGACGTTCGCGGCCAGTTCGTGTGGCCAGGGGAAGGCAATAGCCAGCCCCTGCGCAAAACGGCGGTAGCGCGCCTTTTCCGCAAGCAGCGACTGGCGCGCGGCAGGATCGCCGGCAATCCCCATGTCCGATAACGCGGCCATCGCGGCAAGGCGTCCGGTCACTTCGGCGCAGCGGGCACCCAGTACGCGCGCACCGTCTCCGGCAAGGTAGATACCGTCGCTGGTCGCGCGGCCGTCATCGTCGGTCACGGGCAGCCACTGGCGGGTCGGCGCGTCGAAAGCGAAATCGCAGCGGGCGATGTCGGCCAGCTGCGTTTCGGGCCGCAGATGCCAGCCCATCGCCACGGCATCGCAGTCCATATGCTGTTCACGGCCCGATCCGTCGGTATAGCGGATGCCGGAGACGCCCGTATCGTCGCTACCCTCGATGCTGACCGGCGTAATGCCGGTTGCGATCCGGACACCGGCGGTTTTCAGCGTGCGCATCAGGCCCACACCGGCGAACAGCAGGTCGGGCAAGACGGCCATGAACGGTGCTGCGCGCACGCGCTTCATGAAGGGCGAGGTGTCCAGCACGGCCGCCACGTTGGCCCCTGCCTTCACATATTGCGCGGCGACGAGATAGAGCAGCGGGCCCGAACCCATGAAGACGACCTTGCTGCCGATGCTGCAGGCCTGCGCCTTCAACGCGATCTGGCTGCCGCCAAGGCTGAAGACACCGGCGCGGTTCCAGCCCGGTACGGGAAGCAGCCGGTCCGTCGCGCCGCTGCAGACGATCAATGCTGAATAGGGGATCGCTTCCGCTTCGCCATCGCGCGCGGTCCACAACCGCCCGTCCGACACGTTCCATGCCAGCGTTTCGGCGCGATAGTCGATCCGGTCGCGGATGGCTTCGAACGTATCGTGGACAGCGCGCGCGCGCGCGGCTTCTGTGCCGTACAGCGTTTCGTAGCTGCGGGTGAAACCGTCGGGCTGGCGGCGGTAGATCTGCCCGCCGTCGCGGCGGCCTTCATCGATGAGGACAGGGCGGATGCCCGCCGCGACCA
The DNA here is from genome assembly GCF_001634625.1 of Croceicoccus bisphenolivorans. Taxonomy (GTDB): domain Bacteria; phylum Pseudomonadota; class Alphaproteobacteria; order Sphingomonadales; family Sphingomonadaceae; genus Croceicoccus; species Croceicoccus bisphenolivorans. The sequence continues at coordinate 93,250 of NZ_LRSE01000001.1, read as the reverse complement.
GCGTTTCGGCGGCGCGAATGCCCGCCGGACCGGCGCCGACGACGATTACGCGTTTTTCAACCATGCGGCCCCCGGCTGCTGGGTGGATATGGCAAGGCCGTCCTCTGCAAGGGTGGAGCAGGCGCGAAGGCGCGTGCCCGCCTCTGTCCACACCCAGCAGTCCTGACACGCGGCCATCAGGCAGAAACCGGCGCGGTTGCCGTCTCCGAACTCGCTTGCGCGGACCGACAGGCCGTTGGTCAGCATCGCGGTCAGCAGGCTGTCTCCGGCAAGGGCGGATAAGGGCGTGCCGTCCACGGTGAAGCGCACTTCGGCGCGATCCGTTTCGGCAAGCCGCTGGAAACGTGCGGTCATGCGATCACGTCCTCTTTCGTCAGAGCATCGATCGGGTGATGACATAGCACGGTCAGCGTTCCTTCGGTGCGATAGGGCGGCGGCAGCACATCGCACGTTCCCGCGATGGCGACAGGGCAGCGCGGCGCGAAACGGCACAGGCCCGGTATCAGGCGCAGGTCGGCAAGCGAAGTGGCCTGTTCCGAAACCTGCCGGTCCAGCCAGCCGCGATCCATCTGCGGCACGGAATCGACCAGCAGGCGCGTGTAGGGATGATGGGCCGCCCCGGTGAAATCGGCCCTTGCGGCCAGTTCGACCGCCGTACCGGAATAGAGCACGAGCAGCTTGTCGCAGAAGGCATGGACGGTAGAAATGTCGTGGCTGATGAAAACGGTCGCGATGCCCAGATTGCGGCGCAGATCGTCGATCAGTTGCAGGATCGCTTCCCCGACCACGGTGTCGAGCGCGGACGTCACTTCGTCGCAGATCAGCACTTCGGGATCGGCGGCAAGCGCGCGGGCAAGATTGACGCGCTGCTTCTGTCCCCCCGACAGTTCGGCACTGCGCCGCGAGGCCATTTCCCGCGGCAAGTGGATGAGGTCGAGCAGTTCATCGACCCGAGCCTCGGCATCCGCCCCTTTCAGGCCGTGATAGAAGGCGAGCGGGCGGGCGAGCGTTTCGCCCACGGTATGCGCCGGGTTCAGAGCCGTATCGGCATTCTGGAATACGAACTGGATGCGGCGCAGGTCTTCGCGGCTGCGATTGTCCATCGCGGGGGCAAGTTCCTGCCCGTCCAGCACGATCGAGCCAGAGGCAGCAGGCAGGATACCGGCGATGACGCGGGCAAGGGTGGATTTGCCCGAACCGGACTCTCCGATCACGCCGATCGCTGCGCCGCGTTCCAGCGTGAAACCGACATCGCTCAGCACTGGAATGGCGGGCCTGCCGTCGCGGATGCGGCCATATCCGGCAAGGATGTCGCGCACTTCCAGCTTTACCGCACCCGCCACGGCTTCGGGCATGTCGTGGGTGCGATTGCCAGCCGCAAGCAGGCTGCGGGTATAGTCATCGGCTGGTGCTTCAAGAACGGTGGCGGCGGGGCCGCTTTCGCACATGCGCCCGTCTTTCAGCACGACGATCCGGTCCGCGACTTGCGCAACGACGGCAAGATCATGACTGACATAGACTGCCGTCGCACCGACTTCGGCAATGGCGCGCTTGAACGTCTTGAGCACTTCGACCTGCGTTGTCACGTCCAGCGCTGTTGTCGGTTCGTCGAGGATGACCAGTTCCGGCTTCGTGATCAGCGCCATCGCGGCCATCAGGCGCTGGAGCTGTCCGCCCGAAACCTGGTGCGGATAACGCGCACCGATGGTGTCGGGCGATGGCAGGGCAAGCGAGCGGAACAGTTCGATGGCGCGGGTTTCGGCTTCCTTGCGGGTGGCCAGTTTGTGCACCAGCAGCGGTTCGATCACTTGCGCCATGATCGTGCGCGATGGATTGAAAGCGGCGGCAGCGCTTTGCGCGATATAGCTGATCCGCCGACCGCGCAGGGATGCAAGGCCGCGGTCGTCCAGCGTATCTATCCGGTGTTCGCCGACACGGATGACATCCGCCGCGATGTGCGCGCCGAAACGGCTGTGGCCCATCAGCGAAAGGGCAATGGTCGTCTTGCCCGAACCGGATTCTCCGATCAGGGCGAGCACTTCGCCCTTTGGAATCTCGAACGAGATGTCGGATACGATCGCCTTGCGCCCGCCGCCGGGCGTTGCAACGTCGATCTGCAGGTTCCGAACTTCGACTTGTGCATCGCTCATGACCGGCCTCCCTTCTGCAGGGCATCGATCAACAGGTTCGCGCCTACGGTCAGGGTGGCAATTGCAATGGCCGGAACGATGATCGCAAGCGCCCCTTCGGTAAGGCCGGTCAGGTTTTCGCGCACCAGAGAGCCAAGGTCCGCATGCGGCGGCTGGACGCCAAGGCCGAGGAAGCTGAGGCCCGACAGCAGCAGGACGATGAACACGAAGCGCAGGCCCATGTCGGCCAGCAGCGGGTGGATCATGTTGGGAAGAATTTCCCGCGTGGCGAGGTGTACCGGCCCTTCGCCGCGCGCCCGCGCGACCTGCACGAAATCGAGCGCGACGAGGTTCATCGCCAAAGCGCGGGCGATGCGGAAGTTGCCGGGCACGTAAGTGATCGCGGTGATGACGAGCAACAGGCCGAGCGATGAGCCGAAGGCGGCAACCAGCACGAGTGCGAATATCTTCGACGGGATCGAGATCAGCGTATCCATCGCGCGGCTGATCAGTTCGTCCGTCCAGCCCCCGCGTAGTGAGGCGAGGAGTGCAAAGGATGTGCCGATGAACACGGCCAGCATTGCGGCGGCCAGCGCGATGAAGACGGTGTAGCGCGCGCCCCACAGGACACGGCTCAGCACGTCCCGCCCCAGATAGTCGGTGCCGAGCGGGAACGATGCGGAAAGCCCTGCGAAAACCTCGTCGTCCACGAATGCGCCCACCGAATAGGGCGCGACCACGGGCCCGAACACCGCGGCCAGCAGCCAGAAGACGACGAGGCCGAAGCCGATCTGGCCGGAAAGCGGCATGGTGCGGACGCCGGATGCGATGCGGGAAATCATGCGCGAAGCCTCGGGTTGGCGAGAATGGCGACAATGTCGGCGACGAGCATCATGGCGAGATAGGCCGCACAAAAGATCATCGCGCACGATTGCAGCAGCGCCATGTCGCGGCTGGTCACGGCATTGACCATCAGGCTGGCAAGCCCCGGATAGTTGAAGATCGTTTCCACGATGATCGCGCCGCCCATCAGGTAGGACAGCGACAGCGCCATCGCATTGATTACCGGCCCCACGGCATTGGGCATCACATGCTGCAGAACGATGCGCGGGAATGGCACGCCCTTCAGCCGCGCCATTTCGACATATGGCCGGTCCAGCTGGTCGGCAACGGCGGCGCGGGTCATGCGTGCCATCTGCGCGACGACGACGACCGCAAGGCTGAGAACCGGCAGGGCGATGGAGCGCATCGTCTCGCTCCAAGTCGCCTCTGGCGAAACCAGCGCGATCGACGGAAGCCAGAGCAGCTTTACCGAGAATGCCAGCACGAACAGGGTCGCGATCAGGAATTCCGGCATGGCGACCAGCGACAGCGTCAGGATATTGAGCGAACGGTCCACCGTTGTGCCGCGCCGGATTGCAGCGGTAATCCCGATCAGCAGCGCAAGCGGGACCGAGACGAGCGTCGCCAGGGCTGCCAGCAGCAAGGTGTTGGGCAGCCGGGTGGATATGATTTGGCTGACCGGCATATTGGCGACATAGGAATAGCCGGGATCGCCCTTCACGATGGCCGTCAGCCAGTCGCCATAGCGGACGAGGGCAGGGCGGTTGAGGCCCATTTCCTCGCGCAGCGCTTCCACCTGTTCCTGCGTCGCGCTCTGGCCCAGCAGTTCCTGTGCCGCGTCGCCGGGCAGCAGCCCGCTGATCGTGAAGATGACGGCGGAGACGAGGAACAGCGTGATGAAAGCGGAAACAACGCGCTTCGCCACGATCTTCGCGATGTTCTTCACGCCGGAGGAGCCTTGCGCAGCCATCAGTCCTCCCACCGGACATATTCGGAGAAACGATAGCCCATGAAGCCGCCCAGCGGGACGGGGCGCATGCCCTTCAGCCGCTTGTCGAAAGCGTCGATCAGGCTGATGAAGACCGGGATCATCACGCCGCACTTGTCATGCACGATGCGCTGCATTTCGCCATAGAGGTCCTTGCGGCGCAGGTCGTCAGGCTCGCCGCGGGCTTCCACCAGAAGGCGATCGAAGCGCTCGTCCTTCCACCCGCTTTCGTTCCAGTCGGCGCTGGACTGGTAGAACAGGCTGAAGACCAGATCGGCGGTGGGGCGCGGGTTGGTGTTCCCGAAGCTGAGCGGATGGCGCATCCAGTGCGTGGACCAGTAACCGTCCGCAGGGACGCGGTTCACCGCGAGATTCAGCCCGACACGCGATCCGAATTCCTGCATGATCGACGCCATGTCGACCGACCCTTCGGCAGCCTGCGAGGCATAGACCGGAAGGCGAACGCCCGACAGGCCGGATTGCTGCAGATGCCAGCGCGCCTTGTCCAGATCGAGCGTGTTCTGCGGGATCTCCGCATTGTAGAACGGGTGGAACGGCGGGATCGGATGATCGTTCGCAATCGTCGCGGTATTGCGGAACAGCGACCGGTTGACGAGCGGGCGATCGACGAGGTGCTTGATCGCCTGCACGAAATGCGGATTGCCCGTCGGCATCGTGTCCTGCCGCATGATGAGATCGGTGTAGAGCGAGGACGGGGTGATCATCAGGTCGTGCCCCGGCGCATTCTCGATACGGCGGGTGGAACGCGGATTGAGCGCCATGACCAGCTGCACATCGCCCGAAAGGAGCGCGTTAACGCGGCTGACTTCGTCGGGGATGGAGATCAGTTCAATCGAATTGAGCGCCGGACGGCCCGGATACCAGTATTCGCCGTTCTTCACGACGAGCGTGCGCACACCGGGCGAAAATTGCTGCAGTCGGAACGGGCCGGTGCCGTTGCCGTCCGGCTTGTCCGCACCGTCCTTCACGATCAGGAAATGCGATTGCGCAAGGATCGTGGGGAGGTCGGCGTTTGCGCCGGTCAGTTCGATGGTGACGCCGTGGCGGCCATCGGCGCGGACGCTTGCGAACTGTTCGGCGATCGTCGCCATCTTCGATCCCAGCGCGGGCACGGCATGGCGACGCAGGGAGAAGACGACGTCCGCCGAAGTAAGCTCCGAACCGTCATGAAAACGCACGCCCTTGCGAAGGCGGAAGTGCCACGTCACGCGGTCCGTGCTTTCCCAGGATTCGGCAAGCGAGGGGTGCGGGGCAAGGCTGCCATCGTCGATCGTGGTCAGCCCGTTGTAGAGCATGAAATGACGCACGTAGTCGGTCGATAATCCGCCCTTGGCCGGATCTAGCGTATCGGCGGTAGAGGCGGAGGGGGCGGCAACGCGAATATTGCCGCCGCTGCCATTGCGGGATGACGACGGCGCGCCGCCATCGCGGGTCAGCGACCATGCGGCAAGGCCGGCACCGCCCGCGATGCCTGCGCCGATCAGGGCGCGACGGGTGATGATGGAGCCGGTCAATGCAGCATGTCCTGTACGCGGTACCACGCGCCGACCATCGGCAGGAACCACGGTTTGCCAAGGTGGCCCGGAATGGCGGGCCACGACAGGCTGGCAAAGGGATTGGCCGATGCATCGCCGCCCATCACGCGGGCCATCGCCTCGCCCATGTGGGTCGCCATCTGCACGCCGTGGCCGCTGTAGCCCATGGCGTAGAACATGCCGTCATGTTCGCCGGCGCGGGGCAGGCGGTCTGCGGTAAGGTCGATCGTGCCGCCCCAGCAATGTTCGATGCGGGTATCGGCAAGGGCGGGGAACATCGTGCGCATCGTCTTTTCAAGGATGCGGCCGCTCTTGATGTCGGACGCCGGATCGGACAGCGTGAAACGGGCGCGGCCGCCGAAGATCAGCCGGTTGCCCTCTGCAAGGCGGAAGTAGTTCCCGATGATCCTGCTGGTGACGTAGTTGCGCCCCGTGGGGAACATGCGGTCCGTCAGTTCGGTCGGCAACGGTTCGGTGGCGATGGCAAAGCTGCCAACCGAAACGATGCGCCGGCGGAACCAGCCGAAGGGGGACTGCGGACTGGCTCCGCCGGTCGCGACAAGGACCTGCCGCGCGGAAAGAGTGCCGCGCGGGGTCGTGAGGGACCAGCCTGATGCGTTGCGCGCCATGCCTTCGACAGGCGCGTGCTCGTAGATCACGGCACCTTTCGCCGCAGCGGCGCCGGCAAGGCCGCGTCCGAAACGGGCCGGATGCAGCTGTGCGCTCGTTTCCTGGACCAGCGCGCCGTAGAAACCGTCGGCATCAATCTCGTCACTGATCCGTTCGGGCGTGACGAGGCTGACATCGGCATCGACATGTTCGCGCAGCAGATCGTAGGCCGCTTCCAGCTTGGCGAAATGTTGCGGCTTTGCTGCAAGTTTTGCGCGCCCGCAACGGCGGAAGCCGCATTCGATCCCCTCATTACGGGCGATCCGTTCGACAGTGTCCACCGCGCTGCGATGGGCGTTGTAGAAGGTGCGCGCATCGTCGATGCCATAGGCCGAAACGAGCGCGCCGAAATCGTGCGCCGTGCCCGAATTGCATTGGCCGCCATTTCGGCCCGATGCTTCACCGACGACTTCGCCAGCTTCCAGCACCGCGACGCTCGCCCCTGCCTTGGCAAAGGCGAGGGCGGCGGACAGGCCGGTGAAGCCTGCCCCGATGATCGCGACGTCCCACTCGCCTTCGACCCGCCCATCGCGTCCATCGCGAAAGGGCGGGGCGCTGGCCTGCCAGAATGACGGTGGCAGATCGGAAGGCGGTGGGACGTTGCCCATCGTGATCAGAGACCGACGACGGCGGGGAGGCAACCGATGTGCGGAATCTCGACATCGCGATAGTTCGCGTTCGACGGTTCGTGCCCGCGCCCGACGAAAACGCGGCAACCGAAGCCGAGATCGGTGGCGGTGTTCTGGTCATAACGGAAGCTGGAAGAGACGTGCATGCCTTCTTCCGGACCCCAGCCGATCTGGTCGAACATGTATTCGAACGCCTGCATGCGCGGCTTGTAGGCCTGTGCGCTTTCGGCGGTGCAGACCTTGTGGAATGTCGCGCCCAGCTTCTCGACGTTCGACATGATCTGTTCGTTCATGGCGTTGGACAGGATCACCAGCGGGATCTTGTCGCAGATCTTCGAAAGGCCGCCCGGCACGTCGGCGTGCGGACCCCAGGTGGGGACGGCTTCATAGACCGCGTCCGCATCCTCGACGCGGAATTCCACGCCCCACTTCTTCGAAGCACGCTCCAGCGATTTGCGGATAAGCTCGCGATAGGGCTGCCACGGGCCGAGCACTTCGTCGAGGCGATAGGCGCTCCAGTCCTTGCAGAACTTGGGCAGCGCTTCGGCCGGAAGACGGTCGGCGTAGAAGTTCGTGGCCATCTCGGTCATCCGGAAACGGGTGAGAGTGCCATAGCAGTCGAAGCTGATGAACTTCGGGATGAAAACGGCGGTATTGGGGCTGGTCATGGTCCCGTCACTTTTCCCTGTTGCGCACGGCTTGATCCGTGGGCTTCGTCAATTGCGATATGGCCATGTCCGGCGCGCAACATGTTCCCGATTGCTGCGCCAAGGCGTGACCTTGTGCTGCGATTCCCGCTGCGAAACGGCATAGCATGCCGCGGCCCTAGTATCCCCTGCCGCGATCGATTTCGCCGGCAAGCGGCTCGCCCGCCAGTTCGCGGCGCAGATTGGCGATCAGCGAGTGGACCGCGGTCTCCTTACGGGTCACGCCGGCAATATGGGGCGTAAGGAAAATCGCCGGATGTCCGTAGAATGGATGCGCGTCGGGAAGCGGTTCCGGATCGGTTACGTCGACGAAGGCATAGAGCAGTTGCCCGCTGTCCAGCGCGGTGAGGAGATCGTCCTGTACCAGATGCCCGCCGCGCGCCACGTTGATCAGCGAGGCGCCGCGCGGCATTTTTGCGAAAAGGTCGCGGCACAGAATGCCGCGCGTGTCGTCGGTAAGCGGCAGCAGGCAGACAAGGATATCGACCTGGCCGAGAAAAGCATCGAACTCGTCCTGCCCCGCAAAGCATGTCGCGCCGGGCACTTCGACGCGGCTGCGGCTCCACCCCAGCACGCGAAAGCCCAGCGGGGAAAGACGCGCGATGGAGGCGCGGCCCAGTTCGCCAAGCCCCATGACTCCGACCGTGCGTTCGCTGCAGAGCAGGACATCCTGCGGATCCCATCGGCCCGCGCGCTGGCTTGCGATATAGAACGGCAGGTCGCGGTGCAGCGAAAGCGCGGCCATGGCCACGAATTCGGCCATGGTGTTGGTAATGCCGCTTTCGATCATGCGCACCACCCGCACATGCGGCGGCAGCAGCGACAGATCGAGTTGATCCACACCCGCGCCGATGCTGAACAGGATTTCGAGGTTGGGCAGGCTGGCGACGAGTTCGGGCGTCAGCGTCCATGCGATGAGATAGCGGATATCCGCAGGATCGCCGACATCGGGCCAGCAGCGGAAGTCGGTGCCGGGCATCTCGCGCGCCACGATTTCCTGCCACAGGGCGCCGCGCTCCGCATCGCCGGTATGGAGTATGGCCGTCATCTTGCAGGTTTTCCTTTCTTGCGCGAACGCCACCACGCCAGCGGGCCGCTGATGGCAAGGAACAGGAGCCCCGCTGCCACCGCGAGCATCAGCCAGCGACCGCCCGATCCGGCAATCGTGCCGGTGTGGACGGGCAGGGTGTAAGTCCAGAGTGCGTCGTTCGCTTCGTATGGCGTTGCCGAAACCACGCTGCCATCGGCGGTGCTTGCGACAACGGTATCGACTGCCCATTCGCCGCCGCGCGGGGCGAAGAAGTTGACGGCCAGCGAACCGTCGGGCCGGAAACGCACATCGCGCGGGCGCGCATCGGGAAACCGGCCCTGCGCCGCTGCAAATGCGCGATCGATGTGTGCAGGGACGAATGCGGGCTGCGGGGCGGAGTGCGTGCTGCCGAAATCGAGACTGGGAACGCCGGTCAGCACGCCGGTCAGGCTGGTGACGAACAGGGCAAGGGCAAGCAGCGCGCCGCTACTGCGATGCCATGCGCGCAGTTTCAGGCGCTTTGGCGTGCGTGCCGGGATGCGCAGGGCCTGCATCACCCGATGGTGACCCGGCCACCAGTGCCACAGTCCGGTGAGGGCAATCACCACCAGTGCGAGACCGTAGAGGCACACGACGGCAAGGCCCCAATTGCCGTTGTTCAGCCGGAAATGGAGCTGGAGCGCGGCTTCGAGCGGGAAATGCCAGAGCGTTCCTTGCTCAAGCACTTCGCCGTTACCGGGATCGAGCAAGGCATGGCCGAGGGAGCCGCTGGTGCCTTCCAGTTGCGCGAAGGCAGTGCCGTTCGGCGTGACGGGAAGGAAGATACGTGTCAGGCGCTTGTCCGGTTGCGCGCTTTCGGCGCTGGCTATCATCTGCGATAGCGGAGCCATCTCTCCTGCCGCCGAGGTGCGGGACGGTTCGATCAGCGCGGACAGGTTATTGCGGTAGAGCAGGGCAGCACCCGTCACCGCCTGCAAAATCAGGAACGGCGCGAAAGCCAGTGCGATCCAGCGGTGAATTGCAAGTAGGGTGCGCGGTTTCATGAGGGCGCGACCATATCGGGAAAAGGCGAAGCCGCCGATCCGATTTGGAACCGGACCGGCGGCTTGCTTGGGGATGGATCAGAAGAAGAAATCGATCCGACCGGTAACTGCGCGCGGTGCGCCGGGCATCACCCACCAGCGGTGGTAGGATGCCGGGTAGTATGTTTCATCCAGCAAATTGGTGACGTTGACACTCAGGCGAACGCTTTCCGACGGCTCGTAGGAGGCCATTGCACGAACCAGAGTGTAGCCGGGCAGATAGAAATCGACGCCCGTTTCGCCCAGACGCTTGCTGACATAGTTCACGCCGCCGCCGATCGATGCCTTGCCGGCCGTGCCAAGGTCGAAGGCTTTGGTGATCAGCAGGTTTGCCATGTGTTTGGGGATGTTGATCAGCGGATCGCCGGGATTGATCGCGAGCTCGAAGTCCTTGTCCTTGCTGGCTGAATCCCATTCGGCATCGGTGTAGGCGTAGTTCGCAGTGATCGAGAAGTCGCCCGGCAGCCGTGCAGTGATGTCCGCCTCAAGCCCCTTGCTCTTGGCCGAACCGGCAGCGATCGACTGGCCGGAACCACCGGGGTCCGCAGTCAGGATGTTCGACTTCTTCATCGAATAGACGGCGAGGGTGGCGTTGATAGCCTCGTCGCTGGATGCGAAGCGAAGACCTGCCTCATAGGACGTGCTGGTTTCGGGCGTGAACGTGTCGCCGTCGGGGTCGACGCCGCTGTTCGGGCGGAAGCCTTCGCCATAGGCGGCATAGAAGCTGAGCGTGTCGGTCAGCTCGTAGAGCCCGCCGACCGTCGGGCTGAAGCGTTCCCTGATATTGCGAGTGACGACAGCCGGCCCCGGCTCTGTAGCCAATTCGGGGCGGTGATCGATGAACAGCTGGTTGAAATGATCGAAGCGGCCGCCGAGGCGCAGCTTGAGCCGTTCGGTGATGTCGATCTGGTCCTGGAAGTAGATGCCCCAGGACTTCTGCTTCTCGTCGGAAACCTGAACGTATTGGGTGCCCGGTGCCGGCGGGATCGGATTGGGAAGCTGGCCGTACACCGGATCGAAAATGTTGATCGCATTGTTCGCGGATGTGATCGGCGATCCGGCGACATAAATGGCAGGGCGGATGCGCGTCTGGAACAGGTCCAGCTTGAACTCGTCGTAGTCCGCGCCGACAAGTACGTGGTGGGTCAGCGGGCCGGTATAGAGCTTGCCCGAGATTTCGCCGCGGATCGTCTTGTTGGTTGTGTCGTAATCGCGATAACGACGCTGGCGGGCGAGATTCTCGCCGTCGTTGTCGATGATCTGGCGGTTTCCGGCCAGTTCCGCGTCGGAGGAATAACCTTCGAAGCTGGTGTCGCGATAACCCGCGCCGATCAGGAAGAACCAGTCACGCGACAGCTGCTGCTGGAACTGGAGCTGGTGGCCAAGCACGTCGACTTCGGTTGGGCCGTCGCCCGGTTCACCAAGGAAGCGCGAGTTGGGGATAACGCCCAGTACGCCGTCGACCGAAACTACACCGCGTTCGAACGGCACGTTGTTGTCGACATACTCCATCTCGTAACTGATTTTCGTCGAACTGGTCGGCGCCCACAGGATCGACGGCGAAGCGACCTTCTTGTCCGAATTCACAGTGTCGCGGAACGAACCGGCATCCTGTGCCGCACCGTTGACGCGAATGGCCAGAGTGTCGCTCAGCACGAGGTTGTAGTCGCCTTCGACGCGGTAGGTGTTGAAGCTGCCCGCCGAAATCGCGAAGCTGCCGAAGGTGTCGCTAAGATCGGCCTTCTTGGTGATGATGTTCACCGTACCGCCCGGTTCACCGCGGCCGAAGACCGCGCCGTTCGGGCCTTTCAGGATCTCGATGCTCTCGATGTTCGATGCATCGCGCGGGCCGCCGTAGCCGCGACCGCCGTTGAACCCGTTGACAAGGAAGCCCGACGGGAAGTTCTCGTCACCCGCGAAACCGCGAATGGCGAACGAATCCCACAGGCCGCCGAAGCTGTTCTGGCGTGAAATGCCGCTGGCAAGGTCGAGACCTTCGGCAAGACCGGTGATGTTGAGTTCCTTCAGGACCTCGCCATCCAGCGTCTGAACCGTCTGCGGCAGTTCGGCGAGCGGTACGTCGCCGCGATATTGCTGACGCAGTCCCGTGACGACGATTGCGCCGTCGTCTGCGGTCATTTCGGCATCCTGTGCCGAAGCGGTGGCTGGGAATGCGATCGTCGCCGTGCCGGTGACGAATGCGGTGATAAGTGCGGACTTCCAAGTCGTCATTGTCTGACCCCTCAAATGGAAAATGAAACCAGGTCCTGCGATCTTTTACGGGTTACTTGGCCGGACTTTCGGGGATCCCTCGTTTCCCGTCCCTTTGGTCCAGCTATCCCTCTCTTTCTATGCTGCAGACTATGGATACCTCTTACGAATGATCGATTGAAACAGGGGGTGCGGACAGCCGAAAATGACGAATTGGAGACATTCCCCGCGCAAAATGCTGCGGACCGAAACATTCCCCCGCGCAACAAAACGGCCGGATCCTGGGGATCCGGCCGTAGATTGTTTCGGCTGTGGCCCGATGGGCCTTATGGTCGGCAGTACTCAGAGATACTTGAGCCACCAGATATCCTTGCGCCGCTGCTTCAACCCTGCGAACCAGCGGGTCGGGAAATAGAGCACCGGGATCAGGATTAGCACCCAGAGCCAGACGGTCGACAGGTTGTCGACGCCGAACACGGTGCCCTTGGTCGGGCCGTACATCGCCAGCGCGACATTGTAGATCACCTTCAGCGCGTAGAGATGGACGACGTAGAAGAACATCGGCGCGCCGCCGAAATAGGCGAGGTGCGGTAGGATCGCGTTGTCCTGATACTTCTCGAACAGGGCAAGCAGCAGGCAGCCGACGCCGACGGTGGGCATCAGGAACAGCAGCGAGGGCGGATACTTGGTGAGCGCAAGAAAGCTCATCGTCGTGCGCAGGCTGTCTTCGCCCACGAACCATGGCTTGTCGCCGTAGAAATTGAGGAAGCGGATCACGACGAAGCCGATCACCAGCGCAAGACCAAGGCGGACAAGACGGCGAATACGGTCGACCGGAGCTGCATCGCGGCCGAACCACGGGCCAGAGGCATAGCCGAGCAGGATCACACCGATCCACGGCAGGACCGGATAAGTCGTCTTCGCCATCAGGCCGCCACCGATCTCGAACATCTCGCGCTGGTGCAGCATGGCCCAGGGGATGAAGAACGGGGAATCGGGCGAGAAGCTGATCGGATCGAGCAGGTTGTGCAGGCACACGATGGCAAGGCCGACCACGATCTGCGCCATGCGGGGCAGGTGGATCAGCGCGGACAGCGCGATCATGCTGACGCCGATGGCCCAGATGACCTGAAGCCAGAAGTTCGGCGGCGGGAAGCCGAGCGGCTGTGTCGGCCAGGCATAGCCGACCACCGTGACTTCAAGGAACAGCAGGAACAGGCCGCGCGTGAACAGGAATTTCGTGACTTCCTGCTTCGTATGCGACTGTCCGTAAAGGTAGGCGGACAAGCCCGTCAGAGCAACGAAAGTCGGTGCGCAGAACGTGGAGAGGAGCCGGGTGAAGAACAGGCCCGGATCGGTTGTGGCAGCGTCCACCGGGTCGGTAACCTGCAGGTGCAGGAACCACGTTTCGCGAACGTGGTCGACCAGCATGAACAGCATGACCAGCCCGCGCAGGGCGTCGATCGCGATAAGGCGCGTGCGCGCTTTTGCCGCGGGAAGCGTTGATGGCGGCGGCGGTAGCGTTTCCGCGCCCATGGGGTGCGTGATGGTGGTCATGTCTGCTCTCCTCCCTCTCCGCCGTTACGGGCGGTAGAGATCCTTGTAGAAGCCCGACACCTTCAGCGTGATCGTCACCGGGGTGTCGCCCTTGTTGCGCCAGTACCAGCCGTGGCTGCCCTCTATCGGGGCGACGAAGGTGCCGGTCTGCGACGTGGCTTCCTTCTCGATCCAGTAGCTGGTGAATTCGTCTTCCGCCGCGTTTGGCGGTTCGCCGTGCATGTCCACCTTCACCGGGCCGGTCGATTGCCAGTCGAAGGTGTAGCCGTCGCCCTTCATCATGTGGGCCTTGACCTCGATCCCGCTGTGCGGGGCGAGTTCGATGACCTGCTCGTCCTGACGGAAGGGCGTGGTGTTTTCCATCGTGGCGCGGGTGGGTGCCGCGATGCCGGGGGCGGCGGGGGCGGCGGCAGGCGTCTCCATTTCGGCCGCTTCGGCCGTGCCCATGCCGGCAATGCCGATGGCACTGCCGACGCCGGTCGGGTCGATGCCGGCCTCGGCGGGAAGGACGAAGAGCACCACCACGGCACTCGCCACGGCCAGTGCGCCGAGCGAGGCCTTGGCAAGGGCAGCAGGAGATGCGTGCGCGGTTGGCGGAACGGTGGATGCATTCATGTCAGGCCCCTTGGGTGAAATAGCCTGTCAGCTGGTAGCCGACCAGGATGAAACCGGCGCACATCAACGCTGCGTTGGCGGCGATGGCACTGCGCTGGAACGAAGGCGAAAAGCGCCACAGGTTCATGGCGATGAGGATGATGCCGAGGGCCATGAACTGGCCCATCTCCACCCCGATGTTGAAGGCGAGGAGGTTGGGGATCAGTCCGTCCTGAGACAAGGTCAGGTCCTGCAGCTTGGTGGCAAGGCCGAAACCGTGGAACAGGCCAAAGACCAGCACCGCCGCCTTGGGGTTCGGACGCCAGCCGAACACGGTGGTAAACCCGTCCAGGTTGTCGAACGCCTTGTAGGCCACCGAAAGCCCGATGATCGCATCGACGATGTACGGGTTGGCGCGGATATCGAAGATCGTGCCGACCAGCAATGTCGTGCTGTGCCCGATGGCGAACAGCGTGACGTAGATGCCGACGTCCTTCATCCGGTAGAGGAAGAAGACGACACCGGCGAGGAACAGCAGGTGATCGTATCCGGTCACCATGTGTTTGGCGCCCAGGTACATGTAGGGGAATATGTTGATCCCCTTGGCGCCTTCGATGAAGGCCTGGTCGCTTTCCGCCACGCCATGCGCGCGGGCGATCCCGGCGATGGCGAAGCAGGCAAGCGTTGCTGCGGCGGTGGCAAGGCTGCGAGCCATGCCGCCGCCGCAGCGCGCGAGGAGGGTGGGTGGAGAGAAATTCACCCTGCGGTCCTCACTTGACCTGGAAGGTGGCGAAAGTCTTCGCCGCCTGTCCCTTTGCGACAAGCGATACGACAACCTTCGAACCCGAAGCAGGCTTAAGACCGGCTGCGGTGAAGCGGTTGCCGGCGGCTGCCTTCATCACGGTCGTCGTCTTCTGGCCCGCAGGCGTAGTCACGATCAGCTTGGCATCGTACTTGCTGGCGGCCAGAGGTTCGTCTTCCTCGGTGATGTAGACGTCGACGCCCTTCGCGCCCTTCACCAGTTCGAACAGCACTTCGCCCGATTCCTGCACGACGCCGCCGTGCGAGGGTTTCATGCTGCCGTGGGCGAACGCGGGGGCTGTCAGCCCTGCGACGAGCGAGGCGGCGATTGCGATTGTGAAGATGGCTTTTTTCATTGGTTTATCTCCTGAAATGTCTGCGATCATTCAGTCTTTATCACTCGGGAAGATGCGGCAGCGTGAACGAAAGCGTCGCGCGCTCTTCCATCCTGTCGTACTTTTTCGGATTGTCGCTGCCGGTGATCAGGATGCCGACCACGACGTTGAGACCCTGGTTGCGCAGGCGGATCGTGGTCGTGCCGTCGGCGCCGGTCACGGCGGGCACTTGGTCGGGATCGGTCACGTATTCGCTTACGATCTGGACGCCTTCGACCGGTTTGCCTTTGTAAAGGGCCTTCACCATCAGCGGCGCGCCCATGGCTTCGGGGACCGGACCCACCGGCATGATCTGTAGTGTCTGGCTGGGGATCACCGGCACTTTCGCGTCGAGTTGATAGAGGTGCACGGCATACTTGAAGTTGTGCTCGGAAACTTCGATCTCGCCCGACACTTCATCCTTGCCAGTATTGTGCCACTTGCCGGTCGCGTCCTTGGTCCACATGCCGTAATCCATTGCGGCGGCGATGACGGAAACTGGCTCATCACTGTCGACCACCGGAATGGCGCCCGCAACGCGCAGGCTGGTTTCGACCGGGTTCCCTTCGGAATCAAAGCCTTCGACCGACGTGATCTTGTCGAGGCGGCCCACCGCATCGAGATCGTCCGCACCCACACCGTAAATCAGCGCCATCTGCTTGGCCCGCTGGGCAAACCAGATGCTGTGTGCCTGGGCAGGGACGGTGCCTGCCAATGCGGCAAGGGCAGCGATGCTGCACAGGGCGGTGGAAAGGCGCTTCGACTTCAGGTGCATGGACTCGCTCCGTTACGAATGTTTCGCTGTTACGGACTGTGCGCCATCGTTCCGGCCATTGTTGCCGATTCTACGTGGCCAAATGCGGTTTTCATGCTGGCAGTGTCTTCAATCCGACATATTCGCCCATGTGCGGGGGATCGCCCCGATGCCCGCCATGCAGACGAAATCGCGGCATTTGGGTCGGATAGGCGCGTGCGTCACGGCGCGAGTCGGGTGGCGTACCCGCTACGCTATCCGATGCCGTGTTTATTTTCGGGGATGGGCCAATAATGGTGCCCGGGGGCGGATTCGAACCACCGACACTGCGATTTTCAGTCGCATGCTCTACCAACTGAGCTACCCGGGCATCGCCTTGCGGCAAGCCGCGTCGCGGAAGGGGCGGTGAAGCGCCCGGCGACGGGAGCGCCGCCTATGGCCAAAGCTTTGCCGCCTGACAAGACCCTATTTATCTAAAGTTCGTCCTCTTCCTTTGGCGAAGGCAAATTCGCCCGCTCGCCCGGAATGGCATAGCCGTCGTCCAGCCATTTCACGAGATCGCGGTCGCGGCAGCGCGACGAACAGAACGGGGAGTGTTCGGCCGCTCTTGGTTTGCGGCAGATGGGACATTTCCGGTTTGCGCTCATGACAAAGCCGCCTGCGCGAAACCGGCTTCGGGCGCAAGGGTCGGGTCGGTCACGATGCGCAACTGACGCCCGGTGCGGCGCGAAAGGTCTTCCAGCCATTGCGGACGAAGCGCCTTTTCCACCGAAGGATGGCACGTGAGCAGCAGCACGCCGGGATCGGTTATCGATTCCGCCCTGCGGAGCAGCAGGCGAGCCGCGGCACCGGACCGGTCGGCACCGATGCGTTGCAATAATGACGGTCCGCTCAGGCGCGAGACGACCTGCACGAATCCGAATCCGTTCATCGCCGTCCGTTCATGTGACAGGAACGAGAGCGCCTGTTCCAGTGCCTCGTCCACCGCGCGGCGATCCGCCTTTTCCGACAAGGTGGGAAAATCAATGCCGACCGATCCGCCGATATCGAACCGCGCGATCGCATCGGCGATCACCGGCACGGCCGCCAACGCAAGCGCGCGGGGCGGCAGGGTGCCGTCGATGTCGATCAGTGTCATCGCAGGCGTGGGGGACAGGACGATTGCGCCGCCGGCAAAAGCGATGCGGCCGTCGGCAGCCTCTGCCCAAAGCTCTTCCCAGTCGGTGCCCGGAAAGCGGCGCACCGTCCTTGCGGTTTCGCCAGCATCACGCAGCCTCTCGGCCAGCGTTGGCGCGGGGCAGGGCGTTTTGGTGCTGGGGCGGGCCTGCGCAAGTTTGCGGCGTCCTGCCTCACCGATGGCCGCGCGCACCACTTCAAGTGTAATCGGCCCGCCTTCGGCAGCGTCGCGGGGCAGCTTGTCGACCAGCACGTCCGTGCCGTCATCCAGCCTTGCGGTGCCGCGTCTGGCCCCTGTGGTGCGCGACACGAGCTTTGCCGTCACCACAGCCCCTGCGGCCAGTTCGCCCGGCCATGTCACCTTTGCCGCGACGATGCGGTCGCCCTCGATCCGGATCGCGCGCTCCTCGCCGATCCCGTCCTCGACAAGCCAGTCAGCCAATCGGAAATCCCGCAGCGCGTAGCAGGGCGCGCGTCTCGAACAGGGGGAGGCCGACGACGCCGGAATGGCTGCCCTCAATCCATGCGATCAGCCCCTCGGCCGAACCCTGAATGGCATAGCCGCCCGCCTTGCCGTGCCATTCGCCGCCGGCGACATAGGCATTGATCTCGTCCGGATGCAGGTTCTTGAAGCGCACCGACGTTTCGGACAGCCGCTCACGCACCGTGCCGTCCGGTGCGCGCAAGGCGATGGCAGACAGTACGCGGTGCCGACGCCCGCTCATCAATTGCAGGCACTGGCGGGCCGTAGGCTCGTCCTCCGCCTTGGGCAGGATGCGGCGCCCCACGGCGACGACCGTGTCGCCCGCCAGCACGTGCGCGTCCGGTCTGGCGGCGGCACACGCTTTCTCTCGCGCCATGCGGATGGCATAGGCGCGGGGCAATTCGCCCTTCAGCGGGGTTTCGTCGATATCGGCAGGTTCGATGCCGTCCGGTTCCAGACCCAGCCGCGCGATCAGTTCGCGGCGGCGCGGGCTGGCGGACGCCAGGATCAGGCGCAAGGACGCCACCGGCAACCCTTACTGGGGGCCGGGGCCGCCCCGTCCGGGCATGAAGCGGTAGGTGATGCGACCCTTGGTCAGGTCATACGGGGTAAGCTCGACAAGAACCTCGTCACCGACCAGCACGCGGATGCGGTTCTTGCGCATCTTGCCGGCGGTGTGACCCAGGATCTCGTGATCGTTTTCAAGCCGCACCCGGAACATCGCATTGGGCAGCAGTTCGACCACGTGACCGCGCATTTCGAGAAGTTCTTCTTTCGCCATAGTCGGGCTTTGCGCGCCCTTCCTTTCCGTATGTCGTCGCTGTTCAGGAATAAAATCGTGCGCGGGCCTTTAGCCGTACGGGCGGGAAATGGAAAGCCCAACCGCAATATTCGCTCTTCGCGCGCCACGCGATTCGTGAACTGCGACAATCTGATACGCGAGGCGACTTGTTTGGAGAGTGGCAAATCTCCAGCTATTTGCCAATGAAAACAGCATCCTTCCTACTGTCCGGGGTCGCCACCGCCCTCGCCATTGCCGTGGCTGCACCCGCCATCGCGCAGGACGAACTGGTCGTCGAGCCGGAAGACAATGAAATCGTCGTCTCCGCTTCCCGTATCCGCGGGTCGGTCGATGTGCCGCAGGCGCCGGTCGCGGTGCTGGATGAAGAGGAAATTGCGTCTTACGGCGCAAGTTCGCTGTCCGATCTGATCGAACAGATCGCACCCCAGACCGGATCGGCGCGGGGCAGGGGCGGCGGCAGCCCCGCGTTCCTTGTTAACGGCCGGCGCATCAACGGGTTTCGCGAAATGCGCAACTATCCCCCCGAAGCCATCCGCCAGATCGAGGTCCTGCCCGAGGAAGTTGCCCTGCGCTTCGGTTTCCAGCCAGACCAGCGCGTCGTGAACTTCATCCTGCAGGACAACTTCTCGTCCATCACCGGCGACATCGAATATGGCCTGCCGTCCGGCGGCGGATACGCGACGAACGAGATCGAAGGCTCGGTACTGC
Organism: Croceicoccus bisphenolivorans; assembly: GCF_001634625.1. Taxonomy (GTDB): domain Bacteria; phylum Pseudomonadota; class Alphaproteobacteria; order Sphingomonadales; family Sphingomonadaceae; genus Croceicoccus; species Croceicoccus bisphenolivorans. Next base: position 74,156 of record NZ_LRSE01000001.1, on the reverse strand, counting down.
GCATCAATGGTGCGAACCGGCTGAACCTCGCGTTCGAGGCCGAAGACAGCTCGATGCTGACAGAGGCGGAGCGCGGGGTGTCCTCGATCGAATCGTCACAGCTTGTTGGTGATGCCGATCCGTCGGCCTATCGTTCGCTGGTCGCCGATACGCGCGATCTCCAGCTTAATGCCAACTGGTCGCGCGCGCTGGGTGAAGAGGGCCTTGGTGGAGATCTGAGCCTGAGTGCCACGGCCACGCGTTCGGACAGTCTTTCATGGCGCGGCCTGGACGCCGTGACGCTGACCGATGGCGAAGGCAACAGTGCCTATCGCACGCTCTACGATCCGCAATCGGGGTTCGGCCCGCGTATCCGCGAAAGCAAGAGCGAAGGGTTCGAACTGGGTGCGGGCTACAGCCGCCAGGTCGGCGACTGGCAATTGAACGCGACCGCCAATTGGGCGCATGACGAAACCCGCACGCTGACGGACGCGAGCGCGGATACGTCGGCGCTTCGCGAAGCGGTGCAGAACGGAACCATCGCATACGATGCCGACACGCAAACCCTCCTCGGCAGCGGCCTTGTCGGATCGCGCGACACCTATCGGGCGACTTCGAACACGGAAACGGCGACTTCGCTGGTGACCATGACTGGCCGCCCGGCGCAATTGCCAGCGGGCGAACTCGCGCTGGTGCTCAAGACCGGATACAACTGGAACAATATTCAGAGTGCCGATACCCGCAATTCCGACATCACGACGGACCTGACGCGCGGCGACCTCAATGGCGGATTCTCACTTGGCGTGCCGATCGCCAGCCGCCGGACCGGCGCATGGGATGCGATCGGGGACCTTTCGCTCGACCTTTCGGGCGGGGTGAACCATCTTTCCGACTTCGGAACCCTGTTCGATGGCAGCGCGGGACTGACATGGGGTGTGACGCGCAACCTCGACCTCAGCGCAAGCTACCTATACCGCGAAGCGGCGCCAACGCTGTCGCAGCTTGGCGCGCCGCAGATCGTGACGACGGGCGCGACCGTGTACGACTTCACGACCGGCCAGACCGTTATTGTCGACCTGCTTTCGGGCGGCAACCCGAACCTTGTCGCCGAAACGCAGAAGGACTGGAAATTCTCACTCAACTGGGACTTGCCGGTCTTGGACCGTTCGCGGTTCATCGCCGAATACTATGACGAGAATTCGAGCAACGTATCGTCTTCGTTCCCGGTCCTGACGCAGGCGATCGAGGCGGTATTTCCCGATCGCGTCGTCCGCGATGGCGAAGGCAACCTCGTGTCGATCGACCAGACGCCGGTGACTTTCGCAAGCGAACAGAGCCGCCGCATCCGTTATGGCATCGATGTTTCGGACAGGATCGCGGGCAAGGAGGATGAAGCGGGCGGTCGCGGAGAGCGTCGCGGGCCCGGCTTCGGACCGCCGGGCGATCGCAGCGGCGGGCGCTGGAATTTCGCGCTATACCATACCATCCGGCTGCAGGACGAAGTGCTCATCGGTGAGGACGGACCGCTGCTCGACCTGTTGGACGGCGATGCGCTGACCAGCAGTGCCAAGCCGCGCCACGAACTGGAGATGCAGGGCGGGCTGTTCTATAACGGCGTCGGCCTGCGGCTTTCCGGCAATTACTATGGTGCCAGCGAAATCAAGGGCAGTGGCACCAGCGGATCGACCAGCCTCGATTACCATCCGTACGCCACGTTCGATGCGCGCATCTTCGTCGATCTTGAACGGCAGTTCCAGGATGTCGCCTTCCTGAAGGGCAGCCGCGTTTCGCTCAGGGTCGACAACATTTTCAATGCCCAGCAACGGGTGACTGACGAATTCGGCGTCGTGCCGATCAGCTATCAGCCTGATTTCGTCGATCCCAAGGGCCGGTTTTTCGAGATCGATTTCCGCAAGCGGTTCTGAGTGGCGGCTCAGAACTCCATGTCGAGACCGATGCGCAGCATGCCATCGGTCTCGTCTTTCGCCTCGCCCAGCGCGAAGAGATAGCCGACGCCGACTTCCAGTTCGGGGCCGAGACCTTCGATCCCGAACTTCGCGGCGGGGCCGGCGAAATGTTCGGCGCGGGGGAGGAAATCCTTCGTGGTTCCCAGTTCGCCGAAGGCTTCGGCACCGACGCGGACTTCGCCGAATGCGGCAATGTCGGCAGATACCCCATATTCGAACTCGACCGGTTCGCCGCCTGCCAGTTCCTTTTCCGCGATGACGTTGAACCGGATATCAAGCGGGCCGCTGTCGCGCTGCATGATCAGCATGGCTTCCATCTGGTCCGTGCCGTCAAACACCACTTCGTATTCGCCCAGCACTGCGAACGCGAAACCGCCAGCCTCGCTAATGGCATACAGTGCTTCAAAACCAACAGCTTCGGCGTCGCGGGTCTGCCCCGGTTCCTTTTCCCATTCGCCGCTGATCGAAAACCGCAAGCTTTGCGAGACTCCATAGGCAATTTCGAGAAACAGCGCTTCCTTCCCGCCATCCTCTCCGCCGGCAAGCCGCCCCCAGCGCGCTTCCCCCTCCAGCTCACCCTGTTCGACATCCGCGCTGTAGATTTCCTGTCCAAGACCGGGCGCGGCCTGTGCGGGCAGGGCAAACGCGCATAGGGTGCCGGCCAGCATGCCGGCTGCGTATTTCTTCACGTATCTTCCCCCGTCCGTCTTTTCCTCGAAGTTCGGGGATAAATGGCAGCACGTCCGGCTGGAATTGGCCCTTGGTAGGAACGAGGCTGTTTCCTTTCCCGGCGCGGATTCCTATCTGGAACAACCATGTCGCGCACGGATGCCGGAACCCCGCCCACACCAACGGGCAGCGAACGCTTTCTCGAGGAGAAGGCGACGCACACCGTGCGCGGGTCGCAGCCGGATATAGAGGCAGGCGTCAACGCGATCCGCGAGGTGCTGCGCACGCTGAAGCCGAAACCCGGCGTCTACCGGATGCAGGATGCGCGCGGTGACGTGCTCTATGTCGGCAAGGCGCGCGCGCTGAAGAACCGGGTGGCGAACTACACGCAGGTCGAACGCCTGCCGCTGCGCCTGAAACGCATGGTCGCGCAGACGCGGTCGATGACGATCGTGACGACGAACAGCGAGGCGGAAGCGCTGCTGCTGGAGGCGCAGCTGATCAAGCGGTACCGCCCGCCGTACAACGTGCTTTTGCGCGACGATAAAAGCTTCCCTTTCATCCTGCTGCGTTCGGACCATTCCTACCCGCGCATCATGAAGCATCGCGGGGCGCGGCGGGCCAAGGGCAATTACTACGGCCCGTTTGCCAGCGCCGGTTCGGTCAACACCACGATCAATGCGCTGCAGAAACTGTTCCTGCTGCGGTCCTGTACCGACAGCTTCTTCTCGCGCCGCGACAGGCCCTGCCTGCTCTACCAGATCAAGCGCTGCTCGGCCCCCTGCGTGGGCCGTATCGACGAGGCGGGCTATGCCGAACTGGTGGGCGAGGCGAAGGATTTCCTCGCCGGCAAGTCCAGTGCGGTTCAGGCCAAGATCGAAAAGCAGATGGCAGCGGCTGCCGAAGCGCTGGATTTCGAAACCGCGGCCATGCTGCGCGACCGTTTACGGGCGGCGACTTTCATTCAGGGCAGTCAGGCCATCAACGCGGCAGGCGTGGGTGATGCCGATGTCTTCGCCATGGCCACCAAGGGCGGGCAGGTCGGCATACAGGCGTTCTTCATTCGCGGTGGCCAGAACTGGGGCCACCGCGCCTTCTTCCCCCGTCATACAGAGGGGCTGGAGGAAGAGACCGTGTTCTCCGCCTTCCTCGCCCAGTTCTACGAGGAAGTGCCGCCTGCCAAGACCATCCTCGTCGACCGAGAATTGCCCGACCGCGAATTGCTGGAAGAAGCCTTTTGCGAAAGCGCAGGCCGCGCCGTCGCGATCAGCGTCCCCCAGCGCGGCGACCGTCGCCGCTTGCTCGAACAGGCCAGCCGCAATGCGGTAGAAGCGCTGGACCGCAGGCTGGCCGAAACCAGCACACAGGCCGCGACCATGCGCGAGACTGCCGAATTCCTCGATCTGGCCGACATTCCGCAGCGGATCGAAGTATACGACAACTCGCACATACAGGGCACCAATTCGGTCGGCGCGATGATCGTGGCCGGGCCGGAGGGGTATCTGAAGAACCAGTACCGCAAGTTCAACATCCGCAAGGCGCAGACCAACGACGATTTCGGCATGATGCGCGAAGTGATGGAGCGTCGCTTCTCCCGCGCGATGAAGGAAGACCCGGACCGGGAGAGCGGCATGTGGCCCGATCTCGTTCTGGTCGACGGGGGCAAGGGGCAGGTGTCGGCGGTGATGGACACGCTGGAGGAACTCGGGATCGAGGACGTGAATGTCGTGGGCGTCGCCAAGGGGCCGCACCATGGCCGCGAAGGGCGCGAGGTGTTCCACTTTCCCGACGGGCGCGAAAAGACGCTGCCCACCAATTCGCCGGTGCTGTTCTATCTCCAACGGCTTCGCGACGAAGTGCACCGCTTCGCCATCGGCGCCCATCGCGCCAAGCGCAGCCGCGCCATACAGGCCAGCCCGCTGGACGAGATTCCCGGCATCGGTCCTGCGCGCAAGCGGGCTTTGCTGCTGCATTTCGGCACCGCAGGAAAAGTACGCGCGGCGGGGCTGGAAGACTTGCGCCGCGTGCCCGGCGTGTCGGCCGCCGTGGCGCGGCAGATCTACGATTTCTATCATCCCAATGGCTGAATGACTGGAACGGTAGGGAAATCGTTCCTACCTGACGGGCCTGAAGGGAGAATTTGAATGAGCAGCCTCGTAGGCCCCGACGAAGACGATCCTCACCGCAAGCCGCCGGTGCCAGACGAAGTACAGGACGCGATCCGCACGCTGATCCGCTGGACAGGCGATGATCCGGAACGGGAAGGTCTGCTGGACACGCCCAAGCGCGTTGCACGTGCGTGGAAGGAATATTGCCTCGGCTACAATGAAGATCCGGCCATTCACCTCAGCCGCATTTTCGAGGAAGTGGGTGGCTATGACGAGGTTGTTCTGCTGAAGGACATTCCGTTCCAGTCCCACTGCGAACACCACATGGCCCCGATCATCGGCAAGGCGGCAATCGCCTATCTGCCCAAGGATCACGTGGTCGGCATCTCGAAGCTGGCCCGCGTGCTTCACGGCTATGCCCGCCGGTTGCAGATCCAGGAACGCCTGACCGCCGAAGTCGCGCAGTGCATCTGGGACCACCTGCAGCCCCACGGCGTCGCCGTCGTGATCGAGGCAAGCCACGCCTGCATGACCGCGCGCGGCGTGCGGACCCCCGGCGTTGCCATGACGACAAGCCGGATGATGGGCACGTTCCTTGAGGATCAGCGCAGCCGGAAAGAAGTGCTGTCCCTGATGGGATACTGATTTCAGATCGCCTTCGGGCCTGTGCTCGGCTGCAAATCGCGGATCGATGCGCTTCCGGTGCTCACGTACTGAAGTACGCTGCGCTCCGGGTCACAGCGATCCACGATTTTCGCTGTCGCCCAGACCCAATTCCGACCTGAAATCTTCAGCGCGATACCCGTGCGCCGCCAGACTCTCCCGCACGCGGGCGAGGGCGGCAGCGTGGGGTTCGGGTTCTTCCAGCAGCGCGAAGCTGCCGGACACCACGAAACTGCAATGGCCGTGCACCACTGCGACGAGCGAGCGGGCAAGGCGCACCAGATCGGCATCGGTGCCCGCCGGGAGGACGGTGCGGATCTCGTCCTCGACGATCTGGGTCAGGCCGGCGCGGCGGTCCTTGTCCTCTTCGGGCAGGTCCAGCCCCTCTGGTAAACGGTGCGCGTAGATCGCCGACCATAATTCGGGCGACTCTTTGGCAAAGGCGAAATAGCCGTCGACCAAAGCGGCAATCCGGTCTTCGCCAGCGCTTTCCAGCCGATCGCGCAGAACCTGCGCCCAGACTTCGAAACTACGCGAATTGATCGCGACGATCAGGCCATCGACTGAACCGAAGAGGTTGGAGATGGTGCCGACCGAATATCCGACGCGCTTGGCGACTTCGCGACCAGAGAACTTCGCAAGCCCCGCCTGCGCCAGATGGGCGTGCCCCTCGCTAATGAAGAGCGCGCGCAGTTCCTCTCGCGTATGATCAGATCGGCGTCCCATGAGGAGCGCTCTAAACCAACAAATGAACACTGTCCAATAAATATATTGAACAGCGTTCATTAATCGGTTATCTCCGCCGCGACGAAGGGGAAGGACATTCGCGATGGAATGGATTGTCATCATTGGCCTGGCCGTGGCGCTGTACCAGTTGTGGCGCAGGGTCGAGCGGCTGGAGGAACGGCTCTCGATGCAGGAAATGCTGGGTCGCCGCCCTGTCGTTCCGGTCGAACAAGCGCCGACGACCGTGGCCGAACCGGTCGCGGCAGTCCCCGAACATCGCGAACCGGCGGTGGCGACTACGGTGCCGCGGGTAAAGCGCGCAGTCGCCCGCGTGACGGGGGTAGCGTCTGCCTTCACTACACCTTCCTACCAAGATGAAACGCCGCGCGAAAAGCCGGGCATTGCCTTCAATTTCGAAGACTTGTTCGGTCGCCAGCTGCCGATCTGGGCAGGCGGCATTACGCTCGCCATCGCGGGCTTTTTCCTTGTCATGTACGCAATCGAGCTGGGCCTGCTGTCGCCCGCCGTGCGCGTTCTGCTGGGCTTCGTTTTCGGCGGCGCGCTGATCGGCGGGGCTTTCGTGGCGGAGAAGATGGCAGATCGCATCGCCGACATCCGCGTTCCGCAGGCGCTGGCGGGTGCGGGGATAGCGACGCTCTATGCATGCTTCTACCTCGCGGGCACCGGCTATGGCCTGATCGGTGCGGGGTTTGCGTTCGCTGGTCTTGCTGCCGTGACGGCAGGCGCGATCTACCTGTCGTTCCGGTTCGGATTACCCTGCGCGGTGCTGGGCCTCTTGGGCGGGTTCGCCGCGCCGATGATGGTGTCGGCAGAAGAATCCAACCTGCCGATCCTGTCGATCTATCTCGCGCTCGTATCGGCTGGGCTGGTCCTGACCGGAAATCGTCAGCAGCGCCCCTGGCTGGGTGCGGCGGCGATGGGTGGCGGCTTGCTTTGGGGCCTGCTCCTGCTGTTCTCGCAGGACCTGACCTTTGCCGACCAGCTTTTCGTCGGTTTCTACCTGATCGGTGTCGGCGCCGTGCTACCGACGGCGTTGGGCGAAGTGCCGTTCCGCCACTGGCTGCGCGCTGGGGCAGGGGCCTTTGCTGCACTGCAGATGGCGATCCTGATCGATCAGGGCGGCTATTCGCTGCTGGCATGGGGGCTCTACATCCTGCTTGGCGGCGCGCTGGCCTTCCTTGCCTGGAAAAGGCATGAACTGCGCGATCCGCAGGCGTTGGCCGCCGCGATCGCGGTGTTCATGCTCGCGTTCTGGCCCAACCCGGAAGAGGCCGAGTTCGCCCTGATCGGCGCGGCCATGGCAGCGGTCTTTGCCGTGGTCCCGCTGTTCCACATCTGGCGGGGAGAGCGTTTGCGCGCGGATATCGTGCAGGTCGCCGGTTTCGCACCGGGCCTCGCGCTCGCCGCGACATGGCATTACGGTGATGTCTTTCACGATTTCCTGCCGGTACTGGGCGCGGTTTCGCTGGCACTGGCCGCGCTGCCCGCACTCGCTGCCTCGCGCCTTTCGCCCGATGGCGGCTGGAAAGTCCGGCTGCCGGAAACTTCGGCCGCGCTGACGGTCGTGATCGCGTTCTCGCAGGTTCTGCACGACAACTGGGGTGCGATCGCTTGCGCATCAGCGACCATCGGCCTCGCATTCGGCTTGCCGCGCCGCGTGTCGGCGGCGCGGACGTTCGCAGTCGTTGCCGCCGCATTTGCGGTCTATCCGCTGATCGCGTGGATAGGCAGCGGCCTCGACGCGATTGCCGGAGAGCCGTTCTACCTTTCCGATCTGGAAAAGTGGGGCGACACGCTACGCTACCTCGTGCCCGGAACGCTGGCATTCCTCGTCCTCGCGTGGCGACAGTCGGGCTTCGGTTCGCGCCATTTCACTCACGCCATGGCCGCGCTTGGCGGGGTAGGGGCGGTGATCGCACTGCACAGCTTCTACAAGCTGGTTTTCGCAATTCAGGGACCGGCAGGCTTCAAGCTCTACGGTCTTGCCGAGCGGACTGTCTGGGAAGCCGTGCTGGTCGCTGGTGCCTTTGCGCTGGTGCAGGCTAAGGACCGGTTCGCTTGGGCGCGCATCGCGGCGATTGCCTTGCTGGGCGCGGCGCTGGCGCATTTCGGGTGGTTCACGTTGCTGTGGCACAACCCGTTGTGGAACGCGCAGGCCGTGGGGCCGGTGCCTATCGCGAACCTCGCATTGGCGGCCTATGCCGTGGCGGTCGCGGCTCTGGCCGTGCTGAAACCGCTCGGCAATGCGGCTTGGCGGCGCGGGGCGGATATCGCGATCATGGCGCTGCTGCCGGTGCTGGCGATAACGTTGCTGCGACAGGCGTTCAGCGGATCAATCCTGACCGCCGTGCCGATGGGGCAGGGCGAGGACCTGCTCCGCTCGCTTGCCGGGATCGTGCTGGCCATCGGCTACCTGCTGTGGGGCGCGCGGGCAGAGGACCGGACGTGGCGCATCGGTTCGCTCGTCCTGATGATCCTCGCGGTGGGCAAGGTGTTCATCGTCGATGCCGCCGTGCTGGACGGGCTGGCCCGTATCGGCAGCTTCCTTGCCCTCGGCTTCAGCCTGATCGGGATCGGCTGGTTCTACTCGCGGATCCTGTCGCGGCCCAAGCCCGAGGACGCCACGCTTCAGCCCTCTGCGGGCTGAGGCGCGGCCAGTTCGATCAGACCGTCGATGACCGAGGGGTCCTCGATGGTCTGCGGCACGACGATCTCGTCGCCGTTCAGGATCGCGCGAAGCAGGTTGCGCAGGACCTTGCCCGAACGCGTCTTGGGCAGGGCATCGGCGAAGAACACGTCGCGCGGGGATGCGATCGGTCCGATATCCTCGCGGATGGTGCGCACGATGTCCTTTTTAACCGCGGGCAGGTCTTCGGTGCCGGGGCGGGTGATGACGAAAGCGACGGCCATTTCACCCTTCAATTCATCAGACGCGCCGACGACGGCACATTCGACGACTGCCGGGTGATTGGCGACGACTTCCTCCATCTGGCCGGTCGAGAGACGGTGTCCGGCGACGTTGATGATGTCGTCGGTGCGACCCATGATGTGGATGAAGCCATCCTCGTCGATCATGCCCGCGTCGCCCGTGGTGTAGTGGCCGGGGAAGTCGACGAAGCCCGATGCGAACTTTTCGGGGTTGTTCCACAGGGCGCGGAAATTGCCCGGCGGCAGCGGCTGTTCGATCAGCAGCGTGCCGACCTTGCCGGCGGCGGCATCCTCGCCCGCCTCGTCCTTCACCTTGAAGCGATAGCCCGGAACCGCGCGCCCTGCGCTGCCCGGCTTGATTTGCGTTTCGCCAAGCCCGAAGCAGGTGGCGATGGCGGGCCAGCCCAGTTCGGTCTGCCACCAGTGGTCGATGACGGGCTTGCCCAGCTGCTCTGCGATCCACAGGAGCGTGTCGGGATCGGCACGCTCGCCTGCAAGGAACAGCGCGGTCAGGCTGGCGAGGTTGGCCTTGGCAATGAATTCGCCGTCGGGATCGGCGCGGCGGATGGCGCGGATCGCGGTGGGCGCGGTGAACAGGACTTTCACCTGGTGCTTGTCGATCAGGTTCCAGAAGATGCCCGCATCGGGCGTGCCGATGGGCTTGCCTTCGAACAGGATCGTCGTCGCGCCAGCCAGCAGCGGGCCATAGACGATGTAGCTGTGCCCGACGACCCAACCGATGTCCGACGCGGCCCAGAAGACGTCGCCCGCCTCGATGCCGTAGATGTTCTTCATCGACCACGACAGCGCCGCGGCATGGCCGCCGTTGTCGCGAACGACGCCCTTGGGCGTGCCGGTCGTGCCCGAGGTATAGAGGATATAGAGCGGATCGGTGCTGGATACCGGCACCGGATCGACGGGGCTGGCCGCGTCGTAGGCCGCCTGCCAGTCGATGTCGCGATTGGCGACGAGATCGGCGTGAAGCTCCTCACGCTGGAGGATGATGGCGACGTCGGGCTTGTGCGAGGACAGCTCGATCGCCTTGTCGAGCAGGGGCTTGTAGGCAATCGTGCGCCCCGGCTCCAGTCCGCAGGACGCCGACAGCACAGCAGCAGGTTTGCAATCGTCGATGCGCTTGGCGAGTTCCGGCGCGGCGAACCCGCCGAACACCACCGAATGGATCGCGCCGATGCGTGCGCAGGCAAGCATGCCGAAAACCGCTTCGGGCACCATCGGCATGTAGATGACGACACGGTCGCCGGTCTTCACGCCCGCTTCGGTCAGCATCCCTGCCGTGCGCGACACCCGCTCCAGCAGGTCGATGTAGGTGTAGGTGGCAGAGCGGCCCGTGATCGGACTTTCGTAGATAACAGCGGCTTGCGATCCGCGCCCCGCCGCGACGTGGCGGTCGACCGCATTGGCGCAAGTGTTGAGCTTGCCATCGGGAAACCATGCGTCGGTGGTCGCGTCATGGGCGATGGTCGGCGCTTCGTTCCATTCCAGCGTATTCGCGACGTCCAGCCAGAAGCCCTGCGGGTCGCGGTCTGAGGTTTCGAAAGCCTTGGCGTATCCCAATTGGTCTCTCCATCAACGCGTCAACAAACATCGTTCGAACGGTAGTGGGGGCGTCCGGCAATCGAACGCCCCCGGGGTGTAGCATGGCACAGGCAGCAGTCCCTCCGCCCGGTTCATGACACCCTAGAAGCTGTACTTCGCCGACACCTGCACCTTTTGCATGTTGCCGTCTGCGCCGGCCTCGTTCTCCCGTTCGGCATACATGTATTCCACACCGACATCGAGCTTGGGAACGGGCGAGTAGATGATGTTCGCAAAGGCGTTCCAGACGGTATCTGTCGGCGATGTACCGGTCAGGTCCGTGGGGTTGTCCGCCTTGAAATAACTGCCGGCGATGGTCGATCGCGTCTTCTCGTTCCACACGTGGCGGAAAGCACCGAAGCCTGAATAGCTGGCAATCGCGTCCAGCTTGCCGGTCGACATGTCGATGGCCGCACCGTTCACGATGTTGAGCCCGACATAGCGGCCAAGCCCTTCGCCGGCGTTGACCATGAAGCGGAAGTCGTCGCTTTCGCCAATGCCGATCTTGCCCGATGCCGATACGCCGTAACCGATGACGCTGTCCGATCCGAGGGCGAAGTCGTCGTCCGTCACTTTTAGCTGGCGACCGATCGCGGCGATGGAAAAGGCGCTTTTCCCGACCTTCTTGTCATAGCGCAGCACGACATCGGGCAGGGCATCGTCGCCCGGCGTCACGCGGCCGCCAGATGCGGTGGTGATCGTCGCTTCCGGGTTCTCCACCGCGATGGAGAAACCGCTCTTCGTAGTATAGCGGACCAGCGGCTGGCGGATGAAGATCGTCCCCGGCGTGGTGCCGATGAAATCGACCGAATCGGGCAGGGCGCCCACGTTGAAGAAAGTCGACCAGGTCTGGCCCACGGTCCAGCCGTCATACGTAAGGAAGGCATGGCGGATGCGCGGTGTATAGGAATTGGTCGTCCGTTCGCCATCGCCGGGCGTGACCATGAAATCCATCTCGATCATCGAATTGAGCGGTTTGCCCATCACCGGGGTTGATGTGGAGATGTTGAAACGCGTCTGGCGTGCGCTCAGCTCCGTATCCCAGCCGGAAGAATCGCCGGTGCCGACCGGGATCGTGCTCGGGATCAGGAAGTCGCGCACGATATTGTCGTTCGCGAACTGGCCGGCGCTGGTGCGCTGGGAAATGGCATCGAGCTTGACGTAACCGCCGATCTTGAATGTGGTGTCGCCGATACGGAAGCCGGACTTGTCGGATGCCTCTACTGCGGCGACACGCGTTTCCAGTTCCGTCTGCTTCGTGGCGACGGCGCGGGTTTCGGCCACTGCGGCGCGCATTTCGGTGACTGCCGCGGCGTCGTCGGCGGTGGGAGCCTGCGCATCCATGCGGGCTTCCAGCGCCTTGATCATCGCCTCCAGCCGGTCGAGCCTGTCTTCAACCGAAGCCTGCGCATGGGCACTTGCCGGCACCAGCGCGGTGGCGGCAAGCAGGCTTGCGGCAATGGCCTTGTGGGCACCAAATTTGCGGAAACAGCCTTTCATTTCATCCCCTCCCCATCTGTCGTGGTTGCAGGGAGAAAAATCGCAGTTTCGGCGAGATCGCTCTATCGGCAATACGTCTATAAGACTAAGGTCATAAGACTAATGTCGAGAAGCGCGGACGACCGCCAGGCGTTACGTAAACCAGACATATTTCGCGCTTGCAGCAAAATGCAGGCCACGCACCGAACCATCGGGGGAGTCATATGCAGGAAACCATCGAACGCCAGTCCGAGATCGTGCCCGTTCCGGCCAGTGCCAAGGTTGGCACGGCTTGCACGCTGGAACAGTATAACGAACTGTATGCGCGTTCCGTCGACGATCCCGACGGTTTCTGGATGGAACAAGCCGAACGCCTCGACTGGATCGAGAAGCCGACCAAGGTTGCCGACTGGTCGTTCGACCCGGTGGACATCAAGTGGTTCACCGACGGTACGATGAACATCTGTGTCAACGCGCTGGATCGCCATGTCGCGGCAGGCAAGGGCGATACCGTCGCCCTGATCTTCGAGCCCGACAGTCCCGACACGCCCGATCGCAAGATCACTTATGCCACTCTGCTGGCCGATGTGATCCGGATGGCCAACACGCTCAAGAAGATGGGCGTGAAGAAGGGCGACCGCGTCACGATCTACATGCCGATGATCCCCGAAGGGGCGGTGGCGATGCTGGCCTGCGCGCGTATCGGTGCGATCCACTCGGTCGTCTTCGGCGGCTTTTCGCCCGATGCGATCGCGGGTCGTATCGAGGATTGCAAGTCCGATTACGTGATCTGCGCCGACGAAGGCCTCCGCGGTTCCAAGCGCGTACCGTTGAAGGGCAACGTGGACGAGGCGCTGAAGAAAGTCTCGGTCAAGTCGGTTCTGGTCGTCCGCCACACCGGCGGCGATATCAACATGACCGAGGGCCGCGACCACTGGTATCACGAGTATTGCGAAGGCGTTGCCGCTGAATGTGAGCCGGAGCCGATGAACGCGGAAGACCCGCTGTTCATCCTCTACACCTCGGGTTCGACCGGCAGCCCGAAAGGTGTTGTCCACACCATCGGCGGCTATGCCGTGTGGACCGAGACGACCTTCCGCTACACCTTCGATTATCGCCCCGGCGAAATCTACTGGTGCACCGCCGACATCGGCTGGGTTACGGGCCACAGCTACATCGTCTATGGCCCGCTTCAGGCCGGCGCCACCGCGCTGATGTTCGAAGGCGTGCCCAACTATCCCGACCATGACCGGTTCTGGGCGGTGTGCGACAAGCACAAGGTCAACATCTTCTACACCGCGCCCACCGCCATCCGCGCCCTGATGCGCGAAGGTGACGAGCATGTGAAGAAGCACGACCTGTCCTCGCTGCGTCTGTTGGGCAGCGTGGGCGAACCGATCAATCCGGAAGCATGGCGCTGGTATCACGAGCAGGTGGGCCACGATAATTGCCCCATCGTCGATACCTGGTGGCAGACCGAGACCGGTGGCCACATGATCACCACGCTTCCGGGCGCGCACGACATGAAGCCGGGCAGCGCGGGCAAGCCGTTCTTCGGCGTGTGCCCGGAACTGGTCGACAACGACGGCAATGTTCTGGAAGGCGCAACCGAGGGCAACCTGTGCATCACGCGCAGCTGGCCGGGGCAGGCGCGCACCGTTTATGGCGACCACGATCGCTTCATCCAGACCTACTTCGCCACTTACAAGGGCAAGTATTTTACCGGCGACGGCTGCCGCCGTGACGAGGACGGGTATTACTGGATCACCGGCCGCGTCGATGACGTCATCAACGTGTCGGGCCACCGTATGGGCACGGCGGAGGTGGAATCCGCGCTCGTCCTGCACGAACTGGTCGCCGAATCGGCGGTCGTCGGCTTCCCGCACGACATCAAGGGGCAGGGCATCTACTGCTACGTCACGTTGAACGCGGGCGTCGAACCGAGCGATGATCTGGCCAAGGTGTTGCGCAACTGGGTTCGTGCCGAGATCGGCCCGATCGCATCGCCCGACCATATCCACTTCACGCCGGGTCTGCCGAAAACCCGTTCGGGCAAGATCATGCGCCGCATCCTGCGCAAGATCGCCGAGAACGATTTCGGTTCGCTGGGCGACACTTCGACGCTTGCCGACCCCTCATTGGTTGACGGGCTTATCGAAGGGCGATTGAACCGCTAGAGTGCGGTCCATGGCTGGCCGTGTTGTCATCGCCGACGATCATCCGCTGCTTCGCGCGGCGGTGCGCGGATGTGTCGAACAATCGTGGCCGGGGCGCGAGATTGTGGAGGTGGCCGATGCCGCCTCCGCCCGCGCCGAAGCCGTGAAAGGCGGCGTCGATCTCCTGACGCTGGATCTGCACATGGCCGATTCGGCGGGGCTGCAAACGCTGATGGCGTTCCGTCAGGACTTTCCCGCGATCCCCGTCGTCATCGTGTCGGCGAGCGAGGAGGCGCGCATCCTGCGCGGCGCGCAGGAACTAGGTGCAGCGGCTTTCATCCCGAAAAGCACGCCGCTGCCGCAAATGCGTGAGGCGCTTGGCGCCGTTGCGGAGGGCGATGTCTGGTTTCCCGATGCCGGCGAAGCCGATGAAGAGGCGGCCAGCTCGATCGAGAAGATGGCCCGCCTTACACCCGCGCAGCGCCGAATCCTGACGCTGGTTTCCGAAGGGAAACTGAACAAGCAGATCGCCCACGAAATGGATATTTCCGAAGCGACGGTGAAGGCGCACATGACTGCCATCTTCCGCCGCCTTGGCGTGGTGAACCGGACCCAGGCCGTGCTGATCGCGAAGGAACTGGACGCGGCCAGCCCGTCCGCCGTCTAACCTTTATTCGTCGCCGACCGACTTCGAATTGAGCTGGATGTAGTTTTCCAGCCCCATGCGCTCGATCAGGTCGAACTGCTTTTCCAGATGGTCGACGTGCTCTTCCTCGTTGTCGAGGATTTCGGTGAACAGGTCGCGGCTGACATAGTCGCGCACCGTTTCGCAGTGGGCGATCGCATCGCGCAGCAGGGGGATCGCCTCTTCCTCCAGCGCGAGATCGGATTTCAGGATTTCCTCGACATTCTCGCCGATCTTCAGCTTCCCGATCTGCTGGAAATTGGGCAGCCCGTCGAGGAACAGGATGCGGTCGGCCAGCTTGTCGGCGTGCTTCATCTCGTCGATGGATTCGTGCCGTTCGAAATCGGCGAGCTTTGCCACGCCCCAGTTGTCGAGCATGCGGTAATGCAGCCAGTACTGGTTTACCGCCGTCAATTCGTTGGTGAGTGCCTTGTTGAGGAACTCGATGACCTTGGCGTCACCCTTCATTGCCTGTCTCCGCTTGCTGACCCGTTGACGATGCGACCGTGATGGAACGGGTGCAAGGAAAAAGGCCTGTTGCGAATGTGTCGTAAGCGCAGAATGTTACGCTGCTGCGGCGCATCCCAGTTCGGCAAGGATGTCTTCCGCTTCGTCTAGACACTGGCGGCACTGGGGCTGGTGGCCAAGCTCGCGATAGATCGCCTCCGCATCGCCGCCGCAGACAGGGGCCAGGGCGCGGAAGTCCTTTTCCCGGATGGCATTGCAGATGCAAAGATACATTGGCGAATCGACCCTCTTGCTGGCTCGCCATAATTGTTAATGCGAATTGCTTGCAAAAGCAAATGGTGCGTTGACTGGGGTGTTCAGCGTGCAGGATGCGCCCTGCGGATGCCCATTCCGGAAAGCGTTCGCCACGCGAGTTCCAATGGTCCGATACCGAATCGGCGAAGCCACGGTGCAGACCAGCCAAGCATCACGATCCAACCGAGAACGACGAAAAGCATGAGTGTGGCATGCCCGTACTCCCGCCCGCCAAGGCCGAGGCCCCAGCCGTGGAACAGGAAAGTCATCAGAACCGTCATCCCGATGTAGTTGCTGAACGCCATTCGCCCGGCAGAGGCGATCCTGCGCCCCATGTCCGTGTGCAGGATCGCAGTGCCGAACAGGACGATCAGCGCGAGATAGCTGCCCGCCATCGCCAACCGCCCGATCATGCCGAAGCGATAGGCCATCCATGCCACGGGTGTCAGCGCGAAGCCCTGCGACGCTTCGTAAGCGAACATCGCGCCATACCACACCAGCCCGACCGCAGCGCCCGACAGCGCGATTGTCCACATTGCCCGTCGCGACCATTCTCCGGCGAAAAAGCCCGACCGCGCCAGCCCCATGCCGCACAGCATCAGCGGCAGTGCTTCCAGCACCGCCATACTTGCCAATGCGAACGGATAGGCCGGATCTTCGGTGATGCGATAGGTGATGGCTTGCCCGAAACCCATCGCATATTCGGCCATCTTGGCATCGGCCTTGACCATCAGTCCCTGCTCGAAAGCCTGAATCGTCGCGACACCTTCCGGAGACGCGGTGCCGGCGATGACGTCGCGAGAAAGGCTGAGCATCCACCAAACTTCCGCCGCGGCGCCGATTGCCACGAACACAAACATCGCAATGCCGAGCCCGATCAGGCGAAACGGCGCCATGTCCTTGAACAGAAGCGCTATCATGCCTGCGATGGCATAAGTGAACAGGATATCGCCCCACCAGAACAGCAGGAAGTGCAGGTACCCAAATACGGCCAGCCAGAGCAGGCGTCGCACTTGTTCCAGTGTCCGGCGATGTTCGTCACCGCGATCGAGGAACAAGGCGAGGCTCGCCCCGAACAGCGTGGCGAAGATCGCACGCATCTTTCCTTCGAAAAACAGCCACGCGAACAGGAACGCCGCCCAGTCGCGCGGCGCGGCGTGGCCGTGCCAGTCGGGCGTCATCGATGCGAGGCCGGGGCCTGACATCGTGGTGACGTTGATGACAAGTATGCCGAGCACGGCAAATCCGCGCGCAAGGTCCAATAAGGCAATTCTGCCATGGCTTGCAGTGACTTGCGGTTCCCGCAGTTGTTCCGTCATTGCGGGTTTTCGCCTTTTTCTCACGCTTTCGGATCTGCCTTAACGCAAAATTAGGGTTACGCCGCAAGAGTGGCACCCAGCAAATCAGTGTTCACTGAAGGGGATCATCGGTGCGCGTACTCGCATTGGCATCACAGAAGGGCGGATCGGGCAAGACCACTCTTTCCGGCCACCTTGCCGTCCAGGCCCAGCGCGCAGGCGCCGGTCCCGTCGTACTTATCGATATCGACCCTCAGGGTTCGCTCGCCGATTGGTGGAACGAGCGTGAGGATGAATTCCCCGCATTCGCGCAAACCGCCGTCGCCCGTCTGGCGCAGGATCTGGTAACGCTTCGCGAACAGGGCTTCAAACTGGCGGTCATCGACACGCCGCCCGCAATCACCATGGCGATCCAGTCGGTGATCAGCGTCGCCGATCTCGTCGTCGTGCCGACCAGGCCTTCGCCGCACGATCTTCGCGCGGTCGGCGCCACGGTCGACATCTGCGCCCGGGCCAACAAGCCGCTGGTTTTTGTGGTGAACTCGGCGCTTTCCAAGGCGCGCATCACGTCCGAAGCGGCCGCTGCTCTGGCCCAGTACGGCAATGTCGCGCCGGTTGTCCTGCACCATCGCACCGATTTCGCGGCGTCGATGATCGATGGCCGCACGGTCATGGAAATCGATCCCTACGGCCGCTCGGCGCAGGAAATGGAACAGCTCTGGGCCTATCTGAACGAACGGCTGGAAAAGCAATTCCGCCGCAACGTCTTTGCAGGTTCCAAGCAGGCCGGTCCGGCAGGTTCCAACCGCACGGCGGGTGGCTTCGGCCGCCGCGTCGCCGGCCAGTAAGGAGGCCCGGACGTGATGGCGAGCGGAACTCTCGGACCTTCGGCAGGCGGACTGCTTGCCAAGAAGGGCACGGCGCGCCCGGCGATGCGTCGTCAGTCGCAGATCCAGCAGGCCGGTTTCGGCAATGCGGGCATGGGCGGTGCCGGTATGGGCAGCCTTTCGGGCTGGCTTACGGGCGCCGAGGACGATTGCGGCTGGAACGACATGGGCGAGGGCGCAAAGCCCAACTATGGCGCGCGCAGTGCCATCGGCCTGACGGCGATGACCAATTCGCCCGAATCGCTCTACGTCAATGCCAACCCCGACGATCCGGATTGGGACGAGGCGGACAGCTACGACGACGACAGCGCGGACTGGAATGCTTCGGCACCGGCATGGGAACCGACTCCTCCGGCAAATCCCGTCGGCGCGATGCAGGAACGCTTGCAGGCTGCGGCGATGCCGGCACCGGCTGCTCCTTCGTTCAATGGCCACGCAGCGCCGCTGGACACGCTTGAACTTCAGGCAGCGGATGAGATCCCGGTCGGCCTGTTCGGTTCGATCCGTGCGGCATGGGCGCGTTTCGTGGCCCTGATCGTGGGTCGTGGCCCGATTACGGTACTTCATCTCGAGCCTGACCTTCGCGAACGTCTGCGCGCTGCGGCCATGCGGCAGGGTCTGGACGACGCGATCGTCGCCGAGCGTGCGATCGAGGAATATCTTGGCGCGCTCGCGTCCAAGAGTGCTAACACCGCTTCCGCATCTACGTCGTGGAACTGAGAAGAAATCGAAAGCAAGGACAGCAGATCATGAGCAAGAGCTTCCGCTTCGAAACCCTGAACCGCACAGCCTTGCGGGCCGTCATCGCCGGCACCATGCTGGCCGGTGTTGCCGTGGCGCAGCCCGCACTTGCCGGATCCGTCGACAAGGCGAGCGAGGCGCTGAGCGAGAACGAGACCGACCGCGCGGTCCTCTACGCCGAAAAGGCGGTCGAGGAAGCACCGCGCGATGCTTCGCGCCGTGCCCTGCTTGGCCAGGCCTACTTGCGTGCCGGCCGTCTCGTTTCGGCCCGTGCCGCACTGAACGAGGCGATCACGCTGGGCGAAACCAACCCCCGCGTCGCGCTGATGCTGGCCCTTGCCGAAATCGGCAGTGGTTCGCCGCGCAACGGCGTAACCATCCTTGCGCAGCAGGGTAATTCCATTCCCGCAGCCGATCGCGGCCTTGCCTTCGCACTCGCCGGTGAAACCGCGCGGGGTGTCGAGATTATCTCCGCCGATATCCGCGCCGGTAACGACAATTCCAAGACCCGCCAGAACCTTGCCTATGCCTTCGCCCTCGACGGTCGCTGGCGTGAAGCCCGCCTGATGGCGGCGCAGGACGTTCCTGCCGACATGCTGGATCGTCGCATGACCGAGTGGGCGATGAATTCCCGCGCCGATCAGGTCGGCAACCGCGTCGCCGCGCTTGTCGGCGCAACGCTTCAGGCCGACAGCGGCATGCCGGTCGCGCTTGCTTTGGCTAACTTTCCGACACCTGCGGCCAAGGCCGCAGCGCCGATGATGGCAGAGGCCAAGCCTGTCGCCCCGGCACCGGTCAAGGCAGCCGCGAAGCCTGCTCCGGCTCCGGTCGTGGTGGCCAAGGCCGATCCCGCGCCGGTTGTCGTTGCAAAGGCGGCTGAACCCGTCGTGGTGGCCCGCGCGGAACCTGCCAAGTCGGAAGTGAAGACCGCTGCGGTTCCCGCTTCGAAGCCGGCCACGATGCAGATGGCCGTCATCCAGCCGACGCAAGAAAATCCTGCTGCCAAACCTGCGGCTATGAAAGTTGCGATGACAACTGCCAAGCCCGCGCCGGTCAAGGCCAAGGTGGCTGCACCCGCCCTGCCGGCTCCGTCGGCAAGTGGCACGCATGTTGCGCAGCTCGGCTCCTACACTTCGGAAGCCAACGCCCGCGCCGGGTGGAAGGTGTTCCAGTCGCGCTATGCCAATCTCAAGGGCGCACAGCCCGTGATCACGCAGGCCAAGGTGGACGGCAAGGATTACTGGCGCGTGGCCGCCGGCAGTTTCGATGCCAAGGGTGCCAATGCGATGTGCGCGGCCGTGAAGGCCAGCGGCAACGGCTGCCTGCCCATCGCGCAGTCGAGTGCCAAGGCCGACAGCAAGGTCCGCGTCGCCAAGGCGGACTAGGCACGGAAAGATTTGCTCCCGCCACGGGTAGGGGGACAGCGAGAGCGGCGCTCACCAAACGGTGACCGCCGCTTTTTGCATTCTTGCGTATGGCTTAGCCCCGCGATGGCGGGGTGTAGCTTCCTTCGGGAAGGCGGATCATGCCTTCCTGCGACGCGGTGGCGACAAGCTGGCCGTCGCGCGTGAAAAAATGCCCGCGCGTCAGGGCACGCCCGCTGCCGAGGAACGGGGAGTCGGTGACGAACAGGATCCAGTCGTCCACCCGCATGTCCGCATGGAACCACAAGGCGTGGTCGAGACTGGCCATTCGCGCCGCGTTGAACTTGGCCCGCAGGCCGCGCCTCAGCAGCGCTGTGCTCAACAGGCCGTAGTCGCTGAGATAAGTAAGCGCGAGCCGATGCTGGGCAGGGTCATCGGCCATCGGTGCCATGACCTTGAACCACAACACGGTGTGTTCCGCCCCGCCGGCGTTACCCTCCCACTGCGCGGCAGGCGCGCGCATTTCGAAGGCACGGTGCTTCACAAGGGCAGGCGCGGGGCCTTCGTATTCGACCGGATGACCGCGTGAGGGTGCGTCAAGCTCGTCCTGCAGGCCGTCGGGGCCCGGCACGTCGGGCATCTCGATCGGCCATGCCGGGGCGACCGACTTGCGCTGGAAGGATGCGGTCAGGTTCAGGATCGGCGTGCCGTTCTGCGATGCAATGACCCGCCGGTTGGAGAAACTGCCGCCGTCGAAATCCCGCTCCACCCGCAATTCGATGGGGAAATCCTCGTTCCCGCCGCGCAGGAAATAGGCGTGCAGCGAATGGGGATTGCGCCCTTCCTCCACCGTCTGTTGCGCGGCGGCGAGCGCCTGTGCAACCACCTGGCCGCCGAAGATCCGTCCCAGACCGTCCGGCATGCGCGGGGCGATGAAAATGTCGTTGGCGACTTTTTCGACGGTGAGCAGGCGGGACAGGATGCCAACGCGCTCTGCGTCCGTTCCGGAGACTTGTGCCCTGCGGGTATCGTTCATGCCGTTGCCATGGGCGGTCACCAGGTCGCCGTCAATGTCGTATTTATTGTATCCTTGCAAAGAAAAACGCCCCGCCCGGATTGCGCCGGACGGGGCGTTTTCCCGTTTATTTCGGGCCTGTCGTCAGCCGGCAGCAAGTGCCGCCAGCAGAAGCAGGGCCACGATGTTCGTGATCTTGATCATCGGGTTCACGGCCGGGCCGGCGGTGTCCTTGTAGGGATCGCCGACGGTGTCGCCCGTCACCGCAGCGTGGTGGGCGTCAGAGCCTTTGCCGCCGTGGTTGCCGTCCTCGATGTACTTCTTGGCGTTATCCCATGCGCCGCCGCCCGCGGTCATCGACAGGGCGACGAAAAGCCCGCCGACGATGACGCCGAGCAGCAGTGCGCCAAGCGCCGCGAAGCCGTTCTGCGGACCTGCGATCAGCGTGATCACGAAATAGACCACGATCGGCGCCAGCACCGGCAGCAGCGAAGGCACGATCATTTCCTTGATCGCGGCCTTCGTCACGAGGTCGACCGTGCGGGCGTAGTTCGGCTTGCTGGTGCCGGCCATGATGCCCGGATCGGCGGCGAACTGGTCGCGCACGTCCTTCACCACGTCGCCCGCCGCGCGGCCCACCGCCGTCATGCCCATCGAACCGAACAGGTACGGCAGCAACGCGCCCAGCAGCAGCCCGACGATGACGTATGGGTTCTCGAGGCTGAAATCGACATCGAGATCGGGGAAGAAGTGGGCAAGGTCGGTTGTGTAGGCGGCAAAAAGAACGAGAGCCGCAAGACCCGCCGAACCGATCGCGTAACCCTTGGTCACGGCCTTGGTGGTATTGCCCACGGCGTCGAGCGCGTCGGTCTTTTCGCGAACCGATGCGTCCATGTCGGCCATTTCCGCGATACCGCCCGCGTTGTCCGTCACCGGACCGTAAGCGTCGAGCGCCACGACCATGCCGGCCAATGCCAGCATCGCAGTTGCGCCGTAGGCAATGCCGATTAGGCCTGCCAGCTGGTACGCGATGATGATGCCCGCCACGATCACCAGCGTGGGAAGCGCGGTCGCCTCCATGCTGATGGCAAGGCCTTGGATCACGTTCGTGCCGTGGCCGGTTTCCGACGACTTGGCGATGGAACGTACCGGACGGAAGTTCGTGCCGGTATAATACTCGGTGATCCAGATGATCAGGCCGGTGATGGCAAGGCCCAGCATGGAACACCAGAACAGGTCCATACCGGTAAACCCGCCGACCTGGCTGGCCGTGCCTTCTTCCGACAGGGGCATGCCGGGATCGACATTGGCGACAAGGCCCGGATCGCCGGCCTGGATCGGCGTATTCATGTCGCCCAGCGCCAGTTGCGTAACGAACCAGATCGCCGGGATCGACAGGATCGCGGTGACGAGGAAGCCCTTGTACATCGCGCCCATGATGTTCGTGCCGCCACCAAGGCGAACGAAATATGTGCCGATGATCGAGGTGACGATGCACGAACCGCCGATCAGCAGCGGCAGCGCCATCAGGCCCTGAAGCTGCTCCACGCCCGAAAGCAGTAGTGCGGTCAGCACCATGGTGGCGCCCACGGTCACGACGTAGGTTTCGAACAGGTCGGCCGCCATGCCGGCGCAGTCGCCGACGTTGTCGCCCACGTTGTCCGCGATCACTGCGGGGTTGCGCGGATCGTCTTCGGGGATGCCCGCCTCGACCTTGCCGACAAGGTCGGCACCGACGTCGGCGGCTTTGGTGAAGATGCCGCCGCCAAGGCGCGCGAAGATCGAGATCAGCGATGCGCCGAAGGCCAGAGCCACCAGCGCATCGACCACGGTGCGGTTTTCGCCGCCCACCTCGTATCCGGCGATTGCCGTCAGGTAATAGTAGAAGCAGGCGATTGCCAAGAGGGCGAGGCCCGCCACCAGCATGCCGGTGATCGCACCTGCGCGGAACGCCAGCGTCAGGCCTTCCTGAAGGCCCTTCTGCGCGGCGGCGGCTGTGCGCACGTTGGAGCGGACCGAGATGTTCATCCCGATGAAGCCCGCAACGCCCGAAAGGATCGCGCCGATCACGAAGCCGACAGCGCTGATCGGTCCGAGGAACACGGCGACCAGCACCGCGACGATCACGCCGACGATGGCGATGGTGGTGTATTGCCGCTTCAGATAGGCCTGAGCCCCTTCCTGAACGGCGGCGGCGATTTCCTGCATTCTTTCGCTGCCGGCGGCAGCGCTCAGCACCTGTCGACTGGTGACGAAGCCGTAGATCACGGCAAGTAGCCCCAGGACAATGGCGATCGTGACCAAGTTCACTACGCAATCCCCTCCAAATATTGTTTCGCATCCCTTTTTCGGGATGTCGGCGGGGAAGCTACACGGAAAGGTGCGCGGCGCAAGCGCGCTTTGCACAGGTCCTGTTCATTAAACCCCGTGGCGATAGCCTAGCGAGGTTCCTTCTTCGGGGGGCACGCCGTCCAGCAGCAGCGGCGCTTCGCCGCGGGGCAGGACAGCGCCGATGCGCGTCGCCGGGACAGGAGGATCTTCGCCCGCTGGCAGCGTGAACAGCAACTGGTAGTCGTCTCCCCATGTCATCGCCTCAAGCCTTCGATCGGCCAGCCCGGGCGCGACGGGAACTGATGCGGCGGCGATATCGATCGTGGTGCCGCTGGCCTCGGCCATGCGGCGGGCATCGATCAGCAGGCCGTCCGATACGTCCATCATCGCACTGACGAGCCGGGCCAGTGCCAGCCCTTGGGCAACAAGCGGAACGGGGCGGCGATAGGACAGTGCGCCCGCCATGTCGCCACGTTGCAGTGCCTCGAACCCGGCAAGGGCAGCGCCGAGAGTGCCCGTAACCCACAGCGCTTCACCCGGTTTTGCATCCTGCCGCGACGGGGAAGGCGCGACGCTTGCGCGCCCGATCGCGGTCAGTCCGACGGCCCGCGCGGAAGACGGCGGTGCGCCGACCGTGTCGCCGCCCAGCAGGGGCACCTTGAAGTGCCTCACCGCTTCGGCAAGGCCATTGGCGAAGCGCAGGTCCCATCCGGCATCGCCAAGTGTATAGCCGAGCAGGATGGCTTGCGGCTCGGCACCCTTGGACGCAAGGTCCGACAGGTTGACCGCCACCAGCTTCCACGCGACGTCTGCCGCGTCCTGATCGGGATGCCAGTGCACCCCTTCGACCATCATGTCGTGGGTTACGACAAGCGTTGCATCGCCCACGCGAAGTTCGGCAGCATCGTCGGCAAGGCCGCGCGCGCCGGGATCTGTCGCGATGGCGCGCAGGGCGGCGATGAAACGATCCTCGCCGCTTTCGCGCACGTCAGGCCCGCACGTCTTTCGCGATTGCGTCCAGCAGGCCGTTCACGAATTTGGCTTCGCGTTCCTCGAAGAAGGCATGGGCGACATCGACATATTCGCTGATCGCCGCGGCCTTCGGCACATCGGCGCGGGCGAGCAGTTCGTAAGTGCCCGCGCGCAGGATCTGGATCATCGTCCGGTCCAGCCGCGAGAGCGACCAGCCTTCCGCCAGCTTGGCCGAAACCAGCGTGTCGATCTCGTCACGGCGCGAATCGACGCCCGTCACGATATCGTCGAAAAAGGCGACCTCCGCGTCGGCGTATTGCGCATCCTCGATCTCGCGGCCCAGCCGGTGCTGGTGAAATTCGTCGAGAAGCCGCGCCAGCGGGGTCTTCTCCATGTCGATCTGGTAAAGCGCCTGCACAGCGGCAAGGCGGGCGGCGGATCGGGATTTTGATCGTGCGTTCATTGGTCCGTTTTCAGGCGCAGGGCGCCGATATAGTCGCGCTTGCCGATCTCCACGCCAAGATGGCGGAGAAGGGCATAGGCGGTGGTGGCGTGGAACTGGAAATTGGGCAGAGAAAAGCTGAGCAGGAAGTGTTCGGCGGTGAACGGCAGGACGAAATCGTTGAACCGGAATTCGGCGTCCTTGCCGATCAGTGCCTCGAGTTCAGCCGGATCGATCGCCTGAAGTGCCGACACGGCATCGGAAATTTTTGTTCGCAGTCCGTCGAAATCCTGTGGCGGCTCCGATAGTTCCGGCCCGAAAGTCCCAGCCTTGGCACCCTCGATAGCCAGCTTGGAATGGGTGTGGCACGATTTCACCTGATAGGCGAAGTCGTTCATGTCGGGCGCGAGACGGGCGTTGATGATCCGCGACGGCTCCCACCCGTTCGCTTCGCAAAATGCTTCTGCCTTGTCGATCAGGCCGGCCACGGCACCAAGCTGCTGCAGGCAGGTCGGAACAAAAG
Source organism: Croceicoccus bisphenolivorans (assembly GCF_001634625.1). Lineage (GTDB taxonomy): Bacteria > Pseudomonadota > Alphaproteobacteria > Sphingomonadales > Sphingomonadaceae > Croceicoccus > Croceicoccus bisphenolivorans. The sequence continues at coordinate 48,844 of NZ_LRSE01000001.1, read as the reverse complement.
CGTCGTAAAGCGTGATGGGCATCCTCAATCTCCCTTGCGCCGGTCGAGCCGGATTGAAACGGAACGGGCATGCGCGGGCAGCCCCTCTGCATTCGCCAGTTCCACTGCCGCCGGACCGATGGCCGCGAGCGCGGCATCGTCCAGTTCGATGAAGCTGGTGCGCTTCATGAAGTCCAGCACGGACAGGCCGCTGGCAAAGCGGGCGCGCCGCCCTGTTGGCAGCACGTGATTCGGCCCTGCGACATAATCGCCGATCGCTTCGGGGGTGCTGCGGCCGATGAAGACGGAGCCTGCATGCCGGATCGATTCCAGCAGCGGCTCCGGCGCTGCAACCGCAAGCTCCACGTGCTCGGCGGCAAGCGCGTTGGCCAGCGCGGGCGCTTCGTCAAGCGAGGCAACCTCGATGATGACGCCGTGATCCTTCCACGACTGTTCGGCCACCTTGCGCGTGTCCAGCATGGCAAGCTCGACACCGACACGGTCGGCCACGCGGTCGGCAAATTCGGCGTCGTCGGTGATCAGGATGGACTGGGCCACCGGATCGTGTTCCGCCTGGCTCAACAGGTCCGCCGCGATGAAGCCCGGATCGTTCTGGCCATCGGCAATGACAAGGATTTCGGACGGCCCCGCCACCATGTCGATGCCGACCGTGCCGTAAAGCTGCCGCTTCGCCTCTGCCACCCAGGCGTTGCCGGGGCCGGTGATCACGTCGACGGGCGCGATCCTGTCCGTGCCATAGGCGAGCGCGCCGACAGCATGGGCACCGCCGATGCGCCAGATTTCGTCCACGCCCGCAATATGCGCCGCGGCCAGCACCAGCGGATTGGCGTGGCCCTTCGGTGTCGGGGTAACGACGGCCAGCCGCCCGACCCCTGCGACCTTGGCCGGAATCGCATTCATGATCAGCGAAGACGGATAGGCCGCGCGGCCACCGGGAACATAAAGCCCGGCGGCGTCGACCGGACGCCAGATCGCGCCAAGCCTGACGCCCGCATCGTCGCGATAGTCACGGCGCTGCGGCAACTGCGCCTCGTGATAGGCGCGCACACGTTGCGCGGCGGTTTCCAGCGCATCGCGCAGCACACCGTCAAGCGCGTGATAGGCGGCGGCGCAAGCGTCTGCGGGAATGCACCAGTCGTCGTCGGACACGAGATCCCAGTGGTCGAAACGCTTGGTATAGTCGGCCAGCGCCTCGTCACCCTCCGCCTTTACCCGTTCGAGGATACGGCGAACGTCGCGGCTGACATCGTCATCCGCCTCTCGCCGGTCGGCAACGAGTCGGGCAAATGCCTTTGCAAAGCCGGGGTCGGAAGAGACCAGCCGCTTCATCAGGCCGCTTTCGCCTCTGCCGAGAGGGCACGGAAATTCTCGATCAATGCGCCCAGCCGTTCCGGATCGGTCTTCAGCGCCGCGCGATTGACGATCAGGCGCGCCGATACGGGCAGAAGCTCCGCCGTTTCGACAAGGCCGTTTTCACGCAGCGTCGTGCCGGTGGAGACGAGATCGACGATCTGGCTGGCGAGGCCGAGCGAGGGGGCAAGTTCCATTGCGCCGTTCAGCTTCACGCATTCGGCCTGAATACCCTTCGCCTCGAACCACCGGCGGGTGAGGTTGGGGTACTTGGTCGCCACGCGCAGGTGGCTGGCATTGCCCGATGAGGGGGCAACCGCATCCTTCGGCTCGGCTATGGACAGGCGGCAGTGCCCGATGTCGAGATCGACTGGCGCATAGAGATCGGGGTAGTCGAACTCCTCTATCACGTCGGAACCGACGATGCCCGCCTGCGCGGCGCCATGTGCCACGAACGTAGCCACGTCGAAGGCGCGCACGCGGATGACGCGTGTGTGCGGATCTTCGCAGGCGAATGAAAGCGAGCGGTTCTTCTTGTCGTGGAATCCTGCCTCCGGCACGATCCCGGCGCGCGCCATCAGCGGCAACGCTTCGTCGAGAATGCGCCCCTTGGGCACGGCGAAAGTGAGAGTGGCGGTCATGACAGGCGGGCAGATAGGCCGCATGGGGCGCTTAGGCTAGGGGTAACTGACGGTCTTGGGCTTTTCGGGGATGGGAATGAACTCCTTTTCATCCCCCGGAACGACGGGAAAGCGGCCTTCCGTCCAGTCTTCCTTCGCCTGTTCGATCCGTTCCATCCGGCTGGAAACGAAATTCCACCACACCCTGCGCGGGCCCATCGCTTCCCCGCCCAGCAGCATGATCCGCCCGCCGCTGACCGAGGCCAGCCGCATCGCACGCCCCGGCCGCAGGACATGGAGGGCATAGAGTGTAAGCGGTTCGCCATCGATCTCTGCCTCTCCCGAAATCAGCATGACGCCGCGTTCGTCCGCTTCGGCATCGATGGGCAGGCTTGCGCCAGCGGCCAGTGCGATGTCGGCATAGATCGTTTCCGAGTGGCAAGTCGTCGGCGCGGTTTCGCCCCACAGGCTGCCCATGATGATGCGGGCTTCGACACCGGTATCGGTGATGACGGGCAGATCCTGCGCGGCGGTGCCTTCGAAAGCGGGGTCGGTTTCCTCCAGCCGTTCGGGCAGGGCCAGCCATGTCTGCATGCCGAACAGGTGCAGGCCTGTCTCCCGCTCTGGCGGCGGGGTGCGTTCGGAATGGACGATGCCGCGCCCGGCCGTCATCAGGTTCACCGCACCGGGCCTGATCGTGGCAAAGGTGCCCAGCGAATCGCGATGGTCGATCGCGCCTTCGACAAGGTATGTCACGGTCGCAAGTCCGATGTGCGGGTGGGGGCGCACGTCCATCCCGCTGCCGGGATTGAGGAAGGCCGGACCGAATTCGTCGACGAAGACGAACGGGCCGACCATGCGCCTGCGCGGTGAAGGGACCGCGCGGCGAACGGTGAAACCGCCCAGATCGTGGCTGACAGGCTCTACCGTGATGTCGATCGCCGTCGACATGTCGTCCTCAATGCTCATGGGCGGCTTCTCCTGCGACGAGTGGTGTTTCGGGCGCTTTATTGGCGGCTGTTCTGGCTGAATGCGGTTTCGGTTTCGTTGCGATCATGCGCCACGTGGCGCGTTGGGGCAATGCCTCCACTCCGGATCAATACCTATCCCGTCCGCTCCGTTTTCGAATGGCTTCCGCGCTTACGAGGTCAATGGTCATGGTAACCGGGATCGTAAGCAAGTGACCACGGCCGAAGGGGTAATCCGGCCGCTTCCGGATGGATCCGCCAGCTTATCCGAAAGGGGGGAATGGCGGCGTGGTGCAAGCGTGCCGGGCCGTTGCAGAAACGATGGAGCAAGTTCGTCAATTTGTGGCCGATCCGGCCGTCGTGGAAGAACGCAGGTCGGGACTGGCCCCTTCGCAAAGGGTCGTGATCCAGTTTTCTCTGGGCCTGTCGGATTTTCTGGGCACCTATCTCGCCTTCGCGGGGGCGGGCATGTTGCATGGTCTGTCCGTCGGCGGTGGCGCGACGGTCTTTGCGACGATCGCGCCAGTTATGGTAGTCGCGATCGCCATGTTGACGGGGTCATACGACCGCATGGTCATCGGCAGACCGGCAGTGTCGGCGGGCAGGGGCGTGCGCGCGTTGGTTTATTCCGTCCTTGCAATCATTGTCTTGCTGTTTGCCGCCAAGGCCAGCCACGACGTATCGCGCATTTCCACTGTCGGTGGCCTGATCCTGGCATCGTGCGCAATGGTGGTAACACGCATCGTGTTTGCACTGCATGTGAAACAGCTTGGCGGCAACGTGATAGAGCGCAAGCTGTTGATCGAGGATGGCCGATCCGTACCCGGCATGTCATGGGCGCGCCGGATCGATGCGCGGGCGTTGGGGCTGCAACCGGACGCTGACGACCCGGTGACGATGAGCAGGATCGGTGAAGTCGTCCATCGCATGGACAGAGTCGTGGTTGCTTGCCCTGCGGACAAGCGCAAGGCTTGGGCCGCGCTGCTCAAAAGTTTCGACGCGCAATGCGAGATCGTGGACGAGTGTGTCGACAATCTGGGTGTGATTGGCGCGTCGCGCGTGGGCGGGCACGGTACGCTGGTTATTTCCGCGCACCCTCTGGCCATGCATTCGCGCCTTTTGAAGCGGGGGTTCGACATGATTGTGGCCGCCAGCGCAATCGTAATGTGCCTGCCGCTTTTCGCGGTAGTGGCACTGGCGATCCTGCTTGAGGATGGCGGACCGGTCTTCTTCCGCCAGCAGCGGATGGGGCAGGGCAACCGCACGTTCGACATGTTCAAGTTCCGCTCCATGGGCGTTGCGCAATGTGATCACGCCGCCGCGCAGCTGACCCGGCGTGGCGATGCGCGGGTTACGCGCGTCGGCCGTTTCATCAGGGCGACCTCCATGGATGAACTGCCGCAACTGCTCAACGTGCTTAAAGGGGAGATGAGCATCGTCGGCCCGCGCCCGCACGCTGCCATGGCGAAGGCGGGAGACAAGCTCTACTGGCAGGTCGACCGGCGCTATTGGGAACGCCACGCCCTGAAACCGGGCCTCACCGGTCTGGCGCAGGTTCGCGGGCATCGCGGCGCCACCGAACGGGAGGAGCAGTTGAGCAGCCGCCTCCAGGCCGATCTGGAATATCTGGACGGCTGGTCGATCTGGCGCGATCTGCGGATCGTTGCGGCCACGGCCCGCGTGCTTGTGCATCCGCAGGCGTTCTGACCTTCGTTAACCCGCACCCTAAGGCGGGAAGTTTCAGGCGGATCTTGCGGGGATGATCCGCGCGGGATTGCCGATGGCCCGCGCGTTGGCTGGCACATCTTCAAGCACCAGCGCATTGGCCGCGACGGTCGCGCCAGCGCCAATCCCGATATCGCCGACAAGGACTGCCCCAGCACCGACGAATGCACCATCGCCGACCACTGGCATTTGCGTGTCCGCCGGATTGCGGCGGCCCAAAGTGACATTCTGCAGGATGGTGACGCCCTTTGCCACTTTCGCGCCGTTGCCGATCACGATGCCGAACGGATGCGGGATGTAGAGGCCACCGCCGATTTCCGCGGTCGCGCCGATCTCGCTGGAATAGACCATTTCCAGTGTGAACAGGCCGATGCGAAACAGGGCCGGACCGACGACCGGCACGCGGCGCAACCGGCGTGCGATGCGGTGGCCCAGCACGAAATTAAACCCCGGGCGGAGCATGAGGTGGCGGGCGTAGAAGCGCCAACCGGGTGTCTTGCTCGCATGGTGCGCCCAGATGGCGACATCCTGCGCGACCAGTCGTCGCAGCGATTGTTCGGTAGCGGAGCCTGTAGTCTTGCTCATGACGGGTCAGTTGCCCGAAGGGATACGGCCTGTCGGTAGACCTCGACATATTCGCCTACCAGTCTTTCGACAGAGAAGCGGTGCGTCAGATCGCCATCGATGGCGATATTCTGCCGTCCGGTAGCGATGCTGTCCTGCATCAGCTCCGCCAGAGCCGAAATATCGCGTTTCGGGTAGACCCGCGCGTGCGGCGACATTGCGGCCACTTCCTTCGATCCACCGGCATCGGAAACGATAGCAGGCAGCCCGCTGGCCAGCGTTTCGATCAGCGTGCGCGGCATGGGCTCGGGCCAGATCGAGGGGATCACTGTCAAATCCACGTCAGCGAGAAATCGTTCGATCGGCACGAAGCCCAACCACGTCAGCGGCAACCCTGCGTACTTGTTTTTCAGGTGCGCCAGATAGCCTTCGTTACCGCGCCCCGCTATCGCCAGCGACCAACCGCTTTCCGGCAGGCGTCGGCAGGCATCTAGCAATATCCCGATCCCCTTTTCCGGTTTGATCGCCCCTGCAAATCCGAAGCGGAACGGGCTTCCATGCGCATCGGTGCGGCGGGGTGCATCCGGTAGCTCAGGAACCGCGTTGTAGATCGTTTTCGCCGCAGTGGCCCTGAACATCCCGAACGCGCGATGCTGCTCTATCATGTAAGTACTGTTCCCGACGACGACATCGACATCGGCTGCCGTCCTGATGCGCGGGGTGGTTATCGCCCTGCACGCGATGCAGCGCCTTGTGCAGTCCTGGCCATCACGGAACAAGCTGGCGCGCGCGCAGAGCAGGCTGAAATCGCGCAGCGTATGCACAACGGGCAGACCCATGCGCCTTGCCATTGGCACGATACCCGATCCGAAACCGGTGAGGTTGTTGGTGTGCAGAACATCGGGCGCGATTTGGTTCAGCAATTCGGCCACGGAATCTTCGACTGTTGCCTTCCCGCGATCGCGCAAGTGCCAGGCCGCCTTTTCCAGTTTCCCGCGCTGCTTGCCATCAAATGGCCAGTAGGCATTGCCATGCGGCAGCCTATGGACGCGAACTGACACCACGGTCTCTGTTCGGACGCTCCCGACATCATCCAGCACGATGGCGTGAACGTCGTGGCCGGTACGGGCCAATCCTTCGGCGAGAACGGCAACGCTGCGCTCTGCACCGCCGACAGTTGTGGGTGGATAGAGTGTGTTGATTATCGCGATCCGCATGGCATTTCGATGAGGCAACTGCGCCTTGGCGTCACCCCCTATATTCGTTTGTTTTCGAGCATTTGGGTCGGTTTCGGTGAGGGTTTCTACGGATGTCTCCAAAACGGTTCCGAAACGGGCTGCAACCCATGCGAGAAGCGGGGTAGCCGGATTTCAGGGTTACCTCGTTGGCAAGAACGAAGGAGAAAGTGATCATGGCAAGACTGTTTATCGGTGCGATGGCCGCAATGGCGGTAATGACCGGACCGGTTGCCGCCGCCGCAAAGCCCGTGCGCGCCAGCGACGCCGTGCCCACCGGTGTCGCAACGAATGTTTCGGCCAAGAACCTGCCGTCCCGCGCGTCGCGCAAGGCGGAGGAGAGTTCGGACATCCTGCCGCTGGCCTTCCTGATTCCGGCAATCATCGGGGCGGTTGTGGCCGGTGCGGTTGTCGTTACGGCTTCGTCGGACAGCAATGGCTGACTGATCGCGGCGGGTTCTGCGCGCTTCGCAAGAACCCGTCCGGTCGGATCGGGGGGCAACGAATACTGCGGCGCCTTTTCGCTTCGCGGGGCAAAGGCGGCTGCTTGCGCGGCATGGGATCTGGCATAGGAAGGGGTGGTTCGTGAACATATACCGTTTCGCTCCTTCGGATCGGGCCCGGCGCAGTCCCTCGCATTTTTCCTTGGCGGGAAGGGCCATGTTGCGGGGTGGTTTTTCGGTCGATCTCGCCCTGCTACTTTTGCTGTTGGTCGCAGTGCTGGCCGGCGGCGGCGGTTCTCCTTCGCCGCTGGGGGAAACGGTAGTGATTCTCGCCGCTATCGCGATCGTCATTGGGCTGGCGTTCAGCACGAACGGTGAAATCGGACGGCCGGATCGAAGTGCGGTTGCACTCGCGCTGTTGCTGCCACTGCTGGCGGTTGTGCAGCTGGTCCCGCTTCCGCCGGAACAGGCGCTTTCGCTACCTATGCGTGAAGGTCTGCGCGCGGCACTGGGCGCGGCGGGTGCAGCAGACGCGTGGTGGCCGCTGAGCCTTGATTCGATGTCAACGCTCTGGGCGTTGCTCGCCCTCGTGCCGCCCATGGCCGCGTTCCTGCTGGCAACACTCGTGCCGCGCGACAGGTTCGCGCTTGTTCTGGTGGCAGTCGCGTTGCTTGCCCTGCTGTCGGCGATGCTTGGGTGGCTGCAACTGCTGTCCGGTGGCGGTTTTCAAATCCATCCGCGCAGCATCGATGCCGGGCCGGGCGGGCTGTTTGCCAACCAGAACAGCCAGGGTGATATGCTGCTGATCGGCATGTGTGCGATACTGGCCCTCTGGTTTGATAGTGCGCCGGGCAGAATGGCCGGTCGTGCTATGCCTGCCTCGCTGGTGGTGGGTGCGGTTAGCATTCTGGGGCTCTCGGTCGTGCTCACTGGATCGCGTGCGGCAATGGTACTGCTGGTCGTGCCCGTGATGCTCTATTGCGCGCTTTTCGCCCGCAAGCGGTGGGCTGTCCGTTCGAAGCGGGAGCGGTTGCTGATGGTCGCTACGCCCGCAATCCTGCTGGTCTGGCTGGCACTTATGTGCTGGCAAGTACCGGCGATGGGTGACGCGGTCGCGCGTTTCGGCATCGGTAGCGAGGCGCGGATCAGCGATATCTGGCCTGACAGTATCGTGCTGGCGGGTGCGGCATTTCCGTGGGGAACGGGGCTGGGGACGTTCGCCCATGTCTTCCCGCTGGTCGAGCGGCTGGAGGTTATCGATACGACGTACGCCAATCGGGCGCACTGCGATTACCTCGAATTCGTGATCGAGGCGGGGATATTCGCGGTCGCGGTTCTGGCCATTGGCCTGGTTACGGTTCTGCGCAGCGCATGGCGAAAGGCGCGCCATGGCATGAATGCCGCAGACCTTTGGGCCGGTTCGGCCCTTGCGATCGTCGCTGCCCATTCGCTCGTCGACTATCCGCTTCGTTCAATTTCGCTGGCCGTGATCGCGGCCATTGCGCTTGGCCGCTTCATCACGGATCAGGGGGATCATAGCCATGTCTAGGGCTGCATCTGCGCACAGTCGCGCTGCCTTTGCCGTCGCCTGCCTTGCCTCGCTGGGTGCCTGCCAATCGGTGCCCGATGCATCGATGGCGCGCGGGGACGTGGCTTATACCGCCATGGGGCAGCAGCGGTCGGCGGGCCACGTCGCCTATCGCATCGGCCCGTTCGACCGGCTGACGATTTCCGTCTTCAACGAACCGTCATTGTCCTTTGCCGATATCCCCGTCGATGCCGAGGGACAGTTCGAATATCCGTTGATCGGCACGGTCGCCGCCGCCGGCAGGACGAGCGAGGAGTTGACCGCCGATATCAAGCGCCGGCTGGACCGCGACCATTACAACGATGCCCGCGTGACGATCTTCGTCAACAGTTCGGCCAGCCAGTTCGTCACGGTCGAAGGCGCGGTTACGGAGCCGGGGCGTTACGAACTGCCCAACGGCCGGGCGACCCTGCTGGAGGTGATCGCACAGGCGAAAAGCCCAACGCGAACGGCCAAGCTGGATCAGGTGATGGTGTTCCGCATGGTAGAGGGGCAGCGCATGGGGGCGGTGTTCGATCTGGTCGATATCCGCACCGGCGCGGCAGACAATCCTGCCCTGCGCGGCGGAGACATCGTGGTGGTGAATAATTCCGCGGTGAAGGGCGCGTTCCGCGACTTCCTGCTGACGGCCCCGTTCTTCAACGTATTCCGGACGTTCTGAACATGAACAGCATATCATCGATCACGAATGCCATGCCGGACCGGAGCGGCTTTGATGCCATGGATAGCGTGCCGGTTCTGGACCTGCGGCGGATTGCCGGTGCGATATGGTTCCACAGGTGGCTGATCGCCGGTGTGACGGCGGGGTGCATCATGCTCGGGCTGGTGGCAACGATGCTGCTGACGCCAAGGTACACGGCATCGGCTAGCGTCCAGATCGATCAGGAAGAGCAGCAGATCCTGGAATCGCAGACCGAGCTTTCCGGTGCGGCGTGGCAGGATGCGGAACGGTTCCTGAAGACCCATGTCGATGTGCTGCGCAGCCGCCGGATGGCCAAACGCGTGGCCGGTGAATTGAAGCTGTTCGACAATGCGGACGATTTCTTCGCCAAGATGCAGGTGTCCCCTTCGCCTGCTGCCGCTGGAAAGGCGGCAAGGGATGAACTGGTGCTGCGCACGATTGCCGAAAATCTCGACATTCACCTTCCGGCTACCTCGCGGATCGTGACGGTCAGCTTCACCAGCCCCGATGCGGAATTTTCGGCGCGGTTCGCAAACGCCTTTGTCGCCAGTTACTTGCGATATAATGTGGATCGCAGGCTGGACAGCACGGCCTATGCCCGCGACTTCCTCTCGCGCCAGCTTGGCGAGGCGAGAGACCGGCTGGAAGCGGCAGAGCGGGATGCGAACGACTATGCCCGATCGGTCGGGCTGGTGCGCACGTCGCCCGGTGCTGCCGGTGTGCCCGATCTGTCGATCACGGCGGTGGACCTTGGCAACGACAACAACGCGCTGGCCGATGCCCGCAACCAGCGGATTGCCGCGCAGAGCAAATGGTCGCTCGTGGCCGGTGCGCCCGACATGGCCATCGGGGATGCGATTTCGAACCAGGCCATGCAGCAGTTGATCGCCAGCCGCGCGGAAGTCGATGCCGAGCTGCAGGCACAGCTCGCCGACAAGAAGCCGACCCATCCGGCGGTTGCTCCTCTGCGCAACCGGCTGGCCGAATACGATGCGCAGATCGCGAAGCTGGCGCAGGGTATTCGCCGTTCGGTCCGCGATGCCTATCTGATGGCCGGCAGGCGTGAGGCGGAGCTTCAGTCCCGCGTCAATTCGTTGAAAAACCAGACGCAGCGCGAACGTGACGATGCGGTGCAACTGAATACGCTGATGCGGGAGGTCGATACCAGCCGCCAGCTTTATGACGGGTTGTTGCAGCGTTATCGCGAGATGAGCGCGGAAGCGAACATCACCAGCAACAATGTGCAGCAGATCGACCATGCCATTGCCCCCATTCGCCCGTCTTCGCCGCGCCCGTTGCTGAACCTGGCGCTGGCCGCGCTGTTCGGACTGCTGCTTTCGGCGGGTATCGTGTTCCTGCGCGAACAGGCGGACGACCGGCTGAAAACACCCGGAGAGATCGAGGAAAGGCTCGGCCTGAAGCTGCTGGGCATCACACCAAGGTTGCGCGAAGGGCTGGATCCGGTGGAGGTTGTTTCGGAACCGGGGCAGCCGCTGGCAGAGGCATTCACGTCGCTGCGCACGGCGCTGTTCTTTGCAACGCCTGCCGGTCTTCCCCGAAAACTGCTGCTGTCTTCGACAGAGGCGGGAGAGGGCAAGTCCTCCACCGCCTATGGCATTGCCCGATCGATCGCCGAAAGCGGGCGCAAGGTGCTGCTGATCGATTGCGACCTGCGCCGCCCGTCCATCCATGCGATGCTGGGCATCCGGCAATCGCCGGGCCTGTCCGAAGTGCTGACCGGTCAGCTTGCCTGCACGGCAGCGGTCACGCCGACGGATATTCCCCAACTGTCCGTATTGACCAGCGGTGCGCGCCCGAATGTGCCGACCGATCTGCTGTCCTCTGCGCAGTTTGCCGAACTGCTGGTCAGGCTGGAGGCGAGTTATGACACGATCCTGCTCGACGGGCCGCCCGTCCTCGGCCTTGCGGATGCAGCCATTCTTGCCAGCCAGCCGGGCGTTGCAACGCTCTTCGTGGTAGAGGCCGGGCGAAGCCATCGCGGGGTGGTGAGGAATGCCGTGAAGCGTCTGTCGGACAACGGGGCCGGCATGATCGGCGCCGTGATGGCGCGGTTCGATTTCGCGCAGGCCCGGCGGCAGGGGATCGGCCACGAATACGGGAACGGCTACGCCTATTACGAATATGGCGCGTGACCGGCGCGGCAGGCTGATCGTGCCAAGGCTGCTGTCTTGCGCGGCGGCAATGGTAGTGGCGGGGCTTGCCGTTGCTGCGGGGGCGGACCGGGCGGGGCACCCGCTGGTCGATCGCGGTCCGTTCGCCCTATCGCGTTTCGCCAACAATCCTGACGCGGCAGGCGTGGCACCGCTGCGCATTGGAATGCTTACCTCGCTTGCCGTCGCACAGACCCGATCCGGCGATGGCGATGCTTCGGCAAAGACCTTCGCGGCGGCCAGTGCGTTGGGTTGGCGCGATCCTGCCGTGCAAGCGTGGGCGGCGGGGCAGGCGCTGGCATCCGGCCAGCCGGAGATCGCCAGCCTGCGCGCAGAGGCATTGCTGCGCGGCGATCCCGATGGCGACCTTGCCGTTGCGGTCATGACAGCCATTGCGGCTGATCGGGATGCGCGCATTTCCTTCATGGACCGGATGGCGCAGGAGCCAACTCTGGCTTCGACCGCGCTACGAACGATCCCGCGCTTTGCCGAAGACGCTCTGGACGATGGCGTGGCCTTGGTCGAAACGGCCATGGCCAGTGGAGTGCGGTTGGATGCGGCCAGTGCCGCTTTGGCCGGCAGCCGTATGGCGCAGCGCGATCTGCCTGCCGCCATGTCGCTTCAGGTCGCGCTCTACGGGATCGGAGGGCTTAACGATTTCGGTTTCTGGGCCAGAACTTTCGAGGCTGTTTCTGCGAGCGATGACGCGCGCAATCCGTTCGTGTGGACGCGGTCGGAAACGACCGGCGCACAGTTGGAATCGATAGCGGGCGGGGACGGTCAGGCTCGCCTTGCCGTGTCCGGCCTTGCCGGAAGGCCCGAGCATCTCGCCGGCATCATCACCATTGTCGGGCAGGAACGCTTCGAACTCGCATGGCAAGCCAGCCGCGCGGGCAATGGCGGGCCGGACCTCACACTTGATGCCACATGCGCGCAACCGGCTGCCGCGATCGAGAATGGCCGATTGGCCGGAAATGCATCGGGCTGGACCCGCACGGTGTCCGTGCCCACCCGATGCAAGGCTGTTCAGATCCGCGTTTTTGCGCCCGGAAACGGTGGTAACAGCCGGTGGCTGGCAAATCCGCGTGTCACGCCGCTGGACTGAATCTGCGTCGATCCGCGCGACCCGCCGATCCGATCTCCACCAGGCACATTCCGCTGGTCGCATAGCCGATCGCCAAGAGGGTGAACGCGGGCGAGAACGCTTCGATCGACAGGGTGTAGAGGTTCAGCGCGAAGAGCAGCATCAGCTTGGTGCGATCCGCCTCGCGCACGGCCGCGACCACCATGCCGACAAGCAGCGGCAGGTAACCGATCCCGAACATCGCGAAGTTCACGATGTGAAAATTATCCACCGGTTGCAGCCAGTTGGACCAGGCGGAATACTTCATCGGGAACGTCATACAACCAAGCCCGCAACCGGATAGCAGGGAGGCAGGAGAGCGGTCTTGCAGCATCAGGAACGGATATTGCCAGCTGCTTTCGATCCGTTGTTGAAAGCTGGCGAGAGAGGGCGTGATCGTATCGAACCGGATGGTGGAGGACAGGGCGACCAGCGCCAGCGGCAGGACGACGATGGCAAGCGATCCAAAGGCAAGCGCCCGATGCGCACCATGATCGCGCAGGCGTGCCAGAAGAAACGCTTCGGTCATCACATAGGCCACGGTGACCGATGCGACTGCAAGGGCCGTGCGGCTGGTGGTGACGTAACAAGCCACCACCACGGCGATCCCCAGCATGAGCGCTGTCAACGGCCGGACACTGCGATGAACCATCAGGTAGGTGAACACGGCGATGGCCGCAGCCGCCGTGGATTCGCCGGCGAACCCGCCGATCCGGTCGACAGCTTGAATGGTCCAGACCTTGTCGACCGCCTTCGTCACGCCGAATTGTTCGACCGAAAATCCTTGCCATGGAAATACGACCACGGTGTCGAGCCAGATTCCTGCCATCGTCAAAAGGCACGCGGCCAAAAGGATTGCGCGCACGCGCGGCATGGCCGCCAGGTTCACACCGGCAAGAAGCCATCCGGCATAGAGCGGCAAGATCATCTTGGTGGCGGAAGCCAGATAGGCTGGCGACGCATCCACCGTACCAGCCGCCACCAGTAGGGAGACCGGCAGAAGCGCAAGAGCGTAGAGAGCGAAAGCACTGCGGCGTCTCAGGCCGCATTCCACAGTAAATGCTACGAGTGCCGCACAGCCGATTACGTCCACAATGAACCATGCTTGCGGTATGCCCACCCAATCCAACGCCCAGCGCCACACCACTCCAAAGGTATCGCGCAGCAAATAGGCGATAGCGGCAAGGATGCCGATCGTGGTGGCGATGTCCGAACGACCCGCAATTCGCAAAGGCGGCATGGCTCGGTCCATGTTCATGGCATACGATTTTCCCATAACCTGCTGCTAGACTGCCGAAACTATCGGGGCCAGACCGGTTTGATCCGGCCCCGATCATTTACCAGTTGGCGACGGTGCCGTTGCCCTGTGGCCCGGATCGCAGCGGCGGCATGGCGCGCAGGCTGACCAGCGCATCAGCATCGGCAGAGGCGTGGGCACGGGCAGGCGGCATGGCGATGCGTGCCCTGTCCGCCCAGATGCGCGCGCGTTCGTTCGCCATGATGGCCGCCGGCGTGGTGCCGCCGCCCGCTACGAGATCGCCGCGATCGTCTTTGATGCGGGTTCCGGCAAGCCATGTCAGCGTATCGCCGATGCAGCGCACGCTGCCGCCATTCGTACGCCCGAACTCGCCGGCAAGATCGGCACCCACCACGTCCTGATGCGTGGTGAAGCTGTTGCAGCTTTGCGCGCTGCCCCGTCCGCAGAGCACGGCGCGGCAATTCACCGTGACGAAATGGGATTCGCTGCCCGATAGGGACTCGTTGCTGGCCGAAAAACCGTCCTTGCTGTTGTTGCTGGCATCGCAATCCACGAACAGCGCAAGGCCATGCAGATCCGCGATCAGGGTGCCATTGCTGTTCGCCGCCGCACCACCGCAGTAGGAGAAGGTGCTGCGCTCGACGACAACGGCTTTCATCGATGCAGGCTTGCTTGTCGGCTGATAATGAAACGCCGCACCGTCGCTGCCGCCCATCGTGTCGAAGCCCGAGATGCTGTCGCCCGCGCCGACGAAGATGCTCACCGGCGTATCGAACCGCCACGATCCGCCAGACGAGCGCAACACGCGGGTGTTGGCATTTGTGACGGGCAGGCCATCGGCGCGGTTGATGTAGATCTTGCCGCTTTGCAATGTCCAACTGCCCGGAATCCGGTTGCAGGTCGCGGCATCGGTCACGCGCTGCAGGTTGGGGAAGAAGCCGTCGGCGTCGTGTCGCACCCTGTCGATGACGCGGTCCACGTTGCCGAGGGTGTAGCTGTAACAGTTCTGGTAAGTGGCATCGATCGACGAGGCGGGGAAATCGTCCCAAGTTCCGGTGATCACGCGCCCGCCGGTCGCAACGAATGCGATATCGACGCTTGGGCGCAAAGACAGGAACTGGGACGGATTGTACGGTTTGCCGTATTCCCCCGCCTTGATCATGATTGCCGCAGGCTGACCGCTTGCATTGGCAACGGCAACCGCTTTCCAGATCGAGCGATAGGGCTTGTTCTCCGTGCCGTCGCCGGTGGAATCGTTGCCGTTGGGAGAGACGTGATACGTGTTCGCCGGGGCCGACCGGGCGGTCGAAAACAGGTCGAAAATCTCTGCCGCGGTCTTGTCCAGCGTCGCGACCGCGCCATCGGCGTGATGCACCAGACCGACCTGCGGCACATATTGCGCGACCGACCATGCGTTTGCCCATTCCGCCGGCGGTGTGGCAGGTGTTTCCACCAATCCCGTCGGCACCGCCATCGTTGCCAGAGAGGAGCGGCTGATGCCGCCGATTGATCCGCTATGGTGCATGTTCAGGCCTCCGCGATGAGGTTGGCCGCAGTGGTGCCCGTAGCGCGCACGTGGCTGGCGCGCACCGCGATATAACTGGCGTCGGGAAGGTTGCGGTAAGTCACGTCCTGCGCGCCATCGATGCCGCGCAAGGTAACGTCACCTCCGATCCCGACGTAGATGCCCTTCGGAACCGTGGGCAAAGCTGCGATATCGCTGGGCACGATGGTGAAGGGTGAGCGGGACGGCGAAAAGGCGCTGTCCTGAAATGACTCGAAACGATCCATGTTCTTGCTCCGTTCTGTTGGAGCATGGTCCTTATGCACAAAACGGATGTGTAGGAAAATGAAAACCGGCGGGGCCCTTATGGCGCAGGAAAGACTGTCTTCACCCGATAGTAGGCAGACCCCGCCACAGGGTTGGAACCGGCATGGGGATATAGTCGTGGATGCGGGGCAACTGCCTGAATTGCGGGATCTTGCCAATCGCCGTTTCAGGCAGGTGGCTATCGTTTTTCACTGGCTGGTCCAGATGCGCGGCGGCGAACGCGTGCTGGAACGGATGCTGGACCTGTTTCCGAATGCCGATATCTTCACCCACGTCTATCGCCCGGAACGGATTTCGCCGAAGATCCGGGCGCGGAATGTGCGCACTACTTTCATCAACCGACTTCCCGCAGCGGACCGGCACTACCAGAAATACCTGCCCCTGATGCCACATGCGCTGGAGGAGCTGGACCTGCGCGGTTACGACCTCGTCATCTCGAACGAGGCGGGGCCGACGAAGGGGGTGATTGCCGCGCCCGATGCGCTGCATGTCTGCTATGCCCATTCGCCGATGCGGTACTTGTGGGATCACTACCATGAATACCGCGCTTCGGCAGGGGTGCTGTCTCGCGCGGCCATGTCGCTCACCTTTCCCGCGCTGCGCCGCTGGGATGTTACTTCGGCGGCGCGGGTGGACCGGATCATGGCCAATTCGCGCTTCGTGAGTCAGCGGATCGAAAAGTACTGGCGCCGTTCGGCCGAGGTCGTGCATCCGCCGGTGTCCGTCGCCGATTTCAGGCCTTCGCCCGATGCGTCGGGGCGCTATCTCTGGGTATCCCAGATGACGCGCTACAAACGGCCCGATCTTGCGGTGGAGGCGTTCAATCGCACCGGCCTTCCGCTGCTGATGGTCGGCGACGGAGAGATGCATGACGAAATCCGGCGCAAGGCGGGGCCGAACATAGAGGTTATCCGCCGCCTGAACTTCGATGGCCTGCGCGATGCCTATGCAAAGGCGCGCGGCCTTGTCTTCACGGCGGAAGAGGATTTCGGCATCGTTCCGGTGGAAGCGATGGCGTCGGGCCGCCCTGTCCTCGCACTGGGGCGGGGCGGGGCGCTCGATACCGTTTCGCCCGGTGTCAGCGGGTTGTTCTATGACGCGCAGGATGTCGAAGCGCTGGAGGCGGGCATAGAACGGTTCGAACAGTGGCTGCCATCGTTCGATCCGTCTGCCGCCGTTGCACACGCCGCCAAATTCGCGCCGGAAGTGTTCGACCGGCGCTTCTGCGAAGTCATTCTTGCGAGCTGAGCACTTGGTCGATCAGCGCGGAAAGCTTGTCGGCAGACCTGTCCCACGAATAGCGGGCGGCTTGCGCATGTCCGCTGGCAATCAGACCGGTGCGCAAGGCGGGGTCATCCATGACGCGGGTCATTGCCGCTGTCATGGCGGCCGGATCGTGCGGATCGACAAGGATTGCCGCATCCCCGCACACTTCGGGAAGAGCGGAGGCATCGGCTGCGATGACCGGAGTGCCCAGCGCCATCGCCTCGATCGCGGGAATGCCGAATCCTTCGAGCAGGGAGGGCATGAGGATAACCGCCGCCTGTTCGATGACGGCACGCAGGGCTTCGTCCGAAATGCGGGGCAGACGGTGGATCCGCGGGTGCGCCTTTGCCGCACCGCCATCCGCGAAAATGCGCGCATCGCTACCGCCGACGATGACGAGATCGAACGACGGGTCGGGAATAGCGGAATAGGCGGCAAGGGCCGTGCCGAAATTCTTGTTGGGGTTCGCACTGCCGACACACAGCACATAGGGCCGTTCTGTAATCCCGAGGCTGGCAGGCGCTTGCCGGTCGGGCATGACGGACAGGATATGATCTGCCGCATTGGGAATGACAGCGATGGACGCGGGATCGAGATCGTATGCTTTCGCGATTTCGCGGGCAGACCAGTGCGAGACGGTGCAGATCTTTGCCCGCCGCGCGAGCAGGGTATGGATCGCGCGGTAGGTCCACCGGAACTTGCGCGAGTAGCCATCGGCACCGATCAGGTAATTGACGTCGTGGATCATCACGATCTGGCGAGAGAAGGCGACCGGCCCCGTCCCGCCAAGGCCCAGCAGCCAGTCATCGCGCCCGGCAAGACGTGGCAGGGCCAGTTGTTCCCATGCGTGCCCGCGCAGTCTGCCATCGGAGGGCACGCGGACGGGAATATCGTAGGTCGCTGCCGGTTCATCCGGCGCGACCGCCGCGATGTCGCTGCGCATCGCAAGCAATCTTCGGCCCAGCTCGTAAGCGGCGCGTTGCACACCGGTCATCGGCTGGCCGGTGAAACGGGCATTCAGGATGATCAAGCGGCCCCCTTCCGCACACTATCGGCGGATCCGGTATCAGGGGGTAGTCGGAAACATAATCCCTATCAAGGACTTGCAGGCCGATGTGGGTAAATGGTGGCAAGATCGCGCTGATCCGGCTCGCCACGCTGGCGATGCGTCTGGCGCTAACCGTTTACGTCACCGGCATGCTTGGCCTTGCCGCACTGGGGCAGTTCGGGATCGTGCTGGGCCTTGCCGCATTCGTGCCTGCGGCCGTGGGCATGGGGCTGAATTTTCATCTGTGCCGCGAAATCGTGGGCGGAGACGCTGCCGATCGCATTGCCACCATCCGTGACAGGATGCGCTGGACATGCACCATGCTGGCGGCCGCAAGCGCGATTGCCCTGCCGGTCTGGTGGTATTTCGCGGGGCCGCCGACGGTCATGATCCTGCTCGCGGCGGCGACCCTCTGGCTGGAGGCGCTGGCGATGGACATCTACCTCGCGATGACCGGCCTGAGGGAAAACGTGCTTGCCAATATCGGCGTCGCCCTGCGCAGCGCGGCCTGGGTGCCGATTGCGATCGGTGTCGGCCTGTTGTGGCCTGAGTTGCGCAGCCTCGAAACGATCCTTGCGTGCTGGATCGTCGGGCATCTGGCCAATCTCTCCATGCTTGCGGCGATCATGGCCCGTCGTGGCTATGGACGGAGATGGCGGAGCGATGCGCCGACGGGGTGGGTGCGCGGCTCTCTGGCCAAGGGAGTGCAGGTATGGCCGAGCGATATTGCGCTCGTCCTCATAACCTTTGGCGATCGCTTCATCCTGTCGGCCACGGTCAGCGATGATGCGGTGGGCCTCTACGTATTTTACTGGACTTTTGCGAACATGATCCAGACGCTGGCGCAATCCGCGATCGTCACGCCCGCCCTGCCGCGACTGGTGGAACAATACGGGGCAGACCGCGGGCAATGGATGGTAAGCGTCCGGCGGCTAGGCATTGCAATCCCGCTGGCCGGCATCGCCATGGCAGCGGGTATTCTGACCGTCATCTGGCTGGGTCACCGGTTCGTGCCGCAGGCCGGATTCCCGTGGCAGGCGTTGATCGCCGTGCTGGTTTTCGCCGCCGTGATCGCGCGGTTCGCGGGCGATTTCCTGTCGACCGTGCTCAACAGCGCGGGCGCCGTGCGCAGCTATACCCTGCTCAACACGGGCTTTGCGGCAGCCCTGATGCTGGCCATCGGGGCAGGGGCGCTTGGCGCGGGGATCGAGGGCGCGGCGGTGGCCAGCCTTTTGACCGCTCTGCTGTTCAACGCGCTCAAGCTGGCTGCAATAGTGCGTCTGCGATCCTAGGTTTCGTCCGGCGCGCTTGCCTTGATCGCAAGGGCGTGGACGCGCTGGCCGGGAATGTCGCCAAGCGCGCGGTTCACCATGCGCTGGCGTTCCAGCCGCGATACGCCGGCAAAGGCATCGGCAACGATTGTGACAGTGAAGTGCGATTCGCCAGTGCCATCGTCGCCGGT
The DNA here is from genome assembly GCF_001634625.1 of Croceicoccus bisphenolivorans. Classification (GTDB taxonomy): domain Bacteria; phylum Pseudomonadota; class Alphaproteobacteria; order Sphingomonadales; family Sphingomonadaceae; genus Croceicoccus; species Croceicoccus bisphenolivorans. Next base: position 29,510 of record NZ_LRSE01000001.1, on the reverse strand, counting down.
ATGCCCGCGATGGCTGGCGCTGTCGTTCGAAACGAGGAGCGATTGCGGCGCGAACGCTGTTTCGAGAATCTGGCGGATTTCGGCTTCCACGGGGCCGGGAGTGCTGTTCATGCGGCTCGATATGGCGGCAAGGGGTTACATTTGCAAAGGTGATCCCTAATCTTTGCGGCAATGCGACATGACAGGTTTCACGGACGGTTCGAAAGCAAGGGGCGCGGGTGTGAAGCGCCGGGATGCGACGAATCGGGAGAATTCCGCGCACCCGGATCGCGCGGTAGCAGTTTTGACGGCCCCGGCGAATGGCGCTGGTTCTGTCTTGAACACGTTCGCGCCTTCAACGCCGGATACGATTTCTTCGACGGGATGAGCGCGGACGAGATCCTTGACGCCCAGTCGCCGGTGTTCGGCTGGCGCAACCAGTCGCGCGTCTATTCGGGCATGGGTGGCGATGGTCCGCGCTGGGCGGATTTCGACGATCCTCTCGACGCGATTTCGGCGCGTGCGAAAAACATCCGTGGCGACCGGGAACGGCAATGGCAGCAGGATGCCGAAGCGCGCCAGCGCGGGCTGGATGCAGTCGATCGCCGCGCGCTTGATGAACTGGGACTGGGCTACGATGCGGACCGTCCGGCGCTACGGCGGCGGTATTCGGAACTGGTCCGCCGCTACCACCCCGACCGCAACGGTGGAGACCGCACGCATGAAGCGCGCCTGCAGCGCGTTGTCGATGCGTACCAGCACCTGCGAAAGGCGCGACGTTTCGCCTGATCAGAGCCCGCGTAGAGCGCGATAACGGGCGGCGCGCGCTTCGCCGAACAGCGCGTCGTAATCCGTCTGGCTGTAGAAGACCTCGCGCACGTTTGCCTGTTCGGCAATGACGACCCACGGCTGCTTGCTGCGGGTGAAAATGTGGATGTCGGGCGCGAATGCGTCCGGATTGTCGAGCGTCCCGATCCGGACGAACGAACCCTTCTCGCCCATGCCGCCATAGTGGCTCCACAACGCGACCTGACATTGCGGGCACCGCGCGATGAACTGTCCCTTGCCGCTGTCGGACGGGGTTTCCACCCGCACCGGCTCTCCGGCAAGGATAGTCAGTCGATCTGCCTCGATCAGGCCGTTGAGGGCAAAGGCGCTGCCGCTTTCGCGCTGGCAGGTGCGGCAATGGCAGCAATGGACTGCGAAGGGTTCGTCATCCAGCCGGTAACGGACATGACCGCACTGGCATCCGCCTTCGTATCTGGCCCCTTCGTAACCTGCGCCGTCGTAACCGGACACCTCAGCCGCCCTCGCACAGTGCCGCGAACTGGTCGGCCACCGCGCTCCAGCCCTGTTCGAAGCCCATTTCCTTGTGCTGGGCCATTGTCTCCTCGCTCCAGTGGCGGGCCCATGCGGTATAGCGGGTACCTTCGCCTTCGGGCGTGACTTCCCAGCCGCCGATCATGAATGCTTCGGACGGCACGTATCCGTCGCCATTTCGAACGACGGCGTCGGTTACGACGAACCGCGCGCCATCCACCCAGTCGAGGTAGATCCCGTCTTGCGGCATCCTCTCTCCATCGGGGCCGAGCATGACCATGGCCGAACGCCCGCCGGGGCGGCGTTGCTGCTCCACGATCTCCACCCGCCACGGGGCAGGGCACCACCACTCCTCCTGCCGGTTGACGAGGACGTCCCAGCATTTTTCGGGTGGAGCGGCAACCAGGCGGGTGACTTTCAGTTCATGCATCGGCGGCTCCTTCAATCCCGATCGGGCGCGCCAAGCGGGAAGAGATGGCGATAGGGATAGGCCGCATCGACACAGCGTACCACTTCGGGAAGGGAGAGCAGGCGGGCGCGCAGGGCGCGAAGATCGGGGCAGTTCGCGCCAATTTCCTCCACCCAGTCGGCATAGAACAGTGCGGGCGCCGCAGCGCATTCGACCAGCGTGAGCCGTCCACGGCAAAGGGCATCGGCACGCGGTTCAAGCCATGCGTAGACCCGGCGCAGCTTTTCCCTCGCTTCGTCCTGTCGCGCCTTGTCGGGCGCATCGGGGCTGCGGATCTGCTCGTCCACGGCCACCTGCATCACGTTCATGACGTAGTTGTCGAAAACGCGGTCCATCTGCCGCAGCTTTTCCGCCCGGCCTGACGGGAGCAGACCGCTGGCCTGCTGGTGATGGGCGGCCAGATGTTCGATGATGGATGTCGCTTCGAACACCACGGTGCCGGCATCGTCCAGCACGGGAAATTTGCCGAACGGCCCGCCATTCTCTGCCACGAAGGCGAGATTGTCGGGGTGGCCCGGATCCAGCATGTGGAACTTGTAATCCAGATCCGCGGCGTGAAGCGCGATCTGCGCCTTCCAGGTATAGGACGAGAACGGGTGTCCGTAGAGTTCGATCATGCCTTGCGTGCCCTCTCTATGGTGGCGATGTCTATTTTCTGCATCGTCATCATTGCGCCGAACACGCGCTCTCGTACAGCAGGATCTGGATCGGCCATGCCGTCGGTCAGCTGGACAGGCGTGATCTGCCACGAAAAGCCCCACTTGTCCTTGCACCAGCCGCAATCGGAAGCCTGCCCGCCATTGTCGATTATGGCATTCCAGTAGCGGTCGGTTTCTTCCTGCGTAGTGGTGGCGACTTGAAACGAAAAGCTTTCGTTCGGCGTGAACTGCGGCCCGCCGTTGAGGCCGATGCAGGGAATGCCGAGAACGGTGAACTGCACCGTCAGTGCGTCGCCCGCCTTGCCGCCGGGAAAATCGCCGGGTGCACGGAACACTTCGCCAACCGCGCTGTCCGGAAAGGTTTCGGCATAGAACTGCGCGGCTTCCTCGGCCTTTCCGTCATACCACAGGCAGAGCGTGACCGGCGCGGTCATGCCGGGGCCCCGATGTCATCCATCTTCTTGCCGGTGCGATAGGCGGCGCGGCCGCGTAGCCGTTCGGCATAGGCCACGAATTCCGGACGCTCAGGCATTGTCTTGAAGGCCAGCCCCCAGTCGACAGTACTGCCGACATAGACATCGGCCATCGTGAACCGGTTGCCGCAGACATAGTCGTTCTGTCCCAGCCACCAGGCCAGCGTATCGACCGCGCGGTCATAGTTGCCGAAGCCGGCCATGCCTTCCTGTTCGGCCGTCGGCGCAAAGCCCATCGCCTTGCTGGTTACGGCATGTTCGATTGGTCCGGCGGCAAAGAACAACCAGCGGAAATAGTCGGCCTTTTCCGCATCGGTCGGCAACAGGCCGGCCTCTGGATATATCTCGGCAAGGTAGTGGCAGATCGCCGCAGATTCGCTGACCACGTGGTCGCCGTCGGCGGCGTGATGGATAATCGTGGGGATCTTGCCCATCGGGTTGGCATCCATCAGCGCTTGCGGCTTTGCCTGCCAGTCGACCGGCACGACTTCGTAGTCCGCGCCCACTTCCTCAAGCGCCCATCGCGCGATCTGGCCACGGCTCATCGGATTGTGAAAGAAGGTAATTGCGGGCATCGTATATCCTTTCGCGATCTATCTTGAACGGGCCTGGCCCGATGGGGCTTATTTCTGCGGCGCAGCTTTCTGAGGTGCAACAAGGCCAAAGCCCGCGCCAAGCGGATCGATGGCGAAGATAATCCTCTGTCCGCCGGGAACGTCGTGCGGTCCCATGACAACCGTGCCGCCATTGGCTTCGACCACTTCCTTCGCCGCCTCGACATCGGGAACGTGGAAGAAGAAGCGCCAGCCGGTCGGGACCTCGGCCATGGCCTTCATCGCCGCGCCGAGCCGCATCGCGCCGAGGTCAAGGAAGCAGTAGGCACCGTATTCGGGTCCCATGTCCATCGTCTCGTTGACTTCGTAGCCCAGCAGCGCCTTGTAAAAGGCGAGGCTGCCGTCGAGATCGCTGGTCATCAGCTCGTTCCACCCGCACTTTCCTTCTTCGTAGGCGCGTGCATAGACATCGCTGGTGCCTTCGGAAAATCCGCGCATCAGGTAAAACGTGTTGCCCTGCGGATCGGCGGCGAAGGCCATCCGGCCAACCCCTTCAAGATCGAGTGGCCCCATGTGGACCGTACCGCCCAGTCCGGCGACTTTGGCGGCAGCCGCGTCGACATCGTCCACCGCGAAATAGACGTTCCACTTCGGCTTGGCGCCGCCGCTCTGCATCTCTTTGCTCAATTGCATTACACCGCCAGTGGCCTGCCCGTCACGGCGCTGGATGAAGCGGTAGCCGTCTACAGACTGCATTTCGGGCGGCGGGGCGTTGATCTTCCATCCGGCGGCAGCTTCATAGAAGCCTTGCGCCTTGTCGATGTCGATCGTCAGAAGTTCGTACCAGATCGGTTCGCCGGCGGAATTTTGCATGACTAATCCTTTTCCGGATGTCGGCGATCAGCGGCCCAGAGTGAAGATCGGCGCGAAACCGCCGTAGATCATCCGCCGGCCGTCGAACGGCATGGTCTCGCCCATGTCCTTGAAGGGGCTGTCCTCGCCCATCATCTTTTCATGTGTGGCGTCGCATGTCGCCTTGTCCGGCCAGATCATCCAGCTGAAGACGATCTTTTCTCCCGCTTCGGCCTGCACCGCGCGGCGAAAATCGGTGAGATTGCCGTCGGGAACATCGGTTTCCCAGCATTCGACGACCTCCGTTGCGCCTTGTTCGACGAACCAGGCGTTCACTGTTTCAGCCATCGCGAGATAGTCCGCCTTGGCGCCCTCGGGCACCGGGATCACGAATCCTTGTACATACATCTTTCAGGCCTCCTGTTTCGGATTGGGTGCACGGCTGTCGTCGAAATCGGCAAGTTGTGCCGCAAGCGCGGACTGGAAGGCAGGCCGGGCCATGCCGCGCTGCAGATAACCCGCCAGGTCGGGGTGCGGATCCAGCAGGTCCTTGCCGTGCAGCTCGCGCAAGACGGTTACCATCGCGATGTCGGCAACGGAAAAGGCTCCGGCGAGCCATTCGCGGTCGCCGATCGCGGTCTGCAGCCGGTCAAGTGCGCTGGCGATCGTTTCTCGTAGCGATGGCTCGCGCAGCTTCGCCCAATCGGCATCACCGGCCATCGCTACTCGCGTCATTTCGAAGCTCAACGGCTCCACGCTGTTGTAAGCTGCGAACAGCCATCCGGTTGCATCGGCCCGCGCCTGCCCGTGTCGCGGGAGAAGGCGTTCGTCCTTCTCGCCAAGGTGAAGCAGGATGGCGCCGCTTTCAAACAAGTGGATGTCGCCGTCCTTCAGCACCGGAACCTGCCCCCACGGTTGTTCGGCATAGAACCATTCGGGCCGGTCGAAGGCGCTGATCAGCCGTGTTCGATAGCCGATCCCCGCTTCTTCGCATGCCCAACGCGCCCGCAAGTCACGAACGTACCCTTTGGCAAAGTCCGGAACCCAATCGAATCCCGTTATGACGATCTGGCTGGATTGATCGATGGGCACGTTCTTTCCCTTCAGGCTTCGGATTCGGCTTGCTGCATTCGCTCGAACTCGGCTTCGTCCATCCACATCGGTTCCCAGATATGTCCGTCGGGATCGGCGAAAGCCCTGCTCATCATGAAGCCGTAGTCGGTGGGTGGATCGGCATCGGCCATGCCGTTGTTTGCACTTGCCTTGCGGTTCATCTCCTCCACCTCCCCGCGAGAGGGGAGGTTGATGCACAGGCGCAGGCTGGACGCGCCTTCGGCCGCGAAGGGACGGTCGGTGAACTGGCGCCACTTGTCATGCGTAAGCAGCATGATGACGATGTGATCGGACCATTGCATGGCAGCGGCGGTATCATCGGTGAATTTCGGTTCGTTGACGAAGCCAAGAGCCGTGTAGAAAGCCTTGGAACGTGGCAGGTCCGTCACGGGTAAGTTGATGAAAATCTTGCGCGTCATCAGCGTCTACTCCGGTTGGCGCGGCGCGATTCGCCGTCTTTCGTTGCGATTCGTGGGTTATTGAGTTACAAAAAGCAACTATGAAGTTTCAAAAAGATACTAACGCGGGGCAAGGCGTTGAGCATGGCCGCTGGTACGGCGATGCCTGCGGCGCTGCGTTCGCGATGGAACTGATCGGCGAACGCTGGTCACTGCTGGTAATGCGCGAACTGATGCTTGGGGCCCTGCGGTTTTCGCAGATCCGCGCCAACTTGCCCGGAATCAGCGCCAAGGTGTTGACCGAGCGGCTGGAGAAACTGGAAGGTGCTGGGCTGCTGACGCGCCGGATGCTGCCGCCGCCGGCTTCGGCGCAAGTCTATGAACTGACCGAATGGGGTTATCAGACAGAGGAGATCATGCAGGTCCTCGGCCGCTGGTCCGTGCGATCGCCGTGCCACGATCCGACCCTGCCGCTGACGCCGGTTTCGGCCATGCTGTCGCTGCGCACGATGATCGATCCGGTTGCCGCTCGCGACATTGCACTCGTGATCGACTTCGTCTTGGGTGCGGAGAGGTTCGTGGCGCGGCTGGCGGGTGGCGAACTTCGCGTATCGAAGTGTGATGGAGCGTCGCCGGAAGCCGACCTTACGTTCGACGGTGACACGGCCAACGCACTGCTGCCCTATTTCTACGGCAAGCGACCTCTGGCCGAGGTGGAGGCCGAATGCGGACTGCGCTTTCAGGGCGATCGGGAACTGGCGGATCGCTTTGCCGCCTTGTTCGCACTCCCGCCAAAGAACGCGATCCACACAAAGGATAGCGCATAGGCTGTTGCAGCGCAGCGCGCAGGCGTTTACCGCGACCCGTGCAATGAACGACATGACAAACAGCCACCACACCGCCCTTGCCGCACCGGACGTCGAAGTCGACGTGCGCGACACTTTCGGCATCGACATCGACATGAAGGTTCCCGCCTTTTCGAAGGCCGACGAACGCGTGCCTGATACCGACGATGCCTACGTGTTCGATCCGGACACGACGCTGGCGATCCTCGCAGGCTTTGCCCACAACCGCCGCGTGATGGTGCAGGGATATCACGGCACCGGCAAATCGACGCATATCGAACAGGTCGCGGCGCGCCTCAACTGGCCCTGCGTGCGCATCAACCTCGACGCGCATATCAGCCGTATCGACCTTGTGGGCCGTGACGCAATCGTCCTTCGCGACGGGCTGCAGGTCACCGAATTTCGCGAAGGCCTGCTGCCGTGGGCGCTGCAGACGCCGACCGCGCTGGTGTTCGACGAATACGATGCGGGCCGTCCCGATGTGATGTTCGTGATCCAGCGCGTGCTGGAAACGGCCGGCAAGCTGACCTTGCTCGACCAGAACCGCGTGATCCGCCCGAACCCCTACTTCCGTCTGTTCGCCACCGCGAACACTGTGGGGCTTGGCGATACCAGCGGGCTTTATCACGGTACGCAGGCGATCAACCAGGGGCAGATGGACCGCTGGAACATGGTCGTCGCGCTGAACTACCTGCCCGAGGCGACGGAAGTCAGCATCGTCAAGGCCAAGGTGCCGGAGATGGACGAGGAAACCATCACCCGCATGGTCCGCACTGCCGATCTTTCGCGGCAAGGTTTCATCAACGGCGATATTTCCACCGTGATGAGCCCGCGCACGGTGATTTCGTGGGCGCAGAACACGCAGATCCTTGGCGACATCGGCTTCGCCTTCCGCCTCTCGTTCCTCAACAAGTGTGACGAGACGGAGCGGATGCTGGTTGCCGAATACTACCAGCGCGTGTTCGGCAAGGACCTGCCGGAAAGCGTCGTCCACAAGGCCTGACCTGCCGTGTGAAATAGGGTATCCTCCTGTTCCATAGCCAGAACAGGAGGATGTCATGTCAGACCACGTCTTCAAGCTGACCGAGATCGTCGGGACTTCGCACAAGGGCAGCGATGCCGCGATCGAGGTTGCGCTAAAGCGCGCGCAGGCGACGATCCGCAAGGTGAAGTGGTACGAAGTCGTCAGCCAGCGCGGCTATGTCGAGGATGACGGCACGATCCAGCATCAGGTCGTGCTGAAGGTCGGCTTCGTGCTCGAGGATTGACCGGCTATTCGTCCGGATAGACGGCCTTCACGAAATAGAGCCCGTCCGGCGGCGCGTTAAGGCCGAGTGCCTTTCGGTCGCGGGCCTCCAGCGCGCTGCGCACGTCGCCTGGCGTCCAGCGGCCCATGCCGACAAGGGCGAGGCATCCGACCATGGAACGGACCTGGTGATGCAGGAAGCTGCGCGCCTCTGCATGGATGCGGATTTCATCGCCGGCACGTTCCACATCCAGCCTGTCCAGCGACTTTTCCGGGCTTTGCGCCTGACAATGGACCGACCGGAACGTGGTGAAATCATGCTGCCCGACAAGATGCTGTGCAGCCTCGTGCATCGCCGCGTGATCCAGCGGCTTGGCGACTTGCCATGCCTTGCCACGGTCCAGCGTCAGCGGGGCGCGGCGGTTGACGATGCGATAGACATAGGCACGACCAATGCATGAAAAGCGCGCGTGCCAGTCGCCGGCCACCGCGCGGCAATCGGTGATCGCGATCGGATCTGGGCGCAGCCGTGCATTCAACCCTTCCATCAGGCGGAAAGCCTCGATGTCCTTCGCAACGTCGATATGCGCGCGCATGGCGAGTGCGTGAACGCCCGTATCTGTGCGGCCTGCCGCGTGCATGCGCACGTCCTCGCCGGTAATCGCGGCTGCCGCTTCCTCCACCGATTGCTGCACCGATGGGCCGTGCGCCTGCCGTTGCAGGCCCATGAAGGGCGAGCCGTCGAATTCGATGGTGAGGGCGAAGCGCGTCACGTGCCGGTTACCTGATCTCTGTACCTGCGGGAATCGGATAGCCACGCAGCATGGCCGCCGTTTCCATTGCCGGTTTGCCCGCGCGCTGCACCAGCGTGGGCCTGATCGCGCCGAAGCCGCAGGCGATGGTCAGCTGGTCGTCCAGCGTGGTCGCTGTCGCGCCTTCGCGCCCGATGACCGTTGCGGCAAGCACGCGGATGCGCTCTCCCTCAAGCTCGAAGAACGCACCGGGGCGAGGGGCGAAGGCGCGCACCTGTCGTTCGATCGACTCCGCGCCTTTGGCAAAGTCGATCCGCGCTTCGGCCTTGTCGATCTTGTGCGCGTAAGTCACGCCTTCCACCGGTTGAGTCTCGGCGCGAACGTGGGGAAGTCGTGACAGCACCTCGACCATCGCCCCGGCACCCATCGCCGCGATTTCGTCGGTCAGCTCGCCTGCCGTCTTCTCGTCGATGCGCGTTGTTCGTTTCAGCAGCATGGGGCCGGTATCGAGGCCCTTTTCCATCTGCATGATCGTAACGCCCGTCGTCGCGTCTCCGGCAAGGATCGCGCGCTGCACCGGCGCCGCCCCGCGCCAGCGCGGCAGGATCGAACCATGGACGTTGAGGCAGCCGAACTTCGGCGCCTCCAGCACGGCGACCGGCAGCAGCAGTCCGTATGCGGCGACAACCGCAACATCGGCCTGCAGCGCGGCGAAAGCGTCTTTCTCCTCCTGTGGCTTCAGAGAAGGCGGGGTGCGCACCATGATGCCCATCTCCTCTGCCGCGAGGTGTACGGGCGAGGGCTGCAGCTTCTTGCCGCGACCGGCCGGACGGGGCGGCTGGGAATAGGCGGCCACGACCTCGTGCTCCGCGGCCACGATGGCCCGCAAAGTCGGCACCGCAAAATCCGGCGTTCCCATGAAGATGACGCGCATCGGTAGAGTTCCTTGTCGGCGGACTTCCTGTCCGGCGCGGCAGTCCCTATCTTCGGGTGCATGGCATCACAAGGTCTTGGTGGCGGTCCGGGTTACCGCGGCGATCCGATAGAGGCACTGGCTTCCGCATTGGCGCGACTGCCGGGGCTGGGGCCGCGTTCGGCCCGCCGTGCGGTGCTCTGGCTGGTAAAGCGACGGGAAACCGCACTGGTCGAACTGCTTTCCGCGCTTCAGGCGGTTCGTGAAACGCTGGTGGAATGCGGCACGTGCGGCAATGTCGATACCATCGATCCCTGTCATATCTGTGCCGACCCGCGCCGCGATGCCCGGTCGATCTGCGTGGTGGAGGATGTCGCCGATCTCTGGGCGCTCGACCGGGCGAAGCTCTACACCGGCAAATATCACGTGCTGGGCGGCAAGCTGTCGGCGCTTGATGGCATCGGGCCGGAAGATCTGGCCATAGGCAGCCTGCTTGCCCGCATCGAAGAAGGCGGGATCGACGAGGTCGTGCTGGCCATGAACGCCACGCTGGAGGGGCAGACGACGGCGCATTACATCGCCGAACGGCTGGAGGAACGGCCTGTTCGCGTAACGCAGCTTGCCCATGGCCTGCCCGTCGGCGGCGAGCTGGATTATATGGACGAAGGCACGCTGGCGCAGGCTCTGCGCGCGCGCCGTCCTGTAGGGTGATGGCGGTGGGGTGAAGGGGGCGTTCACGCCACCTTGTCGGAATCGTGCACAATCCCTAAATAGCCGCCATGGCTATCCGCGAAATCATTGAAGTGCCCGATCCGCTGCTCAAGCAGGTCTCCAAGCCGGTCGAGAAGTTCGACGACGAGCTGAAGCAGCTGGTCGAGGACATGTTCGAGACGATGTACGATGCACCTGGCATCGGCCTTGCCGCGATCCAGATCGGCGTGCCGCTGCGCGTTCTCGTCATCGACCTGCAGCCGGAAGATCCGGATGCGGAGCCGGTACCTTGCGACCATGACGGGCACCACCACCATCACCAGCCGACGAAAAAGGAACCGCAGGTTTTCGTGAACCCCGAAATCCTCGATCCCTCGGAAGACACCAAGGCCTATAACGAAGGCTGCCTGTCGGTCCCCGACATCTTCGCCGAAGTCGATCGGCCCGCCACTTGCCGCGTGCGCTGGCAGGATCTTGAGGGGAACACACACGAAGAGGCGATGGACGACCTGATGGCCGTGGTCATCCAGCACGAGATGGACCACTTGAACGGCATCGTCTTCATCGACCACCTGTCGCGCCTGAAGCGGAACATGGCGATGAAGAAGCTGGAAAAGCTGCGCAAGGCCGCTTGATCCGAATAACTCGAAGGGCCGCCGCTTGAGCGGCCCTTTTTGCATCGGGATTGCATCGGGGAGAACTTTGCCACGTGTCGGGGTGAGCGCTTGCGTCGCGTGATGTTCGATGTATGTTCCGTGCATGGATATACTTGCGCTCATCCTCGTGATCGTCGCCCTTGTTATAGGGATCGGCATCGGCTGGTTTCTCGGTTCCCGCCCTTTGGCGGACTGGCGTACGCGCCATGCCGGTCTTGAAGGGGAACTGAGGGAACGTGACGAGAAGTTCCGCACCGCGATCGCCGAACTCGCCACGATGAGCGAACGGGCCGATCGGGCCGCCGGTCTAGACGAAGCATTGCGCGATGCGCGGCTTCAGAATGATGGCTTGCGCGTGCAGGTGGCCGAACTGAACAAGGACAGGGCCAACCTTGCCGAGCGTGAAGCGCTGTTGAAGGAAGCGCGCGAGGAACTGGGCAAGCAGTTCGAGGCGATGGGCGTAAAGGCACTGGAAGGCGCGCAGGCCCGGTTTCTGGAACGCGCGAACGAGCGGTTTACCGAAAGCGAAAAGACCAATGCGGAAAAGATCCGGACGTTGCTGGAACCGGTCGGCGCGCGGCTGAAAGCCTATGAGGAGCAGGTTGCTGCGCTGGAAGAGAAGCGGGTCAAGGATTTTGGCAGTCTTGCCGGTGTGATCGAACAGATGAAGCTGGGCCAGGAAGCGGTTCGCCGCGAAGCGCAGCGACTTGGCAATTCGCTGACCAATGCCCCCAAGGCGCGGGGACGCTGGGGGGAGCGGGCGTTGCAGAACGTGCTCGAACAGTGCGGGCTTGCCGAGCATACGGACTTCCATCTCGAACATTCGATGGAGACGGAAGAGGGACGCCTGCGCCCCGATGCCATCGTCAACGTGCCGGGGCAGAAGAAGCTGGTCATTGATGCCAAGGTTTCGCTGAACGCCTATCAGGCTGCGTTCGAGGCGGACGAGGGTGAGGAGCGGACGAGGCATCTCGACCTCCATGCAAAGTCGATGCGCAACCATGTGCAGACGTTGGGATCGAAGGGGTACCAGAGCCAGTTCGACGATGCGCCGGACTATGTCGTGATGTTCGTGCCGGGCGAACACTTCGTCGCCGCCGCGCTTGAGCATGATCCGGAGCTTTGGGATTTTGCGTTTCGTAACAAGGTTCTGCTGGCTACTCCTACCAATCTGGTTGCGATTGCGCGAACGGTCGCACAGGTCTGGCGACAGGACACGATCGCGCGTGAGGCGGTGGAAATCGGCAAGGCCGGGGCCGAACTTTACGACCGACTGGCCGTGGCGGCAGAGCATCTGAAGCGCGTTGGCGGCGGACTGGAAACTGCGGTCAACAACTACAACAAGTTCGTCGGAAGCTTTGAACGCAATGTGCTTTCGTCCGGTCGCAGGCTGTCGGAAAAGGGCATCGAGATCGGCAAGCGCGAGATCGAGGAGGTCCCGCTGGTCGAGGCTGCGCCGCGTTACGGCAGGGACGACGTGATGCCCGATCCGGAACCGGAAGGCGGGCTCAAGCTTTCCTATGCCGATGGAAACGAAAGCGGATGATCTGACTTGCGTGCCGGGGCGCTGATCCCCGGCATCGGCGCGGCGACGCTCGCGGTCGGGCTCTTGCTCGTCTCGGCAGGGGAACCCCAGTCGGCGGAAATGGCCGCGCCGGTTGCGGTCCCCGCGCTTCGGGTGGACGGTGAGCCGGCGACCGGGCCTTACGCGCCGCTGGACGAATGCCGAATGCTTCCCGGTTTCGACGCCTTCCGCTCCGGACTTTTCGCGGCCGTCGAAAACCGCGATGTCGATGCTCTGGTCGGTCTTGCCCATCCCGCCATCAAGCTCGACCTTGGCGGCGGCGCGGGGATAGATGAATTTCGGCGGCGGCTCGAAACGGACGAAAGTCTGTGGGGCGAACTGGACGAGCTGCAGCATCTGGGTTGTGCCTCCGACAACCGCGAAGATGCGGTGTTACCCTGGATCGCCACCCGCGCGGGTGGCGATACTGATCCGGCATTAACTTATTGGGTGACAGGAAGCGGCGTCGCCATGCTTGCTGCGCCCGATGCTGCTGCGACGAGAGTCGGGTCCGTCGATTTCGATCTGGTCAAGACAACAGGCGATGAAGAGCCCGTAGATGGGTTCAGGCAAGTTGCGACGCGTGACGGGACTGCGAAGGGCTATGTCGCCGAAGACAAGCTGCGTTCGATCGCGGATTACCGGCTGGCCATGACGCGCGGGCCGAACGGCTGGATGATCGACATGTTCATCGCCGGCGACTAGCCGACTGCGGCCAGCACTTCATAACCAAGTACGGCAGCGGCCACGGCGGCGTTCAGGCTGTCGGCTCGCCCCAGCATGGGCATATGGACGCGCAAATCGCATTCCGCTTCATAGTCTTCCGGCAGCCCTCGCGATTCGTTGCCGACCATGACGAAACAGGGCGCTGCGTAGGGAGCCTTGCGATAGTCATGCGATTCGCGAAGCGATGCGGCAACAAGTTGACCCGCGCCCGATCGCAGCCAATCGCGGAACTCCTCCCACCGCGCCTGTGCCAGCGGGACGGTGAAGATCGCCCCCATGCTGGCGCGCACTGCTTCCACGCTGAACGGGTCGGCGCAATCGTCGATCAAGATGACGCCGCCCGCACCGACGGCATCGGCTGTGCGCAACATCGTGCCGAGGTTGCCCGGATCGCGCATGGCCTGCGCCACGAGGAAGAGGGGAGCGGATTTCCGGTCGATCCCGGACAGCGCGGTGTCGAATTCCTCGAACACGCCGCATACCGCCTGCGGATTGTCCTTGCCTGTGATCTTCGCCAGCGCGGCTTCCGACAGTTCGACAACGTCGCCGTCCGCCGCTTCGACATCGGCGATCAGTGCATCGAGCAGCGGATGCCGCTCGCGCCCTTCGGCCATGGCGAGCATCGCGGGCAAATGCCCGGTTTCGCGCGCGTCGGTCAGCAGGCGCAGGCCCTCGGCAAGAAAGCGACGCTCGCGACGCCTGTGCTTCTTGTCGCGCAGGGCGCGCAGGGATTTTACGGTGGGGTTGGACAGGCCGGTGATGCGGCGCATGGCTCGCCCGGCTCCTATTCTTCGCCGAAGCGATCCTCGACAAGGGTGCAGAGCGCCTCCAGCGCTTCTGCCGCGTTCGATCCGGCGGTGATGATCTCGATCTCGTCACCCTTGGCAGCGCCCAGCATCATCAGGCCGAGGATCGAGCCGCCAGCCGCTTCGTTCGCATCGCGCACCACTTTCACGCTTGTCCCTGCCGGAAGCCCGGCCACGACACCGACGAACTTGGCGCTGGCCCGCGCATGGAGGCCGCGCTGGTTGCAGATCGTGACGCGGCGGCGATAATCCGCGACCGGCGCGTTCATGCGTCCTGCCCCAGGAATTCGGAGGCGATGGTGATGTAATTCCGGCCCGCTTCCCGCGCCGCGATGACGGCATCCGTCACCGACATTTCGACCCGCGCGCCGGCAAGCCGGATCAGCATCGGCAGGTTGATGCCGGCAATCACTTCGACCTTGCCCGCCTGAAGCAGGGATATGGCAAGGTTGGACGGTGTGCCGCCGAACAGGTCGGTGAGCACGATCACGCCCTTGCCCGAATCGGCAGAGGCAATCGCATCGCGGATTTCGTTGCGACGCTGTTCCATGTCGTCGTTCGGGCCGATGCAGATCGGCACGACATCGTCCTGCGGTCCGACCACGTGTTCCATCGCGCGGACGAACTCTTCCGCAAGATTACCGTGGGTTACGAGAATAAGCCCGATCATGTCGTTCCTAAAGCAGTCCCAACCTCTTTACTATCGAGGCGTCGATTAACCAACCATGGCCTTGTCCTGAAAGGCAAACACGGTCCTTGCAATCCAGATGATTCGGCACGCTCATGCGCGGGTCGCGCCTTCGACCAGATCGGTGGTGCCTGAGTCAAGGTTGCGATGCAGGACATTCGGCGAATAGCCCAGATCGCGAAGCGCCGCCGCCATCGTTTCGGTCGCGAAAACGGAGCGGTGTTTGCCACCGGTGCAGCCGAAGGCGATGTTCACATACGACTTGCCCTGCGCTTCGTAGCGGGGGAGCAGCATCGCCACCAGGTCGCGGATGCGCGTGAACGCTTCTTCCCACGCAGGGTCGCTGCGGATGTGTTCGGCCACGGCTTCGTCCTTGCCGGTCAGGGGGCGCAATTCATCGATCCAG
This sequence comes from Croceicoccus bisphenolivorans, assembly GCF_001634625.1. Lineage (GTDB taxonomy): Bacteria > Pseudomonadota > Alphaproteobacteria > Sphingomonadales > Sphingomonadaceae > Croceicoccus > Croceicoccus bisphenolivorans. The sequence goes on along the minus strand of NZ_LRSE01000001.1, from coordinate 14,380 downwards.
TGTGGATTGTCCAGGAAGCGCATGTCGAACACGAGGTCTGCCGTCGGCACCATCCCGCGTGAGAAGCCGAAGCTGGAAACCGTGACGGTCATCTCTTGCGGGGCACTGGGCGCGAACAGCTCGCGGATCGTGCGCTGCAGGTCGTTGGTAGAAAACTGCGTCGTCGAGATCACCACATCGGCAACGCGGCGAAGCGGCTCCATCATATCGCGCTCTGCCGCGATACCTTCGGCAAGTGGGCGGTCTGCGGCGAGTGGATGGCGGCGACGCGTCTCGTTGTAGCGACGCTCCAGTTCCTCTGCTCCGCAATCGAGGTAGAGCAGGCTGAACGATACATCCTCCGCCTCTGCAATGGCTGCGATGTCTGCCACCGTCGCGTGCGGATCGAAGCCGCGCGTGCGCGAATCGAACCCGATGGCAAGGGGGGTGTCGCCGTCCGCGCCGTCGCTGTCGTGCCCGGGGCCGGGGGCGGTGTGGATCAGGCGGCCGATCAGGCGGACGGGGAAGTTGTCGACCGGTTCCCAGCCCAGATCCTCCAGGGCGCGAAGAGCGGTCGTCTTACCCGCGCCAAGCAGGCCGGTGACAAGCAGGACCCGCGTTTTTCGAGTTGGCGATTCGGTCAGCATCGTATCGCCATCTTTACCCGTTTCGCAGTCATGCGGTGAGCCCGTGCACGGCCAGTGCCAACTCGGCACGAAAAGCGCCGATCGGGCTGGATGGCCAGAACGACAGGCAGGGCAGTTCCATGCCATGGCGCAGCACTTTCCCGGGCGCGTCGATATGGCGCGGGGCAAGATCGCTGAGTTCCAGCACGAGAGCTGCCGGCGCATCGCCGCAATGCATGGTGACAATGCCGACATTGCGGACCTCGATAAGCCCGCGCGTGTTGGGGTGCGGCAGGACCCAAAGGCGGTCATCGCGCCTTTCCAGCAGGACGCCGTCATCCCCGATCAGCTTTGCCCCCCTGTCGATCAGTGCGAGGGCGAGGCTGGTTTTGCCGATGCCCGGTTCGCCTTCGATGAGGATGGCCCGCCCCTCGATCGCGACGCAGGTGGCCTGATGGGAAATGGCATTCAAGATTCCGGCTCCAGAGAGGGGAGGGTGACAACCATCACCGCACCCGATTTGCCGTCCGCCCGGTCCCGCACGGTCAAGGTGCCGTCATGCGCGGCCATGATCGAGCGGGCAATGGCCAGTCCCAGCCCGCTGTGCGAGCCGAAGGCCGCTTCGGGGCGGACCGAGTGGAAACGTTCGAACACCTTGTCGCGTTCCTCCTCCGGTATGCCGGGGCCGTCGTCGGTAACCGTCATCTCGACTCGTTCGCCAAGGTCTTCGAAACCGACCGCGATCCTGCCGCCATGGGGCGAAAAACCGGCGGCATTGTCGACAAGGTTTTCCAGAACGCGTTCCAGCCGCGCCGCATCGCCCATGACCATCGTCGCGCTCGTCGGCGCGCCTTCCACTTCGAAGGTGAGGTCGCGTTCCTCCCCGATCCGCGCAGCCATCGTCCGGCCGCCGATTACCCCTTCGGCGAGCGCAAACAGGTCCACCGGCGTGAATGTAGTGCGCGACAGTTCCGCATCGACCCGCGTCGCCTCCGCAATTTCGGTAATGAGGCGGTCCAGCCTGCGCACGTCGGCCTTGGCTATATCGACCAGTTGCCGCTTGAGATCGGGATCGTCGACAGTTTCCAGCGTGTCGAGCGCGGTACGCAGCGACGCCAGCGGGTTCTTCAGTTCGTGGCTGACATCGGCAGCGAATGCCTCGCCCGCATCGATACGCTCGCGTAGCGCGCCGGTCATGTCGGAAAGCGCGCGGGCCAGCATACCGATCTCGTCCCCGCGCTCCGGCAGACGCGGGACGACGACTTCGCGGTCGCGACCCAGCCGGACACGGGCGGCGGCGCGGGAAAGCAGCTTGATCGGTTGAACGATTGTGCGGGCCAGAAACAACGATAGCTGGATCGAGAAGATAATGCCGAGCGTGAGGAGGATGAGCAGCGTCTGCCGTGCCGAGCGGACGGATTGGGTTATGTCCACTGCGTTGCGCATGGTCAGCAAGGTTTCGCCTTGCGGGCCATAGGGCGCTGCGGCGGTGATCACCGGCGTCCGGTCTGGCGCGTAGCGAAGTTTTACAGCGCCTTGCCCTGCCTGTTCGGCCACGAAGACTTCCGGCCACTGCGACTTGGTTGCAGGCCCTATATCGTTCGCCGGTTCGTATGGCGTGACCGGCGGTGCGCCGACCAGGAAATCGACGACCTTGTCCAGCCAGCGTGCAAAATCCTGCACCCAAGTCTCGTGATCGGGGTCGGCGAACGTGAACGAAGGTTCGCCAACGACGAAACTGTCGGTCTGAAGTTCTCCCAGCGCGTCGAAAGTGCGCAGCCGCAATTGCTGTTCCGCCCCGATGCGGGCCAGAAGTGCCGCATGTTCGCTCGACGGTGCCTCTGCCAGCGCGTTGGCGATGATCTCCACTTCGGAACGGGCCAGCTTGAACCGTTCGGCGATCAACTGCTTGCGATAGGTGTCGAGGAAAAACAGCCCGCCCAGCACCAGCCCGACGATCAGGACGTTCACCGCAAGAATGCGCGTGGTCAGCGAAAAGCGGCGGGTCCAGAACAGGCGATCCGGCGCATCGGGCAGGGACTGGGCCGCGATCGCTTCCGGTTCGGCAAGCGTATCGAGGCGGGCATGGGGTTCCGCTTGTTTCTGGTCAGTCGCCGGCAAAGCTGTAGCCTGCGCCATATAGCGTCGAAATCCCGCCGAATTCGGGGTCGACCTCGCGGAACTTGCGACGCAGACGTTTGATGTGGCTGTCGATCGTGCGGTCGTCGACGAAAACATCGTCCTGATAGGCCGCGTCCATCAACTGGTTGCGGGTTTTCACTACGCCGGGCCGCTGGGCCAGCGCCTCCAGTATCAGGAATTCCGTCACCGTCAGCGAAACCGGCTTGCCATCCCATGTGACGCGGTGGCGCTCCGGCTCCATGTCCAGTCGCCCGCGCGTGATGACTTCCGCCGGAGGTTCCTCGGTGCCGCCGGTCAGGCGTGCGCGAACCAGTTCCTCTCGCCGCAGCAGCGCGCGGATGCGGGCAATCAGCAGGCGTTGAGAGAACGGCTTGGCGATATAATCGTCCGCGCCCATCGCAAGGCCGATCGCTTCGTCCTGTTCGTCGGTCTTGCTGGTCAGGAAGATGACCGGCAGCGAACTTTTCTCGCGAAGGCGGCGCAGCAGTTCGAGCCCGTCCATGCGGGGCATCTTGATGTCGCATACCGCCAGATCCGGGGGATTCTCGATCAACGACTCGAGCGCGGTCGATCCGTCGGAATAGACCCTTGTGTCGAACCCTTCCGCCTGAAGGGCGATCGAAAGGCCGGTCAGTATGTTCCGGTCGTCATCGACCAGCGCGACTACCTGCGCCATGTGTCATCCTTGATCGAAGCATCGAGTGTTGCATCCATGCCAGCCGCTTAGCCAATCGTAAACGGATTCGCCAATCCGGTGCGGGAAAAGTCCCCTGCGCACATGCGGTAAAGCCCTGTCCGAATACGGGATTCGCGGGCGGCTTGTCGTTCATTCACAGGCGGTTTGACGCGAAACCGTCGCTCGACTATGCGCAATTCCGGTTCCGGCGCAGGCCGGAGGGCAGACAGGACGAGGGAGAACGCCGGTCTGGCCCGCTCGAACAGTCGAGAGCTGAAAGGCCCGCCTCAATGAAGAGGCCCCGCCCCGCCTACGCCATCGGCAGGGGCGCTGACAGGAGACAGACGTGTCGCTCAATACGCCGCTCGCAGCCCAGGGTATCGAAACCCGGGCGAAAATTTACGCCAATCTCGGCACTGCCCCGCTCGTCGAACATGCGCTGACCAACGGTGAAGGCCGGCTGAGCAAGCACGGCCCGCTCGTCGTCGACACAGGCCGCTTCACGGGCCGCAGCGTCAAGGACAAGTTCGTCGTTCGCGATGCGACGACCGAGGACACGATCAACTGGGGCAAGATCAACCAGCCGATGTCGGCGGAGCACTTCGCCAACCTGAAGACCGACTTCATGGAAGCGCTGAAGGATCAGGAAACGCTCTACGTCGCCGATCTGTTCGGCGGTTCGCAGCCGGAATATCGCGTGAACGTACGCGTCATTACGCAGCTGGCATGGCACTCGTTGTTCGTGCGCACCCTGCTGGTTCGCCCGACCGAGGAAGAGCTGGCCGGGTTCGACCCCGAATACACGATCATCAACCTGCCCAGCTTCAAGGCCGATCCCGAACGTCACGGCAGCCGTTCCGACACGATGATCGCCGTCAGCTTCACAGAGAAGCTGATCCTGATCGCCAACACCGAATATTCGGGCGAGATGAAGAAGGGCGTCTTCGGTCTTCTCAACTACCTGCTGCCCGAACAGGGCGTTATGCCGATGCACTGCTCGGCCAATGTCGGCGCAGACGGCAAGACCGCGATCTTCTTCGGCCTGTCGGGTACGGGCAAGACGACGCTGTCGGCCGATGCCAGCCGCACGCTGATCGGCGACGACGAGCATGGCTGGTCGGACGATGCGGTCTTCAACTTCGAGGGCGGCTGCTACGCCAAGATGATCAACCTGTCGGAAGAGGGCGAGCCGGAAATCTACGCCACCACGCGGATGTTCGGCACGATCCTCGAAAACGTCGCGATGGATGAAGACACGCGCGAGATCGACTTCACCGATACCAGCAAGACCGAAAATACGCGCGGTGCCTATCCGATCGATTTCATTCCGAACACTTCGGAAAAGAACCTTGGTCCGGTTCCGTCCAACGTGATCATGCTGACCGCCGATGCCTTCGGCGTGCTTCCTCCGATCTCGCGGCTGACGCCGGATCAGGCGATGTACTACTTTCTGTCGGGCTACACCGCGAAGGTTGCCGGCACCGAAATCGGCGTGACTGAGCCGGAAGCGACATTCTCCACCTGTTTCGGCGCACCGTTCATGCCGCGTCACCCTAGCGTTTATGGTAACCTGCTGAAGGAACGTATCGCGAAGGGCGGCGTGCAGTGCTGGCTGGTGAACACCGGTTGGACGGGCGGCAAGTACGGCACCGGATCGCGCATGCCGATCAAGGCGACGCGCGCACTGCTCAACGCAGCGCTCGACGGTTCGCTCAACGATGTCGAGTTCCGCAAGGACGAGAATTTCGGTTTCGAGGTTCCGGTCGCGGTTCCGGGCGTCGACACGACCATCCTCGACCCGCGGGCAACCTGGTCTGACAAGGAAGAATACGACAGCACGGCACAGAAGCTGGTGCAGCTGTTCGTCGACAACTTTGCGGATTTCGAGGCCCACGTCGATGAAGGCGTTCGCAAGGCCGCGCCGACCGCAGCCTGATCGCATCCGCTAACCGGCAAGCAAAACACCCCGGATCTTTGCGATCCGGGGTGTTTTCGTTGGGATGTGATGTTGCGCCCTGCAGAAATGGAAAAAGGCGCGGAATGCCTGAAACATTCCGCGCCTTCAAATCCCCCGGATTCCGTTGCGCCGGTCCCCCAACCTGCGCACCGGATGCCGAGCTTTCGCAAGGACTGCGACCCTATCCGAGCGATATGGACACTGGCCCCTTACGACCCTTGCTATATGGAAGGGCCAATAGTGGCAGTGATCTTGCGCACAGCTATGAAAAGCCCTCCTTGCTGCCGCAAGCTGGCAGGGTCCTTTCGAACAGCGTTTGTCATCTATCGACAACGGTTGTCATGGTTTGGCGTCAGCGTCGCGCCAAGGCGGGGCATTGCGGAGCCGCCGCCGTGTGCCTAGAGAGCGCTCGCAACCGTTCAGAACAAATTTAGCGACAGGATTCATGACAGACACCGATTCGCTCCGCGCCGAGGCCTTGGCGCGCATTGCCGATGCGGAAACACTGGATGCTCTTGAACAGCATCGCGTGGCCTATCTCGGCAAAAAAGGCAGCATTTCAGGGCTGATGAAGACCCTTGGCGGAATGAGCCCTGAAGAACGCTCAAAGGCCGGTGCGCTTTTCAACGCTGTGCGCGACGAGGTTGCCGCCGCGTTGGCAACGCGCAAGACCGCGCTGGAAGGTGCCGCTCTGGAGGCAAGGCTCGCTTCCGAAACGCTGGACCTGTCGCTCCCTTCGCCTGACGCGCCAACCGGTTCGGTTCATCCTGTTTCGCAGGTGATGGACGAACTGGCGGAAATTTTCGCGGATCTGGGCTTTGCCGTCGCAACGGGGCCTGAGATCGAGGACGACTGGCATAACTTCACCGCGCTCAACATGCCGGAAAGCCATCCGGCGCGCGCGATGCACGACACGTTCTACTTCCCGGATATGTCCGAGGCCCAGCCGGCCTCAAATAGCGAAGCGGTAGGCCAACAAGAGTTCCGCTCGATGCTGCTGCGCACGCATACCTCGCCGGTGCAGATCCGCTCGATGCTGAAGGAAGGCGCGCCGCTGCGCATCATCGCGCCGGGCCGCGTTTACCGCTCTGACAGCGATGCGACGCACACGCCGATGTTCCACCAAATCGAAGGACTTGTCATCGACAAGGGCATCCATCTCGGACACCTGAAATGGACACTGGAGACCTTCCTCAAGGCCTTTTTCGAGCGTGACGACATCGTCCTGCGCCTACGTCCCAGCTACTTCCCCTTTACCGAACCTTCGGTCGAGGTCGATGTCGGTTATTCGATGGAAAAGGGCAGGCGGGTCGTCGGTGGTTCGGGCGACGATGAAGGGCATGCGTGGATGGAAGTGCTCGGCTCGGGCATGGTCAACCGCCGCGTCATCGAATTCGGCGGGCTTGACCCCGACGAGTGGCAGGGCTTTGCATTCGGCACCGGTGTCGACCGGCTTGCCATGCTGAAATATGGCATGGACGACCTGCGCGCGTTCTTCGACGGTGATCTGCGCTGGATGAAGCATTACGGATTTGCGGCGCTCGATGTGCCCACCCTTTCCGGCGGCGTGGGAGTAGGCGCATGAAGTTCTCGCTCTCCTGGTTGAAGGACCACCTCGACACCGAAGCGACCGTCGCTGAAATCGCGGCGAAGCTTAACGCGATTGGCTTGGAGGTTGAAGGCATCGAGAATCCCGCGCAGGCTCTCGCGGGGTTCCGCGTGGCGAAAGTGTTGACCGCCGCGCCGCATCCCGATGCCGATAAGCTGCAAGTGCTGTCGGTCGATCTGGGTGACGGCAACCCGCTGCAGGTCGTCTGCGGCGCGCCCAATGCGCGTGCGGGCCTTGTCGGCGTGCTCGGCACTCCGGGCGCGGTCGTGCCGTCGAACGGCATGGAAATGCGCAAGGCCGCGATCCGCGGTGTCGAATCGAACGGTATGATGTGTTCGAGCCGCGAGCTTGACCTTGGCGACGATCACGAAGGCATCATCGAGCTTCCCGCCGATGCGCCGATCGGCACCGAGTTCGCGACTTTCGCGGATCTCGACGATCCGGCCTTCGACCTCTCGATCACGCCGAACCGCCCCGACTGCATGGGCGTGTACGGCATTGCGCGCGATCTGGCGGCGGCAGGCCTCGGCACGCTGAAGCCGGTGGCCGATACGGTCCACGCGGGCAGCTATCCCTGTCCGGTAGAGATTCGCAGCGACGACCGCGAAGGATGCCCCGCGTTCTTCGGCCGCGTCATCAAGGGCGTGACCAACGGGCAGAGCCCGGCATGGATGCAGGCGCGCCTCAAGTCGGGGGGGCAGCGTCCGATCTCGGCGCTTGTCGACATCACCAACTATGTGATGCTGACTTATGGCCGTCCCAGCCATGCTTACGATGTCGCTAAGCTGTCCGGCGCGATTGTCGCACGCCGTGCCAAAGCGGGCGAGGGCGTCACCGCGCTCAACGAAAAACACTACCTGCTCGACGAGAGCATGACCGTGATCGCCGATGACAACGGCGTCCACGACATCGCGGGCATCATGGGCGGTGAGCATTCGGGCTGCGGCGACGATACCAGCGACGTCCTGCTCGAAGTCGCGTATTTCGATCCCGAACGCATCGCCCACACAGGCCGCGCGCTCAACCTGACGAGCGATGCACGCAGCCGGTTCGAGCGCGGGGTCGACACCGATTTTCTCGGCACCGGTCTGGAAGTCCTGACAGGCCTCATCCTCGACATCTGCGGGGGCGAGGCGAGCGAGGCGGTCCATGTCGGCGCGCCCCCTGCGGGCGGCAAGGTCGTCCGCTACGAACCCGCGCTGGCCGAAAGCCTCGGCGGCGTCGCCGTGCGCGAGGACGAACAGCGCCGCATCCTGTCCGCGCTGGGCTTCGAGATCGCCGAGGTCGAGAACCACTGGGCGGTTACCGTGCCGAGCTGGCGTCCCGACGTCGACGGCGCGCCTGACATTGTCGAGGAAGTGATCCGCATCCACGGTCTGGACGATGTCCCCTCGGTCGCGCTGCCGCGTGCCGAGGGCGTCGCCAAGCCGACCGCGACCCCGATGCAGAGCCGCGAACGCCGTGCGCGCCGCGCCGCTGCTGCGCGAGGGCTTCACGAGGCGATCACCTGGTCGTTCCTGCCTATGGCGGAGGCAGAAGCCTTTGCCGACGAACCGCTCTGGGTCCTGGCCAACCCGATCAGCGAGGACATGAAGGCCATGCGCCCCTCGCTCATCCCCGGCCTGCTCATGGCGGCAAAGCGCAACATGGCGCGCGGCGCTTCCTCGGTCCGCCTGTTCGAGGTTGGCCGCCGTTACCTGCGCGGCAAGGGCGGCGCGAGCGACGAGCGCCTGACGCTCGGCGTTGTGCTGGCGGGTGAACGTACTCCGCGTTCGTGGCAGTCCGGCAAGGCGCAGGGTTTCGACGCGTTCGACGCCAAGGCCGAGGCTATTGCTCTTCTGGAAGCCGCCGGTGCGCCGGTCGGCAACATGATGATCATGGGCGAGGCGGGGAGCCAGTATCACCCCGGCCAGTCGGCCACGCTGCGTCTTGGCCCCAAGAACGTGCTCGCGCGCTTCGGTACGCTGCACCCCTCGGCCGCCAAGCAGTTCGACCTTGAAGGCACAGTCGTGGTGGTCGAAATCGACCTCGAAGCGATTCCGGCGAAGAAGGGCGCGGCCACGTTCACGCGGGCCAGCTACACGCCGCCCTCGCTTCAGGCCGTGTCGCGCGACTTCGCGTTCCTCGTCCCTGCCGATCTTCCCGCAGGCGATCTGGTTCGCGTGGTGAAGGCTGCGGACAAGAAGCGCATCGTCGATGCCCGCCTGTTCGACGTATTCACCGGACAGGGCGTGCCCGAGGGGCAGAAGTCTCTGGCGATCGAGGTCACGATGCAGCCGGTCGAAGCGACGTTCACCGATGCCGATCTCAAGGCGGTCAGCGACGCGGTAACGGCTGCTGCTGCCAAGCAGGGCGCAACACTCAGGGGTTGATGACGGGGGGATGAGCGAGACTTACGCCATCGGATCGGGCGGGCTGACCGCTCGCATCTCGTCGCTCGGCGCCGAACTGGTATCGTTGACCGATGCCAGCGGGGCCGAGTGGATGACCGATGGCAACCCCGAAGTCTGGTCGGGCCGCTCGCCGATCCTGTTCCCCATCGTGGGCGAACTGGCGGGCGGCAAGCTGCGGCTGGACGGGGCAGAATATGCCCTTCCAAGGCATGGCTTTGCCCGCAAACGCGCTTTCGACTGCGTTTCGCACGACGATGATGCAGCGCTGTTCCGGCTGTCGGACGACGATGACACGCGGGCGGTTTTCCCCTTCGCGTTCGACCTCGACCTCCATTACGCGATAGAGGACGCGACGCTCGCGATTACCGCAACCGTTCGGAACACCGGTGAAAGTGCGATGCCGTTCAGCATCGGCTTCCACCCCGGTTTCGCCTGGCCGCTTCCCGGCGGCGGGGACAAGCGTGACCATTCCGTGCGTTTTTTCGAGCGAGAGGCAGGCCCGATCCGCCGCCTCGACAGCGACGGACTGCTCTGTTTCTTCGAAGATACGCCGGTCGTGGATCGCAGGATCGCTCTCCATTCCGGGCTGTTCCGTGCCGACGCGCTGATCTGGGACAAGCTGGAAAGTCGCGGCCTGTGCTACGAAGGCGCGGTTCCCGAAGGTGAGGGCGCCAGCGCAGCGGCGATCCAGATGGCCTTTCCCGATTGCCCGATGCTGGGCATCTGGCAAAAGCCGGGGGCCGACTTCATCTGCCTCGAGCCGTGGGCGGGTCACGCCGACCCCGTTGGTTTCGACGGCGATTTCCACGAAAAGCCCGGCGTCATGGAACTGGAACCGGGCGAAGAGCGCTCGTTCCGCGTAGACATCACGATCCGACCAGCCGTTACAGGAGACTAGACCATGCCGACCGCACTCGTGACCGGAGCGACTTCGGGCATCGGCGCAGCCTGCGCGCGCGAATTTGTGGGCGCCGGCTGGCATGTCGTGGGTACGGGCCGCCGCGCGGACAGGCTGGAGGCGCTGCGCGACGAACTGGGCGACCGTTTCATGCCTGCCGCCTTCGACGTGCGGGACGAAGCTGCGCGTGATATCGTGCTGGACGCGCTGCAAGGGGAGTTCGCAGCGGTGGACTGCCTGGTCAACAATGCAGGGCTGGCGCTTGGCACGTCAAAGGCGCAGGACAGCGATCTCGACCAGTGGAAGACCATGATCGACACCAACGTGACCGCGCTGGTGTCCCTCACGCGGAAACTTCTGCCGCTGCTGATCGAGCGTAAGGGGGCGATCGTGAACCTGTCGTCTGTTGCTTCGACTTATCCCTACACCGGCGGCAACGTCTATGGCGGGACAAAGGCTTTCGTCCGGCAGTTCAGCCTCGGCCTGCGCTCCGATCTTCACGGAACGGGCGTGCGGGTGACATCGATCGAGCCGGGCATGGTCGAAACCGAATTCACCGTGATCCGCACTGGCGGCAGCCAGAAGGCCAGTGACGATCTTTACGCCGGATCTGATCCGATGACGGGTGAAGATATCGCAGAAACAGTGCTTTGGGTGGCAACCTTGCCGCCGCATCTCAACATCAACACACTCGAACTGATGCCGGTAAGCCAGAGCTTTGCCGGTTTTCAGGTCGCACGAAAGCAAGACTGAAATCCAGATGGCATCCCAGCGCCGCACTTTCGCGATCATTTCGCATCCTGACGCCGGTAAGACGACGCTTACCGAAAAACTGCTGCTGACCGGCGGGGCGATCCACCTTGCAGGCGAGGTGAAGGCCCGCGGTCAGGCGCGGCGCGCACGTTCTGACTGGATGAAGATCGAACAGCAGCGCGGCATCTCGGTCACGTCGTCTGTCATGACGTTCGAGCGGGTCGACGAGAATGGGGACACCATCACGTTCAACCTGCTCGATACACCGGGCCACGAGGACTTCTCCGAAGATACTTACCGCACGCTGACCGCGGTCGATTCCGCGATCATGGTGATCGACGCGGCCAAGGGGATCGAGCCGCAGACCCGCAAACTGTTCGAAGTCTGCCGCCTGCGTTCGGTGCCGATCATCACCTTCGTCAACAAGGTCGACCGCGAAGGGCGCGAGCCTTTCGAACTGCTCGACGAAGTGGCCGACATGCTGGCGCTGGACGTCTGCCCGATGACGTGGCCGGTGGGCATGGGCGGCCGATTCGAAGGGATCCTGGACCTTGCCGATGGTTCGGTCGCGCGGCCCGAAGGCGGATCTAAGGAGTTCCTCGGCAAGGTCGATGAAAACGCGACGATTCCGGAGGAATTTTCCGAGCAGGCGGAACTGGCCCAGATGGGCTACCCCGAGTTCGACGTGGAAGCTTATCGCGGCGGCGACCTGACGCCGGTCTATTTCGGTTCGGCGCTGAAGAATTTCGGCGTTGTCCAGCTGATAGAGGCGATCTCGCAATACGCCCCGCCGCCGCGTCCGCAGCCGAGCGAAGCCGGACCGGTCGAGCCGACGCAGGACGAGGTTTCGGGCTTCATCTTCAAGGTGCAGGCCAACATGGACCCGCAGCACCGCGATCGCATTGCGTTCATGCGACTGGTTTCCGGCACCTTCAAGCGCGGCATGAAGCTCACGCCTTCGGGGCTGGGCAAGCCGATTGCGGTCCATTCACCGATCATGTTCTTCGCGCAGGACCGCGAGATCGCGGACACGGCGGAACCGGGCGACATCATCGGCATTCCGAACCACGGCACGCTGCGCGTTGGCGACAGCCTTTCGGAAAAGAACGACATCCGCTTCACCGGCCTGCCGAACTTCGCACCCGAAATCCTGCGGCGCGTCCAACTGGTCGACCCGACGAAGACCAAGCAGTTGCGCAAGGCGCTGGACGATCTTTCGGAAGAGGGTGTGATCCAGGTCTTCTATCCGGAAATCGGCAGCCAATGGGTGATCGGTGTTGTCGGCCAGCTGCAGCTCGACGTGCTGATCAGCCGCCTTTCTGCCGAATACAAGGTGGAAGCGGGGCTGGAGCCTGCACCTTTCGCAACCGCGCGCTGGATCAAGGGCGACGACCGCAAGATCGAGGAATTCGCAGGCTTCAACCGCGCCAATATGGCGAGGGATCGCGATGGCGCTCCGGTCTTCCTCGCGAAATCATCGTGGGATGTCGGTTACCAGCAGGAAAAAAACCCGGACCTTGGTTTCGGCGCGACGAAAGAACGCTGACACGGCTTGCCCGCATCGATAAGGTCAGGGCATGGCACAATTCTTCGATGCGCTGGACGAACGGCATGGCGCGATGATCGCAGCCCAACCGGTGTTTTTTGTCGCTACAGCTGCGCCTTCGGGCCGGGTCAATCTCAGTCCGAAGGGTTATGATGCCTTTCGCATTATCGGCCCGAACCGTGTCGCCTATCTAGATCTTGCCGGATCGGGCAACGAGACGCACGCCCATCTGGCTGTCGACCCGCGGATTACGATCATGTTCTGCAATTTCGCCAATCCGGCGATGATACTCCGCATATATGGGCGGGGCAGGCCGGTTCTTGCGGAGGATGAGGGCTGGAGCGATCTTGCTGAGCATTTTACCATCTTGCCCGGCACCCGGCAGATCTTCGACATTGAGGTCCAAACCGTACAGACCAGTTGCGGTTACGGCGTTCCTTACATGGAGTTCGAGCGAGAGCGACCGACACTGACGAAATATCACGCGCAAACAGGCGAAGACGAATGGCTTGCCAGGCAGCAGGGGCGCAATAGCAGTATTGATGGATTGCCGGTGCGGCCCCCCAAGCGATATTTCGGTTCCGGGCAGGGACAGTCAGAACCCGATGCTTCCTGAGGCGTTGGGACGATAATGGAGCTGAAGTTCGCCACCTACAACATCCATAAGGCAGTCGGGCTGGACAGGCGAAGGGATCCGGACCGGATCCTCGCGGTCCTGCACGAAATGGATGCTGATATCGTCGCCTTGCAGGAGTGTGATCGCCGGTTCGGGCAGAGGGAGAGCGTCCTTCCCCGCGCAAGGATCGAGGATTCCGCCTATCGCCCGATCGCTTTGCCGGGCCGGCCCGGCAGCCTTGGCTGGCATGGCAACACGTTCCTTCTTAAAAAGAACATTGCGGTGGTTGAAGCGGACCCCCTTGTTCTTCCGACCCTCGAGCCGCGCGGGGCCGTTCGCGTCGATCTGGAAGTTTCCGGACACCGCATTCGTGCGGTCGGCATGCATCTCGACCTGTCGGGGTTTCGCCGTCGTCATCAGGCCGAGGCCGTGCTGAACCATATCGACGGCTGCTCCGAAAATTGCCCGACGGTCGTGATGGGGGACACGAACGAGTGGTCCAGCACCGGAGGGATGCTTCGGATCTTCCGTGACCACTGGCAGTCGCTGGATTGCGGGCCGAGTTTTCCGACCCGCCGCCCGATCGCGCGGTTGGACAGGATCTTTGCCAGTCGCGAATGGAAACCCGTCGCCAGCGGGGTCCACCACAGCGTTCTCGCCTCTCGTGCGTCGGATCACTTGCCCGTCTGGGCCACTTTCGTGCTCAAATCCTGATCGCAATTGTTGCCTAAAAATTAGGCATACTTGCAGCCTTGCTCGGATTCAGGGCGGGAATATGAATTTTGGGTTACACTGGTGAGGTCCCCGAATTCTGCCGAAAATCCATTGTTTTCGATTCTGGCACGCTCCTTGCTTCGATGTTGAAACCGGCAGACGGGCCGGGAGGCAAGAAGGGGGCTGAGATGAAATTCATCATCGCCATCATAAAGCCGTTCAAGCTGGATGAAGTTCGCGAGGCACTGAGCTCGCTGGGCGTCGCCGGCATGACGGTCACCGAGGTCAAGGGTTTCGGGCGTCAAAAGGGACAGACCGAAATCTACCGCGGTGCGGAATATTCCACCAACATGCTGCCCAAGGTGAAGATCGAGATCGCCGCAAGCGATGCGCTTGCGCCGCAGATCGTGGAAACGATCCAGAAGACCGGCAGCACCGAAGCCATTGGTGACGGGAAGATCTTCGTACTCG